>DASZZM010000024.1:0-52730 GCA_035544895.1 Thermoanaerobaculia bacterium
GCATGATTATAGAGTGCAGGAGCAGAAAATCAAGCCCTCTTCGCGATCAATTTAGTGGCTACAATTCAGACGCCTAGACGGCATTAAGTCTCAATTTCTCATGGGCTTACCTCAGATTTGCCCGAGGAACTTCGGTCTAGAGTTTCACCTGCATGCCCAGCTCGAAGACTCTGGCGGGAGGAATTCCCAGGAAGTCGGTGGGGTGGAGGGCGTTGCGCCCCAGGTAGGAGAAGAGCCGCTCCCGCCACATCCACATCTGGCGGTTGCGGCTCGGCACCAGCGAGTCGCGTGCCACGAAAAACGTCGCCTGGTCCGCATCGAGGTCGAGCCCCTGGGCTTTCGCTTGCTCGACGACGTCTTGCATGCTGGGGCTCTGCATGAAGCCGTAGCGGGCGGCGACGCGGAAGAACCCGGCGCCCAGCGGCCGAACCTCGACCCGTTCCGCCGCCGGTACCCTCGGAACGTCCTCGGTCTCGACCATCAGCGAGACGATCCGCTCGTGCAGCACCCGGTTGTGCTCGAAGTTGTGGAGCAGCGCCCGCGGGGTGCCCCGGGGGCTGCGCGAGAGGAAGACGGCGGTGCCGGCCACCCGCTGCGGCTGGCCGGGCCGCACCTGGGCGACGAAGTCCTCGAGCGGCTGCGTCTTGCGCGCCAGATGATCGGCGAGCACGGTATGCCCGCGATTCCAGGTCGACAGCACGAGGAAAACGAGGCCTCCGACCAGAAGCGGGAACCAGCCGCCGTCCGCCACCTTCACCATGTTGGCGCCGAAGAAGGCGAGATCGACGGTGAGGAATCCGCCGGTCACCAGCAGCGCCAGCCATAAGGGCCAGCTCCAGACGCGCCGGGCAACGGAGTAGGCAAGAACGGTGGTGATGACCATCGTCGTGCTGACCGCGATGCCATAGGCGGCGGCGAGGTTGGAAGAGGTGCGGAAGCCCAGCACCAGACCGATGGTGGCCGCCATCAACAGCCAGTTGATCCCGGGGATGTAGACCTGCCCGATCTGGCGCGCCGAGGTGTGAATGATGTTCATCAACGGCAGGTAGCCGAGCTGGACCGCCTGGCGGGTGAGCGAGAAGGCGCCGGAGATCACCGCCTGCGAGGCGATGACCGTCGCCGCCGTGGCCAGCAGCACCAGCGGGTAGAGCGCCCATGCCGGCGCCAAGTGGTAGAAGGGGGAATCGTAGGCCTTGGGATCGTCGAGCAGCTGGCCTCCCTGCCCGAAATAGTTGAGGACCAGCGAGGGGCCGACCAGGCTGAACCAGTCGATCTGGATCGGCAGCTCGCCGAAGTGCCCCATGTCCGCGTACAGCGCCTCGCCGCCGGTCGCCACCAGGAAGACTCCACCCAGGGCGAGGAAGCCGTGGAAGCCGTTGCGGCCGAGGAAATGGAGGGCGAGCATGGGGTTGAGCGCCGCGAACACTGCTGGATGGCGGGCGATGCCGCCGATCCCGAGCAGCCCGATGGTGACGAACCAGACCACCATGATCGGCCCGAAGACGCTGCCGATGCCGCCGGTGCCGCGGCGCTGAAAGAGGAAAAGGCCGATCAGGATGGCGACGGTCATGGGCACCACGTAGGGGGTGAAGACGCTGGTCGCGACGTTGAGGCCTTCCACCGCGGAGAGCACCGAGATCGCCGGCGTGATCACGCCGTCGCCGTAGAGCAGGGCGGCGCCGAAAAGGCCGAGGCCGACGAAGAGCGCGGCCCGCCGCTGGCCTGCGATCTTGGCGCGCACCAGGGCCATCAGGGCGAGGATGCCACCCTCGCCGCGGTTGTCGGCGTGCAGCACATAGACGTGATACTTGAGAGTGACGATGACGATGAGCGCCCAGAAGATGAGCGACAGCACACCCAGGATGTTGGCGCTGGTGACCGGGACGCCGTGCGAGGCGTGGAAGCACTCGTGCATCGAGTAGAGCGGGCTGGTGCCTATGTCGCCGTAGACGATCCCGAGGGCGCCAAGGGAAAGGCCGGCGAGCTGCCGCCCGTGGGCGCGGCCAGGGCGGCCATCGGGGGCGGTCGTGCGCTTCGTCAAGGCTCGGCGGGCCCCGCGGGTCAGGGCGCGAAGACGACCGGAGTGCCTTTGCTGACCAGGCCGGCCAAGGTCAGGGCATCCCAGTTGGTCAGGCGCACGCAACCGTGGGAGAACGAGGTGCCGATCTTCGACGGCTGCGGCGTACCGTGGATCCCGTAGTGCTCTTTCGAAAGGTCGATCCAGACCCGGCCGACCGGATTGTTGGGACCGGGCTGGAGCGCGGCCTTGGCGCGCCCGGGGTCGGCATTCCAGAACAGCTCGGGGTCGTAATGGAACACGGGGTCCCGGACGATGCTGCGCACCCTCCAGGTGCCGAGCGGCAGCGGGTCGTGCTCGCTGCCCGCCGAGACCGGCGCGAAGAACAGGAGATGGCCGCCGTTCTCCACGGTCAACTCATGCCTCGACTTGGAGACCACGATCCGCACTTGGGCGCTTCCCGCCCGGGAGCGGGTTACCCCCTCGGCGACCTTGCGCACGTTGGGCACCCGGATCGCCTCTCCGGCCGCGAAGCGCGCATCCGGATTGAGCTCGCGGAGCAACTTCTCGGAGCAGTGGAACCGCTCGCCGAGCATCTCGAGCAACGAGCCGTAGCCGAGCGCCGGCAGCTTGGCCTTCTCTTCGACGTCGTCCGGGATCTTGTAGTAGGGTCCTTTCTCGTCCTCCGGGCTGATGGTGTAGAGCGCAACGACCTGATCGCCGCTCGCCGCCAGAAGGCTGTGCCAGGTCGCACGATCGACGTGCCCCGAGGCCGGGAGGCCCTGCGCCTTCTGGAAGGCGGCCACCGCCTTGCGCGAGTTGGCGCCCCAGCCGCCATCGATCATCCCGGGCGAGAAGTTGATCCGGTCGAGGAGGATCTGGGCGTCGGCTGGCGGCGGCGGGAACGGCGCCGGCCGATCCGGCTTGGGCGCCTGTCCCCAGATCGCCGAGGGCGCGACGGACGCCAGGGTGAGGGAAATCAGCAGGAGCAGAGGGCGAGCACGGTCGACGGATTCTCGTCTTCGTAGCACGGAAAACCTCCGTGCGCCGGGAGGTTCAAGAACCGTGCCGCCGCAAGCCGCCTGCGCGGCCTCCTCTGGCAGCCTTCTTGCTGTCTCGGAAAAGGGGACCTTTGCAACCTCCGAGGAGAACGAACGTGACCGACGCGGCAGAAAACCACCTCAACTTTCCCAATATCGCCTTTCTCGTGGGAACGTTTTCGATCGCCTTGGTGGGGACCCCGTGGTACATCATCGCCCGCGGGCTCGGCTGGCCGGAGGTCATCACCTGCGTGGCGCTCTGGCTGGCCGTCGGCATCTCGGTGACCGCCGGCTACCACCGCCTCTTCACCCACAAGACCTATCAGGCGGTCTGGCCGGTACGTCTGTTCTACCTCGTCTTCGGCGCCGCCGCTTTCGAGAACTCGGTCGTCAACTGGGCGGCCGACCACCGCGTCCACCACTCCAACGTCGACCATGAGCGAGATCCCTACAACATCCAGAAGGGCTTCTGGTGGGCGCACATCGGATGGATCTTCCACGAGAACGAGCCGATTCCCCAGACCGTGGTCCGCGACCTGCTGGAAGACCCCCTGGTGCGCTGGCAGCACCGCTGGTACAAGGAGCTGGGGATGGCCGTGGCCTTCGGCATCCCGCTCGCCGCCGGCCTGGCGACCGGCCGAGTGCTCGGCTGCCTGCTGATCGGCGGCGTCCTGCGGGTGGTGATCAGCCACCACGGCACCTTCTTCATCAACAGCCTGTGCCATATGGTGGGACGCCAGCCCTACAGTCGCGAACACAGCGCGCGCGACAGCGCGGTGATGGCCGTGCTCGCCTTCGGCGAGGGCTACCACAACTTCCACCACAGCTTCCCGTTCGACTACCGCAACGGCCTCAAGCGCTGGCACTTCGATCCGGCCAAGTGGCTGATCTTCGCTCTCTCCCGCCTGGGTCTCGCCCGCAACCTGCGCCGCGCCTCCGACGCCGCCATCCTCAAGGCCAGGATCGAGGTGCAGTTCGAGACCGCCCGGGAGAAGCTTGCGCGGGTAGTCAGCGGCGCCCGCCAGAGCTATGAGCAGCGTCTGCACGAGGGCTATGCGAAGCTGCAGTCCGCCCTACAGGAGTTGCTCGCCCTGCAGCGCCGGTCCGCCGCGCCCGCTGTCGAGGCGGTCGCCGGGGACGACCTGCCGGAGACCCGGCTGGGAATGATCCATCACGCCCTGGAGCAGGCGCTGCGGGAGTGGAAACAGACCTTGCGCCAGATGAAGCGCCTGTCAACGCCAACGGCCGCCTGAGCCGCCGGAGATCACCCGAAGGGTTCGTCTCCTTGCCTGCCGGTGGCACGGCTTGCACTCTTGTGTGCAGATCTTGCGTCGGGGGCGGCAGGCGGTTTTTCGCGGAGGCGCGGCGAGGAGGGTTCGATGCGCGCGCAACAAGAGGCGAGCCAGGCCCGGATCTTCGGCTCGGTGATCGTGGTCGCCGTCATCGGCTACGCCTGCTGGTGCGTGCTCCAGCCCTTCCTCGGCGGGATCGCCTGGGCGGTGGTGCTCGCCGCGGCGTCCTGGACGACCTGGCGCCGCCTGGAACGCCGGATGAGCCGCCGCCGCGGCCTCGCCGCGGTCCTGCTCACCCTGGCGCTGGCCCTGCTGGTCCTCCTCCCGGCGGCCTTCTTCGTCGGCATGCTGGTCAACGAAGCCCACGACGTGGCGAGCCACGGCCTCGCCCTGCTCAAGGTGAAGAAAGTCTCGTCCTTCTCGGACCTGGTGCACCTGCCGCGGATCGCTCACCTCCTCGACGGGCTCAAGGCCCAGGCCGGCATCTCCCAGGAGGAGTTCCAGAAGATGGCGGAGGGTTTCGCCGCCACGGCCTCGGCGGTTGTCGCCGGGCTCAGCGCCAAGCTGTTGCTCGGCACCTTCGACGCCATCCTCACCTTCGCGATCGCGCTCTTCGTGCTCTTCTTCCTGTTCCGCGACGGCCCGCAGATCGCCACCTTTGCCCTGGAGCTCCTGCCGATGGACGACGAGGCGCGCACCGAGCTCAGCCGCTCGCTGCGCAACATGCTGGTGGCCATCTTCCGCGGCTCGCTGCTCTGCGCGCTCGTTCAGGGCGTCATCGGGGGCATCGGCTGGTGGATCGCGGGGCTCGAGTCTCCCGCCCTGGCGGGGGCGGCGATGGCCGTCTTCTCCCTGCTGCCGGTCGGCGGCACCGCGATCGTATGGCTCCCCGGCGGCATCTGGGCCTGGACGCAAGGCCATCGTGGAGCCGCCATCTTCCTCTTGCTCTGGGGACTGCTCGCCGTCTCGCTCTTCTCCGACACCGTCCTGCGGCCGCGGCTGGTCCGCGGCTCCGAGGAGCTCAGCACGCTGGTCGTCTTTTTCGGCGTCTTCGGCGGGTTGCCTGCCTTCGGCCTGCTCGGCATCTTCATCGGTCCGATCGCCCTGGCCCTGGCCCTTACCTTGCTCGGCGCCATGCGCCGCCGCATCAACCCCACCGCGGGCGCAAGCGCGAGCGCCTGAGCCGGCGCATCGCGACCCGAAGCCCGGGCTCAGCCGAAGCGCTTCCAGATGAAGAGCAGGAGGATCGCGCCGATCACCGACAGGATAATCCCGGCGGGGTGGAACCGGGCGTCTCTTGGTTTCCAGATCAGGCCGCCGATGAAGCCGCCGATCAGAGAGCCGGCGATGCCGAGCACGATGGTGGCGAGGAGCCCGAGGTGGAAATGCATGACCATCTTGGCGATCAGGCCGGCGAAGAAGCCCACGACGAGGTACCAGATGAAATGAAAGACTCCCATTTTCTCCTCCCTTTGCTGCTCCAGGAGACTGGGCCGCAGCGCTTGGACCGCGATGATGGTTCGAGGATAGCGTCGAGGCCCCCCCGGGTCAAGGTCCGCCGCGCTCCGATCCGAGTGAAGGCGTCAGCCGGGTCTCTCGCCGGCCCTCACTCGGATCGGAGCGCGGCGAGAGGATCGAGGTCGGCTGCCTTGAGGGCCGGCAGGTAGCTCGCGACCAGCGCTACCGCGGCGAGGACGATGGAGGCGGCAGCGAAGCTGACCAGGTCCGTGGGGCTCACCTCGAAAAGCACGCTCGCCATGCCGCGGGTCAGCGCGAGGGCGCCGGCCAACCCGAGCCCCATTCCGGCCGCTACCAGCCGCGCCCCCTGGCCCACGACAAGGCCAAGGACGTCGCGCCGCTGCGCCCCCAGCGCGACGCGCACGCCGATCTCCTGGGTGCGGCTCGCCACCGCAAAAGAGATCACGCCGTAGATGCCGATCCCCGAGAGCAGCAGGGCGAGCAGGGCAAAACCCGCCAGCATGCCGGTGGTGACGCGGAAGGGTGCGGTATTGCGCTCCAGCACGCGCTCGAACGGCCGCACGTCGCCTGCGGCCAGCGCGGGATCCATGGCGGCGATCTGGCGCTGCACGTCGCCGGCGAGCGCGGCGGGATCGCCCGCGGTGCGGATGACCATGGCCATGCTCGACGGCGCGGCCTGCAGCAACGGAACGTAGACCTCGGACCTGGCAGGCTGGTTGAGGCCGCGGCTGCGGATGTTGCGCGCCACTCCGACGATGGCGCGCGCGCCAGGCTCCGCCGCGATGCGGATCCGTTGCGCGAGCGGATCGACTCCCGGCCACAGCGCTTTCGCCATCGCCTCGTTGACGATGGCGACTCCCTGGGCCTGGCCATGGTCCTGGCTACCGAAGCTCCTGCCCCGCGACAACGGGATTTCCATGGCCGCGAACCAGCTCTCGGAGATGACCCGGTAGCCGACCGACGGCTTCTCGTTCGCGTTCGCCGGCCGGCCGGCGATCTCCACCTCCTCGACGTCATCCCAGCCCGACAGAGGAAGCCCGTTGACCAGCGCGATGGCGCGCACTCCGGGCAGCGCCCTCACCCGCCCGGACAGGTCCGTGTAGAAGGCGGCCTTGGCCTGTGTATCGCGGTACTTGGGGCCAGTGGAGCCTGTGGATCCTGTGGAGCCTGTGGAGTCAGTGGAGCCGCTGGCGCCGGCTGGGGCGGCGGGGAGGGTGATCTGCATGGTGAGCAGGTGATCGGTGCGGAATCCCGGCCGCGACTTCAGGAGATGCGCGAAGCTCTGGACCATCAGCCCGGTGCTCGCGAGCAGCATGAGCGCCAGGGCCATCTCGGAGACCACGAGCACTTTGCGCAGCCGGTTGCCGCGCCCTCCCGTCGAGCTGCCGCGGCCTCCGTCCTTGAGCGACTCCTGCAGGTTGGGGCGCGCCGCGCTGAGCGCCGGCACGGTGCCGAAAACGACTCCCACCGCCAGCGTGAGCAGCGCCGTGAAGCCGAGGACCCGGCCGTCGACCCCGAGGCTGTGCCAGGCAGGGATGTACCGCGTGAGCTCGCCCGGCAGCGCGCCGCGCAACAGCGCGATCTCCCAGCGCGCGAAGAGCGCGCCGAGCGCGCCGCCGAGCAGAGCGAGCAGGAGGCTCTCGGTGAGGCGCTGGCGAAACATCCGCAGCCGGCCGGCGCCGAGCGCGCTGCGCAAGGCGAACTCGCGCTGCCGCGCACTGGCGCGGGCGAGCAGGAGACTCGCCACGTTGGCGCAGACGATGAGCAGAACGAAGCCCACCGCCGCCATGAGGAGCACGACGTAGGGGCGCGAAAGGCGGGCCTGAAAGCCCTCCAGTGACCAGATCTGCAACCCCCAGCCCGCGTTGGTCGAAGGGTGATCGCGCCCCATGCGCGCCGCAATTCCAGAAAGCTCCGCCTGGGCGTCGGCGATGGAGACGCCGCGCTTGAGACGCGCGAAGACGATCAGCGAGCGATCGGCGAAGTCGGCGGCGCTCTCCGGCCGCAGCGTTTGCGGCACCCATACCTGCCCGCCCTCGGGGTAGGTGTGCTCGGGAGGCATGACTCCGACGATCGTGTAGCCCCGGCTGTTGAGCGAGATGGTCTTGCCGATGACTCCGCGGTCGGCGCCGTAGCGGCGCCGCCATAGCCCGTCGCCGAGGACCGCGACGCCGTCCCTGCCAGGCTGGTCCTCGCCAGGCAGGAAGCCGCGGCCGAGGGCGGGCTCGAAGCCGAGGACCGCGAAGTAGTTCGCCGTGCCGCGAATCCCCAGGATGCGCTCCGGCTCCGTGCTTCCGGTCACATTCGCCAGCCACCAGTTGCAGGACGCGAGCGCCTCGAAGACGGAGGCCTGCCGCCGCCACGCGAAGAAACTGCCGGGCGACGCCTCGCCGGCCCACTCGTCACGCTGCGGTGGGACCTCCACGAGACGCACCAGACGGTCGGGCTCGCGCAGCCCAGGCAAAGGAGCCAGCAAAAACGTGCAGGCTGCGCTGTACACCGTCGCGTTCGAACCGATGCCGAGGCCAAGTGTGAGGACGACGATGGCCGTGAAGCCGGGGTTCTTCCGCACCATCCGGAAGGCGAAGCGAACATCCTGCAGAATGGCGGTCATGGAACGTCGTCCCCTTGTTGGGCAACTTCGCGAGCATGGCGCCTTCGATCCGCCCGTGCATCGCGGAATCGCGGCAGCGCGCCGCGTCCTGCGTTTCGTGCTCTGAGCGCCAGCCTGCGGTAGAAGCAGCTTACATGCCACTCTGCCGGCTTCGAGCGGGTAGGGCTGGCGACCGAGAGGCGGACCGCCAGCTGAGGGGCGTTGCGTCTTCCAGGCTAGCGGCGCTGGCGGGCTAGGCGGCCGCGGGGCTGGAGGTGGCGGCGCGGTGGCGGGCGCGGGCGAGAGCGCGGGAGAGGAACAGGAGGCCGAGAGCGTCGCTGGCGAAGTGGGTGAGGATGGGTGCGAGGAGGTTGCCGCGCCAGAGGAAGAGGGCGCCGATGCCCAGGCTCACCGGAAAATAGAGCGCGACCATGCCCCAGGTGAACGGGGAGCTCCAGCGGTAGTCGGTGGGGGAGAAGTGGGCGGCCGCAAAGAGCAGGGCGGTGAGCCAGAGGCCGAGGAGCGGCTGCAGCCAGCCACGGAAGATGATCTCCTGCAGATCCCAATCAAAGTCAGCAGGTCCCCGAAAAGCCGGGCGGGTTGGGGGGAGCGTGCCACTCCTCCCGGTGCAGCAGCCCCGGCTGGCCGCGCGCCAGTCACCTTTGGCGCGCAGCTCCTCTACACCCTAAGCCACCTATTCCCAGTAGCGCCAAGTGACTGGTGCGCGGCCAGCCGGGGCGTGCTCGAACCTACCGGTCCGGTGAAGAGGGGCGCGCGACCGGGAGGGCTTTGTAGCGGTCGCGGAGCTTGGTCTGCCGCGTCTCCGCAGGCATCTCCACGCCGCGGATGAACACCCGCTCGGCGAAGACCGTCACCTCCAGCGGATCGCCGCTCCAGACCACCACGTCCGCCTCCTTGCCGGGCTCGAGCGAGCCGACGCGGTCGGCCACTCCCCAGATGCGCGCCGGGTTGATCGTCATCGCGGCCAGGGCGGCGTCCCAGGGCAGACCGTTGGCGACCGCGTTGCCGGCTCCCTGCTTGAGGTTACGCGAGTTGTGCGCCTCCTCGGTGGCGAAGGCCAGGAGCACTCCCGCCTGGTGGAGACGGGCGGCGTTGGCCAGCGTCGCTCCCAACCGCTCGAAGCTCGACGGCAGATTGCGCAGTGGGTTGATCACCACCGGCACCTGCGCGGCGGCGATCTGGGGAGCGACCTTCCAGGCTTCGCTCGCCTCGGCCAGGATGAGCCGCAGCTTGAAGTCGCGGGCGAGCGCGAGCGCCGCCT
The DNA here is from genome assembly GCA_035544895.1 of Thermoanaerobaculia bacterium. Lineage (GTDB taxonomy): Bacteria > Acidobacteriota > Thermoanaerobaculia > Multivoradales > UBA5704 > JASLEW01. The sequence continues at coordinate 9,704 of DASZZM010000024.1, forward strand.
CGATGTCGCTCGCCTGGTTGGCGAGCACCACCAGCGGCCGCTCGCCGCGCACCACCGGGACCAGCGCTTCGAGGTCGAGGCGGGAGAGCGCGTAGGGGCGGCGCGCGGCGCGCTCGTAGCTGGCGCGGTTGGCGAGGTAGTCGAGCGTGTCCGCGAGCGCCTCGCGCAGGCGGGCCAGCGCGGCCGCCCGCGAGCCGCCGGAGATCTCGGCCGCCCCCTCGCCGAGCACGGCAATGACGGCCACCGACGGGCGCACCACCAGGTCGTGGTCGCCGCCCAGGTGGATCACCGCGGCCCGGCCGGCAAACAGGCTTCTGCTCGGTGTCGGCGCCACCACCGCGCGCGTGATCCCCTCGACGCGGTTGATCGGGATCAGCATGGAGCGCGGGTTGATCGCCTGGGACACGTCGAAGGCCGCGGTGAGTTTCAGGTCGCCATTGACCGAGTCCTCCGTCGCGTCCACCTGGTTGACCTCGACCAGGCCGAGGCGAGTCAAGGAGTCGAACAGCCCCGGCGTGACCACCTTCCCCGTGGCGTCGATCTGCAGCGCGCCGGCCGGCACCGCCACGTCGCGGCCAACGGCGCGGATGCGGCCGCCGGCGATGAGGACGGTGGCGTTTTCGATCTTGCCGGCCGGGCCCAGGGTGTGCACGGTGCCGCCGGTGATGGCCACCACTCCGGCCTCGCCGGAGGCGCTCTCAAGGCCGGCCAGCGAGGAGGCGCCGGCGGCCGCCTGCTCCTGGAGCCGCGATTCCGCGAAGCCGGATTCCGCCCGGCCGAAGGACGCGGCCGCGCCCGCGAGCGCGGCGCCTCCGGCCAGCGCCGCCGCCAGCCACCTCCTGCCCGGCGTCCACCGCAGCCGTCCCCGGCCGTTCATGGCTGCACCCCCTTGGCGGCCGCTGAGTCGCGCAGGCCGAGCTCGAAATCGGTCGCGGGCTGGCGGGCCGGATCGTCCCGGTCGAAGGCCAGCGCGCCGTCGATGTAGACCTTTTCCGCCCGGCTGTAGACGCTGAACGGATTGCCGCTCCAGACCACCACGTCGGCCATCTTGCCCGGCTCGAGCGAGCCGGTCTGCCGGTCGATGCCGATCGAGCGCGCCGGGTTGATGGTGATCCAGCGAATGGCATCCTCCGGAGCGATGGAGATGCCGGCCCGCTCGCCGGCGGCCATCGCCTTGGCGGCTTCCTGGTTGAGCCGCTGGATTCCCTCGGCCGAGTCCGAATGCAGGACCGCGCAGCCGCCCGCCCGCGCCACCAGCGCGACGTTCTCCCGGATGCCGTCGAGGGCCTCCATCTTGAAACCCCACCAATCGGCCCACATGTCGGCGCAGACGCCCTCCTTGGCCAGGACGTCGGCGATCTTGTAGGCCTCGACGGCGTGGTGGAAGGCGGCGACGTGGAAGCCGAACTCGCGGGCGATGGCGAGCATGACCAGCATCTCGTCGGCGCGGTAGCAGTGGTTCTGCACCAGGATGCGGCCCTCGAGGACGCCGGCGAGAGTATCGAGCTTGAGGTCGCGGTCAGGTGGGGTGGCCTCTTTCCCCGCCGCTTTCTTGTCGCGGTAGTCCTGCCAGGCGTAGCGGTATTTCTGCGCCTTGATCCAGGCCTCCCGGTAGCCGGCGACGTTGCCCATGCGAGTCGAGGGTGCCCTGTTCCTGGTGCCGTAGACCCGCTTGGGGTTTTCGCCGCAGGCCATCTTGAGGCCATAGGGCGCGCCGGGGAATTTCATGTCGGAGACGCCGCGGGCCGGCACGTTCTTGACCGTGACGCTGCGCCCGCCGAAGAGGTTTGCGGATCCGGGCAGGATCTGCATGGTGGTCACGCCGCCGGCCAGGGCGAGAGGGAACTGCGGATCCTGGGGCCACACCGAGTGCTCGGCCCACACTTCGGCGGTGTTGGGATCGGTGGCCTCGTTGCCGTCGGAGTGGGCGTCCACCTCGGGAGAGGCATAGACGCCGAGGTGCGAGTGAGGGTCGACCAGGCCCGGCGTCACCCACTTGCCCGCGCCATCCACCCGGCGCGCGCCGGCAGGCGCCTGGAGGTCTTTGCCCACCGCCGCGATCTTGCCGTCGCGCAGCAGCACGGATCCATGCTCGATGCGCTCGCCGGTGGCGGTGAGCACGGTGGCGTTGGCGATCAGCACGGTCGGCGCGGGCGGCGGCACGTAGGTCGAAGGGTAGGCGGCGGGGTCCTCGACGGGCACCGGCGCCGGCACCTGCCCGCTCGCAGCCGCCGGCCCGGGGGCGGACGGTTTGGGCTGGCCGGCGGTTCTGTCGCCGGCGACCTGGCTGGGCTTCGCAGCCTCCGGGGACGGCTGAGCCGGCGGCGCGCTGGCGCAGGCGGCCGCCGCCACGGCGAGCAGGGCCGAGGCGAGCACGACGAGCAGAGTGGGTGGCGGGGCGGTCGCGGACCTTCCGGAGCTCGGTCGCATGTCTCCTCCCGTGTTGCGGGGCCGCGGCATCGTAGCACGGCCTTCCTCTCGCCTTTTCGCCCCGCCGCACGCCGGAGCCGGGAGGCTCGGCGTAGTTGCGGTACACTAGAGCCTTCAGAATGGATACCGAGATCAGTGTCAGGAGCGCGCCGGGCCGGGGTAGCGAGCTCCGGCTGCGCTTGCCGGCGCCGGGCAGCGGGGGCTGACCGCCGTGCTTCACGCCCTGGTGGTGGACGACGACGAGAGCTCCCGGCGCGCGCTCGCGGCGCTGGTGGCCGAGCAGGGCTTCGCCGCGCAGACCGCCGGCAGCTTGAGCGAGGCACGAGGCCGGCTGCTCGCCGAGCCTCCCGACGTGGTGCTGCTGGACCTGACCCTCCCCGACGGCACCGGCTTCGACCTCATCCAGGACCTCCGGGAGCAGATCGGCCACGCGGAAGTCGTGGTGATCACCGGCCACGCCAGCGTGGCCACCGCGGTCGAGGCGCTGCGCCGCGGCGCCTGCGACTACCTGACCAAGCCGGTGGACGCGGCGCGGCTCAGGGCCATGCTCACCGGCCTGGCGCGCACGCGCGACCTGCGGCCCAAGATCAGCGAGCTGCGCGGCCAGGTCCGCCAGCTCGGCCGCTTCGGGCAGATGGTGGGTTCTTCGCCGGCGATGCAGCAGGTCTACGACCTGATCGTCAAGGTAGCGCCTTCGAGCGCCAGCGTGCTGATCACCGGCGAGAGCGGCACCGGCAAGGAGCTGGTGGCGCAGACCGTGCACAGCCTCAGCCGGCGGGGGGGCAAGCCTTACCTGGTGGTCAACTGCGCCGCGGTCTCGCCGAGCCTGATCGACAGCGATCTCTTCGGCCACGAGCGCGGCAGCTTCACCGGCGCCGAGCGCGTCCACCACGGCTACTTCGAGCGCGCTGACGGCGGCACGCTGTTCCTCGACGAGGTCAGCGAGATGCCGCCCGAGCTGCAGGCCAAGCTGCTGCGCGTCCTGGAAGCCGGCGCCCTGGCGCGGGTGGGCGGCGAAAAGATGGTGAAAATCGACGTGCGTATGATCGCCGCCTCGAACCGCGACCTCGACGCCGCGGTCGCGGAAGGCAAGTTCCGCAGGGACCTGCTCTATCGGCTGAAGGTCTTCCCGGTCCACCTGCCGCCGCTGCGCGACCGGGTCGAGGACGTCGCGGCGCTCGCCGAGAGCTTCCTCGACGAGCTCAACCGGCAGGAGGGCACGCGCAAGATCCTGGCGCCGGCGACCGTGGCCATCCTGCAGTGCTGCGCCTGGCCGGGCAACGTCCGCGAGCTCAAGAACGTGGTCCACCGCGCCTTCATCCTGGCCGGGGACGAGATCGGTCCGTCCTGCCTGGCGCCCGAGCTGTCCGGCCAAGGGCGGGTGGAGGGCGAGCGGCCCCTGGATGCGCTCGGCACGCTCGCCGAAGCCGAGCGCCGGTTGATCCTGGCCTCCCTCGAGCACTTCGGGGGCGACAAGCGCAAGGCCGCGGAAGCGCTGGGCGTGAGCCTGCGGACGCTGTACAACCGCCTTCAGCAGTACGCCCCCGGATAAACCGCGCGGACCGCGCTGCTCGTCCGCCGGGCAACCGTCGCCGGGACGTGGCAGGCGAGCTTCAGGCCCGGGCCCGCGTGCTAGCATCGTGCCTGTCCCAACGACGGCCGGGTCAGCGGCCGGCCGGGACCGTCTGCACCCCACGGGCAAATCCGGAGGCCTCGACATGACCATATCCATGACCGACCGGGAGACGCCCGCGCCTGCCGCCCCGCCGCTGAGCCGCGAGAGCGTGGTGCGCGACTACCGGCTGGCCTTCCAGAGCCGGCAGGCGAGCCTGATCGGCAGGAAGGAGGTGCTGACCGGCAAGGCCAAGTTCGGCATCTTCGGCGACGGCAAAGAGGTGGCCCAGCTCGCCCTGGCCAAGGTCTTCCGCCCGGGCGACTTCCGCTCCGGCTATTACCGCGACCAGACCCTGATGCTCGCCCTCGGGCTGCTGACCATCGAGCAGTTCTTCGCCCAGCTCTACGCCAACCCGGACGTGGAGCTCGAGCCCTGCTCGGCGGGCCGCTCCATGACGGCTCATTTCTCCTCCTGCCTGCTCGAGCCGGACGGCAGCTTCCGCGACCTCGCGCGGCTCCGCAACGTCGCCGCCGACCTCTCGCCGGTCGGCTCGCAGATGCCGCGCCTGGTGGGCCTCGCCTACGCGTCCCGCCTCTATCGCGAGCTTCCCGAGCTCCAGGGCATGACCCGGTTTTCCCACCACGGCGACGAGATCGCCATCGGCACCATCGGCAACGCCAGCTGCGCCGAGGGCATGTTCTGGGAGTCGGTCAACGCCGCCGGCGTGTTGCAGGCGCCGATGCTGGTGTCGATCTGGGACGACGGCTACGGCATCTCGGTGCCCAACGAGTACCAGGTTCCCAAGGACCTCTCGGAGCTCCTCTCCGGGTTCCGCCGCGACCCGGGCAGCCGGCAGGGTTACGACCTCTACCGTGTCAAGGGCTGGGATTACCCGGCCCTCTGCTCGATCTACGAGCGCGCCGCCGAGGTCGTGCGCCGCGAGCACGTGCCAGCGATCGTCCACGTGGTCGAGATGACGCAGCCGCAGGGCCACTCGACGTCCGGAAGCCACGAGCGCTACAAGCCCAAGGAGCGGCTGGCGTGGGAGACGGAGTTCGACCCCATCCGCAGGATGCGGCAGTGGATGGAGGAGGAAGGGATCGCCACGGCCGCCGAGCTCGACGCCATCGAGAAAGAGGACGCCGCGCGGGTGCGCGAGCAGCAGCAGCGCGCCTGGCAAGCCTTCCGCGGTCCGCTCGAAGAGGAGAAGCGGGAGGTGCTGGCGATGACCGCCGACCTCGCCCGCGCCTCCTCCCGCCCCGACGCCGCGGCGAAGATCGAGAAGCTGCGCCGCGACCTGGAGCGCCAGCCAATGACGATGCGGCGCGACCTGATGGCGGCGCTGCAAAGCGCGCTGGTGGCGGCCGCCGGGGAAGACCTCCCGGCCGCCCGCCGCCTGGTGGCCTGGAAACAGGAGCAGGATCGGCAGAAGTCCGAGCTCTACGACTCGGACCTCTACAGCACCGGCCCCGAGTCCGCCCTGCGGGTGCCCGAGGTGCCCGCGGCCTTCAGCGCCGGCTCGCCTTCGGTCGACGGCCACAAGATCATGAATGCCTGCTTCGACGCCGCCTTGCGGCGGTATCCGAACCTGATCGCGATGGGCGAGGACGTCGGGCTGATCGGCGACGTCAACCAGGGCTTCGCCGGCCTGCAAGCCAAGTACGGCGAGCTCCGCGTTTCCGATACCGGCATCCGCGAGATCACCATCCTCGGGCAGGCCATCGGCATGGCCATGCGCGGCCTGCGGCCGATCGCCGAGATCCAGTACCTCGACTACGTGCTTTACTGCTTGCAGCTGCTCTCCGACGATCTGGCCTGCCTGCGTTGGCGCAGCAAGGGCCGGCAGAAGGCGCCGGCGATCGTGCGCACCCGCGGCCACCGCCTGGAGGGCATCTGGCACGCCGGCTCGCCCATGGCGGGCATCCTCAACCTGGTGCGCGGCATCTATGTCTGCGTGCCGCGCAACATGACGCAGGCGGCCGGTTTCTACAACACGCTGCTGCGCTCCGACGACCCGGGGCTGGTGATCGAGGTGCTCAACGGCTACCGCGTCAAGGAGCGGCTGCCCGACAACATCGGCGAGCTCACCGTGCCGCTCGGCGTGCCGGAGGTGCTGCGCGGCGGCGGCGACGTCACGGTGGTGACCTACGGCGCCTGCTGCCGCATCGCCCTCGACGCCGCCGAACGCCTGGCCGAGGTCGGCATCGAGGCCGAGGTGATCGACGTGCAGACGCTGCTGCCCTTCGACCTCGGCGGCCGCATCCTGCGCTCGCTCCAGAAGACCAACCGCGTCGTCTTCCTCGACGAGGACGTGCCCGGCGGCGCCACCGCCTTCATGCTGCAGCAGGTGGTCGAGCGGCAGGGCGGCTACGCCTGGCTCGACTCGCCGCCTCGCACGGTCGCGGCCAAGGAGCACCGCCCTTCCTACGGCTCGGACGGCGACTACTGGTCCAAGCCCAACCGCGAGCAGGTCTTCGAAGCCGTCTACGACCTCATGCACGAGGCCGATCCGGAGTCTTACCCGATCTTTTACCGGTAGCCCTTTGGCGGCGGTTGACGAGACCTCACTCCGCGCCCTATAATCGATCGATCGATGGATTGGAGGTGATCCAATGGAGCGAGTTGTCACCGCGACGGAGGCCCGGGTTCGATTTGGCGAGATCATGCGCCGTGTTGCCGACGGCAGTGGTGCCGTCGTGGTCGAGAAGGACGGCAAGCCCAAGGTCGTGATCCTTTCCCTTGAGGAGTACTCCCGCCTGAAGAAGAGGCGGCAGAAGCGGCCGGAGTGGCAGCGCCGGCTCGACCATGCCCATCGGCTTCTCAAAGCCGAGCTCGGCGACCGCCGGCTGCCGCCGGCCGATGAGCTGGTCCGCGACGGACGCGAAGAGCGGGATGCCCAGCTCGCCGAGTTTGTGCGTTGACGCCTCTCTGATCGTCAGCCTGCTCGTCGAGCCGGGAAGCCCACTTCAGCCGCTCTGGCAGCGCTGGGTGGAGGAAGGACGTGAGCTGGCGGCGCCAACCTTGGTCTTCTTCGAGGTAGCCAACGCACTCTATCAATCCGAGAAGCACGGCCGGTTGAGCTCGATCGCTTCCGATACACTCTTTGCAGCGGCCTCGGGGCTGCCCCTTCGGCTCTACCGCGACTCGGCTCTCCATCTCCACGCCCTCCGGCTCGCCCGCGACTTCTCTCTGCCGGCTTGCTACGACGCGCACTACCTGGCGCTCGCGGAGCGCCTGGGAGGTGAGCTGTGGACTTGCGACCGAAGGCTTGCGAACGCGGTCGCTCCGCGGTTCCCTTGGGTCCGGCTGGCCCCTGGATGATCGATAGCCGGCCGGGTCGCCGGGCGTGAGCCGGTGGGCCGCTGACCAAGCTCAGCGGACGTCGTCGCCACAGCCGGTGGCGATGAGGAGAGCTCGGCAGACCAGGGTCATCTTCCCGGGTGCGACCGTGCCGACGAAATGACGGAGCTTTCCTTGGTCAACGGCCTGGACATGGTCCAGATTGACCGCCGAATCGTGCTTGAGCCCTTCTTCGAGCCCTACCTGGACTTCGCTGGGCACACCGTGGATCGCCGAAGTGATTGGCGCGACGAGAACTGTGCGGAGAAGGCTGATCGCCCTCTGACGCGACAACACGAGCACAGGCCGCCGCTTGTTGGGCGGTCCGAAGCTGTAGAGCCAGATCTCGCCTCGATTCACTCGGGAGGCCATACGCCCTCGTCCTCCCATCCCTCGAGCTCGCTCCCGAGCGGGTTTTCGACGCCCGCATAGCCGCGCTCGTACTGGGCGTCGATCTCCCTTTCGCGACGTTCACGCAAGAAGTCGCTGGTGAGTTGCCGCAGCACCGCCGAGCGCCCCTTGGCGCGAACGGCTGCCGTTCGATCCAGCTCGGCGAGAAGGGCTTCGTCGAACATCACCTGTATGGCTTTCATATGGGTATTATATGTTGAGTTAGATGATGGATCAAGTCTGATGATGAGTGCGTGGCGGGCAAGCTGCTCGCCTTGCGGCCCCCGCTTGAAACAACCGGGAACCGTCCAGCGTATGAGAGGCAGGGGTCATGGTTGGCTCGGGCGCCCGGATTACAGCGAGGCGCCACGGAGGCAAGGAGGGACTCGTGAGCGTCAAGAGGAGGTGGATCGTCGGTGCCGTGGTGCTGGTGCTGGCCAGCAGCGGGCTCATTGCCGCCAAGACGGCCACCAGCACGAAAGGCAAGAGCGAGGAGCTGCCGTTTCGCCTGGGCAAGGTCGCCGCCGAAGACTTGCAGGTGAGCGTGCGCGAGGTGGGAGTGGTCGATCCGGTCGACAAGGTGGACGTCAAGTCGGCCGTATCGGGCCGCATCACCGCCATGCGGGTGCGCGAAGGCGACCGGGTGCGGGTCGGCCAGGTCCTCGCCGAGGTGGAGCCCGACGTCAATCAGGCGCAGTCGCTCTCCGACGTCAAGTCCGGCGTCACGCAAGGCCAGCTGCGCCTGCGCGACGCCGAGCGCGCCCTGGCGGTGCAGCAGGCGCTGTTCGACAACGGCCTGATCGGCCGCGACGCGCTGCGCAACTTCGTGACCGTGCGCGACCTTGCCGCGGGCGACCTGCGCGCCGCCCGCAGCCGCTACCAGATCGTCGAGGACCGCGGCATCCCGATCTCGGGCGACGCTTCCACGCAGAAGGCGCGGGTGACCTCGCCGATGGCGGGCGTGGTGATCAAGAAGAGCGTCGAGCTGGGCGAGACCGTGACCTCCGGGGTCAGCTCCTTCAACGCCGGCACGGTCCTGTTCACTGTCGCGGACCTCGAGTCGATGATCATCCGCGTCAACCTCAACGAGGTGGACATCGCCAAGGTGCACGTCGGCCAGTCGGTGCGCGTGACGCTCGACGCCTATCCGCAGAAGACCTTCGGCGGCAAGGTGCGCTTCGTGGCGCCGGCGGCGAAGCTGCTCGACAAGATCAAGGTCTTCGAGATCGAGATCGCGATCGACGCGCTCGAGGACAGCTTCCGGACCGGGATGAGCGCCAACGTCGAGATCCTCGGCGAGAAGCGCGCCCGCAGCGTGGCGATCCCGCTCGAGGCCCTGCAGCGCCGCGACGGCGCCACCGTGGCCTACCGGTTGAAGAGCGGCCTGGCCTCCGGCGCGCTCGCCAAGGCGCGCGAGGGCCTCGCCGGCCGCGACAAGTTCGTCTGGCTCTCCGACCACTGGCGCGACTACTTCGAGGCGGTGCCGGTCAAAGCAGGCGTCGCCACCCTCGAGAAGGTGGAGATCGTGGCCGGCCTGCGGCCCGGACAGCAGGTCAGCCTGGAAGACCCGACGCGCAAGAAGGTCGAAAAGGACGACGAGAACAACTGAGCGAGCGCGCGCCCGCAAGCCCCCGCTCCAGTCGCCCCGGGCGCCAGGGAAGACATCGCGAGAGCCAACGTCCATGCCAGCCCTGATCGAAACCACCGGCCTCACCAAGGTCTTCGGCAACAACGGCAACGCCGTGCATGCCCTGCGCGGCATCGACCTGACCATCGACGAGGGAGAGTTCGTGGCGCTGGTCGGGCCTTCGGGCTCCGGCAAGTCGACGCTGATGGCGATCCTCGGCTGCCTGGACTCGCTGACCGCGGGCAAGTACTGCCTGGCGGGCCGCTGGGTGCACGACCTGTCGGGCGGTGAGCTGGCGCGCGTGCGCAACGAGAAGATCGGATTCATCTTCCAGAGCTACAACCTGCTGCCGCGGGCGTCGGTGCTGCGCAACGTCGCCATGCCCATGCTCTATGCCGGCGTCGGCCGGCGCGAGCGCCGGCGGCGGGCCATGGAGCTGCTCGAGCGGGTCGGCATCCCGGAGAAGGCCGAGGTCCTGCCCGCGGCGCTGTCGGGCGGGCAGCGCCAGCGTGTGGCGGTGGCGCGGGCGCTGGCCAACGGCCCGGCCCTGCTGCTCGCCGACGAGCCGACCGGCGCACTCGACTCGCAGACCGGGCACGAGGTCCTCGCCCTGTTCGCCGAGCTGCACCGCCAGGGCAACACGGTCCTGCTCGTCACCCACGACCCCTCGATCGCGGCCCTGGCCGGACGCCGGGTGGAAATCCGCGACGGCTTGATCCACAGCCCCGGCGCGGTTCCGGCGGAGGCCGCGGCGGTGATGCCGCACGGGGAGCTCGCGGCGGCGGTATCGGCACTATCGGCGCCAGGGGCGCCATGACCGGTTCCGGGCGATGGCGGGAGCGCCTGCTCGACGCCTGGACGGAGCTGCGCGAGAACCTGCCGCGGGCGGTGCTGCAGACGCTTGGCGTCATCCTCGGCGTGGCCTCGGTGGTGGGGGGGCTCTCCATCTCCGACAGCCAGCGGCGGCGGGCCGACGAGCTGTTCGTGCGCATGGGCGGCCTCGACAAGCTCAACGTCCTGCCCTCCGCGGTGGTCGACGATGCAACGCCGAGCGCCCTGCAGACGGCAAACCTCGGCCTGCGCGGCGAGGATGCCGAGCGCGGCGGGGTCCTCGATCCGCGCACGGTCGGCGGCGACAGCGAGCAGAAGCTGACGCGCGCGCGGGTGCGCTCGGAGTTTGCCGACCAGGAGCGGCAGGTGACCGGCGCCGGTGGCGACTACCTGGCGCTCAACGGCTACGACCTCGAACAGGGAAGGGGCTTTTCGCGCTACGACCTGGAGAGCGCCGCGCCGGTGGCGGTGGTGGGCAGCGACGCGGCGGCGACCTTCTTCCCGACCGGCGGCATCGTCGGCCGCACGCTGCGCATCGGCGACGTGCCGGTTCAGGTCGTCGGCGTGCTGCGCGAGAAGGTCTTTCGCTTCCGCAAGACGCAGCGCAACATCTTCTCGTGGCGCAACCGCCTGATCGCGGTGCCGGCCGCGCTGGTGAGCCGGCGCATGGAAGGGGACGCCTACCGCCGCCTCGACCGCGTGACCTTCCGCATCCCCAACCTCGAGGCCATGGCGGTGTTCAGCCGCTCCCTGGAGTCGCTGCTCAAGACCGATCACCGGCTGCAGCGCGACTTCCGCCTCGACGACGTGAGCGCGCGCATCCGCCGCATGCGCAGCCAGGGAGATATCTACAACGTCATCTTCATGCTCTCCGGCGTCCTGGCGCTGCTCGGCGGCGGCATGGTCAACGTCAACATCCAGATGGCCTCGCTCAAGGACCGGGTGCGCGAGGTCGGCGTCAAGATGGCGATCGGCGCCTCCGGGGGCGAAGTCTTCAAGGCATTCATGACCGAGGCGCTGCTGCTCACCCTGTTCGGCACCGGCCTGGGCCTGGTCATCGGAGTGGTCTTCTCCAAGGTCATCACCAGCTCGATCGAGGTGCCGCTGGCGATCTCGCCGGCCAGCTTCCTGTGGGCGGCGGCGCTGGCCGCGGTCTTCGGCTTCGTCTTCGCCCTCTACCCGGCCTGGAAGGCGAGCCGCCTGTCGCCGATGGAGGCGCTGCGCTATGAGTGACGCGCGCGGGGCGGGCGCCCAGGGCAACCTCCTGCTGGAGGTGGTGAGCGGCGGCCTGGTCGAGCTGTGGGCGCACAAGCTGCGCTCGCTGCTCACCCTCACCCTGCTCACCCTGGGCGTCTTCGCCCTGGTGGTGATGACCTCGGTGCTCGACGGCGTCATGGACAAGGTGTCGACCGGCTTTGCCGGGATGAGCTGGGACGGCACGGTCGTGCTGGCCGCGCGGCAGGCGCGCACGACCGAGGACGCAAAGCGCATCGCGATGAGCCCGGGCCTGCGTTTCGAGGACCTGCCGCGCCTGGCCGCCCCTTACCCCAAGGTGCTCGGTTTCCTGCCGCGCGCCTACAAGAGCGCGGCGGTGCGCGTCCCTGGCGGCAGCGAGCGCATCTTCGTCACCGGCGTGACGCCCGAGTACGCTTGGCTCATGAACCGGCCGATCGGGCTGGGCCGCGGCCTGACCGAGGACGACGAGCGGCGCCACCTGGCGATCGCGGTCGCCGGCGCCACCCTGGCGGCGAAGCTGTTCGGCGGCGCCGACCCGGTGGGCCGCGACGTGCTGGCCGCGGGGGTCCGCTTCCGCCTGGTCGGGGTGCAGGCGCCGGGCCAGATCTTTTCCGAAGAGAACTACATGGACGCCAACGGCCTGCTCGTGCCGCTGACCACCTACATGGACCGCGTCGATGCCGACCACAAGCTGGACCGGGTGACGGTCAAGCTGCGCTCCACGCGCGACCTCGACGAGGTCTCGGCCCTGCTCCTCGGGCGGGCCAAGCAGGCGCATCACGGCATCGAGGACGTCAAGATCACCGACCTCGACGCCAACCGTGCGCGCGCCTACCAGAACTTCCTCGCCCAGCTGCACGGCTGGAGGGTCGTGCTGTTCAGCCTCGCGGGCACCGTGCTGCTGGTCGGCGGCGTCGGGGTCTTGTCGGTGATGCTGATCTCGCTCGCCGACCGGCGTTACGAGATCGGTCTGCGCAAGGCCATGGGCGCAACCGATCCGCAGATCTTCGTCCAGTTCCTGCTCGAGGCGCTGGTCCTCGCCGCCCTGGGCGCCCTGGCCGGCACTTTCGCCGGCAGCGGCCTGTGCCGCGCCCTGGCCGACAAGTTCCCCTACGGCCTGGTCGTCAACCCGCTCGGCCTGCTCGCGGCCTGGGCCACCGCCCTGCTGCTCGCCCTCTCTTTCGGGCTCTATCCGGCCCTGCGCGCCTCCCGCCTGTCGCCGATGGAAGCCATGCGCTGAGCGGCCGGCTGGTTCGAGTTGTTCCAGTTGCCGCTCGACAGCCAGACCGACTTGCCGTCGCGCACCGCCACCTTGATGTGATACGCCGTGGGAAAGATCCACCGCGGCACGGCTTTGTTCGACCGCACCAGCGCCCACGCCGAGCTGAAGGAGTCGCCCAGGGTGTCGCCCAGCGCCGCCACCGTGTCGGAATCGGTCTGGTCGGCGGTCGGGTTCTTCGCCGGGTTGTCGAGGGTGATTGCCAGGGTTTTCGTCAGCAGGTCCTTCTCCACCTCGTCGAGGATGTGCTTCGAGGTGAAGTCGTACATGCCGACGGTCAGGGTCTTCTCGGTCGCCGCGAGGAAGGCGCGCAGCGTGGGCCAACCGGCGTCGGGACTGGCGTGGCAGGTGAAGCCGAAGGTGCCGCTCACCGGCGCCAGGGGAACGTCCGACACGCTGTAGGGGATCGACGGCTTGGCGGCGAGCGGCTGTGCCGCCGCCACCGCCGGCGCCGCGGGGGTCGCCGCCGGATCGACCTCGGGGAAGGCGCCCGGGGCCAGCTCGCGGTGGGTGGACGCGAGCTTGGCGTAGCGTTGCGGATCCTCGTGGCGAAGCTGCTCGACGTCGGTGGCACGGCGGACTTCCACCTTCACGCCGTCCACCTGGGCGGGAAGCGTCAGGTCGCCGGCCGTTTGCGAGGCAATGACCACGATCGCCGGGTCTTTGGTCAGCCAGTCGTTCTCCATCCGATAGCCCGGCCTGATCGAAGCCACCCCGGGACCTTCAGCTCTTCGGCATGCGCCTGGATGATGGGCACGAGACGGCTCAGCTCGTTCACGGCTCTCTCCTTGGGTCTTGGATTCAGATCTGGTTGAGCGCGGGCACGCCGTCGCCGGCCACCACCAGCGCGAAATCCTGCGGCGGCTTGAGAAGGTTGGGGGCGAAAACCTGGATCAGGTACGTCCCGGCAGCCGGGTTGGGGAGGCGCACCACCTCGACGTTGTTGTCGGGATCGGGCAGCCTCAACGCGTCGGCGAGATGCTCGTTGCCCTGCCATTTCATGCCGCTGGGCAGGTGGTTGACCATCAGGCTGACGTTGTTCTGGAGGCCGCGCGCCGGGGCGTCGGTGTAGGCCAGACAGATGCGCAGCTCGGCAACGTTGGCCGGCAAGACGAACTGATAGCGCCGCCGCTCGCCCGTACGCCCGAGCGCCTGGCCCGGGGTCTTCCAGGTGTCGACGAACTGCAGCGCAAGCCGCGGCTGCGCGGGATTGGGTATCGCTTTCTGCATATCGATCCGGCCGTGTCCCTGATGGTAGTTGGGCGTTCCAGGGCTCGGCGCCGTCGCATCCCCGCCGGTCAGCCAGGTGGTGCTGCCGATCAGGGTCGCCTTCAGCAGCGCCGCGCTTGGCTCGACCTGGCGCGTGTCGACGTAGTACTGGCGCACCAGCGCCGCGCAGCCGGCGGTGAGCGGCGACGCCATGCTGGTGCCGCCATCGAAGGCGTATTTCGGTGATGCCGGATGCGGACCCCAGTAGTTGCCGTCGGGAGCGAGCGAGGAGCGGGCCGAGGCGATATCGGTGCCGGGCGCGACGAGGTCGGGCTTGATGCGGCGATCGTCGGTGGGTCCGCGGCTGCTGAAGGCCGCCAGGCCCTGCGGGTCGCCCGAGACCTTCTCCGCCGCGATCGGGTCGTCTGGAAAATCTCTCGACCAGACCTGACCCCAGGTCTTCGAGCTGAGAGCGCCGTCGCTACGGTCGCTGCGGCTGGCACCGACGGTCAGCGCGTTCTTGCACGACGCCGGCGAGCCGATCGACAGCCAATCGACGAATCCGACGGCCGATTTCCTTGGCGCCGCCGCCTTCCCGGAGTTGCCCGCGGCGATCACTACGAGCATGTCGGGATGGTCGTGGATGAACTCGTCGACCTCCTCGCTGTTGAGCGTATAGGTCGAGCCGAGATCGGCTCCCCAGCTGTCGTTATGGATGCGCGCCCCGGCGTCGTAGGCCTCCTGAAAGAGGTCGTTCAGATCGACGGGCAGGCCGCCCAGCCCGCCCTTGGCGTCGAGCAGGGACTGGAAGAACAGCCGCGCTTTCGGCGCGGCGCCCTTGATCTGGCCGTTCGACTCGGTGCCGTCTCCGAGCACCGAGCCGGCGACGTGCGTTCCGTGGCCATGTGGGTCGCTGGTAACGCCCGGGCGGCCGCGCGCCACGAGCTTCACGATGCGGCCGGCGAAATCCCGGTGCTGGTCGTCGAGCCCGGTGTCGGCCACGGCGACGATCTGGCCGCTCCCGTCCTGCGACAGGACGGGCGGCGCCGGCGGCCCGCCCGGGGCCGGGGCCGGCCCGTCGATGCCGAGCAGACGGCGGGCGTGGTCATTGAAGATCGTCGGCTCTACGTACTGCACGATGACCTCGACCTCAGGCAAGACCTGGAGGTCGCCGAGCACCGGATCGTCGGGCGTGACCGAGATGCGGATCTTCCGCGCGCTGGTGCCGAGAACCGTTACCTCGCGTCCGGCGAGCCATCGCTCGACTGCCGGGCGGTCGGCGGGGTCGCGCAGGCTCACGTCGAAGGGGAGCGGTTCGGCGGCAACACCGACCATCCCCAGCGCCGGGGCGCCCTCCGGCGCGGCACCGGGGGGTGTGGACCGCGTGGCGACCAGCGGCGCCGATTGCGTCGGGCTGAGCCAGCGGACACCGGCGACAAACGGGAGTTTCGTCACGTCGGCGACCTGCTGGCTGCTGAGGCGCGCCTGGTAGGCGTCGTGGGACTGGGCGCGCACCAGGTCGACGCCCAGCGCGGTGAGCCGTGCGTGGTGGCCCTCGAGAAGCGGGCCGCGCAGCCGGACGACGTACCAATCCACCTCCGCCGGCACCGCGGTGTCGAGTGCGGCGGCGGCGCCTGTGCCGCCCGGGGCAACCGAGAAGGAGAACGCGCCGGTCGCGGCCCGCGGCGCTGCCGACGGCTCCGATTCGTCGTCGGCCGGTGGCTCGGCCGCGTCCTGCACGATGACGCCGGCGGCGCTCAGCTTCTCGATGTCGCTCTCCTCGATCTCGCCCACAGCAAAGCTATCGGTGGATTCGCTCGATTTCAGCAGCGCTTCGGCGGCCGTACGCTCGCTCTCGTGCATGTAGTAGGCGACGACACTTTTCCTGGCCATTCCACCACCTCACTTTTCAGAAGGTTCCGTAGCTGGCGCCGGGCTCCCGCCCAGGCCCTGACCTGATAGACGGACCACCGCCCGCTTTTCCGCCCTGCCGCGAGAAAGAAACCCCTGCAAGGAGAGGGCGGGGCGGGCGAGGGCTAAGTCATTTGCTTCCAGCCTTCTTCTTCGAAGAACGGCATGGCGGCGTCCTCCGGATGGGCGAGGTCGGCGGCGAGGACGGCCACTCCGAGGCCTCCCTTGTAGAGGCTGTCGGGGCGGACCGGATTGCGGGCGTCCTGGCGGGCGGCACGGTCGGCGAGGATGCGGGCGCGGCGCAGCCAGTCCGCGCCGCCGCCGTGGCGATGGAGATTGAGCAGGGCGTAGGCGCGGCCGGCCAGGCCGCAGCACAGGCTCGCCCCGCCGGCGCGCCCTTCCCAGGAGTTCCAGGCGGCGCCCTCGGCGAGGGCGGCATACGACGGGTCGCCGAAGTGGCGATGCGCCAGGGTCCAGAGATGGACCAGGCCGGCGCTGCCATTGCACCAGCCGGGCATCGTCGGGCTTTCCCAGGGCCCTTCGCTCTCGGCGCCGTGCCAACGCCAGCGCAGGCCACGCTGCCAGTGCTCGGCGCTTTCGCCGAGCTCGTCGAGGCGCCGGCCGAGAGATGACGGCAGGCCGACGCCGGCGGCGCGGCACCAGCGCAAAGAAGCATAGAGGTAGCCGCCCCAGCCGTGGGCCATTCCCAGGTTGCCGTCCGCGAGCGGGATGGGCGCCATCTCGTCGAGCTCTTGCCAGAGGGCGGCGAGCAGCTCGCCGCCGAACTGCCGCAGATCGGCGACCGCGGCGCCGAAGAGCCGGGCGCTCTCGGTCGTGTCCAGCAACAGGGCGGCGGCGAGGAGCAGGCCGCAGCGGCCGAGGACGAGATCGGGATTGGCGCAGGGCTGACGCGCGGCGGCCAGGAAGGCGGCGACCGCCGCACGCTGCGCGCCTGTCTCGCCCTGGACGTGGGCGATCAGGGCTTGCACGGCCCAGGGTCCGGTTGCCGTGTGGTAGGGAGAGACGCGCCCCACGGTGTCTTCGCTGATCTCGGACTCCGGGTTGTAGAAGGCGTCGTCATTCCCCTCCGCGACCGCTTGCCGCGCCCGCCCCGCCCACAGGTCGGCCTGGGCGAGGAGGATCGGGTCCTCGCGCACCAGGGCGATGCGGTAAAGAGCGTAGGCGACGCCGGCGGCGCCGTAGTTGATCGAGGCGTAGGGCGGCTCGGCAAGTCCGCTGGCGGCCAGCGGGCCGTCGGGGCCGATGCGTGCCAGCGCCCGGTCGAGCAGGATGTCGGCCGCGCCGGGAGCGCGATGACCGGAACGGGGCCGAGCCGCCGCCGTGGCCTTGCCCTTCTTCGCCCGCTCCTCGACGGCGCGCACGCCGTCGAGAGCGGCCGCCAGCTCGGCCAGCGACGGGAAGCGTTGCTCCGGCTCCTTGCTCAGGCCGCGCGCCAGCAGGCTTTCGACCTCCGGCCAGGGCGCCGTCCCGCGCTCGCCGAAGGGGAGGGGCGGCTCCTCGGCCACCTGGCGGAAGAGCGCGTCGCGCTCGAGCGAGAAGTCGCGGTAGTGGGTGCCGGTCAAGAGCAGGTAGAGCAGCGCCGCCACGGCGTACTGCTCGCCGGCGGCAGAGGCCGCGGGCGTCCGCCGTCCGGCCAGTACCGCCCGAGCGTACTCGGGCTCGAAGAAGAAGCCGATGCCGCCGCGGCC
The DNA here is from genome assembly GCA_035544895.1 of Thermoanaerobaculia bacterium. Classification (GTDB taxonomy): domain Bacteria; phylum Acidobacteriota; class Thermoanaerobaculia; order Multivoradales; family UBA5704; genus JASLEW01. The sequence continues at coordinate 27,280 of DASZZM010000024.1, forward strand.
GGGCCGAGCCAGCCGGCGCGGCCCGGAGCTCCAGCGCGCCAGCCCGAAGTCCAGCAGGCGGACGCCGCCGTCGGCCGCCACCATGACGTTGCGGGGGTGGACGTCGCCGTGAATCACGCCGCGCTCGTGCAGCCCCGCGTAGGCGCGGGCGACCGCGGCGGCGAGGGCGAGCAGGGCGGAGCGTGGGCCGGGGCCGTCCCCGCCGCCGTCCTCCGCCAGGCCGTCCTCCGGCAGGCCGGCGCGCAGCTCGCCGGCCGCGGTGACGGCGTCGATTCCGGGACACCACTCGGTGACCACGAAGTTCCTGCCGTCGAGTGTGCCGGCGGCGAGCAGCCGCGGCGCACCCTCCCCGGACAGGTGCTCGAGCACCGCCGCCTCCCTGGCGAGCGCCGCGGCGCAGCGTCCGGCGGCCGCCGGACGCTCGATCTTGAGCGCGGCGTAGGCGTCGCTGAGGCGAATCCTGACGACCCGGCGCTTGGCGGCGCCCGCCGCGCGAGCGCGGCGCCGGCCGGCAGGGCGGCTCTTCCGCCTGACCTGGTAGAGCTCGACGTCCTCGAGCGCCTGGACGCAGCGCACCACCTCGTAGCCGGCCAGGTTCTCGCCGACGTAGGCAGTCGGCAGGAGATCTGCCGCCGGCCCGTCACTCTCGCTCGCCAGGAAGCCCGCGTCGAGGAGGCTGGCGAGCAGCGGATAGGCCTCGAGCAGGACGGTCTGCGGGTCGGCTCCGCTCGCCCGGCTGTGCCGCACGACCGCCTCGGCAACGGTGGAAGGCGCCTTGAACTGCGCCAGCAGATCCGCCGCCCGGGCCTCGACGATGCGCGAGCCGGCGCGCAGGCGAGGCCGGGTGAGGGCGTAGTCGTCGTCCTCGCAAGTCAGGCGGCGCCGCACGGCGGGGGAAAGCTCGGACACCGGCGCGAGGACGACGTCCGCGGGAAGCACCAGGCGATCGGTGATGGGCACTGGCTTGCCTAAGCCTCCCGCCAGGCCAGGGCGCCAGGCGTCCAAGTGTCGGTGTCGATCCCGTCGAGGCGCAACCGCTCGAGGGCGAACTCCCAGGGCTCTGTGTGCGCCGCTTTGCGGGCGGCCACGATCGCCTGCGCCAGGCGGCCCGTCAGCCGCTGGCGCCAGCTCTCATTGCGCTGCCACGCCGAGCGCCCGGCCGGCGGATCGACACCCCAGGAGAGCAGGCCGCCGCCGGCGATCTCGGCGGTAAAAGGCACTCCCTGGACAGGCAGACCGGCGAGGCTGGCGGCCAGGCCGGCCGCGGCCTCGGACAGCCGCTCGAAACTGGCGAAGTAGGCCACCAGCTTGTCGCAGCGCAGCAGTCCTCCCGCCGCGGCGCCGATCTTGATCTGGAACGGGCGGGCGGCCGCCAGAGCGGAGAGGATCGGCGGGCCCGCCCCGGCAAGCGCCTCGGGCCGCGGGCTGACATAGAGCTTGAAGACGGCCTCCGCCGCCGTGCCAAGGTCGGCAGAGCCGCGGCCACGGAGACGCCAGACCAGCCACCCCCCGGAACGCTCGGGGTGCGACCAGGCGCCACCGCCGGACGGCTGAGTGGGGGGCGAGTCCTTCTCCGCCGGGCCAGGCGCGCGCGGCGACAGGCCGAGGAAACCCGGCACGTCTTCGGTGCTGCCCAGCTGCCGCCGCCAAAGCGGGGTCAGCGGCCGGCGGTTGTAGCCATAGAGCTTCGCGGCCAGAAGGGAGGCATCATCGATCTTCAGGGCCGCGGCATGGCGCAGGGCGGCACGCGACAGCTCGGCCAGGCGTCCGGACGGCCGGCCTGGCCGCGGCCTGCCAGCCGTGCCAGGCGGATCGAAGGCGGCGGCGCCCGAGACGAAATCGCCGCCGCGCTCGACCTCCAGCACGCCATCCGCCACGAGCCGGGCCAGCGCGCGCGAGGCGGCGTCGCCGCCAGCCACCCGCAGGTAGGCCGGAAGGGGCCCGGGCTCGCGCAGGGTCAGGAAGAGAAGCGCCGTGTCGCAGTCCACCGCTTTCGCGGCCGGACTTCCCGGCCCGGGTTCGCACGGCAGCAGCAGGCCGTAGATGTCCGGCTCGTCGCCCAGCTCCGCCAGGCCCTGGCGCTCGTGCGCGCTCAGGCGCTCGAGCGGCACGAGCTGGTAACGCGGACTGGCGCGCAGCACGCCGCCGAGGAGGGCCTCGCCGGTGAGCTTCGCTCCACCGCCGGAAGCGAGCTTCCGGGTGCTCTTTATGGACTTTGCGCGAGGCACTGCCTTAGCTGCTCTTGCAGGAGGGCCAGCTCTGCCGCCAGCCGCGCCGGGGCGACGGCGCCGGCTTGCTGGATGCCGGTCACGGAGGGGTCGGGGCACTGGTCCGCCTGCTCAGGCCTCTCGCCGTTGACCGACGGCTGGGGACATTCCGGCTCGTCCTCCAGGGTGACGTCGGCGCACCCGCCGCCCGGCAGCGTCTGGTCGCGGCACTCTTCGTCGGGGACGTTGACCGTGGGAGGAGGGCAAGCCCATCGCCCCACTCCTCCCGTCCACTGGGCGGTCTGCGGTTGGACGCGGCACATGAGGTCCGTGTACTTGAAGGCCACTCGTCACCTCCCGCGGCAGGATTCGGCCCCGTCCCGCCAGGCCGAACGCCGACATTCGATGGGCATTCGATGAGAAGATTGTAGCAAAAAAGGCACTCAGCCCAGCGTCAGCATCCAGACATGCCCCTCCTCGCTCTCGCGCACCAGGTAGAGGACGCGATCGTCGGGGCTGGTGCACATGCTGACCAGGGTCTGATCGGCGGGAGAGCTCAGCACCCGCCGGACCTGGCGGGTTCGGATGTCGAGCAGCTGCAGCTCGCCTTGATCGCGGAAGAGCAGGCGGCGGCTGTCATGCAGAAAGGTGGCGGCGGTGCCGCGCTCGGTCAGGCGTGAGAAGCCGGCGGTCGCGAAGGAATAGAGCACGATGCCGGCGACCGGCGACTCGGCCGGCCGGTCGAAGTTGCCTGCCAGCCACCGGCCATCCGGCGACCAGGAGGTGGCCTCGAAGGCGTAGCGCGGCCGCCCTGCGATCGGCGCGACCGGGAGCTCGACGGGAGCGCGCTGGGCCAGCGGCCTGGCGAGGTCGACCAGCATCGTGCCGCGCAAGAAGACGCTGCAGGCAAGCCTCCTGCCATCCGGTGACCACAGCGGGTAGGTCGGCGGCGGTCCCGCGACGCCCGTGACCTGCTCGAGCCCGCTGCCGTCGGGGCGGATGGTCCACAGGTCGTAGCGCCCGCCGCGGTTCGAGTAGAAGACGATGCGAGAACCGTCGGGCGACCAGCGCGGCTGGCGGTTCTTGTATGGATCATTGGTGAGCTGCCGGAGGTCGCTGCCGTCGGGACGGAGGATGAAGAGGTTCTCGTGCGGGACCGTGGAGTGGACGGCAATCCACTGACCGTCCGGTGAAGCGTCGCAGGAGTGGACATGCCGCGAGCCCTGGGTGAGCGCCTGCGGCGTTCCCAGCGCCTGGCCGGCCGCGGGCTCGAAGGCAACCTTCTCGAGGTTGGATTTCCCGCTGCGCGTGGCGTAGAGGATGCGCCGGCCGTCGCGCGAGAGACTGAGAAGGCCGCTCCATTGCGCCGGCGTGGAGAGCGGCTCGGGTTCGCCCAGCGCCTTGCCGGTGGCTTCGTCGATCGCCACCCGCCACAGGTTCATCGAGCCGCTGCGGTCGCTGGCAAAGTAGAGGTGCCGTCCGTCCGGCGACCAGACCGGGCTCCAGTTGAGGTAGGAGTCGTCGACGAGACGCGTGGCCTCGCCGTTGCTCAGCGGATGGCCGGCTCTGGCCGGAACCGTCCACAGCACCCGGCGCGCGCCGCCGGCCGGGATTCCCCAGTAAGCGATGCGCAGACCGTGCGGCGACCAGCTCGGCTGCACCGCATCGCCCTCGGCCACCAGCCTTCTCGCGCCGTTCGCGACGTCGACCCGCCAGAGCCGGCTTTGCGAGGTCCTGATCGCCGGGTCGGACACTCCTTCGGAGGCGCACAGCAGCTCGGTGCCGTCGGGTGACCAGCCGGGGTTGTAGCCGAGGTCGGTAAGGCGGCGCACCGATTCGCCGGTGGCGCCCATGACGAAGATGCCGCCGCCGTCGCGCTCCGATCGGAAGGCGATCTGCTGGCCATCGGGGGAGAAGGCCGGCTGAGTGTCGGATTGCGCCGGGTCGCGCGTGAGGTCGATCGGGTTGCCGCCGCCGACGCGCTGCAAGAAGATGTGGCTCTTGGCGCCCGCCGACTTGCTGTAGAGGAAGAAGTTGCCGTCCGGTGAGAGGCTCGGGAAGGACTCGCTGCCCGGGAAGTCGGTGAGCTGGGTAAAGGTCGCCCGCAGCGGTGCACCCGTGGCCGCCGTCGAGGCCGCCTTGCCGGCACCGGAGCGCATCGCGAGGTAGCCGGCGGCCGTGGCGAGCACGACGGCGATGACTGGGATGGCGGCCACGGCGGCGGCGCGCCGCCCGCGGCTGCCAGGCGAGGACCTTTGGGCCTGGCCAAAGGCCGATCGAAATGCGCCGGAATCCGAGCGGAGAGCGCCGGGAGTCGATTGCAGCGCGCCGGAAGTCGCCGGCAACGCGGCGGGTCCGGTAGCGGGTAGCGTCTGTGTGCCGGTCGGGGAGCCGGACAGCGCTTTCAGGTCGGCGACGACCTCGGCGGCGGCCTGGTAGCGCTCTTGCGGCGCCTTGGCGAGCAGCCGGCCGACGATGCGCTCGAGCTCCGGCGGCGCTTCGGGACGCAGGCGGGTCAGCGCCTCCGGCTGTTCGTGGAAGAGCGCATAGAGCACCGCCTGCTCGTGGTCGCCGCGGAAGGGACGCCGCCCGGTCGTCATCTCGTAGGCGACGGCGCCAAGAGACCAGAGATCGGTGCGCGCGTCGACCTCGTCGCCGTGCGCCTGCTCGGGCGACATGTAGCCGGGAGTGCCGAGCGAAGAGCCGGCGCGGGTGATCGCCGCGGCGCCGGCCAGCTTGGCGATACCGAAGTCCAGGATCTTCACGATGTCGTCGCCGGTGATCATCAGGTTCGCCGGCTTGACGTCGCGATGCACGATCCCCTGGCGGTGGGCCTTGGCCAGGCCGCGGGAGATCTGCGCGGCGAAGTCGATCACCACGTCGATCGGCAGGGTGCCGCGCTCGAGGCGTTTCTTCAGTGTCTCGCCGTCATAGCAGGCCATGGCGAGGAAGAGCTGACCGTCGGCGGTCTCGCCGACCTCGTGGATGGTGCAGATGTTGGGGTGATCGAGGGCCGAGGCGGCGCGCGCCTCTTGCAGGAACCGTGCTTTGGCATCGGGATCGCGAGTCAGCTCCGGCGGCAGGAACTTGAGCGCCACCGGACGGCCGAGCTGCGTGTCCTCGGCCTGGTAGACGATGCCCATGCCGCCGCCCCCGAGAACGTGCAGGACGCGATAGTGGGAGACGGTCGTCCCGATCAACCCGGAGTTTCCCAGCGGCCCGCCCGGCCCGCCCAGCCCTCTGACATCGCCGGCGTCCGAGGGTTCCCCGCCGCCGCTGCCGCGCGAGCGGCTGCCGCTGGCGCCGCGGCTGCGTCCCGGAACTCCGACCCCGGAGAGCGGCCGCTCGCGGCCCGCGCTCGACGGGCTCTCCACCAACGTCTCCTCGGTGGGCTCCGCGGGCAGGATGCCGGCCGCCACGGCGGCGCGGAGGTCGGCGCACAGCTCGCCGGCGCGCTGGTAGCGGTCGGCCGGCCGTTTGGCCAGCGCGCGCGCCACGATGCGGTCCAGCTCGGCCGGTATCCCCGGGCGCAGGGTGGACATCGGCGCGGCGTCGCGGCGGAGGATCGCCGACATCACCGCGGGATTGTCCGGGCCGCGGAAGGGGAGGCTGCCGGTGACCATCTCGTAGAGCACCACGCTCAACGACCAGATGTCGGCGCGCGCATCGGCAGCGTCGCCGAGCAGCCGCTCGGGCGCGATGTAGGCGGTGGTGCCCATGACGTTGCCGGCCCGGGTCAACCGGCTCTGATCGCCCAGACGCGCGATCCCGAAGTCGACGATGACCGCGCGCCCCTCGGTGAGCATCACATTGGCCGGCTTGATGTCGCGGTGGACGACGCCCTTTTCATGGGCCCGGTCGAGCCCGGCGGCGACCTGGGCGGCGATCTCGAGGGCATGCTCGAGCGCCAGCGGGCCGCGCCGCAGCCGGCTCTTCAGCGACTCCCCCGCGCAGAAAGCCATGGCGATGAAGAGCTGCCCGGCGGCGCTTTCGCCGGATTCGTAGATGGTGCAGATGTTGGGGTGATCGAGGATCGAGGCGGTGCGTGCCTCGCGGATGAACCGGCGCTTGTAGTCGTCGCTGGCGTCGCGCTCGGGGTTGAGGACCTTGAGCGCCGCGAAGCGCTCGAGAGAGAGGTCCCAGACCTTGTACACCACGCCCATCCCGCCGCCGCCCAGGCGCTCGAGCACGCGGTAGTGGGAGATCGTCTCGCCGATCACTTCCTCTGGTCGCCGATTAGAGACCATCTGTCGCCAGGCGTGACGCCGCGCTTGGCCAGGCAGGCGGATTACGAGCGGCGGCGCGCGGGCCGAAAGCCCGATCCGTCTACGATTTAGCACCCTGCTGGCTCTCCAAGTCTATCAGAGTGGCAGGTGCCGGCCGGCGGCTCGCGAGGCGGCCATCGGGTCCGGACAGCCGTGATAGGCTTGCCCCACCCCTGGAAGCGCCGGCCATCCGGCAGGCGGCAAGTAGACTAGAAACTCATGAGCCAGAGAGTCGCCCAATGAGAATCGCGGTGTGCCTCAAGCAGGTCCCCGATGGCGAGGCGCGGTTGCGCATCGCCCGAGACGGCAAGTGGCTGGACGAGGAGGACCTGCCCTTCATCATCAACGAGAGCGACGAGTACGCGCTCGAAGAAGCGCTCGGCCTGGTCGAGAGGAGCGGTGGCGGCGAGGTCGTCGCCTTCAGCCTCGGCCCGGCGCGGGTGCGCGAGGCGCTACGCAAGGCGCTGGCGGTCGGCGCGGCGCGTGCCGTCCACCTCGTCGATCCGGCCTTCCTCGGCGGCGATGCCCTGGCCACCGGGCGGGCGCTCGCCGCGGCGGTGGCACGCGAGCCGTTCGACCTGGTGCTCACCGGCTCGCAATCGGACGACTTCGGGTTTGGCGCTACCGGCTCGGTCGTCGCCGGCCACCTGGGCTGGCCCCACGTCTGGCTGGTGATGGGCGTCGAGCTCGAGCCCGGGGGCAAGACCGTCAAGGTCACCCGCGAAATGGAGAGCGGGATCAACGAGATCTCGCGCGTGGCGCTGCCCGCGGTGCTGGAGATCCAGGCCGGAATCAATCACCCGCGCTATGCCTCACTCAAGGGCATCATGCAGGCCAAGAAGAAGGAGATCGCCTCGCCGTCGCCGGCCGAGCTCGGGCTCGACCCTGGCGCCATCGGGGCCGCCGGCTCGCGCCTGGAAACGATCGCGGTGTCCTTTCCGGAAAGCGGCCAGGGCGCGAAGATGATCGAGGGCAACGCAAAGGCGGCCGCCGCGGCGCTGGTCGAGAAGCTGCAGACCGAGGCGAGGTTGCTGTGATGGCCAAGCGGGTCTGGGTGGTGCCGCAGATCAAGGACGGACAGGTGGTGCGCGCCGGGTGGGAGGCGATCGCCGCCGGGCGGCGGCTGGCCGCGCTGCTGGGGTGCCAGGCCGAGGCGGTGGTGCTGGGCGAAGCCGTCTCGGGCGCCGCCGATCGGGTGGCCCGGCGAGGCCTGGCGGCCGTGCACGTGGCCGACCATCCGGCGCTCGGCAGGTACACTCCGGGCGCTTATATCGGAGTCCTGGCCCCGGCGCTGAGGAAGGCGCGGCCGGACTTCGTGGTCTTTCCGCACACCTACCAGTCGGTCGACTACGTGCCGCGCCTGGCGCAGGACGTGGGGGCGGGGCTGCTGCCGGAGGTGACGGGGTTCGCTGCGGAAGGGGACGAGCTGGTGTGGACCCGGCCCGTGCTCGGCGGCAAGCTGCAGTCGCGGGTGCGGGTCAAGGGGGAAGGGACGGTGCTGGTCTCCGTGCAGGCCGGGGCCTTTCCGGCGGATTCGACGCCAGCGCAGGGCGCGGGCGGTTCGGCTGCCGGCACTTCGGAGGCCGCCGGAGCTCGGGCAGGCGACGCCCCTGCCGCGGACGCCCCTGCCGCTCCAACCGAGGCCGCCGAGGGGCCGCCGGCGGAAGGGACGGCCGTCCGGCCGCAGCCCCTCGCCTTCGACCCCGCCGCTTTGCGCCCCGATCGCGAAGTGCTCGGCTACGTCGAGGCTGGCGGCCACCAGGTCGATCTCACCAAGGCCGACATGATCGTCGCCGTCGGCCGCGGCGTGGGCGGGGCCGACAAGCTCGCGCCGGTCGAGGAGCTGGCGCGCGCGCTCGGCGCGGAGATCGGCGCCAGCCGCCCGGTCATCGACAGCGGCTGGCTGCCGCGCGACCGCCAGATCGGCTCGAGCGGCCAGACGGTCGCACCCCGGCTCTACATCGCCGCCGGCATCTCGGGCGCCATCCAGCACCTGGTCGGAATGAAGGGCTCCTCGGTGATCGTGGCCATCAACAAGGACCCCAACGCCCCGATCTTCACCGTCGCCGACTACGGCTGGGTCGGCGACCTGCACGAGTTCCTGCCGGCGCTGACCGAGGCGGTGAAGAAGGCCAAGGGCGGGTAGGGGAGGGACGGCCGTGGGGCGTCGCTGTTGACCGCTCAACTACTCTGGTAGTACTGTTGCGGTCGAGGGGCTGCGCTGCGATTGAAACCCTGACGCCGCGGCGAGCGTTATGGTGGGGGAGAGAGCGGGACCGAGCTGCTGACGGAGGGGTGACATGGAGAGCTTGTGGAAGGACGTCCGCTTCGGCTTGCGCTCGCTGCGCAACAACCCGGCCACCACGCTGGTCGCGCTGCTGACGCTGGCCCTGGGCATCGGCGCCAACGCCGCCATCTTCAGCGTCATCCGCGGCGTCCTCCTGCAGCCGCTGCCCTATCCCCATCCCGAGCGGTTGATGGTGGTGATGGAGAGCAATCCGCAGGCTGGCTTCCCGCGCTTTAGCGTCGCGCCGCTCAACTTCAGGGACTGGCGCGAGCAGAACCGCGTCTTCGAGCACCTCGCGGCGTTCCAGTCCATGCGTCTCAACCTGACCGGCAACGACAAGCCGGAGGCGGTCCGCGGCGGCGGCGTCTCGGCCGGCTTTTTCGCCACCCTGGGCGTCAAGCCGGTCCTGGGCCGGGCATCCTTCCATTCCGAGGAAGACCAGCCGGGCGGCCCCCAGGTGGTGATCCTCTCGCAGGCCATCTGGCAGCGCCGCTACGGCTCCGATCCGCGCATCCTCGGCCGCGCCATCGTCCTCGACGGCAAGAGCTACACGGTGGTCGGCGTGGCTCCCGAGGGCTTCGACTTTCCCAGGAAGAGCGAGCTCTGGCTGCCGGCCGCCTTCGACTGGGCAAAGGAGCACCGCGGCGCCCATCACATCGGCGTCCTGGGGCGGCTCAGGCCGGGAGTGAGCGTGACGCAGGCACAGGTCGAGATGTCGGGCATCGCCGCCCGCCTGGCGCGCCAGTACCCTGACGCCGATGAAGGCTGGGGGGCTCTGGTGATCCCGCTCCACGACCTGCTGGTGGAGGACATCCGCCCGGCCCTGTCCACGCTGGAGATCGCGGTGTGGCTGGTGCTGCTCATCGCCTGCGTCAACGTCGCCAACCTGCTGCTCGCCAGGATGGGGACGCGCGAGCGTGAGCTGGCCATGCGCTCGGCCCTCGGCGCCGGCAGGACGCGCCTGGTGCGCCAGCTGCTGACCGAAACCGTCGTGCTGTTCGCCGGCGGGGGCCTCCTCGGCCTGCTGCTCGCCGCCTGGGGCACCCGCGCCCTGGTGGCGCTCAACCCGGACGCCATTCCGCGCTCCGGAGAGATCGGCATCGACGGCTGGGTGCTGCTCTACACCGCCGCCGTGGCGGTGGTCACCGGCGTGATCTTCGGGCTGGCGCCGGCGCTTTCCGCGGTGAGCGGCAGACGGATGTTCGCCGCCCTCAAAGAGGGCGGCCGGGCCCTCGCCGGGGGCACCCGCGGCCGCCTGATCCGCAACCTGCTGGTGCTCGCCGAAGTGGCGGGAGCCCTGGTGCTGCTGGTGGCGGCCGGGCTGATCCTCCGGAGCTTTGCGCGCCTGCGCGCGGTCGATCCCGGCTTTCGCGTGCCTGGATTGCTGGTGGTGGACCTCGCGCTGCCGGAGGCGAAGTACCCGGACGACGCCCGCCAGGCCGGCTTCTACCGCCAGCTCCTCGAGCGCGTCCGCGCCCTGCCGGGAGTGGAGCGCGCCGCCTCGGTCTTCCCTCCACCCCTCGAAGGCCGCGGCTTCGTCCTCTCCTTCGAGGCGCAAGGCAAGCCGACACTTCCGAACAAGGCACCCAGCGCCAACATCCGCATCGTCAGCCCGGATTTCTTCCAGACCCTCGGCATCCCCTTGCGCCGCGGGCGCGTGTTCTCGGAGTCCGACCGGGAGGGCAGCCAGCCGGTGTTCATCGTCAACCAGACGATGGCGGCCAAGATCTGGCCGGGCGAGAACCCGCTCGGCAAGCGGCTGACCTTCGACGATGCCAGCAAGCCCACGGCCAAGTGGTACACGGTCGTGGGGGTGGTTGGCGACGTCCGTGACGCCAAGCTCGACCAGGAGCCCAAGTCCGCGGGGTACTGGCCGCAGTTTGAAAACGCCGCTCCGAGCTCCACGCTGGTGGTGCGCACCTCGGGCGACCCGCTCGCGCTGGCCGGTGCGGTGCGCGCCGTGATCAGGAGTCTCGACCGCGACCTGCCGATTGGCCGCCTCCGGTCCATGCAGGACGTGGTGGCGGCCTCGCTGGCGCAGAACGAGGTCAAGACCGTGCTCATCTCCTTGTTTGCCGCGCTCGCCCTGGTCCTCGCCGCGGTCGGCATCTACGGCCTGGTCAGCTACTCGGTCTCCCAGCGCACGCACGAGATCGGCATCCGGATGGCCCTGGGAGCGCGCCGCGGCGAGGTCATGCGCATGGTGGTGCGCCAGGGGATGGGCCTGGTGCTCCTCGGCTTGGTGGTGGGGCTGGCCGGCGCCTGGTTTGCCTCCCGGCTCCTTGCCGGCCAGCTCTACGACGTCAGGATCGGCGATCCATTGACCTATCTGTTCGTGCCCCTGGTGCTCGCCGCGGTGGCGCTGGTAGCCAACCTGGTGCCCGCCCGGCGCGCCACCTGGGTCGACCCACTCGAGGCCCTGCGCTACGAATAGGCGGAGGACAGCAGGGACTCGGCGGCTTCGGAAGGCCGGGAAGGCGGGGATGGCGTCGCCAACTAATGTATTCTTGCTCTCTGCTGCCCCACTTCACCCGTAACCGCCCGTGAAAGAGCCTTCGATCGACGAACTCGTGCAGCTGCCCGAGTCGGCGGCATTGCTGAGGCATTTCGACGCCAAGAACCTCAATCGCTTCCGCTTGCTGCTGGCGCTGGTGTCGATCATGTCGGTGGCGGGCCTCGGCCTGGCGATCGGCGGCCGGGTCTCGACCCTGCGCGTCGTCTTCTACTGCGTCAATCTGTTGCTCATGCTGGGATTCGTGGCGACCTACCGCGAGCAGTTCTTCGAGCGCCACTTTCGCCACCTGCTGATCGCCTATCTCCTGTTGCAGATGGCCTTCCCAGGGGTCTGGATCTTCCAGCTGGAGGAGGGCGGCCGGGCGGAGCTGTGGGCGCTCTTCCCCTTCATGCTGCTGCTCTTCCGCCTGCGCGTGCTCGAGTACGTGGTGCTCGACGGTGCCCTGTGGACGGCCGAGGTGCTGCGCCTCGACTGGACGCGCCCGGCCGGGGCCAAGCCCCCGATCGAGGAGGGCTTCGCCATCGGGATCACGGTAGTCATCGTCCTCTGCCTGGGCGGCGCCCTGGTGCTCACCCAGCTCGACAAGCGCCGCTTCCTCGAGGCCTGGCGGCGCGAGTACTCGCGCTCCCGCGAGCGGCTGCGCATGCGCGAGGAGATCGACTATGCGCGCAAGATCCAGCTCAGCATGCTGCCCCCGGGCGCGCCGGACCTGGGCTGGCTGGAGTTCTCGGCGGCGTCGCTGCCCGCGACCGAGGTGGGAGGGGACTACTACGATTACTTCCGCCTCGCTCCCTCGCGGCTCGCGGTGGTGATCGGCGACGTCGCGGGCCACGGCCTGGCTTCCGGCCTTCTGCTGTCGGGAGTGCGCAGCTGCCTCTATCTGCTCGAGGACGAGCTCGCGGCTCCCGTGGCGGTCTTCGCCAGGCTGAACCGTATGGTGCGGCGCACCACCGACCGGCGCACCTACATCACGCTGCTGTGCGCGGTCATCGACCGGGAGGCCGGCATGCTCACCCTGTCCAACGCCGGCCATCCGCCGCTGCTGCACCACAGCGCCGCCACGGGACGGTGCGACGAGGTGGGCAAGGGGGCGCCGCCGCTCGGCGGCTTCCTCGATGCCCGCTACGAGCAGGAGGAGAGGCCGGTCGGCGCCGGCGACCTTCTCGTGCTCTACACCGATGGGCTGATCGAGGCGTGCAACAGCCAGGGCCTGGCCTACGGCGACGAGCGCCTGCGCCGGGCGGTGCAGCGCGCCGCGGACGGCCGCCCGGCGCGCGAAGTGCGCGACAACATCCTCTCCGATCTCGCTAACTTTCGAGGCAACGCCGAGCAGGACGACGATATAACCTTGGTGATCGCCCGCCTGCGCTAGGCCAACTTCCACGGTTCGTGGTAACTCCGTGGCTGCCCACCCAGGGGTCGCGCGATCCTGTCAACGGCCGAGAATGAGGTCGATTCCATCCAGCACTAATTCCAGCTTCTGGCGCGAGAGCTTGCCGGCACGATCACGGAGCGCTGCCCGATCGATGGCTATGACCTGGGACACATTGGCGGCCGAAGGCCTCGGCAGGCCCGTGTCTTTCTCACTCAGCAAGGCGTTCCCCGGGGCCTCGGCCCAGCGGAGATTCGAAGTGAGTGGAACACAAACCACCGTGGCGATGCGGCTGCGGTTCAAGGCTTCTCCCTGAACGATAACTACGGGCCTGCGGAAGCCGGGCTCGGAGCCGGAAGGCTCCGCGAGATCCGCCCACCAGACCTCACCCTGAGCGACTACCACTCCGTCCGTTCCAAGACGCGGCGCCAGGCGGTGGAAACGAACGGATCGGCGCCCTTGTCGAGCTCGGCAACCAGCCGGTCGAGGCTCTCCGTTACGGAGTCCGGAGCGTGCCGCGCCACATATTCGTTGAGCGCTCGAGAGTAGAGCTGGCTGCGGCTGATTTTGAGATGTCGCGCAAGACTCTCTCCGTCCGCGAAGACGCTGTCAGGGATCGAAATGGCCGTTTTCATACCTCAAGTATAACCCGATTGCACGATCCGTTCAATCCACACGGCCTTGGTGTCCTCGGGGGCCAGCCAGGGACACTAGGTTGGCTGCGGCATTCCGTCTGGGCCGGGGGCGGAGGGCTCGCGCTCGAGCGCGAAGAGGATGGCGTCGCGGAAGGCGCCGCGTTTCCAGTGGCGGCGGGGGACGCGGCCGACCTCGCGGTAGCCGGCTTTCTCCAGCATGCGCAAGGAGGCGACGTTGCCGTCCATGACTTCCGAGAGAAGCAGGCGCAGGCCGAGGACCTCGAAGGCGTAGCGGGCGCGCACGCGGGCCGCGTCCGTGCCGTACCCGCGGCCCCACAGGTCGATGCGGCCGAGTATGGTGCCGGTGGTGGCGACGCCATTGCGCCAGTCGATGCGATGCAGGCCGGTGAAGCCGATGTGGTCGCCGTCACGGGTCTCGACCGCGAACAGCACGTCGGTGTCGCCCGCCCGGCTCATGCGGTCGAAGAACTCCTCCTCGGCGAGGCGGGTCAACGGCATGTCGCCCATCAGCGTCCAGCTGGTGAGCACGGGGTCGTTGAGCCAGGCCAGGGCGTGCTCGAGATGGCGCGTCTTGTCGAGCGGCACGAGGCGGACTTTCTCGCCTTCCCAACCGTAGGGCATGGGGGATTCTAACCTGGCACCCGGGGCCGGTGGTGGGCCTCGACCCCGCGTTCCTCAGGATCAGGCTGAAGTTGAAAATGCCAGGCTGCATGTAAAGATACGGATCGAGCAGCATGAACTCCTCCGACGCGATCTTGAAACACCGCAGACCGTGGCGCGAGCAGGAAATCTCTCCGCCGCCCGGGGGAGATGACTCCCGCCATGGGAACTGACCCCCTGATGGTCAGCGAAAGGGTAGGAGAGGCGGGGGAGGCGGGACCTGCGGCCGGCGCGCGGCCGGTACCGGGGCGGCCGGGCGGCGGCGCCGCGAGCGTCGCGGCCGGCATCCTGCTCAGCCGCCTCTTCGGCCTCGTGCGCGAGCAGGCGGTGGCCTTCTTCTTCGGCGTCGGGCCGCACGCCGACGCATTGACCGCGGCCGTGCGGGTGCCCAACGCGCTGCAGAACCTGCTCGGCGAGGGCGCGCTCTCGGCCGCGTTCATCCCGGGCTACAGCCGGCTTCTCGCCGAAGGGCGGCGTGAAGAGGCCGGGCGGTTCGCCGGCGCCATCTTCGGCCTGCTCCTGGCCGGCGCCGCGGGGCTGGCGCTGCTCGGCATCGTGCTGGCGCGGCCGCTCGTCGCCGTCCTGGCGCCGGGCTTCCTGGGCGACGCCGCGGCGGTGGCGGCGGGCAAGCTGCCGGTCGATCGTTTCGCGCTCACGGTCCATGCCGTGCGCATCCTGTTTCCCGGCTCCGCCTGCCTGGTGCTGGCGGTGTGGGCGCTGGCCGTCCTCAACAGCCACCGCCGCTTCTTCCTGCCCTACTTCGCGCCGGTGCTGTGGAACTCGGCGATGATCGCGGCGCTGGTGCTCGCCGGCGGCGGTCTCCGCCACCCCGGCGCGGCGGACCGCGCCCGCCTCCTCGCCGCCTTCTGCTGGGGGGCGATGGCCGGCGGGCTGCTGCAGTTCCTGGTTCAGCTTCCGGCGGTTGCCGGGGTCCTCGCGGGTTTCCGTCTCTCCTTCTCGACGCGGGTGCCGGGAGTGCGCGAGGCGGTCGGCGCCTGGTGGCCGGTGGTGGCAGGCCGCGGCGCCGTGCAGCTCGCCGGCTACCTCGACCTGTTCCTCGCCACGCTGCTCGCCACCGGCGCCGCCAGCGCCAACCGCTTCGCGCAGATGCTCTACATGCTGCCGATCAGCCTGTTCGGAATGTCGATCGCCGCCTCGGAGCTACCCGAGCTGTCGCGCCTGCGCACCGGCGGATCCGCTGCCACGCTGCTCGCCCGCGTGCGGCGGGCCCTGGCGACGGTGGCCTTCCTCAACATCCCGACCGTGGTCGGCTATCTGGTCTTCGGCTACCTGATCGTGGGCCTGCTCTACCGCCATGGCAGCTTCACGAGGCCGAACGCCTGGCTCGTCTACCTGGCGCTATGCGGATACAGCGTGGGCATCCTGGCGGCCACCTCGTCGCGCCTGCTGCAGAACACCTTCTACGCTCTCGGCGAGACGCGGAAGCCCGCCAGGATCGCGGCCACGCGGGTCGCGGCCGCGGCGCTGGTCGCCTTGCCGTTGATGTTCTGGCTCGACCGCTTCCCGCTGGCGGCGGTGATCCGCCAGGCCGGCGGAGAGCCGCTCTACCTCGGCGTGGTGGGCCTCTCTCTGGCATCCGGAGCCGGCGCCTGGCTCGAGCTCGGCCTGCTGCGCGCCGCGCTGCGCCGGCGCCTGCCCGAGTTCGAGCTTCCCTGGCGCGACGACGCCAGGATGGCCCTGCTGGCGGCCGGCGCCGCCCTGCCCGCCGCCCTCGTCTGGCGCCTGCTGGAATCACTGCCCACGGTGCCCAAGGCGCTCCTGGTGCTGGCCACCTACGGCGCCTCGTACCTGGCCGCGGCGCGGCTCGCCCACCTGCCCGAGCTGGCCTACTTTCTCGACCGCCTCCGCCGCCGGCGAACTCCTCCGGAGTGACCGGCAGGCCATCCAAGGGACCGCGTAGAGCGCGACGCGGCCTTGCGGCGCGGCGACCGCGTCCTCTCCGCTGCTGATCGGTTCAGCGTCGTGTCAGGCGCCGTGGACGCGCTTGAAGGCGCGGCCGGCGTCAGAGCTGGCGCGTTCCGTCGATATAGGTGTTGCCGATGCCGTGAAAGACGGCGACTAGCCAGAGGTTTCCCGACCTCCAGAACACCAGAGCGAAGAACAGGCCGGTGGCGAAGATGGCCGCGAAGATCGGGGCAGCAGGAGAGGTGTGCGCGAAATGGTAGAAGTGCAGGGGACCGAAAGTGTAGAGGCTATTGCTGACGAGGATCCCGGGCAGCGGGCCCCAGCGGCGCACGAGCTCGGTCTGCAGGATGCCGCGGTACATCACCTCCTGATAGAACCCCCAGAGGAAGTACGGGACGAACACCGTCCCGACGCGCGCGAGAAGCGACGGTCCGGCAAGGATTGCCCGCAAGCGATCCGCGAGCAGGACCGCGAAGACGACGTTGGCGATGAGCAGGACCTGGACCAAGTAGGACTTCTCCGTCGCACTCCACTGGCGCCAGGGATGGAGGCCGATCTGGGCCAGCTTCACACCCGCGATGAAGCGGACGGACAGCAGCGAGACTCCGAGCAGGACCGGAACTCGCACCCAGACAGGAGCAACGGGAAGGCGGAGCCAGGCGAGGAGCGAGAGCCTCGGGCCCACGACGCCTTCGAGCACGAGGAAGATGAGCAGCAGGCGCATGCCGGCCGGCGCCTCGTACCCCGGCGCGCTCCTCGGTTCGAAACGCAGGGCGTGCCCCCGCCAGTGGACCCCAGGGTCTCTTGCGCCCCCACGGTCCGTGCCGGGTTCGACCAATCGGGGGACCTCGCTCTTCAGGGCCGAGAGCCGAGGGTTCATCCCGGCCCCTTGGCCGGTGCCGCGCCTGACCTGCCGAGCTTCTCCCGCGCGCTCGTGGATCGAGGGTCGAGGCGCAGCGCCTCGGCATACTCGGCCGCGGCGGCCCGTTCATCGCCTGCGCCGGCGTAGCTGTCGCCGAGACCCTCGTGGGCCCGGGCGCTGTCGGGACGGCAGCGGATCGCCCACACGTAGTACCGCTTCGCCCGCGCTCGGTCCTTCTTCTCCAGCGCCCGCTGCCCGGCGGCGAGAAAGGAGCTCAGCTTGAAGACCCTCTCGGCCATCGCCCGGTCGTAGTCGGCGAAAGCCCGGGCATCGTCACCGCGCAGCCTCTGGACGTCGGCGCGGACCACCAGAAACTCCTTCTGGCCCATGTCGATCCCGTCCTGAGCAAGGCGCAGGGCCTTGGCCTTGTCGCCGCCCGCGAAGGCTGGAGTCTGAAGCAAGCTGTAGACGAGGTAATAGCGGTAGGGCACGGGCCGCGGGTCGAGGTCGAAGGCCCGCTGGTAGGCATCCTTCGTTCTCTGCTGCCAGAGCCAGCGTTCCAGGCCGGACGCTCTGGTGAGGCGGGCGAAGAACAGCATCGCCTGCTGGAAGTGGTGCCGGTGCTCGCGCGGATTCAGGCGGATCGCGTGCGCGCCGAGAGCTTCGGCAGCATCGAGCCTGCCGTCCTCCCGCTCGAGCTGGGCAAGCAGGTTCAGGGCGCCGTCGGACGGAGTGGGCGAGGCGGCTAGGCTCTGCAGCTGTGTCTTGGCGGCGTTGCGGTCTCCCTGTCGCAGCCGGGCCACGTAGGGCTCGAGGCCCGGCCAGGCGGCGAGATAGTCCGCCAGATCGATTCCGCTGGGCACGTCGACGTAGGTGACCCGAAGGTCCGGCGCGAGGGCAGAAGCCGGCGGCCCTGCCGTGATCGGAGGGGCCGGCAGGCCCGGCGTGAGAGAAGGGGCTGGCGGGCCGGCTCCGCCCTGGGCTGCTGCTCGGGCGGCGCCGGCCGTCAGGGCGAGCAGCACGCAGGCGAGGCTCCTCGTCTCTGTCGAGATCCGCATTCTCAGGCTTCCTCCCGAGGTTCGAGGGTGCGGAGCAAGACGGCGGTCAGCTGCTCGACGAGCTGGCGCTCCGAAATCTGCCCGCGCCCCATGATCGGGTCGTCGAAGAGGACGATCTGTTCGATTGCGTGGATGACGAGCCACAGTCCAAAGCTGGCCGACGCGGCGAGGCGCGGATTCGCCGCGGCCGCGTCCTCTCCGAGCAGCAGGGACAAGAAGGCGGCGGAGACCTGCCTCTTGTAGGCGCGGGTCCGGCTGCCGAAGCCGGTATCTGGATGCGTCCGATCGTGGAGGATCAGCGATCGCAGGAGCCCGCGGTAGGCGCGGTAGGACCGCAGCATGAACTCGACGAGCCGTCGAGCGCGGTTGGCGGCCCCGGCGGCGGCGGCGATCTGCGAGAGCGCCCTGCTCACCTCGCCGGCCGAGAACTCGAAGAAGCGGTCCAGGAAGGCGTCCAGGAGCGCCTCCTTGCTGGGGAATCGCGCGTAGAACGAGCTCATCGAGCAGCCGGCCGCCGCGGTGACCTCCGCGACGCTGATCTGGTCGAAGGTCGTGCGCTCGAGAAGCCGCGCCAGGGCCCCCAGGATGCGCTCTCGCGTCGCGCGGCTCCGCTCCTGGCGCGGCGCCGTGAGATCAGGCTGCCGGGTCGCCACCGCAGACCTCGCCTCTGGACGGCGGATTCACGAAATTGGAATGCACGCTCCAATTATAGGAGCGCGCGGTCCGTTGTCAACAACCCTGGAGCTGCTCGAGCGCGGCGCGCGCGGCGGCAAGCGCGGAGGCTGGATCAGCGGGGCGGCCGCGCACGTCTCAGCGGTCGAGCGTCCTCTCCGCTGCTGACCGCTTCAGCGTCGTGTCAGGCGCCGTGGAGCCGGAATGCGCCGGCGATGCCGCAAGGCGAGGCCGGCGCAGGCCAGGAGCAGCGCCAGGGCGGCCAGGCCCCTGGGGGAGAGCACCGGGATGGACACCAGCTCCGACAGCCGGCCGATCCGGTCGGTGCCCTCCTCGGTCGCCCCGTCGGGACCGGGCGCGCCGGCGACTATGCTCGCACCCCAAGCCGCTTGACCCCGGAGGACAGCCAACAGAACGCCAGCCACCGCGCTGCGCCATGGCGACGGAGCCATCACCAGACCCATCCCCCTACGAAGCGTCCTGCGGTGGGCCGGGTCTTGGCAGGGGCACGGACCGACGCCGCTGATACACCAGGACATGGTCACGTCCCTCGCCCAATCGTGCGGCGCACTGGTAGGCGCTCTCGAACCACGGCCGGCTGGTCGGCATCCAGCCGCTCCGAGCCTCGCGCGCCTCGTCGTAGACCGCATAGTCCGGAGATTTTGCCAAGAAGGCGCCCGCGAAGTCGCGCGCGCGAACGTAGGGCAGCATGGCGGGCGTCACGATCCCGAGCAGGTCGACGATCCTGCGGTCGCTGTAGTAGCCGAGCGCGCCGACTTCGAAGCACGCCACCGTCGCGCCGGAGGGCGCATGGTCGCGCAGCCAGAGCCCTGCGAGCCGGTAACGCTCCATGAAGGGCGGCCAGTCGAACTCTCGATGCCACTTGAAAGACGCCGGCAGGAGAGAGACGGCGAGGGGAAGGGTAAAGAGAAATCCCAGAGCGATGCCGACCGCCAGCCGGAGCGGCGCGGTGGCGAGGCGCGCCAGGCTGGTGCGCAGGAGCGCGCCGAAGAGATACGGCAGGCCGTAGAGAACGCCGGCGGCGATGGGCGCGGTATACCAGGGAGCGAAGGGTACGCCGGTCAAGGGATAGGCGACGGCGAGGGTGCCTGCCGTGAGCGCCAGGAGCCGGCCGGAGAGGCCTCCGTGACGCCAGAGCGGAACCGCTCCAGCCACCCCGAGCGCGACCAACAACGCCCACAACGGTCCCGCGTGGCGAGGCACGAGCCACGCGGCCCTGGGCCAGAAGCCCCGTCCCGACCAGGTGGCGAGCAGGTGAGAGGCAATAGCCTGCTTGGCGGCGAGCGAAGTCGGTACGGGGCTTCCGTAGTACCACCACGCCTGGAGCACGCCCGTGAGGACGATGCCGGCGGCGGCGGCGCCCAGGCGCATGGGAAGCCGCCGCTCCTCGGTCCATAGGATCAGGCAGAGGAGAGCGACTCCCAGGCCGGCCTCGGGGCGAAACCAGACGGCCGAGCCGGCCAGCAGACCGGCGAGCGCCGGATGGCCTTGGGCGAGGCTCGCCGCGCCGAGAAGCAGAGCCGTCATCGGGATGCCCTCGCCTCCCTGCTGCGCCCAGAGGTAGGACGAGCCGACGAGGAGGCTCCCGCCAACCGCGGCCTCGGGCAGGCGGCCGTGGCCTCTGGCATCCGCAAGCATCAGCACGGCGACTGCAAGGAGGGAAAGACCGAAGACGCCGGTCGCGAGCGCGGGAACGGAGACTCGCGTCACGACGTGCAAGGCGGCGAGGAGAAGCGCGAAGCCCGGATTGGTGAGGCCGAAGACCCGCTCGCCTGGGTTGAAGACCAAACCCTGGCCCTGCGCGAGATGCAGCGCGTAGCGGTAGGTGATGAAGAAGTCGTCAAGACCCTTGCCGGCCATTCTCCAGACCAGAAGGACGACGACCGCCGACCAGGCCGCGACGAGACCACCGAGCAGTCTCCGTTCCCTCGCCCAGCGCTGGAATCTGCCTGCCGGTCTGGTAGCCATTGTCGAGGAGCTCTGGGGAGTAGGGAGGCGCGGCGACGATCCAGGCACCTGCCAAGGACCGTCAGCAGTCCTTCGGCCGCGCGACGAGAACTGCGTAATACGATTGCCCGCCCGCTTCGAGATGGGCGCGCTCGGCGTCGATGATCTTCGCGAGCAGCTCGTCGCGCTCGGTGGGCGAGACGCGTGAGAAGTCCAGGTGGGGATAGGTGACCGAAAGGAACGTCCCGCCGTAGTCTCTGCGCATCGCGATGGAGAACCTTGCCTCCAAGGCCGTGAGGATGTGCGAGGAGCGGGTCGCTTCGCTCGGATCACGCCAATCAACCGGCATCGCAAGACGCCTCCGACGCCGAACGCAAGAGGGCAAACCCTGGTAGATGGCATCCGCTTCCGCGATGAGTCTTCTCCTCCACTCCGAACGTGACGGGCCGATGTATTCGTCGAGGTACAGAATTCCTTGGGGCTTCAGGCTGGCGGCGACCATGGCGAGGCAGCCCGCCAGGTTCTCTACGTGGTGAAGCGCCTGGTGGAAAAAGGCCGCGTCGAAGGCTCCGGCGGCAAGGACAAGATCGTTCAGATCCTGCCGCTCGTACTCGATCCCGTCGAGACCCTCGGCGCGGGCGTTGTCGCGGGCGAGCACCAACGCCTCCGCCGAGAGGTCGATGCCGAGGACAAACCGCGAGATGGCTTTGCGCCGGATGTCTCGCTCCAGGGCGCCGTCGCCGCAGCCCAAGCTGACCACTCGTTCCAGCGTGGCGGGCATCAGATCCCTGAGCCATTCCATCGGCCAGCACTCCGATGAACCGGTGACGGCCTCGTTGACGTATCGACGCACCACGGGCTCACGCAGCCAGGTGCCCACTCCCCCCGCCGCGAAGGCCGCGGACCAATACCGCTCGATCGCACCGAGCCGCAGCCGCCTCGATGTCGCTAGCAGGGCGTGCTTCAGCACCGCTTGCTCTCTGGCAACGCCGTCACGATGCGTACGCGGTGGGGACCGCCGTCAGGGTCCGGGCAGGGCGGAGGTGTCGGCGACGCTGGCCATCGTGCCTTGCGGGTTGTGGTAGGTCTTGGACCGGCCGGTCTGGGTGTCGGTGACCGTGAGGGTGTACTCGACGTCCGACAGGGCGCCGTAGAAAACCCAGAATTTGTTGTTGAGGGACCGGCCGTCGAGGACTTTCACCACCAACTCCACGTTGGTAGGGCTGAAGAACCAGAAGTACCCCGTGTCGCCGGTCAGAGGCACGGCGGTGCCCGTGCCGCTGTCGCCGCTTCTCGTTCGCCAGGAGACGCGGACCCGGAACCGGCCGCCGAGGCAGAAGTCCCCCGGACCGGTGGCGCATGGGCCGGCGGCAGGCACCGGCGGGGCGGACACCGGGGGCCCGGCTGGAGCGTTGCCCGCCCCCGAGAAGGCCGACGTGTCCGCGACGCTGGCCAGCTGGCCTTGCGGATTGACGTAAGCCTTGACCGCCCCGGTCACGGTGTCGGTCACGGTCAGCGTGTATTTCACGTCGGAAAGGGCGCCGTAGAAGACCCAGAATCGATCGTTGATGGGACGGCCGTCGAGGACTTTGACGATGAGCTCGACGTTGGCAGGGCCGAAGAACCAGAAGTAGCCGGTATCGCCCGAGAGCGCGACCGGATGGCCTTCGCCGCGCTCTCCCGTCGCGAGCTCCCATTGCACCTGGACGTGGAAGCGGTCGTTGGCCAGGCACAGCACCGGATCCGACGTGCACCGGGGCGCTGCGATCGCGGCCGAATCCACGGTCACGCCATCGACGGCGAGCGCGTAGCCGCCGGGAGCAGCGCCTTCGATCACTCCGTCGTGCGAGAACAGCGGCGCGCCGTTGAGCGTCGCGGCGCCCCCCGACCACGCGTAGGCCAGGAAGGGCGCGGAGCGCGCCGACGGCGAGCCCGCGGCCGGGATCGCCTTGAGCGATCCTGCCACCGGAGGGGTCCCGAGCGCGCGGTTGGGGACCGCCGACTTGACGGTGGTCGGGCCGCCGCTGCGGTACACCACCAGGGAGTTCAGGCCCCCGACGTTGAAACCGTTCCGGCCGGGATCGGCGAAGGTATCGACGTAGACCTTGTCGCCGAACGCGGTGCTGAAAAAGTCGTTGGAGTTGTACTGGACGGTATTGACCGGACTCGCGCCTCCGGAGTCGACGTCCCAGGCGGCGATTCCGTCGTTCTGGCTGAAGGTCGTATCCGCGACGCCGCCGCTGGCGTCGCCCGAGCCAATGGGAGGTGGGCCGCCTCTCGAGGGAATGAAGTAAAGCGCGGCGCCATGGGAGGCGCCAATCGGCCCGGGCACCCCGTTGGCGATGAATCGGGACCTGCTGATCTGGACGTTCGACGACCCGGCGTAGAGCGCGCCGCCGGCGTTGTCAGCCGTGTTGCCGGCGAAAGTCGTGCGCGAGATTTGCGCATCCGATCCGTCGCCCAGGAAGACCCCCCCGCCGTTGCCGTTGCCGGAGGCATGGGAGTCCAGCACCAGCGAGTCGTCGAGGGTCAGCGCGACCAGCGAGCCGTCGATGGCCCCGCCCGTCCCTCCTCCGACGCCGGGGGTCTGCTGGATGTCGCAAGCGTGCAACACGGAGCCGGTGATCGCGACCGGCGCGCGCCGCCCGTCGCCGGCGGCCAGGATGCAGCCGCCGGCGTTGGCGACCGGACCGCTTCCCGCATGGCGGCCCTGCAGGAGCGAGCCCGCCACGGTGACCCCGGCCGGGCGGAAGTTCTGCCCGCCCGCGTCGGAGAGCGCACAGATGGCTCCACCGATCGACTCGTCGGCGCCCGTGAGGTTGCCCCGGTTGCCCTGGAATGTGGAGCCCGAAACATTGACGAGCGCGCGGAAAATGTCGAGAGCGCCGCCGAATTGCGCCTGGTTGTCGACGAAGAACGAGTCCTTCACGTCCAGGGTGGTCTGGTCCTCGGCGTGGATCGCGCCGCCGGTGCGAGGTCCGGGCGGAGGGCAGCACGGCTGCGGCGCGATGACGTTGGCCTGAAATGTGGAGCGGGTGATGGCCACGGAGGTGTGCGGCACCGACCTGGGAGCGGTCCAGGTGCCGAAGGCGAAGATCGCGCCGCCCACAAAACCGGCCTGGTTGCCCTGGAACAAGGCGTCCGAGACGCGCAGCGTCCCGTCGATCACGCTGATAGCGCCGCCGTGCGACGAAGGATCGTGACCCGGGACGTTGACGCGGTTGTCGGCGAAGGCGCCCCCGAGCACCTCCACTTCGGATACATCGATCATCATGGCGCCGCCGGCGATGGGGGATCTGTTCCTGGCGAAGCTGCAGCCGATGAAGCTGGCGGCGGAGCCGTTGCGGACCTTGACGCCTCCGCCGTCGGCGCCGGACGCCCCGGCGTTGTCCTCGAAGCGGCAGCCGACGAAGCGGGCCTGGCTCGCGTCGACGGTGACCCCGGGCGAGGTGGTTGGCGACCCGCCTCCACCGTTGCGGAAGATCAGGTTCTCGAAGACGATCACCCCTCCCGAGTTGCGCAGCACGAGCACCGAGTGCTGGCCGCTGCCGTCGAGTGCAACGGCGGCCCCCAGGGCGGCGCGAATGGTGAAACTCCTGCGCGGGTTCGAGATCTTGAAGCCCGACGAGGGGGCGGCGTAGGTGCCCGCGGCGAGCTCGACGATGCCGCCGTCGCCAACCTGCGAGATCGCCTGGTCGAGAGTGGGGACATCCTGCGGCACCCGCAGCACCCCGCCCGCCCGGGCGGCAACGGCTCTCGCTGTCCCCAGGGCCAGGCTGAGTAGCAAGAGCGACGAAAGCCGCCAAGCGGCGCGAGAGTGCCTACGTGGGAAAGGGCGATCTTCGAAGCGCGTCAGTGCTGTCGTAGAGTGCCGCCGTGGCAAGAGGAGTTGCGCAATGCAGGCCATGTGTACCTTCGGCCTTCTCTCCCTCCAAAGGCTGCATATCTTATGCCGTCCGGTCCCCTTCGATCTCGACGGCCCATCCGCAGGGGGACCTCCCGGTCAGCAATAGCCCTGAGCGGTGCAGTCTGCCGCGCATCCCGGGGAGGCGGCGTCGACACAAGCCGGGTCCTGGACGAAGCCGCACTGGCTCAGGATACACAAGGAGATGCAGTCGCTGCAGGAGATGTCCGCGTGGGCCCGCGAAGTCAGGGTGAGCGAGGCGGCGAGGACCGCCACGAGGGCCAGGAACAATCGGATTCGTTTCATCTGCCTACCTCCGCGTGAAGGGAGATTGTCGAGGGCGACGACTACCTGATGTGGGTGGTGCGCCGGGGCGAGGGAGGCGGGACAGGCGAGCGGCGCGGCGGATCGATCCTGCGGGCGGCGATGCCAGGCGGGGGCGCGGCTGGGTATACTCGTGGCGTGTCCGAAGAGAGCCGACGGGAAGCCTTGGAGAGGGTCTGCCGCGAGCATGGCGTCCTTGCCGCCTATCTCTTTGGCTCGCGGGCCGACGACGGCCTGCGGCTGCTCGTCGGGGAGGAGGTGGCGCGGCAAGGTTCGGATCTCGATGTCGGGATCGTCTTTCCGGGCGCCGGCAGCGACCTGCAAACTCTGGTGCGGCTCCAGCTCGGCCTCGATGGGGTGTTCGAGCCTCTGAGGCTGGACGTCGTCCCGCTCCAGCGCGTCGACGCCCTCTTCCAGGCGCGCGCCATCGACGGCCATCGGGTCTTTGCCGCCGACTCGACCGAGGCCGATCTCTACGAGCTTCTCGTCTTGCGGCGGGCGGCCGACCTGCTCCCCCTGCAGCGCGCCCGCGAGCTCGAGCTCTTCGGCATCAGCACCTCATGACGCGCGGCGGCGTCGACCTCAAGGTGGTGACCGGCCGCCTTGAGATCGTCGCGGCCTGCCTGCGCCACCTGCGCTAGCCCGCATTTCTCAAGCCCGGGCCGATTTTGGCTGAGCGGTGGCGAGCTGCCGATGAGACGCGGCCGTCAAGGCGAGAAACCCGACTCCGTGGGGGAAATGAGAGCAGCCGCTGACGGTAACCGAGCGCAAGTTG
>DASZZM010000025.1:0-20665 GCA_035544895.1 Thermoanaerobaculia bacterium
AGGAGAGGCAACGCTTCCTCGAACTTGCGGACCGTCTCGCGCGCACCCGCAACCGGGAAGAGCAATGCCATCTCAAGGAGGAGCTGGCCCGCATGACCTTCGGTGAGTAATGCCGAAGATCCAATGGACCGGCTTGCCCCCTGCCTCCCCCAATCGATCATCAGCAGCGCGTTGCGCACCACCGGGTCGGTTAGGAAAGCTTTCATCTCACCACCGATGAACTCGTTGCGGCGCCAGAGCTGGGCCTGCCGGTATTGCCACAGACCGAAGCCGAAGGCGATGGCGGCGCCCAAGTCCACAGCAACCGAGAGAAAGAACTTGGCGCATTCGAGATCGGACGATGCTGCCGAAGGCAACACTTCGAATTCCTCTCGCCGCTTGCCGGAGTACGTTTCTCCCCTTGGGCCCAGGAGCTACGAATCGCCATCGGAGTGACGAGAGCGCTGCCCAGACTCGGCGCTCGCGCCGTATGAACGCGATCCTCCTTCCCTCCCGCCGAGCATATCCCCAATCGGATCCGAACCTGTGTGATCTCCTCGAGAAGGGGCCGGCCTTGGGCCGCCTGGACCTGATCGCCGGGGTCAGCAGGCGGGGCGGACGACTTCGGCGAGGAAGCGGCCGGCGGCGGCGCGGAACTCGTCGGTCCATTCGTGGCCGCCGGCAAAGATGAAGGGGCGGACGTCGACGCCCTTGGCGCGCAGGAGCTCGACGTCGTGCTCCATCTTGGCGGCGTCGTACCACTCCTCGCTGCTGCCGCGGCCGAGCAGGACGGGAGGGAAGCCGCCGAGGTCGCGGACGGCGAGCTCGGGCGGCAGATCGCCGCCGAGGACGATCACGCCCTGGCAGGCATGGCCGCCGCCGGCGGCGGCGCGATAGGCCATGGCCGCGCCTTGCGAGAATCCCAGGTACACCAGGCAGGACGTCTCGGCCAGCTCGCGCTCGAGCTCGGCGACCACGTTGGCGACGTAGAGGACGTTGTCGGCGATCGCCTCCTCGCGGTCGAGCCGCGTCATCCAGCTGGCGATGACCTCGCCGGAGCGGTTGTAGAACGGGTGCAGCGCCTGGACCGCGCACAGGGTCCAGCTCGCCGCGCCGGGGATGCGCCGCAGCTCGGCCATGTGCAGATCGGCGTTCTCTCCGTAGCCGTGGAAACCGACGAGGAGAGGGCACCCTGCCGGCCGCGCCGGAACCACCCGCAGGTAGCGCCCGTGGATGAGAGTCGCGATGAGCCGCTGTTCCTGCCGGTCCTCCACGTCAGCCCCTCCCCCGGCCGAGCAACCCGGCCAGGCGCTCGGGGGGGCGGCGCTGGAGAGGCGCCGAGAGCTCGCGGACTTTCTCCTCCAGGGCGGAGGCAAGGTCCGGGCCGGCCCCTCGCTCCTCGATCAGCCGCACCAGGGCGCTGCCCACCACCACCCCGTCGGCCACTTCGCCGACCGCGGCGACCTGCTCCGGCGTGGAGATCCCGAAGCCGACCGCGAGCGGCAGGTCCAGCCGGCGGCGCAGCCGCTTGAGGTCGCGCAGCAGCTCGGCCGGGAGGGCGGAACGCTCGCCGGTCACCCCGGTGCGCGACACGTAATAGACGAAGCCGGACGAGACCTCGGCCACGCGCGCCACGCGCTCACGCGTGCTCGTCGGGGCGAGCAGGAAGATGGTGTCGACGCCGCGGTTGCGCAGGGCGGGCACGAGGTCGGCCTTGCCTTCTTCGGGCGGCAGGTCGACGCACACCACCCCATCGACGCCGGAAGCCGCCGCCTGCTCGGCAAAGCGCTCGACGCCGCGGGCGTGGATGGGATTGAAGTAGGTGAACAGGACGACCGGGATACCCAGCCGGTCGCGGTGGCGCGCCACCAGCTCGAGCACGGCGGACAGCTTGGTACCGGAGGCCAGCGCGCGCACGGCGGCGCGCTGATTGACCGGTCCGTCGGCGATGGGATCGCTGAAGGGCACGCCCAGCTCGACGATGTCGGCGCCGCCGGCCGCAACCGCGTCGAGACAGGCGGCGGTCGCCGCCAGGTTGGGGTCGCCGGCCATGAGGAACGCGATGAAGGCGGCACGCCGCTCCTCGGCGCATCGTGCGAAAACCTCTTCGATTGCGCTCATCGGTCCTCTCCCGGCGACGCGGGCCGCCGCGCCGCCGCGGCGGCGAACGACTCGACGCCCGCGGCCGCCGCGCGCGCGCCATGTCCGGCCTGCGCGCGGTCGAAGGCGATCACCGACTCGACGTCCTTGTCGCCGCGGCCCGACAGGTTGACCAGGATGATCCTCCGCGACGACAGGCGCGGCGCGCGGCGGATCACCTCGGCGATGGCATGCGCGCTCTCAAGTGCCGGCAGGATGCCTTCGGTCTCGGCCAGCAGGTGGAAGGCCGTGACCGCTTCGGCATCGCTCGCCAGCGTGTATTCCACCCGGCCCTCGCGCTGCAGCATGACATGCTCCGGACCCACCGCCGGGTAGTCGAGGCCGGCCGAGACCGAGTGCGTGGTGGCGATCTGGCCTTCCGGGTCCTGCAGCACCAGGGTGCGGGTGCCGTGGAGCACGCCGAGCGACCCGCCGAAGAAGCGGGCGGCATGCTCGCCATGCGCCAGGCCGCGCCCGCCGGCCTCGACGCCGATCAGGCGTACGCCGCGGTCGCCGAGAAAGGCGTAGAAGAGGCCGAGAGCGTTGCTTCCTCCGCCCACGCAGGCCACCGCCAGGTCGGGGGTGTCGGTGCCGGCCTGGCGCCGCAGCTGCGCTTTGGCCTCCTGGCCGATGACGCGGTGGAAGTCGCGCACCATCCGCGGATAGGGATCGGGGCCGAGCACCGAACCGAGAACGTAGTGGGTGGTGCGCACGTTGGTCACCCAGTCGCGCAGCGCCTCGTTGATGGCGTCCTTGAGCGTGCAACTGCCGGATTCGACTTCGACGACTTCCGCCCCCAGCAGACGCATGCGGTCGACGTTGAGGCGCTGGCGCCGCATATCCTCGCTGCCCATGTAGACCACGCATTCGAGACCGAGGAGAGCGGCCGAGGTGGCGGTCGCCACGCCGTGCTGGCCGGCGCCGGTCTCGGCGATGACCCGCTCCTTGCCCATGTTGCGCGCCAGCAGGCACTGGCCGATCGCATTGTTGATCTTGTGGGCGCCGGTGTGCAGCAGGTCCTCGCGCTTGAGATAGATCCTGGCGCCGCCCAGCTCGGCGCTCAAGCGCTGGGCGTGAAAGAGCGGGGTGGGGCGGCCGGCGTAGTGGTGCAGCAGGTCGGCCAGCTCGCGGCGGAAGGGACGCTGGCGCCGCGCGCGGTCGTAAGCACGGGTCAGCTCGGCGAGCGGAGCCATCAGCGTCTCGGGGACGAAACGCCCGCCGAAACCGGCGAAATGGCCGTCCGCGTCAGGATGAGGCAAGGGCCTGGCCATGGTTCACCTCCTCGAAGAGCCGCCGCAGCAGGCGAGGGTCCTTGATCCCGGGTGCCGATTCCACGCGCGAGCATACGTCAATCGCGTAAGGGCGGACGGCGGCGACCACGCGCCGCACGTTGTCCGGCCCCAGGCCTCCTGCCAGGAAGACGCGCCGCCCGGCCAGCCGTGCCAGCGGGGCGGCGCCATAGTCCCAAGAAGAACCGCTGCCGCCCCAGGGCGAGCCCACCGAGCCGCGCGGAGCGTCGAGCAACAGGCCCCAGGCATCCTCGTAGCCGGACAGAGCCAGCAAGCCAGGGTCGCCGCGGCCATGGAAGACCTTGATGGCGCGCGCGGCGAAAGGGCGCACGCTCGCCGCGTCCTCCTCGCCGCTGAACTGCAGCAGGTCGAGGCCGACGCCGGCGGCGATCTCCTCGATCTCGGCACGCGGCTGGTTGACGAACACGCCGACGAGCGCGACCGGCGCTCCGCTGGCGCGCACGGCGGCGGCGATCTCGCACGCATGGCCGGCCGCGAGACACCTCGGGCTCCCCGGCCAGAAGTTGAGGCCCAGATAGTCGGCGCCGAGCTCCGCGGCGAGCAGCGCGGCAGCGGGCTCGGTGACGCCACAGATCTTGACCCTGACCTTGACTTTCTGGACGGCGGCCGCCGCTCCCGCCATTGGCGGCACTCCCGGCAGGTCGGCTTCGGCCGGCGGTCGCAAGGCCATGGCTCAGGCTTCCCGCCGCCCCGGCGGCACCGCGCTGCCGGAGGGGGGGGAGGGGCGGCCCGCCAGGCCGGAGGGGCGCCGGCCGGCGGAGCCCGCGCCGGTCAGCTCGCGCAGCTTGGCGCCCGGGTCGGGGGCAAGCAGCAGAGACTCGCCGACCAGGAAGGCATCGAACCCGCAGTCGCGCAGCAGCGCGACGTCGAGGGCGTCGCGGATGCCGCTCTCGGCCACCTTGACGGCCCCGGCCGGCAGCGCCGGCAGCAGCGCTAGCGAGCGCTCGAGGTCGACCGCGAAAGTGCGCAAGTCGCGGTTGTTGACGCCGACCAGCTCCCAGGGCGCACCCGCGAGCCTGGCGAGATCGTCGGCATCGTGGGTCTCGACGAGCGGCGCGAGGCCAAGGGCGCGTGCCTGCCGCGCGTAGCCCGCCAGCTCCTCCGGCTCATAGAGGGCGGCGATCAGCAGGACCGCGTCGGCCCCGGCGTCGCGCGCCCAGCGGAGCTGCACCGCGTCGACCACGAAGTCCTTGGCGATCGCCGGCAGACCCGATGCCGCGCGGCAGGCGGCCAGCAGGTCGTAGCTGCCGTAGAAGAAATCCGGCTCGACGACCACCGACAAGGCGGCGGCGCCGTGCTCCGCGTAGAGGCGGGCCTGGGCGATCGGGTCGACGCGCCCGGCGAGCGAGCCGAGCCGCGGGGAGCCCATCTTGATCTCGGCGATGACCGCGGCCTCGGCATCCCCGCCGGCCGGCCGCCCGCCGCGCGAGAAGCGGGCGAGGGCGGCGAGGAACGGGTTGGTCGCCGGCGTCAGCACCTCGGCGCCGCCAGGGGCGCGGTCCGGCGGGGCAAACTCGGTGGGCTCGGTTCCCTCGGTTCGCGCGGTTCCCTCAGCCACGCGCTCGCGGCGGCGCGCGGCGATTCGCCGCAGGATGCCGGACCCAGCCGGGGAGGGACCCGGCGCATCCGAAACTGCCGGGGAAGGACCCGGCGCATCAGAAACTGCCGGGGAGGGACCCGGCGCAGCCGAGCGATCCGGGGAGGGACCCGGAGGCCCATCAGGTCGATTGGCGCTCATGCCAGGAAGCTCCGCAGCTCCTCCAGCTTGGCCGCGGCGGCCCCCGAGGCGAGAGCGGCGCGGGCGCGCTCGAGGCCTTCCTCCAGCCCGGCGGCGAGACCGCCCACGTAGATGGCGGCCCCGGCGTTGAGCGCCACGACGTCGGCCAGCGGTCCCCGGGCGGTTTCGAGCACGTGCCGCATCAGGGCGGCGTTGGCGTCGGGCTCGCCGCCCAGGAGGTCGGCCAGGGGGGCGCGCCGCAGGCCGAAGCGCTCGGGCTCGAGGGTGTAGGTGCGGACCTCGCCGCCGCGCACTTCGCAGACGCGGGTCGTGCCGGTGGTGGTGATCTCGTCGAGGCCGTCCTCGCCGTGGACCACCATGGCGTGCTCGGCACCCAAGTCGCGGAGCACCCGGCCGATCGGCTCGACCAGGGACTCGGCGTAGACCCCCATGAGCTGGCGGCGGGCGCCGGCAGGGTTGGTCAGAGGACCGAGCACGTTGAAGACCGTGCGCAGGGCGAGCTCGCGGCGCACCGGCATGACCTCGCGCATTCCGGGATGGAAGACCGGCGCGAAGATGAAGCAGATCCCGACCTCGTCGAGGGCCCGGCCGGCGGTCGGCGGATCGAGCTCGATGCGCACCCCGAGCGCGGCCAGGACGTCGGCGCTGCCGGAGCGGCTGGATACCGAACGGTTGCCGTGCTTGGCCACCGGCACGCCGGCCGCCGCCGCGATCACCGCCGCCGCGGTCGAGATGTTGAACGTCCCGCGGCCGTCGCCGCCGGTGCCGCAGGTGTCCACGGCGGCAGCCCGGTGGTGGTGGATGCGGGTCGCGCGGCGGCGCATGGCGGCGGCCGCGCCGGCGATCTCGGACACCGCCTCGCCTTTCATGCGCAAGGCCACCAGGAGAGCCGCCTTGAGCGGGTCGCTGACTTCGCCGTCCATCATCCTGCCGAACAGCTCTTCCGCCTCTTCGCGGTCGAGGCTCTCTCCGGAGGTCAGGCGCCGCAGCGCTTCGCGCGGCTCAGGCATGGCGCTCCTGCTTCCGGCCTCGGCCTGGTTGCCGGCGGCGGCAGATGTCGAGGAAGTTGGCCACCAGGTGCGGCCCCGCCCCGGTGAGCACCGACTCCGGGTGGAACTGCACGCCATGGTAAGGGAGCTCGCGGTGGGCGATTCCCATCAACGCGCCGTCGTCACTCCATGCGGTGGCCGCCAGCGCCGGCGGCAGGCTGCTCTCCTGCACTTCGAGGCTGTGATAGCGGGTCGCCTCGAAGGGGTTGGGAAGGCCCCCGAACACGCCCTCGTCGCGGTGACGCACCCGCGAGGTCTTGCCGTGCATCTGGCGCGGCCCGCGGTCGACCGCCGCCCCGAAGGCGACTGCCAGCGCCTGGTGTCCCAGGCAGACCCCGAGGAGCGGCACCGCGGCGCGGCGCCGGAGAAGCTCGACACAGATCCCGGCCGCCTCCGGGCGTCCCGGTCCCGGCGAGAGCACGATGCCGCGCGGCCGCAGCGCCAGCATCGCCTCGGGGCTCGCGGCGTCGTTGCGCAGCACCTCGACCTCCGCCCCGGCGGCAGCCAGCATCTGCACCAGGTTGAAGGTAAACGAGTCGTAGTTGTCGATCACCAGGATCACGCGCGCCCCTCCAGCTCTTCGGCGAGAGCGACCGCGGCGAGAAGCGCCGCCGCCTTGTTCTCGGTCTCCCGCTCCTCGGAGCGCGGGTCGGAATCGGCGACGATGCCGGCCCCGGCGGTCACCGAGGTCTCGTCGCCGCGCACCACCAGCGTGCGGATGGCGATGCAGGTGTCGAGGTCGCCGGAGTAGGAAAGGTAGCCCACCGCTCCCGCGTATGGCCCGCGCGCCTCCGGTTCGAGGGCGTCGACGATCTCCATGGCGCGGATCTTGGGGGCGCCCGAGACGGTGCCCGCGGGGAAACAGGCGAGCAGGGCATCGAGAGCGTCGCGGCCGGGGGCGATCTCCGCTTCGACGCTCGACACCAGGTGCATGACGTGGCTGTAGCGCTCGACCTCCATGAAGACCGGCACCCGCACGCTGCCGGCGGCGGCCACGCGGCCGAGGTCGTTGCGTCCCAGGTCGACCAGCATGACGTGTTCGGCGCGCTCTTTGGGATCGGCCAGCAGATCCTCGGCCAGGCTGCGGTCGCCGGCCGCGTCCATGCCGCGCGGCCGCGTGCCCGCGATGGGCCGTGTCTCGATGCGATGCCCGACCTTGCGCACCAGCATCTCCGGCGATGCGCCGACCAGGGCCACCTCGGGGGTCTCGAGCAGCACCATGTAAGGGCTCGGGTTGACCATGCGCAGAGCGCGGTACAGAGCCAGCGGGGAGACCCGCCGCGGCACGCGCCAGCGGCGGGCGAGCACCACCTGGAAGATGTCGCCCGCGGCGATGTGCTCCTTGGCGATCGACACCGCGCGGCGATAGGCCGCGCCGTCGAGGCTCGGGGAGCCGGTCGCCGGGGGCGCCAGCGAGCTATCGGGCATGGCAACGGCGCCGCTGCCGGCCTCGGTGGTGAGCAGGCGGGAGAGCCGGGAAAGCCCGCGCTCGGCCTCGGCGACGCTGACCTCGCCCTCGATCTCGTTGGCAATGGCCAGCACGCGCTGGTAGGCATGGTCGAAGATCACCACGGTGTCGAAGCGGGCAAGTAGAACGAGAGGCAGGTCGAAGGGATCCGGAGGCCGCCCGGGGAGCCGCTCGACCAGGCGGACCAGGTCATAGCCGAAGTAGCCGACCAGGCCGCCGGTGAAAGGGATCGGCCCGGGCTCGGCGACGATGGCCGAGACCGCACGGCGCAGTGCCTCGAGCGGCGGGCCCGGCAGGCGGAGGCGGCGAGGCCGGCGGCCGGCGATCTCCAACTCCAGGAAGTCCGCATAGAGCCGATAGATCTCGCGCGGTCCGGCACCGAGGAAGCTGAAGCGGGAAACCCGCTCGCCGCCGCTCACGCTCTCGAGCAGGAAGCGGTAAGGAGAGAGCTCGGACAGGCGGCGGTAGACCGCCAGCGGAGTCAGGCTGTCGGCCAGGAACTCGCGGATGTGCGGCACCGCGCGCCGCGCCGCCTTCCCGGCGCCGCCGGGCGTGACGGGACCCTTTGCCTCTGACCGGTCACCCGCGCGACGGCGGCGAAGAACGGTCTTCGGGCTCAAGAATGCTCTCCTTGCCCAGGTTGCTCTGCCGCGGGCTCCGGCCCGGGCGCCGAGGGGTGCGGCCCAGGATCCACAGGCGCCCGGGCGGCGGCCGCGGCGGCATGGCGGCGGCCGAGCTCGGCGGCAACATCATCGACCGTAACGCCACTCGCCGACAGCAGCACCAGCAGGTGGTAGAGCAGGTCGCAGGCTTCCCCCACCAGCTCGGACCGGCGATGCGGCGCGCCGGCCGCCGCGAGCGCGGCCACCACCGTCTCGACGGCCTCTTCGCCGACTTTCTGCGCGATGCGCTCGACGCCGGCCGACAGCAGCCTCGCCGTGTAGCTCGCGGCGGGCTCGGCATCGCGCCGGCTGTCCAGCACGGCGGCCAGCCAGCCCAGCTCGAGACGTGCGGGGTTCGGCTCGAAACAGCTGCGCGTGCCGCGGTGGCAGGCCGGGCCGGCCGGAACGGCCCGCAGAAGCAGGGCGTCGCCGTCGCAATCCGCCGTCAGGCCGGCAACCGCCAGGGTATTGCCGGAACTCTCGCCCTTGCGCCAGAGCGCCTGCCGCGAGCGGCTCCAGAAGTGCGCCTGGCCAGTGGCGACGGTCAGCTCCACCGCCTGCCGATCGGCGAAAGCGAACATGAGGACCGCGCCGCTGGCCACATCCTGGACGATGACCGGAATCAATCCGCGCTCATCGTAGCGCAACGCGGCCGGATCGAACGTCGGGCCGCCTTTCTCATGCGCCTCCTGTTGCGGTGCCGGCTCTGGCGATGGATCCCTGCTCATCCCGCCGCCTCCTGCCGGATGGGAAAGCCGGCCGCCGCCAGCGCGCACTTGACCTCGCCGACGGTAAAGGTACCCTGGTGAAAGATCGAAGCGGCAAGGACGGCGGCGGCGCCCGCGGCAAGCGCCGCGGCCAGATGGTCGGGGGTGCCCGCGCCGCCGGAGGCGATCACGGGCACCGGCACCGCGCGCGCCGCGGCCGAGATCAGCTCGAGATCATAGCCGCCGCGCGTGCCGTCACGGTCGATGCTGGTGAGCAGGATCTCTCCGGCCCCGCGCTCGACCGCGGCGGCGATCCACTCCAGGGCATCGCGTCCGGTCGGCCGGCGCCCACCCTCGACCACCACTTCCCAGCCCTCCGCCGGTGCAGGGCGGCGGCGGGCGTCGACCGAGAGCACCACGCACTGGCTGCCGAAGCGGCGCGACAGCTCGTCGAGCAGCTCCGGCCGCGCCACGGCCGCGGTATTGACGGCAATCTTGTCGGCGCCGGCACCGAGCAGCCGCGAGGCGTCGCCGGCGCTCCGCACTCCGCCGCCCACGGTGAGCGGCACGAAGACCCGCTCCGCGGTGCGCTGCACCCAGGCGAGATCGGTATCGCGCCGCTCCGGAGCCGCGCCGATGTCGAGGAAGACGATCTCGTCAGCGCCCTGCTCGGCATAGCGCAAGGCCGATTCTGCCGGGTCGCCCTGGTCGCGCAGGCCGGCGAAGCGCACCCCCTTGACCACCCGGCCGTCCGCCACGTCCAGGCAGGGGATCACCCGGCGGGCGAGGCCGGACGGGCATTGGGTACCGGGGAGATTGCCGGCGGCGGTCTTATTGGATGCGCCGGGTCCCTGCCCGGTTCGATTAGACGCGCCGGGTCCCTCCCCGGCGCAGGCGCGCAAGGCGGCGGCAAGGTCGAGGGTGCCCTCGTAGAGGG
The DNA here is from genome assembly GCA_035544895.1 of Thermoanaerobaculia bacterium. Lineage (GTDB taxonomy): Bacteria > Acidobacteriota > Thermoanaerobaculia > Multivoradales > UBA5704 > JASLEW01. Next base: position 9,990 of record DASZZM010000025.1, read on the forward strand.
CCCGGCCGACGACGACGCCGGCGATCTCGGGAAGGCGCCGCGCGGCTTCGATGTCGGCCAGAGAGCGCACCCCGCCCGACAGCAGGGCGGGCAGCGCCGAGAGGCGCGCCACGCGCCGCGCCAGCTCGAGGTTCGGCCCGGCGAGCATGCCGTCGCGCTCGACGTCGGTCACCAGGACCGCCGGGCAGGGGAGGCCGCGCAGCCCGCCGCAAAGCTCGCCGAGGCCGCGGCCGGCGCCTTCCCGCCAGCCGGCGATGCGCACTTCGCCGCCCGCCAGCTCGAGCGCCGGCACGAGGCGGCCGGGCAGCTCCAGGGCCAGCTCGCGGAAGCCTTCCGGGGAGCGCGCAAGCAGCGAGCCGACGACGGCGCGGGCGCACCCGGCGGCCAGCGCCCAGCGCACCGCCGCGCCATCGCGCAGGCCGCCGCCGAGCTGGATGGCGGGTGCGCCGCCGGCCCGCGCCAGGCGGTCGATCAGCCGCTCGACGAGCTCGCGCTGCGGCGCCTCGCCGAGCGCGGCGTCGAGGTCCACCAGGTGCACGCGGCCCGCGCCGGCCTGCGCGAAGGCCGCCAGGATGGCAAAAGGATCGCCGCCATAAACGGTCTCCCTGGAGGCATCGCCCTGGCGCAGCCGGACGGCGCGGCCATGCCTGAGGTCAAGCGCCGGCAACAGGTCCATGCGCCATCTCCAGGAAGTTCTCCAGCAAGCGGAGTCCGGTCTCGCCGCTGCGCTCGGGGTGGAACTGGGTGCCGAAAACGCGCCCGCTGCCGGCGACGGCGGCGAACGCGCGCCCGTGCGTGGCCTGCGCCAGGCAACACTCCTCGGGCACCCCCTCCGGCGCGTAGCTGTGAACGAAATAGACGTAGCGGCCGGCCCCGGAGACCTCACAGGCTCCCTGCCGCGGTGCCGCCGACTGGGCCGATCGGCGCCGCTCCGGGCCGGCGGTGGCCAGGCCGGCGAGCAGCGGGTGGCTGGCGAGGTCGTGCAGGCGGTTCCAGCCGATATGGGGGACCGGCACGCCCGACGGCAGGCGAGTGACCCGGCCAGGCAGCAGGCCGAGACCGTCGGTTTCGCCGAACTCCTCGCCGGCTTCGAAGAGGAGCTGGAACCCCACGCAGATGCCGAGCAACCATGCGCCGCCCTGAAGCGCCGTGCGCAGGGCCTCCTCGAGGGCGCCGCGCAGGACCTCGCGCGGCGGCGCGAAAGCTCCCACCCCAGGCAGCAGCAGGCAGCGCGATGCCGCCACGGCCCGTGGGTCTCCGGTCACCTCCGCCGCCGCGTCGAGGCGCTGCAGGGCACGCACCAGGTTGCCGAGATTACCGATGCCGGCATCGACGACGACGGCGCGGCGCTCAGCTCTAGGACGAAACTCCTGCACCGAGCGGGTGGGGGCTGCGGGGGGAGGGCTCAAACGAGATCGCGGGATGCTCATGCCGAGAGGGTCCCCTTGGTGCTCGGCACCTCGGCCGCGCCGGCGCGCAGCGCCACGGCCTGGCGCAAGGCCAGGGCGACAGCCTTGAAGGCGGCCTCTGCGGCATGGTGGCCATTGCGCGCGGCGAGCACTTCGAGGTGCAGGGTCAAGCGGCCGCGGTCGGCGACGGCCTGGAAGAAATCCGCCACCAGGCTCAGCGGGAAATCGACCGTCACCCAGCCGGCAGCGACCGCGGGCGGCGCGGCATAGGCGAAGAAGCCGCGTCCCGAGAGATCCACCACGGCGCGGGCCAGGGCCTCGTCGAGCGGCGCGTAGGCGGTGCCGAAGCGGACGATGCCGCGCCGCTCGCCGAGCGCGGCGGCGAGCGCTTCGCCGAAGGCGATGCCGACGTCCTCGACCGTATGGTGCAGATCGACGTGGGTGTCGCCCGAGGCCGTGATCTCGAGCCCGAAGCCGCCGTGAACCGCCAGCGCTTCGAGCATGTGGGCAAAGAAGCCGTCAGGGACGTCGATGCGGTGCCGGCCGGCGCCAAGCGACAGGTCGAGGCGGACCCGGGTCTCCGCGGTCGAGCGCGCGATCGAGCCGGCGCGGGCGGCGAGACCGGCGGCGGCGCTTTCGGGAAGCGTCTGCCCGCTAGCCGTACGGGACGCGCCGCCGCCGGCGTCGGTTTCCGAGGGCGCGGGCGGGGGCGACAACGCAGACGGCGCCTCCTGGCCGGCGTCTGGCACCGGCTGCAAGGCCGCGGAGTCCACCCGGGTTGCTTCGGCCGTCCAGGCAGGCTGGGCAGCGATCCCGCCCGGCCTCGCCGCGGCACCCGGCTCCGCCTGGCCCTCCTGGCCGGCCTGGCGCAGGAGCTCGGAGAGAGCCTGGCGGGTGGCGCGCAGGGCGGCGCCGTTGCCGACCGACACGCGCAAGCAGCCGGCGAGCCCCGGGTAGGAGCCCACGTCGCGCACCCGGATGCCGTGCTCGGCCAGACCGGAATTCAGGGCTTGCGCCGCCGCCGGGGACGGGCAGCGCACGAGCAGGAAGTTGGCCTCGGACGGGAAGACCTCGAGCCCGTGGGAAGCCAGCATCTCGGCCCATTGCGGGCGGCGGGCAACGATCACGGCGATGCGCCGCCGCGCCGCCGCCGCGGCGCCGAGGGCTGCCCGCCCGGCCAGGGCGGTGGCGTGGCCGAGGTTATAGGGCAGCTTTACCTTGAGCAGCTCGGCGACCAGCCGCGGATCGGCCAGCAGGTAGCCCAGGCGGATGCCGGCCAGCGACCAGGCTTTCGAGAAGGTCCGCAGGAGAACCAGGTGCGGGTGGCGGTCGAGCAGCGGCCGGTAGTCGTGGCGGCAGAACTCGCCGTAGGCGTTGTCGAGAAGCAGTGGTCCGGCCAGCATGCCGAGCAGGCGCTCGAGGCGCTCGGGCGGCATGGCGTCTCCGGTCGGATTGTTGGGCGAGCAGAGGAGCAGCGGGCGGCGCGGATTCTCCGCCACCGCGTTCTCCAGCTCGGCGATCGGCAGCCTCAGATCGGGGCGCGGCGGCAAGAACCGCGGCATCCCGCCGGACTTGAGCACGAAACCGCGGTAGAGCCCGAAGCTCGGCTCGGCTCCCAAGATCTCGCGGCCCGGACCCCCAAGGGCCGCCAGGCAGAGGTCGAGCAGCTCGTTGGCGCCGTTGCCCACCAGCACCCCCTGCCACGGCCAGCCGTGGAGGGCGCCGAGATCGCGGCGCAGGTCGTCGGCGTGGAAATCCGGGTAGCGGCCCCATTTCGCTGCCAGCAGGCCGGCGGCCGCCGCCTGCTTGAGCCGCCGCGGCAGCTCGAAAGGCGACTCGTTCTGGTCGAGCTTGTGGCGGCAGGGTGTGCGGTCCAGGTGGTAGGCGCCGAGCCGCCGCAGCTCTGGCCGGACGAGGCCGGCAGGATCGGCGGTCACGCATGCCTCCGCCGCGCCGCGGCGGCGTGGGCGGGCAGCCCTTCGGCTTCGGCCAGCACCGCGGCGGCCGCGGCCCAGCGCGCCGCCGCCGCCGGCGTGAAGCGCACGACGTGGCTGCGGCGCAGGAAGTCCTCCACGCCCAGGGCGGAAGCGAAACGGGCGCTGCCGCAGGTCGGCAGCACGTGGCTGGGGCCGGCGACGTAGTCGCCGAACACCTCGGGTGTCGCGCCGCCGACGAAGACCGCGCCCGCCGCCCTCACCTGGCCGGCCAGCTCCTCGGCCTCGGCGCCGACGAGCTGCAGGTGCTCGGGCGCGATCCGCTCGATCAGGTCGAGCGCCTCCGCGAAGTCGGCGACGACCAGCGCCACGCCGAAGCGCGACAGGGCGGCGCGGCAGGTGGCGGCCGTGGCGAGGCCGGAGAGCTGCCGCGCCACCTCGGCGGCCACCCGCCGCGCCAGGGCGCGCAGCGGAGTGATCAGCACCGAGGTGGCCCGCGGGTCGTGCTCGGCCTGGGCCAGCAGGTCGGCGGCGGCCAGGACCGGATCGGCGTCTCCGCCGGCCACGATCACCACTTCGCTCGGACCGGCCAGGCCGTCGATCGCCACGTCTCCCGCCACCAGGCGCTTGGCGGCGGTCACCCAGGCGTTGCCGGGACCGACGATCTTGTCCACGCGGCGGATGGCCGCGGTGCCATAGGCGAGGGCCGCGACCGCATGCGCCCCGCCCATGCCCCAGACTTCGCTCACCTGCAACCGCTCGAGCGCGTGACGCAAGGCCGGACTTCCGTGATAGGCCGCCGGCGGCGTGGCGACCACGATCTCGGCGACGCCGGCGAGGCGAGCCGGCACCACGGTCATCACCACCGTCGAGGGATAGGTGGCGCGGCCCCCTGGCACGTAGATGCCGACCCGGGAGAGGGGCATCACCCGCTCCTCGAGCTCGACCCCTTCCTCGGCAAGCCGGTAGCCGTGGCGCGCCTGCGGCGCGTGGTAGCGCTCGACCGCGGCAATCGCGCGCTCCAGCGCCGCGGAGAAGCCGGCAGGAAGCTGGCGCCCCCCGGCGTCCCCCGGCGGCGGAGCGAGCGCGAGGTCCGCAGCGACCCGGACAGCGCGTACGGCGGCTGGGCCGCCCGTCCGCCGCGTCCCGTCGAGGCGGTGCGAAAGGGCAACCAGCTCACGGTCACCGCCGCGCCGCACCGCGGCGACGATCTTCGCCGTTCTCCGCGCGATCGCGGGGTCCAGGACAGCCTCGCCCCGGCGCACCAGCCGCTCGACCGCCGCCCTTCCGGCACGGCCCGCGCTCTCCACCACGCGCAGCGGGCTGCTCATCCAATCACCCCGGCAGCCTCCAGGCGGTCCAGCCAGTCGTTGATGCGCGCGCGGTGGCGCTGGAAGGATGCCCGGTTGACCACCAGGCAAGGGGCAACCTCGGCCACGGCTTCGATCTCCACCAGGCCATTCTCGGCCAGTGTGCGTCCGGTCTGCACGATGTCCAGGGCCACCTCGGCGAGGCGCAGCACGGGCGCCAGCTCGACCGAGCCCGAGAGGCGCAGGATCTCGGCACCCCAGGGACGTTGGGCCACCACGCGGCGGGCGGTCGCCGGGTACTTGGTCGCCAGGCGCACCTGGCCGCCAGCCGGCGGCGGCTCCGGCGTGCGGCCGATGAGCGAGAAGCGGCAGCGCCCGCGCAGCAGGCGCGCCGGGACCAGCAGGTCGCCGTCGAGCTCGCCGAGGATGTCGCTGCCCACCACGCCGAGATCGGCGACTCCATGCTCCACGTAGAGCGGCAGGTCCCAGTCTTTGAGCGACAGGATCTCCAGCTCGTCTGCCGGGAAAGCGGTGCGCAGGCTGCGCCGGGCCGCGCCGGCGTCGTCGAGGCCCGGGAGCCCGAGCCCGGCGGCGCGGAGGGCGGCCACGGCCGGCTCCAGGTTGCGCCCCTTGGGCAGGGCCAGCCGAATCATGCGGTCACCCGCGCGGCTCCGCCGGCCGGCACTTGGGCAGGCGCCCGTTCCGGCATCAGCCCGCCCGCTTGCAAGAGCCGGTCGAGTCCGAGCGAGAAGCCGACTGCCGGGACGTCGGCTCCCAGGCTGCGGAAGAGCCCGTCATAGCGCCCGCCCCCGCCGACGGGCAGCGCCGCCGCGCCGGCGTAGGCGCGGAAGACCAGGCCGTCGTAATAGGGGCGCTCGCCGTGCGCGGCAGCCGAGTGCGGCGGGGCGAGGCGCGGATCGAGGACCTGGCCGGCGAACTCGGCGAGATCGACCGACAGGCGCACTGCCGGAAACAGCGAAGCCAGCTCGCCGGCCATGGCCAGCAACCCGCGCAGGCGCCCCGCGGCCGGCTCGCCAAGCTCCTCGGGGAGGGCCGGAAGGCCATTCTCGACGATCGCCGCCAGGGTGGTCCACGCGCTGGGTTGGGCCCCAGCGCGTTCCGGTTGATTGCCGGGCAGGGACCCTCCAGCGCGTTCCAATTGATTGCCGCCGCGATGCCGTATCAGCCCACGCTCGCGCCTTGCCACGGCCGCGGCGAGCTGAGCCGGGTCGTCAGCGCCGGCGCCGGAGAGCAGGGTGTCGAGAGCGCCGGCGAAACCCAGAACGACCTGAATCGGCGATTCGCCGGCGGGCTGGACAGGCGCCTGCCCGCCGGCGCCTCCGGCCGCGCAGCTCAGGAGCTCGAGGAACAGCCGCAGCATTTCGCGCTCGGCGCACTCGCCGGGCAGGCCGAGGAGCTCGGCTCCCATCTCGTAGAACTCGCGCTGGCGGCCCGCCCTCTCCTCCTCGTAGCGCACCACGTCGCCGCGATAGAACAGGCGCAGGGGCAGCGGCAGGGTGGCGAGGCGAGGCGCCAGCAGCCGAGCCAGCATGGGTGTCGAGTCGGCACGCAGCGCCAGCAGCTCGCCGTCGCGGTCGACGAAGCGATAGAGCTCGCCGCGGCCGGCCGCGGTCAGCAGCGGTCCATAGGGCTCGAAGTAGTCGAGGATCGGCAGGATCACCTCCTCGAAGCCGGCCGCTGCCAGGACGCTTGCCAGCTCCGTCTCGAGCCGGCGGCGCCGCCGCGCCGAGTCGAAAAGCAAGGCGTGCACGCCCAGGGGAAGCTCGGACGAGATCCTCATGCCGCCGCTCCGGCGGGCGCGGCGAGCCCCAACAGGCGCCGCGCCAGATCGACCGGCAGCTCGCGCCCGGTCATCATCCTGAACTGACCCAGGGCCTGCGCCAGCAGCACCTCGCGGCCGTCGACGGCGACGATGCCGAGCGCTGCCGCGGCCGCGAGCAGCGGCGTAGGACGGTCCCCGTACACCAGGTCCACCACCACGGTGCCCGGGCGCAGCGAGTCGACCGCGAACGGCAGCGGATCGGCAGCGGAGCGGCCGAGCGGGGTGGCGTTGACCAGCAGATCGAAGGCGGCCGGAACGAACCGCGCCAGTGGCAGGAAGCTCAGGCCGAGCGCGCCGGCGGCCTGCTCCCCGCGCTCGCGGCCGCGGTTGACCAGGGTGACGTCCGCTCCGGCGAGGGCAAGGCCGAGCGCGGCCGACCGGCCCGCGCCGCCGGCGCCCACGACGGCGGCACGGCGGCCGGCGATTCCGATACCGCGCTCGGCAAGCGGCAGCACCACGCCTTCCGGGTCGGTCGATTCGGCCTCCCACACTCCCTGGTTGCACACCAGGGTGTTGGCGGCGCCGATGCGGCCGGCACGCGGGCTCTCGGCCCCTGCTACGGCCAGGGCCGCCTCTTTGAAGGGAGCGGTGATCGACAGGCCGTGGATGGGCAGACCCAAGGCTTCGAGCGCGCCGCTCTCGACCACCTCGAGCCAGAAGTCGCCGAACGAGCCGGCCTCGAAAGGCAGGTAGAGCGCAGGGATGCCGAGGGCGGCATAGGCGCCGTTGTGCAGACGCGGCGACAGGGAATGGACGACAGGGTTGCCGACAATGCCGAAGAGCTTCGCCACCGGGGGCAGGGCGGGCAGCCCGTAGTCCTCACGCAGCGTGTGGATCGCCATCTGGCCGGCCGCGGCCGGAACGCCGCCCGCGGCGCCGAAGACCACCGGAGCGCCGAGCCGGGGAGCGACCAGGCGGGTCCAGGCACCGGCGGCGCCGGCCGCGAAGGCCACGACGTCGCGCCGCGAGAGGGCGGCAAGCAGCAGCAGCGGCGGCAGCTCCTCGCCGGGTTGCGCGGCCGTGGGGACCAGCTTGTACAGCGCGGCCTCCACCGCCGCCATGCGCGCGAAGCAGGCTTCGAGGGCGCCCAGATCGCAGGCCGGGCCGTGCCAGGAGATCAGGCGGCGTTCCGCCGCGATGGCGTCGAGCAGGTCCGGAGCAAGGTCGCGCGCCGCCTCGAGGTCGACGCGGTCGTAGACTCGCGCCGCCTCGAGCAACCGGCGCTTGCGGCGCTCCGGGGAGCCTTCGAAGACGCCGCCTTCGGCGCGGCTGCGCAGCGTATAGAGCAGCTTGCCGGGAAACTGCCGGCGCAACGCGGCGGGATCGAGGTCGCCGGCCATGTCGGCCCGCACCTCCAGCCATTCGACGCCGGCCAGCCCGGCCGCGAACCCCTCGACGGGAACGGTAGTCAGCGAGGCGACCAGGGTGGCCGCGGTAGCAGCTAAAACAGAAACCTCCTTCCGGACCCGGAAGGAGGCGGCGATGTGCGGCAGGCTGTCTCTCGTCCCGGGTCCGCGCGGCCGGGACTCAGACGCCCGGCTCAGACGGCGTGGTGCGCATGCCCCCGCCACCAGGCGTGTTCGACGCCATCTGCGAGGCGGTCGGAGGTCGGGCGCGGAGTCATCATGCCGGGAAGCAGGTTATCCAGGCTGGCGGCGGAGTGTCAAGCCCGCCCGTTGTCGCGCCATAGTGTCTCATATAGGCTTCCCGCCGATGAACGGCTCGGAAGGCGCGCGCGTCGCGGCAATCTTGCAGTCCGCGATTCGGCTGTCGAAGCTCACATATCGCGACATCGAGCGCGAGCTGGGTTGGAGCGTGGGCACGGTCACCCGGCTGATGCGGGGCGGCCTCGAGTTCAAGCTCAAGCACCTGCTCAGCATCCTGGGCGTGCTCCAGTTCTCCCCGGGCAGGCTGTTCGCCGTGGCCTATCCTTTCGAGAGGGGCAAGAGCCCTGGCGAAGATCGTTTGCAGACCCTCCTCGAGGCGATGTACGCACAGCCCGCCCAGCCGGCGCGGCCGGCCGCCGAGCAGCCGGCCATCACCCAGGACAAGATCGACCAGATGGTGCTTTCCGCCCTGCGCAACCTGCTGCGGGCAGGCATCGAAAACGCACCCGACAAGCAGTCCGACCAGCTCGAGAAATAGCCGCGTCGATTGCGCGGCGGAACCCGCGGGACAGATGAGCCAAGAGCGCGAGACCCTGGAGATCGACGTACTCTTCGTCGGCGCCGGACCGGCGAGCCTGGCGGGCGCCTGCCACCTGGCGCGGCTCGTCAGGGCGCACAATGCGCGGTCGCAGGCGGCGCTCGAGGTTTCGATCGCGGTCCTGGAAAAGGGCCGCGAGGCGGGCAGCCACGCGCTCTCCGGCGCCATCGTCGATCCGCGGGCGCTGCGCGAGCTGTTCCCGGACGACTGGCAGAGCGCTCCCTTCGAGGCGCCTGTCGGCAAGGAGAAGCTCCTCTGGCTGACCCGCCGCCGCTCACTATCCCTTCCCATTCCGCAGCCGCTCGAGAACCACGGCAACTACGTTGTCTCCCTCGGCAAACTGGTCAAGTGGATGGCGCCCAAGGCCGAGGCCCTGGGAGTCGATATCTTCTACGAGTTCCCGGCCGTCGCGGCGCTGCGCGAGAACGGCCGTGTCGTCGGGGTGCGCACCGGCGACCGCGGCGTCGCGAAATCCGGCGCGAGGAAGGCCAACTACGAGCCCGGTATCGACATCCGCACCGGTGCCGTGGTGCTCGGCGAGGGACCGCGTGGCACGCTGGTCAAGCAGCTCGACGGCGAGCTCGAGCTGTGGCGAGACAGCAATCCGCAGGTCTATGCGCTCGGCCTCAAAGAGGTGTGGGATCTCCCGCCCGGGCGCATCGAGCCGGGCCAGGTCATCCATACCCTCAACTGGCCGCTCGGCCTGCATGCCTTCGGCGGCGGCTTCCTCTACGGCATGCAGAACGACCAGCTCATCGCCGGCCTGGTCGTCGGGCTCGACTATCGCAACCCGCTGCTCGATCCGCACGTCGAGTTCCAGCGCCTGAAGACGCATCCCGAGATTGCGCGGCTGCTGGACGGCGGCAAGATGTCGTTCTACGGGGCCAAGGCGCTGCCCGAAGGCGGGTGGTGGTCGCTGCCGCGCCTCGCCGGCGACGGCTTCCTGCTCATCGGCGACTCGGCCGGCTTCCTCGACGGCCAGCGCCTGAAAGGCATCCATCTCGGCATGAAGTCGGGCATGCTCGCCGCCGAAACGCTGTTCGAGGCGCTGCGGGCGGGTGGCATCACCGCCGACCGGCTGGCCGCCTACCCGGCCAAAGTCGAGGCGAGCTGGGTGCGCGACGAGATGTGGAAGGTGCGCAACTTCCACCAGGCGTTCGACCATGGCCTGCCGGCGGGGCTGTTCCAGGCCGGCGTCGGACTGCTCACCAACGGGCGCGGCTGGGGCCTCGCCAACCGCCTGCGCACCACGCCCGGACATCAGCGCATGCTGCGCCTGACCGGCCCGCGGGGGCGCAGGCTGACCCCGCCGCCGCCGCTGGCGATCGATAACCGGCTCACCTTTGACCGCCTGGCCGACGTCTACAACTCGGGCACCGCGCACGAAGAGGACCAGCGGGTGCATCTGCACGTCGCCGACACCGCGATCTGCATCTCACGCTGCGCCGTCGAGTACGCCAACCCTTGCCAGCGCTTCTGCCCGGCGGCGGTCTACGAGATGGTGGCCGACCCCGCCTCCCCCACCGGCCGGCGGCTGCAGATCAATGCCAGCAACTGCGTGCACTGCAAGACCTGCGACATCATGGATCCCTACGGCATTATTACGTGGGTGCCGCCGGAGGGCGGCGGGGGGCCAAATTACAGCAAGATGTAGAGGCCGCGGCGCTGCGATGGAACGGTGGAGGACTACTCAAAGCGTCTATTGGATCGCCCCCCGCAACCCCTCGATCCCCTTCCCTCCCCTCCGGGGGGGAAGGGGACGCCCCCTCCCCTGACGTTCTCAGTTTCGTTTTAGCCCTCGGCACACCTGGTTGAGGCTGAGACGAGCCTGTTACTAGTAGATCGATTCCATGATAGCGTATCAATATCAAGCAACCGACAACGACTCCAGGCCGTAGGTCCACTTCATGACCACGGGCTCTTGATTGAGTTCTTCAAGATGGCGTTCGATCCGTTGCCGCAGTTCGGCTTTCGA
>DASZZM010000026.1:0-103553 GCA_035544895.1 Thermoanaerobaculia bacterium
TCCCGACACCTCTTCAGCAAAGAGCCTTCGAGCTGCTCGGCGTTTCCTACTCAATGTAGCCAGAAAACTATCTCGTCGCGCTGGCCTCAGCTCGAAAAATCAGACACTTACGCCGCCGCCATCCAGGAACTTCGGTCTAGACAGAATTGGGCGCGCCAGGGTAGGGGGCGTCCCCTTCCCCCCCGGAGGGGAGGGAAGGGGATCGAGGGGTTGCGGGGGGCGATCCAATAGATGCTTTGAGTAGTCCACTACCACCACATCGCAGTGCCGATTCATCCCCTCGGAGTCGCTGCGGGTGGTGGGGACCAGGCTTACTCAGGAGCGGGTCAACGCCGCCTCCACCTTCTATAGCCCCAGCCACCACCGCCAAACAGAAGTACGAGGACGAGTACGATTAGGATCAGTTCCACTGTTTTCTCCTTATTCTCCTGCTATCCATGACGAAGTAACCGTCAGTAGCGCAGGAAGAGCTCGACGATCTTCGGAAAAGGCTTGGCCGCGGCGACCAGCCGCGGAGTGAGGCCGCTGTCGTCGCCGAGTCGGGAATCGGCGCCGCCCTTGACCAGCTGCTCCGCCATCTTGAAAAGTCCCGCTTCCGCGGCGTAGAACAGCGCCGTGGCGCCGACGTGGTCCCGCTGGTTGACGTTGGCGCCGGCGGCGAGCAGGAGACCGACCGTGCCGGCATGATTCATCAGCACCGCGACCATGAGCGGGCTCTTGCCGGTCTGGTCCTGCAAGTTGACGTCGGCGCCGTGCTGGATGAGGCGCTCGACGACCTCGCTACGGCCCGCGGCCGAGTAAAACAGCGCGGTCGCGCCGCGGACGTCGCAGAGGTCGAGCTGCGGGGACTGCGCCAGGACCAGGTCAAGGACGTTCAGGTTGCCGGCGACCGCCGCCGCGAACAGGGCGGTATGACCGTCCCGGTCGGCGGCGTGGAGGAAGGCGGGATCGCCCAGGTAGACCCCGGCCTCCGCCACCCTGCCTTCGATCGCGAGCCGGGTGAAGAGCTCCAACTGGTGGTCGAACACGGGAAGCTCCTGGCACTCGCCCCGGCGCGCGGCCACGCACAGGACCGGCAGCGCCAAGAGGAGGCCACGGAGCAAACGGTTCGTCATTGGAAAACCCTCCTGGTTCCGGAGGGTTCACGAAGCGTGCCACTGTCAAAAGAGCCCGCTCCCGATGATCGTGGGGGCGGGCCCAAGGCTGTGTGGAGAGTGTTCGGGCTCAGCGCGGGGGTGGCGATCCCCCCGGGCGTGCCTGCGGCTGCTTCTGCCCGTTCTGAGCTTTCTGCCCACCCTGGCGCTGGCCGCCCTGCTGCTGTCGCTGCGGCGCGGCCTGTTGCTCCACCTGGTGGCGGGCCTGCAGCTGCTGCTGCTCGCGCTGGTGCTGCTGCTGTTGGGCCTGGAGCTCGGCCTGGTGCTGCTGTTGGATCTGCTGGGAATTGTCGGCCTGACGCTGCTGCGCCGGCTGGGGCTGCTGGCGCTGCTGCTGCTGCGCTTGTTGTTGCTGCGCTTGTTGTTGCTGCGCTTGCCGTCCTCGCTGCGCCGGCTGGCGCTGCTGTTGCTGCTGTTGCTGCTGTTGCTGCGCCTGATCTTGTTGTTGCTGCGCCTGATCTTGTTGTTGCTGCGCCTGCCGTTGTCGTTGCTGCGCCTGCCGTCCTTGCTGCGCCGGCTGGGGCTGCTGGCGCTGCTGCTGCGCCTGCTGACTGGCGGAGCCTCCCTGCGATCTCAGCAGATCGGTCTGGTGGAGCTGCTGCAGCCTGTTGCGCTCCTGAGCCTGTGAGCTCTGCAGGCCTTGCACTTCCTGCTGGTGCTGGCGCGCCAGCGCGGTCGGCGAGCCGGTGGCGCGGACGCTCGGCGGCGGCGGGCGCCTGGCGGACTGACTGATCACGTTCGGGCTGAACACCGTAAGCTGGTTGCCGCGGACCTGGGGGTTGCGCGCCGAGCCGGCAGTGACGGCGGCGACCTGGTAGCTCTGCACCCGCTGGCCGGTGACCTGCTCGACGCGCTGCACCGCGACGCCCTGGTTGAAGACGCGGTTGTTGACCACTCTGTAGTCGGTGATGTTGTTGGTGTTGTCGATGATCGTCACGTTGCGCGCCTGCGGCACGGCATAGGTTGCGAGGTGCGATGCCAGGAACGAGCGCTCTTGCACGAAGCAGTAGTGGCTTGGCCCAAGAGAGACGCTCACGTCGACGCCGCCGAAGTCGAGCCCGATGCCGGCGCGGAAGCGCACCTCGGGAGGCAGCGGCGCCCACCCGATGTAGCCGCCGCCGGTGCGCCAGGCGACCCACGCCGGACCCCACTCGTAGCCGGGCACCCATCCCCAGCCGTACTGGGAGTCAGGCACCCAGCGGCCGTAGTGATAGGTGGCCCAGCCGAACTGCTCGTCGGACATCCAGGTCCAGCCGTAATCGGTCATCACCCAGTGGCCGAGGGTATAGGGGCGCCAGCCGGCGCGAACGCCGAATGGCAAGAACACCCAGCCGTAGCCGCCGCGCTGGACCCAGTGACCATAAGGCGACAGCTTGTTGTAGAAGAAGTTGATGTCGACCGCGCCACGGACCGGGGCCTGCGCGTACTGGTCCTGCGGCTGGGAGTACTGGTCCTGCGGCTGGGAGTACTGATCAGGCGGCGGTGGCTGGTTGCCGTACTGAGGTTGGGCACAAAGGGCCCTGCCGCCGGCTACGGCGGCAAGCAGGGCCAGGAGCGCGACTTGCTTGGACGACATGGTCTTCACCTCGAGTCTTCCTTCAGGTTGTATAGCACCCCAGACCAGGAGAGATTAAACGGGTGCCCGCTCGGTCTTCGGGGGATCCAGGCCTTTTGCAGCGGCCGAGTCGAGCACCCGGAATTACGTTAGTCTTCACGACACCCCCTAAAGGTGCAGGGCGCATGCCAGGTGTCGTCACACGCATCGATGGCGGCGTGGGCTGCCCCGATGACACGACTTGCATCTCTCGGTGCAGATCTTGCGTCGGGGACCGCCCACCGGGCCGGCCCACCCGCGCAAAGGAACGAATCGATGGATCGCGGGCACGGTGGCATAGGAACTGCTGTGGCGGGAACAGGATGCGAGTTCTCGAGAAAGAGGGGTCGTCATGTCGTTACTGGCTTGGATCGTCCTTGGCTTGATTTCAGGCTTCATCGCCAGCAAGATCGTCAACAAGACGGGCGAGGGCTTCTTCCTGGACATCGCCCTTGGCATCATCGGCGCGGTCATCGGAGGCTGGCTCTTTGGCCTGTTCGGGAGCTCGGGCGTCACCGGGCTCAACCTGTACAGCCTCTTCGTCGCCGTCGTCGGCGCGGTCGCCCTGCTCGTCGCCTACCACGCAATCCGCCGCGGAATGCCACGGCCCGACTGGTCACGGCGATGAGCACAACCGGCGGTCGGGCGCGCCGAGGAGCCGCGCCCTCCCGCCGGGTGAGGACACCTGTCGGGTAAGACAACTGAAAGAGATTCGGCGGTCGCTCGACGGACTGCGCGCGCGGGCAGCAGGCTCGAGAACCACCTCGGGCGCTCTTGGCGCCGGCGCGATCAGGCCGTGGAGGGCAGGCCGCGTGATTGGGGGAACCGATGAAGCAGAAACGAGGTTTCGTTCTCGCCGCTATCGTCCTGCTCGCGCTCGGCTTGGCGATGCCGGCCTCGGCGGTGCCGCAGTGGGCGCGCCGCTACAACGTCAGCTGTTCAACCTGCCATGCGTGGCCCGGCGAGCAGCTCACCGCGACCGGGCTCGACTTCCTGCGCCGCGGCCACCGCTTGAAGGGGGATGGCTTCGACAAGGATTTGACCCACCTGCTCTCCGGCCACGTCGAGTGGCAATACGACTTCGCGCAGGGGGCGACCAATCAGTTCAACAAGCCTGAGTTCCACTTGCACGCCGGCGGCGCGCTGGCCGCGAGCTTCTCCGGCTATCTCGACGTCAACGTCAACAACGACGTCGAGGCCGGCTACTTGCAGTTCACCAAGGAGCACGGCGACTCCTCCTACTTCACCGTGCGCGGCGGCAAGTTCAACCCGACGCTCATCCGCAACTACGCCGGCGGCCTCGCCGTTTCGGCTTCGATCCCGCTCGTCTTCTCCGGCACCACTCTGGGCAGCAACCCCTTCACCGTCAACCAGGGGCGCCTCGGCGTCGACATCGGCGGGCGGATGAATTATCTCTTCGTGCAGGGCGGAGTGGTCAACGGCGAGGACGTCCCGGGGCAGGCGGCCGTCAACCACCACAAGGACTACTACGGCACCGCCGAGGTGACGGCGCCGGATGGTGTCAGCGGCGTCGGCCTCTACTACTACCATGGCGGCTACGACCTCGGCGATCCGGCCGTGGGCCCGGTGCTCCGCGACCGCTACTACCGCAGCGCCGTCTTCGCCAACTTCACCCGCACCAGTTTCCGGGTGGCCGCGGCCTATCTCACCGGCAAGGACCAGGTCCAGACGCTCCAGGATCGCAAGATTCATGGATATTACGCGCTGGTCGAGGTCCGGCCGGGCGGGTGGTGGGTGCCGTTTGCGCGCTATGACGACGCCACGACCGAGCTCGAAACCGGCAAGGACCACGTGCGTCAGGGCAGGCTGGGCGTCGCCCTGGAGCTCTACATGACCGACTCGACCTCCGCCCGCGTCGCCCTGGAGCTGGCGCGCAGCTCGGATACGACCACCCACACCAACACCAATTCCGGCCTGGTCAACTTGGTGTGGGCCTTCTGATGGCCCCCGACGACCACGGCGGGGCGGCGGCGCTCGCGCCCTCCCGCCGCTCGTTCTTCGGCGTGCTGATCGGCTCGATCAGCGCCGTGGTCGGCGCACTGATGGCCATCCCGCTGGCGCGCTTTGCGCTGGACCCGGTGCTGCATCCCGCCGGGGGCGCCGACTGGTACGACCTCGGCGCCCCCGAGCAGTTCGCCGGCAGCGAGCCGGTGCGGGCCGAGGTGAGCTTCCGCAAGGTCGACGGCTGGCGAGTGAGCCAGGTCCGGCAGACGGTGTGGGTGACGCGCGACGCGCAGGGGCGGCCGCGGGTGCTCTCCGGGGTCTGCCCGCATCTCGGCTGCGTCGCCTTGTGGAACGGCGAGCGGAAGCTCTTCATCTGCCCTTGCCACAAGGGGAGCTTCGCCGGCGACGGCGCGCGCATCTCCGGCCCGCCGCCGCGCGGTCTGGACCCGCTGCCGGTCAAGATCGAAGGCGGCAAGCTGTGGGTCAAGTACCAGTATTTCCGCAACCTGGTGCCCACCCAGGAGGTGATCGGATGAGCGCTCCCGAAGAGAACGCGGCCGGTGCGGCGGGCGGGCGCCGGGCCGCGGGCGGAGCGAAACAGCGCCTCGCCACCTGGTTCAACGAGCGGATGGGTTGGCAGCAGATGATGCGGCAGGCCCTCGACGAGCCGGTGCCGGGCGGCGCGCGCTGGGCTTACGTCCTGGGCAGCGGCCTGCTCTTCGTCTTCATCAACCAGGTGGTGACCGGCATTTTCCTGTCGCTTTATTACGTCCCCTCGGCGGACCACGCGCACACCACCGTCGCCTACATCCAGAAGCAGGTGGCGGCGGGAAGCTTCCTGCGCAGCCTGCACTCGTATGGATCGAGCGTGATGGTGGTGCTCCTCATGCTGCACCTCGGGCAAACCTACGTCTACGGCGCCTACAAGAACCGCCGCGAGCTGCTCTGGATGATGGGCTGTTTCCTGCTGCTGCTGGTGATGGGCATGAGCTTCACCGGCTACCTGCTGCCCTGGGACCAGAAGGCCTACTTCGCCACCGCCGTCGGCACCAACATGGCCTCCGAGATCCCGCTTGCCGGCGGCTGGCTGAAGCTCCTGCTGCGCGGCGGCAACGAGATGGGCACGCTCACCTTGTCGCGCTTCTTCATGCTCCACGTTTTTCTCATCCCGGGCCTGATCTTCGCCGCGGTCGGCGCCCACGTCTTCCTCTTCCGCAAGGCGGGAGCCGCAGGGCCGCCGCGCCCGCAATCCGAGCTCCGCACGCTGCGGCGGGAGACCTTCTTTCCCAGCCAGGTCTTCAAGGATTTCGTCTTCGGCATCGGGCTCATCGTCATGCTCGGCGCGCTGGCGCACGCGCGGCCGGTGAGTCTGGGGCCGGCCGCCAATCCCGCCGACGCCACCTACCTGCCGCGACCGGAGTGGTACTACCTGCCCTTCTTCCAGTGGGTCAAGTACTGGCACGGCCCCTTCGCCGCGGTGGGCGTGGTGCTGATCCCGGCCCTCCTGGTCGCGGCTCTCTTCGCGGTTCCGTTCCTCGACCGCTCCCCGGAGCGGCGGCCGCTGCGGCGGCCGGGCGCCATGGCCGGCCTGCTCCTGGTCGCCGCCAGCCTGGTCTTCCTCGGCCTGCAGTCCGGGTCGGAAGACCGCCGCGACCCCGCCCTGCGCGCCAAGCTGGCGGCGCAGGAAGAGGCGGAAAGGCAGTTCGCGGCGGCGCCGTTCGAGCCCGAGGAGAGCCTCGGGGTGCGCGGCGGCGCCACCTCGACCGCGCCGGCCGCCCTCTCCGCCGAGGCCGCCAAAGGGTCGCTGCTCTTCGAGAGCGAGTCCTGTTCCGGCTGCCATGGAGCCGCCGGCCATGGCGGCGGCGGCCTGGTGCAGATTGGCGATCTGGGCAGCCGCTACACGACCGTGCAGCTCGCGGCAATCCTGCGCAGCCCGCGCCCCGACATGCTGGCCGGCGGCATGCAGCCGGTCGAGCTCAAGAAGGAAGACCTCGAGGCGCTGGTCGCCTTCCTGCTGGCGCCGGCGCGCACGGCCCCGGGCGCCGGCCATTGAGCGCCATTGAGCGGATCGAGGAGGCAGCAGCCGAGCTCGTCGCAGTCCCTCTTCAACGTGCACCACATCGACCCCAAGGAGCCAGAATGAGAAGCCGGACTCGTCTCACCGCCGCCCTGCTGACCGTGGCGGCGCTTGCCTTGCCGGCGGCGGCACTCGCCGCCGCCCCGGACGCCCCGAAGCTTTACAAGGACAAGTGCATCGGCTGCCATGGCGCCGACGGCAGCGGCCAGACGCCGATGGGCAAGGCCCAGAAGGCGGGCGACCTGCGCTCGCCGGCGGTGCAGGACCAGACCGACGCCCAGCTCAGCGCCACCGTGGCGAAGGGCAAGGGCAAGATGCAGGCCTTCGGCAAGAAGATGTCGCCCGACGAGATCGCCGCGGTCGTCGCCTACATCCGCACGCTCAAGTCGAAGTCGTGACGTCTTGTCAAGGCGTCGCCTGGCGAGCTCCCACCGGCTCGTCCGGGATGCCGGCTCCCGTGCCTGGCGGCGGCACTCCACGGCGAAGCTGCCGGATGCGGAGCAGCGTCTCGAACGCGACCGTCGCCGCCGCCAGCCATACCGCGCCGGCGCTCCATCCGCCGGCGATGTCTGAAATCCAGTGCACGCCCAAGTAAACACGCGACAGTCCGACGAGCAAGACCGCCGTCACCAGCATCGCGAGCCAGGCCGATTTTACCTTCCACCGGAACGGCTGCCGCAGCACGACATAGGCGATCGATCCAAAGACGATGAACGATCCCATCGCGTGTCCGCTCGGGAACGAATACCCTTTCGCGACCGCGATGGCCGTCGCCGCGGGCGGCCGCACGCGCTCGAAAATCATCTTCAGGCCCAGGTTCAAGAGTGCGCCCCCCGCGGCCGCGGCGATGACGAAGACGGCGGAATCGCGGTGCTTGCGAAGGAGCAGGCCGGCTGCCACGAGCGCCACCAGCAGCGCCATGCCAAGCGGCCCCCCGGCGACCGTCACCGCGCCGAGAAGCGTGGTGAAGCCCGGATGCCTTTCGTTCTGAAACCAGGCGTTGACGGCATGGTCGGCATGATAGACCGACGACGTGGTGAGGCGAAAATGCTCCGCGATCTCTATGAATGCCCATCCTGCGGCGAACGCCGCGATGCCGCCGAGAACCAGCACCAGGACCATCGGCGCATGTGAGCGCAGCCCACTCCAGCCGGGATGCGCGACCGTCCACTTCGCGAACCGGGTGCGAACGACACGCGCGGAGGCGCGCTGCGCCGTTGCCCTGAGCCCGCTCTCCAGGGCGGCGAACGCGAAGTAGAGCGCCGCCCAGAGCGCGAGAAAGACGGCCGCCGGCAGCGCCCAGGCGGCCAGCAAGGTCGGGTCGGAGAGCGTGTTCATGAGTGCTTCTCCCTGGTTCAGCTCACAACTGCGATCGAATGAGGGCGTCCGCCTTCTCCCAGAGCTTCATCCTCAGCGGGCGTGTCCGCCAGGACTCATAGGTGACAAGGAGGCAGCGCAGCAGGTCGTCTTCGAAGACGGCGCTCAAGGCCGCCGCCGTATCCGGGTCGTAGACGTTGAGGTTGGCCTCGTCGTTCAAGCGAAACGAGCGGGGGTCGAAGTTCGTGGAGCCGACCGATACCATACAGTCGTCGATGACCATCGTCTTGCAATGAAACATCGTTGGTTGATACTCGTAGATTTCCGCCCCTGCTCGCAACAGGTCGCCCCAGCCTGCACGGGAAGCGCGTCGAACGATCGACTCGTCAATGTGCTTTCCCGGGGTCATGATGCGAACTCGCACGCCGCGCTTTAGCGCATCGATCAGCGTGCGAAGGGTCAGGTCGTCGGGAAGGAAATAGGCATTCGCAAGCAGGATCGAGCGCTCCGCGGCGGTGATTGCCAGGAGGTATATCAGGTGCATGCTCTCGCCTCCGCCGCTGGGCGAGCTGCTGAACATCTGGGCATGGCCGTCACCGGCGGACGAGAGCTGGGGAAAGTAGTCGTCGCCGTGTAACACATGGCCCGTTGCCTTCATCCAGCTGTCCAAGAACACCGCTTGCATCTGTGCGACGACCGGGCCTTGCACCCTGAAGTGAGAATCTCGCCAGTGAGCCGCGTCCTGGGCTCGGCCCGTCCATTCTTCGGCGATGCCGACTCCGCCGGTAAAGCCGATGCTGCCGTCTACCACCAGTACCTTGCGATGATTTCGGTCGTTCAGCCGGCCCAGGTTGTGCCAGCGTACGGGATGGAACTTTTCGACCTGTCCCCCGGCGTCGCGGATCATGACGACGTAGGAATCGTCGATTTTATCGCATCCCAACCAGTCCAAGAGCACATGCACCTTGACGCCGCGCTTCGCCTTGTCCGCCAAAGCCTGGGCGAACTGCTTCCCGATGTCCGCCGACCAATAGATAAACGTCTCGAGCGTGATGGTCTTTTCTGCCGCACGGATCGCGGCCAGCATCGCCGGAAAGATTTCGTCTCCGTTCAGCAAGATCTCCACCCGGTTCCCCGGCAAGATAGCGGGGCCGAGCAGCAGCCCCATGGACCGCCGGAACATCGGCGAATCGGCCGCATAGAGGCGGGCGATGCGGCGCTGAATGCGCTCTTCGGGAGTGGTCAGGTTGAGGGCGAAGAGTGCGCCGATTGCGGTGACGATCACCGTGGCCAGGATGATGACCCAGTGGTCCAGCAGGGCGTGCATGACGGGCATTCTCCCTCCTTCAGGCGCGCACGTCCATGCCCACGCAGGTGATACCATGCCCCACGATCGTATGATCGCGCGAACCGGTCATTCCATCGTGTCTGGATTCCATCAAGATCTCGCCACCGAGGAGGCTTCCTCGTGACCTCGGTTGCAGTGGTCGCCCACCGCGGCAAGAAGCTGGGGGGTGGTCTGGAGGAGCTGCGGGGAGCGCTCGCCGACCGCGGGCATCCGCGGCCCATCTGGTACGAGGTACCGAAGAGCAGGAAGGCGCCCAAGGCTGTGCGCAGAGCGCTCGAGGAGGGTGCAACGCTGGTTTTCGTCTGGGGTGGTGACGGAATGGTCCAGCGCTGCATCGATGCCCTGGCCGGATCGGAGGCTGCGGTGGCCATCCTCCCTGCCGGCACCGGCAACCTCCTGGCCACCAGCCTCGGGATCCCGAGGGACGTCGCGAAGGGAGTCGAGATCGGCCTCCACGGGACCCGCCGGCACCTCGACGTGGGCGTCATGAACGGAGAGCGCTTCGCGGCGATGGCCGGAACAGGATTCGATGCGATCATGATCGGTGACACCGACAGCAACGCCAAGGAGCGACTGGGTCGCCTGGCCTACTTGCGCAGCAGTGTGAAGGCGCTGCGTGCAAGGCGGGTGTGGATGAGAGTCCGCCTGGACGGCACGGTCTGGTTCAAAGGCAAGGCGAGCTGCCTGCTCATCGGCAACATCGGTACGGTTACGGGTGGGCTTCCCGTGTTCCCGGACGCCTCGCCTTGCGACGGACTGCTCGAGGTTGGGGTCGTCACCGCGCACACCGCGTGGCAGTGGTTGAGGGTCTTCTCGCGAGTCGCCGAGGGTCGCCCCGACCTCTCCCCGCTCGTCGACACCAAGCAGGCGAAGAAGATCGTCGTCGAGCTCCATCACAAGCGCGCCTACGAGCTCGACGGAGGCGCCCGGGCCCCGGTGAAGCGCCTCAAAGTCCATGTCGAGGCTGGTGCCGTCACCGTGTGTGTGCCCGCTCCAACCGAGCCGGCATGAGCTCATGTCGGCCGCTGCCTCCCCTTCAGAACGTGAAGCCGACCGAGACGATCCCGGCGAGGTCGTTGCGCTTGACCGTCGGGTCGGGCGGCCGCCGCTTGTACTCGTCGATCAAGGCTACCTTGAGCTCGAAATGGTCGGCGATCGCCGCGGCGAGGCCGACGTCGACGTGGTAGTAGGCGTCGTTGCGGTTGCCGAGCTTCCAGACGGCGAAGGCGCGGTTGCTCAACACTGCCGTCTTCGAGATCTTCCAGGTGAAGGCCTCGCCCGCGCGCAACGCGCCGCCGCTCGTGCGCTGGCCCGGGGCATCGCGCTCGAAGACGGCGCCCGCGCCGGCGTCGACGTCGAGCTGCCTCGCCTCACTCTTCAGCAGCCGATAGCCGACGCCGGCGTTCGGCGTGACGAGGTAGTCGATCCTCTTGAAGCGGTCCTTGAGGTACTGCGCGTCCGCGAAGACGAACCAGCGCGGCGCCAGCGCGCGCTCGTCGCGCAAGTGAGCGGAGGTGCGGTCGACGGTGCTCGCGCCGCTCTCGTAGGCGAGGATGTAGAAGGCGTCGGCCTTGACGACGTTGCGAGTGTGCGGGTCGTAGACGAGGACGAGCGAGGCGTTGAAGGTCCGGATATCGCTGTTGCCCTTGGTGAAGTTGAAGCCCGCCGCGACATGACCGCTCCACGGGCTGGGGGGCTTCTTCTCTTTCTCGGGCTGATTCGGCTTGCCCTCCGCCTCTTGCGCGAGGGCGTCGCTGCTGGGCTTCCCGGCAGCGGCCGGCGACGGCGGCTCGGGAGGCGCGGGCGGTTTGTCTTGGGCGGCGAGCCGGGGCGCGGCGACGGTCAGCACGACCAGAGCGACCGCGAGCGGCGAGGCTCCTGTTCCCATGATGCCTCCTCCCGGTGAGGGCCGAACGGGCGGAATGTTAGCATGGCCTCCCGATCGCAGGTCTCAGCGCAGCCTCTCGACACGATGAAACCACGAGAACCGCGGACGCGGGTGAGGCGGCGGGCGTGGACGATCCTGTGGACCGCCCTGAGCTCGATCGCCGGCACGGTGCTGGTGGTGGCGCTCTTCCAGAACCTCACCTCCGGCGAGAAGAAAGTCGACTACGAGATCCCCACGCTTTACGGCACCGACTCCCCGCAGCTGCTGCGGGTGTTCGGCCACCTCATGGGGCCGGCGATCGAGGGGGGCAACCGGGTGCAACCGTTGCAGAACGGCGACGAGATCTTCCCCGCCATGCTGGCCGCCATCCGCGGCGCCCAAAAGACGATCTGCTTCGAGACCTACATCTACTGGCGCGGGCGGATCGCCCGCGAGCTCGCCGACGCGCTCTCCGAGCGCGCCCGCGCCGGGGTCAAGGTTCACGTGCTGCTCGACTGGCTGGGGAGCAAGATCGACGCCAAACTGATCGACGACATGAAGAGCTCGGGGATCGAGGCCGAACGGTACCACCCGATCCGGTGGTACCAGATGAACCGCTTGAACCACCGCACCCACCGCAAGCTGCTGGTGGTCGACGGCCGCATCGGCTTCACCGGCGGCGTTGGCATCAGCGACAAGTGGCTGGGGCACGCTCAGGATCCGGAGCACTGGCGCGACAGCCATTACCGGGTCGAGGGGCCGGTGGTCGCGCAGATGCAGGCCGCCTTCATGGACAACTGGCTCAACACGCGCGCTCGCGTCCTTCACGGCGAGGAGTACTTCCCGCCGCTCGAGCCGGCCGGTGGTATGTCGGCCCAGATGTTCCGTAGCTCGCCCCGCGAGGGGAGCGACAGCATCCGCCTGATGTACATGCTGGCGATTGCCGCCGCCCGGCACGAGATCCTCATCGGCAACGCCTACTTCGTCCCCGACGACCTGGCGCAGAAGGAGCTGATCGCCGCCGCCAGGCGAGGTGTCCGTATCCGCATCGTGCTGCCCGGCCCGCACATCGATACCCAGTTGGTGGGCAAGGCCTCGCGAGCCCGCTGGGGACCGCTGCTCGAGGCGGGAGCCGAGTTCTACGAGTTCCAGCCGACGATGTATCACCGCAAGATCCTCATCGTCGACCGGCTGTTGGTGTCGGTGGGCTCGACCAACTTCGACAACCGTTCCTTCCGGCTCAACGACGAGGCCAACCTCAACGTCCTCGACCGCGGGCTCGCCACGACGGAGGCCGTCGCCCTGGAGGCGGACATGGCGCGCTCGCGGCGCTTCACCCTCGTGGACTGGCGCAACCGCTCGTGGCGCGAGCGGGCCAAAGAGTGGCTGGCCGGACTGCTGCGCTCCCAGCTCTGAAGGGCGGGAGGGCGGGCCGCCCAGGCGGCCCTTGCTCAAGCAGGGGCGCTGTCGAGGACTTCCCGTACCTTCTCGAGCAGTCCCTGCAACGTGAAGGGTTTTCCCAGGAGCTCGGCACCCGGCGGCAAGATGTTCCGGTGGCCGACCACGTTGCCGGAATAGCCCGACATGAAGAGCACGCGGACCTCCGGCCGGGCCGCGGCGAGGCGGGAGGCGACGTCGGGACCGCTCAGCCCGGGCATGACGATATCGGTCAGCAGCAGATCGATCGGGCCGCTCAGTCCGCCGGCGAGCGACAGGGCGGCCTCCGCGGTCGCTGCATCGTGGACGTCGTAGCCGTCGCTTTCGAGGGCGGCGCGAATGAGCGGGCGCAACGCGGCCTCGTCCTCGACCACCAGGACCGTCTCTGAGCCCCGCGGGCGGATCCGCGGCGCCATGGACCCGGCCGCCAGGCTCTTCGCCGCGACGTCCACGCGGGGGAAGTAGACTTTGAACGTCGTGCCCCGGCCGGGTTCGCTGTAGACGTTGATGTGACCGCCGCTCTGGTGGACGATGCCATAGACGGTGGACAGACCCAGGCCGGTGCCCTTGCCGTACTCCTTGGTGGTGAAGAAGGGCTCGAAGATGCGCGAGCGTGTCTCCGCATCCATCCCTTGGCCGGTGTCGCTGACGGCGATCATGACGTGGGGCCCGAGCTTGGCGTCTCGGTTCTCGTGGGCATACGTCGCGTCGACCTCGATCGGTGCCGTCTCGACGACCAGCTTGCCGCCCTCGGGCATGGCATCGCGCGCGTTCACCGCCAGGTTGACGATCACCTGCTCGACCTGGCCGGGGTCCACCAGCGCCTGGCCGGAATCCGCGCGCAATGCCGTCACCAGCTCGATCTCTTCGCCGATCAGCCGGCGCAACATGGCCTCGACGTCCACGACCACCGCATTGAGGTCGACGGCCTTGGGCCGCAGGACCTGGTTGCGGCTGAAGGCGAGGAGCTGGCGGGTGAGCGCCGCCGCCCGCTCGCCCGCCTTGCGGATCTCGTCGAGGTCGCGCAGGTCGGCGGCGGCCGTCAAGCGGCCGGCCAGCAGCCCGGAGTAGCCGAGGATCGCGGTCAAGAGGTTGTTGAAGTCGTGGGCCACGCCGCCGGCGAGCCGGCCCACCGACTCCATCTTCCCCGCCTGGAGAAACTGCGCCTCGAGCCGCTTCTTCTCGCTGACGTCGGTCGCGATCACCAGCCAGGCCGGCCGCCCGCCGAACTCGATGGGGCTGAGCGAGATCTCGACGTCGATGAGTTTTCCGTCCCGCCGGCGGTGCTTCCACACTCGGGGCGAGTGGAACGTTTTGCGATCGCGCTCCCAGGTGCGGCTGGCGACGTGCTCGTCGTAGGCCGCGGCCTCCTCGGGCGGGTGAAGGTCCCTTGTCGTCATCGCCATGAGCTCGCGGCGGGAGTAGCCGTAGTGGGCGACCGCGGCTTCGTTGGCGGCGAGGAAGGCCAGCGTCGAGTCCTCGTCGACCCACATGGGCTGCGGGTTGTGGTCGAACAGCAGCCGGTATTGCTCCTCGCTCTGCTCGAGCCGCTGCTGCGCCTCGCGCAGGGCGACCTCGCCGCGCCGCCGCTCGGTGACGTCGCGGAGAATGGCCAGCAGCCGGGACTCCTCGCCCAGCCGCACCACGGAGCACGACACTTCGACCGGCACGCGCGTGCCGTCGGCGCGCACGAAACACCGGTTCTCGACCCGCGGCGCTCCGTCGCCCGGCAGCTCCTCCTGGCGGCACGGCGGATCCCCCGGCATCTCCTCCGGGCGGCGCGCCGGATCCCCCGGCAGCTCTTCCGGGCGGCGCGCCGGATCTCCCGGCGCTTCGGACACCACGAAGTCGTCGTACTGCCGTCCCACGATCTCTTCTCGCGGCCGCCCGAGAAGACGCTGGGCCTCGCGGTTCGCCTCGAGGATGCGCCGTTGCTCGAGGTCGAGGATCAGGATGGCGTCATTGGCCTGCTCCATCAGGGCGCGATACCGCTGCTCGGAGGCCGCCAGGCGGTCGAGCGACTGACCGAGAGCGACCGTGTGGCCGAACTGCGCGGCGAGGTTGTGAGCGAATCCGAGCCAGGTGCTGTCGGCCAGGATCTGGGTGTCCGAGGCCAGCACCAGCGCCCCGAAGCTCTGGCCCAGGACGACGAGGGGCACGATGAGAGCCGACGCGTGCCCGAGGCGGGCCAGGAACTCGCGGCTGCCGGCATCCGCGCCGGACGCGGCGGACGAGAGCGCGACCGGCTCGCCCGCCGCGACGATCCGGGCGACGAGCTCCGGATGGCCGAAACAGCCCTCGGCGTCGGCCCTCGCCGCGACCAGGAGTCCGCAATGCGCCTGGAGCCGGTAGCGGCTCCCGGGCTCGGCCGGCTCGGCGAGATAGAGCAGGCCGGTCGACAGGCCGGCCGCATCCAGGCATTCGACCAGGAGGTCGCCGATCACCTTGGGCAGGTCCTGGGGCTGCGCCAGAACGGCCGAGAGGCTTCGCATCAGCTCGAGGGCGGTGGCTTGAAAGCCGGCCTGGCGGAGCAGCGCCAGATTCTCGACCCTCCGGCGATCGAGCTGGGCGTACACGCACTCTCTGTGCACCGCCGCCGCCACGTCGCCGCTCTCCGGCTCCGCCGGAGGCCCGGCTCTGCGCTTACCTGCTTCGGCGGACGGGGCGCAGGCCTGCCGCGTCGCGCTGCCGCTCACGAGGGCATTGGCGCCCACCCCGCGGGCCAGCTCGCGGTCCGCCTCCTCCACGCGGCCCGGGTAGACGAGCACGATCGGGACCGCCGCCAGACCGGGATCGCGGCGCGCCTCGCCGCAGAAGGCATAGGCGTCCATCGCGGGCATCGGCACTTGCGAGACGATCGCGTCGGGTGGCCTGCGGCGAGCCTTCACCAGTCCGACTTCGCCCCCTGACGCGGTCTCGACGTCGTACCCCGCCTGCTTCAGCCGGAAGGTCAGGGGCCTGCGGATTCGCGGCTCGCCGGCGAGCACCAGGACGGTTCTCCCGCGGCCCCAGGTCGCGCGGGGGGCAAGGTGCGCGCGAACGACGTCGAGCAGCAACGCGGGCTCGAGCGGCTTGGGCAGGATCTGGGTGAAGAACCCGCCGGCGGCCCCGAGCTCGCGCAGGCGCGACACCATCGCGGTCATGACCACTGCCGGAAGCTCCGGAGCGTCGGCCTGGCACCGGATCTCGGCGAGCAGGCGCAAGCCCTCGGTGTCGGGCAGCACGTGGCCGACCACGGCCAGGTCGGGGCGGCGAAGTGCGACGGCGGCCAGCGCGGATCGCCCGTCGTCCGCCTCGACCACGGCGCACCCGGCGCTCTCGAGGGCAACCCGAAGCAGCTTGCGGATGATCGGGTTCTGTTCAACCGTCAGGACGGTTGCGCGGTCATCGCAGCTCCCGAGCGCTCCGATGGCCTGGGGATCGGACGAGCGGTGAAGGTCTATGTCATCGCCTTCCGGCGCGCCGCCGCCAGGCCGGCGAACGCCAAGAGAGCACCGAGCATGACCATCGCCGGCCCGGAGAGGGTGGGAATGCTGGTGAAGGAGACTGCCAGGGTGTAGTCCTGCGAGCCCGGACAGCTGGCCCCGTCCGTCGCCGTGATGGTGAATCCGAAGATCCCCCCTTGCACCGGCGTCCCGGTGATGGCGCCGGTTGCGCCGTTGAGCGACAGGCCGGGGGGCAGCGCTCCGCTCGTCACCGAGAAGGTGTACGTGCCAGCCGGAGAAGCCGAGACTGTCTGGCTGTAAGCTTGCAGGAAGACGGCCGGGGGCAGCGTGCTCGGGCTCAAGGTGATGACCGGGCACCCGGGTGGCGCGATCAGGACCGAGTATGCCCGGCTGCCGGTGCAGCCGTTGTTGTCGGTCGCGGTGATGGTGAAGTTGAAGCGGCCTGCCAGGATCGGCGTGCCGGTGATGGCGCCGGTTGCGGCGTCGAGCGACAGGCCGTTGGGCAGCATGCCGGCGGAGACCGCGAAGGTGTACGGCCCGACGCCGCCACTGGCGGCGACCGCCTGGTTGTAGGCCGTGCCGACGGCGCCGCCCGGCAGCGTGCCGGGGCTCACCGTGATGACGGGACAGCCGGCGGCGCCGTGGCATATGGAGACGCTGTTGGATGCCAGCGTCACCGCGCCATTGCGCGCCAGCGCCCTGCCCGAGATGCTCGTGCTCGTATTGAGGGTGATGCTCGTCAGGGCGAGGATGTTGCCGGTAAACACCGTGCCCGTACCGAGGGTCGCCGAGCTGCCGACCTGCCAGAAGACGTTGCAATCGCTGCCGCCGTTGATCACCACGACAGACGAGCTGCTGGCGGTGGTCAGTGTGCTGCCGATCTGGAAGACGAAGACCGCATTGGCGTTGCCCTGGGAGTTGAGGGTGAGCGTTCCCGTCAACTGGGCGGACGACGCGAAGCAATAGGTGCCTGGCGTGAGCGTCAAGCTCCCCAGGTCCTGGCCGGTCAAAACGGTATTGCACGCCTGGCCCGCGAGAGTGTTGTACGCCGTGGTGACGTCGCTCTGAGCCTGGGCCGCGACCGCATCGCCCGCGTGAATCGTGCCTCCGGCCACGGTCCCGGGAGGAAAGCCGGTCACCGCGTTACCCGGGCTGACTCCGAGATCTCCGAAGATGGTGGTCGAGCCGGTGTTGGTCACCGTGGAGCCGCCGAGAACCGCGAAGCTCTGCGCCACGCCCAAGGATGGCTGGGCCCGGCCCGCGGCAGGGCCGAGGATGAGCGCGGCCAATCCAATGCTGGCCACGAGGCTCGGGTAGCTGCGGTGCATCTCGTAACTCCCTTTCCGGCGGGTCGGCGTTCTCCGCGTCCAACGCCGATGAGTTGGAGACAGGGCGAACGCGGCCTGCGCCGGCAGAGGATCCCCTCAACGGCTCCGGTTGTCCGACGTCGACGCTCGCAGGGACATCTGATGAATTGTCTTCGCCACGGAATGGACCTGCCATCAGCCGATTTCTTACGCGGCCGTAGTGCTATCTTGGCGGCTTGTCAGTTTTCTCCTACGTGATTCCCGGTAGGCTCATCCGGTCGTCGTGCTCACGCCCAGGAAATCCTGGGCGCCCGCCCACCCTCCCCTGCGCACCCCGGGCCTCACCCGACGTCGCCGGCGGGCCTGGCCACGGCCGCGCCCGCCTTGGCCACAACCGCAGCCGGCCGCAGCGCGACAGGTGCCAAAGCGCTGGGCAGGGGCAGGGACCCGGCGCGTTCGGACAAAGCGCCGGGCAGGGACCCGGCGCGTCCCGATAAAGCGCTGGGCAGGGACCCGGCGCCTCCCGATAAAGCGCTGGGCAGGGACCCGGCGCCTCCCGATAGATCGCCGAGCAGATCCTTGATCTCTTCGACCGACAGCGCGCCCGTCGCGCGCTCCACGAGCTGTCCGTTGGAGAACAGGATCAGCGTGGGCAGGGCCTCGACGCCATAGCGCCGCGCAGAGCGGCGGCTCGAGCCGGCGTCGAGCTCGACGATGCGCACCCGGCCGCCGAGGTCGCGGGCGACAATAGCGAGAGAGCCCTCGAGCCTGTGGCAGGGGACGCACCAGGGCGCCCCGAACTCCACCAGCACCGGGACCGCGGAGCGCAGGACGTCGTCTTGAAAGCTGCGGTCGGAGACCTTGGTCGTGCGGCCGGCGGCCGGGTGCGACGCCGCCTGGGCCGGCTCGGCCGCGATCCCCGAAAGTGCGATCACCGCCAGCAGTGCCAGAGGTGCAAGCCCGAAGGGATGAGAGGGTCTGGCGTGTGCGGACATGTGCGTTCCTTTCGATCACTTTGCGAGCCGGTCATCACGGTCGCTCGCTATGATCGAAGTCTGGCAGTCGCCCGCTTCACGCAATATCGGCGGAGAGATCGACTTCAGGTGCGCTCAACGCCTTCCGCGCTGTAAGCAGATCGATTACGTTGCGTCCCGTCGCAGGGGGAACCAACTGGCCATCGTGCATGGAGAGCGAGAGCCGGAGACCGGCAAAGTCCGGCAGCCGAAGGCGGATCGAGGAACGCGGCTTGCCCCCGGCCCTCGGGCACGCGACGGCCGCGGGCGAGCTGAGCTAGGTCAATGAGGCGGCGGTGGCGGGCCGCCGGGCAGCCCTCCAGGCTCCCGGTGTTCTACGCTCAGGCTGATCATGATCGCGCCGGAGGGACTTGCCGATGCCCCCGCCGGCGGGGGCCGCGGCGGCAGGAGCGGCCCGCGTCCCGGCAGGTTTTGCGGCAGCCAGGCTCCGCTTCCCGCTCTGATCGCGTAGGACGAGGCCGACGACTGCAGCTCGAGCCCCGCGGCCGGCTGCTGGGCCGGGCCGCCGGCGGCCATGACCTCGCCGTCCGGCTCGTGCTGCCGGCATTGTGTGGTGGGAGCCTGCGCTTCGGGGAGGCGCTCGCGCACTCGTGTAGGGCAGCCCTGGCCCGCCAGCAGGCCGCTGGTGGGATCGATCGTGACCTCGACCATCCCCGGCGGCGGAACGAAGTCGGAGTAGCCTCCGCGCGGCGCCACCGCGACCGTGAAGCGGCTCCACAGCGGCACCGCGGCGCTGGCTCCCGATAGATCGGTCTGCGCGTCGTCGTCGTAGCCCACCCAGACGATCGTGACGCTCTCCGGCGAGTAGCCGGCAAACCAGCTGTCCCGGCGGTCGCTGGTGGTCCCCGTCTTGCCGGCCAGCGCACCGCGAACGCCTCGCCTGCGGGCGCCGCTCCCGGTGCCGTGGTCGAGAGCCCCCTGCAGCATCGAAGTCACCATGTAGGCGCTCTGCGGGGTGAGCACTCGGCGCAGGCCGGGAAGCTCCTCTCCGCTCACCGCCTCGCCGGCGCGGTCGCGGACCGCGGCGAGGGCGTGCGAGGCGAACCTCAAACCCAGAGTGGCCAGGGTCGAGTAGACCTGACCCACCTCGCGCGGGCTGACCTCGAGGGCTCCGAGGGCCAGCGCGGGAACGCACCGCGGCCGCTGGCCGAGGCCCATCTCCTGCGCCAGCGCGGCGATCCGGCCGAGGCCCGTGGCGGCGGCCATGCGCACCGCCGGGACGTTGATGCTCTGCTCGAGAGCGGCACGCGCCGTGACCCAACCGCGATACAGACGGTCGTAGTTCTGCGGGCTCCACACGGCGCTGCCGGAGCGGACCTGTATCGGCGAGTCGTCGAGCAGAGTGGCCGGGGTGGCGAGCCGGGCTTCGAAGGCGGCGGCATATACGACCGGCTTGAAGGCGCTGCCGAGCTGGCGGTGGGCCTGCGAGACGCGGTCGAACTGGCTGCGCCGGTAGTCCCGGCCGCCGACGTAGGCGAGGATCGCACCGTCCCGCGGGTCGAGCGAGATCAGCGCGGCCTCGAGCGGCTGGTCGTGGCGCTCTCGATGCCGCGCGCCCTCGATCGCAGCGAGCCCTGATGCCACCGCTGCCTCCGCCGCCAGCTGCTGGCGCAGGTCGAGGGTCGAGAATAGCAGGTAGCCGCCGTCGGCGAGGTTGCCAAGACCGAAGCGCACCCGCGCCTCCTGCGCGGCGACCTCGGCAAAGTAGGGGGCGTAGGGCCGCGGCCCTGCCGGCCCCGGGGCGCCGTGCAGCCCCTCGGCCTGCGCCCGGCGCACGCGGCCCCGGCTCACCCAGCCCAGGTCGGCCAGGCGTTGCAGCACCCGGTTGCGGCGCGCGAGCAAGGCTCTTGGGTGCTCGGCGGGGGCGTAGGCGCCGGGAGCGCGGATCATCGCGGCGAGCGCCGCCGCCTCGTCGAGGGTGAGCTCGGCGGGATCTTTGCCGAAGTAGGCTCGGGCGGCTGCGCCGATGCCGATGAGGTTGGCGGCACCGCTCTTGCCCCAGTAGATCGAATTGAGATACGCCTCGAGGATCCGGTTCTTGTCGTAGCGGCGTTCGATCATCACCGCGAGCAGCGCCTCTTTGACCTTGCGCACCAGCGTGCGCCGGCGGGAGCAGTAGAGGTTCTTGACGAGCTGCTGGGTGATGGTGCTCCCGCCCTGGTGGAAGCCGCGGTCACGCAGGTCGACCCACAGGGCGCGGGCAATGCCTTTCGGCGACACCCCGGAGTGGGTGAAGAAGCCGTCGTCCTCGGCCGCCAGCACGGCCTGGACGACCTGCCGCGGCAACTCGGCGACGCTGACCGGACGGCGCTCCGCGACGTCGGGCCCGTAGAACGAGGCGAGCAGCGGCGGCTCCATGGTGGCCCTCGGGACCAGCCGGCCGCCGAGGGTGAGGCGGGCGATTCGTCCGCCTTGCACGAGAACTACCAGCCGCCGCCCGCCAGCCGGTCCCCCCGCGGTGGGAAAACGGCGTTGTTGAATCGTCAGGGAATCACCCTTCTGCCGCCAGGTGCCACGACGCAGCGGCATCTTGTCGGATTCGAGGTCGTAGGCGATTGCGGAGACGGGCACGTAGCCCTCCCGCGCCAACTCCGCCATCAGCTCGGCGGTGCTCGCCGCCTGGCCGGTCGCCAGCTCCGCGGCTTGCCCATAGAGCCTGGAGGTCTGCAGAAAGGGGGCCTGGGGGAAATCCGTGGCAAGACGCCAGAGACCTGAGCAGGCATTGGCGAAACCCAGACCGGCCAGGGTGGCCGAGATCACGCCGCCGAGCACCGGCCAGCGCCACACCGGTGGCAGCCAGGAGAGGTGAGCGCGCCAACAGGCCAAGGCGGCGGCGGCCCTCCTGCGCAAGCCCGGATGACCACTATGGACGCCTGCGCACGCACCGGCGTCCTGAAACGGTTGGAATGTCGCGTACGGTGTACGGTTGACGATCATCTCTGTGCCTGTCTCCGGGCGGCGGTAGAGCAGGCGAGGATCCGGTGGTGGCCTCCCAGGCCGCGGCCGGCGAGCCCTCTGACTCCGAAGTCTTCGGGTTGGACCCAGAAGATGAGTTGTAATCGGGACGGGCTGGCCGCCTGACGTAATCCGGACTCCGGAATCAGGTAGTAGCAGGTCCTATGCCACTCCGCCCGTGATGAATCAGATCAATCGTCGGACCTGACTCCCCGGCGACGCGCGCTCGGGCCGCCTCCGAGGCAAGATCTGCACGGGAGATGTGCAAGCCCCTGTCACTGGCAGGCAAGAAACGAAAACCTCTCGGGTGATCTCTTGCGGCTCGGGCGGCCGGCATGAAATCTGCTTTACCGCATGCTGGAGCTCAGAACACGAACCGCACAACGCGGTCAGACCGCAAAGGAGAAATCATGGGCATCGGAGAGCAGGGCGCGAAGAACCAGGGCAAGGGCCTCGCCAACCAGGTCAAGGGCAAGGTGAAAGAGGTGGTCGGCGCCGCGACGGGCGACCACGGCCAGGAGCTCAGAGGCAAGGTGCAGAAAAACGTCGGCAAGGCGCAAGAGAAAATCGGGCGCGCCGAAGAGAAGCTGTCGAGATAGGCTGGTCACGGCGCCGAACCGCGCCGTCTATCCGTAGCCGTACTGTCGGTCAGCCCCCGAGGCTCAGCGCCGGCAGGCGCAGCCGGAACTCGCTGCCGCGGCCCGGCGCGCTCCCGACGCTGATCTCGCCGCCGTGCGCCTCGACGATCGAGCGCGCCACGTAGAGGCCGATGCCGGTGCCGCTGGTCTTGGTCGTGAAATGCATGTCGAAGATGCGCGGGCGCACCGCCTCCGGGATGCCGGGCCCGCTGTCGATGATCAGCACCTCGGCCTGGTCGGGGAGGGTTTCCAGGCGCAGCTCGAGCTCGCCGCCGTCGGACATCGCCTCGAGGGCGTTGATGGCGACATTGAGGATGGCCTGCTTCAGGCGGTCGCGCTGGCCGGCGATGCGCACCGCGGTCCCCGGCAGGCGGGCCTCGAGAGCGACGTGCTGCAGGCGCGCCTGCGGCAGCAGCAGCCGCTCGATCTCTTCCACCATGGCGCGCGCGTCGAACTCCTCGCGGCTACGGCCGGCGGGCGTGGTCTCGGCGAGCAGGGCCAGCAGCGAGCGGTCGAGCCGCTCAAGCTCCTCGCGCAGCACGCCGAGATACTGCTCGCTCTCCGCGGCCTCGCGCGCGCCTTCGCCGCGGCGGAGGGCACTCTGCAGCAGGTCGAGGTTCAACACCATCGCATTGAGCGGCGCCTTGAGGTCGTGGGTGATGGCGCCGTAGACGCGGGTGAGGGCGCGCAGCTGGCTGGCGAGCAGCAGGTCGGTCTCCAGCGCGTCGAGCATCACCCGGTCGCGCAGCAGGAAGAGGAAGACCTGGTGTTCCACTTCCGCCAGAGGGTACACCAGGCAGCGCAGGGCCCGCGGCCCCTGCGCACCCGGCACGTCGAGGTCGAACCGCGCCGCGCGTTGCTCCGCCGGCCGCAGCGCGGGTTCGAGGAGCTCCCGTATCTCGGGCCAGCGCCGCTCCACCTCCGCCCGATCCGCGCAGCCCAAGAGCTCGCAGGCCCGCGAGTTGACGAAGTCCAGGTGGCCCGAGGCCTCGACCAATAGAACGCCCACATCCATGAGCAGCGACAGCGTGTTGAGGCGCTGCCGAGCCTGCGCTCCCCGCTCGCGCTCGAGGTGCAGCTCCTCCCCCACGCGGCCGGCGGCCGCGAACGCGACTGCGAACTCGTCTCTGACCCGGGGAACCGGAACTTTCCGGCCGGCCAGAGCCGCCTCGAGCAGGTCCGCGACCTCGCGGCTGCGGCGCACCAGCAGCACGTACAGCGCGAGGCCGACGCCGCCGACGAGCGCCAGGCTGGCGAGAGCCCCCATCCCGACGCGGCGCATGGCGCGGTCGAAATGGGCGGGCGAGCATGCGGCGTCGGCGGCGGCGGCCTGCCGGGCGGCGGCGATCTCCTCGCGTTGCCAGAACGCGAAGCCGCCCACCAGCATGACGTAGATCAGGCAGAGACCGATGGTGTTTCGGGTCAGCGAGCGCATGGGCGAGACGCCATCTCAACCAGCCAGAGGGCGAACAGGGCGGGGCAGACACCGCGGGCCGCGGCCTGCGGGCGACACCGCTGTCGCGGTATCCAGCCAGGAGACTCTAGTGTACCGCAACTTCGCCGGAATGCGTACTCCAGGAGACCGAGGGTAGTGCTCTAGACAGAGCACTACCAGACCGAGCCGGACGCTGCCGGCCGGCGAAGTGCGTGCAGGCGCCCGCGATCGAGGAAGACTATGCGGGCTCCGTCGCTCTCCTGCGCAGCGCTGCCAGGCCAGACAGGACCAAGAGGCCGGTCAGAACGATCATCGCCCACTCCGAGAGCGTGGGAATCCCCACGGGCAACATTGGGCCGCCGGGGAGGCTGGTGCAGACGGTGACGTGGTTGTTGTCCAGGGTCACTGCGCCATTTCGCGCCAAGGCTCTTCCGGTCACGTTGGCGCCGGTATTCAGGGTGATGCTGGTGAGCGCCACGATGCTTCCCGCCAGCGTGGTGCCCGTGCCCAGGGTCGCGGAGCTGCCGACCTGCCAGAACACTCCGCAGCTCGTTGCGCCGTTGATCAGGAGGACAGACGAGGCGCTCGCGGTCGTGAGCGTGCTCCCTATCTGGAAGATGAAGGTGGCATTGGGGTTGCCTTGCCCGTCGAGAGTCAGCGTTCCCGTCAACTGTGCCGAGGTCGCAAAGCAGTAGACGCCCGGCGTGAGCGTCAAGCCACCCAGATTCTGCCCGGTCAAGACGGTGTTGCACGTCGTGTTCGCCAGGTTGTTGTACACGCTCGTGAGGTCGCTCTGAGCCTGGGCCGCGACCGCATCGGCGGCGTGGATCGTCCCAACCACGATGCCCGGAGGAAAGCCGGTGACCGCGCTGCCCGGGCTGACGCCCAGGTTGCCGGTGACGATCGTCGGCGTGTTGGTGTTGGTCACCGTCGAGCCGCCCAGCACGGCGAACGAGCTCAGCGGTTGGGCCACCGCCTTGGAGGGGCCGTAGAGGAGCGCGGCGAATCCCAAGGCCAGGACGATCAAGCACTTGCGGTTCATTCGGACCTTCCTTCCCAGTTCCCCGAGTTGCCGCCCATGGTAGAGAAAATTCCTGTCGAAGTCAAACACGCTGTAGAGGTTCAAAGGCGTAGAGGTTCACGCGGATGACCCTCTTTGCCTTCGGGTTCCCGCCCGCGTGGCCTGAAGTAGCATGGGATTTGCAGCCTGTCTGCCCGGGGCCGGGAAGGGCCCGGAGCGACAGAACGAGGAGGCAACTCCCCACCATACCCGCGCCCTTTCGTGATTACACACCCACCTGTCGCCGGCCCCAGCTACAAAGTGCTACCCTGCTGTCGTCGGGCTGCGCGCCCGATCGACAAGGCGGAAAGGCAGGAAAGTCAACATGAAACCCGAATACTCGAGGCTCTTGGCGAGCGTAGGATTGGCCGCCCTTCTTTCCTGGGCGCAAACCGCCCCAGCACTGGCCGCGGCGGTCGCGCCCTCACTGGGCACGGCTGGGAGCTACGCGGTCCTGGGTACAAACTCCATCCCGACTGTGGGGACGGTCACCTGCACCACGTCCACCATCAACGGAGACGTGGGCTCCACCTTCACCTCGATCACCAACACCGGGTGCACGATTACGGGGGCGGTCAACGCGCCGGTCGCCGGTTCGGTTGTCACTGACTTCAACAACGCCTACAGCGCGCTCGATACCCTGAACCCGACATGCGACGGCGTCGTGCCGACCATCAGCACCACGCTCCCGCCCGGTGTCTACTGCTCCGCTGCAGGGACCACGATCGGCTCCGGCGTCATTTTTACGCTCACCGGGACCGCGAGCGACGTCTGGGTTTTCAAGATCGGGACCGGCGGGTCGGGCGCCCTCACGGGCAACAGCATCCAGGTGGTCATGGGCGGCACCGCGCTGGCGTGCAACGTGTACTGGCGGACCGCCCAGGCCGCGACGATGACGGATTCGAGCTTCATAGGAACCATCCTCGCGGGGAGCAGCATCTCTTTGACCAGAGGAAACTACCTCGGGCGAGCCTTGGCGAAGACCGACGTGACCGTGACGAACGAAGCGCCCATGACCTTTGCGGGGTGCAGCGGGCCGCTGATCGCTCCGATCCCCACGCTCTCCGGGTCGGGGATGATCATGCTCGTGGCGCTCCTGGCCCTGCTGGGCTGCGCAGCGATCCGCATGCTGGCGACGTAGCCAGCAATCGCTCTTCTGACCTCGGAGCGATCACGGGGCGCACACCACCCTGATCGTGTTGCTCACCCCCATCTTCCTGGCGCGGGCAATCGCTCAACTCAAGCAGGAAGAATGCGGCGCCCTTTTTTGGCGCCAGAGCCTCTGAGGTCTCACAGTGCACGCAGGAAGCCACCCAGCTCCGTCTTCTCCTGAGCCGTCAGGTGAAGCTGCTGTACTAGATTGAAGTACTCCACCGCGTCTTCCAGAGTGAGGCAGCGCCCGTCGTGCAGGTAGGGCGGGGAGTCCTTGATCCCGCGGAGCGGGAAGGTCTTGATGGGGCCGTCGTGGGCCATCATCATCCCGTCGACGAGTCCTTGCTTGTAGAACCGCTCGGCTTGGAGATTGTGCATGGAATTGTCGGTGTAGTAGGGGGCCGGGTGGCAGCCGGCGCACCGGGCCTTGCCGTTGAAGAGCGCTTCGCCCCTCAGCTCCGCCGGGGTGGCCCTCGCGGTGTCCAATTTGCCGTAGATGTCGAGCTTGGGCGCGGGCGGAAAGTCCAGGATCGCCATGAATTCGGCCATGAAGTGGACCTGGCTGGCGCGTTCCAGGACGTTGACCCCCTTCTTGGCGGCCATCGCCATGTCACCGTCGAAATAAGCACCGCGCTGCTCGAACTCCGTGAAGTCCTCGACGGTCTTGAGCGCGCGCTGGGAGCCGAAGAGCCGCTGGATGTTCACGCCCCGCAGGGAGGGTGTGGTGATGCGGTGGCGGAATTCCTGCGGCCGGATGTCTCCCACGAGGTGCGTGGCCTTGTTGGTGTGCCCGTTGACATGACAGTCGAAGCACGTCACGCCCAGGATGCCGTCCGTCCGGTCCGTTCGCCGGTCCTCGGTGGCGTTGAACTGCTGTTGCGGGAACTGGGTGAGCAGGAGCCGCAGTCCTTCGAGCTGCTTGGGGTTCAGGATGCCGTTGAAGATCTCGTAGTAGTTCTGGATCGTGATGAGGCGGCCCTTGGCGACGTCACCGAGGTCCGGCCGGGTGGTGAGATACATGGCGGGGACCGGATCGGGAAGGACTTGCTCGGGCAGGTCGAAGTCCACGTCGAAGCGGGTCAGCCTCGGCAGCAGCTTCAGCGTCATTTCAGGAAAGAGCATGCCCCCTTCGGCGTGGTCCGGAAAGGGTAAGGGCTGGTACGGAAAGAGCTCCTTCTCCCGGATCTGCGCGGGTGTCATCGCATCGAGCTGATCCCACGTCATCCCACGGAGTCTGGCCGTCGGCCCCACGGGTACGGGCTTGCCGCCGGACATGTTGGTCTCTGACGTCGTTCTCTTCCCAAGGTCATAGCGCCTGTTCAGAAGCCCCATGTGCTCCTCGGCCCGTTCGGCCTTGACGGCCAGGCGTGCCGCCTTGATCTGCTCGAAGGTCCGGCGCTGATTCGTTGGGCCGTAGCTGGACGCAACCCCTCCCTGCTGTGCCTGAACGACGATCGTGATCGCCGCTGCGGCAAGCAGGCCGGAGACGGTGACCAGCAACGTTGTGCGGGTGGCTGGTCCGTTCAACGCGGGCTCCTGCTTACCTCGGGCACTCTGCGCTCACTTTCTGTCGGCTACCGTTTGCTGATCGTGAACTTGGTGAGGCTGACCCCGAGCTCCACACCCGTCCCCGTGCCGGTCAGCGTCAGCGAGACCTCACCCTTGGTCAGGGCCTGCGCCTCTGACGACTTGCCGGCGCCCGCGGCGGCGCCCGCACTGGCGTAGTCGCCGAACAGCTCGCTGATGTTCGCGACCGCGGTGAACTTCCCATGACCGTCCCGGACCGCCGACTTTCCGGCCGTGAGGCCTCCCCCGCGTGCATGGAGCTTCACCTGTGCCGTCTGGCCGTTGTCGCAAGTGATCGTCCCCGCTCCCTTCGCGGTCTTGTAGCCTGCTGACCACCCCTTGAGCGTGAAGTCCATCGTGCATACCGTCGTCTTTTCGGCGGCGGCCGCCGGTGCCGCGACGAGCAGCAAGAAAACCAACCCTGCAAAACCCACAGCAATGTGTCGTCTCATTTTCAGTCCTCCGATCAGAAACGGACTACCCTATGTGCGCGCCCGAGCCCCCTTTCGCCCCTCGCAGCCGCTCGAGCGCGGGAAATCCGCAGTATTCCTTTCCTAGTCCTGGTGCGCGCGCTTCTCTGCACCTTGTGCTGGTGCAGGGCGCATGCCACCATTTCATCGCGCACCCTGGCAGGGCGCATCTTCCGTGGCGTCTCGCTAGCGCAGCCCGCCCCGGGCCGTAGAGCGCGGCGCGCCCTGAAATCGCCCGCCGATGGCGAAGAACGGCTTGCACTTCTCGGTGCAGATCCTGCGTAGCCCTCCCGCACGACCGCCGGCGCGAGCTCGTCGTCGGCGGCGGCACTGTCCACCAGCGAAAGCCGCGCCAACGCGGCCTTTGGCTTGGTCCAATCCATCGTGGGCTAGCCTGGCTAGCCTTTGCCTGGCCTGAGTTTCTCATGAGAAAGGCAAGCTGAAACGGAACGGCGCGGAGCGGGCATCCGGGAGATAATGGCATCTCCGGCGCGACCCGCGCGACGGCGGATGAGAGGAGGGTCGGTCGATGGACTACCGGAGCTTTGGCAAGACGGGCCTCAAGGTGTCGCCGCTCTGTCTCGGGACGATGATGTTCGGCAGCTGGGGCAACCCGGATCACGGCGACTGCATCCGCATCATCCACCGCGCCCTCGACGCCGGGATCAACTTCGTCGACACGGCCAACGGCTACTCGGAAGGCGAGTCCGAGATCATCGTCGGCAAGGCGCTCGCCGGGAAGCGCCACCAGGTGGTGCTCGCCACCAAGGTCTTCGCGCCGGTCGGGCCCGGCCCCAACGAGCGCGGCCTGTCGCGCAAGGCCATCCAGGAGCAGGTCGAAAACAGCCTCCGCCGTCTCGGCACCGAGGTGATCGATCTCTACCAGATCCATCGCCCCGACCCCACGACCCCGCTGGAGGAGACCCTGTCGACCCTCAACGACTTGGTGCGGCAGGGCAAGGTGCGCTACCTCGGCTGCTCGACCAGTCACACCGCCGGCTCAGGCCCCTGGGACCAGCGCTTCTACGCCTGGGAGATCGTCGAAGCGCTGTGGATCTCCGAGCGCAACGGCTGGGAGCGCTTCGTCGCCTTGCAGCCGCCCTACAGCATCCTGCGGCGGACGATGGAGGCCGAGCACTTCCCGATGACCCGCCGCTTCGGCATCGGCAACCTGGTGTGGAGTCCGCTCGAGGGCGGTTGGCTGGCCGGCAAGTACCGGCGCGAGACCGGCAATCCCCGGGACACGCAACGGGCCAAGCAGTGGATCGGCGACCTGGGCAACCCCAAATTCGAGCGCCGCCTCGACGTCGTCGAGCAACTCCTGCCCCTGGCCCGGGCCAGGGGGGTGCCCCTCTCCCAATTCGCCACCGCCTGGGTGCTGCGCAACCCGGACGTGCATACGGCCATCATCGGCCCGCGCACCATGGAGCAGCTCGAAGACAGCCTGGGCGCCGCCGATCTGCACGTCTCCGACGAAGACGCCGCGCGCATCGACGAGCTCGTGCCCCCGGGCACCTCGGCCTTGTGAGCCGAGCCTCTATTCCTGCCGGAGGGCGCGCACCGGGTCGATGTGCAGGGCCCGGCGGGCCGGGGGCAGGGCGGCGCCGAGTCCGATCAGCACCATGGTGAGGGCGGTCGCCGGCAGGACGAACGGATCGCGCAGCGAGGCCAGGTAGACGACGCTCGCCAGCACGCGGCAGCGGCCTCAGCAAGAGCGCGTTGATCACGCTGAAGACGGTGGTGTTGACGCCGATGCCCAGGGCCAGCGAGAGCAGCGCCACCGCGGTGAAGACCGGGCTGTGGCGCAGGATGCGGGCGGCGTAGCGCAGATCCTGCCGCAGCTCGTCCGGCCAGCGCAGGCCGTGCGCCCCGCGGCACTGCTCCTTGTACGCCTCCCGCGCCCCGAGCTCGACGCGCGCCTGGCGCTCGGCGGCCTCCGGCGGCAGCCCCCTGCGCACGAGGTCGGCGGCGCGGTGCTCGACGTGCGAGCGCAGCTCCGCTTCGAGCTCGCGCTCCCATCGTCCGCGGTGACGCAGCGCCTGCCAGCTGTTGCGGATGCGGGCGAAGATTGCGGGGCGGGACACCTCAGCCGACTTCCCCGGCGCGGGCCGCGAGCGCCGCCGACATCGCGGCCACCAGCCTCTGCCAACCCGCGGTCTCTTCGGCGAGGCGCCTGCGGCCGGCCGCGGTCAGCCGGTAGTACTTGGCGCGGCGGTTGTTCTCCGAGGTGCCCCACTCCGCCTCCAGCAACCCCTGGTGTTCGAGGCGATAGAGCGCGGGATAGAGCGCCCCCTGCTCGATCTGGAAGCGGTTGCCGGAGATCTGCTCGATGCGCAGCAGCACGCCGTAGCCGTGCTGCGGCCCCAGGGAGAGAGCCTTGAGGATCAGCAGGTCGAGGGTCCCAGGAAGGAGATCTGCCGCGCGGCTCATGCATTCTCCTCGCAGTCTTAGGAGAAGCCTAGGTTGCTTCTCCTAAGCTGTCAAGGGGAGTCAAGGCCCAGCCTCCAAAGCCACGGCAATTCGCTAGTACGCCGTGGCGAGGCGGCAGTACCCAACCGTCATCTCGCGATGAAGCAGCAGCAGACCTTCGAGCTGCCGGCGGTCTTTCGGGCAGAAGCTGCCGCGGCTCAGCATCACGACCATCGGATCGGTCCCCTGGAGCTCCGAGAGCTTGCGGCGCTTGCCCGTGTGATCCGGCAGCTCGTAATCGGGAAAAATGCTTCCCGGGATGATGTCGGCTCGCATGACTGGCACCTCGCTTTCGTCGCCTTGAGCTAATATAACGCTCCTTGGATGTGACACCCAGGTCGGAGAATCGCCTCCGATCGTTGCACGAAAGGAGCGCCCACCATGCGCAAGCCCCTACTCCTCAGCCTGGTTCTCCTCCTTGCGCTGGCGGCCATCGCCGCCGCCGCCGCCGGCGGAGCCCAAGCTGGCACCGTCACCAAGATCGACGACGCCGCCAAGACTTTTACCCTTCATGGACATCACAAGGACTGGACCTTCAAGGCCAACGACAAGACCACTTACTGGCTGGGCGCGAAGACCCAGGGGTCCTGGTCCGACCTGAGAGTCGGCACTAATCTCAGGGTCGTCTCCCACGAGGAGGGTGGCGAGATCGTCGCCGACAAAGTTCACGTCCTTGCCGATCACCCTGGCGAGAACCATCCCTAGCGCCCTGACCTCGATCCTGGAGCACCGTCCGGCGGGCAAGCGCAAGCACCCGCCGGACCTGACCGGTTCACCGCCTCAGAATTCAGAGCTTCCTGCCGGGCGGTTTGTAGAGGCCGGCTTCGACGGCGCCGAGCATGCCCGCCGCGAACGACCTCTCGTCCAACAGGGAGAGGCCGGCGACGCGACCTGGCGCGATCACGGGATAGTGGCGGATCAGGTCCAGTCGCCGTGCGATGACGTCGAGACCCTCGTCGCTCGCGATCCAGTCCAGCCGGTCGAAAGCCGCGAGGTCGAGCGGGACGCTGTAGGCGCGCAGAGTTTTTTCTCGGTCCACGTTGTAGAACTGCTCGAAGTACGACATGACCAGCTCGCGCAAGCCGCGGTAGATCGGCTCGCGAAAACGCAAGCCGACGAAGTTCGACTTGGCGACCGCACCCCACAGGCCGCCCTGCTTGAAGACCGCCAGGATGTGGTCGTCGTCGCGCTCGGCACGCATGTCGAGGAGCAACGGGGGATGGCCGAGCAGGCGCAGGGCCGCGGCCGCGAACAGGGCGCCGTCGAAACAGTGTGCCTTGCGGTCACGCAGAACGCTGCGCGGCGAGCGGTAGATGGGATCGGCGCTGTAGGGGATGGAGTCCAGGAACTCCTGGATGAGAGCCGGCGTGCTCAGGGAGCGGAAGATCTCGCGCTCGTCGCCGGTCAGGCGGCCCAAGGCTTGGGCAGAGTCCTC
This sequence comes from Thermoanaerobaculia bacterium, assembly GCA_035544895.1. Lineage (GTDB taxonomy): Bacteria > Acidobacteriota > Thermoanaerobaculia > Multivoradales > UBA5704 > JASLEW01. The sequence continues at coordinate 31,727 of DASZZM010000026.1, forward strand.
GGAACTCGCCATAGGCGCCGAGTCTATGCCAGCGCCGTGCGAGCCATCTCCCGGCCGGTTCCTGGGCGAGCCGGGCGGCGGGCGGGCGGCGCCCCTGCGCAACCAGGAACCAGGCCTCGCGCATACAAGCATTGAGCACTGGAGCTCCGGCCTATGCGTTCATCTTCCGACATCGCCTCCGCCCCCTGCACTGACGCTGCCGGGCTGGCGGGCGGCAGGCTGCGCGCCGCCCTCGCGGCGGCCTGCGCGCTGCTCGGACTCCTCGCGCTCGGGGACAAGCCGCTCGATGTCTTGGCGCTCGCGGACAAGCCGCTCGCTTGGGCGGTCGGGCCGGCGGCGACGGGGGCTACGGGAGCCAGGAAGGCGGAGCGGCTCGAGCCTTGCCACGTGGAGGGCGCCGGCGAAGAGCTGCGCTGCGCGACCTACCCGGTGTGGGAGGACCGGGCGGCGCGGCGCGGCCGCAAGATCGGTCTCAGGGTCGTCGTGCTGCCGGCGCTCGGGCCCGATCCGGCGCCCGATCCGATCCTCTTCTTCGCCGGCGGCCCCGGCGAGAGCGCGGTCTCGGCGGGGCTCGACCTGATCGACGACAAGGAGCTGCGCTCTCGGCGCGCCATCGTGCTCGTGGACCAGCGAGGCACCGGGCGCTCGAACCCGCTCGACTGCGACCTCTACGGCCCGGGCTCCCATCTCAAAGGCGGCGACAGAAAGCTCCTCGCCGGCCCCGTCTTCCCGCCCGAGGCCGTCCACCGCTGCCGCCAGCAGCTCGAGAAGGTCGCCGACCTCAGGCTCTACACGACGGCGATCGGCATGGACGACATCGACGAAGTGCGGGCCTGGCTCGGCTACGACAAGGTCAACCTCGTCGGCGGCTCCTACGGAACGCGGGCCGCCCAGGTTTACCTGCGGCGGCACCCGCGGGCGGTGCGCAGCGTCGTGCTCAACGCCGTTGCGCCGGTCGACGAGCCGCTGCCGCTGCACCACGCCTACGCCGGCAAGCGCGCGGTCGACCTGCTGTTCGCCGAATGCGCCGCCGACCCGGCCTGCCACGCCGCCTTCCCGCGCCTCGCCGACGAGCTGCGGGCCGTGCTCGAGCGCGTGGACCGCGGCATCAAGGTGTCGATCGCCGATCCGCGGACCGGCCGCGCCGTCGAGGTGACCCCGGACCGCGGCCTGGTCGCGGAAGGAATCCGCTTCATGATGTACGGCAACGGCGCCCGCCAGGTGCCGCTCGCCATCCACCAGGCCTACGGCGGCGACCTCGCCCAGCTCGTCAACCTCTCCATCGACCAGCGCTCCAGGCTCTCCAGCGCCTTGAGCGAGGGCCTTTTCTTCTCGATCACCTGCGCCGAGGACATCCCCTTCATCGACGACGCGGCCGCGGCGCGCGAGACCGCCGGCACGCTGCTCGGCGACTACCGCATCCGCCAGCAGAAGCGGGCCTGCGCCGACTGGCCGCGCGGCAGCGTCCCCTCCGACGTCCACGAGCTCGTGCGCTCCGACGTGCCGGTCCTGCTGTTCTCGGGCGAGCGCGATCCGGTGACCCCGCCCGAGTTCGGCGCCCGCGTCGCCAGCCGCCTGCCCAACAGCTTGCACCTGGTCATGCCGCACGGCGCCCATGGCGCCGACGGCCCCTGCGCCGACCGCATCGTCCGCGATTTCCTCGACCGCGCCTCGGTCAAGGGCCTCGACACCTCCTGCCTGACCACTCCCCCGCCCACCCGGTTCGTGCTCGCGCCGTGAGCCCGAGTCAGCCGCGGCGCACCTCGAGGACGAGGAAACCCGGAGAATCCGATGGGTGAAGAAAGAGAGCGGGCTCTGAGCGTGGACTCTGATAGCAGTTTGGAGTTGGAGTTTCACCGTTCCCGAGTTACCTCTGATGCGGGTTTGGCGAGTCCATACTGGAATTGTCGCCTCAGGAAGATCGTCAGCTCCATCGTCAGTGTGGCTGTCGCGATCGCCACCACCTGCTATTCCGGCTGCGCGGACCCGGTGTCGCAGTTGACGACGAAGCCTGCATCGTGGGCATACGTCGAGGACGCCTGGGGCGGAATGGCCCTTGGAAAGGTGATCACCTCGGACAGTCACATCGCCTTGGCACTGACCCTCGGCGTGCACGACGTCAAGCGCGTCGACTCGGGAATCTGCGTGCAGGGAGCGGCAGGTACGGTCCGGAGTTCTCGCCTTCTTGTGCGACTCAATCGCTCAGTGTGCGGTTCTGGATCGATGGTGAATATTATCGTTCGCGTAGCCAAGCCGCGCCCGGGAATCTATGCTGTAGTCTACGATGACGAGGTGGCCAGGTATCCGCGTCTCGGTGAAGTGCGAGTGGAATGATGTCTGTCGCCGACGACGTGACAGGGGCGCCTCCAGAATAGGAGGCCGACGATGCGCTGGTTCTGCATGGGCCTTTTGATTTCGCTGGCGAGTTGCTCCACGAGCTCCAAAGGCTTACCGGCCGCCGGTGCGACCGGAGTGCCAGCCGAGCCGCTGCTCACGTACTGTGATCTCGTCAGCGCGCCCGAGAAGTATTACGGCCGGGAAGTGCGCGTGGTGGGCGTCTACAGGTTCGGCTTCGAAGTGGAAGAGCTCTACTCGACCCGATGCCCGGATGCCGGCAACACCTGGGTGGAGGAGTGGTCTGGCTACTGGTGCTTCGATCGCCCCGGGCAGAAGGACCTGACTTTGCCCTGGGAGGGCACCTTTGGATTGATCGCACGGGGCACGCTCACCGGTGGTGGCAAAGGGTACGGTCACCTGAATGGCTATACCTTCCAGTTCGACGTTTCCTGTATCGAGCACATCGAGCTGCTCGATCACATCTTCTACCATCAGCGCGCGCTCACACCCGACGTGCACCGCAAGGTCGAGAGGTTCGAAGCGCGACGAGCACCAGGGAACGGGACGTAGATCGTAGCTCCGCGTCATCGGTGCTCTGCCGATCACGTGGGGCGGCGGCGCGCAAGTCCGACTTTCCGAAGTTAGTACTGACCACTGGAATCAGGGTAGCAGACAGCCGCCCTCGATACGTCACCGTATTCCCGGTGGGGAGCGCTCAGTCGCCGCCGTAGGCCAGCGGCAGGGTATAGGAAGCCCCCGCCGCGACCACCTCGGGCAGAGATTCCACCCGCCGCACGACGTCCAAGAGCCGCCGCAGCTTGGCTCCATCGTCGTTGTAGCGGGGGCCCGGCAGATAGAAGCGCAGGCCGAGCACATGCGCGGCGTCGAACCCGCCGCTGGTTGCATGGATGGCCAGGAAGCTGCGGGCGAACAACGCCGCGGCCACCAGCAGGACCAGCGACAGCGCGATCTCCACCACCACCAGAACGCTGCGCAGCCGCACGCCGCGCCGGCCGCCGGCACCGCCGCTGCCCGACCCATCGGCGGCGCGGCCGCCCTCGCGCAACACGTCCCAGAGCCGGCCGCCCGCGGTCCCAGACAGCGCCGGAGCCAGCCCGAAGAGCAGGCCGGTTCCCAGCGAGACCACCAGCGTGAACAGCAGCACCTTGCCGTCCAGGCTCAGCTCGACGAAGTAGGGCGTCAGACGCTACGGCGGAATTGCCACCGTGCAGAGGCGGATGCCGGCCAGAGCCAGCGCGATGCCCAGAGCGCCGCCAGCCAGAGCGATCAACAGGCTTTCGGTCAGGAGCTGGCGCACGATGCGCCGGCGAGGCGCGCCGAAGGCGGCGCGCACCGCGATCTCCCGTTGCCTGCCGGTGGCCCGCGCCAGCAGCAGGTTGGCGACGTTGGCGCAGGCGATCAGCAGCAGGAAGAAGACCGCTCCCATGAGAGTGAGCACGACCTGCCGGGACTGTACGCCGATCATCTCGTCGCGCAGGGACCAGATGACCGCTCCCCAGCCCGCGTTGCTGTCGGGATAGAGCGCCGCCAGCCGCTCGGCGACGGCCGACACATCGGCCCGGGCGCGGACGAGGCCGATTCCAGGCTTGAGCCGCGCCAGGACGGCGAGGCGGCGGTCGGTCCGCAGGTCATCGTGCTCGATCGGCGCCAGCGGTATCCAGGCGACCTGCGCCCAGGGAAAAAGGAAGCCCTTGGGCATCACGCCGATGACGGTGTAGGCGTCGTCGTTGATCAGCAGCGGGCGGCCAATCGCCGCCGGGTCGCCGTGGAACCGGCGCCGCCAGAGGTCGTAGCTGAGCACCACCACGTGCGGCGCGCCTGGACGGTCCTCGTCGGCACGGAAGACCCGCCCGAGCAGCGGCCTGACTCCGAGCAGCGGCAAGAGCTCGGACGACACCGCCTCGCCGACCACCCGCTCCGGCTCCTCGCCGCCGGACGACAGCGTGAGGCTGCGGGGGACGTGCGCGGCAAGCCGGGAGAAGGCGACGTTCTGCTCGCGCAGATCGCGGACGTCGAGATACGAGAGCCCTCCCGAGTCGACGTGCTGCCTGAGCTGCACCAGGTGGACGGCAACGAGGCTCTCCGGGTGGGCGAAGGGGTAAGGCCGCAGAAGGACCGCTTCCACGATGCTGAAAACGCACGCGTTGATGCCGATGCCCAGCCCGATGCAGAGCACCGCGGCCACGGTGACACCCTTGCTGCGGCCCAGCACGCGGGCAGCGAAGCGCAGGTCCTGCAGCAGGACCTCCATATCCCCGACATACGCGGTCAAGCCCGAAAGGTTCATGGCCGCGCTTGGCCTCTGGCGCGGCCCCCTGGCGGGTTCACTTCCGCGGTTCGACCACCACCAGATCGCGCAGACCTCCCAGGGCGGAGTGAGCCAGGTAGACGACGCCCTGGTCGGTCACCGCCGGATTGCGCGCGCCGGCATGCGTCGGCACCGTCGCCACCACCGACAGCTTGCCGTGCGAGTCGTCCCGCGCGATCGTCAGCGTTCCCGCCTTGGCGGCGCCGACGTACAACAGATGCTTCGCCGGCCAGTAGTCGATGTCGTCCACCCCGTCGCCGGTGTCGATGGACGACAGGACCGCGCCGTCGTGTGCCGCGTCGAGCACCTCCGTGCGCGTGCTGCAGGCGACGAACAGGTGGCCGGCGGCCGCATCCACGCGCAGGCCATGCGGACCGTCGGCGCCGCACGACGGGTTCCAGGTTGCCAGCGTCTTGTGCGTCTTGAGATCGATCGCCAGCGTGCGGTCCTTGTCCTCGAGATTGGTGTAAAACCGCCCGCGCCCGGTGTCGACCGCGAACCCTTCAGGGTTGCCATCGAAGGTGAGCTTCGCTTTCTCGTCGAGCGTGGCCGCGTCGAGGATGCGGATCGATTTGTCGCGGGGCGTGGTGACCCAGACCTCCCTGGTGGGCGCGACGTAGGCGAGCGCGTCGGGCATCGAATCGAGGCGATGGCACGCGGCGCGCGCGAGCGTGCGGGAATTGAACGCGCACACGTTCGAGTCGGCGCGATTGCCGACGTACACGAGGCCCTCGCCGGCGGTCACCGAGCTCGGTCCGACCTTGCGCTTGCGATCGCCCGACCCCATCTCCGCGGTGGGCAAGCCGTCGATCGTCCGCACCTTGCCGCTCGCGGGATCGATCACGGCCACGGTGCCCGTGTTTCCCGCCGGCGCCCACACCAGGCGGGTCGCCGGATCGAACGCGATGTAATCCATGTAGACGCCATCGCCGCCCGCGGCGGCCAGCGGCTGCATGCGGACCGTGTAAGGCGCCTCCGCGCCGCGCGCCTGCCCGGCCACGAGAAGTAACGGACAAAGAAGAATCGACAGGAGGGCGACGCGACTGCGCTCGGGATTCAGATCAGGCCTCATCATGAGTAGATCCTTTCGTCTCGGCTACGCAAAGCCGACGTGGCGACGCCTGGCGGCGTGTGCGCCGGTTCCCCTACGTGGCGGTCACCTATGTGGCGCCGGCCATGCGGTGCGGGAGAGTCTAGCAGCCGCCGTCAGGACCCTGCCACGGGGAACGATCGCCGACGACCCTGTTCACGCCGTCGCAAGCGAAGCCACGAACTCTCCTGCGGGAACGTTCACTGCCGTCGCGCTCGGTTGCAGTGTGGCGCGAAAGGCGGGCTCACGAAAGGTGAGGTCATTCGGTGGGTACAGCGAGATCGCCAAGGGCTTGGGCCGCAGTCCACCGTCGATATGCAGCAGAGCCTTGCGCGCGACGGAGATTCGGAAGGAGCCATCGGCTTCGGCCTGCAACTGCTCGCGGCGCAGAGCCAGGGGGCCGTGATGCTCGCCCTCGATGCGTACGCTATAGAAGACTGGTGGGGTGTGGAACTCCTCGGCGGGTATCAGCCGCTTGCAGTCGGTCCGCAGGTCGATGTGGAAACAGAGATCCAGGGCCTCTTCGACCGTCTTGCCTTGGTCGTCGACGACATGAAGGAGTGCCCGCGGCTCGGCGGCGAGAGCCGAAGACGCCAACAAGAGGACCGAGAGGGCGACGAGGTGCCGGAGGAGACGACCTCCTCTCCCTCCCCGGAGCACTAGGTTCGAGCCTTGAGCTTGACGACCTGAATCTCCAGCTGAGCGGCCCGCGACGGAGGCGGAGCCTGAGAGGCGCACTTCAGCGCAGGCAGCAGCGCGGTTCCCGCGCTTGTACGCCGCCTGCTTGTCTAAGAATACAGATGAATTCAGTCACGCGTCAAGGGTGGCGGCGCTAAATCATTGATTCTATTGGTGCGGCTGGGAGGACTCGAATCCACGACCAAGAGTTTATGAAACTGTTGGTAGTGATGCTATCGTCTACCGCTCTGCTCATTGACACCACTAAGTATATTTCGAATTAACAGCAGTGTCACGGAAACGCGAAGGCCAGCACCCCTTCTTCATGAGGGCCTCGCACGGGTATGGCGAAAGGGCGGTCATGAACCAGCATGAGAAGAAACAGGTGTGCTTGACCGGGAAGCAGGATCAAATGCGGCGAGAGCTGGAGTCGCTGCTGCTGGAGCTGCCCCGGGCCGCCTGCCGGTCGCGGGATGTCGCGGCGGTTCTCGAATTCATCCACGCTCATGCGTTCGATTCAGGTCTTAACGTCGGCACGGTCAAGCAAGGTTGCCGGATCAAGGACAACAACATCTCCACACGGTTCCGGATCGCCGTGGGCCTCGGGATCCGCGAATACATCGAGGTATTGCGTCTCTCTTTCGCCTCGCGGCTCCTCCGAGGCAAACGCTTCGAGGTCTACCTGATAGCCATGGCGGTGGGATATGAGCATCAGGAGACCTTCTGCCGCGCCTTCCGCCGCCATTTTGGCTGCCCTCCTTCCAGCCTCATTGAAAGCAGAAGAAGCGTCAAGAGCTGACGTCAAGAAGCTTGCTCAAGGTTTTCGGTCAAGGTGGTGCGTCAAGAGCAGGTATCAAGAGGCTTGATCAAGCTCCCGCGCGGTACCTGTTCTTAAGATACTCGTGTCATGCGGGTCCTCGTCGAATCGCTGCAAGCCGACCTGCGCTACGCGCTCCATCTCTTTCGCAAGGCGCCGCTCTCCACGGCCGCGATCGTTCTGGTGCTGGCCTTCGGCCTGGGGCTCCACCTCGCTGTCTTGGCCTTCTACAGGACGTTTTTCCTAGCTCCGATTCCGGGCGTCCAGGCACCTGACCGCCTGGCCATCGTCGCCGGGCGTGGCTCTCTCGGCGGCGGCTGGCTGCCAATCTCCTACCTCGACTATCGCAGCTTGGCCGCCGCCAGCAGGACGCTCTCGCCGATCGCGGCCTACCGCGACATCAGCGTAGCCCTCCCGGTGAACGAGGCTCCCCGCTACGTGCTGGGAGAGATCGTCAGCCCAGGATTCTTCGAGCTTCTCGGCGCCCACGCCCGCCTCGGCCGTACCCTACAGCCAGGGGATGACGAGTCCGGAGATCCGCAGGTCGTCGTCCTGAGCTCATACCTCTGGCAGACCAGCTTCGGCGGCGATCCGCACGCCGTCGGCAGGAAGATCCTGATCAATCAGGCACCCTTCACGATCGTGGGCGTGATGGACCGGGAGTTTGTCAGCGTCGAAGGGCTGAGCGCCCCACGTCTGTGGGTACCGCTCGCCGCTTACCGCACCGCGTTCCCCGAGCCGGAGCAATTTCTCAAGCGCGAGAGCCGCACCCTTCTGCTGGTGGGCCGGCTCCGGCAGGGCGCCACCTTCAGCCAGGCAAGGCTGGAGCTCGACGTGATCGCAAGGCGCCTGGAGCAGGACAGCCCCGCGCAAGGCAAGCGCGAGCTGGAGCTGTCGCCGCTCGCCGCGAGGATCGCGGCGGATCGCCAGGTGTCGCTGCGGCATTCCACGGTCCTCCTCCTTTTGTTGTCGACCACGTTTCTGCTGGTCGCCTGCAGCAATCTGGCGAACCTTCTTCTGGCGAGGGGGTTGACCCGGCACCAGGAGATCAGGACCCGTTACCAGCTGGGGGCCTCCCAAGGTCGCCTCGTGCGCCAGTTCTTGACCGAAAGCCTGGTGCTGTCTCTGATCGGTGGGCTCTTGGCACCCATCGGCGCCTGGGGTTTGTTGAAGCTCCTGATCGCCCTCAAGCCGCCGGTCCTTCCCGGCCTGGCGCAGGAGTCCTTCCTCGGTCCCGGCGTCTATCTCTTCGAGCTGGCCGCGGCGCTTGCCATCGGCCTCGTCGCCGGTGCGGCACCGGCGCTCCAGGTATGGAGGGGGGGCTTCCTGGTCCAGCGCGAGAGCGCCGGGCCGGGAGCGAGCGTTTCTCGCGGCGCGATTCTTCAGGGCCGATGCTCCATCGCTTTTCAAGCGCTTCTGTGCACCGTCTCGCTCGCATGCGCCGGCTTCTTTGTGAGCAGTCTCTTGCGCCTCGCCGAGATCGATCCCGGATTCGCCCGGAAGGGCCTCCTGGTGACCTCTCTCGACCTTAAGTCGCCCGGCTACAGTGAGAGCGAAGGGCGCCAGCTGCAGCAGCAGCTGCTGCTGACCCTTGGAAGTACGGCAACCATTCGCGCGGCCGCGCTGGCAGGCGGCCGGCCGCTGGGCGGTTTCAACATATGGCGAGACGTCTCCTTGGTGCGTTCCGCCCAGCATACGGAGACCACCCTTGTCGCATCCCAGGTCGTGAGCTCGGACTACTTCCGGTGCCTGGGAATCCCGCTCCTCCGCGGCCGCGGATTCGATACCAGAGACCAGGCCGGAGCCCCACCCGCCGTGATCGTCAACGAGGCGGCGGTGCAACGCTTCTGGCCGCGGCGCGACCCGCTTGGACAGCGACTCTACCTGGATGACGAAGGGGTGCCGGTGGAGGTGGTGGGCGTCGCCCGCGATGCTCAATACATTCGCCTTGGCGAAGCTGCGATCCCGGTGCTGTACCTTGCCTCCTCGCAACGCTATCTCAGCCGGTCCTACCTGCATGTGCGCTTCACCCAGGGCGAGCGCGACGCGGTCGCGGCGGTGAGCGCCGCGCTCAGGCGGCTGAGCCGTGTGCGTCCAGGAGAGATCCAGACGATCTCTCAGGTCATCGAGCGCTCTCTCTGGCTGCCCAGATTGGAGGCTGTTCTGCTCTCCGTCATCTCTCTGTTCGGGCTGGCGCTGGCAATCACCGGGATGGCGGGCGTCACGGCCCTTTTCGGCCAGCAAAGGCGGCGGGACCTCGGTATCCGGGCTGCGCTTGGGGCGACGCCCGGCGGACTTTTCGGCAGTGCCGTGGGCCGCGAAGTCCTGGCCGCAGGCGGCGGTGCCACGGCGGGGGTCGCCGCGGCCTGGCTGATCCATCTCCGGGTCGCCAACCTCCTCTTCGAGTCGCAGAGTCAAGGACTGCAGGTCGCGTGGTGGGCGGCAGCCCTGACCCTGTCGGCGGCGTTCCTGGCGAGCGGCATTCCGGCGGCCCGCTGGTGCCGCCAGCAGCCGGCCCTCTGGCTGCGCTTCTGAAGCGTACAACGAGCCGACGCTCGTTAGAGAAAGAGAGAAAGGAGGTGAACGCAATGAAGAGATTCTACGCGCGTGAGGTCGAGACCCTGAAGACCACGGCGGCCTTCTATGGCTGCGACCCGACGAACTGTTGCAACTACCAGTGCTGCACCGACGGCTAGGCAACTAGCGCACCAGGATCGGGGCCGCCGCGGACGGCGGCGGCCCCGGTCTTCCCGCGAGGAGATCAAACGTGGCCTACGGTCTGCAAGACTTCGTCGAAGTCTTCCCGTTCACCCGCCAGCCGGAGGGCGATGAGGTGGTCATCGGGCGGCCCGAAACCGGTGTGTTCCTGGCGCTACCGGCAGAGGCAGTCGAGATCCTCGACGACCTGGCTGCCGGCCGATCGGTCGGGGCGGCGCAGGCGGACTACGAACGTGCCCATCACGAGACTCCGGACGTGCCGGACCTTCTCGGCTTCTTGGAGAGCAAGGGCTTTGTCCGCAAGCGAGACGGCGAGCCTTCTCCGGACCGCGGCCGCCCGGCCTCGGCGCCAAGGCCTGCGCCGGCGAGCGTGCGCTACCACTTCGCCAACATCCCGGAGGCTGCTGCCCGGCGCGTCTTCGGCCCCTTTTCGACGCTCTTCTATCTGCTCATCATCGCAGCCGCCGTCGGGCTAGCGATCCAAGATCGCTCGCTCATTCCGGACGGCCGCAGCCTCTACTTCACGGCGCACCGGACGGCGAAGATGGTGGGCGTATTTCTATTCTCGCTGCTATCCCTGTTCATTCACGAGTTCTGCCATCTCCTTGCGGCCCGTGCCGTCGGTGTCAAGTCGCGGCTCGGGATCGGCAACCGGCTCTGGGTCCTGGTGGCCGAGACCGACCTGACCGGCCTATGGGCCGTGCCGCGCAAGCAGCGCTATCTGCCCATGCTCGCGGGACCGATCTCGGACGGGGTGAGTGGCGCGCTGATCGTCTTTGCGCTCTGTGCCCAATCGCACCGGCTTCTCCACCTTTCCGCCGGCATGGTGGAGCTCTTGCGGGCCAGCCTCCTGCTGTTCCTTGCCCGCCTGCTGTGGCAGTGCTTCTTCTTCCTGCGAACGGATTTCTATTACGTGATCGCGTTGTTCTTCGGCTGCAAGAACCTGATGAAAGATACGCAGAGATTCGTCACGGGCTGGTTGTCGTACTTCTTCCGCGGTCGCCCCAGGGATGACCAGAAGCGGATTCCCCCGCGGGAGATGCGGGTCATCAAGGTCTATTCGATTCTCTGGTTGCTGGGGCGAGGGCTGGCGTTCGTCTCGCTGTTCCTGTTTGCCGTTCCGGCTCTCACCCGCTACCTCCGGGACCTGTTCGGCGCGTTGTCGCGCGGCATCGGACCGGATGCATACGGTTTTGTCGACACCGTGGTGGTGAACCTGCTCAACCTGCTGCCCTTGGTCCTCGGCCTGAGCCTCTGGCTCGCGAGCCTCTTGAACAGGAGTCGGACATGACAAGCGAACGGACGATGAACGCACTGCTGGGGCAGCCGGGCACCGTATTGCTCCCCGCGTCGGCGGGTGCGGTGAGGCGGCAGGTTCCCGTCGATGAGCTGCTGTCCGCGGCGGCCGCCGAGGGCGCGGCGGTCTGGCATCTCCACTGCGATTTCGCGGAGGGCGGGCCGTGGGCGGGAGTGCGCGACCTCTTTCGTTCGTTGCTTGACGACATCCGCCGGCAGCGGCCTGACCTGATCGAGATGCATGACTACGAGCTGCTCTATGTGCTCCCGGAGCTGAGAAGGCAGATGAAGCTGCGCAACCCGTGCCTGACCGACATCGCCACGGCGGAGGAGCGGATCCGCAACTATCCCGCTGACCGCGCGTTCCGGATCACGCACGGCCTGATCGATCTCCTGGCCGAGTACAAGCAGACCACGGCGGCGGGAAGGACCTGGCTGTGGGTCTGCGCCGACTACGACTCTGCCGGCGCCATGGCCAGCCATTTCCTTCAGGAGCTGATGCGCCGGCGAGGCGAAGAATTGCGGCTTGTGCTGCTGCCGGTGTTCTCGGGACGAGGACCGGACGCTGGTTCCCTCGGCTTCTCCTGCGCCGTGCGCGAGCTGCCGTTTGGAGTTGCCGTTCCCGTGCGAGAGGCCCTCGACCCTCGCGAGGCCGCCCGCCAGGCCGCGGTCCTCGATCTGGAGATCGATGCCAACGCGCTGGGCCGTACCGCGAAGCTCCCCGATGTCATTTATCTCTGGAGCCTCGCCGGGCGCAAGGACAAAGTGCTGCGCCGATGCACCCATGCGGTCGAATCCTACAACGTGCTGGGGTTGTATCGGGACGCCCAGCGCTACGGCGAACGGGCCCAAAGCTTGCTGGAATGCCCCGAGGCGGAGGCCGGAGACAAGGAGCTGCGCTGGTGGGTTGTCTACAAGGTATTCCTCTCTTACCTGGGGACGGGGGAGCCTGAGAAGGCGCTGGCGCTGGTGAGCGTGCTCGACCGACCGGATGCGGGTATCGATGATCGGCGGCTGATCGCGTTTTGCTATCTCATGGCGATGCTCCATGCGCGCTTCCTGCCCGAGCGCGACCTGGCCCGGGGAGAGGAGTACCTGGACCGCGGCCTGCGGCACCTGGAAAACGCCGGCCTGGCGGCGCCGGACTACTGGTTCCAATATGTATTCAATCGCAACGGCCTCGCCATGATCCGGAGCTTCCAGGGCCGGTTCGAAGAGGCGCTGGAGCTTTGTGTCACGGGATTCAGGATCCTCGAAGAGCGCCTCAGCAAGGTCCAGCACAACCTGCATCGCTCGGTCCTGCTGTTCAACATGGCGCAGGTCTACGTTCAGACCGGCCGGCTCGATCTGGCGATCGAGCATCTCTCCGCGGCCATGGAGATGGACCCCAACTACTCGGAATACTTCAACGACCGCGGCAGCCTCTACCTGAGACTGGGCCGCCTCGACGAGGCCGAGCGCGACTACCGGCAGGGCATCGCGCTCAGCCCGCCCTATCACGAAATCTGGACCAATCTCGGCAGCTGCCTCCGCCTGCAAGGCCGCTTCGACGAGGCGGTGCTGGCGTTTTCCAGGGCGCTGGACCTCAAGCCGGCGGCGCCCGCAAGCCTCTTCGGCCGCGCGCAGGCCCGCGAGGCCCTGGGTGCCGCGGCGGATGCCCTGGCCGACTATGCCGCCGTGCTGGAGGCGAATCCGACCCATTGGCAGGCCTGTGCCGCCCGGGCGGTGCTGCTTTACGAGGGGGGAAGGATCGAGGAGTGCCTGGCAGACCTCGATCGGGCCGTTGCGCTGGCCCCCAGGGAGGCCGATCTCTACATGAACCGCGCCGTGGCGCTGGCCGACCTCCAGAGACCGGACGACGCGAAGAAAGACCTTGAAAAGTACCTGGATCTCTGCCCCGACGCGCCGGACCACGAGGGCGTCCAGGCGCGTCTCGCGGCCCTCGACGACATGATGCGGCCCGCGTATACGGCCAGCGCCGGATAGGCCAAGGAGAACAAAATGCGCAAGTCACTTCAGCTCATCGTCCCGTTCGCCCTGCTGACCAGCCTGCCGCTCCAAGGCCAGAAGCCGGACCTCCCGCGTCTGGAGGGCCACTGGGAGGGGGTGGCCGTGTCGGTCCCCGGCGAGATGGAGGCTGACGTCGAGATCGATATCGCCCGCACCGGCGAGAAGCTCCAAGGGCGCTTCGATTTTACGACCCAAGGGAAGACCTACGAGATCCAGGACCTGCTGCTGCGCGACCATGCCGTCTCCTTCGCGGTGGTGGACGAGCAGAAGGTCACCGACTTTTTCAACGGCACCATCTCCCCGGACAGTTCCGAGATCACGGGCAAGATGACAGAGAACCTGCAGAGCTTCCCCTTCACCCTGCACCGCCGGGAGCCGACGCCGGACCGGGCGGACTTCCTCCCCCCGGTGCTGCGAGTCGCCGACGATGGCGCGGAGCTCCGCCAGGCCTTCAACGGCGACCAGGGGCACGTACGCCTCCTGATGACACTTTCGCCGACCTCTCCCTACAGCAAAATGCTCCTGCGTATCGTCCAGAGATACGTTTTGGATCCGATCGCAAGCTCGGACCTCAGGGTCTACGTCGTCTGGGAGCCGGTCGCCCGCGCTGACTCAGAGCAAATATCCTACGCAGCCTCGCATCTCGTTTCCGACCCCCGCCTCCGCCAGTTCTGGTCCGCGTCCCGCTTCACCGGTCATGCCTTTGCACACCTTGCCGGCCATGACGGCAAACCCCTCGCGAATTCCTTTCTGGTCTTCGACCGCGACAAGAAGTGGACCGACCAGCCGCCAACTCCGGATCACACCCGCCTCCCGCTCCAAAACGGCGTGAACCCGCCCGCCGACCAGCGACTGAACGGCGCGAAGCTCGCAGACGACCTCAACGCCCGCCTGCTCCCCAAGCCCGGCCGCTGAAGCCGCACGCCTATCCTCCCCGCGGCGCGGCGAGCCCGACGACGGCAGGCGCCGCCGCCGTCAGCAATCGACCCTGCTTCCCCCAAGGCGCGATCGGTTGTCGGGGACTGCGGCTTGGACACCCTCGTACGCTACCAGCCGTCGAACCGCGGCCAGGAGGCGAGGACATCGTCGCCTCCGCTCAGCACTTGATATGTCGCGTGCTGGGCGGCCGTTATGGAGGCGCGCTTTCTGCCACTCCGCGTACGTAAAGCGCAGTGGCCTATCACGGGCTGCTTCACCTGCTCGGCGACGACGCCGCCGAGTTCATGGCCATCTTCACGCACGGGAAGCTGGAATCGCTCGACTCGATCGTTGAGGAGGTCTCCGACGCATGCCGCTGTCTGGGGCGAGGGATGCTCTGGACGCGGGATGCCTGGTAATTCCCATCCGATGTACGGGTGACCGCTTCGCCGTCTGGCAGTACGGCGAGGCGGTCGCCTCTCTCTTCCTTCAGCTGCGTATTCCGGGGGAAGCCGGCCAGGGATTCCGACGTGAAGGCGGCCACCATTCCGGAGTGAAGGCGGCCACCATTCCGGAGTGAAGGCGGCCACCGTTTCCGACGCGAAGGCGGCCACTTTTTGATGGTCGTCGGAAGGGTGGCCGGCATCGATCGGAAGGGTGGCCGCTTTCCGGTCGGAACGAATGACGAGTTGGGCTCCGACGCTGTGGCATCCTCGTCCTTCACGACGAAGGGAGGGCAATGCCGGCACGGAGACTCAGCATGAGGAGAGTTCAGGAGGTGTTGCGGTTGCTTCTGGTTTGCGGTTTGAGCCAGCGGCAAGCCACGTCTTCGTCTACTGCGGTAACAACTTCGGCTGCAAGTTCAATCCTTGGGACGGAGCGATTGACTTCAACGTCACCGTGGGAGCGGCGCGGCCGTGAGATCCTCGAAGAGCTGGAGACGGCCGCCGGCGCGCTGCCGGTGCGGGAAGGATCGAACGAGCAGGCATTAGGCGCCACAGAAGCAGGCTCATCAGGGCGCACCGTCGCCGACTCGCCCGCGGACCCCGTGGAAGCCACGCTGTCGGCCCTTGGTGCCGCTGCCGACGCCAGGGCAGCCGAGCCCCACCTTCGCCAGCTCGGGAAGGCCCTGCGGGTCTCAGACGCTCTCCAGCGGGCAACGGTGCGTGAACGTGCGATCTTGGCTCTTGGCGACAAGGTGAACGCTCCGGCGCACCTGGTGGACGCGGCTCTCACTCCATGCCGGCCGGCGTCACCAGGACAGGGCCAAGCGGTAGGCTTCGAGGACCCGGAGCCATGGCCTGATCCTGTGGACGGCGCAGCACTTCTTCTGGACCTGGCCGCCGTGCTCAAGCGCTACGTGGCGCTTCCAGCTCATGCCGACGTTGCAGCCGCCTTGTGGAGCATCCACGCCCACGCGCTCGCCGCCGCCGACACCTCGCCCATCCTGTCGTTGATCTCACCCGAGAAGCGATGCGGAAAGACACGGACCCTGTTGGTGCTCAGCCGCCTGGTCCCGCGGCCTCTCTCAACCTCCAACATCACCCCCGCCGCTGTCTTCCGTTCCATCGAGGTTTTCTCACCGACGTTGCTGATCGATGAGGCGGAGACCTTTCTAGGCGAGCGCGAGGAGCTACGCGGCGTGCTCAACAGCGGCCACAGCCGGGATGCAGCATTTGTCGTGCGGACGACGGGGGATGACCATGAGCCCCGCCGCTTCTCGACTTGGGCGGCGCCCTGCTTACCCGTGAGCGACCAGCGAGAGCGACACGGAGGCTAAAGCATTGAATCTAATGGTGCAGATGGGAGGACTCGAACCCCCGACCAAGAGTTTAGGAAACAGCAGATTGGCGGCACCGCCTTCGACGAGGCGACTGTGCGCCTCACGACCCCTCCCAGTCCGCCGCCAGGCGCGCGAAGAGGACGGCGAAGATCTCGATGCCGTCCCACAGGTTTTGCAGCCGCAGGTTCTCGTCGGCGGCGTGCTGATTGTTGTCGTGGTTGACCGTGGGCAGGATGATCACGGGCGAGCCGAGGAGGCCGCTGAACAGGTACATCGGGATGCTGCCGCCGAGGCTCGGAATCCTGAGCACCGGTCCTCCCACTCCCTCCTCCACCGCCCGCACCACGGCGCGCGAGACCGGCAGGTCCATCGAGGTGCGCGCCGCGGGATAGCCGTCCCCCCACTCCAGGCGCACGATCCGCGGGTGGGCGCGCCGGGTCTCGGCGCCGGGCTCCCGGTCGGCGATCCAGAAGCCGCTGGCCCGCAGGTGCTCCTCGAAGAGCCGGCGCACCTTCTCCGGCGTCTGGTCGGGCACCAGGCGGAAGTCGAGCGAGGCCGTGGCTTCGCTCGGGATGGCGTTGCGCGCCTGGGCGCCCACCTGGGCCGCGCGCAGGCCACGCAGGTTGAGCGCCGGGCGCAGGAGGAGCTCCTGCAGGCGCTCTCCGCCCCCTTCCGTCCACGCCAGCTGCAGCTCCCGCCGCAGGTCCTCCTCGACCGGCGGCAGCGCCGCGCTCGCCTGCCGCTCGCTGGCGCTCGGCGGCCGCACGTCGTCGTAGAAGCCGGCGATGCGGATCTCGCCGTCGGGGCCGCGCAGGCCGGCCAGGAGCTGCACGAGGAGCGCCGCCGGGTTGGGCGCCCAGTTGCCGTAGTGGCCGCTGTGCAGGGCGCGCACCGGACCGTAGACCGTCAAGTCGACCCCGGTGACGCCGCGCGCGCCGAAGCAGACCTGCATGCGCCGGCTCTGGTGGACCGGACCGTCGGCGAGGACCCAGGCATCCGCGGCGAGCAGGCCGCGGTGCCGGCGCAGGATGGCTTCGAGGTGGGGCGAGCCCGCCTCCTCCTCGCCTTCGAAGAAGAACTTGAGATTGACCGACGGCGGCACCCGCGAGGCGCGCAGCGCGTCGAGGGCGGCGAGCATCGCTACGATCGGTCCCTTGTCGTCGCTCGCCGCGCGGCCATAGAGGCGCCACTCGGCGGGGATCGGAGATGGGGCGCTCGCGAGCTCCACCTCCCGGCCCCCGGCCGCGGGCGCCGCCGTGCGCAGCACCGGCCGCCAGGGGTCGCTCTTCCACTCCGCGGGGTCGGCCGGCTGCCCGTCGAAGTGGGCGTAGACCATGAGAGTGCGCCGCGCGCCCCCTGCGGACGTTGCGGGCAGCTCGCCGTAGACCGCGGGCGGCGCGTCGCCGGCGGTAAGCAGGCGCGCGGCGATGCCGCGGCGGCGCAGCATCCCGGCCAGCTCCTCGGCGTTGCGCGCGATGTCCGCCCGGTCGGCAGCCACGTTGCGCAAAGCGACAAAGCGCGCCAGCTCGCCGACGATCTCCCGTTCGTGGGCGAGCCTGTAGGCGCGCACACCCGCGCGCAGCGCTGCCGGCTCCGGCGGTTCCGGCGGTTCCGGCGGTACCGGCGGTACCGGCGGTACCGGAGCCAGGGCGGCCGGTCCGCTCGCTCGCCCCGAGGACGCCAGCGCCAGCAGCAGCGGGACCGCCAGGCTGACGGAAAACAGCCGTCTCATCGGCGCGCTCATGGCGGCCCATCGTAGCTCAGCGCGGCCGAAGCTCCTCCTCGGGGATATGATCCCCTCATGGCCGATCTCAGAGGCAAGACCCTGTTCATCACCGGCGCCAGCCGCGGCATCGGCAAGGCGATCGCCCTGCGCGCCGCCGCCGACGGCGCCAACGTGGTCATCGCGGCCAAGACGACCGAGCCGCACCCCAAGCTGCCGGGCACCATCTATACCGCCGCGGCCGAAGTCGAGGCGGCCGGCGGCAAGGCCCTGCCCATCGCGCTCGACATCCGCGACGAGGAGCGGGTGGCGGCCGCGGTCGCCGAGGCCGCCGCCGCCTTCGGCGGCATCGACATCCTGGTCAACAACGCCAGCGCCATCAACCTGACCGCCACCCTCGAGACGCCGATGAAGCGCTTCGACCTGATGTGGTCGGTCAACGCCCGCGGCACCTTCGCCTGCAGCCAGGCCTGCTTGCCCCACCTGCGCAAGGCTGCCAACCCGCACATCCTGACCCTCTCGCCGCCGCTCAATCTGTGCTCGAAGTGGCTGCCGCGCTTCGTCGCCTACAGCATCTCCAAGTACGGCATGAGCCTGTGCGTTCTCGGCATGGCCGAGGAGTTCCGCGCCGACGGCATCGCGATCAACGCGCTGTGGCCGCAGACCGTCATCGCCACCGCCGCCATCGCCATGCTCGGCGGCCTCGTCGCGCCGGAGAACTGCCGCAAGCCGGAGGTCGTCTCCGACGCCGCCTGGCACATCCTGACCCGCGACAGCCGCGCCACGACCGGCAACTTCTTCATCGCCGAGGAGGTCCTCGCCGCGGCGGGCGTGACCGATCTCGATCGCTACGACGTCCAGCCTGGCGCCCACCTGATCAGCGACCTGTTCGTCGAATAGAAAGGTTTTCAGGCACGTTTTCAGACCTGCCCGCACCGCCATTTCGGCTCTCGCGGCGAGCGCTCGCGAGGGATTCGAGGAATGCCATGCTGGCGCTCCCGCATGCCAGAAAATCACGCGCAGGAAAGCCGGCGCCCATGGGTTTCCTGGTCAACCGGCGGTCAGTGACGACCGCCGGAAAACCGATCGACAAACAGATCCGTCGAAAGGAGACAGCATGAAGCGCAACATCGCCATGATGCTCATGATCCTGTTCCTGGCCACGCTGCCGCTCTCCGTTGCCACCGCCGCGCCGGCAGGCAAGGGCAAGCCCGCCGCGGCCCGGGCAGAGCACCCGCGCGTCGTCCGCGCCATCCACGCCATCGAGGGCGCCATCGACGAGCTGCAGAAGGCCCCGGACGACTTCGGCGGCCACAAGGACGAGGCCATCGAGGCCTGCCGCAACGCCATCGCCCAGCTCAAGAAGGGCCTCCAGTACCAGGACCGCCACGAGAAGACCGGCCCGTAATAGGACCCCCTTCGCAGTAGTTGGCGCCGCCGGTGGGCTTCCTCGCGGTAGAAGCGGCGCTGCGATGCGGCCGCGGTGGACTACTCAAAGCATCTATTGGATCTCCCCCCGCAACCCCTCGATCCCCTTCCCTCCCCTCCGGGGGGGAAGGGGACGCCCCCGCCCCTGACGCACGCACGAGCTCGCCGGGTCGCGGCCTTTACCTCGGAATGGGCGTGCGGCGCGGCTCTGTTATAGGGTGAGACGCGGGGGCTGTCGCTGCTATACTGCACGAACGCAGCATGGCCGCCGCGGGCTCCCGCCGTAACCGTCGATCCAGCCAGGAGGGAAGTCACCCTGCATGTCCAATAGCGATAAGAGCCCCTACCACCGGGTCATCATCCTGGGCTCGGGGCCGGCTGGCCTGACCGCCGCGCTGTACGCCGCCCGCGCCGATCTGGCGCCGCTGGTGCTCGAAGGCAACCACCCGGGCGGCCAGCTCACCATCACCACCGACGTCGAGAACTTCCCCGGCTTCCCCGAAGGCATCCTGGGGCCCGAGCTGGTGGACCGCATGCGCGAGCAGGCGCGGCGTTTCGGCGCCACCGTCAAGTTCGAGGCGGCGACCGCCGTCGACCTCGACAGGCGCCCCTTCACCGTCACCACCGACGAGGCCGCCTATCGTTGCGACGCGCTGATCATCGCCACCGGCGCCACAGCCAAGCTGTCCGGCCTCCCCGCCGAAAAGGAGCTCATGGGCTACGGCGTCTCCGCCTGCGCCACCTGCGACGGCTTCTTCTTCCGCGGCAAGGAGGTCGTGGTCATCGGCGGCGGCGACTCGGCCATGGAAGAGGCCAACTACCTGACCAAATTCGCCCCCAAGGTAACGGTCGTCCACCGCCGCGAGAAGCTGCGCGCCTCCAAGATCATGCAGGACCGCGCCTTCGCCAATCCCAAGATCGCCTGGATCTGGAACACCGTGGTCAAGAACATCTTCGGCACCCGGGAGGGCGGGGTCACCGGCGTCGAGCTGCACAACAAGAAGACCGGCCTCGACAGCACCTATGCCACCCAGGGGGTGTTCTACGC
This sequence comes from Thermoanaerobaculia bacterium, assembly GCA_035544895.1. Lineage (GTDB taxonomy): Bacteria > Acidobacteriota > Thermoanaerobaculia > Multivoradales > UBA5704 > JASLEW01. The sequence continues at coordinate 51,902 of DASZZM010000026.1, forward strand.
CATCGGCCACGAGCCCAACACCGCGCTGTTTCGCGGCAAGCTGGAGATGAACGACGTGGGCTACCTCAAGGTGGCCGAGCCGACGAGCAAGACCAACGTGCCGGGAGTCTTTGCCTCCGGCGATGCTATGGATCCCATCTACCGCCAGGCGGTCACCGCCGCCGGCACCGGCTGCCGCGCCGCCATCGACGCCGAGCACTGGTTGCGGGAGCTTCAAGACTGATGCCCGAGCCGTACGCCAAGCTGAAGACCCTGGGGGCGCTCCGCAAGGCCGGCTACCGGCCGCGCACCGTCAAGCAGGAGCTGCGCGACAACCTGCGCGAGCGGCTGGCCGGCGGCGGGCCGCTCTTCCCCGGCATCCTGGGCTACGACCGCACGGTCATCCCGGCGGTGGTCAACGCTCTGCTCGCCGGCCACGACTTCATCCTGCTCGGCCTGCGCGGCCAGGCCAAGACGCGCATCCTCCGCTCGCTCATCACCCTGCTCGACCCGGCCGTGCCGGTGCTTGCCGGCTCGGAGCTCAACGACGATCCGCTGGCGCCCATCTCGACCTACGGCCAGCGCCTGGTGGCCGAAGCCGGCGACGAGGCGCCGATCGCCTGGCTCACCGGCGAGGAGCGCTACAACGAGAAGCTCGCCACCCCCGACGTGTCGATCGCCGACCTGCTGGGCGACATCGACCCGATCAAGGCGGCCACCCGCAAGCTGACCTTTGCCGATCCCGAAGTCATCCACTTCGGCATCGTGCCGCGCACCAACCGCGGCATCTTCGCCATCAACGAGCTGCCCGACCTCGCGCCGCGCATCCAGGTGGGCTTGTTCAACATCCTCGAGGAGCGCGACCTGCAGATCCGCGGCTTCCCGGTGCGCATCCCGCTCGACATCCTGATGGTCTTCTCGGCCAACCCCGAGGACTACACCAACCGCGGCAGCATCATCACGCCGCTCAAGGACCGCATCTCGTCGCAGATCCTCACCCACTACCCGCCCGATACCCGGGTGGCCTCCGACATCACGCGTCAGGAAGCCTGGACCGAGCGCGACATCCCGACCGTCGTCGTCTCCGAGCCCTTTCGCCTGCTGGTCGAGGAGATCAGCTTCGCCGCCCGGGAGAGCGACCTGGTCGACCAGTCCTCGGGGGTGAGCGCGCGGGTGGCCATCTCGGCCCTCGAGCTGCTGGTCTCCAATCTCGAGCGCCGCTCCCTGGCCACCGGCGACAACCCGGTCCATCCGCGGCTGTGCGACCTGCAGATGCTGCTGCCGGCGATCACCGGCAAGGTCGAGATGGTCTACGAGGGCGAGCAGCAAGGGGCCGAAGTGGTGGCGCGCCGGTTGATCGGCCAGGCGGTCAAGAAAGCCTTCGACGCGCGCTTCCCCGAGGTGGGAAAAGAGCTGGGCAGCGGCGGCGACGAAGACAAGGGGCCCTATGCGCCGATGGTCCGCTGGTTCGCCGAAGGCAATTCGGTGACCCTGTCGGATGAGCAGCCCTTCGCCGACTACGAAGCCGAGATGCGCAAGGTGCCGGGCCTGGGCGAGCTGGCGGCGCGTCATGGCCGCAGCCGCGAGGACCGCGCGCTTGCCGCCGAGATGGTGCTCGAAGGCCTGCATCAGCACCTCAAGCTCGCGCGCAACGACCTCGACAGCCAGGTGAGCTACAAGGAGATGGTCAAGTTCCAGCTTCTCAAGCCGCGCGGCAACCGTAAGGGGAGCGGCCGCGGCGGCGACGTGAACTAGCGCCACGAGCGGCCACCGGCCGGCCACCGCCATGCGTCACCAATACCTCTACCTCGACCCTGAGCTGATCCGGCAGCTCCTCGCCGGCCTCGACCTCTTGCGGCTGTTCAACCAGCTCGTGCTCGCCTCGGGCGGCGAGGTCGAGGAAGCGATGGACTGGATGCGCTATCTCCAGCGGCAAGGCTACCTGCCCGAAGAGCTCGACCTCGACCAGTTCTTCGGCTCGCTCGAAGAGCAGAACCTGGTCGGGCGCGACCGCGAAGGGGCGCTGCAGCTCACCACCGGCGGCGAGCGGCGCATCCGCAAGAGCGCTTTCGAGGAGATCTTCTCCAAGCTCGACCGCGCCGGGCCGGGCTATCACCCCGTGCGCCAGTCGGGCGAGGGGATCGAGCGCCTGCCCGAGACCCGGCCTTACAAGTTCGGCGACGACATCCACCTGCTCGACTCGACCCGCTCCCTGGAAAACGCCATGCGGCGCACCCACGGCGAGCTGACGCTCGCCGAAGACGATCTCGAGGTCTTCGAGACCGAGCACCTGACCACCTGCGCCACCGTGGTGGCGATCGACATCAGCCACTCGATGATCCTCTACGGCGAGGACCGCATCACCCCGGCGAAGACCGTGGCGCTGGCCTTGACCGAGCTGATCACCGGCAAGTACCCGAAAGACCACCTGTCGGTGATCCTCTTCGGCGACCGCGCCGAGCAGGTGGCTCTGACCGACCTCCCCTACATCCAGGCCGGCCCCTACCACACCAACACGCGCGAGGCGCTGCAGCTCGCGCGCGGCCTGCTGGCGCGCCAGAAGCAGCCCAACAAGCAGATCTTCCTGATCACCGACGGCAAGCCCTCGGCGATCACCGAGAACGGCCGCATCTACAAGAACCCTTTCGGCCTCGACCTGCGCATCGTCAACCTGACTCTCGAAGAAGCCGACCAGTGCCGCCGCCAGAAGGTCGTGGTCACCACCTTCATGCTGGCGACCGACCCGATGCTCACCCAGTTCGTCGAAAAACTCACCCAGATCAATCGCGGCCGAGCCTACTTCGCCTCCCCCTACAACCTCGGCGAGTTCATCCTCGCCGACTACATCCGCAACCGCCGCCGGCGCATCCGGTAGTCCGCAATCGTCACGCAGGGCCGTCGCGAATGCCATGGGCCACCCAAGAGCCTGATGGCTGCCGCCCACCGGGAGGCCAGGTGCTAGACTGCCCCCTCGTGAGCGCACCTCCCGCCCTGATCGCGGCCCTGCGCGGCGCCTTGGCCGGCCGCCGGGATGTCCAGCTCGCCCTGCTCTTCGGCTCTCTCGCCCGGGGCCACGGCCGCCCCGATTCCGACGTCGACGTAGCCGTTCTGGGCACGGCAATCGACGAGCTCCAGCTCGCCGCCGACCTCAGCAAGGCAGCCCGGCGCGACGTGGATATCGTGCCGCTCGAAAGGGCCGGCTACCCTTTGCGGCGCGCCGTCCTGCGGGACGGGATCATTCTTCACGAGGGCAAGCCCGGGGCGGCCGCGCGCTGGTGGACCCGGGCCATCCTCGAAACCGAGACCGACCGGCCATGGTTCGAACGCATGCGCGACGCCTACCTGGAGCATCTTGCGGAAGGCGGCCATGGTTGATGCCGACCTGCTCTCCAGCAAGTTTCGGGAATTGAGTCGCCGGCTGGTGCAGATCAGGCGGCACTGCGCGCCTGATGCCGCCTCGCTGGCCGCCAACCCTGACGCTCTCGACCTGGTCTCCTTCAATCTCATGCTCGCCGTGCAGGCTTGCCTCGACATCGCGAGCCACCTGATCGCGGATCAGCACTGGCTGCCGGCGGAGAGCCTGGGCGAGGCTTTCGAGCGCCTGGGCGAGCGCGGGGTTCTTACCCGCGCGACGACCGAGGCGCTGCGTGGCGCCGCGGGGCTGCGCAACATCGTGGCGCATGGCTACGAAGGACCGAGGGCTGACCTGATCCACGCCGCCGCCACTGACGGGATTCGAGATCTGGAACGCTTTGCCGCTGAGGTGAGCAGTTGGGTGCGCAGTCAACGGTAGACCTGGGCGCTTGGAAAGGAGAGGCGAGATGACCATTGCCAAGAGCCGGCTTTTGTCACCGGTCGTGCATCCAGCCTCGTGCCAGGTCCCGCCCGCGGCCACTGGCGGAGCAGCAAATCCGGCGCCGTGCCCGGCCCGGGTTCCGAGATCGGCTGTCGCCCGGACGGCGAGTCGGGCCTCGACCCTGATCCTCGCCCTGGCGACCCTGCTTGCCGGCGGATGCGGCCAGGGAGGCGGCGGGAAGGCCGGGCAGCGGGCTGGCCCGGCGGCCAAGGGGGACAAGACCTTCTCCGGGACCCAGCCGGCCCAGGTCGATGCTTGCGAGCTGCTCCCGCCGGCGGACGTGCAGGCGGTGTCCAGGGACGTGGCGGGGTCGCTGAGCAGCACCCTCGACGACGCGGTGGGACACGACCCCACGCAGTGCACCTACGGCCTGGCCGGAGGGGCGCCGCCCAAAGTGGTGGGCCTGGTCATCCGCCAATCCGCGGCCCCTGAGCAGGCGGCGCGCCTGCACGAGGCCGCCGAGGCCGGCCTGGGCTCGCTGGCGGGCTCTCGGGTCGAGCCGCTCGCCGGGCTCGGCGACGGCGCCTTCTGGGTGGGCGGGCGCCTGCAACAGCTCCATGTCCGCAAGGGCGCCACCCGGCTGATCTTCACCGTCCAGCTCGACAAGGACGCCCTTCCCGCGGCCAAGACCCTCGCCGCCAAGGCCCTCGCCCGCCTGGCCGCCGCCAAGCCGTCTCCCTAGACCGGCCGCGGGCCAGCCTCGCGCGCCGCCGGGCACAGTGGTACCTTGTTATCACCATGATACGGACCCAGATCAGCCTGTCTGAAGCAGACTACAGCGCTGCCAAGCGCGAGGCTCAGCGGCTGGGGATCTCCTTAGCAGAGTTGCTGCGCAGGTCCCTCCGCGGGATCTTGCCGGTAGACGAGTCGAAGCCATGGATGCGCCATGCGGGCTTGGTCGAATCCGAGGACCCGCAATCCAGTCAGCGCATCAACGACATCGTCTATGGCCAGAAGGACTTGGAACAACAAGTGAGCCAGCGGGAGGTCAACCAGCATCTGACCCGCTATGTGAAGGCGGCCGAAGCCGGGGAACGGATTGTCATCACGCGGCGTGGCAGACCTGTGGCCGTTCTCTCTCCGTTGCCTTCGCGGGAGACGCCTCTGGACGCGGCACAGGAGACGGCGCTGGAGCGCATCCTCGGCCAGAGCCATCACCTGGGCGGTCGGGCGCCATCGCGGGACGAGCTGCATGAGCGTTGAGCGCCTCAGCCTCGACTCCAACAGCAGCCGCGTCACGCGCCAATCGTTGGCAGCCATGAAACGACCTCGATCGCGGCTCGTCACGCCGCCAGCCGTCATGCTGCTGCTCCTGGTCTCGTCGGTCGCCGCTTGCCGGGGCAGGACCGCCGGGCCGTCGGCAAGCGTCATGACCGACGCCTGCGGCCTGCTCACGCAAGCGGACGCCGAGGCGCTGCTGGGCGGGCCGGTCACTCCGCCGCAGACGGGCAGCACCGCGGCGCCGGGGACGGTCTCTTCGACGCGCTGCAGCTACCTGTCGGCATCCGGCAGCCCGGTCAAGGTGGTGACCTTGCTGCTCAGGCGTTATGCCTCCCCGGCGGCGGCCGCCGACGCCTACGAACGGGCGCTGGCGATGTCGCGGTCCATCTCGGGGGCCGAGCCGGCGGACGAAGCCGGTCCCTCTCTCGGCGGTCAGCGGGCCTACTGGGCCGGCGGCACGGTCAACCAGCTCAACGTCCTGCGCGACGACGCCTGGCTGATCATCGGCAGCAGTCTCGGCCCCGGGCTCGACCAGCGGTCCTCCTCGCGCGCGGTCGCCGCCAGGATCCTGACCCCGCGGTAGCGCCCGCGGTCGCGGCCGCCGCAAGCCGCAACGCCTGCTTCCCATGGCGCACAGTGATCTTCTCGCTCACGCCGGCCTGATCTCCTCGCCGGGGCCGAGCTCCGGCGGCTGGGCGTGCCGCATCCGCCGGGCGCGCTGCCGCAGGACCTCGTACACCGCGACTCCGACCGAGGTCGAAAGGTTGAGAGAGCGCAGCGCCGGGTCAGCCATCGGGATCGACACCAGGCGATCGCGGTAGCGCTTGCGCAGCACGAGCGGGAGCCCGGCGCTCTCCTTGCCGAAGACCAGCACCACCCGCTCGGGATAATCGACGCTCCACAGGTCGCGCGACGATTCCGAGGTAAAGAAGAACGGCTCGCCCATCTCGGCAAGATGCTCCTCCAGCTCGTCCCAGGCCGGCCAGACTCTAGGCTGGACGCGCGGCCAGTAGTCGAGGCCGGCGCGGCGCACCTCCCTGTCGTCGAGGGAGAAGCCCAGCGATTCGACCAGGTGCAAGCGTGCGCCCGCCGCCAGGCACGTGCGGCCCGCGTTGCCCGTGTTCCAGTGGATCTCGGGCTCCACAAGCACAACGTGCAAGCTGTCCACGCCCCAGAGCTTACTCCCCTTACCGCGCCCCCGCCCCTCGCAGCAGGCAAGTTCGTTCTCGAGCGGCGCGGGCGAGTGGACTGTGCGACACTGAGAATTCCTGGTGTCGGTGCATGGACGGCGGGAATCTCGATGACCGACGAGCGCTATCGCGGTGAAGGGGAAGACAGGGGCCGCGACGAGGAGCGCTACGGTGATTTCTTCGCCTTCGCGGGCAGGAGCGCCGTCCTCGGCCGCATCTGGCGGGGAGTCTTCGGCGCCGAGTATCCCGAGGAGCTGGAGCCCTTCGGCTTCGTCACCCTTTCCGACCTCGGGCGGATCCGAGACGCGCTGGCCATCGGCCATGGCGACCTCCTGGTCGACCTCGGCTGCGGCAAAGGCGGGCCAGGACTGTGGGTCGCGCGCGAGCTGGGAGCCCGGCTGGTGGGGATCGACGTCCTCGCGGCCGCCGTCGCGCAGGCGCGCCGCTTCGCTCGCCAGTTCGAGCTGGCCTTCCCTGGCAGGTTCGAGACCGGCAGCTTCGTTCACACCCGCCTCCCCGATGCTTCCGCCGGGGCGGTCATGAGCGTCGACAGCTTCTGGATGGTGGCCGACCCCGACGCCGCCCTGGAGGAGGTCAGGCGAGTGCTGGCCTCCCGCGCGCGCTTCGTCTTCACCACCTGGGAGCCTCTGCTCTCGGACCTCCGCGCTCAGCTCTCCGACCATGGCTTCGAGGTGCTGGCCTATGACGAGACCCCGGGCTGGCTGGAGCGGCAGCTCGCGGTCTATGAGCAGCTCCTGGCCAGCCGCGACGAGCTGTTGCAGGAGATCGGCGCGGGACCCGCGTCCATCCTCATCTCCGAAGCCGAGTCCGTGCCCGCCATCCTCCCGAACACTCCGCGCGTCCTCGTCGTTGCCGAGAGAGCCAGCTCCGGGTAGGGGACCCGGCGCTTTCCGGGCTCGATTCGAACCGAGCGGGCACTACTTACATGGAGGAGTCCGTGCGCCGTCGGTCGCGAAGCCGTGCCTGCCGCCATTCCTGTATCGTCAAAGCGAACCACGCGGAGCGCCGGGCCCGGGGAGCGGCCTCCGCGCCAGATCGAGGAGAGTTGCGATGGCGGCGAGCCGGCGTGATTTCTTTCGTCTCGGAGTCGGCGTGGCCGCGGGCTGGGTGGCGGCGCGACGGGGCAGCGCCGCCTCTGCTCAGCCGGCGCGCGGCGGCGGCGGAGCATCGGTTCCGTCCAGCGCCGCCGCAACGGAGCGCTCGCCGGTTTCTCCCGGCCTGCTCCCCGTGACGACTCCCGACCTGCCCAGGCTCCCCTGGACGCTGGACGACGGAGTCAAAGTGTTCCACCTCGCCTGCGACGTGGTGAAGAGCCGGTTCGTGCCCTGGAGGGAGTTCAACACCTGGGGATATAACGGCTCGACGCCCGGGCCGACCGTCGAGGCCGTGGAGGGTGACCGGGTACGCTTCGTGGTCGAGAACCGGCTGCCCGAGGCGACCACCCTGCACTGGCATGGGCTGGCGGTGCCGCACGCCATGGATGGCGCCGAGGGGATCAGCCAGGGCCTGATCCCTGCCGGCGGCAAGTTCGTCTACGAGTTCACTCTCCGCCAGCACGGCACGTTTTTCTATCACTCGCACCGCCCCATGCAGCAGATGATGGGCATGGTCGGCCTGTTCCTGATTCACCCCCGGCAACCCTACGAGCCGCCGGTTGACCGCGACTTCGCCTGGATCCTTCAAGGCTGGGCGGCGCTGCCCGGTAACCCCACGCCCAACAGCATGTCCATGGAGTTCAACTGGCTGACGATGAACGGCAAGTCGGCTCCTGCCACCACGCCGGCGCTGTGCCGGCTCGGCGAGCGGGTGCGGTTGCGCTTCGTCAACCTCGGCATGGACCACCACCCCATGCATCTCCACGGCCACACCTGGGTGGTCACCGGCACCGAAGGAGGGCGCATCCCCGCCGCGGCCTGGACGCCGGGCAACACCGAGCTCGTCGGGGTAGCCCAGGCGCGCACCGTCGAGCTGGTGGCCGACAACCCGGGCGACTGGATGATCCACTGCCACCTGCCCCACCACATGATGAACGCCATGTCCTCGCGGGTCGGCCCTCTCACGGCTCCGGGCGCCGGCCTCCCCGCGGACGGCCGCATGGAAGAAGGGATGGGCATCCAGAGCAGAGGCCATGCCCTCGACCCCGAGATGGGGCCGAGCCTGGGGCGCACGACCGGCGTGAACGCCGCGGAGCTGGTCCCGCATGCGGCCGGGCCGGCGAGCGATGCGACAACGGGGCACGCCGCCCATCACCGCGGCGGCGAGCGCGCCGCTTCCGACGCCCGCTCCGCGCCAGGCTACCCGCAGGACATGTTCATGGTGATGGACGACCGGATCGCCAAGCCCGAAACCCATGGCCTGCGCCCTGGCTGGACCGGCGGCATGATGGGGATGATGACCCTGCTGCGTGTCCTGCGCCCCGATCAGTACGACGAGATCATGGCCCTCGAGGCGCGGCAGGACGCCGCCTCGCCGCCCGCCGCGGACCGCGGCCAGGCGCCCGGGGGCCGCAAGTGAAGATCCGGCGCCGGCGCCTCGCCACCTTCGCAGCCCTGGCCGCCCTGGCCGAGATTGTCGCGATCTCGGCGCTGCCTGCCGCCATCGCGGCCTCGGCCGGGTCCGCCACGCTCACGGCCTCCGCCGTTCCTCCCTCCGCGGCCGCGCCGCCCGTCGTCCGCCTGGCGGATGCCGAGAAGCAGGCCTTGCTGCACAACCAGGCCATGGCTGCCGCCGAGGCGGCGCTGCGCAGCGTCGACGAGCAGATCAAGAGGGCTGGCTCCCCTGGCTCCAATACCGCCCTGGGCCGCAAGCTCACGCAGACGCGCGCCCAGCTTCTGGCCGAGCGGCAGCGCATGGCGGTGAAGTTCCGCACCCTGTACTTCCATACCCTGCACGATCAGCGGCGTCTCGAGTTGCGCGGGCGGCTCGCGCGGGTGGCGCGCGAGGCGGCCGGCGTCACCGATCAGCTCTGGAACGTCGGAGCCGCGGACCGCCCCGACCGTCTGGCGATCGAAAACGAGGCGCAGGTGCTCGAAGCCGCCGCCGCCGCGGCCCAGATCGAGCTCGACGAGCTGCGCACGGTCCTCGAGGCGACGATCGGCGACCCGTCGCTCGACCTGCGGCACCTGGATGGGGATCTCGTCGCCGAGATGCCCAAGATCGATCGCGAGGAGTGGCGGCAGCGCCTGCTGCGCGAAAGCCCCTCCCTGCTGGGGATCCGCGCCGAGATCGCCCAGCAGGAGGAGGCGCTGGCACGGGCGCGCCGCGACCCCGGGGCGACGGGGACCGCCGCGGCGGAGGCGGCGCTGGCCCAGGCCCGGCTGCGCGCCGAGCAGGTCCGCATCACCATCGAGGTCAGCTTTGCCGAGACCTACGGAGGCTACCGCTCGGCGGCCCGGCAAGTCGAGTCCTACTACGGCGGCGTCCTGGCGCGGGCGGAGCGCGCCTATGAGGAGACGCTGCATCAATACCAGCAGATGACGGCTGCCTATCCACAGGTGCTGATCGCCAGGCGCAACCTCTTCCAGATGGAGGACGCGGCCCTCGACGCTCTGCAGAGAGCCTGGTCGTACGCGATCGACATCCAGGCGCTGCTGTCGTACGAGCTGCCGCAGAACCTGGCTCCCCCCCTCGCCCCTGCCGCCCCCAGCCAGGCAACACCCCCACCCGGCGGCCGCGGCGCGAGCGGGCGCGACTGACCGAGGCCGACGGAGTGCCGACTCCCGCGACGCTTCTCGCCATGGACCCCGGCGAGCGCCTTCCGGCCCTGATTTCGTACCTGCGCCAGCAGGCCGCGCGCGCGCTGCGCCTGGGCCCCGAGGCCGTCGATCCGCGGCGGCCGTTGACCGGCTACGGTCTCGACTCGCTTGCCGCCGTCGAGCTCGGCTTCGCGGTCCAGACCGACCTCGGGATCGACCTGCCGTACTACGAGCTGCTGGAAGGATCGACGCTGGCCGAGCTGGCCGGGCAGCTGCTGGCGCGGCTCGCCGCGGAGGAAAGGCCCGTCTCCGAGCCACCGGCCCCCCCGCCCGGCGCGAGCCAGCCCGAAGGCCCCGCCGGCGCCGGCCGCGCTGACCGCGCCGGCCGCGCTGACCGCAGCCAGGTGCCGGCAAACGACGCGGGCGAACCCCTGTCCCACGGGCAGAAGGCTCTCTGGTTCCTGCACCGGTTGGCGCCGCAGAGCCCGGCATACACCATCGCCGTGGCGCTGCGGGTGCGCGGCACTCCCGCCGGCACTCCACTGGCAAGCGTCCTGGGCCGCGCTCTCGCGGCCCTCGCCAACCGTCACGAAAGCCTGCGCGGCTGCTTCGCCGTCAGCGCCGGCGAGCCGGTGCACCGGCTCGGCGAGGGCGTCGCTCCCGCCCTGGAGGTGATCGATGCGCGGGGCTGGGACGCCGCCCGGCTGCGCCGCCGCCTCAACGACGAGGCCTGGAGACCGTTCGACCTGGCCGAGGGTCCGCTGCTGCGCGCCCGGCTGTTCACCGGCGGGCCGGGAGAGGCGGTCCTGCTCTTTGCCATTCATCACATCGCCGCCGATCTCTGGTCCCTCGCCATCGTGGCGCGCGAGCTCGGAGCGCTCTGTTCCGGGGAGCCGCTGGCGCCGGTGGCGGCCTCCTACGGAGATTGGGTCCGCCGCCAGCAGGAGAGGCTCGCCGGCGCCGAGGGTGAGCGGCTCTGGGAGTACTGGCGCCGCCGGCTCGGCGGCGAGCTGCCGGTCCTCGAGCTGCCCGCCGACCGCCCGCGTCCCGCGACCCAGAGCTTCCTGGGAGCCGTCCGCTCGCGCCGCCTGGCGGAGAGCGCGGAGGGTGCGCACCGCCTGGCTGGCGCGGCGGCGGCCCATCGGGCGACCCTCCATTCGTTGCTCGCCGCGGTCTACCTGGCGCTGCTCCACCGCTACACGGGGCAGGCGGACATCCTGATCGGGACGCCGGCCGCGGGCCGCGGCGCCGCGGATCTCGCCGGCGTGGTCGGCTACTTCGTCAACCCGGTGGTGGTGCGGGCCGACCTGGCGGGCAATCCGACCTTCGGCGAGCTCTTCGCCCAGGCGCGGGAAGCGATGCTCGCGGCCCTCGCCCACCAGGATTTCCCCTTCCCTTTGCTGGCCGAGCGCCTGCGTCCGGAGCGGGACCCCGGCCGTTCGCCTCTCCTCCAGACCGTTTTCGCGCTGCAGAGGGCGCCGGTCCAGGGCCCGCCCGAGCTGGCCGCGGTCGCGCTCGGCGAAGACGGGGTCCGGTTCCGCGCCGGCGCCCTGGAGCTGGAGTCGGTGGCGCTCGAGACCCCGTTCTCGCAGTTCGACCTGGCGCTGTCCGCGGCCGAGATCTCGGGCTCTCCATCTCTCGGCTTGGGCCTGACGGCGCAGTACGCGACCGATCTCTTCGACGGCGCGACCATGGACCGGCTTCTCGGGCATTTCGCGGCCTTGCTGGCGGGAGCGGCGGCCGATCCCCGGGCCCGGGTGTGGGAGGTGCCGCTGCTCGACGAGGCGGAGCGGCGGCAGCTCGCGGCATGGAGCGGCGCCGGGGAGCGCCACGCCGTGCGCGGATCGCTGCACGGCCGGTGGGAGATCTGTGCGCGGAGGCGGCCGGACGCGGTGGCGCTGGCCTGGGAGGACGAGTCGGTGAGCTACGGCGAGTTCGACCGGCTGGGCAACCGGTTGGCGCGGCGGCTGCTGGCAGCAGGGGTGGAGCCGGGCTCTCGGGTGGGACTGGCGGCCGGGCGTGGCGTGGGGCTGGTGACCGGCATCCTGGGGATCCTCAAGGCCGGCTGCGCCTACGTGCCGCTCGATCCGAGTTATCCGCGGGAGCGGCTGGCCTGGGTGCTGGAGGACGCCGCGGCGGCTGCCCTCGTGAGCGAGCCCGAGGCGCTGGCCGAGCTGCCGGCGTGGCCGGGCCGGGTGCTGCCGCTGCTGCCCGCCGCCGACGCCGCCGACCCCCCCAAGCAGCAGAGCGGCCGCGGGAAGGCCGGGCCGGGCGGCGAGCGGGAAGCCGGCGCGGCGGCGAGCCCGGCGGTGGCGGCCGGTCCGGAATGGCCGGCCTACGTGATCTACACCTCCGGCTCGACAGGCCGGCCGAAAGGGGTCGTGGTCACCCACGGCAACGTGCTGCGGCTGCTGGCGGCGACGCCGGGATGGTTCGCTTTCGGCGAGCACGACGTCTGGACGCTGCTCCATTCGTTCGCCTTCGATTTCTCGGTGTGGGAGCTTTGGGGCGCGCTATTGCACGGCGGCCGCCTGGCGGTGGCGCCGTTCGCGGTGAGCCGCTCGCCGGCGAGGCTGGCCGAGCTGGTCGAGCGCGAACGGGTGACGGTGCTGAATCAGACGCCGGCGGAGTTTGCCGCGCTGCAGCCGATCGCACTGGAGAACAGGCCGGCGGACCTGACCAGCCTGCGCTGGGTGATCCTCGGGGGCGAGGCGCTCGACACGCGGATGCTCCAGGGCTGGTGGCGGCGGCACGGGGCATCGAGTCCCGGGCTGGTGAACCTGTACGGCACCACCGAGGCGACGGTGTACCAGACCTATCGCCGCCTGGGGGAAGCCGAGATCCTCGGCCGGCCGGGAAGCGCCGGCGCCAGCGTGATCGGAGTGCCGCTGCCCGACCTGCGGGTGTGGGTACTCGACGGCTGGGGCGAGCCGCAGCCGGCCGGCGTGGCCGGAGAGCTGTACGTGGGCGGAGCGGGGGTGTCGCAGGGCTACCTGGGACGTCCGGACCTGACGGCGTGGCGCTTCGTGCCGGACCGTTTCGGCGCCGAGGCGGGAGCGCGCCTGTATCGGACCGGAGACCTGGTGCGCTGGCGGGGCAGCGGCGAGCTCGAGTACCTGGGGCGTATCGACCGGCAGATCAAGCTGCGCGGCTTTCGCATCGAGCTCGGCGAGATCGAGGCCGCGCTCCTCGAGCAGCCGGGCGTGGAGGCGGCGGTGGTGGTGGTGCGCGAGGACCCGCCCGCGCCGGGTAGGGACCCGGCGAATCCGACCAGCGCCGGCCGCCGCCTGGTCGCCTACGCGGTCGCGCGGGAAGGGACGGACTTTGCCGCCCTGCGGGGCCGGCTGCGCGCGCGGCTGCCGGAGCACATGGTGCCGTCGGCGTTCGTGCGGCTCGCGGCCCTGCCGCTCGGGCCCGGCGGCAAGGTGGACCGCCGCGCCCTGCCCGCGCCCGCGCCCAGCGGCGGCGGCGAGGCGGCGGGCGAGGAGCCGGCAGGCGGGCCGCGCACGCTGCCCGCGCGCCTGCTCCAGGGCATCTGGGAGGAGCTTTTCGGCGTCGACCGCGTCTCCGCGGACGACGACTTCTTCGCCATGGGCGGGCACTCGCTGCTCGCCACCCGTCTGGCCTCGCGTGTGCGCGACGTGCTCGGTCTCGAAATGCCGGTCGCCCTGGTCTTCCGCGCCCCTACCCTGGGCGGCCTGGCGGCGGCGCTGGAGCGCGAGCTCCTCGACGACCAGCCGCCCGCGCTGCTCCCACTGAGTCGGCGCGGCGCCCAGGCTGGCGCGCCGCCGGCGTCGTTCGCCCAGGAGCGGCTCTGGTTCCTCGATCGCCTGGAGCCGGGGAGCCCGCTGTACAACCTGCCGGCCGCCGTCTCTCTAGCCGGACCGTTGGTCCCCGCCGCCTTCGAGCACGCCGTCGCGGAGGTCGTGCGCCGCCACGAGGCCCTGCGCACGCGCTTTCGAGAGGTTGCCGGCAGGCCGGTGCAGGTCATCGAGCCAATCGCTCCGGCCGATCCAGCTGCCGCCGCGCCGTCTTCCAGTCACGCTCGACCCGCCCCCCGCGGTCCACACGGTCCGCTCGCCCCACTCGCCCTTTTCAGCATGGTGGATCTCGCGGGACTGCCTCGCGGCGCCGCGGAAAGCGAGGCGGGCCGGCTGGCCGGCGAGGAGGCGCGCCGCCCCTTCGCGCTCGACCGCGGGCCGCTCCTGCGCTGCCGGCTGCTGCGCCTCGCGCCGCGGCGCCACACCTTCCTCCTCACCCTGCACCACATCGTCGCCGACGGCTGGTCGATGGGCCTCCTGCTCCGCGAGGTCGCCGCCTTTTACCGGCTCCGCACCGGCGACGAGCCCCGCGACGGGCCTGCCGGCCTGCCGGAGCCGCCTCTGCAGTACGCCGACTTCGCCGTCTGGCAGCGCGAGTGGCTTCGCGGCGATGCCCTGGAGGTGCGGCTGGCGCATTTCCAGAAAGCCCTCCGCGGCGTCCCCGTTCTCGCCCTACCGGCCGACCGGCCCCGCCCCGCGGTCGCGGACCACGGGGGGCGGCGCCGGCCGGTCGCGCTGCCACCACCGCTCGCCGCTTCCCTGCGGGCGCTCTGCCGGCGCGCCGGCGCGACGCCGTTCATGGCCCTGCTGGCCGCCTTCCAGGCGGTGCTCGCGGCCCACGCCGGCCAGGAGGACTTCGCGGTCGGCGTTCCGGTGGCGGGCCGCACCGCCCTCCAGACGGAGGCGGTGATCGGTCTCTTCGCCAACACCGTGGTCCTGCGCGCCGACCTCGCGGGCGACCCATCCTTCCTCGCCCTGCTCGCCCGCGTGCGCGCCGCCGCGCTGGGCGCCTACACCCACCAGGACCTTCCCTTCGAGAAGGTGGTCGAGGCCCTGGCGCCCGACCGCGACCTCTCCCGCTCGCCGCTCTTCCAGGTGATGTTCGCCCTGGCCGACTTCCCGGCCGCCGCTCCGGAGCTGCCCGGGATCGACGTGCGCGTCGTGGAGGTCGAGGCGCGGGTCGCCAAGTTCGAGCTGACGCTGGAGCTCGCCGAAGCCGGCGGGGGGTTCTCCGGCAGCCTCGAGTACAGCTCCGCTCTCTTCGACGCGGCGACCGCGAGCCGCATGGCGGACCATTTCGTCAACCTTCTCGGCGCGATGGTTGCGGCGCCAGAGCGCCCACTGTCCCTCGCATCCTGGCTCGGCGCGGGCGAGCACCACCAGGTCCTCTACGAATGGAGCGGCAGCCCGGCCCCGGCTCCACTGGCTCCACTGGCTCCCCTGGCTCCCCAGGCTCCGGAAACCGGGATCGACAAGGCGGCGGACACTATCCTCGGCGCCTTCGCGGCCCAGGCGGCGCGGTCTCCCGATGCGATCGCCGTCCATGGGCACGGGGTGGAGCTGAGCTTCGGCTGCCTGGCGCGGCGCGCCGGCTGCCTGGCGGGACGGCTGCGCGAAATGGGAGTGGGCCAGGAAACCGTCGTGGGAGTGCTCCTCCCCGGCTCTATCGATCTGGCCGTCTCCCTGGTCGCGGTCCTCGCCGCGGGCGGCGCCTATCTGCCTCTCGACCCGGCCCAGCCGGCCGCGCGCAACGCCTCCCACCTCGCCGACGCCGGCGCCCCCTGGCTGCTGACCCGCGGCGCTCCTCCCCCGCTCCCGGGTTGGCACGGTGCCGTCGTCGACGTGAGGGAGCGTCCCCTTCCCCCCGGAGTGCGCGCTCACGGTGCTCCCGCGACACACGAGGAGAGCACTCAGTGCATGCCGGACCTGGGCTCGGGCACCGACCCCAACCAGCTCGCCTACGTGATCTACACCTCCGGCACGACGGGCCGGCCGAAGGGTGTGGCGGTGCCGCACCGCGCCCTCTTGCGGCTCGCCCTGGCGGCGGCGGAGCACTACCGGCTCGGCCCCGGTGACCGGGTGCTGCAGTTCGCCTCCCCGGCTTTCGACGTCGCCGCCGAGGAGCTCTTCTCTTCCTGGCTCGCCGGCGCAACCGTCGTGCTGTCGCCGCCGGGAGCGCCTGAATCGATCGCCGATTTCGCCCGCCATCTCGCGGCCGAGGCGGTGACCCTGGCCAACTTGCCGGCTTCCTTCTGGCATGCCTGGGTGGCCGAGCTGGCGGATGCGCCGCCGCCGCGCTCGCTGCGGCGGATCGTCGTGGGCTCCGAGAGGGTCGCGCCCGCGCGGCTCGCCGCCTGGCGCGCGCGGCTGGCCGACCGCGTGCAGATCGACAACGCCTACGGCGTCACCGAGGCGACGGTCACCACGGCGGTGCACGACACCCTCGCGCCGGGCCCCGCCCCGCTGACCACGGTCCCGGTCGGCCGCCCGCTTCCCGGCTCCGCGGTCCTGCTGCTCGGCCGCGCGCTCGCCGCGGTGCCGGCCGGCGCCCCCGGCGAGCTGGCGATCGCAGGCGAAGGGCTCGCCCGCGGCTACCTCGGCCGGCCCGACCTGACCGCTGAACGCTTCGTGCCTCACCCCTTCGCGGCGGTCCCGGGGGCGCGGCTCTTCCTGACCGGCGACCTCGCCCGCCACCGCCGCGACGGCACGCTCGAGATCATCGGCCGCCGCGACCGGCAGGTGAAGGTGCGCGGCGTGCGCATCGAGCCGGAAGAGGTCGAGGCGGCGCTCGAGTCGCACCCGCGGATCGGCCGCGCGGTCGTGGCCGTGCGGCCCGGACCCGAGGCGGCGGAGGCCGGGCGCCTGGTCGCCTGGACGGTGGCGCGCGGTGCCGCGGCGCCTTCCGCCGCGGAGCTGCGCTCCTTCCTCGCCGCGCGGCTCCCCGAGGCCATGCTGCCCGCCGCCTTCGTCGCGCTGGCCGAGCTGCCGCTCACCGCCGGCGGCAAGCCGGACCGCGCCGCGCTGCCCGACCCGGGGCGGCCGGAACCGCCCGCCGGGCCGGCCGCGCCGCGCACCCTGCCGGAGACCGCCGAGACCGCGGAGGCCGCCCTGGCCGAGGTCTGGGCCCGTGTCCTGGGGCTCGAGAGGGTGGGCGTCGACGAGAGCTTCTTCGCCCTCGGCGGCGACTCGATCACGAGCCTGCAGGTGATCTCCGGCGCCCGCGCCGCCGGACTCCAGATCACCGTCCACCAGCTCTTCCAGAACCCCACGGTCGCCTCCCTGGCGGCCGTCGCGGGCCGACTCCCCGAGGCGCAAGCGCTCGCGGTGGATCCGGCGGAGGACCCGCAGCCGGCCGGCTCCTTTCCACTGACCCCCATCCAGCGCTGGTACTTCGCGGAGGACCAGCCTGACCCCCACCACTTCAATCAGTCGCTCCTGCTCGAGCCGCGCGAGCCGCTCTCCCTGCCCCGCCTGGCCGGCGCCCTGGCGGGGCTCGTCGAGCGGCATGCCGCGCTGCGCTTGCGTTTTGCGCGCGAGGATGGGGAATGGCGCCAGTCTCTGGCCAGCGCTCCGCTCCCAGCGCTCCCTGCAATCAACGGCGGTGCTCTCCTGGCGGTGGTCGACCTGGCCGCCCTGCCGTCCGGGCCGCGGCCTCGCGCCCTGGCCGCGGCAGCCGCGGAAGCCCAGGCCAGCCTCGACCTCGGCTCGGGGCTCCTCTTCCGCGCCGTGCTCTTCCGGGCCGCCCGCCCTGAGGACACCGCCGAGGACAGCGCCGAGGAGAGACTGCTCGTCATCGCCCACCACCTCGCGGTCGATGCCGTCTCGTGGTCCATTCTCCTCGAGGACCTCGCCGCCGGATACCGGTTGCGGGTCGCGCCGCGCCCGGCCAGCACCCCATTCTGGGCCTGGGCTCGGCTTCTCGGCGCGCACGCCGGCTCGGCGGCGGTGCGGGCGGAGCTGGCCTGGTGGCTGGCCGCCGCGCCGCGACAGGTCGCGCCGCTTCCCGTCGATTTCCCCGGCGGCGACCCTTCCGAGGCGCGGGCGCGGATCGTCACCGTCGAGCTGCCGGCCGCCGAGACGGTGGCCCTGCTGCGCGATGGCGGGCCGCCTCCCTTGCACGCTGAAGACGTGCTGCTGGCCGCCCTTGCCCGCGCCGTCGCCGGCTGGACGGAAGAGCGCCGGATCTGGATCGATCTCGAGGGGCACGGGCGGGAGGACATCTTTCCGCACGTCGACCTGTCGCGCACGGTGGGCTGGTTCACCACCCTCTTCCCGGTCCTGCTCGATGCCGCTCCGGCCGCCAGTCCAGGCGCGGCGCTCAAGGCGGTGAAGCAACGGCTGCGCACCCTGCCCGCGCGCGGCATCGGCTACGGTCTGCTGCGTTATCTCTCGGGCCTCTCCTATGCCACGGCGCTGGCCGCCGTGCCACGGCCGGAGATCAGTTTCAACTACCTGGGCCAGCTCGGCCGGCTGGCGGGCGGCGAGGGAGCGGACGGCCTTTTCGCCGCGGCGCTGCCGAGCGGACCCGAGCGCAGCCCGCGCGCCCGCCGCACCCACCTGCTCGAGGTTCGTGCCGTGCTGCTGGAGGGCCGCCTGCGGCTCGACTGGACCTACAGCGCAACCCTCCACGCCCGCGCCACGATCGAGCGGCTCGCCGGCTCGATGCTCGCCGAGCTGCGCGCCCTGATCGCCCATTGCCGGAGTGCCGGCGGCGCCGTGTGGACACCTGCCGATTTCCCCTTGGCGCGCCTCGACCAGGATGCCCTCGACCGCCTCCTGGGCGGCGATCGCGAGGTCGAAGACCTCTACCCGCTCTCGCCGGTCCAGCAAGGCATGCTGTTCCACACCCGCCAGGCGCCGCGGTCCGGGTCCTATGTCGAGCAGGTCGGCTGGACCTTCGCGGGACCGATCGACGCCATGGCCTGGCGGCAGGCCTGGCTGTGGGTCACCGCCCGCCATCCGATCCTCCGTACCGCTTTTCTGGAGACCCTCGACGAGCCGCTCCAGCTGGTGCGCCCGAGGGCCGAACCGGAATGGCGCTGCGAGGACTGGAGCGGGCTGGCGCCGGCCCGGCAGGCCGAGCTGCTGGCGAGCCGCCTCTGCGGCGACCGCGAGCGCGGCTTCGACCTGGCCCGCGCATCGCTCCAGCGCTTCGCCCTGATCGAGCTCGGCGGCGGCCGCCGGCAGTTCTTGTGGAGCCACCACCACCTGCTGCTCGACGGCTGGTCGGTGGGCGTGGTCCTGGCCGAGGTCCTCGCCGCCTATGAGGCTCTCTCTCGCGGGCGGGCGCCGGCCTTGCCGCCGGTCCGCCCCTTCCGCGACTACATCGCGTGGCTGGCGACGCGGGACGCCAGGGCCGACCAGGATTTCTGGCGCGCGCAGCTCGCCGGTTTCAGCGTCCCCACCTCGCTGGGGATCGACCTGCCCTCGGCGCGGGATGCCGCCGTCCCACGGGATGGCGACCTGGAGCGCGATGCCTGGGGGTCTCGCCGCCGGCTCCTGGCCGCGCCCCTGTCTGCCGAGCTGCGCGCCACCGCACGGCGGCGCGGCTGGACTCCCGGCATGCTGGTCCACGCCGCCTGGGCTCTCCTGCTCGCCCGTCACGCTGGCGATTCCGACGTGGTTTTCGGCGGCGTGGTCTCCGGGCGCGACGAGACACTGCCGGGAGCGGAGTCCCTGGTCGGGCTCCTGATCAATACGCTGCCGGTGCGCGCCGAGCTGCCCGCTTCTGGACAGCACGCCGCGAGCGCCTGGCTCGACGCCTTCCAGGCGCGGCTCTTCGACATCCGGCAGCACCAGGCCACGCCCCTGCCCGAGATCCAGGGCGCCAGCGGTGTGCCGCGACACCTGCCCCTGTTCGAGAGCATCGTCGCCTTCGAGAACTACCCGCTCGACCGCACCTTGCGCGAGTGGCAGGCCGGGACGCGCATCGAGGGCCTCTTCTCCGCCGACCGCACCCACTACCCGCTGATCCTCATCGCCGCCCTCGAAGACCTCCTGTCCTTAAACCTTCTCTTCGCGCGCCGCCGCTTCGCGGACTCCGCCGTCGAGCGCCTGGCCGGCCACCTCGCAACCCTCCTCGGCGCCCTCGCCGCAAATCCGGATCAGCCTCTCGCCGAGCTGCCGCTGCTCACCGCGGCCGAGCGCCACCAGGCGCTGTGGGAGCACAACGACTCGGCGGCGGCCTGGCCGGCGGCCGCCTGCGTTCACGAGCTGGTGGCGGCCCAGGCGGCGAAGACGCCGGAAGCGGTGGCGGTCCACGGCGGCGGCGAGACGGTGAGCTACGGCGAGCTCCTGGCGCGCTCCGGCCGGCTCGCCCGCCACCTTGCGCGGCTGGGAGTGGGGCCGGAGGTGCCGGTGGGCATCTGCGCCGGGCGCTCGCCGGCGCTGCTGGTCGGCCTGCTCGCCGTGCTCGAGGCCGGCGGGGCCTTCGTGCCGCTCGATCCCAGCCATCCGCGGGAGCGCCTGGCTTACCTGCTCGCCGATTCCGCGGCCGGTGTCGTGCTGACCGAGCGGGCGCTGCTCGACAGGCTGCCGGCCCACGGGGCGCGAGTCGTCCTCCTCGATTTCGCCGCGCCTGCCGCGCCTGCCTCGGCCGCTGCGCCCGCCGCGGCGGAGTGGGCGGGCGAGGCCACGGCGGATGCCGGCGTGGCGCTGCCCCGCCTCGATCCGGAGAACCTGGCCTATGTGATCTACACCTCGGGCTCGACCGGCCGCCCCAAGGGCGTCGAGGTGCGTCACCGCGGAGCGGTCAACTACTTGGCGGCGATGGCCGCGCGGCCGGGCTTCGGCCCCGGCGACGTGATGCTGGCGGCGACCACGCTGTCCTTCGACCCGGCGGTTACCGAGCTGTTGCTGCCCTTGACGGTGGGAGCGCGCATCGAGCTCGTCGGCGAAAAGACGGCCCGCGACGCGGCCCTGCTGGCCGCGGCCATCGAGGCGGCCGGCGCCACCTGCGTGCAGGCGACCCCGTCGAGCTGGACCCTGCTGGTGGAGGGAGGCTGGCCCGGACGGCCAGGGCTGCGCGCCCTCTGCGGCGGCGAGGCGCTGCCCCGTGCCCTGGCGGACAAACTGCTGCCGCGGGTCGCCGAGCTGTGGAACGTCTACGGTCCCACCGAAACCACGGTCTGGGCGTCCCTGCTGCCGGTCGGTCCGGGTGAAGGCGCCGTTCCGCTGGGCCGCCCGCTGGCCAACGCCGCACTCTACCTGCTCGAGCGCAAAGCCGGAGGTGCATCCCTGGGGCCCCTCGGGCCGGCGGCGCCACTGAATACGCTCGCCGAGCTGGCCATCGGCGGCGAGGGTCTGGCCCGCGCCTACCACCGCCGGCCGGACCTCACCGCCGAGCGCTTCGTCCCCGATCCCTTCGGCGCCGCCGGATCGCGTCTCTACCGCACCGGCGACCTGGCGCGCCGGCTGCCCGGCGGCGAGCTGGAGTTCCTTGGCCGCGGCGATCACCAGGTCAAGATCCGCGGCTTCCGCATCGAGCTCGGAGAGATCGAGGCGGTGCTGGGCCAGCACCCCCTGATCGCGGCCGCAGCGGTCGTGGCGCGCCAGGACTCCCCTGGCGACAGCCGCCTGGTGGCCTACGTCGCCCCGACCCACGCGGCGCGGCGCGGCACGCCCGCCGAGTCACCCGCCGAGTCCCTCCCCGAGCTCCAGGCCGAGCATCTCGCGAGGTGGCGGGAGGTCTATGACCGGATCTATGGGCAAGACGCCACCGCGCCGCGCGCCGCCGGCGCGCCCGCGGCCGATCCCGAGCTCGACACCGCCGGCTGGGAGAGCAGCACGGCCGGCGAGCGGATCTCCTCCGGCGAGATGCGGGAACAGGTCGAACAGACCGCGGCGCGTGTGCTTGCGCTCGCGCCGCGCAGCGTGCTCGAGATCGGCTGCGGCACCGGGCTCCTGTTGGACCGGGTCGCGCCGCACTGCGCGCGTTACCACGCGACCGACCTCTCGCGCAAAGCCGTCGAGCGTGTCAGGCGCCGGCTGCGCGGCAAGGACCTGCCGCAGGTCTCCTTCGAGGTGCGGGAAGCGCACGATTTCTCGCGCATCGAGAACGGAAGCTTCGACGCCGTGGTCCTCAACTCGGTGGTGCAGTACTTCCCCGGCGCGGACTACCTCCTGCGGGTCCTGCGCGAGGCTTGCGCGGCCGTGGGGCCAGGCGGTTGCGTGTTCGTGGGCGACGTGCGCAGCCTGCCGCTGCTCACGGCTTTTCATGCCGCGGTACAGCTCGAGCAGGCCCCGGCAGCCCTGACCGCCCGGGAGCTGAGCCGCCGGGTGCAGGGTCGGGTTCAGCAGGAACGCGAGCTGGTCCTCGATCCGCGCTTCTTCGCTGTGCTGCGCGAGCATCTGCCGCAGATCCAAAGCGTCGTGGTCGAGCCCAGGCGCGGGCGCTACTACAACGAGCTGACCCTCTTCCGCTACGACGTGCTGCTACGCCTGGACCCGCGGCCGAGCCTGCCCGCCAGCCTGCCCTGGCGGGAGTGGGCCGAGCAGCCGCTGTCCTTGCCGGCCCTGCGTGGCCTGCTCGCCCGCGAGGCGCCCTCGGTGCTGGCGCTCGCCGGAGTTCCCAACGCCCGGCTCGCCGCCGCGACCGCAGCGCTGGAGTGGCTGGAGCGGGGCGGCCCCGAGCGGCCCGTGGGCGAGCTGCGCGCACATCTCGCACGCGGCGAGGGCGGAGGGATCGATCCCGAAGAGCTCTGGCGGCTGGAAGAAGAGGTGCCCTACCGGGTTGACGTGCGTTGGGCGGCCCACGGCCCCGAAGGCCGGTTCGACGTGGTGCTCCGCCGCCGCGGAGGACCCTGGGATGGGCTGCCCGATCCGGTCGAGCTCCACCGCGGCGGCGCCGGCCGGAGCGAGGCGGCGGCAGGGACGTGGAGCCCCTACGCCACCCGGCCGCTCGCCGGCAGGTCGGACCGCGCGCTCGCCGCCGCGCTGCGCGCTTTCCTGCGGCGCAAGCTTCCCGGCTACATGGTGCCCTCGGCGGTCGTCGTCCTCGGCGAGCTGCCGTTGACGGCCACCGGCAAGGTCGACCGCGCGGCGCTGCCGGATGCGGACCCCTCGGCCAGGGAGCGGCCGGCAAGGTTCGTGGCGCCGCGCACGCCGATCGAGGAGGCGGTGGCCGCCATCTGGCGCGAGGTCCTCGGCCTCGCGCGCGTCGGCGTCGAGGACGACTTCTTCGCCCTCGGCGGCCACTCTCTGCTGGCCGGCCGGCTGATCGCACGCCTGCGCGCCGCCTTCGGGATCGAGATCGAGCTTTCCGTCCTTCTCGACCGGCCCACGGTCGGCGCCATGGCGGCGGCGGTGGCGGCGGCGCTGGCCCGGCTGGAGGAGACCGGCCTGGACGAGCTGCTCGACAGCCTCGAGGGCATGGCCGAGGCGGAGGCCGAACGCTTGCTCGCCGAGACGGGGGGCGCGCCATGAGCGGTGGGAGGGCCGACCGGCTGGCGCGGCTCGAGAAGCTGTCGCCGGCCAAGCAGGCCCTGCTGGCGCGCGCGCTGCGCGAGCGCGCGGCGCGGCAGCAGGGCGGCGCCATTCCGCGCCGCCCCGGCTCCGAGCGCGGCGGGCGCGGCGGGAGCAGCCCGGCGCCGCTGTCGTTCGGACAGCAGCGGCTGTGGCTGGAGCGGCAGATGAGCCCGGACAGCCCGGTTTACAACCTGCCGGTCGCGGTCCGCATCGAAGGGAGGCTCGACGCGCGGGCCCTGGCGGCGGCGCTCTCGGAGGTGGTGCGCCGCCACGAGGTGTTGCGCAGCGGGATCGAGCGCCGGGGCGAGGAGCTGGTGCAGGTCGTCGCGCCGGCGGCTGCCGTGCCGCTGGCGCTGGCCGACCTGTCGGGCCTGCCCGCCAGCGGCCGGCAGGCGGAGGTGGCGCGGCTCGGAGCCGACCATGCCCGGCGGCTCTTCGACCTCTCCCGTCCGCCCCTCGTGCGCGCCGCCCTGCTCGCGCTCGGCGGCGACGAGCACCGGCTGCTCCTTGCCCTGCATCACATCGCCGCCGACGGGTGGTCGAGCGCCATCCTGGTGCGCGAGCTCGGAGAGCTGTACGCCGCCCGCGCGGCCGGCCGGCCTTCGCCGCTGGGCGAGCTGCCGATCCAGTACGCCGACTGGGCCGCCTGGCAGCGCGGGCGGCTCGCGGGCGAGCTTCTGGCGGCCGAGCTCGATTACTGGCGCGAGCGCCTGGCGGGCCTGCCGCCGCTCGAGCTCCCGGCCGATCGGCCGCGGCCGCCGGCGGCAAGCTTCCGCGGCCGGCGCCGGGAGCGGCTCCTGGCGCCGCGGCTGCACGGCGCGCTGGCGGACCTGTCGCGCCGGCAGGGGGCGACCATGTTCATGACCCTGGCCGCCGGCTTCGCCGCCCTGCTCGGCCGCTGGACCGGCCAGGACGACCTGGCGGTGGGCACGCCGGTCGCGGGCCGCACTCGCCTCGAGACCGAAGGGCTGATCGGGTTCTTCGTCAATATCCTGGTGCTGCGGGCGGACCTCGCCGGCAGCCCTTCTTTCACCCAGCTCCTGTCGCGGCTGCGCGCCACGGTAGCGGCTGCACACGCCCACCAGGAGCTTCCTTTCGAGCGCCTGGTCGAGGAGCTCGCCCCGGCTCGCGATCCGGGCGGCCATCCCCTGGTGCAGGCCATCCTCGCTCTGCACAACGCCGCGCGCGAGCAGCTGGCGCTGCCGGGCCTGGCCCTGACGCTCTTGGAGACCGACACCGGTACGGCGAAGCTCGACCTCGCCCTGGAGATCGTCGAGCAGCCGGAGGGCGGGCTCGCCGCCGGGCTGGAGGTGGCCAGCGACCTCTTCGACGCCACCACTGCCGCGCGCCTGCTCGGTCATTTCGAGGCGCTTCTCGCCGGGGCCGCCGCGGCGCCCGCAATGCCGTTGCGCGATCTTCCGTTGCTCGGCGCGGCCGAGATCCACCAGCTCGTGCGGGAGCACAACGACACGCGGAGCGCCTATCCGCGGGACTCCGCGGTGGCCGAGCTGTTCGCAGAGTGGGCGCGCGCGGCGCCACAGGCGCCTGCGGTGCTGGCCGAGGGGAGGGAGCCGTGGAGCTACGGCAGGCTCGCGGCGGAGTCGCACCGCCTCGCCTGGCACCTGCGCTCGCTCGGGGTCGAGCGGGAGTCGCGGGTAGGGGTGTCGATGGAGCGTTCGCCGGAGCTGATCGCGGCGCTGCTCGCGATCCTCCAGGCGGGCGGAGCCTACGTTCCACTCGACCCCGGTTACCCGGACTCCCGGCTGCGATTCATGTTGCAGGACACCGGGACACGGCTCCTGCTCGTCCATGAGCCGACGCGGCAGCGACTGGCCGCGCTGGAGTGGCCGGACGGCGCGCCGCCGGTCCGGCTCCTATGTGTGGATGCGGAGCGCGAGGTGATCGCCGGCCGCGGCAGCGCGCCGCCGCCGCGAAGCCCTGTCTCCGCGGGTGCCGAGGGGCTGGCTTACGTCCTCTACACCTCCGGCTCGACCGGGCAGCCGAAGGGAGTGGCGGTGCCGCACCGTGCGATCGCGCGGCTGGTGCGAGGCACGAATTACGTCCGGCTGGGGCCGGCGGACCGGGTGGCGCACCTGTCGAACATCAGCTTCGACGCCGCGACGTTCGAGATCTGGGGGGCGCTGGCCAACGGCGGAGCTACGGTGGTAATCGAGCGCGAGGCGGTGCTGTCGCCAGCGCGCCTGGCGGCGCGGTTGCGCGAGGCGGCAGTGACCGCGATGTTCCTCACCGCCGCCTTGTTCGACCAGGTGGTTGGCGAGCAGCCGGCGGCTTTCTCCGCGCTGCGCCATCTGCTGGTGGGGGGCGATGCCCTGGACCCGCAGTCGGTGGCGCGGGCCCTCGCCGCGGGGCCGCCGGAGCGGCTGCTCAACGGCTACGGGCCGACCGAGAGCACGACGTTCGCGGTCTGGCACGAGGTGAGGCACGTCCCGCCCGGATCGCTCTCGGTGCCCATCGGCCGGCCGCTTGCCAACACGACCGCTCACGTGGTTGACCGGCGAGGCGAGCTGGCATCGACGGGTCAGGTCGGCGAGCTCTGGCTGGGCGGAGACGGGCTGGCGCGCGGGTATCTCGGCCGGCCGGACCTGACCGCGGAGAGGTTCGTGCCCGACCGCTGGAGCCGGGAGCCGGGAGGGCGGCTCTACCGCACGGGCGACCTGGCGCGCCGGCGCTGGGACGGGGTGATCGACTGCCTGGGGAGGATCGATCAGCAGGTCAAGATCCGAGGGTTCCGTGTCGAGCCCGGGGAAATCGAAGCGGTGCTTGCCGCCTGCCCGGGAGTGCGCGACTGCGCCGTGGTGGCGCGCCTGCAAGTCAGTTCCCCGGCGCATCCGATCACCTCCCCGGCGCCTCCGATCCGATCCCCGGCGCTGGTGGCCTACGTCGTCGCCGCGCCCGCGGCGGGGCTGCGCGAGGCCTTGGTGTGGGAGCACCTGAGGCGGTCGCTTCCCGGGTACATGCTGCCCGTGGCTTGCCGCTTCGTCGAGTCGTTGCCGCTGACGCCCAACGCCAAGCTGGACCGGGCGGCGCTGGCCGCGCTGGACCCGCTGGACCTGCTGGAAATCACCGCGGGGCCGCCGGCGCAAGACTACGCGGCGCCGCGCGACCCGATCGAGGAGCTGCTGGCCGGCATCTGGGAGAAGGTGCTGGGGATCGACCGCATCGGCGTCCGGGACGACTTCTTCGTTCTCGGCGGGCACTCGTTGCTGGCGGCGCGGCTGGCGGCGCGGGTGCACCAGGTCTTCGGGATCGACCTGCCCCTGCGCACCCTGTTCGAGACGCCGACCGTGGCGGGCGTGGCCGCCGCCATCCGCGCCACCCTGGCCACTCGCTCCCCCCGCTCCGACACCGTTTCCGGGGTCCAACCGCCGGCGCCCATCCCACGCGCCGGCCGCGGCGAGGGCGGCCCGCGGCCGCTGTCCTTCGGCCAGCAGCGTCTCTGGTTCATCTATCAGATGAACCCCCGGAGCGCGGCCTACAACCTGCTGGTCGCCCTGCTGCTGGCCGGCGCTCTGGATCGCCGCGCCCTCGCCGCCGCCCTGGCGGAGGTCGTGCGCCGCCATGAAGTCCTGCGCACCGCCATCGTGGCCGAGGGGGGACCGGCGGGAGCGGCGCAGCGGCTGACGCCGCCCCCCGCCCCCCGCCTTCCCGTGGTCGACCTGTCGGGGCTGGCCGAGCCGGTTGCCGGCGCCGAGTCCCTGCGGCTCGCGGCCGCGGAAGCGCTGCAGCCGTTCGACCTGGGCCGCCCGCCGCTGCTGCGCGCCGCTCTCCTCGCGCTCGCCGCGCCCGCCGATGGGCCCGCCGGTGGGTCAGCCGGCGGCGGGCCACCCCGGCACCTGCTCGTCCTCACCCTCCACCACATCGCGGCGGACGGCTGGTCGAGCGCCATCCTGGTCCGCGAAACGGCGGCGCTCTACGCGGCCTTCGCGGCGGGCCGGCAATCGCCCCTGCCCGAGCCGCCGCTGCAATACGCCGATTGGGCCGCCTGGCAGCGCGGCCGCCTGAGCGGAGAGCTCCTGGCCTCCCAGCTCGCCTGGTGGCGGCAGCGCCTGGCCGGGCTGCCGGATCTCCGCCTGCCGGCCGACCGGCCGCGTCCGGCGGTCGAGAGCTTCCGCGGCCTGCGGCGCTCGCGCTTGCTGCCGGCCGGGGCGAGCGCACGGCTCGACGAGCTGTCGCGGCGCCAGGGGGCGACCCTGTTCATGACCCTGGCCGCGGCGTTCGCGGCGGTTCTCCGGCGCCTGGGCGGCGAGGAAGACTTCGGCCTCGGCACGCCGATCGCCGGCCGCACCCGGATGGAGACGGAGGGGCTGATCGGCTTCTTCGTCAACACCCTGGTCCTGCGCTTCGACGTGCCTGGAGACCCGGCGTTTTCCCGGCTGCTCGCTCACGCGCGGGAGGCGCTGCTCGAGGGCTACTCGCACCAGGACCTGCCCTTCGAGCGGCTGGTCGAGGAGCTCGCCCCCCGGCGCGACCTCTCCCGCCAGCCGCTGGTCCAGGCCTTCGTGGTCCTGCAGAACACACCCCGCGAGCCGCTCGCCCTGCCCGGGCTGACCGCGACCGAGCTCGCGGTCGACAACCGGACGGCGAAAACCGATCTGACCCTCGACGTCGCTCGCGCGGGCGGCGGCCTGCGCGCGGAGCTCGAGGCCAACCACGACCTCTTCGACGCCGCCACCGCGGCCCGGATGCTCTCCCATCTCGAGACCCTGCTCGCCGCCGCGGCCGCCGACCCCGAACAGCCGCTGTCGCGCCTGCCGCTGCTCAGCGCGGCGGAACGCCACCAGATGATCGTCGAGTGGGGTGGGCTCGCCGAAGCGCGGGCGCCTGCCGGATGGACCCTGCACAACGCTTTCGAGTCTCGGGCGCGGCTCTCCCCCGCCGCCCTCGCCCTCTCCTGCGCGGGGGAGCAGGTGAGCTATGGCGAGCTCGACGCCCGCGCCAATCGGCTGGCGCGCCACCTGCGCAGCCTCGGCGCCGGGCCGGAGGTGCGGGTCGGCCTCTGCCTCGCGCGCTCGGCCGAGACGGTGGTCGCGCTGCTTGCCGTCCTCAAGGCGGGCGGAGCCTATCTGCCGCTCGACCCGGACTATCCGCGCGAGCGGCTGGCCCTTCTCCTCGCGGATGCCGCCGCCCCGCTGGTCGTCACCCGCTCCAACCTCGCCGGCCTGCTGCCAGCGGCCGGTCCGCTCCAGATCCTGCTCGACCGCGATGCCGAGGCGATCGCGCGCCAGCCATCCGGCCCCCTGCCGCCCGCGGCCGGCCCCGATCATGCTGCCTACGTGATCTATACCTCCGGCTCGACCGGGCGCCCCAAGGGCGTCGTCGTCACCCATCGCAACGTCGCCCGCCTGTTCATCGCGGCCGCGCCCTGGCTCGAGCTAGCCGGCGACGACGTCTGGACCTTGTTCCACTCCTTTGCCTTCGACTTCTCGGTCTGGGAGATCTGGGGCGCCCTCCTCCACGGCGGCCGTCTGGTCGTCGTCCCTTACTGGGCAAGCCGCTCTCCCGACACCTTCCGCGGACTGCTGCGCGACGAGCAGGTAACGGTGCTCAACCAGACCCCCTCGGCCTTCCGCCAGCTGGTCGAAGCCGAGGAAAGGGTGGTGCCGGCGCCGACGGGTCCCTACCCGGCGGTTCGATCGGGCGCGCTGGGTCCCTACCCAGCGATTCAATCGGATGCGCCGGGTCCCTACCCGGCGCTGCGCCTCATCCTCTTCGGGGGCGAGAGTCTCGATCCCCGCCACCTGCGCACGTGGTTCGCGCGCCATGGCGACCGGCGTCCCCGCCTGTTCAACCTGTATGGGATCACCGAGACCACCGTGCACGTCACCTGCCGTCCGCTCGCCGCGGCCGATGCGCGGAGCGGCAGGAGCGAGGTCGGGCGGCCGCTCGCCGACCTCGCGGTGCGGGTGCTCGATCCGGGTCTCCGGCCGGCGCCGATCGGCATCCCGGGAGAGCTCTGCGTCGGCGGCGCGGGCCTGGCCCGCGGCTATCTCGGCCGGCCGGAGCTGACCGCCGAGCGTTTCGTTCCCGATCCCTTCGCCCGCTCCGCTGGCGACGGCGGCGCGCGGCTCTATCGCTCCGGGGACCTCGCCCGCTGGCGGCCCGACGGCGACATCGAGGTGCTCGGGCGCATCGATCTCCAGGTCAAGATCCGCGGCTTCCGCATCGAGCCCGGGGAGATCGAAGCCGCCCTCCGCGAGCACCCCGGGGTTCGGGAGTGTGCGGTCCTGGCGAGCGAGGAGGCCGGCGGCCACCGCCGCCTGATCGCCTACCAGGTGTCGCGCGGCGAGCCGGTTCCGGCCGCCGAGCTGCGGGCCTTCCTGGCCGAGCGCCTTCCCGGACCCATGCTGCCGGCGGGCTTCGTGGCGCTCGCCAGCCTGCCCCTCACCGCTCACGGCAAACTCGACCGCCGCGCCTTGCCCGCTCTCGCGCCCGCTGCCATGCGCCCGAGCGGAGAGGCCGCCCGGCCGCAAACACCGCGCACGCCGGTCGAGCAAGCGATCGCGGCGAGCTGGTCCGAGGTCTTGGATGTACGGCGCGTCGGCCTCGACGACGATTTCTTCGCCTTGGGCGGCGACTCGATCCGCGGCATCCAGGTGCGGGTGCGGGCCGAAGAGCGCGGGGTGAGCTTCACCCTGCGGCAGCTCTTCCAGCACCCCACCGTCCGCAATCTTGCGGAGGTGGCGGCGGAGGTGGATGCGGAGGGGTCCGAAATGACCGGGCCGGCGGTCGGGCCCGGCACGCCGCCCTTTTCCCTGATCTCGGCGGCCGACCGCTCCCGGCTCCCGGAGGGGGTCGAAGATGCCTATCCGCTGACCCGCACCCAGGCCGGCCTGGTCTTTCACAGCGAGTACGGCCGCGACTACCAGATCTACGTGAGCAGCCTGCACCTGCGGGCGCCGCTCGACGTCGGCAGGCTGCGGCTCGCCCTCTCCCGGCTCGTCGCCCGGCACCCCCTGCTGCGCACCTCTTTTGCCCTGCAAGGCTTCTCCGCGCCGCTTCAGCTCGTCCACCGTGCGGGGCGCGAAGGAGAGCCGCTCCGGCCCGAGCTGGCGGTGGTGGACCTGCGTGGCCTCGCTCCGGCGGTCCAGGAAGAGGTGGTCACGCGCTGGCTCGCCGTCGAGGTGCGGCGCAAGTTCGACTGGGGACGGCCGCCTCTCATCCGCCTGCACCTCCACCCTCGCGGCGAGGACACTTTCCAGCTCACCCTCTCCGAGCCCTTCCTCGACGGCTGGAGCGTGGGCCTCTTCCTGACCGAGCTCTTCACCCGCTATCTGGCTCTCGTCGCCGCTGCCCGTCCCCAGCTCGGCCTGCCGGCCGAGCCGCCCGACGAGCGGCCGCTCGCCAGCTCCTTCGCCGACTATGTCGCCCTGGAACGAGACGCGCTGGCCTCCGCCGAGCAGCGGGCCTTCTGGGAGCTGCGCGGTGATCGCGGCGATGGCGGCGCCTCGCGCCTGCCGCGCAATTGCCCCGTCGTCTGCGCCGTCGTCCGCGCCGCGCCTGGCGCCGGCCCGCCACCGCCCGTGGTGCGTCTCGAAGTGCCGGTCCCGCGGACCGTCTCGCTCGGCCTGCGGCAGGCGGCACTCGGGGCCGGCGTGCCGCTCAAGGACCTGCTGCTCGCGGCCCACCTTCGGGTCCTTGCGTTCTTGACTGGGGAATCGGACGTGGTCACCGCCCACCTCATCAACGGGCGCCCCGAAGGCGCCGACGGCGACCGGATCCTCGGCGGCTTCCTCAATGCCATGCCTTTCCGCATGCGCCTGGTCCCGGGCTCCTGGCTCGACCTGGCAAGGCAAACCTTCGCCACCGAGCTCGAGCTGCTCCCCTTCCGGCGCTATCCCCTGGCTGAGATGGCCGAGATGGCCGAGCTGCAGCGCCGGCGCCCGGCCGATCCGGTCGACCCGGCAGCAGGGAATCGACCGGAGGGCGGCGGGTCCCTGCCCGCCGCCATTGGACGGCCACCTTTCGACACGCTCTTCAACTTCACCCACTTCCATCTCTACGAGCGTCTGCAGAGGATTCCAGGACTGGCCGTCCTGGGCAGCGCGGGCTCGGAGCAGACCTACTTTCCGCTGACCGCGCAATTCAACCTCGACGAGATCACCGCACAGGTCACCCTCGGCCTCGACTACCTGGCGGCCGAGCTCGCACCGGCCGAAGCGTCGGCCATTGCCGCCCGCTACGACCGGGTCCTGGCAGCCATTGCCCGCGCGCCGCTCTCTCCTCACGACGGCCTCTGCCTGCTCTCCCCGGCGGAGCGCCAGCAGGTCGTCCTGGAGTGGGGGGAAATGGATGCCCCCTACCGCTTCTCGGAGCAGAGGAGTTTCCTGCGAGGAGAACCCGTAACCGGCCTCGCGCATGAGCTGTTCGCGGCCCAGGCGGCGCGGCGGCCCGACGCCCGCGCCTTGCTCTGGGAACAGACCACGCTGACCTACGGCGAGCTCGCCGCGCGCGCTTCGAGCCTGGCGCGCCGCCTCGCCGCGGCAGGGGCGGGCCCCGAAGCGCGGGTCGGCGTGCTTCTCGAGCGCTCTCCGCAGATGGTCGCGGCAATCCTCGGCGCGCTGGCGGCCGGCGCCGCCTATGTCCCCCTCGACCCCGGCTATCCGCCCGAGCGGACCGCCGCGATGATCGCGGGCGCACGGGCCGGAGTGGTGGTGACGCGGCGCGGCCTCGTCGAGCTGCTGCCGCCGGAGGTCTCGTGCCTGCTGGTCGACGAGCCGGACGAGGGTGCGCCCGTGCCAGCCAATCTATCGGATCGCCCCCTGCGACCTGCCGGGAGTGCCGCCAATGGCGGGAGCGGCGGCCAACCCCTCGATCCCCCTCCCACCCTCTCGCAGCACGGAGTTTCGTCTTTCCACCCGGACGGACGCGGGGCGCTCCCCGCAAACCTCTTTGCCGTGATCTTCACCTCGGGCTCGACGGGACAACCCAAGGGAGTCGCCATCGAACACCGCGGCGTCAGCCACTTCCTGGCCGCCGCCGCGCGCCTCTTCGGGCCCGCGGACCGCGCGGGCGTTCTGGCCGCCGCCTCGATCTGCTTCGACCTCTCGATCTTCGAGCTGTTCCTGCCGCTCGCCAACGGCGGCACGGCCGTTCTCGCCGGCGGTGCGCTCGACCTTCCCCGCCTGCCGGCGCGCGAGGACGTCACCATGGCTTGCCTCGTGCCTTCCACCGCCGCGGACCTGGTGCGTTCCGGCGGCGGCTTTCCGGACTCGTTGCGGGCCCTCACCCTCGGCGGCGAAGCCCTTCCCGCTCCGCTCGTCCAGGCGCTCGTCGCAAGCGGTGCGGCTTGCCGGGTTTCCAATCATTACGGACCGACCGAGGCCACCATCTACTCGCTGTTCGCCCCCGTCGATTGCAAGGGAGGGGGCGGGGGCGGCGCCGATGCCGGCGCGCCGCCGATCGGCCGGGCGGTCGCGGGAGAGCGCGCCCTGCTGCTCGACGGCTGGCTGCAACCGGTCGCTCCCGGAGTGCCGGGCGAGATCTGCCTGGGCGGCAGCGGCCTGGCGCGTGGCTATTTCGCGCGTCCCGACCTCACCGCCGAGCGCTTCGTGCCGGATCCCGCCTCCGCGCTCCACGGCGAGCCCGGCGCACGCCTGTACCGCACCGGCGACCTCGCCCGCCAGCTCCCCGACGGCCGGATCGAATTCCTGGGCCGCCGCGACCACCAGGTGAAGGTGCGCGGCTTCCGCATCGAGCTCGGCGACGTGGAGGCGGCGGTCGCTCGGCACCCCGAAGTCGCCCAGGCCGTGGTGGTGGCGCGTGGCGAAGAGGGCATCGGTCCGGACGGCGTCCGGCTGGTGGCCTACGTCGTGGCGCGCGATTCTCGGCGGACCTCCGCCGCCGGGCCGGCTGCCCAACCGCTAGCCCACGACGCTTCCTGGGCCGCTGAGCTGCGCGACTTCGCCGCGCTGCGCCTCCCGCCTTTCATGGTCCCCTCCGTCTTCGTCACGCTGGACGCCCTGCCGCTCACCCCCGCCGGCAAGGTCGACCGCCGAGCCCTCCCGGCGCCGCCCGACCGGCGCGGCGGCGGCGGCGCGCGGCCCCTGGTCGCTCCGCGCACGCCGGTCGAGGAAGTGCTCTGCGGGCTGTGGGCCGAGGTCTTCGGCATGGAGCGGGTGAGCGCCGGCGACGATTTCTTCGCTCTCGGCGGCCACTCCCTGCTGGCCACGCGCCTGATCTCGCGGCTGCGCGCCGCCTTCCGGCTGGAGCTGCCGCTCGACGCCCTGTTCGCGGCGCCGCGCCTCTCCGACCTGGCGCGGGTGATCGAGGGCGAGCTCGCCGGCGGAGACGCCGCGGGTCCCGCGGAGCCGCCGCTGGCCGCCGGTCCGCGGCCGGACGCCGTGCCTCTCTCCTTCGCCCAGCAGCGGCTCTGGTTCCTCGACCGCCTGCAACCGGGGAGCTGCCTGTACAACATCCCGAATGCCACCCGCTTGCGCGGCGGGCTCGCCGCGCCGGCACTGGCCGCCGCCTGCCTGGAGATCGTGCGCCGTCACGAGGTCCTCCGCACCCGCTTTCCGGCGGTCGAGGGACGGCCGGTCCAGGAGGTCTCGGCGGAGCCGGAGGCGCCATTGCCGCTGCTCGATCTCGCGGCGCTCTCGGTCGCTGCACGCGAGGCCGAGACGGCGCGCCTGTGCGCCGCCGCGGCCCGCCGCCCCTTCGATCTCGGGAGCGGCCCCGTCCTGCGGCTCCTGCTCTTGCGGCTGGCGTCCGAGGAGCACGTGCTGCTCTCGGTGGTGCACCATATCGCCGCCGACGGCTGGTCGGTCGATGTCTTCCTGCGCGAGCTGGCGCTGCTCTACCGCGCCTTCTCTGCCAAGGAGCGGTCTACCGCGCCGCCCTTGCCCGCGCTCCCGCTGCAATACGCCGATTTCACCTTGTGGCAGCGCGCCCGCCTGCAGGGCGCGGTGCTCGACCGCCAGCTCGCCTGGTGGCGCGAGCGGCTGCAGGGCGTCCCGCCGTTGACTTTGCCGGCCGACCGTCCCCGGTCGTCGACCCCGGCCTACCGGGGGGCCCGCCGCCGCCTCGAGCTGCCGGCCGGCGTGGCGGAGGCCGCGGCCGGCCTCGCCCGCCGCGAAGGGGCGACCCTGTTCATGACCGTCCTCTGCGCTTTTGCGGCGGTGCTCGGACGGCATGCCGGGCAAGAGGACTTTGCAATCGGCTATCCCATCGCCAATCGCAACCGGTTGGAAATCGAGCCCTTGATCGGGTTCTTCGCCAACACCTTGGTGCTGCGCGCGGATCTCGCCGGCGACCCCGCGGGGCGGGACCTGCTCGGCCGCTGCCGCGAGGCGGTGCTCGGCGCCCATGCCCACCAGGACCTGCCGTTCGAGAGGCTGGTCGAAGAGCTGCGCCCCGAGCGCGACCTCTCGCGGACGCCGCTCTTCCAGGCGGCGCTGGCGTTTCAGAATGCCCCTCCGGCGGACGTCGCCCGGATCGATCTGCCAGGCCTCGCCGCTACCCCCGTCGAGATCGAGCCGGGGGCCGCCCGTTTCGAGCTCACTCTCTTCCTGGTCGAGCAACGCGACGGATGCCCGGGGAGCGCGGCTGCCCTTGCGGGCGAGCTCGAATGGAACGCCGACCTCTTCGACCGGGCCACCGCCGCCCGCTTCCTCGGCCATTTCAGGATCCTGCTCGCGGACCTCGCCGCCGACGCGGGGCGGCGGCTCTCGGAGCTGTCCCTGCTGACCGAGGCGGAGCGCCACCAGGTCCTTTACGAGTGGGCGAAGGGAAGGCTGCCCGAGATCGGCGAAGCCGGAGAGGTCGGCGCGGCCGAGCCGCTGGTTCACCGGCTCATCGCGGCGCAAGCGGCACGGACACCCGCGGCGGCCGCGATCGCCCACGCGGGTGGCGAGCTGCTGACCTACGGCGCCCTGGCAGCGCGCACCCAGCGACTCGCCCGCCGCCTGCGGGCCAGCGGCGTTGGTCCCGAGGTCGTGGTAGGTATTCGCATGGAACGCGGAGCCCCGGCGCTGGTGGCGATCCTCGCCGTGCTCGAGGCGGGCGGGGCCTACCTGCCGCTCGACCCGTCCTACCCGGACGAGCGACTCGCCTTCATGCTCGCCGACGCCGGCGTCCGGCTCGTGCTCGACGAGAGCTCCGAGAGCGCGGTGGCAGACTCCGAGCCGGCCTCCAACGCCGGGCAGGGACCCGGCGATGTCAGACCGTCCGATCTCCAGCCCCTGCCCGAGAACGCCGCCTATGTGATCTACACCTCGGGCTCCACCGGCCAACCGAAAGGAGTGGTGGTGAGTCATCGCGCGCTCCTGCGCTCGACGCGCGCCCGCCTGCAGGGCTACTCCGGGCTGGTGCCGGCTTTTCTGCTGCTCCCCTCCCTGGCCTTCGACAGCTCGGTAGCGGTCATCTTCTGGACTCTCTGCCAGGGAGGCCGCCTGGTCATTCCGGACAGGAGCCGGCAGTCCGACCCCGTCGAGCTCGCGCGCCTCATCGCCGAGCACGGCGTCTCGCATTGGCTGAGCATTCCGCCGCTCTACGCCCAGCTGCTCGCCCATCACCCGCAGCCCTCCGACCTTGGCCCGCTGCGCACCGTCATCGTGGCCGGCGAGCCTTGTCCCGCCCAGCTCGTGGCCGAGCATCACGCCCGCCTTCCGGGCGTGATGCTCCACAATGAGTACGGACCCACCGAGGCCACGGTGTGGGCGACCGTCGACGCGCCGGCTCCCGGAGGAACGGTGACGATCGGCCGGCCGATCGCGGGCGTCGAGGCCCGCCTGCTCGATCGCGCCCTGGCGCCGGTGCCCGCCGGCGTCGGCGCCGAGCTCCTGATCGGCGGAGCCGGCCTGAGCCGCGGCTACCTCGGCCGGCCCGGCCTGACCGCGCGGCGCTTCATTCCCGACCCGCTCGCCGGGATCTCGGCCGAGCCCGGCGCCCGGCTCTATCGCACCGGCGACCTCGCGGGCTGGCTGCCCGACGGCCGCCTGGAGCTCCGGGGACGGATCGACCGCCAGGTCAAGATCCGCGGCTTCCGCATCGAGCTGGGCGAAGTCGAGGCTGCCTTGCTGCGCCACCCTGGCGTGCGGCGGGCCGCCGCGCTCGCCCGCGATCTCCCCTCCGGCGGCCGCGGGCTGGTGGCGTGCTTCGAGCCGGCGGCGGAGCTTCCGGCGGCCGCTCTGGCGCCCGCCGAGGCGCGCCGTTACCTGGCCGAGCGCCTGCCCGCTCCCATGGTCCCTGCCGAGCTGTTCGCGCTCCCGGCTCTGCCGCTGCTGCCCAATGGCAAGGTGGACGATCGGGCCCTGCTCGCCCTGCTGCCGGCGAGCGCGGACTCCGCGGGGCGCCAGCCCGGGACGCCCGCGGACGAGCTGGAGACGCGCCTGGCGGGACTCTGGGCGGACCTCTTGGGCCTCGCCGCGGTGGGTCGGAGCGACAGCTTCTTCGAGCTGGGCGGCCATTCGCTCCTGGCCGTCGAGCTGATGGCCCGGATCCAGCGGGAGCTCGGACGCAAGCTCCCTCTCGCCGCGCTCTTCCGCGGCGCCACCGTCGAGTCCATGGCCGCCGCGCTGCGCCAGGAAAGCGGCCCGCTGCTCGCCAGGCCGCTCGTCGCCATCCGGCCGCGCGGGGCCGAGCGCCCCTTCTTCTGGGTCCACCCGCTGGGAGGCCGCACGCTTTGCTACGCCGATCTCGCCCGCCGCCTGGCCGGCCGTCCGAGCTACGGGCTCGAGGCGCCGGGGAGTGACGGCCTCGGCGAACCCTCCGCCAGCGTCGAGGAGCTCGCGGCGCTCTACGTCGAGGCCCTCGGCCGGGTCCAGACGAGCGGGCCCTACTTGCTTGGCGGTTGGTCTTTCGGCGGACTGATCGCCTGGGAGATGGCCCGGCAGCTCGCCGAGCGCGGCGCGGCAGTGGCGCTCGTGGCCCTCCTCGACACGACCCTGCCGAGCCCGCGGACTCTGCGGACCCTGCGGACCCTGCAGACCCTGCGGGGACCGGCCGGAGAGCCTTCGCGCCGCGACGACGTCTCTCTCTCCGCTCTGCTGCGCGCCGAACCAGGTGGCGCGGCCCTCGACCAGCGGCAGCTCGACCGTCTCCTCGCGGTCGTCGAGGCGCATCTGCACGCCTTCGCCGCCTATCGTCCGCGGCCCCTCGCCTGTCCCGTCGCGCTCCTGGGGGCGGAAGAGCGCCCGCCCGCGGCCGGCGCCGGCGCTCGCGGAGTCGCGGCCTGGCGCCGCCTGGCGCGCGGTCCGTTCCACTATCGCCGGATCCCGGGAGATCACTACGCCATGCTGCGCGAGCCCCGGGTCAGCCACGTTGCCACCGAGCTGGAAGCGCTCCTGGCTCGCACAGCGCGGAATTCTCGCCGGCAGGCGTCGCAAGGAGACGCGGCTCCACGGCCGAGCGAGGTAAACTAATCCGCTGGGTTCCCGTATCAGCCTTGCGTTACGTCATCGGGCAATCCGCCCGAGAGAGGTGCACATGAAGCGTTTCAATGCACTGCTGCTGGCGACGGTTGCCGCCCTGCTCCTGATCTCCGCGACCGCATCGGCCGCCGTTGCTCCACCCCAGCCGGGCGCCCCTCCGCAGACGGAGACCGCGACCGCCCATCTCGACCCCGACGCGGCCACCGCGGCCTATCTCGCCCGGCTGTCCCCCGAGGCGCGGGCCAAGTCCGACGCTTACTTCGAAGGCGGCTATTGGCTGATCCTGTGGGACTTCCTGGCCGGCCTCGCCGTCGCCTGGCTGTTCCTGGGCACGCACCTTTCGTCACGCATGCGGGACTGGGCAGAGCGCATCACATCCTCCAGAGGGCTGCAGACCGCCATCTACTCGGCCCTCTACATCTTGATCTCCTCCGTGGTGTTGTTGCCGTTGGCTGCCTACGAAGGCTACTTCCGCGAGCACCAGTACGGCATGTCCAACCAGGACATGAGCGCCTGGCTCGGAGACCAGATGAAGGGGCTTGCGCTCGGGCTCGTCTTCGGCACCCTCGCCTTTACGGCGATCTACGCCGTCATCCGCAAGGCGCCGCGCACCTGGTGGCTCTGGGGGGCGCTCGTCGCCATCGGATTGGCCATGTTCGCCGTGGCCATCGCACCCGTGTACGTCGAGCCTCTGTTCAATAAATTCAAGCCGCTGACCGAAAGCCCGCTCAAGCACCAGATCCTCTCCATGGCGCGGGCCAACGGCATCCCGGCCAGCGACGTGTATGAATTCGACGCTTCCAAGCAGACCAAGCGCATGAGCGCGCACGTGAGCGGCTTGCTCGGCACCACGCGAATCAGCATGAACGACAACCTGATGAAGCGCGGCTCGCCGGAAGAGATCGAGGCGGTGCTGGGCCACGAGATGGGCCATTACGTCCTGAACCACGTCTACAAGGGCATCGTCTTCATCGGCATCATCGTCGTCGTCGGTTTCGCCTTCTTGCGCTGGTCCTTCGGCAGGCTGCAAGCCAGCCGCGGACTGCGCTGGGGGATCCGCGATATCGGCGACGTCAGCGGCTTGCCACTGCTGCTCGTTCTGTTTTCGGTGTTCATGTTCGTGCTGACGCCGGTGCTGAACACCCTCACCCGCACCATGGAAGCGGAGGCGGATGCCTTTGGCATGAACGCGTCGCGCCAGCCGGACGGCTTCGCCCAGGCGGCGCTGCACCTCTCCGAGTACCGCAAGATGCAACCCGGGACCATCGAGGAATACTTCTTCTACGACCATCCGAGTGGCTGGAACCGCATCCACCGCGCCATGGTGTGGAAGGCGGAGCACCTCAACGACGCCGACATCGCTGCATACGACGCCGCGCATCGCCTGGCGGCAATCGCTGCGCCGGGCAAGAAGTAACCCAAGGCCGATGTCGCCGGTGACCCGCTTCAGACGAAAAGTATCTGGGGGGCGGCTCGCGCCGTGTTAGGCTGTCATCCGGGGAAGGCTCGGGCGCCTTCGTCACCGTGGCAAGCACGCGATGAAATCAAGACTCCTCTCCGCCTTCGTTGCGGCCTTGCTTTTCGTTGCCAGCGGTTTCGGGCCTCATCCTTGCCACCCCCGCGACCGGATCTCGGCGACCTCCAGGCCAGCGGCGATGCCCGCCTGCCACCAGGCCGCGGCGGGGGAAGCTCCCGGCCAGGGCGTCCCGGCCCTCAGCGCCGCGGGGCGCGATTGCTGCGGCAGCGTGTGCGAGCACGCCTGCCTGAGCTCGGGGGACCGGCAAGAGAGCATGCTTCTCTGCCCGCTGCGCATGGCTTCGGCGGCCTCGCCTGAAGCGGCGCAAGTCGTCCCGCCCCTCCTCGTTTCGAGCATCGAGCACGTCCCTCTCTCCTAGCAGCTCCT
This sequence comes from Thermoanaerobaculia bacterium, assembly GCA_035544895.1. Classification (GTDB taxonomy): domain Bacteria; phylum Acidobacteriota; class Thermoanaerobaculia; order Multivoradales; family UBA5704; genus JASLEW01. The sequence goes on from DASZZM010000026.1 coordinate 91,443, forward strand.
GATCTCCGCTGTCGCCGTTCGCGTCGAGGATCGACGGTCCCCAACGGCGGCACCTCCTTCAACTGACCGGTTGCGGGCCTGCCAAGAGCTTGGCGAGGACTGCGCCTCAGGAGCTGCACCATGGACAAGAGCCGCCCAAAGTTTCGACTTGGAAGCCGCACCCGACTCGCACTCGCCCTGGCGCTACTAGCCGGAGCCCCGGCATGGGGCCAGCATCAGCACCCTCCTTCCTCCACGCCCGCGCCGCCGCCACAGCCGGCCGCGCCGGCGCCGCCCGCGTCACCTTCAGAGCCCGGCACCGGAGAAAGCAAGAGCCCGCCGAGCACCGGGCCTCAGCATCCGCCGGACGCTCACGGGCAGCCCGCCGATCACGGCGCCATGCCGGGCATGGAAGGGATGGCGGGCATGGCGAGCATGGAGGGTATGCACGGTATTCACGGCATGGCCGCCCTCTTCGGCCCCTACGCCATGACCCGCGAAGCCTCGGGCACATCGTGGCAGCCCGAGTCCTCCCCCCATGAAGGACTTCACTGGAACCTCGGACCCTGGCAGCTTATGACCCACGGCTACGCGATGCTGATCCATTCCGACCAGGCCGGCCGCGAGCGCGCCACCAAGACCTTCGGCGAGAACATGCTCATGAACATGGCTTCGCGACCGCTGGGGCCGGGGCGCCTGGGCTTGCGCGCCATGCTCTCCGCGGAGCCATGGACGGTTGGCAAGGCCGGCTATCCGCTCGTCTTGCAGACGGGCGAGACCGCCGACGGCGTGACGCCGCTCAGGGACCGCCAGCACCCCCACGACCTGTTCATGGAGCTGGCCGCCAGCTACAGTCTGCCCATCGGCGGGGACGGCTCGGTCTTCCTTTACCTCGGCGAGCCCGGCGAGCCGGCGCTCGGCCCGCCCGCCTTCATGCACCGCTTCTCCGGGCTGGACAACCCCGAGGCGCCGCTCGCGCACCACTGGCTGGACGCCACCCACATCTCCTATGGCGTCGTGACCCTCGGCTGGGTGCGCGGCGGCTGGAAGCTCGAGGGCTCGGCCTTCAACGGCCACGAGCCCGACCCCAAGCGCACCGACCTGGACGCCCCGAAGCTCAACTCGTACTCCTTCCGCGCCTCTTTCCAGCCCGCTCCCAACTGGTCGCTGCAGGCGAGCGCCGGGCACCTCAGCCGCCCCGAGCAGCTCGAGCCCGGTGTCGACGTCACCCGCACCACCGCGTCGGCGATGTACAACCGGCCGCTCGCCGCCGGCAGCTGGCAGACCACCCTGGCGGTGGGGCGCAACGATCGCAACCCGGGGAAGGCGACCGTGGCCCTGCTGCTCGAGAGCGGCGCCAGCTTCGCCGGGCGGCACACTCTGTTCGGCCGCCTCGAGCGGCTCGACAACGACGAGCTGCTCGGCAACGGCAAAGTCGCGGCGGTCGGCAAGCTCTCGCTCGGCTACATCTATGACGCGCTCGCCGTCGATAAGTTGAAGGCGGGCGTCGGCCTCGTCGGGAGCGTCGCCCGGGTGCCACCTGCCCTCGAGTCCCGCTACGGCAGCCGGACGCTCTACTCCTGGATGGCCTTCCTGCGCCTCAAGCTGACCGGGCCGGCGATGGACGCCTCGATGCACATGCCGGCGAGCACGCCGTGAGCGACCAGGGCCGCACCTTCGTCTCTTCCTGGGTGAGACCACAGGGGCGCAGGGAGGGCTTGACATTGGACTCGATTCCAGGGTTTAGGATGCCCGCATGACGCATTGCACCTGCCCCGTCGAGTCCGGCGATGCGCACTGGTGAGCTCGCCGCTTCGGCAGGCGTCAGCCCCGACACGGTGCGCCACTACGAGCGCGCCGGCCTCCTGCCGCGCGCCGCGCGCTCGGCCAACGGCTACCGCGAGTTTCCCGTCGAGACCTTGGAGCGGCTGCGCGTCGTGCGCGCCGCACTTGCGGTCGGCTTCACGGTCGAGGAGCTGTCGCGCGTCCTGCGCGAGCGCCTGCGCGGCGGCGCCCCTTGCCGCTCGGTGCGCAACCTGGCGGCCAGCAAGCTTGCCGCGATCATCCGCCAGGAGCGCGAGCTGCGCGCGCTGCGCCGCACTCTGACCGCCCTGATCGAAGATTGGGACGCCCGGCTCGCCAACCAACCCGCCGGAACACCCGTCCACCTCCTCGACGACCTCGGCCGCCGCGCCGATCCCTCGAGACCTGGCATCCATCCGCGCCTCCGCCGGACGCACAAGGAGAACCCATGACCGACCGTCATCGCCTCGCTCTGCTGCTCGCCGCCGTCGTGCTCTTCGCAACTCCGTCACCGTCCCTCGCCAACAGCGCCGCCGCGCCTGTCGATGCGCACGCCGGCGATGCCATGCCGTCCGACTGCCCGCTGCACGCCGCGCACATGGCGGCGGCCAAGGCGGACACGGCCTCCGCCGCCGCGGCACCGAAGGCCCACGACCACTTCGCCGGCGTGAGCGCTCGCGGTGCACGGGCGATGGGCTTCTCGCAGACGGCCACCACACACCATTTCCTGCTCCACTCCGACGGCGGCGAAATTCGCGTCGAGTCCAACGCCCCGGAGGACACCACCAGCCGCGACCAGATCCGCCGCCACCTCTTCGAGATCGCACGCGGCTTCACGGCTGGCGACTTCCACACACCAATGGTCGTCCATGACCAGATCCCGCCTGGAGTCCGCGCTCTCGAGCGTCTGCGCGCCATGGTTACCTATTCCTACTCGGACACCGACCGCGGCGGCCGTGTCGAGCTGCGCACCATCGACGCCGAGGCTCTGCGGGCGATCCACGAGTTCCTGCGCTTCCAGATCCGGGAGCACCAGACGGGCGACCCGCTCACTCCACCGGCTCGCTGAGTCGTGGTCGTTACCAGTTGACACACACGACTGCCAACTGCTAGAACGAAAAGGTGCCGCGCTGGTACCTTCTGATCCACCAGTTGCCGCCCAAACCCCTTTACTTGCGGGCACGCATTCGGCAGCGCCTGGCGCGGGTGGGGGCGATCGCGCTCAAGAACTCGGTCTACGTCCTTCCCCACTCGGAGGTCAGCCTCGAGGACTTCCAATGGATCGCCGAAGAAGCCGTGGCAGGCGGTGGCGAGGCGTTCCTCTGCGAGGCCGACTTTTTCGGCCGGCCCTCCGGCGAGGAGATCGAGGCGCGCTTCCGGCGGGAGCGCGCGGCCGACTATGACCGTCTGGCTACCGAGGCCCGCGAGCTGCTGCGCCTGACCAGCCGCCGCGGCGCCGCCGTCGCCAGCGAAGCGGACCTTGCCCTGCGCTTCAGCCGCTTGCAGAAGCGGCTCGGCGAGGTGGCGGCGATCGATTTCTTCGCCGCCCCCGAGCGGGAGAAGGTGGAGGCCTTGCTGGGCCAGGTCGCGGTCCGCCTTCGGGCGGGCCAGGCGCCGGCACCCGCGGCGAGCCAGCCCGCTGAGCACGCCGGCCTCGCCGGCCGGACCTGGGTCACCCGCAAGGGCATCCACATCGACCGGATCGCCTCGGCATGGCTCGTCCGCCGCTTCGTCGATCCGGCCGCCCGCTTCCGCTTTGTCGATTCCCAGACTCCCGAGGCTGCGCCGGGTGAGATCCGTTTCGATACGGTGGGCGGCGACTTCACCCACGAGGGGGATCGCTGCACCTTCGAGACGCTCGTCGCGCGGCTCGGTCTCGCCGATCCGGCGCTGGCGCAGATCGCCGAGATCGTCCACGACATCGACCTCAAGGACGGGAGGTACGGCCGCCCCGATGCCGCGGGGATCTCGCAGCTGTTGACCGGCCTCGTCCTCGCCCATCCCGACGATTTCGAACGCCTCGACCGCGGTTTCGCTCTTCTCGACGACTTGTACGGGTCGTTTCGACCTGCCGGGAGTGCCGGCAATGGCGGGAGCGCCGGCCGACCTGCCGGGAGTGCCGGCGACCTGCCGGGAGTGTCGCCAATGGCGGGAGCGGCGACCAATGGCGGGAGCGCCGGCCGACCTGCCGGGAGCGCCGGGAAGGGACCCGGCGCTTCCGATCAGACCGCCGGCCGCAAGCGTCTGCCGCGGAGCGCCTCGCCGGCGGTGCGGGCGGCGCGGCGAGGCCGCTAACCGACCTCGACTTCCTCCCAGCGGCGCGGTTCGGCCATGCCCACGACGATCTTGCGATCGCCCGAGTACGAGGCTCGCCCGTGGGCAACCAGGAGATTGTCGAGCATGAGGAGGTCTCCCTCCTGCCAGGGGATGCTCACCTTCTCCTCGCCGTAGATCCCGCGCAGCTCGTCGAGGACCGAAGGCTCGATCGGAGAGCCGTCCCCATAGTAGGAGTTGCTCGGCAGGTCCTCCTCGTCGAACTCGGCGAGCAGGGCCTCGCGCACCAGCGGAATCAGGGTCGATACGTGGAAGAAGGTGGCATGATTGAACCAGGTCATCTCCCCGCTCTGCGGGTGCCGGACCGCGGCCGGTCGGACGGCGCGGGTTCGCAAGCGGCCGTCGCTCTTCCACTCCGCTTCGATACCGTGCTCGCGGCAGTGGTTTTCGACGGCCGCCTTGTCGGTGGTTTGGAAGACGGTCTGCCACGGCAGGCCGAAGCCGTCGCCGTAGTTACGGACGACCATCCATTTCTTCGTCCGGAAGCGCTCTCGGATCGCCGGGTCGATACGGTTGTAGACCTTGCGGCAGTCGGCGATGGGCGTCGCCCCGCCCTCCGACGCGGCCACCACGCAGAAAAAGAAGATCTTCATCGGCCAGATGTGCTGGTAAGAGTTCTCGTTGTGCAGAAAAATCTCCTGGTCCGCCGGATAATCGGTCGAGGTGTAGACCCGGCCGCTGACCTGACTGCGCGGCGAGGACCGCTCGCGGTACTCGACGAGCTCCATGGAGATGGCGCGGGTGAACTGCTCGAACTGCTCGACGGTCCGCTCCTCGAAGTTGCGGAAAACGACCCCGCCGTGTCGCACCACCAGACCCTGCACCAGCTCCCGGTTCGCGGCCGCCCAGGTGACCAGGCTCATGCCCTTGAACGCCGGCTGGACGATGAGCGGCAGACTCTGGCCGGGCGCCGGCAGCTCCTGATGGACCATCGCCTCTTGCGAGACGGTGACCGGCTTGCGGCGGGGGATCGCTAAACTCATGGGTCTGTCCTTGCCTTCCTGCTCGATCATCGGTTCCTCGGACTGCGGGACCATCAGCCTACCGGAAGCAGCGCAAGAGGTCCCGTGCTTCGGGCGCTGCGGTTCGCCATGATCCGGGAGCACGCGGGCACACCTCACCAGAAATCTATTGTGCAGGCAGGAGGCGTCCCAGAGACGAACATTCGAGAAGCTGGCCACTACTGACCTTATCCCGCGAGCCGGGTTGTTTCCGCTTGGCACTGGCCTCGCCCGTCAGGGGGCCGTTCCCGGCTGCTCGGCAATGCGGGCGAGAACGGCCTCGACCAGGCGGTCGCAGCGGAGGCCCTCGAAGGCGAAGGCGTCGCGACAAGCAGTGCTTGCCTGCTCGGCGACCCGGCGGCGCAGCATCCCGCGCGCGCGATGGAGACGGGTCTTCACGGCTGAGATCTCGAGGTCCAAGCACTCGGCCGTGGCGGCGGTGCTCAGTCCCTCCACGTCGCGAAGCACCAAGACCAGCCGATATGGCGCGGGCAGGGCGTCGATCGCGGATTCGAGGATCGTACGCAGGTTGCGCCGGATCGCGCGCTGCTCGGGACCGAGCTCGGTCGAGCGCAGCGAGGCAATGGACTCCTTCTGAACATCGGGCATGGCATCGATCTCCACGAGGCGGCCGCGACGCCGGGCACGCGCCGCCGCCTCGTAGACGGCAATTCTGGTCAGCCAGGTGGCAAAGCGGGCGCCTCCCGAGAACTGGCCGAGGTGATGAAAGGCGCGCACGTAGGCGTCTTGGACCACGTCCTCGGCCTCGTCGTCGTCGCCCACGATTCCGCGGGCAACGCGATAGAGCCGCCGGTTGTACCGGCGCATCAGGATCTCGAATAGTTGGCGTTCGCCGGCGAGGACACGCCTCACCACCTCCTCGTCGCTCGAGGCATCGCCCTGAAGATCGGGCGATCTGGCCTGGCCTGCATCATCGAAGGTCCGCGTCCTCATGGCTCCTGCCCGAGACTACAGAGTCGCCGCCTGGCAGAAGGTTACGCCTATTGCGCCGGCTCCGCCAACTTGTAACCTCCGGCGCGCTGCCGACTCTGTAGAGGTTGGGCGGAGCCGATCGGCCCCGCCAAGGAGATCGCGAGAAAGGAGGTTGACGATGCAACCGAGTCACACGCCCGCGGCACAGGCCTTCCAGATCCTGCACGTCGGGTTCACGGTGGCGCCGCTGCTGGCGGGGATCGATAAGTTCACTCACCTGCTGGTCAACTGGGACCAGTACCTGGCGCCCAGCGTGGAGCGCTTGCTGCCTTTCTCGGGCCACACCTTCATGCAGCTCGTGGGCGTCGTCGAGATCGCCGCCGGGCTCATCGTCTGGTTCAGGCCGCGCTTCGGGGGCTATCTGGTGGCCGCCTGGCTGTGGGGCATCATCCTCGATCTGCTGCTGGTCCCGGGCTACTTCGACGTTGCCCTGCGCGACTTCGGTCTGTCGTTGGGGGCTCTGGCGTTGGCGCGCCTGGCCGTCGCCGAGGCTCCCGCCGGCGTTCGGCAGGCCTGACCAGCCGAGGCGCTGTACACCAACTGAAGGAACGCGAGAAAGAGAGGCCGAAGAAATGAGCACCCAATTCTCCAGGACTCTGGTCGTGTTCACAGCGCTGGCAGTGCTGAGCTGCGTCGTCTCCGCACCCGCACTCGCCGCGGGGAAGACCGACGCGTCCCAACTGCGCGTCGACATGCGCAAGTTGTGGGAGGACCACATCACCTGGACCCGGCTGTGGATCGTGAGCTTTGCCGCGGGACTCCCGGACCAGGAGGTCGCGGCCGGACGCCTGATGAAAAACCAGGAGGACATCGGCAATGCCATCAAGCCGTTTTACGGCGGCGCGGCGGGGACGAAGCTCACCGGCTTGCTCAAGGAACATATCCAGGGGGCGGTCGAGCTGGTGACCGCGGCCAAGGCAGGCGACGCTGCCAAGATCGCAGCCGCCAAGACCGGGTGGTACAGAAACGGCGACGACATCGCCGCCTTTCTCTCCGGCGCAAATCCGAAGAACTGGCCGCTCGGCGACATGAAGGCAGGGATGAAGGAGCACCTCGACACGACGCTGCAGGAGGCGCAGGACCGCCTCGGCGGCAAGTGGGCCGAGGACGCCAGAGACTACGATCGGGTGAAGGAACACATCCTCGCCCTGGCCGACACGCTGACCAAAGGCATCGTCAGACAGTTCCCCGACCGCTTCTAGACCTGGGATCACTCCAGAGCTCGGGTCCACCTCGTCAACGAGATCTTCCGAGGCTCGCGAGGCGACCCGAGCCTTCGGTGCCTGTCCGCTTCGCCGGGCTCCACGTCTCCAGATAGACACTCCGGACCCCCTCGACCACGCTTCGCCACAGCCAGCGGGTGCGGACTTCGACCGCCGCGGCCGCGCCCAGCCGTTGTCGCAGCTCGGGGCTCGCCGCCAGCGCGACGAGTGTGTGGGTGAGGGCGTCCACGTCCTTGGGCGGAAAGAGGAGCCCGGTCCGTCCATGGTCCAGGGTCCGCACCCGATCGAGAGCGCCGCTGATCGCCTCCGCGTGGCCGAGCTGGAAGATCTCCACTCCCGGGGCATCGGCAGCGCAGTCGTCCGCACAGGCACCCGGCGCCCGGACGGTGGCGCCATAGCAGGTGTACCCCCGGCCGACGAGCAGCACCCCGACCGCCATCCCGGCGCGCGCGGAAGCCGTCGCCAGGCCGCCTACGGCGGTTCCCAGCCCACCCCAGACGAAGGGAGGAAACTCACCGGTCAGGTGCAGGACCCGGAGACGGCAACGTCCCGTGGCGAGGTTCACCGGCATCCGCTCCTCGGCGCCGTCGCGGCGATCTGCCGGCTGGCGCTAGAGGACCTCCTTGATCTGGATCTTGCGGAAGGCGACCCGGCCGGTGTGGGTCTGCAAGCCAATGAAAGAAGGGCTCTCCGTGCCGCGCGCCGGGTCGGGGTTCAGGTACTCGGTGATCTTCTCTCCATTGAGAAAGACGGTGTAGCGCTGCCCCTCGGCATGAATCTCGAACTCGTTCCACTGCCCGGGCGCCTTCACCGGCAACGCGTCGGGGTTCGCCGGACCGGCGAAGCCGTAGATCGCACCGGTCTTGTGGATGGCGGCGCCGTCGTCACGGGCGAGCTGATCGATCTGCACCTCGAATCCGAATTGAATCGCCACATAGGCGGTGTTGTCGTACCCCTTGCCGTTGGGATCGGGGAAGCGCACGAAGACGCCTGAGTTGTCGTCGTCGCGGAAGCTCATCCACTCCAGCTTGAGGATGAAATTCGCCGGCGTCGGCTCGGTGTGCCAGAAGAGGCCGAGGTCGGTGCCGGGCAACGATTCGAGCGCGCCATCGACGACCAAGAAGGTGCCGGGGTTGTCCCTGCCCGGCTGGTTGCGGATCTTCGACATCCGCCATTTGTCGGTCGCGACTCCGTCGAACAGCAGCTTGAACCCGGGATCGGGGGCGAAGCGGGGTACTACGAGATGCTCTGCCAGCCGCCGCGCCAGGGCCACGCCGGTCAGCATCGGGTTGGGAGAGCCGATAGTGGGAAAGAGGGCGGGACCGGCCGCGTAGGCGTTGTCCACGCGGTGGAAGCGCCCGTTGGAATCGATGACCGAGGTGTTGGGGTCCTCGCCCATGGCGAGCGGCCCGGCCTCGTGATGGGTGGTGCCCAGGCCGTCGCGGCGGCCGCCGTCGCCGGCGAAGGAGTAGGGAAGCACGGCCTTCAAGTCGGCGCCGGGGCCGACCGGCACGAAGTTGCCGTCGGTGCCGAGCACCTCGAAGGGCTTGCCGCCGGAGGCAGTTTCCCGAGGTGAGGCACGCTGCCGGCTCCCGCAGCGCGCCGCCTATTCGATCGCTGGCAGGGTGTCGTCGACGAGCAGGAGGCGGCCATGGCCGGGGTCGCAGACCCAGGCCTGGTGGTGGTCATCGGCGACCACGCAATGGGCGGCGCGGGCGGTCTTGACGGTTGAGAGCAGCGACAGCTTGCCCGCTCTCGAGACGCCGAGGATCGCCATCGTCTCGCTCTTGGCTCCGGGCAGATAGAGGTGGCCGAGGCGGGGGTTGTAGTCGATTATGTCGACTCCCGCGCCCGCGCTCACGGTCTCGCGCACGGCGCCATCGCGGAGCAGGTCGAGGACGACCGCCCTGCCCTCGGCGCAACCGGCGAAGAGGAGACCGCGCCGGGCGTCGAGGGCGATGCCTCGCGAGTCGGTGCAGCGGTTCGGCCAGCGGGCGGCGATGGCGCGGGTCTTGACATCGATCGCCAGGGTGGTCGCCTTCCAGAGGTGGGTATAGGCGCGGTTGTGCGCCGCGTCGATGACCAGCGACTCCGGTCCGCCGGGGGTGGCGAGGAATTCCTTGTGCGCGGGTACCGGCGGCCCGGAGGCGGGAAAGGTGAAGATCTCGATGCGGTCCTTGTCGGGCTGGGTCACCCAGATCTCGCCGGTCGGCGCGACCCAGCGCACGTAGTCGGGGCTGCCGGCGAGGCTGGCCTTGGCGACGACGGTCCTGGCGGCGGGGTCGAGCACCAGCAACCTCTTCGCCGTGCGGTCGGTGGCGAAGATCAGCCCGCGGCCGAAATCGTCCGAGGTCGTCCCTTCGCCGTGGCCCTGGACGAAGCTCCCCTGGGAGCTGAAACCGGCGATGGGAACGATCTGCCGGCTGACCGGATCGATGAGGTCGAGATAGCCGGTGCGGCCGGCCGGAACGAGGAGCTTGCCGAGGGCGGGTGCGAAAGACAGATCGTCGAAGCCGATGCCGCCTTCGCCACCCGGCAGCGGAACGGGGACAGTCTGCAGGACGGCGGCAAGCGCCCCCCGGGGAGCCGCCGCGGACGGCTGGCCGGCGCCACCGGGAACGGCGAGCACGGCGAAGACGACGACGAGGATGGCGGCGAGCTGCAGCGTGGGCGAGGTGTCGAGGAGTCGCCGAATGGCTCTCGGTGCGGGCATTACGGGGCTTAGAGTACCAGTTGACAGATAATGATGGCAACTGGTAGAACGCGACCAGCTCATCGACCGCCTGGGGGTTCGCGCTCTTTGATGACCTGCACTGCCGGCGGCGCGCGGCAAAGCAAGGAGAGACTGAATGGCGAGGAATGGAAAGCTCGTTGTGCTGGCTCTGGGCCTGGCAGGCCTGGCCGCGCTCTCGCTCCGCGCCGAAGAAGCCGCGGACACCACCTGGAAGAAGGTCGATGGCGTTTTCGGCGCGGCCGGCAAGGACCTCCCCGGGGGTGTCCATCGCTTCGGCTGGCCGCGACGCGACCTGAAGGTGCGGATCGGAGAGGTGCCGGTGCAGGCGGCCCTGGGACTCGGTTCCTGGGGTGCGTTCGTGAAGACCGGACACGGCGATCAGGCGATGGCGATGGGAGATCTCGTGCTGCTGGAGTCGGAGCTCGCGCCCGTCGTCTCGGCGCTCCAGGCCGGCGGCATCGACATCGCGGCCATCCACAACCACCTCGTCGGCGAGACGCCTCACGTCGTCTACCTGCACTTCTCCGGGCACGGCGACGCGGCGGCGCTCGCCATGAGCTTGAAACATGCGCTCGGGCAGACGGCGACGCCGCTTGCCGCTGCCGGCCCGCCGGCAAAGCCCTTGCCGGCCGACGAGCAGGCGTTCAACGCGGTGCAGGGGGTGCTGGGGCACAAAGGGGCTCTCGCCGGCACCGTCCTGCAGGTCGGCGTGCCGCGCGCCGAAAAGATCGAAGAAAACGGCATGGAGGTGCCGGCGTCGATGGGGATGGCCAATGCGCTGAACTTCGAGCGCGTCGGCGACCAGGTGGCGGCGACCGGCGATTTCGTGCTGATCGCGCCAGAGGTCAACCCGGTGATCCGCGAGCTGCGGTCGCACGGGCTCGCGGTGACCGCCCTGCACTCCCACATGCTCGCCGAGACGCCGCGCCTCTTCTTCCTGCACTTCTGGGGCGTCGGCAGCCCCGAGAAGATCGCCGGCGCCCTCAAGGCAGCGCTGTCGAAAGTCAACACCAAGCCCTGAGAGGAGGGCGTGAGCCCGATGGCCGCGTCGGTCCCGGTGCACGCCGCCCCCCGCTGCTGCTCCGTTATGGCCGCAGCCGGCGGCTGCGCGGCTTTATCCGCGGCATCACCGTCACCGTCGTGGGGGTGCTCGTGGGCACCACCTTCCTGGTCGGGAGAACGGCGATCACCGACTGGCTGACCGCCGCGGTCGCCGTGCTCACCCTGGCGGCGCTCTTCCTCTGGAAGGGGCTGCCGGAGCCTCTCCTGGTCGCCCTCGGCGGCGTGCTGGGCATCGCGGCGCACTGGCTGCGCCCTGCCTGACCTCGGCGCGGCGGAATCCCTGGCTTCGAACCGACGAAAGACCATCCCGAGCCTTGTAACCTTTACGGTCCTCGCGACTCTGTTTTTTTGTTGGTGAAGGGGAAGTTCGGCCCTGGCCCGCTAGAAAGGGCGCGCCGCGGTTCACTGGAAAGGAGAACTCTTCATGTCCGCACGCAGGCAACCCCTGTACCTCGCGAGCCTCTTCTTGCTGGTGGTAGCTCTGGCAGCGGTCGCTGCTTTGGCGCCGCCCAGGGCGACCCCCTCCGGCAAGCAGCAACCTCGGGTGACATCATCTCCCACCTCTCGCTTCGATGACGCGATCTCCCAACATGCGCAAAGGCTCCTGAGCGAAGGGCGGAGGGCCTTTCGCTTCGACACCTTTGGCGATGAGGCGTTCTGGGGGGATGCGCTGAAGCTGCATCAGGCGATTGCGGGCGCGAAGCTCGGCGGCGTCGGTGGTGGCGTCAGCCCGCGCACGGCGCTCTCGGTGGGCCTCAAGGTAGATGTGGACGCGCTGCCCAAGGAGGTCGTGGCAGCGCTCGAGAAAGGTCAGGTCGACCTCGACGCCCCGGCCACCACTCTCACGCTGCTGAAGGTCAACTCGGTGGTGGGTCTCACCGGCTTCTTCAGCCAGGCCGGGAACCTGCGCTCCTTGGGTCTCCAATGCGCGTTCTGCCACTCGACGGTCGACGACTCGCTCGCTCCGGGGATCGGTCGGCGG
>DASZZM010000027.1:0-97751 GCA_035544895.1 Thermoanaerobaculia bacterium
CTGGACCACCCGCGGCGCCAACGCCATCATCGCCCTGCGCTGCGCCAAGCTCAGCGGTCGCCTCGATGACTTCTGGGAGCGCCGTGCCCAGCCCCCGGCCGCCTAGAAGCACCCTCCCATGTCACAAATCTGTCGTGCACCCCTACAAGCTCGTCTCCTTCGCCCCCTGCTCGCCTGTTAGAATTCGCGGCCGGACCGCATGCCGCGGCCGCGTTCTTGACCGGAGCGTGCCATGCGCCTGCCGCGACCCTTTTCGCTCGCCGTCTTCTCCCTCCTCGCCTCGGCTCTGCCGCCATCCCCGCTCGCGCAAGCGGCGCCGCCGTCAGCGTCCGTGCTGCTTCGCCCGGACCGGGTCTGGGATGGCGTGGCCGAGGCGCCGCGCGCCGGCCTCGTGGTGCTCGTCAACGGGGAGCGGATCGCCGCGGTGGGTCCGGCGTCCGAAGTGCAAGTGCCCGCCGGGGCGAGCGTCGTCGCCCTGTCCGGGGTCACCCTGGTGCCCGGACTTATGGATGCGCACTCGCACATCTTCCTCCACCCCTACGACGAGACGCTGTGGAACGACCAGGTGCTGAAAGAGCCCCTCGCCTACCGCACGATCGCCGCCGTGATCCACTGCGACAAGACGCTGCGCGCGGGCTTCACGTTCCTGCGCGACCTCGGCACCGAGGGCGCCGACTACGCGGATCTGTCCGTCAAGCGCGCCATCGAGGAGGGGCGCATACCCGGCCCGCGGCTGCAGGTGGCCACCCGCGCCATCGTGGCGACCGCGAGCTACGGCCCCGGACCGTTGGGCTTTGCCACCAACTTCGATCCTCCGAAAGGCGCCCAGGAAGCGAGCGGGGAGGCGGAGATCCTGCGCGCGGTGCGCGACCAGGTCGGCCACGGCGCCGATTGGGTCAAGGTCTACGCCGACTACCGGCGGGGACCCGGTGGGAGCGCGGTCCCCACGTTCTCGGAGGCGGAGCTGCGCACGCTGGTGGCGGAGGCACACAGCAGCGGCCGCCCGGTGTCTGCCCATGCCACTACTTCCGAGGGCATGCGGCGCGCCGTGCTGGCGGGGGTGGACACGATCGAGCACGGCTACGGCGGGAGCGACGAAGTGTTCCGGCTGATGGCCGCGCGCGGAGTGGCGTACCTGCCCACCCTGACCGCCCAGGAGGCGTATTCCGTGTACTTCGACGGCTACAAGCCGGGCGCCCCGCCGACCGCCGGCATGGACGAGGCGCGCCGCGCGTTCCAAGCGGCGCTGCGGGCCGGGGTCGTCATCGGCAATGGGAGCGACGTCGGCGTCTTCGCCCATGGCGACAACTGGCGGGAGCTGGACTGGATGGTCCGCAACGGCATGACTCCGGTGCAGGCCTTGCGGGCCGCCACCAGTGGCGACGCGAAGATCCTCAAGGTGGCGGACCGGCTCGGGCAGGTCAAGCCGGGCCTCCTCGCGGACCTCGTCGGCGTTCAGGGCGACCCCACGCGCGACATCACAGCCTTGCGCAGCATTGCTTTTGTGATGAAGGCCGGGCTGATCTACGTTGCGCCCTAGGGATGAAACGGCGCTGCGATGTGGCGGTGGTGGACTACTCAAAGCGTCTATTGGATCGCCCCCCGCAACCTCTCTCGGTCCCCTTCCCGGTCTCCTGAAGCCGCGGGGTCCCTTCCCGGCGGCTCCGGGGGGCGGAGACGCGCACCACGGCGAGGTTGCCGTCCCGCAGCCCGGCGCGCCCGGCGAGGCGGTCCTGGCCGATCTCGAAGTCGCGGTCGGGAGTCCAATCCCGCTTGTGCAGCTCGACGACGCGGCGGTCGCTCACCGGATCGGGAAGACCCGAGCCGAGAGCTCGTTGTCGGCTTCCTGCTCGAGGAGCGCCGGGTCCTGGCGGCGATGGAGGAAATCCTCATAGGCCTGGCGGGCGCGCTGGCGCTCCGTCGGGACCCCACGTCCCCTTAGACCGGGAGCGCGGCGAAAAAGTAACCGGCCGGGTGTATTTCTCGATCGGCGTAGGATGAACCGCCACCGCGTGCCGAGGATCGACCCACAGAAAGTTCAGGGTCGGTCCAGCTGTGGCCGGAAACCCTTCGCGAGAGACTCATCGCAGGAGCCGAGCCTGGGCGCAGCGCCCCTGGAATCGAGCCCTCGGAGGAGAGTCCCATGCAACACCAAGAGCGCGGAGATCAGTACCAGAACAGCGGTGCGGCGGTGTTCTTTCGGCGTGAGAACGAGCCCGTCGAGAAAGAGCGACTGGGAATCCTGGCAGACGGCGGCTCTGGCGGCCTCTTCATCGCGACCGACGAGGCGGTGAAAGCCGGCTCGATGCTCCGCATGCGGATCTACAACGAGGCTGCCCCCCTCGGCCAGTCGGAGCTGAGCGTCCGCGGCGTCGTCCAATGGTGCTCGCAAGTGCCGAAAGGAGTGGGCGTCCAGTTCGTGGATACCCGGGAGATCAAGGGCGGCAGGTTGACGGCCCTGCTCGAAAGGCTGATGACTCCCGCGCGCCCCGCGCCCGCCCAGGCTTGACCCGGGCTTCTCCGCCTGAGACCATTTTGCGCTTCACGAATCGCGGGCGCCACTGAGAATCTGCGGCTGGGTAGGATCGTCTAAGATGGTGGCGGGGCGAATTTCACATGGGAAATGTCCGGGGAATCGGCTTCAAGGTCATCGCGCTGACTCCGTGCTTCGGTCTGCTTCCCCTGAATGTGGCGACCACTGGCGCCGCGGATCCCGTGGCGTTGAGGACGGGTACGCCGGCTCCAGTGCGCCTTGTCGGAGACACGGCAAAGGTCTGCCAGCTCACCGGGGAGAAGGATTGGGAATCGGGACGGCCCACGGCGGCCCGCACGTTCTCCCGTTTTGGGCTCGACGCGGCGGACCTCGGGTACCCGGTCGAGCACAATGGCAAGCTGATCCTCCTCTTTGGCGACAGCTGGCCGCCGCCCCATGGTGGCGGGGCGGCCGGTGAAGTCGTCCCGGATGACGCGGTCGGAGTGACGACGCGCAGCGCACCCCCCACCCAAGAAGACGGTAAGTGTCTGGAGCTCGAAGTCCATCACACTCCCGCCAAGAAGTTCGCTCCGGCCACCATCGTCGGACCAACGCGTGTGAAACAGGGTTTCTTCAACGTGCCCTCGGGAGGGGTGAGCGTGGAGGGCGCCCTCTACGCCTTCTTCTGGACCAACCACTGCTCGGACCCGAATCCTCTCAGTCCGTCGCCGGGCAATCCGCTGGCGCGTCCCCACCCGCAACCGAATCGCGACTGCCCGGAGACGGACGACCGCAACAGCATCGGCAGGTCCGTCCTGTCTCGATCCGATGACGAGGGCCGAACGTTCCGCGATGTTGTCCCGATGCCGACTGGCTTCAGCTATGCCACTGCGGTGAACGCCAGGCCGCAGGCCGATATCCCCGCTGATCAACGGCTGGGGGTCTTCATCTTCGCGGCTCCCCGCTACCGAGCGAGCGTGCCCTACCTTGCGCAGGCTCCGGTCGAGTCATTCGCCGACACCGCGACCTGGCGGTTCTTCACCGGGCTCGGACCCGGCGGGCAACCCATCTGGGTGGCGCGCGACGAATGGAATCGCGGCCGCCCGGCGGCCGGGGGCGCCTCGAGACCGCCGTGGCACCCTCCCGGAGAGCCTGAGCTCTTCACGCCCAAGGCGGAGATCGGGCGCAGTGTCGGCGAGCTGTCGGTGACGTGGAACCACGAATTGCATCTGTGGCTGATGCTCTACGGCGGCCCGGGTGGGATGCTCGTCCGCGTCGCCCACGCGCCCTGGGGCCCATGGTCCGACCCGACCAGGATTCTCGGTGGCGAAGATTGGCTCGGTTGCCGGATGCTGATGACTCCGAACGGCTGTGGAGGCCGTCGCGACTATTGGCCAAGCAAGCATAGGAACGGCAAGTTCGAGGGCGGCGGACTCTATGCTCCCTACCTGCTCAATCGGTATACGACGGCGGCAGGCATCGACGCCCACGGTGGTCGCCGTTGCACCATCTACTGGCTGGTATCGACATGGAATCCCTACGAGGTCAGCGTCATGCGGACGACGCTCCAGACGGAGCCAGCCCCGCCATCCCCGTGACCGATACCTTGCAGTGGAACGGGCTCACTTGGGACCGACTGGCCTGGCCTTGCCGCTCTTGCGGCCGAGGCCCTCGGGAGGCACGTCGATGCCCAGGGCTGTAGCGAGGCTGATCTGGTGGTCCTGCTCCTGGACCAGGATCTGGCGGAGGTCCTCGGCCAGGGCGTACTCGCCCAGGGCCTCGGCCTGGCGGACCCGGTCCCGGTAGTTGCGGACGGTCTCGTTCTCGTTCTCGAGGTCGAACCTGAGCATCTCCTTGGCCTTGCGCGAGGTGCGCACCGCCTTCGGCGTCGGCGTGGGATCGCCGCCGAAGTAGTCGATCTGCTCGGAGATCATGAGCGCATGCTGAAGCTCTTCGCCGGCGTGCTTCTCGAGCTCGGCGGCGATGTTCATGTAGGCAGCGCCCTTGAGCACCTTGCTATAGATCACGTAGGAGATGATGGCTTGGTACTCCCGAGCCAGGTCTTCGTTGAGCAGCTCGATCAACCGTTCGCGGGTTATGGTCTCTTCTTGCGCCACGGATGGCTCCCTCCTTTGCTGGTTGCAGTGAAAGTGACCGAGTGATTTTCAGTCGTCCAGGAGGCCGTGGTCGCGCAGCCACCGGGAGTTGAGCTTGGAGAGGTAGCGCTCGCCGGAGTCGGGGAAGAGGGTGACGACGAGGGCGTCGGGGGGGAGGGAGGCGGCGACGCGGCGGGCGCCGGCGGCGGCGGCGCCGGAGGAGGAGCCGACGAAGATCGACTCCTGGCGCGCCAGCTCCATGGTGGCCCGGTAGGCGGACTTGTCGTCGACGGCGATGACCTCGTCGATGTACTCCCACCAGACGCAGGCTGGGAGGAAGTCCTCGCCGATGCCGTCGATCAGGTATTGGTGGATCTGGTCGGCGGGCGGCAGCTCGCCGTGCTCCTTGTAGTAGACGTAGACGCTGCCGACGGTGTCGACGCCGACGACGCGCACCTCAGGGTTCTGTTCTTTGAGGTACTTGGCGGTGCCGCTGATGGTGCCGCCGGTGCCCACGCCAACCACCCAATGGGTGACCCTGCCGTCCGTCTGGCGCCAGATCTCGGGCCCGGTCGAGCGGCAGTGAGCCTCGGGATTGGCCTGGTTGTAGTACTGGTAGGGCAGGTAGGCGCCTTCCTCGTCGCGCAGGCGCTCGGCGACCTTGTAGTAGGAGCGGGGATCGTCGGCTTCGACGTCGGTGGGACAGGTGATCACCTTCGCCCCCAACGCCTCGAGCAGCGTGATCTTCTCCGGCGGCACCTTGTCCGGCGCCGTGCAGATCAGCCGGTAGCCGCGCAGGTTGGCCGCCATGGCAAGGCCGACACCGGTGTTGCCGGAGGTGGGCTCGACGATCGTGCCCCCCGGAGCGAGCAGTCCCGCCCGCTCGCCGGCCTCGATCATCGGAACGGCGATCCGGTCCTTGACGCTGCCCCCCGGGTTGAAATACTCCAGCTTGGCGGCCAGCAGGGCGCCCCGGGGGTGAAAACGGCGGAGCGCGACGAGCGGCGTGTCGCCCAGCGTCTCGAGGACGTTGTCGTAGATCTGCATCATCGCGGGGCTGCGAAACCGAGCGGGTCAACCCTCCCAGTCCCAGAAGTAGTCCTTGTTGGAAAGAGCGGCGGCCTCTTCCTCCTGGTCCTCCAGGTCCACCCCCGCGGCGGCCGCTTCCTCCGCCCGCAGCTCGCCGCGGATCACCGCGAGCTGCTCTTCGAGATCGTTCGTCTCTCTCTCCCAGTACTCCTGGGTGCCGAAGTGGGGCCAGGCGGCGGGAAAGGCCGGATCGTGCCAGCGGCGGGCGAGCCATGCGGCGTAGTGGATCATGCGCAGGCCGCGCAGCGGCTCGACGAGAGCCAGGGTGGAGCGGTCGAAGGCGCGGAACTGCTCGTAGCCGGCGAGAAAGGCCTCGCGCAGGGCGAGAGTCTGCGGATCCCGGCCGGGCAGGGCGAGCCACAGATCCTGCACGGCGGGGCCGATCACCATGTCGTCGAAATCGAGCACCCGCAGGACGCCATCGCGCAGCAGCAGGTTGCCCAGGTGGAGGTCCCCGTGGATGCGATGAAGACGATCGATCGGCACCTCCGCGAGCCTCCGGTCGACGACTTCGGCGATGGCCAGGGCGGCGCCGGGGTAGCGCTGGCGGAGGTGACGGGGCAGGGTCTCGTGGGAGTCGAGCCAGGCAACGTCGTCGCGGATGAAGGTATCGGCGGCGAGGCGCAAGCGGTGCTCGGCCGGCCGGCGGGCGCCGGCGTTGTGCATGCGCCCGGCCAGCATACCCAGCCGCCGCGCCGTGGCGGCGTCGAGCTCGTCGGGCGCCCTGCCGCCGCGGCGGTCGGAGACCGAGTAGAAGATGTTGTCGATGCGCCGCAAGGTGCCGCCGTCCGGAAAAGGGCGCGGCGTGCAGACCGGGATCTCATCCTCTTCGAGGTCGCGCAGGAAGAGGTGCTCTTCGAGGATCTGCTCCTCGCTCCAGCGCTCCGGCCGATAGAACTTGGCCACCACTCGGCCGCGGTCCTCGAGCTCGACCTCGTAGACCCGGTTCTCGAACGAGTTGAGCGGGTAGCAGACCGGATTGCAGCGCAGCCCGGCCGCCTCGACCGCGGCCAGCACCCTCTCGGGGGTGAGCGCCAGGAACAGGTCTGTCGCCGGCTTCCCGCTCATTCCGCCAATCTAACACGAGGGAAATCCCTTCCCGCCGCGATCGGCCCTGGCCCTGGCGCCGCCGTCCTGGGCGGCGGGGCGAAGGACGCCCGGCGATGCCCGGCGATGCTCGGCGATGCCCGGCGCCATGCCGGCCGTGTGTGCTAGGTTCCTGGCCTTCAGAGGTCCCGGGAGAGCTCCATGTCCGAACCCTACATCTATGTGATGAAAGATCTGCGCAAGATCTATCCTCCCAACCGCGAGGTGCTCAAAGGCATCTGGCTGTCGTTCCTGCCCGGGGCCAAGATCGGCGTCCTCGGCCTCAACGGTGCGGGCAAGAGCACGCTGCTCAGGATCATGGCCGGCGAGATCACCGATTTTGGCGGCGAGGCCTGGCCAGCCAAGGGTGCGAGGGTCGGCTACCTGGCGCAAGAGCCGCGGCTGGACCCGTCGAAGGACGTGCGCGGCAACGTCGAGGAGGGAGTGGCGGAGATCCGCGCCCTGCTCAACCGCTTCGACGAGATCAACGCCGGGTTTGCCGCGGACCTCTCACCCGCGGAGATGGACAAGCTGCTGGAGGAGCAGGGTCGGATCCAGGACGCCATCGAGGCGGCCAACGCGTGGGAGCTCGACCGCACGCTCGAGATTGCCATGGACGCCCTGCGGCTGCCGCCCGCCGACGCCGGTGTGGGGCAGCTTTCGGGTGGAGAGCGCCGCCGCGTCGCCCTCTGCCGGCTGCTGCTGCAGCGTCCCGACCTGCTGCTGCTCGACGAGCCCACCAACCATCTCGACGCCGAGTCGGTCGCCTGGCTGGAGCGTTTCCTGGCCGACTACCCCGGGACGGTCGTCGCCGTCACCCACGACCGCTACTTCCTCGACAACGTCGCCGGCTGGATCCTCGAGCTCGACCGCGGCAGCGGCATTCCGTGGGAGGGCAACTACTCGTCCTGGCTCGAGCAGAAGCAGGAACGGCTGGCGCGCGAAGAAAAGCAGGAGTCGTCGCGCCGGCGCACCTTGCAGCGCGAGCTCGAGTGGGTGCGGATGAGCCCGCGCGCCCGCCAGGCCAAGGGCAAGGCGCGCCTCAACCAGTACGAGCAGCTTCTCGCCGAGGAGCGGGAGGTGGAAAAGAGGGTCGAGCAGAACGAGATCCACATCCCCTCCGGGCCCCGCCTGGGTGATCTCGTCGTCGAGATAGAAGAGCTGCGCAAGGGCTACGGCGATCTGCTGCTCATCGACGGGCTCTCTTTCTCGCTGCCGCGCGGCGGGATCGTCGGTGTGATCGGTCCGAACGGCGCCGGCAAGACGACGCTCTTCCGCATGATCGTCGGCCAGGAGCAGCCGGACTCCGGCAGCATCCGCCTCGGCGACACGGTGAAGTTCGCCTACGTGGATCAGAGCCGCGACTCGCTCGACGGCGGCAAGCAGGTCTGGGAAGCCATCTCCGATGGCCGGGACGTGGTGACCCTGGGCAGCCGCGAAGTCCCTGCCCGCTCCTACGCCGCCGCCTTCAACTTCAAGGGCGCGGACCAGCAGAAGCGGGTCAAGGACCTCTCGGGCGGCGAGCGCAACCGCCTCCACCTGGCGCGCACGCTCAAGGCCGGCGCCAACCTGCTGCTGCTCGACGAGCCGACGAACGATCTCGACGTAGATACCCTGCGGGCGCTGGAGGAAGCCCTCCTGGCCTTCGCCGGCTGCGCCGTGGTAATCAGCCACGACCGCTGGTTCCTCGACCGCATCGCCACGCACATCCTGGCCTTCGAAGGCGATTCCGAGGTCGTCTGGTTCGAAGGCAACTACGAGTCCTACGAGGCCGACCGCCGGCGCCGGCTCGGGGCCGACGCGGAGCAGCCGCACAGGATCAAGTACAAGAAGCTCACGCACTAGAGTCCAGGATTTGCAAGAGTGTGCTGAAAGGCGCCGGCGCTAGAATGCCCTGGTTGAGCAAAGGACACCTGGCCGGCGGGCAGCCGGCGCTACGCTGGCTCGAGTGGGCGCTTTACGCGCTCGCCGTGGCGTGCCTGGGAATCTACGTCTACGCGTATCTGGATGCGCGCTGGTTCGAGATGCGGCAAAGCCGCCGGCTGGAGCAGGCGTTGCATGCCAAGGCCACCGCGAACGCCGGCGTCCGGCCGCCGCCGGGCGGCGCGGCCGCCGCCGGGTCGCCTTCCTCCGCTGCCGATCGGCTGGACAGCTTCCGCGGCTCCGCGCGGCCACCTGCGCTGCCGGAAGGCGAGTTGCTCGGACGTATCGAGGTCCCGCGCCTGCACGTATCGGCGTTGGTGCTCGAAGGGGTGGACTCGCTGACCTTGCGGCGGGGCGTCGGACACATTCCCGGCACCGCCCTGCCGCTCCAGCCCGGCAACGTCGGCCTCGCCGGCCACCGCGACAAGTTCTTCCGCGGTCTCAAGGATGTCAGGCGGGGAGACGTCATCACGCTGACCACCCCAGGCGGGACATTCCATTATCACGTCGACTGGACGCGGGTCGTCGAGCCGCACGACACGGCAGTGCTCGATCCCTCGGCGCAGCCCTCGTTGACGCTGGTCACCTGCTACCCCTTCTACTACATCGGCTCGGCGCCCGATCGCTTCATCGTGCGCGCCCATCTCGAGCCGGGCAAGCGCGGTTAGAAGTTCGGCCCGCCCCCGGTGGCATGGCCTTTGCCACAGTGAAGAGGCGGAAACCACGAGCGGGCGGGGCCGTTCGAAGAGAGCTAGCTAGCTAGAGAACTCGTCGGAGCGCCAGGGGAGGGGGCGTCCCCTTCCCCCCCGGAGGGGAGGGAAGGGGATTGAGGGGTTGCGGGGGGCGATCCGATAGACGCTTTGAGTAGGCTCGATTGCTACATCGCAGCGCCGGTTCACCCCTCGGGATCGGCACAGCCGGTGGGATAATAACTATGAGGATCGCCCAGGTAGCACCTCTCTACGAAAGCGTTCCGCCCCAGGCCTATGGAGGCACGGAGCGGGTGGTCTCGGACTTGACCGAGGAGCTGGTCGACCAGGGGCACGACGTCACTCTCTTCGCCAGCGGCGACTCGCGCACCCGGGCACGCCTGGTTGCCGTCTGCCAGCGGTCGTTGCGCCTCGACCCGATCAGCGTGGACCAGACCGCGCACCACGTCCTGGCGGTCGAGCAGGTCTATCGGCGGGCCGCGGAATTCGACTTCATCCACTTCCACCTCGACTACCTCCACTTCCCGACTACGCGCCGGCAGCGCGTGCCGAATCTGACCACCTTGCATGGCCGGCTCGACATTCCGGACCTCGTCCCCCTCTACCGTGAGTTCGCGGACATGCCCGTGGTCTCGATCTCCAACGCGCAGCGCCGGCCCCTGCCCTGGATCGACTGGCGCGCCACGGTCTATCATGGCCTGCCGGTCGACTCCTTTCCCTTCAGCCCGCGCTCCGGCGGCTACCTGGCCTTCCTGGGGCGGGTCTCGCCGGAAAAAGGGCTCGAGCCTGCCATCGAGATTGCCCGCCGCAGCGGCCTGCCGCTGCGGATTGCCGCCAAGGTGGATCGCGCCGACCAGGAGTACTTCGAAAGCGTGATCCGCCCGCTGCTGGACGAGCCTCACGTCGACTTCCTCGGAGAGATCGGGGGAGCGGCCAAGGCCGAATTCCTGGGCGGCGCCACGGCCCTGCTCTTCCCGATCGACTGGCCGGAGCCCTTCGGCCTGGTGATGATCGAAGCGATGGCCTGCGGCACCCCCATCATCGCCCGGGGGCGCGGCTCGGTCCCGGAGGTGATGGCCGACCCCAGGTCGGGTTTCGTCTGCGAGACCGTGGAGGAGGCGGTGGCCGCGGTCGCGCGCCTGCCGGACGTCAGCCGGCAAGGCTGCCGCCGCGTCTTCGAGGAGCGCTTTACCGCGCCGCGCATGGCGGCCCAATACATGGAGATCTACCATGCGCTGATCGAGGAGGCCTGCGATGCAAGAGCTCGAGCCCGCGCATGAGAAGTTCTACATTCAGGCTGTCGTGCCGCGCGGCGACGAGCGCACCCGAGTGCTCAAGGACGGCGAGAGCTTCGGCGTCTTCGATCGCGGCGGCACGGTTCCCGACGGCGGCCGCGGCGAGCTGGGCCTGTTTCACGAGGGCACGCGCTACCTGAGCCGATTCGAGCTGTTATGCGCCGAGCAGCAGCCGCTGCTGCTCTCCTCGACCTCGGACCGCGACAACGCGCTGGTCACCCACCTGACCAATCCGGACCTGGCGGCCGGGGGCAAGATCGTCTTGCCGCGCGGCACCTTGCACATGCTCGGCTCGGCGGTTCTCTGGCAAGGCGCCTACTACCTGCGCGTGCGGGTGCGCAACTACGGCATGGCGCCCTTGGACCTGCGCCTGACGCTGCTCTTCGCCGCCGACTACGCCGACCTCTTCGAAGTCCGCGGCACGCCGCGCCGGCGGCGCGGGCGCATGCTCGAGCCCATCGTTGGCAAAGGATCGGTCCTGCTCGGCTACCTGGGCCTCGACGGCCGGGTGCGGCGGACCCGCCTCACCTTCTCGCCTCTCCCGGCCGAGCTGTCGGCCTCCCACGCCTTCATCAGCAAGAGCCTGGGACCTCACGAAGAGCAGGTCTTCTACGTCAGCGTGAGCTTCGAGTCCAACGACGAGGCGCCGGCCCTGCTGACTTTCGGCGATGCCTTGAGGAGGTCGTCGGCGCAGCTCAAGAGACGCGGCAACCACGAGGTCGCGGTCAGCGGTTCGAACCAAGAGCTCAACGAGTGGGTCTTCCGCTCGGCGAGCGACCTGCAGTTGATGATCACGGACACTCCGAGCGGCCCGTACCCCTACGCCGGGATCCCCTGGTTCAGCACCGTATTCGGGCGCGACGGGATCATCACGGCCCTCGAGACCCTGTGGCAGTACCCCGACCTGGCGCGCGGCGTCCTCGCCTTTCTCGCCGCCACCCAGGCGCGGGAGGACGATCCCGAGCACGACGCCGAGCCGGGCAAGATCGTGCACGAGATGCGCCATGGGGAGATGGCGGCGCTCGGCGAGGTCCCTTTCGGCAGTTACTACGGGTCGGTCGACGCCACGCCGCTGTTCGTCATGCTCGCCGGGGCGTACTGGGAGCGTACCGGCGACCGCGACTTCCTGGCCTCGATCTGGCCCAACGTCGAGAGCGCCCTGGCATGGATCGACGAGCATGGCGATCTCGACGGCGACGGGTTCGTCGAGTACGCGCGGCGCTCCTCGAACGGGCTCTCCTCGCAAGGCTGGAAGGATTCCGGCGACTCCATCTCGCATCGCGACGGCACGCTGGCGGAGGGACCGATCGCACTGTGCGAGGTGCAGGCCTATGTCTATGCCGCGCGGCTGCGTGCGGCGGCCGTGGCTGCGGCGCTCGGGCACGCCGAGCGCTCGGCGGAGCTGGCGCGGCAGGCCGAGCGATTGCGCGGGCAATTCGAAGACTCCTTCTGGCTCGAAGATATCTCCACCTACGCCTTGGCGCTGGACGGCGACAAGCGCCCTTGCGCGGTGCGCGCCTCCAACGCGGGCCACTGCCTGTTCGCCGGCATCGCCGCGCCGGAGCGGGCGCGCCGGGTCGCGGCCACATTGCTGTCCGAAGGCTCGTTCTCCGGCTGGGGGATCCGTACCCTGGACGCCGGCGAGGCGCGCTACAATCCGATGTCCTACCACAACGGCTCGGTGTGGCCGCACGACAATGCCTTGATCGCCGCGGGCTTTTCGCGCTACGGCATGGTCGCGGAGTCGACGCGGGTCCTTGCCGCCATCGGCGATGCCTGCGCGTTCTTCGATCTCCGCCGCATGCCCGAGCTGTTCTGCGGCTTTCCGCGCCGCTCCCACGAAGGGCCGATCCTCTACCCGGTGGCGTGCGCGCCGCAGGCCTGGGCGGCGGCCGCGGTCTTCCTCCTGCTCCAGGCCGCCATGGGGCTGGCCATCGACGCGCCGCGCGGGCAGATCCGCTTCGATTCCCCCGAGCTGCCCAAGACGCTCAAGAGTCTCACCATCCGCGGCCTCAAGGTGGGCGGCGCCCGCCTGGACCTGACCCTGCAGCGCCACACCCGCGACATCGGCATCGTCCTCGACCGCAAGGAAGGCGACGTCGAGGTGGTGGTGGTGAAGTGACCGTCTAACTCCCCGCAGGTCGCAACGCCGCTCCAGGCGTCGAGGGCAAGCCAGCCCCGGCGAGTACCGGGTTTCAGCGCAAGCACCAGGGGATGTTGATGACCACGAGACGGTCGCTGGCGTGGATCAGGAGGAGGGCCTTCATCACCTCGGCGCGATGGTTGTGCAGGAGGTACTCGTACCAGCGGCGCTGGACCAGCTCGGGAATGATCACCGCGACCTGGCGCGTGGGATGCTCCTTTTCGATCTTGGTGACGAAGTCGAGCAAGGGCGTGAACAACCGGCGGTAGGGCGAAGGGATGATCTCCAGCCGTGGCAGCGGGCGGTGGGCGCGGCGGATCGGCTCCTCCACGTCTTGCTCCCACAGCTCGCGCAGCGACTGTGCTTTGGCCTCGTCCGCCGCGACGTGCACCGCCACCACGTCGCCCGAGAGTGCCAGGGCGAAGCGCAGCGCGCTCTCGGACAGCTGGTTCCAGCCTTCGAGCGGCACCACCACGACCGGCGGCTCGATGCCCTCGAGGTCGATCGGCTGGGCGCGCGCGATCTGGCGCAGCACGCGGCGGTAGTGGCGCTTGACGCCGCTGAAGACTGCGAGCAGCAGGGGAACAATCGCCACGGTGACCCAGGCGCCCTCTACGAACTTGGCGACCAGGATCACGGCCAGCGCCGCCGCGGTGGCCGCGGCGCCCACTCCGTTGACCGCCATCGCCGCGCGCCTGCCGCCTCCTCCCTTGCGGCGCCGCCAGTGCACGACCATGCCGGCCTGCGACAGGGAGAAGGCGCTGAAGGCGCCGACCGCGAACAGCGGGATGAGCCGGTCGGTGATGCCGCCGAAAAAGATCATCAGGAGCCCGGCCAGCAGCGCCAGGACCACGATGCCGCTCGAATACACCAGGCGGCGCCCGACGTTGGCGAACATGCGCGGCAAGTAACCGTCTTCGGCCACCATGCGGCAGAGCCGGGGAAAGTCAGCGAAGCTGGTGTTGGCGGACAGGGCAAGGACGGCGAGCACGCTGCCCAGGGTCAGGTAGTAGAAAACGCCACGGCCGAGCACCGCCGCGGCGAGCTGCGACAGCACGCTCTGGTAGCCGCCTTTCTCCTGGTCCATCGCGCCGATGCCGTAGGCGCGGACCAGGTAGGCGATCCCGCCGAGCAGCATGGCGAGGATGGCGACGATGGCGGTCAGGGTGCGCTGCGCGTTGCGCACGGCGGGCTTCTCGAACGCGGTGATGCCGTTGCTCACCGCCTCGACGCCGGTCATGGCGGTGCAGCCGCTGGCGAAGGAGCGCAGCATCAGCCAGAGAGTCGCCGCCTGCAGCGGCGGCGGCAGCGCGGGGAGGGGCTCGGCCGGGACGGGGTGGCCGCCATGGGCAAGCGTCTTGACCACGCCGACGGCCAGCATCGTCGCCAGGCTGCCGACGAAGGCGTAGGTGGGGAAGGCGAAGGCGAGTCCCGGCTCGCGGACGCCGCGCAGGTTGATCAGGGTGATGATCACCAGGATCGCCAGGCAGAGCGCGAGGATGTGAGCGTGCAGCGCGGGCACCGCCGAGATCAGGGCGCCGACGCCGGCCGAGATGCCCACCGCCACGTTGAGGATGTAGTCGAGCATCAGGGCGGCCGCCGCCAGCAGGCCTGCCCGTGTGCCCAGGTTGTCTTTGGCGACGGTGTAGGAGCCGCCCCCGCCGGGATAGGCGGCGATGGTCTGCCGGTAGGAGAAATAGAGGATGGCGAGGAGACCGAGGATGACCAGCGTGATCGGCCCGATATAGGCAAGGCCGGCGGCGCCGAGCGGGATCAGGATGGCCAGCGCGGCCTCGGGCCCGTAGGCGGCTGAGGAGAGCCCGTCCAGCCCGAAGATGGGGAGGCCGGCCAGGACGCCGACTTTCTGCCCCTCCTGCTGCGAGGAGGCCAGGGGTCTACCCAGGAGCCTATCGATCAGAGAGGTTCTAGCAGGCATCCGCTGCGACCCCACTCCCTCGGCGCACCAACCCTAGCCAGACTCCACCTGGGACATGGCATTCGGGGTGCCGGCGGGCAGCAGGGCGAGGGGCAGGCGCACGATGAACTCGCTGCCGCGGCCCGGTCCGTCGCTGCGTGCTTCGACCTGGCCGCCGTGCAGCTCGACCAGGGTACGCACCAGGGTCAGGCCGATGCCGAGGCCGCCGGCCGAGCGGTCGAGGCCCTGGCTGCCCTGGGTGAAGAGGTCGAAGATGCGCGGCAGCAGCTCGGGAACGATGCCGACGCCGGTGTCGCGCACCGTGACCACCGCCATGCCGCCGTCGCGGCGGGCCACGATCTCGATGCGCCCGTCCGGGGAGGTGAACTTGGCGGAGTTGCGCAGGAGGTTGGCGAGCACCTGCTCGAGGCGCGTGGCGTCGGCGAGCAGTGGCAGCGGCTCGGCCGGCAGCGCCAGCCGCACCTGGTGGCCGCGGGCTTCGGTGAACGAGCGCGTCGACTCGACCGCGTTGCGCACCACCGCGACCAGGTCCAGCGGCTCGCGGCGCAGTTCGATCTTGCCGCGGGTGATGCGCGAGACGTCGAGGAGGTCGTCCACCAGGCGCACGAGATGCTGGATCTGCCGCTGGATGATGGCAATGGAGCGGGCGAAGGGCGGCTCGGGGGAGGGCAGCTGGCCGAGCATGTAGGATGCTGTCGAGATCGCCCCCAGGGGGTTGCGCAGCTCGTGCGCCAGCATGGCCAGGAACTCGTCCTTGCGGCGGTCCGAGTCGGCCAGGGCCTCGGCGCGCGCGCGCAGCTCGGCGGCCAGCCGCTCGCTCTCCCGGGTGCGCTCGGCCAGGCGGTCGCGCATCTCGCGGAATGCCGCCGAGAGCCGCTCGACCTCGCTGATCCGGCTGGCCTCGAGAGGCGCCGACGGATTGCCGGCGGCCAGCTCGCCGACGGCGTCGGCCAGGGTTTCGAGCGGCCGGGTGATGCGCCGCGCCGCCAGGATTCCGGCGGCGACCGCCAGCGGCACCACCAGGACGAGCAGCCAGAAAGCCAGGTCGCGTCCGCGCTCGACACCCGCCAGGGCCGCGCGGCGGGGCCGCTCGACCGCCACCACCCAATCGAACGCGGGAACGATCGCGAAGCTCACCAGGTTGCCGGCCGCGTCCGGAGGCGCTCCGGCCCTGACCCGCAGGTCCCAGCCGGCGGGCAGCGCCGAGTCGCTCGCCACGCCGCCGCGCCGGCGGGCGATCATCCTGCCGTACCCGTCGGCGAGAGAGACGATCGCGCCCGGGCGGGCGATCCGCCTTCCCAGCGCGGCGGGCCTGAAGGCCATGATCAGGGTCGCGGTGTTGCGCCCCTGGAGGTCGATCACCGGGGCGGAGATGAGGAGCAGCGGCTGGCGCGAGACCTCGTCGATCCCGAGCTGGACCGCCATGGCCCGCGGCCGCGCCTCGCCGGCAGCCGCGGCGCGCAGGCTGCTCTCGCCGAGCACCGTCTCTCCGGCGCGGGCCACCAGGCGCGCCTCGCGGTCGACGATGGCGAGCGCCGCCATGTCACGTAAGACCGGCAAGCTCTCGGCGAGCAGGCGGTGCTGCACGGCCGTCGCCAGGGGCAGGCGGCCGGCCATGGAGGCCACCGCCGCCGCCCGCGCGCCGCCCATCTCCACGTAGTCGCGGACGGCCTGGGCGCGCGCCCCGGCCTCGACTCGCAAAGTCTCCTGGGCCTGCCCCGCCGACAGCCCCTCCTCCCGGCTGGTGACTACCGCCACGCACAAGATGAGCGCCACCGACATGGCGGTGGCGAGCGCCAGGGAGAGGCGCGTGTTCAGGGCCCCGGTGTCGACCCGGGCGAGAGCGGGCCGCAGCCAGGGCAGCAGGGCGACCGCGCCGCCGAATCCCCACAGGATGGCGATGCCGGTCCACGAGGAGCGCGGCCACGCGGAGACCGCGCCGAAGGCGATCAGCGCCGCGCCGGAAGACAGGTGGGCGCACCAGAGCAGCCAGCGCGGAGGATGGCGCCGCGCCTGCACGTAGCACAGCAGAGCGCCGCTGAGCAGCAGGAGCATCCCGTAGAAGAGCTCGTTGGGCCGGTTAGGATGAAGGAAGGGGGCCCTGAAGATACCCGAGAGGGCCACCATGACGCCGCCGATCGCGGCGGCGATCAATCCCATGAGCAGCGCGAACAGGTCGTGGCCGAGGACTTCCGGGGGGCCCGGGCGCCTGGCCGGCAAGACCGCGGAGAGGATGCCGAACCCCAGCACCCCGTAGCAGATCAGGCCCGTCCAGGCGGCCGCCTGGTAGAAACAGAAGGCGAGTGAAAACAGCACCAGGGCGGCCGCGGCATGGACGGCGACGCGCACCGTCCGCCGCGGCCGGAAGACCGCGACCGCGAGCAGCGCGTAGCCGGCGACGACTGAGGCGGCTGCCCACGCCGCCGTGAAACGGCCCATCACGGCAAAGGGCGGGCCGACGAACTGGTGCGGCGCGACCAGGATGAAGCTGCCGATGAAACCGCAGAAGAGTCCCACCGCCCAGCGCAGGCTGGCAGCCGAAAGGCGCGGCCAGCGGCCGCGCAGGCCGCCGGCTCCGCCGGTGGTGGGGATCGTGTCCTGGCCCATGATCCGTAACCGTGGCAAGCATAGCGAAAGGCGGACGGCCGCGGCAGCGGAACCTCGGATCTTTGGGCCCGAGGACCGTAGGGCGCTTTTGGCTGCCGCGAGGAAAACTACCAGGCTTCGGTCACAAGCCCTTCGACCTGATTGAAATGGCGATCCCGAGTCACCAGGACCAGGCTATGCTGGCGGGAACAGGCCGCAGAAAACGATCTCAGGCGCTTACCACTCATCGAGGTCCACCCGCTCACACCCCTCCTCGATGGCCTCCGTCATCTCGCGGGCGGACTTGGGGTCGAGGACTCCAGCAAACCGCCTGAGGTCTCGGCCTGGCGTGCCCTGAGGAGTCGGCGAGACAAGACCATGGACGAGCTCGGCGGCGCGCGTCTGCTTCTCCGCGGAAAGCCGCTCGAGATCGCTGAGGATCTGCTCTTTGATTGCCGGGTCGACCATAGGGCGCGCCTCCTCGCTTTAATTCTAGCTCTATGGGGGTGGCACGGGTACTTTCGCGCCGGTATGGGGAGTCCCCCCCGCGCCGGTCTGGCGCCGCGCGCCCGGTGCGCCAGGAGACTGGCGGTCCGCTAGAATCGCCGCCGGCTCCTCCAACGCTCTTCAGGAGATTCCCATGCACGGACTGTTCAGACGCGCCTTGCCGACCCTGCTCGCCGCCGGAGTCACCGCAACCCTCGGCCTGAGAGTGGCGAGCTCGGCGACGTCATCTGCCCCCTCCGCCGCGCCGGCAAGCACGCCAAGCCCGGGCACCGTCCCCCCGGCGGCCGCCGCGCCGGCCGGGCCGGCGGTTCCGCCGCTGCTCGGCTTCAGCGAGGCGGGCGCGGGGGAGGAGAGGTTGCGCGAAGCCCGCTTCGATTCCCAGCTCGATCCGCAGGAGCTGCGCGCCTGGATGCAGCGGCTCTCGGCGCGCCCGCACCACTTGGGCTCGCCCTACGACAAGCAGAACGCGGAGTTCATCGCCGGGCTGTACCGTGGATGGGGCTTCGAGACCAGCATCGAGGAGTTCCGGGTGTTGTTTCCGACTCCCAAGGAGCGCCGGCTGGAGATGGTGGCCCCGACGCCTTTCACCGCCGCCCTGGCCGAGCCCGCGATCCCCGAGGATGCGACCTCGGGCCAGCAGAGCGAGCAGCTGCCGGTGTACAACGCCTACTCGATCGACGGCGACGTCACCGGTGACCTGGTGTACGTGAACTACGGGGTGCCCGACGACTACGAGGAGCTGGCGCGCCGCGGCATCGACGTCAAGGGCAAGGTGGTGATCGCCCGCTACGGGGGGTCGTGGCGCGGGATCAAGCCGAAGGTCGCCGCGGAGCATGGAGCGGTCGGCTGCATCATCTACTCCGATCCGCGCGAGGACGGCTACTTCGCCGGCGACGTCTATCCGCGCGGCGGCTGGCGCAACGAGCACGCGGCACAGCGCGGGTCGGTGGCGGACATGCCGCTCTATGCCGGCGATCCTCTCACCCCGGGAGTCGGCGCCACGCCGCATGCCAAGCGGCTGGCGATCAAGGACGCGCCCACCTTGACCAAGATTCCCGTCCTGCCGATCGCCTATGCCGACGCCCTGCCGTTGCTGCGCGCCCTCGTCGGTCCGATCGCCCCGCCGGAGTGGCGCGGCGCGCTGCCGATCCCGTATCACCTCGGCCCCGGCGCCGCGCGGGTCCATCTCAAGGTCGCCTTCAACTGGGACCTGGTGCCGGCCTACGACGTGATCGCCAAGCTGCGCGGCGCCGAGCGCCCCGACGAGTGGGTGGTGCGCGGCAACCACTATGACGCCTGGGTCAACGGGGCTACCGACCCGCTCTCAGGCCAGGTGGCCGAGCTCGCCGAGGCCAAAGCGCTGGCCGCGCTGGTCAAGGGCGGCTGGCGGCCCAAGCGCACCATCGTCTACGCCGCCTGGGACGGCGAGGAGCCGGGGCTCCTCGGCTCGACCGAATGGGTGGAGACGCACGCCGGCGAGCTGCGCGACAAGGCGGTCGTCTACATCAACTCCGATACCAACGAACGCGGCTTCCTGCAGGTGGGCGGGTCACACACCCTGGAGAAGTTCATCAACCAGGTGGCGCGCGACGTCACCGATCCGGAAAAGAAGATCAGCGTGCTCGAGCGGCGCCGCGCCGCCCTCATCATGCGCGGCGACGCGGCGGAGCGGCGCGAGGCACGTGGCGGCGACCTGCGCATCGCCGCGCTCGGGTCGGGGTCGGACTACTCGCCGTTCCTTCAGCATCTGGGCATCGCCTCCTTGAACCTGGGCTACGGCGGCGAGGCGCAGTACGGCCAGTACCACTCGGTCTACGATTCGTTCGACCATTTCGTCCGCTTCGTCGATCCCACCTTCGCCTACGGCATCGCCCTCGCCCAGACCGCGGGACACGCGGTGCTGCGGCTGGCCTCGGCCGAAGTGCTGCCGTTCGATTTCACGCGCTTCTCCGACACCGTCGGGCGCTACGTCAAGGAGGTATCCGAGCTCGCCGACCGTCTGCGCGAGGAGACTGCCGAGCGCAACCGCCGGATCGAGGACAAGGTCTTCGAAGCGGTGGCCGACCCGCTGGAGACGTGGGTGACGCCCAGGCCGCAAGAGCCGGTGCCGCACGTCAACTTCGCACCGCTGGAAAACGCCCGCGACCGGCTGGAGCGCAGCGCGCGCGACTTCCAGAAAGCCCTGGATGCCGTGCACGGCGGGACTGCCCTCGCTCCCTCCACGCGGCGCGCGCTCGACGAGGTGATGCTGAAGAGCGAGCGCGCCCTCGCCGGCGCGGGCCTGCCGCGGCGTCCCTGGTACGTGCACCAGATCTACGCCCCCGGCTACTACACCGGCTACGGCGTCAAGACGCTGCCCGGCGTCCGCGAGGCGCTCGAGCAGCGCAACTGGAAGGAAGCCGACGAGCAGGTCGCGGTCACCGCCAAGATCATCGAGGGCTTCGCCGCCGAAGTCGACCGCGGGGCCGCCATCCTCAAGCGCGCGGAGGCGGGCAAGTGACTCCGAGAGGTCAGCGGACTACTTCAAGCCCAGCTTCTGGTTCTCGGCGAGAAGGGAGACGGCCTCGGCGAGGCGCTTGAGGCGCGTTTCTTGTCGCTTGGCGGAATCGATCCAGAGGATGTAGTGGCGGCGGTGGGAGGGGGTGAGGTTGGCGAAGTTGGTCCATGCCGCGCCGTGGGCGCGCAGGGCGGCCTCGATATATCCGGGCACGGCGTCGCCGGCCTTGGGCTTGGGGCCGGGCGCGGGCGGCCCGCCGGCGTCTTCGCCGCCTGCGGGAGGCGACAGGGCCAGGCCGGCCGCGGTCATCCTCCCTTCGCGCACCAGCTTGGCGTACCGCCGCTTGTTGGAGTCGGACCAGGTGCTGCCGGCCCTCCTGGGGGTGAACTTCTGCGCGTAGCGCTCGTCGTCGAGCCGCCGCACGAGGCTGTCGATCCAGCCGAAGCATAGGGCTTCCTCGACCGCGTCTTCGTAAGAGACGCGCGGCTTGCCGGTGTGCTTCTTGTGGAAGACCAACCAGATCTCTCTGGCGCTCGCATGGTGACGGGCGAGCCAGGCCCGCCACTCCTCGCGCGTCGTCGCGTGAACCAGCTCCAAGGCTTTCATTGGGCTCTCCCCTACGAACTATGCGAGATGGCCGGGGGCAAGGGGGCGCCGAGCTTGGGGTTTCCTCTACCGGGAATTCGTTCTAGTCTCCACCGGCTGTGCCGACCCCGAGGTATGAAACAGCGCTCGCTAACTGGCGATGGTGGCCTCCAATCTATCGGATCTCCCCCCGCAACCCCTCGATCCCCTTCCCTCCCCTCCGGGGGGGAAGGGGACGCCCCCTCCCTCTCGGTGCAGGAGTCTCGTCTTAGTTCAGAGCGGTGGACCGGCGGCGTCTCCGAGAATCGCCTGGCGCAGCAGCGGCAGGGGTGGTCCGCCGTGAGAGAGCAGCTCGTCGTGGAACTCGCGCCAGGTGGCGCCGCGGCGTTGCGCGGTCCAGTCGTCGCGCAGCTTGCGGACCATGAGCTTGCCCAGGGTGTAGTTGAGGTAAGCGGGGTCGAAGGTGCCGCGGGCGGCCTGCTGGCGGGCGCTCGCGGGATCATGGAAGGCCTGCTCGCGAAACATCGCCTCCGCCTGCTCGACCGTCATGTCGCCGGTGTGCAACCCGATCGCCACGAGCAGCCGGACGTTGCGCTGCAGGGCGTTCTGGAGCTGGCCGACGCGCGTCTCGGGGTCGCCGCCGCCGAAACCCGCCTCCCAGATCATCTCTTCGGAGTAGTGCGCCCAGCCCTCGGCGAAAGCGTAGCCGACGAAGACCTGCGCCAGCCGCGAGGCGGCGCGGTTGGAGTGCAGGAACTGCAGGAAATGGCCGGGCCACACCTCGTGCGCGCTGACGAATAGCAGCTCGGCCTCCCCTGGCAGATAGGCCGCGCGCTCCTCGGCCGACCACGCGGGATCGGGCGGGGCGATGTAGTAGATGGACGGCAGATGGCCCTCGTAGGGCCCGGGGATGTCGATGTAAGCCGAATTCCAGCGTTGGTGCGGCGGCGCCTCCTCGACCCGCGCCTCCTCTTGCCCCGGAATGGTGACGAGCCCCCGCTCGGCGACGAAGCGCGCGAGGCCGGCGAGCTGCCGG
This sequence comes from Thermoanaerobaculia bacterium, assembly GCA_035544895.1. Taxonomy (GTDB): domain Bacteria; phylum Acidobacteriota; class Thermoanaerobaculia; order Multivoradales; family UBA5704; genus JASLEW01. Next base: position 21,963 of record DASZZM010000027.1, read on the forward strand.
CGCGCCGCGACGACCGGGCCGTCGGCGGGCTTGCGCGCCTGAACTCGGGCCACGCACTCCGCGGTCGAGATCCCGGGCGCGCAGGCGGCGCAGGCCTCGTCGAGGGCGGCGAGGTTGCGCTCCAGGTCGCGGCGGCCGGCCGCCGCGATGGCGGCGAGAGGCACCTCAACGCGCTCGGTGTCGCGCAGCATGCGCGCGAAGAGGTCGGCGCCGAGGCGAAAGTCCCCCTCGGCTTGCCCCGGCCGATCGGCCAGCCGCTCTCGGAACCAGGCCGCCAGCTCGGTGAAGACGGCCACGGTCTGGCGTGTGGCGGCGGCGAGGTCCTGCTGCGCGCCGGTACCGGATGCGCCGGGTCCCTGCCCGGCGGTCTGATTGGAAACGCCGGGTCCCTGCCCGGCTTGGGCAGAGAAGTAAGCCGGCACGTCGCGGGCGCAGTAGCTGGCCAGGCCTTCGAAGGTCTGGGCGCCGAGCGCCGCATAGGTGCGCGGCAGAGGTGCGGCGAGGTTGGCTCGCATGGCGGCCGCGGCGGCCGGCACGGCGCCTGCCCAGCGGAGGTAGGCGCGCAGGCGCTCGGCGGGCGGGGCGTAGTCGCGCGTCAGATAGATGCTGGGGTCCAGGGCGGCGGCGTAGAAATGCGGGTTGCGCCACGGCCATCCGGCCTCCTCGCGCCAGAAGAGGTCGGCGTCGATCTGGGAGAGGAGCAGCTCCCTCTCCAGACGCCGGCGCCGGTCCAGCCCCGCGGGGTCGAAAGCCAGCGTCCGGCGGCGCTCGGCGCGCAACCGGGCCGCCTCGCGCTCGAGCCCATCGCGGCTCCAGTCGGGCAACCGGCCGTCGAATTCGTGACGGCCGGCCGCGACGGCGAGAGTGGGATTGGCCTCGAACCAGCTCTCCAGGTATGCGGCGGCGAGGCGGTCCCAGGCGGCCGCGGCCCCGCTCTCGGCCAAATCATCCGGCGTCCCTGCGCGATCGCTCATCACGAACGCAAGTCTAACCAAGCGGCTGCGCCGGCCGCCACCCGGCCATCCCGTTCCTGGAGTACCATGACACCAGCTGGAGGGCGAGAACCATTGCTGCGTCAGGGGAGGGGGCCGAGCGGGGTTGCGGGGGCGATCCGATAGATTGGAGTCCGCCATCGCCAGTTAGCGAGCGCTGTTTCATACTTCGGGGCCGCCCACCGGCGGCGCCAACCAAGGAGAAATCACGCATGCCAGACCCCGTGGCGCAGAACTATCAGAGCCATCGCAGGTTCGTGCCGACGTATCACTACCTGACCGCCGGCATCCTGGTGCTCAATCTGCTCTGGGCGCTCGTCAGGATCTATCACGGCTTCCACACCGGCGGCCGCTTCGCTCCGCTCGACGGCATCATCAGCCTGTTCGTGGCCATCGCCTTGCTGCTGATGTTCTTCCACCTGCGCGCGTTCCCCCTGGCCGTCCAGGACCGCGTCATCCGCCTGGAGATGCGCCACCGCCTGGCCGAAGTGCTCCCGGCGGACCTGCGGCCGCGCATCGGCGAGCTCGCGCCCGGCCAGCTCATCGCCCTGCGCTTCGCCAGCGACGAGGAGATGCCGGAGCTCACCCGCAAAGTCCTCGACGAGAAGATCGCCAGCCGCGAAGCGATCAAACGGCTGATCAAGAACTGGCAGGCCGACCACCTGCGGGCGTGATTCTCGGTTTCTAAGACGAAACTCGTCGGTGCGCGAGGGGGAGGGGGCGTCCCCTTCCCCCCTGGCGCCGCCGGGCAGGGACCCGGCGGCTTCGGAAAACCGGGAAGGGGATCCGCGAGGGGTTGCGGGGGGCGATCCGATAGATTGGAGGCCGCCATCGCCAGTTAGCGAGCGCTGTTTCATACTTCGGGGCCGCCCACCGGCGGTGCCAACTAGAACGAACTCCTACGCGAGAGGGAGGGGGCGTCCCCTTCCCTCCGGAGGGAAGGAAGGGGATCGCCGCGTACTCCTCCAGCGTGTAGATCGTTGTCGCTGGTCCTTGTCGCCCAGCAACACTGCACGTTAGTGCATGCGGAAGCTGTTCCGACGGCGCTCCAAGTCTTACGATCAGACGAAATTCAAGCTGGGATCATCGCGGATGTAGGCGAGCCGTTGGCCAAGATAGGCAAGAGGCGGCAGACCGTGCCAGCTTCGGACCAGGTGATAGCTGGGCGAGGTAAGGATGCGCGCCGCGTCGACCGCCTCGCTCCAGTCCGGCTGGCGGATCTCGGCAATGGTCTCGCGGCTTGGGAGTATGCCGAAATCCCAGGCGCCGCAGAGGCGGACGAGGAAGTCCACCCGCTCCGCCGGCGAGTCGAGAGTTGCGGGGACTTCTGTGTCCGGGTAGAGAGAGCCGTCAATCCATGAGAGCATCGAGGAACTCCCGAGCGAACCAGCCGCGGAGATTGGCGGCGGCGGCTCGCTGGTCCGGTTCGGCGATTGCGGCAAGAGGGCGATGCTGAGCGATCCGCGACAGATGGGTCTCGACCGCCAGCCGGGCGCGGTGAGGGTCGGCATCGCTGCCGGCGCGTTCCTGCCGTTCTCTCCAGAGCCGCCAGCAATCCCTGGCGGTGACCCGCCCTTCCCGGCAGAGAGTATAGATATCCCGGAAGTCCCGGGGAGCGCCCCGCTCGACGAGCGCCACCATCTTGCGGGCGACCAGGTCCGGCAGGCTGTCGAGGGCAACGTCGACCCACGGTCGAGGGCTTGGCATCGTAGAGGGGAGGATACTCGCAGCCATGGCAGCCGCACAGGGTCATGCCTACGGTCCCCGGCCGAGGCGGCGGCGACTTGGGGTCGGCACAGCCGGTGACAGCAAAGACCTAGACTGGCTGGCGTCGGGGTCTGCCGCGGACCTTCACTGCACCGTGATGGAGACTGGGCGGGAGGTCGTGTCGGTGAAGGGCAGCCGGAGACGGAAGACGTGCTCGCCGGCGGCGAGGCGCCAGCGTGCGGTGTAGGGGTAGCGGGCGGTGACCAGGGGCCGGCCGTCGACGTACCAGACGACTTCGTCCGCGGGCGGGTCCACTACCGCGCCGAGCGCCAGCGTCGCCATGTCCTGCGGGGTCTCGGGATCGCGCAGCAGGCGGGCGCCGTTCTCGGGTGAGGTGATGCGCAGGCGGACAGGCGAGCCGGCGAGGCGGGGGAACCCCGAAGCGCCGACTGCGGTCTCGGACCGAGGCTCCCCTCCGCTGCCCGCGGGTCCGCGCCGCGGTCCGGCTGCAGACGAGCGCTTCCAATCGCTCGCGGGCTCCGGCGCGGCCTGCCGCGCCGCGCGACCGGCCCTCGTACCGCTCGCCCAGCCTCCCTTTGCCCCCTCCGCCCCCTCCGGCCCCTCCGGGACGGTGAGCTGGCTCGCCTGCTCGGGCGGCCGCGGCAAGCCGGCGCCAGCCTGCCACGCGGCGTAGCGCGGCGGCAGGTCGACGAAGGTGCGGATCTCGACCGCCTGGCGCGGCGTCGCGGCGGTTGCCAGCAAGCCGTCGCGGCGATCGACGGCCCGCTGCTGGTGGGCCGCGCACCGGTCGGCCGGCTCCTCACCCGGGCGGAACCATTCGAGGAGCACCCGATCGCAGGCGGCGGTGGCCAGGCGGCCGGTCAGCGCGCAGACGCGCACCGGGCGGAAGCCTCGGGGCGGAGGGAAGGAAAGGTCTTCGAGGCCGTCGTTCTGCTCGCGATGCAGGAGCTCGAGCACCCGCTGCACCAGGACGGCCGCGGAGTGGTAGCCGGAGAGCCGGTCCATGGCGCGGAAGCCGGGATGCCCCACCCAGCAGGCCACCAGGTAGCGCGTCGAGTAGGCGACCGCCCAGGCGTCGTGGTAGTTGGTCGAGGTGCCGGTCTTGACCGCCACCGGGAAGCGGTATTCGCTCGGCCCCATGCGCGGGAAGCTGGGCAGGCGCGCCATCGGATCGGAGAGGAAGAGCGTCACGAGCCGCGCCGTCTCCTCGGAGAAGATCCGCCGCGGTGGCGGCGACAGGGGCGGCGGCGATTGCCGGCGCAGCCAGCGCAGCTCGGCCAGCCGGCCGTCTCCCGCCAGCGCCAGGTAGGCCCGCGCCAGCTCCTCGAGCGTCACCGGCAGGCCGCCGATCGCCAGTCCCAGGCCGTAGTGCCGGGCGGGGAGGGCGCCGTCGGTCAGGCCCAGCTCGCGGAACAGCCCGAAGCCCTGGTCGAGGCCCACAGCCGCGAGCAGGCGGGCGGCCGGCACGTTGCGCGAGTTGGCGAGAGCGACGCGGGGCAGGAGCGGACCGAGGAAGCGGTCGTCGGCGTTGGCGATGCCTCCCGGGCCGCGCTCGACGTCGTCGAGGATCGTGGCGGGCGAAAGCTGGCCGCGCTCCAGCGCCAGGGCATAGAGAAAAGGCTTCAAAGTGCTGCCGGCGGATCGGCGCACTCGGGCGTAATCGATCGCGCCCTTGTCGTCGTCGGCGAAATAATCGGTTGAGCCCACCCAGGCGAGGACCTCGCTCCGCCGCAGCTCGACCACGAGAAGCGAGGCGTTGCCGGCTCCCTGGCCGGCCCATTCGCGGACCGCGCGCCAGGTCATCGCGGTCACCTGCCTCTGCAGCTCGAGGTCGAGCGAGGTACGCACGATCAACTGCGCCCCCGGCCCAGAACCCCAGCTCGAGAGGGTGGGGGCGTCCCCTGATCGCAGCGATGTCGCGGCTAAGCGGTCGTCAGACGCGAGCAGGTTCTTGACATGCAGGATAAAGTGCATCGCCTCCGGCGGACGGTGCCGGCGGAGAGGGATGCGCAGGGCGGTGAGCTGCCGGCGCGCCAGGTCGTGCTCGGCGGCGTCGAGGACGCCGCGGGCGGCAAGCCAGTCCAGCACCCGCTCTCCCCGGCGCACGGCGCGCAGCCGCCCTTCGGGCAGGAACGGGTTCATCCGCGCCGGCGCCTGGGGGAGCGCGGCGAGGAAGGCGATCTCGGCCCATGAGAGGTCCGCGACGGGCTTGTCGAAGTAGCCGCGGGCGGCATAGGCGATGCCGTGGATGCGGTTGCCGTAGGGGACGATGCGCAGGTAGTGGCGCAGGATCTCTTCGCGGCCATGCAGCGCGGTCAGCAGGACGGCGGTCGCCGCCTCGACGATCTTGCGCGGATAACCGCGCGCCCCCGGATGCTGCAGCCGCGCCACCTGCATGGCCAGGGTCGAGGCGCCCGAGACCCGGCCGCGTGAGCGCACGTTCTGCAGCACCGCCCGTCCGGCGGCCAGCGGATCGATGCCGAGGTGGAAGGCGAAGCGATGGTCTTCGAGGGCGAGAGTCGCCGCCACTACCCGCGGCGGCAGCCGCCCGATCGGCCAGTAGCCGAGCCCGGGGTCCGCGGCCTCGCCGATCTCACCGATCTCACCGATCTCGCCGATCTCACCGATCTCACCGATCTCAGCCAGGAAGCGGCCGTCGCGGTCGAGCAGCAGACGGGTCGGCGGCGGCGCCTCCAGCCGCGCCCGCCAGAGCGCCAGGCCGGCCAGGGCGAAGAGCAGCAAGTGCAACACCGCGCCCGCCCCCGCGACCGCCCACAGGAGCCAGGCGCGCCTGCCCGGACGCTGCCCCTTGCTGTTGCCGCGCATCACTGCCGCTCGGGCTTCGGCGCGATGGCGATACGGGCTCCGGCCGAGCTCCCATGGACGGTGCCGTCGTACATCATCTCGGCGCGGGCGGCGGGTTGCAGGAAGGTCCCCTCGATCGTGGCGCGGGTGCGGAAGTAGAAGTCGAAGGTCCCCTTGGGCAGGGTGTCGTAGTAGAACGCCACCTGGTCGTCGAGAAAGGCGGCGTAGGTCGGCTTGCGGGTCAGGGTGCCGCGCGTCCTGGCTTCCGGCGGCGCCGTCGCCAGGTTGGGATTGAGCGGCTCCATGCCGGCGGCGAGCGGCACGGCCACGGCCACGTAGTGGCGTTCTTGGGGATTGACCACCCGCACGTGCTCCTCGATCACGTCCCCGACCGCGAGCGGCACCGTCCTGCCGGGCTGCTCGAGAGGGATGTGCTCGGCCGGCAGCTCCTCGGGGGCCCGGACCTTGAGCAGCTCGCGGGACACCACGAAACCCGCGGCGGCCGGCGCCACCTGCGCGCCGTCGCCGGCGGGCAGGTAGCTGGTCTCGACGCGCACCAGCACGGGTGTCGCGCCGCCGGGCAGAAGCGTGATCTCGCCGGCCTCTCCGGCATCGGCAGCGCCGCTGACCAGCGAGCCGACCGGCGACGCGGGCCCGATCGCGAGCGCCTGCCGAGCGGCGCCCAGGCGGACCGCGAGGGTGTGCGGAGAGCTGCCCGCGAAGGGCGGCTTGAGCAACTCGGAGAGGGCGAGGAGCGCGGCCGCGTTGGCGTTGGTGGACCCCCACCCGTCGTCGCGGCCGAGAGTGGTGAGCGCCTCGACCAGAAGCCCCAGGCGCGGGTCCGCGCCGTCGCGGCGGGCAAGGGCGCGCGTCATCTCCGCCACGGTGCGCGTCTCGCTGGGCAGGATCAGGCCGTTGCGCGCCGAAGCCTGCTTCTGCAGGCCGCCGTAGACCTGCCGTCCGCCGTAGAGCCGGAAGACCACTCCGTCCCAGAGCCGGCGGACCAGGGCATCGCCGGCCGGCGACGCGGCGTTGCCGGAGCGGCTGGCCGCTTGCAGGACCTCGGCGACCCCTTCGACGTCGAGGAACTGCGCCTGGCGCGCCAGCTCGGCCGCGTAAGCGGGCTGGGGCTTGCCGGCGGCGGTCAAGGCGGCGAGGGCCCAGCAGCGCTCGGCGAAGGCTTCGCCGTCGATGAAATGGCCGTAGTCGGAGCGTAGCGACTGCTCGAGCGAGCGGACCAGGGTATTCCACAGCTTGTCGTCGACGTGGAAGCCGGCCGCTTTGGCCTCGACCAGGAACTCGAGCGACCACGCGGTCAGCGAGACATAGCCGGGGCTGCCGGGCCAGTAGGCGGCCAGGCCGTCCTGGTCGACCACCAGCGGCAGCCAGCCGAGCACGTCTTCGACCTCGCGGCGCAGGCGGGAGTCGTCCCCCTCCTGGTGCAGCAGCGCGCGGAACTTGCCGGCGGCGAGCTCGGCGCGGCCCAGCGACAGGCGCTGCTCGGTGCAGCCGTAGGGGTAGCCGAGCAGGAAGTCGAGCCCGGCCGCCATGCGCACCAGGGCCGGCTGGTCCGAGACCACGATGGAGCGCCGCACCGAGCCGGGGCGGGCCGGCTCGGGCAGGGCCGGAACGGCCAGCGAGCCTCCGGCCGCCGCCAGCTCGCGCATCTGGCGCACGGTCACCCGGCGGCGATCGTCGCGGATGGGCAGCCGGGCCTCGGCCGCGTCGCTGGCGCGGTCGGCGGTGCGCTCGACGGCGAAACGGAAGACGGCCTCGCCATACGCGGGCTGGCCGTCCGGCTTCCAGGGCGGCGTCGGCACGGTCACCGGGACCTCGATGCGCTGCGGCTTCTCGGCCGCCCAGCGCAGCTCTTGCCGTGCGGGGCCTCCCAGAGTGGCTCCGCTGGCCCGCACCTCGGCCGCGCCGGCGCCCCCCTCGCCTTCGACGATGCGGCCTATGGCCACTGCCTTGAAGCGGTCGCCCGCGCGCACGAAGCGCGGCAGCGCCGGCTGCACGATGACCGGCAGGCGTACCGCGATCTGGCCGCTGCCGTAGCCGAACCGGTCAGGACCGCTGGCGACCTTGGCGCGCAGCTTGAAGTTGGTCAGGTCGTCGGGCAGTGCCACGGTGACCTTGGCCACGCCGCTTGGGCCGACCTCGATGGCCGGGTTGAAGTAGGGCACAGGCTTGAAGTGGCGCCGCACCGTGGCGCGGTCGAGCAGGTCGCCGGCCCTGCCCCCTGCCGTCTCGCCGCCCGGGTCGAGCGCAAACGGCAGGAAGCCGAAGACGAGGTTGCGGCTCTCCCGCACCGCCAGATGCGAGACGACCGGGGTGATGAAGTCGGGCAGCGGGTCGAGGCGCTGCTCTCGGCCGAGCGCCAGCACGGCCTGATCCACTAGCCAAAGGGTGACTTCGCCGGCCAGCGGCCTCCGATGTCCCGCGGGGTCCGCGGGGACGGCAGGGGCCGCCTGGGGCGTCGCTCGCGGTCCGGCCGGTCCCGACGGCGGCTGCCCTCGCGACCCGGCCGGTCCCGACGGCGGGTAGTGGGTCATGGCTTGCGGCGGCTCGCTGAGCTCGATCCGGATCTCGATCTTTTCCCCCGGCCGCGCCTTCTCGGGGTAGGACAGCTTGACCTCGACGCGGTTGGCCACCGGCTCGACCTTCAGCCAGGCGGTGGTGGCCAGCGTCGCGGGCTTGCCGAGGTCGGTGGCGCTGCCCGCCTGCGGCGCGCTGCCGGGCAGGCGCCCGCGCATCAGCACGAAATGCACCGGCAAGCGCGGCGCGTAGGTGCCGAGGATCGCCACCCTGAAGGTGGCGGCCCCGCCTTCGACGCTCAGCCATTCGTAGCGGTTGCCCTCGGGCGCCTCGACGACCGCCAGGGCCTGCGCGTGCTGGAACGGGCTTTCCAGCACCAGCGCGGCGCTCTCTCCGGGCCGATACTCGGACTTGTCGGCCGCCGCCGAGAACATGCCGGCCGGCGGCTTGGCCCAGGTCACCGCCTGCTCGCCGCCGGCGTAGAGATCGACCGCGACCACCTGGGTGCGGCCGAGGCGGTCGCTGGCCTCGAGCTCGACCACGTAGACCCCGGAGCGGGCGATGGGCAGATCGACAGAGACGGGCGCCGCGCCGGACGTCGCCTTGACCTCGCTGACTTTCTCGTCCACCACGTCGGTGCGGTAGCGCGCCACGCCGTCGGAGAAATCGCTCGCCTGCAGGTGCGAGTGCCACTGCCGCAGCAGCAGCCGCACCTTGACCTCGCGTCCGGCGAGCAGCTCATCGTCGGGCCCCACCACGATGATCTCCGGCCGGATGCGGGCGGCGCGCTCGATGAAGCGCGGCACCTTGAGCCCGAGGACGAAGGGGGGCAGCGCGACGATCTCGCGGGTCGCGGTCACCGTCTGGTCGTCGGCGCCGGTGACCGTCGCCTCGACGATATAGGAGCGCGGCTGCGCGGTGGGCTCGATGGCGGGGTTGAGCACCAGGCCCGCGCCGCCCTCGGCGTCCGTCGTGTCCTGCCTCTCCAGCCGCGGGCTCGACTCGAACTTGCTGGTGCGCGAGAAGCGGCCATCCGAGGAGTAAAGGAAGCCGGCGCGGCGCCGGGGAGTCCAGGTATAGGGGAACTGGGTGACCCGCCAGGCGAGGGGCCGGCCGCTCACCCGTCCGCCCGCGTAGTAGCTGGCGGTGAGGCCGACCTTGAACTCCCTGTCGAGCGGCACGCGGTCGGCGGCATGGAGCAACACCTCGAACCTGGGCAACCGGTAGGCCTCCATGCGGAAAGAGACCTTGCCGTACTCGACCGCGGACTCGCTCTCGAAGCGCGCCGAGTAGGTGCCGGTGGGGAGTTTCTCGGCTTTGAAGGGGTGATAGAACGAGCCTGCGGCGGTGAGCTGGACCGGATAGCGCCAGACCAGGTCGCCGGGGCCGCTGACCACCACCCTGCCGGCGATCGGCAGCGGAGCGAGCTGGCCGCGCTCGCGGTGACGCAGGTAGCCCTTGATGTGCACCAGCTCCTCGGGGCGGTAGACCGGCCGGTCGGTGAAGATGTGGCAGAGCGTCTGCGGCTGCGGGCCGCGCTGGGCGAGGGGCTCGACCGTCCATTGCAGCCAGGTCTCCCGGTCGCTCCGCCACTGCCCGTCGGAGTAGCGGTCGGGAGGCCGGCCGGGATCGAGGACCAGGGTGTCGCGCTCCCGGTCGACCACGATGCGCCGCACCTGGATCTCGGGCCCGCCGTCGCGCCGTCCGGGCGCTTGCCAGGAAACCCTGCCGGCGGCATCGGTCGCGCCGTCGAACAGCGTGCTCCACCGCGCCGGATCGCCGGCCTCCTTGACCGCGCCCTCCACCCGCACTCGCGCCCCGGCGATGGGCTTGCCGGTGGCCAGCGAGTTGACGGCGAAGGAGACCGCGCGCGGCTCCTCGACGGCGGTCAAGGCGAGGTCGGTGACCTGGAGGCGCAGGAAGTAGCGCTCGCTCGCGCGGTCGAGGCGGCGGATGCCGACCAGGTAAGTGCCCGGCGCCCGCGGGCCGGCAATGTGCGCCAGGTGGGGAGCGAGGTCGAGGCCGAAGCGGGCCGAGCCGCCGCCGCGGCGCAGGGGCAGCGAGACCAGGGTCGATACCGCGGGCGAGCCGAGGGCGCGCAGCTGCCGCGCGATCTGCGCGCCGGAGATGGGCTCGGCCGGGTTGGTCCAGGGCGCCGGCTCCTCGCCCGGCCCGGGTGGACGCCGCGCCTCGTCCACCACGACGGCCCGGTCGGGAAAGGGCCAGAACGAGCGGTCGAGAGGGTCGACGGGGTAGATGCGCAGGTCGAGCCGCTCGTCGCCGCGCCCTTCGACCGGCACCATCTGCGGCCCGAATCTCTCGGCGATCCCCTGGCTGGCCATCCAGCGCAGAAAGCTCTCGCGCCGCGGGAAGTAGAGATAGACCTCGCTCGGGCCGCGCTGCTCGAGAGGACGGCCCTGTCGGTCGCTTACCGCCGCCATCGCCGCCGCCGCCAGGGCCACGCGATAAAGGGTCTCGTGGGCGAAGTTGCCGGAGACGGTGAGCTGCCGGCCCGAGGCGGCGAAGGTCAGCCCGGCAATCGCGGGATCGAAACGCACCAGGTTGCGGGCGGCGACCGGCGAGACCTCGCGCAGCGGCGCCGAGAACTCGACGGCGACCTGGCGCTCGCCGCCCTCGCAGCGCAGCGCCTGCTCCTTGCCATAGCGCGAGCCGGCCGAGGAGACCGGCGCCTTGCTCCCCGGGCAGCCGATCGCGACGACGCGGAACAGCTCGGCGGTGGAGAAGGCGAGGTCGAGCGAGGCCTCGGGCGACGTCTCGGAGCGCGACAGGCGGAAGTGCAGCAGCGCCCTGGTGCCGGACGGGATCGGCCGCGCCAGGGACAGCACATAAGAGGCGGGCTCGGAGCGAGAGCCGCGGTCCTGCGCCTTGATGGCGAAGTCCTGGGCGGTCAGGAAGCGGGGCGGCTCGGCGGCGCCGCCGGCTAGCCCGGGCAGTGGGCGCAGCTCGATGGTCAGCATGCGCCGCAACGCCTGCGGGTCGAGCGGCTCGGCGAACACCAGGGTGATCGCTTGCACCGGGTCGAGCCCTTCGGCATCCGCCGCCGGCAAGCTGCGCAGCGGCGGTGACATCAAGGTGTCGAGGGTCGCGGCCGCGTTTCCCGCGGTCCACGCGAAGCGGGCCAGCGGCGGCCAGGGCTCGGCCGGCCGGAACTGCAGGGTCCGCGCGTCGAGCCAGCGAAACGCGCCGGGGTGCTGCGGCGACATCTTCACCCAGCGCGCCGGCGCGTCTTCCGGGCCGCCCCGCGGCGGACCGGCGGGGTGGTCGAAGAAGATCGTCACCGGGTCCCAGCGGCGGAGGTAGCGGTCCGGCACGATGACCGTGCCTTTCTGACCCGAGCCGGGAAGGGCCCTGGCGTCCTGACCCGAGCCAGCTAGGGACCCGGCGTTCTGACCCGAGCCGGGCAGGGACCCGGCGTTCTGACCACCCCTGGCCGGCCGGGCTGTTGCTGCCTGGCCGTGCGACGGCGCCTGCGCGGCGAGCAGGAGGAGCAGGCACGACCCGGCGAGAACGGCGGAGGAAGGACGGCTGGCGATCCGGGCGACGATGCGGCTCGGCGCGATCATGGCAGGCTCCCCGAGGGATCGGCCGGCACGGCCACCCCGGCTTCTTCGAGGTATCGCCGCACGACGTCGGCGGGCGGGCCGGTGTCGGGCAAGGTGAGGCCGGCAAGCGCCGGCCGCGCCCGCACCGGCGGCGCCGCCGCGGGCGAGTGCAGCACGAGCAGGTAATCGCCGGCCGCGGGCAGCTCGGGCATCTGCACGAGCCCATGCTCCGCGCCGCGGAGGGGCCGGCCCGCGCCGTCGAGAAGGGACGCCTCGACAACGTCGGAGCCGGCCTTGACGCCGATTCCGATCGGCCCCGGCCGCGCGGCGTGGAAAGAGAAATAGCGCGTGCCGCCGGCGGGCAGGAGAACCTCGGGTCCGAGCCCCTCGCCGATCGGCACCACTGGCGTGGTGGTCAGCTCGGCCAGCCCGGACAGGGGCACGCCGGCCAGCGCCCGCAGGCCCAGCTCGGCCTCGCCCGCCGGCAGGAAGACGTCGAGGCTGACGCCCCGTGGATGTACCTCGACGCTCCAGGGGGCGGCGGCGGCCCGCACCAGCGTCACCGCGGGCGAGGACATGCGCAGGTGCAGCACGCTGCCCGCGGCGCCGCGGACCGACAGGTGCGCGAACCGGCCGGCGAGCGGCACCGTGGCCGGCGGCCTTACGGGCGGCGCGGGTGGCGGGGGGTCCCGCGGCCAGAGAGCCCCATTCGGGTCGTTCGGATCGTTCGAGTTGGTCGGGTCGCGGCCGGCCGCGTCTCCGGGGCTCAGCCAGGCAAGCAGGGTTCCCGTGCCGTGGCGGATCAGCAGCGAGCCGCCGGGGCCGGCCGCGAGGTCGTCGCCGCGCGCGACCTGGCCGGCGCCGTCGAGCAGGATGGATTCGGCGCCAGCGCCGCGCACGTGCACGCGCCAAGGCCTGGCGGCGGCGGCGCTGGACATGGGGCCTCCGGGGGCTTGCTCGGGCAGCCGCAGTCGTAGGGTGCCGGCGCGGTCGAGGACGCGTTCCACGGGTACCAGGGGATCGAGGGCGAGCCCACTCTCCGCCGCGCTCCAGGGCAGCAGCTCGAAGGTGAACGGATCGGACCCGCCGCGGGTGTGCAGCAGGGTCAACCGGGTGGCCGCGCCGTCGAGCACCTCCTCGAAGGGCTGCCCCCCCTGCCAGTGGGTGGTGAGCACCGCGTCGCCGGCCGAGAGCACGGCGACCGTCGCCTCGCCGATGCTGAGGCGCAGACCCTTGGCGCCGGCCGGCAGGTCGAAGCGCCGCGCCGCCACGTCCGCGAGGGTGCCGCCATGCACGCCCCAACCGGCCGCTTCCGCCGGCGGCGGCGGAAAGGTAATCTGCGTGAGCTGGATCTCGTCCTGCGCGATGGTCTCCGGGGTCTCCGGGGCTGCGGGGGTCGCCAGGACTGCCTGGCTCGCCCACACCTGGGCGACCGGTTGCCGGGGATGGAGCGCCACGGCAAGCGCCTGCCGGTCGGCCACGGCCATCCGGGTGGCCGCGCCGGCCGCGTGCGCCAGGCCCTCGCGCTCGCCGATCCGCGCCACCGGCTGCCCCGCCGTGGCGCTCGCCAGGACCAGCACCGGCCGCGCCGCCGCTGCGGGTTGCCCTTCCGGCGGCGGGCCGGCGGCGGCAAGATCGCACGCCGCGACGGCGCCGGCGGGGAGCTGGAAACGGACAGGCGCGTCGAGCCCCGAGGCAAGCGTCACCCGCTCACCGCGTACACGCGCGGCGGCGCTCCGCGGGCGCAGCTCCTGGACCAACCAGAGACGATCGCCGGTCACGGTGACGACCCCGCCGGTCGCCGTCTCGAGGTCGGCAAACGGGGCGAGCGGGGCGCCCATCTGGCCCGATACCCTCAGCCCGCACTGGTCGCAGGAGCCTTGCCGCGGCGCGGCCAGCCGTACCAGGCCTGGGCGCTCGATGTCGACGGCCGCCGCCGCCAGCGGCGGATCGCTCCCCGCGACGGCGGTGAGCGTGATCCCGCCGCGCAGCTCTCTTTCCGATGAACGCGGGCTGGCCAGGGCGGTGGCGCTCAGCCGCGCCGGCAAGCCCTGGCCGTCGAGCGACCAGAGACGCAGGCGCCAGTCCCCGCCCCGGCGCGGCTTGGCGGCGTTGCCTCTGCCGGCGTCCCCCGGCGGGCCGATCGCTATCGCTATCGGCACGGCGAGGCGAGGCTCGCGCGCGATGGCGGTGCCGGCCGTGCGCCAGGTCCCGCCCTCCAGCACCTCGACCGCCAGGCCGAGGCTCTCTCCCGATCGTGCCGACACGAGCAGCAGGTCGGCGCCGGCGGGAACCTCGAGGGGATAGAGCCGCACCGCGGCGCCCGGCCGGACGCTGCCGTGGAAGGGCAGGGCGAGCGGCTTCTCTTCCACCTCCTCGGCCATCCGCATGGAAACCTCGAACGGCCCGCCGCGGCTGCCCACCGGCTCGACGCGGAGCTTGTAGGCGCCGGCGGCAAGACGCCGGAAGATGAGGAAGTTCCAGTCGTCCGGGCGGTCGTCCTCGTCGGCCACCAGGCGGCCGGCCGCGTCGAAGAGCCGGGCGCGCACGTCGGCCGGAGCGTAGGAAGAGATCTCGACCAGGCCGTCGCGGCCCAGCGCGACGGGGATCTCCGCCGGCGCCCTGCCGGCCCGCGTCTGTCCCGCCAGCAGCTCGGCGGTTTCGGCGCGGACGTGGTAACGGACCAGGCTGTTGCGTCTCGAACAACGGGCCGCGATCTCGTAGCGGCCCCCCGTCAGCTCGGCGGTGAAAGAGCGCCCGGGCGGGATCTGCCCGATGCCGGGCTCCGGGCGCGGCTCGAGGCGCGCCAGCGTCCCCTCCATCTCCTCGTCGAGCGAGATCGTGACGTGCGCCGGGGCGGGCAGGGTGAAGCGCCAGAGGTCGGGCGGACGCTCCGCCGCGTCCGCCGCCGCGGGCTCGCGCCAGACATGCTCCATCGCCTCGGAGAGCGGCAGCTCGTGCGGGCCATGGCCGGCCAGGTGCAGCGGCTCTTTTTTCTTGCCGAGCAGGGTCAGCGCGCGGCTCGGCACCGGTTGCGGCAGGAGCACCAGCCGGTAGGTCCCCGGCGCGAACTTGCGGGTCATCTCGGCGGCGCCGTTGGGCGGCTCGAGCGGCCAGCCGCCGGCGTCCTCCAGGCGGCAGCGGAAGACGAAGCCCAGCCCGCGCGCCACCAACCGGTACTCGCCGTCCTCTGCAATGGTGAACCGGTAGCCGACGGCCTGGCCGGCAGGCAGCGAGATGCGCGCCGGGACGCCGAGGCGGAGCTCGCCTCCCTCGATCAGCGGCGTGCGCTCGATGCCAATGCCGAGATGGCCGCGGCTGCGGTCCTTGGCGGTGACCGTGACCTGGTAATCCCCTTCGCGCAGGTACTGGCCGAGGAGGACATTGCGTCCGACTCCGTTTCCCTCGTCGTGGGCCAGGCTGGTCACCGTGCGGGTGCGCAAAGTGCCGGCGGTGGCCAGGAGCCCGGTGGTCTGAACCTGGTAGAGGGCCGGCCGGTCCGCCTGCACCAGGAAGGTGGCGCTCGCCTTGCGCTCGAGGTCGAAGAAACGCTGCGCTCCGACCCGCAGGACAGGGAACTGCGGCAGGGCGGCCAGCGCGGTTGCGGGAAGGGGCGGCAGCGGAGTGGCCGCCTGCTCGGCCGCCGGCTCGGCCCACAGCGAACAGAGGGTCGTCCCGGTCGCTCCGGCGGGCAGGCGCACTGCCGCCGCATGGCTGCCGGCCGGCACCGCGGCGGCCTGCTGCCAGGGAGCGCCGTCCAGCGAGACCTCGAGCGGCGAGCCGTCTTCGGCCAGGGCGCGCAGCGTCCCCGTCCGGCTCACCACGAAGTCCAGAGAGAAGCTCTCTCCCGGCCGCAAAGTCAGCGGCAGCGCCTCGTCGAGGTTCACCGGCCAGCGGCGCACGACCGCGCCGACTCGCACCCCGGGCTGGCGGTTGTAGTAAAGCGTATAAAGCAGCTCGGGGTCGAGATCGAGCGCGCCGAAGCGGACCGACGCCTGGACGGATTTCGCCTCATCGGGGATCTCTCCCTGGGCCTCGCGCTGGCGCGGCGCATGCTTGGGGCGCACCTCGAGGTCGAGCACTCCTTTTCGTAACGGCTCGACCTCGAGCACGTAGAAGCCCGGTGCGAGATCCCAGGCGGCTCCGCTGTCGGCGAACGGCGGCGGCTCGTAGCTCTCGGGACGGAAGGTCACGAACGGCGCGATGCGGTAGCGCGCCACGGCGCCCCCCGCGACTCCGCCGGGCGCTCCCGCCACGACCTCGTAGCTCCCTTGCTCGCGCACCTCCAGGAAAAGCGTCAAGGGCTCGAGCAGGTTGAAGCGCCGGGCCCAGCGATGTGCGGCGTCGAGCGGGATGGCCGCGGAGGCGGCCAGGCGCTCTTTCCCCGCGGTCTTCTTGCCCGCGTAGGTGAGCACGGCTGTCGCGTCGACCGAGTCCTGGGGATGGCCGGTGTGCACCGTCGAGATCCAGTAGCGGCCGCCTCTGCTGAAGCGGTAGACCTCCTCGAGGTCGAAATGCTGCAGCACGTAGGGCTGCCCCGCTGTGCCGCGCACCGCCACCCACAAGCGGGAACGCGAGCTCGCGTCGGCAGGCCCGGCGGGCGAGGGTGCCGCCTCCCCGCTCCCTCCGCCTTCCGGCGGCGAGGCGGCTTCTTCTTGCTCCTGCGGCGGCCCGGCCCCGGGGGACGGCGCCTCCCCGGCGTCCTGTTCTCCCTTTTCTCCCGGCTCGGCTTGCGCGGCCTCCCCCGCGGCCGGGGAGATCTCCACCTCCGCCACGGGCGGCAGCGATTTCTTGGTGATCTGGGCGGCTTGTTGGCCGCCGGCGAAAAAGGGCTCGCCCGGCCCGAGCCAGCCGGCCGCGAGCTGCGCCGGCAGCGCCTCCGGCAGCTCGAGGCGGACGTAGTTGACCTTCGCCGGCAGCCGGTAGCGGTCCTCGCCGAAGGGGCTGATCTGGTAGCGGCGCCGGCCGGCTTCCGGGAGGTCAGGGGCTCCCCAGCGCAGGTAGAAGGGGCGCGACGGAGCGTCCTCGGCCCAGGGCTGGGAGGGGCCGCCGTAGGCGGTCAGGCGGTAGAGGCCGGGCGCGAGGACCGCGGCGATCTCACAGCGCAGCAGCGGCTGCCCCGGGGCCGGCTGGATGACGTCGCAGCGGGGCCGCGTCTCTTCGAGCCAGCCGCCGTCGCGCCACAAGCGCAGGTCGGCCAGGCTGCGCCCCGCGGCCTCGAGCCGCACCTCGCCGCGCCCGTCGAGCTGCAGCCAGTAGGAGAGCTGTTCGAGGTCGCCGAGGTCGTCCTGCACGAGCTTGCGCTCGACCAGCCGCGGCGCCCCGGGCTCGGGGTGGAGGTCGCGAAACGGCAGCGCCTCGAGCTTGGCCTCGCCGCTCCCCTTGGCATGGCTTTCCACCAGCAGCTTGTAGTCGCCACGGTCGAGGAAGAGGTCGACACGGCCATTTTCGGTCCCCGGCTCGCCGGCGGCGGCGAGCGGCCCGGCCATGCGGTCGACGACCGCGAGCGAGCTTCCCTGGCGGCTCTGCGCGCGGATCGAATAGCGCCCGAAGCGGTCGACCGAGAGGATCGCATCCCAGCGGCGCGCCGAGGAAAGAAGCGCGCCGCCGGCTTCCCGGGCAGCGGGTACGGTGGCGTGGCTCAGCAAGACCTGCGGCGGCTTCTCGCTGACTGCGGGCGCGGGGGTGGCGGGCGCGGGCGTGGCGGGCGCGGCGGAGCGCGGGGCGGCGGCCGCGGAGGCGGGGCCGGCCACAAGGAGGGCTACCGCGAGCGCGAGGCGACGCCGGGACCGCCAAGAGCCAACCCAAGAGACCCGCCCGCGTCGCGCACAATCCTGCCCGCCGCGGGTACCAGCGACCCGGCCTGTGTCTGGAGACATGGCAAGCCCCTCGTAAGCCGCGCGATTCTAGCAGGGTGCCTGCCGAGATGACGGCTCTAGTGTCCCGAGCGGGACACTAGGACGAAACTAGATGACTTCTCCGGTGGCACCCCCTCTCACTGTAGGGGCGGAGGCTGGCGTGGGATCCGCGGCGGGTTCGAAATCTAGGACTCGTGCTCCGGGACCTCGCGGTCCGTGGCAACAATTCGGGGCGCTCGTAGGATCCCGGGTCCAGCTAAGACGCGGGCTTGTCGCACCAATGTCGTGCCGACCCGGGGCCAACCTCAGCCAGTACTACTCTACCCGAAGTGCCGTTTCATGCTTCGAGGGCCGCCGCAGGCGGTGGCAGCTAAGACAAAACTGGTTGCGCCAGGGGAGGGGCCCCCCGAAGGCCCACCAGTAGAATCAATGATTTAGTGCGCCATGGAAGAGCGATGATTTCCAGTGGGTGCGAACCCCACCCGGCAGCTGGTCGCTCCGGCCGGTAGCAATCGGAGCGGTGGTGGAGGAGACGAAGCCACCGGAGCCTCCGGTGTAGAGGGTCGCCTTGGGCGACTTGGCGAGCGTGCAGGCCGAAACCCGTCGGTGGCGAATTCCGTATGAAATTAGCTTACCCCGCTACCCGGCGGCCGGTTTATGCTGCGTTGCCTGAGCCCTGGCGACCGCTCGACGGACCTCGGCAAGATGGCCCCGAATCTCCGTATTTTGCGGGTCTTTGCTCTCAGCCCGCAGCAGGAGTTTCAGACTTTCGCTGAGCTGGCCCAGCCGAAACAAGACCCATGCCTTTGTGTCAAGGAAAGCCACATTTTCCGGCGAACCCTTGAGAGCCTGGTCGGCGTAGGCCAGCGCGCGATCCAGATGAATCCCCTTCCACGCATACAGATACGCTAGATTATTGAGAACTGTCACGTCACCCGGAGAAGATGCCAAGGCACCTTCTAACAGCTTGATCGCAGCGTCCTCCCTGTGGCTTTTCTCATAAGCGCGGGACAAATTGACCTTGAGGTCCACTCTCTCCGGATTGGTTCTCAACAGATCGGTAAAAATAGCGGCCGCCGTATCGTAGTGCTCCTCGCGGAGCTCCAAACGGCCCAGGTTGATACGCGCCGCCTTGTTCGTCGCGTCGAGCGCGAGAGCCTCAGTCAGCGCCTTCCGGGCGAGATTGTTCTGACCCTGCTGGAGCCGCACGCTCCCGATGTCGCCCAGGGCGACGCTCCTCTCCTTGGGCTTCGTGGCCCCTCTCGAGTAGGCCTCAAAGGAGGTAACGGCTCGGTCGTACTTCCCGACGTAGGTGTCAGCTGCCCCGCGCAGCAGTAGGAGCTGCGGGGTGAGTTCCGAGAAGGGAATCTTGTCAAATCGCTCGGAAGACCTCTTGTAATCTCCGATTTCGTACAGGGCCTTGGCGAGTGCAAATTGGAGGCCGTGCGGCACCATGATTTTGGACGTCTCCATCTTCTCCACCGCAGCCTCGAGACTCTGGACCAGTAGAGTACGATCTATAAAAGTCTTGACTGCCTCCGGCTTGAGCTGCTCCTCGATAAACCGAAACGACTCGGCACCGCTGTCTACCAGGACTCGCTGAGCCGCAAGCTGCTTCTCCAGGTCATGACTAGCGAGTTGCTCAGGCAAGTGGCCCATGACGTCGCTTGTCAGTTTCGGAGGGGCACTCTTGTCCAGCGTTTCAGCCCACGCTGGCGTCACACCGAAGATCGATGGGCCAACCGTTTGAGCGACAGGACCGGGCGCTGCTGTCTCGGTAAGCCAAGGCAGCGGGATGAGCCCTTTTTCACTCACAATTGAAATCGTTCCTACGTTCTTACAAGGTTCATCCTTGTCCGGATTATAGAATAGCTCGATCCTTTTTTTTGCGAGTGCTTGAAATGCCTTTAGGTCAATGCGCACTGTCTTCAGTGGTGAGGTAGTCAATTGTGGCTTAGGAACCGGATCCTCCCCAGGGCTTCCGATCACGACGGCCACGCGTCTTTCCGACGGGAAAAACCAGCAGCTATGCTGGAGCTTCAGTTCGAGCGACTCCGAGTCGTCGCGCTGAGCGACCAAGACCCAATTCATCTCGGTGGTGTCTGCTCCAAGGTCGGAACTCTTTTCATGAGTATAGAACTTCACATTACCGACAGCAGCAACTCGAGCGCTGATGGATCTGCCGCCTTGAGCCACGGGCTGGCTCGTCTCCCGCGGTAGACCTTCGAGGCTGCCCTCGATGGCTATTTTGTCGTGGTACAAGAAGTTGGTCCAGATCCAGACCGCCGAGACCACGATGGCTCCGACCACGATGCTGTACAACACGAGAGAGTATTTCTTCTCGAAGAACTCTCGCACCTGGTCGGTTTTTGCATCCGCCACATCGCTGGAGGCACGCCGTTGGAGATAGAAGAGAAAAAACACGAAGATTGCGTAAATTCCATGAGCTGCAACAAGCTGTGTAAGTTGAGTGAGCGTAGTGACAGTGATCTCCACTGTAGTGTGGTTCATAGTTTCTCCCTTCGTGGCTCCGAAGGTGCCCTTGGCACCGAAGGCTCGAGTGGCCTCGCGGTAGGTCGCATCGGGGCAGACTCCGAGACGCCTTCGAGGTCGTTAGCGGACGATGCCGTTAAGGTAAGAATACAGCGTCTGTTCGGATCGGTCAAATTAACATATCTATCTATAGAGAAGTGTCGATATTTGAATGTCGAGACGATGGTGACACGAAGCGCAGCAGGTCGAGCGTGCGAACGCGACGGGGCTGCAACAAGTAGTGTTCGTCCACGGCCTCTGGCTGCTGCCGAGCGGTTGGTGTTCGAGTGGCCAGCGCGATCGGCGGAATCTTGAAGCGGCGCGGGATGGTGGAGGCGAGACCGCGGCCGCACCGATCCTGGCCGCCGGCAAGTCCCGTGCCTGAGGCTGCCAATGACGTCTGGACCAGCGACTTCAAGGGACTGAGGCATGAGTTCCGTGGCCGCCGCCCGCTGCGGCCAAGCTTCGAGCAGCTGTTCGAGCAGTATGGCTTACTTACCGCAGGTGATTCGCACGGATAACGGTGCTCCGTTTGGAGCGGCATCTCCGGGCGGCTTGACGTGGTTGTCGGTGCAGTGGATCAAGCTGGGGAATCGGGCCGAGAAGATCACGCGGGGACATCCAGAGCAGAACGGACGCCACGAGCCGCGCGGCGGCATTGCGGCGGCAAGCAGGCGCAGGTCGGGCGCGGAGCTCGGAGGGGTGGTACGGGGCTTGCTCTATACCCTTACCGAGCTTAGCCGGTGCGGCTCGCACCGGCCCGAAAGTACGCATCCAGGTCAATGCTCTCAAGGAGGTTGCTCATGCGAAAGTCACCACTCGTTCTCTGCTGCTTGCTGGTTGCCACGCTGATGCTGCTCGTCGGCTGCAGCAGGCAGCGAGAGATGGATAATGCGACGGGCACCGCGAGCGGAGGCAAGGCAGCGGTGAGCGACGCCGCTACCGGCCACCGGCTCGGCGCCGACGGCGCGATCGCGGCCGATCAGAAAGGCAAGAACTTCACACAAGGCGAGGCCGTTTACCTGGCGTTCAAGGTCGACAAATCGGCGCCGGAGAACGCGACCGCGCACGTGGACTGGATCGGCCCGAACGATCAGAAGGTCGCGAGCGACGAAAAGCCCGTAACTCCGGGCAACTATGCGGATTTCACCGTCGCCGACACCAAGAGCTGGGACAAGGGTGATTACCGCGCCGACATCTCGATCGCCAATAAGAAGGTCGATACGGAGCGGTTCAGCATCGTCGATGCCGACAAGATCGAGACCACGTCCACCAAGCCCAAGAATGCGATCTCCGACGTGACGGTCGGTCACGAGCTTGCCGTGGACGGCACCATCCCTTCCGGCAAGGAAGGCAAGAAGTTCGCTCCCGGCCAGCCGGTGATCGTCTCGTTCAAGGTCGGCAGCGCGCCTCCGGGCACCGTCGTACGGGTCGACTGGTACGGGCCGAACGACCAGAAGATCGGCAGCGAGGACAAGAAGGTGGAGGCGGGGCGAGATTACATGGAGTTCACCTCCAAGAACACGCGCAATTGGGACAAGGCCGACTACCGCGTCGAGATCGTGGTCAACGGCCAGAAAGTCGCCACCGAGCGCTTCAGCATCGTCGAGGCCAGCAAGTCCGACAAGGTCTAGGCTCGCTCGCGGATCCCCTTCCCGGCTCCCTGAAGCCGCCGGGTCCCTGCCCGGCGGCGCCGGGGGGGACGCCCCGTCTTCGGCGAAGTCTTCTCACTCCTCGCCCCTCTCACGGCACCCTCACCTCCACCGCCCCACCCGCCTCAACCATCACATTCACGCTCGCCGCCCCGCGGGCAATGCGATAGGTGCCGGCAGGGAGACCGCCGATCGGCAGCGGGGCCTTCGCCTCGACCAGCGGCGGCGCGCCGAGCTGGCGGAGCAGCCACCCGAGGTCCCAGCCGTCCTGGGAGACGATGCGCACCTCGCCGGGCCGTTCGCTCAGCAGAACGAGCGAGCCGACCGCGCTGCCGGCGAGCGTGATGCCCGCGCGCGCAACGTCGAGGCTCGTCCAGCCGCCCAGGGCCCAGCCGGTGGGCGTGTAGGCGGCAGCGCGCATCTGGCCAGGCAGCGGCGCCTCCAGGGTTGCTTTGGCCCGGCCTTGCGCATCGGTTGTCAGCAGGCGCTGGCCCTTGCCGTCCTCTTCGAGGAAGACCACCGCACCGGCGACGGGGGCACCCTGGGCGGTGACGACCTCGATGACGATCTTCGGCGACGGCTGCTTGGCGAGCACCAGGCGGACCGGCTCGGGCGGGCGGTCCGGGGCGAGCACCAGCTCGGCCAGCGGACTCGAAAGCTCGCCGAGCTCGGCTCGCACTGCGATCTTGCCCGGCTTGACACCGGAGAGGACGAACGCGCCGTCCGCCCCCGAGATGGCGAGCGCCCCGCTCACCAGCTCCAGCACCCGCGCCTCGGCCAGCGGCTCGTCGTGCTCGCCCGTGGTCACCCCGGCCACCGCCAGGCCGGGAAACGAGAGCGTCGTCTCGAAGGCTTCGACCGCCGGCAGATCGACCGCCAGCGACCCGGTGAGCGAACCGCCCTGCGGGCTCCACAGCACCTGCCAGTGGCCCGGCGCCAGGTCGTCGCTCACGAAGGTGCCGTCGGCGGCCACGGCCACGTCCACTTGCGGCCGTCCCACGCCGCACACCTGCTGCTGCTTGAGACCGCCGGGCGAGACGGTCGTGTCGATGCGGCCCGGCACGTCGAGCGGCGGCGGCTCCCACACCAGCACGCCCGCCCCGGCCGCGACGCCGCCGACCAGCACCCGGCCGGCCAGGCGCAGGGCCGGCCGCCGGCAGTCGACGTCGAGCCCGGCGCCGTCGGCGGGCACCTCGACCCGCTGCTCACACACCAGCCGCCGCCCGTGCAGCACCGTCGCCGTGGCAGTGCCAGGCGGGATGTGGCGGAAGATTGCCTCGCCCCCGGTAACCGGCGCGGTCAGCATGTCAGGGTCGAGCCAGCCGTTGCGCAGGTCGAGCCGCGCGACGGCCGCCTCGTTCTCCTCGCCGCTGTCGAGACTCGCGCCGCGGTCCGGGCGCGGCGGTGGCACCAGGATGCGCAGGGTGCTGCCAAGGCCGACCGCGATGTCGCCGAGGTCGGTTGCGCCCATCTCACCCTCGCCCGTGTCCGCAACCGCTACGTGGGCACGGGCCATGCCGTCGGCCTCGATGCGCAGGAGCGCCGGCCCCGCTCCCAAGCCGGCGAGGCGGAACCGCCCGTCGGCGCCGCTTGCGGCCTCGAGCAGGTCGCGGCTCGCCCACGCCAGCACCGGTCCGTCGGGGCCCGGCCGCGGCAGCCAGACCCGCGCTCCGGCCACCGGTTCGCCTCCGGCCGCGCGCACCACCCGTCCGGTGACCGTGCGACCAGGCGCCACTGCGAGGTCGCCGAGGTCACGGAGCTCGCCTGCCGCCCCCTCCGCCACCGGCACGCGGAGCGGTCTGGTGCTCGGGGAGCGCAGCACGAGCTCCGCAGACTTTCCCGGGGGGAGGTCCACCGCGAACCGCCCGTCCTGGCCCAGGGCCTGCTCGCTGAACCGGCTGCCCTGGACGATTCGCACCGTGCCGTCGGCAACCGGCGTCGCCTCGCCTTGGACCAGGCGGCCCGCCACGGTGAAGCTCCGCGGCAGTTCCAGGCGCGTCCACTCGGGGAAAGGCGGGTTAACGAGCGCCCGCTGGCCCAGGTAGTGCTGCGCGCTCGCCGCGACAGTCACTGGCGCCGCCGGCACCCCGGCCAGAGTCGCCCGGCCCTCCGCATCGGTCACCGCCCGCAGCCCCGCCCCGGCCTGCACCTCCGCCCCCGCGACATCCTGATCGCGGTCATCGACCACGCGCACGCCGAGCGTGCCCCCGGGCTCCAGCGTCCGCGCCCCCAGGTCATTGCGGCCAGCCGCAAGCTCGACCGGCTCGCGCAGGGGCACGTAGCCGGAAGCCCTGGCGGTGAGCACGACCTTGCCCGGCGGCAGGTCTTCGAGCCGGAAGCTCCCGTCCGCCGCGGTCCGCGTGCGCCGCACGACCAGGCGCGGCAGGGACGGCGCAAGCCAACCTTCGCTTGCGACCTCCGCGCCGGTCAGGGGCCGCCGCTCGTGGCCGAGCAGACGTCCGCCGAGGCTCGCGCCCGGGGTGAGCCTGACCTCGTGCGGCAGGTCGGAGGGGCGCCCGCGCAGGACCGCCGCCGCCGTCCCGGTCGCCGCGAGCACGACCGTCACCTCCTCACGGTCGGGCAGCCCCGGCAGAACGATGCGTCCGTGCGCGCCGTGCAGGACCTCCCAGAGCCGCGGAATCCCGCCGCGTCCGACGCCCTCGAAGACCGCCCCGCCAATCGTCTCGATGGGCCGCCCGTCGGCGCCAAGGACCGTCAAGGCGATTCCCGGTGTGGCGACTCCGGCGAGCGCAACCGAGCGGGCACCGGCGGGCACGTCGGCCCACCAGCTCCCCGCGCCGCTCGACGACGCCCACCGCACGCGCCAGGGCTCCCCCGGCACGACCGGGATCGAGACGCGCCCGCCCGCGCGGAGCTGCCAGCGCGGCAACTCCTCCTCGCCCAAGTCGGCCCACATGGCAAGCGGGCCGGCGATCAGCCAGCCGTCGGCTGGCGGCCCCGGGCCGCTCGCCCCACCTACCCGCACCTCCAGCCGCGCCGCGTCCGGACGGAAGCGGGCCGCCGCGAGCCGCGGGAGTGCCGTGGCGACCTGGTTCCGCGCGAGGCGCCGCGGCGCATGACCCTCCGACCACACCCAGGCCCAGCGCAGCGCCGCCCGGTGCGCCGCCGCCGCGACGGGCGCTCCGACGGCGACCTCCGGCGGACCGTCCGCGTAGACCAGGCGCCACTGGTCCTGGGTCTGCAGCCAGAGGAGAAAGAAAAACCAGCTCATCAGCCGCCAAAGTAGGGGTCTTGGACGGCGCGCCAGCCGGGCACGCAGATGATCTGCCACGGCCACCAATCCCAGTCGTTGTAGCACTCGTTCATCGGGAAGTTGTTCACGCAGTGGGTGCATCCCCGTCCGTTGCCGACGCACGATATGCCGTACATCGGGATGAACCCGACACGCGAGTTCGGGTAGTCATAGCAGCCAGGGGACGGATCGGCGTAAGCCATCGCAACGGGACAAGACAGTACGACCACTGCCACGACAACTCCCTTCCACAAGTTCTTGTGCATCTCGCCTCTCCTTGCGCGGTTGTCCTGCATTTCCTTCGCACCGCCGTCTGCGAGACTCTGCAGATGGTCAGCCTCACGGCGGCGTCTCGGCCACGATCAGCCGCGGCCTCTCCGGCTGCATTCCGCCCTCCTTGTAGGCCGTCATGATGAGGACGATCTTCCCCCCGCGGACATCGCCGCGCAGGCGGGCGCGGTCGCTCAGCGCCTTGACCGGAATGGCGGCCGTGCGCACCCAGCCGTCCGGGCCGAGCACCTTGAGCTCCCACTGCGGACCGTCGGGCTTGCCGGTGCGGACGATCAGGGCCGGTCCCTGCACAAGCGGCAGGATGTCGTCGACCACCCGCCGGCGGCTCAGCCAGGCGTCCCGCGGCTCGACGCTCAGCCGGATCCTGTCGACCTCGCGTTCGCTCAGGCCGACCGAGGTGTCGAGCCCAAGGCTTGCGCTGTCCCAGCTCCGCTGGAGCTTGCCGCTTCCGTCGAACAGGTGGACGCCGGGCTGGACTCCTGGAACGATCAGGAACCTGCCGTCGCCCAGGAAGCGCACCGCGCCGATGTCGAGGAAGTAGCCGTCCTGGAACTTCTTGGCCAGCGGACCGGTGGCGTCGAAAAGCACCGGCCGCAGATCGGCCGCGTCCTTGGCCAGCGAGCCGAGGAAGGCGATGGCGCCGTCGGCGGCCGCGATTCCTTTGTCGTCGCGGCGGTCGCCGAGCACCAGGAGCTGATCGCCCCGGACGTCGACGCTCGCGATCAGGTCGAAGCTCGCCTCCCGCCGCTGGGCGGCAGGGGTCCGCGCCTTCCAGGTCAGCCCGTACATCGGCGCCGTGACGACCAGGTACTGCGGCGACGCCGCGACCCGCGTGGCAAAGAAGAACCCGCCCGGGCTTGCTTCTCCCGGCACCCACTCCTTGACCACTACCGCCGGCTCCTGGTCGATCGCCACCTCGGCCGTGCCTTGCCGGAGGAGAGGCATGAAGACCGTGCGGTCCGTGGCCCAGCGGACGTTCTGGGCGTTGACCAGGGAGGGCGGCAGCAGCCGGTCCGAGAGCACCCGCAGGACCGCCGCCCCGGCGCCCGTGCGCGCCAGGGCCGCCTGCGGCGCCGCTTTCTGGGGGGCCGCCTCCGTTGCGGCACCCGTCCATCCCAGGGCAAGTTCTCCGAGCAGAAGACCGCCCAGGGCCACCCGGCGCAAGGTGCGCGTCGGGCTGCGCCGGCATGGTGAGCCTGGAAGCGAGCGGTTGATCACGCCGCGCCGGGACGGGCGGCCAAGAACTGAACGGCGTTTCACCACCACTAACTGCATCGGCTCCTCCCCCTGAGACCCCTTATGGCGGGAGCGCCGCGGTCTTGCAACCGCTCGTTCATGAGGAATACTCGATCGCTCGGGCCTCGATTTCCTAATCTTAGCTCGCTCTTATTGTTTGCGCAACCTAATTTGAGCATCGCCAACTGCGCATGGCTCTATGAGACGCCCTACCTGTCAACGTGTGGCGGTCAACACGTGACCAGCAGTACTACCAATGCAGCCAAGGCTGCGGGGTGCCGATCGATGCGCTGTGCCTTGAGGATTTACAGACTCAGCGGGGGTCAGCACGGTGCCAGTGGACCCGAGCAGCGCCTCAGTCTCCTGGAATACAATGGCGGCCGATGGCGACTTTACTCTCGGCTGCTGAGCACCAGCGTGGCGGTTGCTTCCGCGTCTCCTCCGCAAGCTTGCTCGTGTCGTAAGTGACCGGCGCCAGCGCCAAGATCTTCCTGCTGTCGCCGGCGAGCGCGAGCGGGCTGCGTGCGCGCCAGCTCGGCGCGCCCGGGGCCCGATTCCCCGCCGCCGAGCGGCTCCGCAGCGGCGACGGGGTCAGCCTCGAAGAGGCGTTCAGCTTCATGAGCGCGCTCTATTTCCGCGGCAAGGCCGCCTATGCTCGGCGCTTCGCGGCGCCGCCGCCGCAGCTTCCGGGCGAGGGCATCCTGATCATCGCGCCCGGTTTCGGCCTGGTGGCGCCTGATTGGCGGCTCGACCGCGGGCGGCTGCGGCGCATGGCCCGCACGCCGGTGGACACGGCATGTAAGGCCTACGTGTCGGCGATGCGGCGAGATCTGGCAGGGCTGCGTGAGCGGCTTCCGGCTTCCACGCAGGTCGTCATCCTGGGCAGCATCGCCACCGGCAAGTACATCGACCTGCTGGCTCCCGCCCTGGGCGGGCGGCTGCTCTTCCCGCTCGCCTTCGTCGGCGCCGGGAACATGCAGCGCGGCGCCCTCTTGCTGCGCGCCGCACGCAGCGGCCAGGAGCTCGACTACGCCGTCATCGACGCGCCGCGCCGCCACCCGCGCGCCGCGGCGGCGGCGGAGCGGGCTTCCGGCGCGCGGTCATCACCGGACTGACCGCCGATCGCTTCCTTATCGGAGACGCAAGCATGGCCGAGACCCTGGCAACCCTCTACCTCGAAGACGTCGCCGCGCAGTTCCGCCAGCTCAAGGGGCAGGCCGATCGCGCTCTCGCCCAGGTCAGCGACGGCGACCTGGTCGCGGTCCTCGATCCGCAGGCCAACAGCATCGCCGCCCTGGTGCGCCACGTCGCCGGCAACCTGCTGTCGCGCTGGACGGATTTCCTGACCAGCGACGGCGAGAAGCCGGACCGCGACCGCGACGGCGAGTTCGTCACCCCTGAGGAGATGCGGCGCGAGGAACTGCTGGCGGGCTGGGAGGCGGGGTGGAGGTGCCTGTTCGCGGCGCTTGCCGAGCTGAGCGAAGACGACCTCGGCAAGACCGTGACGATTCGCGCCGAGCCGCACAGCGTGCCGCGCGCCATTCACCGCCAGCTCACGCACCAGGCCTACCACGTCGGCCAGATCGTCCTCCTGGCCAAGCACTTCGCCGCCGCGCGCTGGGAGACCCTGAGCATTCCCAGAGGCAAGAGCCGCGAGCACAACGCCCGCATGTTCGCCGCCGCCGGAGGTCCTGGCCCGGAGAAGTGAGCGGGACCGTCAGTTCCGTCTTAAGAGATGGACAGGCGGCGGCGGGAGAGTGGCACAATGGCGGCTCGGATGGTCTCGCAGAAGGATCAGTCACAGGCGACGCTGACGGCCGCAATGGCTGCAACGACCGCCACGGGGGGGATGACCGCCGTCGTCGCCGAGAAGCCCGCGGTGGCGCGCGACCTGGCGCGAGTGCTGGGCGCGGACCGGCGCGGCGACGGACTGCTCCACGGCCAGGGCTACGTCGTCACCTGGGCGATCGGCCACCTGGTCGCGCTGGCGCAGCCACACGAGATCCGGCCGGAATGGCGGCGCTGGCGGCGCGAAGAGTTGCCCATGCTGCCTCGCGACTGGCCGCTAGTGGTCTACGAGCGGACGCGTGATCAGTTCGAGAAGGTGCGCAAGGTGCTCGCCGACCCGGCGGTGGATCGCGTCGTGTGCGCCACCGACGCCGGGCGCGAGGGCGAGCTGATCTTCCGTTACATCTACGAGGCGGCGGGCTGCCGCAAGCCGGTGTATCGGTTGTGGATCTCGTCGCTGACGCCCGAGGCCATTCGCGCGGGTTTCCGGCGGCTGCGCGACGGCCGCGAGCTCGAGCCGCTGGCCGACGCGGCGCGCGGCCGCAGCCGGGCCGACTGGCTGGTGGGCATGAACCTCTCGCGCGCCTGCACGCTCGCCTACGGCGAAGACCTTTCGGTTGGCAGGGTGCAGACGCCGACGCTCGCCATGGTGGTCGAGCGCGAGCTGGCCATCCGGGCCTTCGTGCCGGAAGACTATCTGGAGGTCGTCGCCACCTTCTCGCCGCTGCCCGCAAGCGATGATTCCGGCGCGGCCGGCGCGGCCGGCGCGGCCGACCAGGGCGCCGCCGTCTCCGGCGCCGCGGCCATGGTCGGCGAGCCCGCCACCCCGCGCCGTTCCTCGTACAGGGGGACGTGGTTCCGTGGCTCGCCGGATGGCGCGCTCGGCGCGGCGGCGCGCCGTCTGGCCGCGCGAGGGGAGGGGGCGGAGGAGGCCGCCCGCATCGTCGAGCGGGCTCTGCGCGGGCGGGCCGGGGTCGAATCGGTCAGCTCCGAGACCCGCCGCATGCCGCCGCCGCTCCTCTACGACCTGACCGAGCTGCAGCGCCACGCCAACCGTCTCTTCGGCTGGAGCGCCCAGAAGACCTTGGGCCTGGCGCAGTCGCTCTACGAGCGCTTCAAGCTGATCAGCTATCCGCGCACCGACAGCCGCCACCTGTCGCAGGACGTGGCCGCCACCCTGGGCGAAGTGGTGCGGGCGATCGCGGCCCCCTACCGGGGCAGCCTGGCCGCCGGGACCGGGGAGCGCCCGCTGGGCCGCCGTTTTGTCGACGACTCGAAGGTGACCGACCACCACGCCATCCTCCCCACCGCGACCACGGCGTCCGGCCTGGGCCTCGGCGACGAAGAGCGCAAGCTCTACGACCTGGTCTGCCGGCGCCTGCTGTCGGCCTGGCACGATGATCACGTCTGGTCGGTGACGACCGTGATCACCGCGATCACGGCCGAAGAAATCGTGGACCGCTACCACAGCTCGGGCACCATGGTCGAGCGCGCCGGCTGGAAGGTTCTCGACCTCGAGCTGCCGGGCAAAGGAGGCCGGCCCGACGCGAGTGCGCCGAGCGCGGTCGCAACGGACACGGGCGTGCCGGGCCCGACACCAGAAGAAGGAGCCCAGGACCTCCCCCCCGGCCTGGCGCGCGGGCAGCGCCAAGAGGTGATCGGCGCCGAGGCGCAGGCCAAGAGGACCCGCCCGCCGCGTCGCTTCACCGACGCCACGCTGCTGACTGCCATGGAGACGGCCGGCAAGACCCTCGACGACAAGGAGCTCTCCGAGGCGATGGAGGACTCGGGGCTGGGCACTCCAGCGACGCGCGCCGAGATCATCGAGACCCTGTTGCGGCGCGGCTACATGGAGCGCAAGGGCAAGGCGCTGGAGGCGACCGACAAAGGCATCCGGCTGATCGAGGTCGTGCACCCGCACGTCAAGAGTCCCGCGATGACCGGGCAGTGGGAGGCGCAGCTCAAGCGCATCCAGCGCGGCGAGGAGCGCCTCGGCGCCTTCATGGCAGGCATCGAGGCTTACGTGCGGGAGGTCGTCGGCACCATCTTCTCGTCCTCGCGAGCTCAGCCCGCATCCTTGGCCGGACAGGCGGGGATCGCCGCCGGCGGCGGCGCGCTTTCTGCAGCGCCTCCCTCGCCGTCCCCGGCTTTCGGAAAGGCCAGCGTGGCCAGCGGCAGGGGCGATGGCTGGCGCGACGCCGATGGCCGGCGAGGGGGCGCCGGCCGTCCTCAGCCGCGCTCCCTTCCGCTGTTCGACGCGGCGCCCGAATCGGCCCCGTCCCCACCTGCTTCCCTTGCCTCGCCGGCGGCGGCGCGTCCCTTCCCGGGCCCGCCGGCGGCGCCCGCGCCCTCACCTGGCGGCCCGCCTCCGGCGCACGCGGAAAGCGCTTCCGCCGGGCCGCGAGTTGCCGCCGAGCACGCGGCGACGGCCGCCGACGGCCTGAACCGGCTGCTGCGCGGCCCGTTCAGGCTCAGCTCCTTCCGCCCTTACCAGGAGGCGGTCTGCCGCGCGGTCGTGGCCGGCCGGGATGCCTTGCTGGTGATGCCGACCGGGGCCGGCAAGTCGCTCTGCTACCAGCTCCCCGGAATCGCGCGCGGCGGCACGACTCTGGTCGTATCGCCGCTCATCGCCCTGATGGAAGACCAGGTGGCCAAGCTGCGCGAGCTCGGGTTGCGCGCCGAGCGTATCCACTCCGGGCGCGACCGCGCCGCCTCGCGGCAGGTCGCCGCCGACTACGTGGCCGGCCGCCTCGACTTCCTGTTCATAGCGCCCGAGCGCCTCGCCGTGGCCGGATTCCCCGCCTTGCTGGCGCGCCGCAAGCCGGTGCTCGTCGCGATCGACGAGGCCCACTGCATCTCGCAGTGGGGACACGACTTCCGGCCTGACTACCGGATGCTCGGCCAGCACCTTCCCCTGCTCCGCCCGGCGCCGGTGATCGCTCTGACCGCCACCGCCACGCCGCTCGTCCAGGACGACATCGTGGGCCAGCTCGGCCTGGGCGCGCCGGGCCGCTTCATCCATGGCTTCCGGCGCACCAACATCGCCGTCGAGGTCTCCGAGCTGCGGCCGTCCGACCGCCGCGCCGCGGTGCGCGCCGTGCTGGCCTCCCCCGAGCGGCGTCCGGCGATCGTCTATGCCCCGACGCGCAAGGAGTCGGAAGCCCTGGGCGAGATGTTGAGCGAGCAGCTGGCGGCCGCGGCCTACCACGCGGGCATGACCGCGGCGGCGCGCGACCGGGTGCAGACCGACTTCCTGTCCGGCAGACTGGAGGTGATCGTCGCCACGATTGCCTTCGGCATGGGGGTGGACAAACCGAACATCCGCACCGTCATCCACACCGGCCTGCCGGGCAGCCTGGAGGGCTACTACCAGGAGATCGGCCGCGCCGGCCGCGACAGCCTCCCTTCGCGCGCCATCCTGCTCTACTCCTTCGCCGACCGCCGCACCCACGAGTTCTTCCATGGCCGCGACTATCCCGACGTCGAGGTCCTGGAGAGCATCTGGAGGGCTCTCGGGGCCGCAGGAGTGCCCCCAGAGAAGTTGCGGCGGCGCCTCGCCATCGAAGAGGAGATCTTCGAGAAGGCGATCGAGAAGCTGTGGATCCATGGCGGCGCGCTGGTCGACGCGGAGAACCTGGTGGCGCGCGGGCCGGCGGGCTGGCGCGAGCCCTACCTGGCGCAGCGCGACCACAAGCTCGCTCAGCTCGGCTTGATGGGCCGCTTCCCCGAGTCGCACGGCTGCCGCATGCTGGAGCTCGTCCGCCATTTCGGCGATCAGGAGGACTCCGGCGAGCCTTGCGGCACCTGCGACGTTTGCGCCCCACAGTCCTGCCTGGTGCGCCGCTTCCAGCCGCCGACGGCGGCGGAAGACGCGGCGTTGCGCCGGATCCTGGAGATCCTGCGCCGCAAGGGAAGCCTGAGCACCGGCCAAGCCTTCCGCGAGTGGGCCGGCGAGGGCGCGCTCGACCGCCGCGGCTTCGAGAGGTTGCTTGCCGGGCTCAGCCGGGCCGGCCTGGTGCGGGTCCACGAGGACTCCTTTGTCAAGGCAGATCAGACCATCCGCTTCCAGCGTGTCCTGCTCACCCCCGAAGGGCTCCGCTGTGACCCCGCGCGCGCCGACTCCTTGTGCGCGCCGCAGATCGCCGCCGCGCTGCGCCTCGCCGACGAGCCCGAGGCCTTGCCGCGCCCGCGCGCGGCGCGCAAACGCAAGGCCAAACCGGCGGATGAGCCACGCCGCGGACGGCGCGCGCCGCTCCCTTCCCCGGAAGAGCTGGTCGCCGGAGCCGCCGCCGCCGCCAAGCTCGGCCGCCGCATGCCCGCCCACGCGCTGGGCAGGGACCCGGCGCACTCCGACACAGGGCTGGGCAGGGACCCGGCGGATCAAGCAGCCCCAGCCTCCGCCGATGCGGTGCCCCTCGCTCTCCTTGCCGCCCTCAAGGCCTGGCGCAAGGCGGAATCCCAGCGCCGGCGCATCCCAGCCTTCCGCATCCTCAGCGACCGCACGCTGTTCGCGCTTGCCGCCTCCCGGCCGCGCAACGAAGCGGAGCTCCTCGCCATCTCCGGCATCGGCCCGACCATCGCCCGCAAGTACGGCGACGCGCTGCTGGCCATGGTGGGGCAGTGATAGGTCGGACTAGAACGAAACTCCCGTGCTCTGAGAGGGTGGGTGGGAGCGTCCCCTTCCCCCCCGGCCACCGCCGGGCAGGGACCCGGCGGTTCCGGAAGACCGGGAAGGGGATCCGCGGGGGTTGTGGGGGGAGATCCGATAGATCTGAGTCCGCCATCGCCAGTTAGCGAGCGCCGTTTCATCCCTTGGGGTCGGCACAGCCGGTGGCAGCTAAGACCACAGTGCCCTGGCCGCGGCCGGCAGTCACTCCTTCGGCCCGACCAGCAAGGGCTTCGACGAACGGGCCGGCACGCACGCGGCGATTCACCGCGCCGGCGCCACACTTGCGTCGCTCACCGCGCTCGCCGCCCTCAGCCGGCGGTTGAGCGCCTCGATCCGCTCCTGGGCGCGCGGGTACGCGCTGGGGAGCAGGCAGCCAGCGGCGTCGATCTCGTCGTGGTAGTGCAGGATGACTGGGTCGGCCGCCAGCAGCGCGGCAGGCGCCGGCTGGGGGCGCAAGTGGAGTGGGAAGTTGAGAGCTGCCGGCGCCTCGTCGAACGGGACCGGGTGCGCGGCCAGGGCCAGGCTGAGGCTCGCCTGGTGACAGTGGTGGGCGCAGGGGCCCAGGAGCTCGAGCGAATCGAGGATGCGGACGTTCCACTCGCGCCAGACCGGTGTGAACTCGAGCGCCACCTCGCGCGTCAGGAAGACGACCCCGGCGTTACAGTAGAGGATCGTGCGCTCGCGCTCGAGCGTCGGCCGGTAGCGCCGCGGCGGCAGCGGCAGGCCGAAGTGGCGGAAGAGTCGTACGAAGGCGTCGTGAGTCACCGACGCCACGTCGGCGATTTTGGCCTGAAAGGCCCCGGCGGTCAGGAGCGGCAGCGGGTCGCCGACGAACGCCGTATCGCAGTCGAGCAGCAGCAGCCCGCGGGCATCCGTCGAGAGCGCTTCGGGAAAGAATTGAAGCCTGTTGGCCGATCCGTTCCGGGGGTCGAAGCGCTCGACGATCCGCACTTCTGCGCCGGCGCGCTCGAGCGCCGCCTGCTCCTCGGGAGCGATGCCGCCGACCACGCAGACCAACATCCGGGCGCCGGCGAGCGACCCCCCAAACCAGCGCAGGGAAAGCGCCAGCCGCCGGGCCTGGGCCAGGCTGCGCGGGAGGTTCTCCGCCACGCAGCCGATAAGGACCTCCTGGGGCCGAAGCCGCGGTAGAGCGCCCACGAGCTTGCACAGCCGCCAGGCACCCTGGCGACGGAAGCCGCGCCAGTGGCGGGCGGCACCCCAGTAGCCGTGGACGAGACGCCACGCCCGCGTCGCCTCGACCCGCTCCCGTTCGAAGTTCTGTGCTTCGAGCTGCACACGGAGGCGGGTCGCCAGCTCCTGGAGCTGCTCGATCCGCTCCGCCTGGCGCGCGATCTGCAGCTTCAGATCGGAGTAGTCGATCCGCTGCCGTGTCGACGCGACGACGGCACTCTGCCGCTGGCCGGAAGACGCCGCCAACGCCGCCGCCAGCAGGTGCTCGTTCGCTTCCTCGAGATCCCGCTCCCTGGGAGAGGCCAGGGAGTCCGGATTGCGGCTCCCGGCGGGCCCGCCGCCGGGAAGATCGGCCGCCTCCTCGAGCTGGTCGAAGAGCCTCATGGCCTCGGGGACCAGGGCGCGCCACTCGATGTCCGCCGCCAGGAGGCCGCTGCGCAGCTCGCCGGGCACGAAGCGCCCCTCGAGCCCGCGGCCGGCGAGCTGCAGGCCGAACCGGCGCGCGGCCAGCTCCAGCGCCACCGTCAGGTCGCGGCTAACGCCGGCGATCGACCAGAGCAGGCAACTCTCCGGCCTGGCGGCGCGGAAGGCGAGCACTTGCCGGTTGTAGACCGTCCAGGCCCGGATCGCGGTCCAGGCGTCGAGCTGCACCTCGACATCGAGCCCCCGCCGCACGAGCGAGAGCGCGACCTCGGCCGGGTGCCGGTAGACGAGGAGATAGCGGGGGTTGGGGAGCAGGGTGTCCCACGCCGGCAGGAAGAGACTGGTGCGCGGGTCCTTCCACCCCCAGATCGGCTTGCCGGCCCGCCGGGCGAGGAGCGCGCGGGCCTGACGCGCCTCCTCCTCGTCGAGCCACTCCATACTGCCGCCATGAGGCCGCAGCGGCCCGACGCCGCGCCGCTCCAGGCAGGCCTCATGAAAACGCACAAAATCCAGGTCCTCGAAGTGGCCACGCAGGTTTCCCTTGCTCGCCGGCAGGAGCTGCGTCCCCATGTCGATGCCCCCCAAAACGGCGAGGCTCGCGAGGAGCGAGGTGCCGGACCGATGCATGCCGGTGACGACGAGGACGCAGTGAAGCCTTGGCATGTCTTCGACTCCGGGGACCCTTCTAACAGATAGCCGCGCAGTGGGTCCACCCGCGCGGCCAGGACCGAAGCTGTCTTGGGACGGCTCCGCCGGGTAGACTCCTCCTATGGACACGAGCGCTACTTTTCGCATCCCGGCGGCAACTCGCCACCACCGCCGCCGCGCGGCCGCCGCGGTAATGCTGGGGGCGGCAGCCCTGGCGTCCACCTCTCCCGCGGCTTCCCGAGCGGCGGCCCCGGCTGGACGGCTCTCCTCCAAGCCACAGGCCCCCGTGGCCGAGACCACCGAGACCGCCGAGACCGTCCCGTGGCCGATGCTGTCGGCCGCCGACGCGGCGCCGGACCTCGAGCGGCGGCTCGCCAAGTGGAAAGCGGTGCCGATGCCGTTCTCCGCCGCGGGCCTCAGCGCGCGCGAGCGGCAGATGGTGGACAAGCTCGTCGAGGCGTGCCGCTGGCTGGAAAGGATCTACTGGCGGCAGAGCGATCCCGAAGGGCTGGCGCTCTATGGCACGCTGACCGCGGCAAAGGCCCCCGCCGAGCGCGACCGCGAGCTGCGCCGCCTGCTGTGGATCAACGGCAGCCACTTCGATCTCCTCGACGAGAACCGCCCGTTCGTCGGCCGTGAGCCGATGCCGCCGGGACGGGCGCTCTATCCACGCGGCCTGACGCGGCAGCAGATCGAGGCCTTCGTGGCTGCCGATCCCGCGCGGAAGAAAGCCATCTACGACGAGCACAGCGTGATCCTCTCCGCCGGCGGCGGCGCACTCGCCACCCAGCCCTACCACGTGGCGTACGGGGCCTGGCTCAATCCCGCGGCGCGCGCCCTGCGCGAGGCGGCGGCGCTCGCCGGCGAGCCAGCCTTCGCCAGCTTCCTGCGCCTGCGCGCCGACGCCCTGCTTTCCGACGACTACTTTCAGAGCGATCTCGCCTGGCTCGACCTCGTGAACCCGAAATTCGATCTCATCTTCGCCCCCTATGAGACCTATCTGGACGACCTGCTGGGGGTCAAGACTTCCTATGGCGCGGCGGTGCTCATCCGCAACGAGACGGAAAGCGCCAAGCTCGCCGTGTTCCAGAAGTACGTGGCGGACATCCAGGAGGCGCTGCCCCTGGCGCAGGAGGACCGGCCCTCCAAGCGCGGCCGGGTGGCGCCGATGGAGGTGATGGACGCGCCCTTCCGCGCCGGCGACCTCCGGCATGGCTACCAGGCCGTGGCCGACAACCTGCCGAACGATCCGCGCGTCCACGAGCTGAAAGGCAGCAAACGCATCTTCTTCAAGAACTTCATGGATGCGCGGGTCGATCACGTGATCCTGCCGCTGGCCAGGCGGCTGATGCGCGCCGACCAGGCGGCAAAGGCCTCCGCCGAGGGCTACCTCGCCGCCGTCATGATGCACGAGATCAGCCACGGGCTCGGTCCGACCTACGCCCGCCGCGGCGGGCAGCGGGTCGACATCCGCGAAGCGATCGGCCCCGCCTACTCGGGCCTCGAAGAGGCCAAGGCGGACGTCACCGGCATTTTCGGCCTCGCCTGGCTGATAGACCGCGGCGCGCTGCCGAAGGAGCGCCTGGAGGAGTACTACGCATCCTACGTGGCCGGGATCTTCCGCACCGTCCGCTTCGGCACCGGCGAGGCGCACGGGCGCGCCGAGATGATGGAGCTCAACTACCTTGCGGAGCAGGGCGCGCTTCGCCGCGCCGCCGCTTCCGGCCGCTACGAGATCGACTACGCCAAGCTGCCCGCCGCCCTCGCCGCGCTCACCCGCGAGGTGCTGCAGACCGAGGCGACCGGCGACCGTGCCCGCGCTGAAGCCTGGTTCAAGAAGTACGGCGCCATGCCCGCCGGGCTCCAGTCTGACCTCGCCGCCACCGCCGACATCCCCGTCGACCTCGATCCGCAAGGCTCGATCCCGGAAGGCGTGGAGTAGGAGGCAAAGCTCCGGCCGTGGCCGTGCCTCCGCTTGCATTCCTCCGGGAGCTCTTGTAGCATCTCCGATGGCTGTCATAGGTTGGTGCCCGAGGAGCGGAATGCCTGGCGCTAGAGCCGCAGCGGTTCGCTTGACGCGTTTCGAGCTGGAAGTGATGGACCACCTCTGGAGGCTGGGGCGGGCCTCGGTGCGCGAGCTGCTCGAGGCCCTGCCGGCACGCCGGCGGCCGGCCTACACGACAGTGCAGACGATCGTCCGCCGCCTCGAAGAAAAAGGGGCCGCCCGCCTGGTGCGCAAGATCGGCAACGCACACATCTATGAGCCGGCGGTGACCCGCGAGGCCGCCTACCGCAGGCTGGTCAAGGAATTCCTCGACATCTTCGGCGGCTCGGCGCGCCCCCTGATGGCCCACCTGGCCGAGTCCGGCGAGCTCACGTTGGAGGACGTGCACGCCCTGGAGCGGGCGCTTGCCGCCAGCCCGGGCGAGCCGCGCCAGGACGAGTAGGAAGCGTCGCGTCCACGCCCGGCCGCGACCGCGAGAACGACAGGGAATCGCTATGGCGGCACTCTGGCAATCGGTCGGTTATGCATCGGGATGGCTGTGGACGGTCGCCGCTCAGCACCTCTGGGAGGCGACCGTGTTCACCGCGCTGGTCTTTCTGCTGATGGCGCTGCTGCGCCGCCTGCCGGCGCGGACCCGCTACTCGCTCGGCTTGCTTGCGGCGGTGAAGTTCCTGGCACCTTCGGTGCTGCTCTTCTCGCTGCTCAAGGCGCTGCGTCCGGACGCCTTCGGCCTCGCGTCGATGCGCCGCCTTGCTTTCCTCGATCCGTTCGCAGTCCTCGCGCCCGGCGCACCGCCGGCGAGAGCCGCCGACCTGGTTGGCATCCATGGCTTCGGCATCGTCTTCGCCGCCGCCTGGATCGCCGGCGGCGGAATCCTGGCGGCGCTCTGGTGGCAGCGCCGGCGGAATTTCGTGGAGATTCTGGGCCGCGTCCGCCGAGCGATTGCCGCAGGCGGGAGCGCCCAGGACGAGTCGCAGGCCGCAGGCCGGAGCGCCCTGCAAATCGGCCATACCGCCGAACGTGCGGCTCTGGCGGATATCCGGCGGCGCCTGGGGATCCGGCGGCCGGTCGAGCTGGTGATCTCGGCCGAGGTGCTGCAGCCCGGCGTGTGGGGGATCTGGCGTCCGGTTGTGGTGCTGCCCGAAGGTATCCTCGCCGAGCTGACGCCCGGCGAGCTCGAGATGGTGCTGCTGCACGAGCTGTTGCACGTGCGGCGCTGGGACAACCTCACCAGCCATCTGCAGATGGTCTTGTGCTGGGTCTTCTGGTTCCATCCCCTCGTCTGGCTGCTCGACCGCCGGCTGCTCGCCGAGCGCGAGCTGGCCTGCGACGAGCAGGTCCTGCGGCTGTCCGGCGCCTCCAACCTCTACGCCCGCTGCCTGCTCAAAGTGCTGCGCCATGGCATCGGCTGGCGGCTGGCGGGGGCATCGGTGGCCGGCGGGGCCAACCTGCGGCGGCGTCTCGGCCGCATCCTTGCCGAAACCGGCGACGACCGGGCCCAGGCACCCTGGCGCCCTCGCGTGCATCGCGGAGTGGTCGCCGCGACCGCCCTGCTGCTGGTCGCCTCCTCGCTCGCCGCCGGCGGCGCGGCGTTCGAGCGCGCCCTGTTCGCCAGCTGCCGCCAAGCCGCCCACGTGGTCGCACGTCACGCGACCTCTCCCTCGTCAGTCTCCGCCGTCCACGACGCGCACCCGAGAGCGCTCCAACCCACCGCCTCCCGCCGCCCCGCGCCCGCGCCCGCCAAGCCCTGTCACCCCAGCGGTCCCCTCGAGTTCGGAGCGAATCGAGACCAGGACTCCGCGCGGCAGAAGACGAAGCTCAGGGTGGCCTGAAACATCGAAGTCGGCCACGCGACGCCGGCGCGGGTTCGCCTCAACGCGACTGCAACTCTTCGCGCAGGATCTGGCGCAGGGCCTCGACCGTGACCGGTGCGGCCTCAGGCGCCACGGCCGCTCGAAGAGCCGCATTCATGAGAGTCTGGTAACCCCTGCCCTCACGCTCGGCGCGGGCGCGGAAGGCCACAAGCACATCGTCGTCGATCAAGATCGTGATGCGGGTCTTTCCCCTGGCGACTTCCGCCTGCAGCTTGGCCAGATGGGGCACGTCTTTCGCGCGCCGTGCTCCGGCGAAGTCATATTCCTTGCGCATATTGCCGTTCCTCTCTGTCAGTCGCCTTACGGGCCGAAATCAGCCGAATCGTCTCCTCATCCCGGAGGGTGTAGCAGACCGTCAGCAGCCGACCCAGCGTTCGACCTTCAGGAGCGGTCCTTCTTCTCGCGAGAGCCTTCGGTCTTCATCCCCTTGGCGAAGCCGCGCAAGCTCGACAACGGCCGGTCGGGGATCAGGGTGATGACACCGCGCTTGGCGATCACCTGGAGCACCTGGCCCGCGACCAGCGGCACCTGCTCGCGAATCTCCTTGGGAATCACGACCTGGTACTTGGAAGAGATGGTTGTCTGCGGCATCGACTGTCCTACCTTTCGCTGATCGATCGAGATATTGTGCTACACAGGTCGCGTGGCGGCCACTCGCCCTTGGATAGTAAGCGCGCCGGATATGGCGCCACCGCCACCCCTTTTGTCGCCGATACCTCTTGACACGCCTTTTCGGACCCCTGCACGAAGATTCTCAAATCCGCACTGGAAGGGCATCGATTGGCCCGCGGGAGGGGCGCACGGGCCGGTTCATGGTCGCAGCGTGTACCCGAATCTGCGCAGGCTATCCTCGGTACAGGATACCCTTTCGCCGGCGCGAGGAATGGTAAGATGCGTGAGCCCTTCCTCGATGCGGGCTACATGATCGGGATCGTCTGGAGAGATGAGTAGGTGCATATTGATCGATTTGCCGTCTTTGGTGATCGGAGTTATCCGGTACTCGATATTCGGGATGACGAGCTTGATGTTCTGGAGGCGACCCTGATTTCGATACGCGAGCAGCTTCTTATAGCCACGCAGCGTTAGGTAGTCAGTGACGCCAATAACAGCGATTTGCGGGTCGGCAGCTTCGATTTCTGTAAGGTACTCGTCCCAACTGCCGTCCGAATCGTCAAACTGATCGTTCAGCGCCGTCCCGGGAGTGTGGATGTGGAGATCCCACCTCCGCCATTCAGAGCCTCGGCCATAGGTCTTGATCATCGTCCGTTGGTCCTTTGTTGAATCGTAATTGGCTAGGATACCGGCCGTCAAATTGACGATCCTCGATAGGTTGGCGCGCTCCCGTAATGAGCACCTCTAGGCAAGGAGGCGGTACAGCTCTCCCCGGCCGTTGACTCACTCGACCCGACGGAGCTTGAAGAGTTCGCCAAGCTGTACAAGAAGCCTCTCGCATTCTTCCTGAACGGCTGAGCAGCGGTCAGCCGCTCTGCGGGTCGTAGCCCAGGAAGCGGACGATGCCGGGCAGGTGCCAAGCTCCCGGCTCCTTGCGGTTCTTCTCCCAGGTGTACAGGGTCGCAACGTTCGCGCCGAGCGCCGCTGCCACCTGCCGTTGGGTGAGCCCGAGGTCCAGCCGACGCCGCTTCAGGTGCTCGATGAGGCGGCAAATTGGCAACGAACCCCAGGGGGTGTGAGAGCTCCGAACTTGCCTGAGCTCCTAGCCTTTCTCTTGACGACCCGTTCGTGGTCTCCGGCTCCTCCCGCCGCTGTCGCCGGCGCGGCCGACGGCGGCGAGGTAGACGATGTGGCGGGGGCCGCCACGGCCGGGGCGGTGGCGGTCGAGGGTGAAGCCGGCGGCGGCGAGATGGTGCTCGAAGGCGGCGTCGGGGTCTTCGGACCAGACGGCGAGGAGGCCGCCGGGGGCGAGGGCGGCGCGGGTGCGGGCGATGGCGGCGGGACTGTAGAAGGGCTCGCCGCGCCGGCGGGTGGCGGCGGTTGCGGCGCGCGGGCCCTCGAAGAGGTCGAGCAGGATGGCGTCGAATCTACGGGCGCCGGGCCGCGCGGCGGCCGCGATCACGTCGGCGACGTCGGCGAGCACGATGCGCACTCGCGGATCGGCGGCGGCGCCGGCGGTCAGGTGGGCGAGCGGACCGCGACACCAGCGGACGATCGCCGGCTCGATCTCGGCCGCGACTACCCGCGCAGCGCCCGGCAGGGCGTCAAGCGCGGCCCGTAGCGTGTAGCCCATGCCCAGCCCGCCGAGCAGGACCCGCGGACGAAACTGGCCGGCAAGCCCCGACTCTCGAGCGAGGGAGCGGCAGGCCAGCTCGGCGAGCGCCGTCTCGGAGCGGTGCGCGGCGGAGCTCATCAGCACCCGTCCGCCCACCGTGATCACCCAGTCGCTTTCCCCTCGCCGCCGCAGCTCGAGCCTCCCCTCCGCCGTCTCGACGCCGTCGACTGTCTGCCAGCCCTGACTTCTCACCGGGCTAGGTGTCGGCGCCGCCGTCGTCGTAGCCGCGGCGCAGCAGCAGGGCCCGGCGCTTCTCGATGCCTTGCAGCCAGAGGGGGAGGAAGGCGGTGAGGTCGCGCAGGCTCTTGTCGATGCTGGCCATGAGGCCGATCATCCTGCGGGCGACCGCGGCGTGGCAGGCGGCGAGATCGCGGGCGCCCTGCTCGCGCTCGGCGGCGGAGGAGCCGGTTGCATCGCGCATGGCCAGGCCCGCGGCGGTGGCCGTCTCGTGCAGCTCGCCGAGCACGCGGCAGTGGGTGGGGATCTCGGTGGCGTAGCGGTCGAGGATCTCCATCTCGTGGAAGCGCACGCCGCGCAGGGCGAGCACCTCCTGGAGCTTCGGGGTCAGCCCGTTGACCAGGACGTCGAGCAGCACCGCGGTGCCTTCCCAAGCCTGGTCGTCAGGGACCTTCTCCTCGCGCTTCATCCGCTCGGCGATCAGCGGCAGGTGGGCGGGACGGACCTGGTCGAGCCGCTCCAGGTACTCGCGCAGACGGTCGACCGTGCCATGCAGCCACTCCGCCTCTTCGATGTCCTGGGGAAAGCGACGCGACAAGAAGTAATCGG
Source organism: Thermoanaerobaculia bacterium (assembly GCA_035544895.1). GTDB lineage: Bacteria > Acidobacteriota > Thermoanaerobaculia > Multivoradales > UBA5704 > JASLEW01. The sequence continues at coordinate 64,079 of DASZZM010000027.1, forward strand.
CGTCATGCAGGCTGCGCGGGTCGGCGGCCATGAGCTCGCCGAAGGTGTCCTGCAAGAAGGCGTGGAGCTGGCCGATCGAGATGCAGAGCAGCTTGCGGATCTCGCCCAGCCGCTCCGGCGGCACGTTGGCGGGGAAGCCTTCGAGCTGGTCGAGGACGTGGCCGGAGAGCAAGGACAGCGACAGCTCCGCGCTCAACCTCGCCTCCTCCAGCGCGGACACCCGCGAGCGGCCGCGCAGCAGCGGGGCGATCTCGTTGCGGATCAGATTGGCGACCTGGCGGACCTTGCCCCAGATGTCGAGCAGCCGCTCGGGGGAGCAGTGCAAGAGGGAGTAGTTGCTCTCGAGGACCCCTTCGAGAAGACGGATACAGCCGAGGAAGGCGCGGATCCGCGGGTTCTGCCAGTGAATCCTCTCCAGCGCCCAGTCGCCGACCGTCACACCTTCGGGCAAAGCAACCTGGTGGTTGCCGACCTGGATCACCTGTTTGGGCCGCTTGGCGCGCATGGGCGGATGTTCGCTCGGGTCAGCGATGGCGACGAAGTTGTTTGCATCCAGTTTCGCGAAAACAGCATACAACGGGAGGAAGGAAACGGCGCTGCGACGCGGGGCCGGGGGGAAGGGGACGCCCCCTCCCCTGAGGCACCCAGTCTCGTTCTAGCCCCCATTTCCGGCTCCGTAGTAGAGGGGGCATGAGAAATGGGGGCTAGGATCCGCGGCGGCCTGGTGAGCGCTGCCGCCGCCGCTTGGCGGCCGACTTCGCCCGGGAATGCGTGCCGGCGGGCCGCGGCGGCCTGGCGGGCGGTGGAGAGGCCGGCCGGAGGTCGGTGAGGTAGACGCGGAGGATCTCGGCGACGCTGGCGGCGTGGGCGAGGTGGCCGCGAGGCGAGTGGGGCGGATGGGGGAGCGCGGCCTCGGGGAGGGTCCCGACGGCGCCGCCGGCAAGGAGCGGGTCGAGCTCGGCAAGGAGCTGCAGGGCCTGGCGGCGGCCGGCGGCGCCGCGCAGGCGGGCCATGCCGGACAGGAATTGGCCCAGGAGCCAGGGCCAGGCGATCTCTTGCTCGCCGGACGCCGCGCCGGGAGCCCGGGTGCTTCGCGGGATGCCGCCACTTCGATCCGGGCCAGCCGCGGGGACCGATTCGCGCAGACCGGCGGGTGTGTAAAGCCGCTCTTCCGCGGCGGCGAGGAGGCGCAGAGATCTGGCCTTGGACAGGACGGGGAACGGCAGTCCGACGGCGAGGAGCTGGTGCGGCCGGAAGGTTGGGCCCGGGCTTTCGCCGGCGGTGTCGTAGAGGCAGCCGGCCTCGGAGCTCCAGAACAGGTCCGCGAAGCGCCTCTGGACCCGCCGCGCCCGCTCCGCGAGCGGCTTGGCCTGTGCGGGATCGCCGAGCCGCGCGGTGAGATTGGCGAGCGTGGCGAGCGCGTTGTACCAGAGGGCGTTGAGCTCGACGGCCTTGACGGGCGGCGGCGCCTGGCCGCCGCTCTCCAGCAGGCCGTCGTCGGCCACCCGCAGGCCGCCGCCTGCGGCATCATTGCCGTAGCCGTCCACGATCCTGCCGAGGACCGGCAGCAGGGTGTCACGAACGAAGGCTTCGTCGCCCGTCGCGGCGAGGAAATGATGGGTGGCGGGGAACAGCCAGAGCGAGGCGTCGGCGGAGCTGAACCGCGGCTCGCCCTGTCCGGGAAAACGGTCGGGCAGCCGGCCATCGCGGGCGGCGCGGGAGTAGGCGTGCAGGAGCTTGCGCGCCTCGCCCGCGCGGCCCGCGGCAAGAAAGACGCCAGGCAGGGCGATCAACGTGTCGGAGGTCGAGTCCTCGCCACCCGGGTAGCCGGCCGCGATCGTTTGCCGGCCGGACCCGCGGCGCAGCACGAGCTGGCCGGCCGCGAGACCGAGGATGCGAGCGAGCTCGTCGTGGACGGGCAGCCCTTCGAGCGCCTTCTCACGCCGCCGCCGCTCGCTCTCGAGCAGAGCCCAGGCGTCGATCACGCCGGGCTGGGCGGCGGCGATCACGATGCCGAAGCGGTCGCCCGCCGCGAGCTCGCGGCGCAGCACGCCGGGTGTCCACAGGTCTTCCTCGAAACCGGCGCCGTGCTCGCGTTCGCCGTCCAGCTCGAAGAGATACCACCAGTCGGGGACGGACAGGAACGAGGCGGCCGGCGCGGCCAGAAAGAGCGTGGCGCCCGCCGGGTAGCCGAGCTCCAAGACGTCCTCCCGCCAGGCGCAGGCAGGCGCCGGGAACTGGCGGGCACGGCTCAGCCCGTGCGCCTCGCGGACGGCGAGGAGGGGGCGCAGCTCGAGGACGAACCGGGAAGGCGCGGCGATGACCTCGAAGGTGACCAGGGTCGTGCCCTCGCCCTCCACCATCGCCACGGTCTTGCGCAGGCGGACGCCGGCCGCTTCGTACTCGAACACCGGAAAGACGTCGCGGCTGAACGATGCCAGGTATTCGAAGCCGCGCGGTATCACGGCACCGGAGAACCGGTTGCAGCCGAGCAGGATCGTCTCGCCGGCGACGAACAACGTCTCCTCCAGCTTGGCGACCACGACCCGCGCCGGCCCGGCCGGTTCAACCGCCTTTATGGCGACCGACAGCAGCCCATGGTCTCTACGGGTGTTCACGCCGGCCAGAGTGGAGCCCGCCCAGCCGCCCAGGCCGTCGGTCTCCAGCCATTCCAGGCACGACGCCTGCGCGAAATCCCGCAGCACGTCGCGCTCGATCTCGACGCTCATCTTCATTCCCTCCAGCATGCAATCTTGGCTCGTTGTCCCGGCTCGCCGTTCTCGGCCTGCCGTTCTCGGCTCGCAGTTCTCGGATCGCTATCCTGGCTCGAGCCGCGACACGCTTTGATAGCCGCGCGGCAGCATGGCGCCGCGGCGGGCGCGCTGTCCGACGAAGTGAGCGTACTCGGCGGGCCTCAGGTTGAGGTAGCGCTTGCCGGCGTGGACCATGAGGTGCGCGCCGGCCGGCAGCACCGTCACCGCGGTCAGCGACTCGCCGCTTCCCTTGCCGGCGGGCAGACCGATGATCTTGATCCCCTTGCCGCGCGCCAGGACCGGCAGCTCGCCGAGCGGAAAGATCAGCAAACGGCCGCGGTCGGTCGCGGCTGCCAGCAGGTCGCGCTCACGCTCGCGCACCGGCGCCGGCGGCAGCACCCGCGCGCCGGGGGTCACGACGAGCGTCGACTTGCCGGCGCGCTTGTTGGTCCTGAGCTCGCCGAGCCGGGCGACGAAACCGTAGCCGGAGCCGGTCGCCAGCAGGTAGAGGTCCTCGTCTCCGCCCAGCATCATGCCGGCGAAGCTCGCGCCGGGGGCCGTCTGGAGCTGCGAGGACAGGGGCTCCCCCTGGCCGCGGGCCGACGGCAAGGCGTGCGCGGGCAGAGAGTAGGTGCGCCCGGCCGAATCGAGGAACACGGCGAGCTGATTGCTCTTGCCGCGCGCCGCCTGGAGGAAGGCGTCGCCTGCCTTGAAGGGAAGCTCCCGAGGATCGAGGTCGTGTCCCTTGGCGGAGCGCACCCAGCCATTCTCCGAGAGCACGACGGTGATCGGCTCGGTCGGGATGAGCGCCGTTTCGTCGAGGGCGCGGGCGGCTCCGCGCTCGACGATGGGCGAGCGACGCCGGTCGGCGAAGCTCTTGGCGTCCTCGGCGAGCTCGTCGCGCACGCGCCGCCGCAGCCGCGTGGGCGACCCGAGCACCCTGGCCAGCTCGTCGCGCTCCTTGATCAGGTCGCTCTGCTCGCCGCGGATCCTCATCTCCTCGAGTCTGGCGAGATGCCGCAGCTTCAGCTCGAGGATGGCTTCGGCCTGGGTCTCGGTCAGCCGGAAGCGCTCGATCAGCCGCGGCTTGGGCTCGTCCACGGTGCGGATGATGCGGATGACCTCGTCGATGTTCAGGAAGGCGATCAGGAAGCCGTCGAGGAGGTGCAGCCGCGCGAGCACCTTGTCGTAGCGGAAGCGCAGGCGCAGGCGCACCGTCTCGATACGGAAGCGCAGCCAGTCCTCGAGCAGCTCGCGCAGGCTGAACAGATGCGGGCGGCCGTCGAGGCCGATCATGGTCAGGTTGACCCGGTAGGTGCGCTCGAGATCGGTGGTGGCGAACAGGTGCGCCATCAGGGCCTCGACGTCCACGCGGTTGGAGCGCGGCGTGATCACCAGGCGGGTCGGGTTCTCGTGGTCGGATTCGTCGCGCAGGTCCTCGACCATGGGCAGCTTCTTGGCCTGCATCTGGGCGGCGATCTGCGCCAGCACCTTGCTTCCCGAGACCTGGAAGGGAAGAGCGGTGATGAGGACGTCGCCGTGGTCCACCTCCCAGACGGCGCGCATGCGCAGCGATCCGGAGCCGGTCTCGTAGAGCTTGCGGATCTCGGAAGGCGCCGAGATGATCTCGGCCTCGGTGGGGAAATCGGGCCCCGGGATGGCCTCCCAGAGCCGCTCGTCGCCGCACCTGGGATCGTCGAGGAGCAGGCCGCAGGCCGCCGCAACCTCGGCGACGTTGTGCGGCGGGATGTCCGTGGCCATGCCGACGGCGATGCCGGAGGCGCCGTTGAGCAGCACGTGCGGCAGCCGCGCCGGCATCACCTTCGGCTCCTCCAAAGTGCCGTCGAAATTGGGACCCCAGGGAACGGTCCCCTGGTCGAGCTCGGAGAGCAGGATCTGCGCGAATGGAGTGAGGCGGGCCTCGGTGTAGCGCATCGCCGCGAACGACTTGGGATCGTCCGGCGAGCCCCAGTTGCCCTGCCCGTCGACTAGCGGATAGCGCACGCTGAACGGCTGGGCCATCAGCACCATGGCCTCGTAGCAGGCGGCGTCGCCATGGGGGTGGAACTTGCCGAGCACGTCTCCCACGGTGCGCGCCGACTTCTTGAACTTGGCGTTGGACGACAGGCCGAGCTCGGACATGGCGTAGATGATCCGCCGCTGCACCGGCTTGAGGCCGTCCGCCAGGCTGGGCAGGGCGCGGTCGAGGATGACGTACATCGAGTAATCGAGGTACGCCTTCTCGGCGAAGACCGCCAGCGGCAGCCGCTCGACGTCCGCGGCGGGGACGAACGGCAGGCGCGGGCCTCCCGCCCTGCCTCTTGAACCTCTAGCCATTCGAGCGGCCGGACCCTTTATTTGGGGCGACGTTGCTTTGACGTAGACCAGGGCGGAGTTCTTGCCTTGCGCCGGCGGTGCCTGGAGCCTCCGGGGGTGCCGCACAGGCCCCCTGGGAGCGAACGTCAATGCGGATCATCGACACCCCATCAACTGCCGGGCTTCGCCTCCCAGGGGGCCTGTGCGGCACCCCCGGAGGCTCTCGCGATCCCGGCACTTAGCACGCACCTCTGTGCTCTCAGATCTCAGCGCGGTTGCCTTTCTCCATTAGCCACTCCTTGCGGTCGGCCGCGCGCGCCTTGGCGAGCAGCATGTCGATCAGCGCGTCGGCGTCCTGCTCGGCGGAGAGCACGAGCTGCACCAGGCGGCGGGTCTCCGGCGCCATGGTGGTCTCGCGCAGCTGCATCGGGTTCATCTCGCCCAGGCCCTTGAAGCGCTGCACGTTGACCTTGCCGCGCAGCTTCTCCGCCTCGATGCGATCGAGGATGCCGCGCTTCTCCCGCTCGTCGAGGGCGTAGTAGACCTCCTTGCCGACGTCGATGCGGTAGAGCGGCGGCATGGCCACGTAGACGCGGCCCTCGAGCACCAGCCCCCGGAAGTGGCGCACGAAGAGAGCGCAGAGCAGGGTCGCGATGTGGGCGCCGTCGGAGTCGGCGTCGGCCAGGATGCAGACCTTGCCATAGCGCAGGCCCGAGACGTCCGGCGAGCCGGGGTCGACCCCCAGCGCCACCGCGATGTCGTGAACCTCCTGGGAAGCGAGGACCTCGCCGGGATCGACCTCCCAGGTATTGAGGATCTTGCCGCGCAGCGGCAGGATGGCTTGGAACTCGCGGCTGCGCGCCTGCTTGGCCGAACCGCCGGCGGAGTCGCCCTCGACCAGGAACAGCTCGGTCTGCGACAGGTCCTGGCTGCTGCAGTCCGCCAGCTTGCCGGGGAGCGCCGGCCCGCTGGTCACCGTCTTGCGCTTGACCTGTTTGCCGGAGCGCAGGCGCGCCTGGGCGCTGTCAATTGCCAGGCCGGCGATCTTCCGGGCTTCTTCGACGTGCTGGTTGAGCCACAGGCCGCACGAGTCCTTGGTGACCCCGGAGATGAAAGCCGCTGCCTCGCGCGACGCCAGCCGCTCCTTGGTCTGGCCGGTGAACTGCGGCTCCTTCATCTTGACCGACAGGACGTGAGCGCAACGTGCCCACACGTCCTCGGGAGCGATCTTGACGCCGCGCGGCAGCAGGTCGCGCAGCTCGCAGAACTCGCGCAGCGCCTCGGTGAGCCCGGCGCGGAAGCCGTTGACGTGGGTGCCGCCCTGCGGGGTGGGGATCAGGTTCACGTAGCTCTCGCCGACCAGGTCGGAGTCGTCGACCAGCCAGGTGAGCGCCCAGTCGACTTCTTCGTCCTGACCCTTGAAGTGGCCGACGAACGGCACCTCGGGCACGCACTCGCAGCCGGCGAGCTCGTCGACCAGGTAATCGGTCAAGCCGTCTTCGTAGTACCACTCCTTGTCGTCCTCGGCCGCTCCCTCGCGGGCGAAGGCGATGCGCAGTCCCGGGCAGAGCACCGCCTTGGCGCGCAAGGAGTGCTCGAGCCGCGGGATGCTGAATTTCGGGGAATCGAAGAACTTGGGGTCCGGCCAGAAGCGCAGGGTCGTGCCGGTGTTGCGTTGCCCGACGGCGCCCACCACCCGGAGCTCGGAAGTCTTGTCCCCGTCCGCGAAGGCCATGTGGTATTCGCGGCCGTCGCGCTTGACCCACACCTCGAGCCGGCTGGAGAGGGCGTTGACCACTGACACTCCGACGCCGTGCAGGCCACCCGAGAAGCGGTAGCTCTGGTCCGAGAACTTGGCCCCGGAGTGCAGGCGGGTGAGGATGACTTCGACCCCTGAGACCTTCTCCTCTTTGTGCCGGTCCACCGGCATGCCCCGCCCGTTGTCGGCGACGGAGAGCGAGCCGTCCTGATGGAGGGTGACCCGGATCTCGGAACAGTGGCCGGCGATCGCCTCGTCGGCGGCGTTGTCGATCACCTCTTGCGCGAGGTGGTCCGGCCGGTCGGTGAAGGTGAACATCGCCGGGCGCTTGCGCACCGGCTCGAGGCCGGTCAGGACCTCGATGGCGGAAGAGTCATAGGCGCCGGGCATGTGTTTGTCTTCGAGGCTGGCCGGGCAGCGCCAAGGCGGAGAAAGGCTCCCGCAGTAGCCGGCGAGCGGGCGGCCAATGATACAAGACCGCGGCCGGCCGGCCCGCCCCTTGACTACCGCGGCCCCCCTTGATAGGGTACGCGGTAACCGGGCGTAAGGCAAGAAGGTCCAGCCCGCGCTTCCTCTCCGGAGCGACAGGCAGATAGCGTTTCTACAGGTGCTTTTTGTGCCAAAGCGCGCCGCGTTCGCTCGGACTGATTGCAACCTAAGGGAAAGGAGAAAGAATCATGAAAGCACGAACTGCCGCCGCGGCACTCTTGCCGCTCGTCCTCCTGCTCGGCTCCGTCGCGCTCTCGGCGAGCGAGCCCGCCAAGAAGCCCGCGGAGCCCAAGCCGGCCGCCGAGCCGACATCGCCGTCTGCCGACGGCAAGTCCGCAACCCCGGGATCGGGCATGTCGCCGGAGCAGATGATGCAGGAATACATGAAGCTCGCCGCGCCGGGCGAGCACCACAAGCGTCTCGACACCATGGCCGGCAAGTGGAAGACCAGCATCACGAGCTGGATGGCCCCAGGCAAGCCGCCGACCGAGTCGGCAGGCGCCATGGAAGCCTCCTGGGTCCTTGGCGGCCGTTTCATGGAGACGCACTACACGGGCAACTTCATGGGCATGCCTTTCGAGGGCCGGGGGCTCGACGGCTATGACAACGTCACTCACCAGTACGTCAGCAACTGGATCGACAACATGGGCACCATGATGATGAGCTCCACCGGGACTTGCGACGACCCCTGCAAGGTCCTCACCATGAAGTCCGAGGGCATCGATCCGATTACCCACCAGAAGATGACGACCCGAGGCGTGACCACATTCGTCGACAACAACACCTTCAAGATGGAGATGTTCGAGGTCCTTCCCGATGGCAAGGAGATGAAGGTCATGGAGCTGGTCGCTAACCGCCAGCAGTAGGGCGGGGCCGCGGCGGGCCGGATGGTCCACTAGCCGTCGCCGAGCTCGAAGGCGCGCGCCAGCGAGTCGGCGACGGAGAGACCATGCAGGGATGGGATCAGCGCGCCGGCGACGGGCTCGAGCAGGCCTTCCGTCGCCAGCCGATCGATCAGGGCGTCATTGCGCGCGGCGAGATCGATGCCATACCGCACGCGGAAGCGCGCGAGATCGACTCCCGCGCGGGTGCGCAGACCGAGCATCAGGGCTTCGAGCGCCAGCTCCTGGCCTCCCAGCTCCTCGCCGCCGGCCACTGGCCTGCCGCCGGCGGCGATCTTCGCCGACCAGGCGGGCAGCCTGCGCTCGTTCCACCACCGCCGCCGGCCGCTGAACGAGTGGGCGGAGGGACCGAGGCCCAGATAGGGAGTATGGTCCCAGTACTTGCGGTTGTGGCGCGACTGGTGGTCGGGAGAGCGCGCGAAGCTCGACACCTCGTAGCCGAAGTAGCCGCGGTCGGCTAGAAATTCGTGGGTGAAGCGGAAGAGCTCGGCCTGGGCCGGCTCGGGCAGCTCGCCGATCTCGCCGCGCGCGGCGCGGAAGCCGAACGGCGTGCCGGCATGGATGGTGAGCTGGTAGCAGGAGAGATGGTCCGGCGCGGCCTCGACCGCTGCCTCCAAGTCCCGGCGCCAGCTCGCCAGCGTCGCCCCCGGCAGCCCCGCGGGCAGACCATAGATGAGGTCGATCGAGACGGTGTGGAAGCCCGCCTGCCGCGCGAGCTCGACGCTGCGCCGCGCCTGCCCGGGGTCATGGCGGCGGCCGAGGAAGAGGAGAGCCGCGGCGTCGAAGGACTGGATGCCGAGCGACAGCGTGTCCACGCCCGCCGCGCGCCAGGCCCCTACGCGGTCGGCGGAGGCGTCCTCGGGATTGGCCTCGCAGAAGACCCAGGCATCGGCGCGCACCGGCAGCGCCGCCCGCAACGCCCCGAGGATGCGCGCCAGCTCTTCGGGCGCCAGCGCCGAAGGCGTGCCTCCCCCGAGATAGATGGTATCGAAGACCCTTGCGGCCCCGAGGTCGATGGCGCCGCTCCCATCCTCGCTCCACTCCCCGCCATACATCGCAATCTCGGCCACCAGGTCGCCGACATACCTCGCCCGCTTCTCCGCCCCGCCGGTCAACACAGCAAAGTCGCAATAAGGGCAGATCGCCGAGCAGAACGGCACGTGCACATAGAGCCCGGGGCCGTCGTACCGCACGGTCAGTGCACCGTGGGCGGGGCGGGGTAGCCGCCGGGCGGCGGCGGATCGAGGCCCATGCCGAGGAGGGCGAGCAGCAGCTCCTCCCGCTCGCTGGAGCCGGGGGCTTCGAGCAGGGCTTGCCTCTCGGCGGGGTGGAAGGGGAGGGCGACGGCGAGGCCGTTGAGGAGGGCGACGCCGGGCAGGGCGGCGAGCATGTCGATGTCGAGCTCGAGGCTGTTGGCCTTGGCGTAGGCGCGGACGGCGTGGAGGAGGCGGGCGGGGTCGAGGGGAGCTTCGGGCTCGAGCAGATCGCCGGCGAACTCGCCGTAGTCCGCTTGGACGCGGCGGTAGCCGCGCACCAGGGGCAGCTCTTCGCGCACGCGGAAGCGCGAGATCCCCTTGAGGACGATCAGGTAGCGGCCGTCGGGCTGCGGCTCGCAGCGGGCGATGCGGCCGGCGCAGCCGACGGTGTAGAGCTCGGGGTTCTGCGGCGGCTCTTCGAGCGCCGGCCAGTTGTCTTGCTGCGCAACGAAGGGCTGGATCATGCCGATGTGGCGGCTGCCGGCCATCGCGTCGGCCACCATGTTGCGGTAGCGCGGCTCGAAAATGTTGAGCGGCAGCCAGTTGCCGGGGAGCAGGAGCGTGCCGGTGAGCGGGAAGACGGGAATGACCGCGGGGGCGGGATGGCTGGGCATGCGGTTCTTGCGGGCAGGAGCTGCGCGACGAACGGGCCAAAGATCTGACGCCGGCTAGGAATCGGTGTCGGTCTTGAGCACCGCGGCGAAGGCGGCCTGGGGGACCTCGACCGAGCCCACCATCTTCATGCGCTTCTTGCCTTCCTTCTGTTTCTCGAGCAGTTTGCGCTTGCGCGTGATGTCGCCGCCGTAGCATTTGGCGGTGACGTCCTTGCGGTAGGGATTGATCGTCGAGCGGGCGATGATCGTGCCGCCGATCGCGCCCTGGACGGCGATCTTGAAGTTCTGGCGCGGGATGGTCTCGGCGAGCCTCTCGCAGTAGTGCAGAGCGCGCGGGCGCGCCTTGTCGCGGTGGACGAGCTGCGAGAGGGCGTCGAGCTTCTCGCCGTTGACCAGGATGTCGACCTTCACGAGATCGGTCTCGCGGTAGTCGAGCATCTCGTAGTCGAAAGAACCGTAGCCCTGAGTGATCGTTTTCAGCCGATCGTAGAAATCGAACAGCACCTCGGCCAGCGGCAGCTCCGAGGTGACTTCGAGCCGCCCCACCGCCAGGTAGGTGAAGCGCGTGTTGGCGCCCCGCCGCTCGCGGCAGAGCTCCATCACCGCGCCGAGATAACGCTCCGGCAACATGATCGCGGCCTTGATGAACGGTTCGGACACGCTGGCGATCGCTCCCGGATCGGGAAAGAGACTGGGATTGTCGACCTGGAGGAGCTCGCCGCTGGCGAGCCGCACCTGGTAGCGCACCGACGGAGCCGAGAGCAGCAGGGAGAGGCCATATTCGCGTTCGAGGCGCTCCTGGACGACGTCGAGATGGAGCAGCCCGAGGAAGCCGCAGCGGAAGCCGAAGCCGAGTGCGGTCGAGGCGTCTTTCTGGAAAGTGAGGGCGGCGTCGTTGAGCTTGAGCTTGTCGAGCGCCTTGGCCAGGTCTTCGTACTCGTCGGTGGCGATCGGATAGATGGACGAGAAGACGACCGGCTTGGCTTCTTTGTAGCCGGGCAGCGGCTCGGCGGCCGGCCGCGCGGCGTCGGTGATGGTATCGCCGATGGAGATGTCGGACACCGCCTTGATGCCGGCGATCACGTAGCCGACCGCCCCGGCCGCGAGCTCGCCGGTCTTCACCCGCTTGAGCTGCAGCAGGCCGACTTCTTCGATCTCGTGCTCGTTGCCGCTGTGCATCAAGTGCATGCGCTGCCGCGGCCGCAAGACGCCTTCCTCGACCCGGCAGAGGAGAACGGCCCCCCGGTAGATGTCGTACTGCGCGTCGAAGACCAAGGCCCTGAGCGGCGCCGCGGGATCGCCCTGCGGCGCCGGCAGCTTGGCAACGATGGCCTCGAGGACGTCGTCGATGCCGGTGCCGTTCTTGGCGGAGCAGAGCACGGCCTCGAAAGGATCGAGCCCCAGGTCGGCGTCGATCTCTTCGCGCACCCGCTCGACGTCCGCCGAGGGGAGGTCGATCTTGTTGATCACCGGCACGACGGCGAGGTCGTATTCGAGCGCCAGGTAGAGGTTGGCCAGGGTCTGCGCCTCGACCCCTTGCGACGCGTCGATGAGCAGGAGCGCACCTTCGCAGGACATCAGCGAGCGCCGGACTTCGTGCGAGAAGTCGACGTGCCCGGGGGTGTCGATGAGGTTCAGGTGGTAGTCGCGCCCGTCGGCCGCGGTATAGAGCAGTGAGACCGTGTTGCTCTTGATGGTAATCCCGCGCTCGCGCTCGATGTCCATCGAATCCAGGATCTGGTCCCGGAAGTCGCGGTCCTCGACCCCCCCGCAGCGCTGGATCAGCCGGTCGGCCAGCGTGGACTTGCCGTGGTCGATGTGGGCGATGATGCAAAAGTTCCTGATGCTCTCCAAGACATTCCCTCGCTCGTCCCCCGTCCCCCGTCGCCAAGCGCCGAGCCGAAGAACGATCCTACACCTGCCTTACATTCCAGGGCTGGATGCCTCCGCTTGCTTCGAAGAGGTCGACGGTCTTAGGGCCCGTGGCCCGCCCCACCGTGTGCCTCTCCGCTCGTCGAGGCTGGCGGCTATGTAATAGATGGGTTGGTGCTACAGCTTGAGAACCATCATTACCATGTCGTGCTGGCTGCCGTCGGGGTCGGTGCCGTAGCCGGGGAAGGTGTGGGCGGTGAAGCCCAGAGTGGTGAGGGTCTGGACGGCGTCGGCTTCGAGGTCGGAGATGAGCATGGTGGTGAGGTGGCGCAGGCCGTCGGCGCGGGCGATGCGGATGAAGTCGTTGACCAGGATGGTGCCCAGGCCGAGACCGCGGTACTGGGGATCCATCAGCCACTTGATGCGGCCGACCAGGCGCAGCGGGCTCCCTTCGCGGCGATGCAGGGTCGCGTCGGCCACGATCTTGTGGCCGTCGGTGGCGAGGAGCGGCAGCACCCTGTCGTAGTCGAGCTCGCGGCCCCAGCTCTCGACGAGCGCGCGGTTGTCGATACGGTCCCAGGCAAACCGGCGGACGTCCGCGGGGAGGCGCCGGAAGAATTCCCACAGCGGCTCGGCGTCGCGCGCCGTGAAGGGACGGATGAGCAGGCGGCTGCCGTCACGCAGCACCGCTTCCTGGGGAAAACGGCTAGGCATGGCTAGGAGGAAACTCGTTAGTGCGCCAGGGGTGGGGGCGTCCCCTTCCCCCCGGGAACACTAGCACACGCGCCGCGAGCCGGCGCGGCGCAGGCTGTAGACTTCCCGGTATGGGTGAACGCGTGTGGGAGGAGCTCTCCCGGACGCTGCGCAGCGGTGCGCCTTATCGCGCCTTGCTGGCGGTGCTCGGGGACGTGGTGCGCCTGCCGGTGCCGGCGGCGGCCTGGATCGCCAGGCTGCTGGTCGAAGACCTCGGGAGGCCGATGCTGGTGGTGGTGCCGCGCGAGGCCGACGCCTTGGGCTGGATGGAGGCGGCGCGCCTGTTCGGCCACGAGGCGGAGGCGGTCTATTTCCCGGCACCCTCGCTGACTCCCTACCAGGAAGCGGAGACGTCTCTGCTGGTCAGGGCCCAGGAGTCGGTAGCGCTCGACTGTGTGATCTCGGGGGTCGCCACGACGGTGGTGGCCACGCCGCGCGCGCTGTTCCGCCGGCTGCCCGCGGCGGCGGCTTTCGCGCGCTCCGTGCTGACCCTCCGCGCCGGCGAGGACCACCCACCCGAGCGCCTCGCCGCGCACCTGGTGCGGCACGGCTTCCACCGCACCGACCTGGTCTACGAGGTCGGCGATTTCGCCGTGCGCGGCGGCATCGTCGATCTCTTCCCGCCGGGCGAGGACGCCCCCATCCGGCTCGACCTGTTCGGCGACACGATCGAGTCGATCCGCTGGTTCGACCCGCAGTCACAGCGTTCCGAGGACACCGTCGAGAGGGTCCGCGTCCTTCCCCTCTACCTGTTCCCGGGCGGCGCCGAGGACGCCGCGCGCCTGGCCGAGGTGCTGGCGCGCCAGGATCCGGACCTCGGGCCGGAAGGGGCGGAGCTGCTGGCCGCCCTGCGCGAGCGCGGCGGCTTTGCCGGTTGGGAGAACTACCTGCCGCTGCTGGCGGACAGCATCGCCTTGCCGCGAGCTCTCGTCTCTCCCATAGTCTTCGCCGTCGATCCTCCCGCCATGGCCGCGGAGGTCGAGCACCACGCGGCGCGCCTGCAAGCGGATTTCGCGGCGCATCGCGGCCAGGGCCGGCTGGCGGTGCCGCCCGAGGCACTGGAGCAACCGGCCGGCCTGGTGCGCGAGATCATCGACGGCGCAAAGCTGCGCCTTCGCGACCTGGTGGTGGGGGGCGGGCGCGGCGGGCCGGGCGGTGCCGTCGACTTCCAGGCTACCCTGACCGACCTCTTCCATGGCCAGCTGCCGCGCTTTCCCCAGGAGGTCGCCACGGCGCGGGCGCGTGGCGAGCGCTGCCTGGTGGTGGCGCCGAGCCTGCACCGGGGGCGCCTGGAGGAACTGCTCGAAGCCCGGGAAGTGCCGGTCGGCCCCGGCGGCGTGGAGCTGGTCAGCGGCGAGCTCGGCCGCGGGTTCCGGCTGCCGTCGGCGGGGGTGGCGGTCTACGGCGAGCAGCAGCTCCTGCCGCAGGCAAAGCTCCAGCGGCGGCCGGCCAAGACCCGCTACGGCCCCTTTCTTTCGAGCCTGCGCGACCTCAAGGTTGGCGACTACGTGGTGCACATGGACCACGGCATCGGCCAGTTCATCGCCCTGCGCTCGGTCGGGGGCGACGGCGACGGCACGGGCCGCGTGCCTCCGCCGCTGCGCGGGCTGGCGGCCCCGAGCGGCGGCGGCGCCGAGACCGAGGTGATGGAGATCACCTATGCCGCCGGCAAACGCCTGTTGCTGCCGCTCAGCCGGCTTGACCAGGTGCAGAAGTACAGCGGCATCGAAGGCGTCGCGCCGCGGCTCGACCAGCTCGGCGGCACCTCCTGGAACCGCACCAAGAGCAGGGTCAAGAGGAGCATGCGCGACATGGCGGGCGAGCTGCTCAAGCTCTACGCCGAACGCCAGCTCGCCAAGGCGCCGGTCCTGCCTGCCGACACCGATCTGCAACGCCAGTTCGAGGCCGCCTTTGCCTACGAGGAGAGCCCCGACCAGTCCGAGGCCATCGCGACCATCAAGGAGGACCTGCAGCGCGAGCGCCCGATGGACCGCCTGCTGTGCGGCGACGTCGGCTACGGCAAGACCGAGGTGGCGATGCGCGCGGCGTTCAAGGCGGTCGACGGCGGCTGCCAGGTCGCGGTGCTGGCTCCCACCACGATCCTCGCCGACCAGCACCTCGAGACCTTCACCCGCCGCTTCGCCGGTTTCCCGGTCACGATCGAGATGGTCTCGCGTTTCCGCTCGCCGCAAGAGACGCGCGACGTCCGCCGCCGGCTGGGCGAGGGCAAGGTGGACATCCTCATCGGCACCCACCGGCTGCTGTCGCGCGATATTCAGATCCCCAAGCTCGGTCTCTTGATCGTCGACGAAGAGCAACGCTTCGGCGTGGCCCAGAAAGAGCGCCTGAAGCAGCTCAAGAAGGACGTGCACGTCCTGGCCATGTCGGCCACGCCGGTGCCGCGGACCCTGCAGCTGTCGCTGGCCGGAGTGCGCGACCTCTCGGTCATCGAGACCCCTCCCAAGGACCGGATGGCGGTCGAGACGGCGATCCTGCCGTGGAGCGGCGAGCTGGTGCGCGAGGCGATCGAGCTCGAGATCGAGCGCGGCGGGCAGGTCTACTATGTCTACAACCGGGTGGAGTCGATCGAGAAGATGCTCTCGACGCTGCGCGAGCTCGTGCCCGGCCTGCGCGTCACCGTCGGACACGGGCAGCTCGAGGAGGCGGAGCTCGCACGGCGCATGCACGCCTTCACCCGCGGGGACTTCGACCTGCTGCTCGCCACCACGATCATCGAAAACGGCATCGACATCCCCAACGTCAACACCATGATCGTTCACCGCGCCGACCGCTTTGGCCTGGCGCAGCTCTACCAGCTGCGCGGCCGCGTGGGGCGCAGCAATCAGCTGGCCTATTGCTATCTGCTGGTGCCGGCCGACCGGATTCTCTCCGAGCAGGCTCGCAAGCGGCTGGCCGCGATCCGCGAGTTCACCGATCTGGGTGCCGGCTTCCGCATCGCGGCGCGCGACCTCGAGATCCGCGGCGCCGGCAATCTGCTGGGAGGCGAGCAGAGCGGGCACATCGCGGCGGTGGGGATCGAGACCTACCTGAAGCTGCTCGAAGAGACGGTGCGAGAGCTCCGCGGTGAGAGCGTCGCCGAGGCGCCGTCGGTGGCCATCGACCTGCCGGTGCCCATGTCGATCCCGCAGGACTACGTGGCGGACGCCAATCTGCGCATGGAGCTGTACCGCAAGATCGCCGCCGCGGAGACCTCCGAGAGCGATCTTCTGGCCGAGCTCGCCGACCGCTTCGGGCCGCCCCCCGCCGCGGTGACCACGCTCGTCGAGGTGGCAGGGATCAAGCGCCTCGCCGAGTCTCTGCGCGTACAGTCGATCTCCGCCAAGAAGGGCGAGCTGGTCTTCCGGCTGCGGCGCGACACGCGCATCGACGTCGAGCGGCTGATCGAGCTGGTGTCCACCCGCGAAGGCGCCAGCTTCAGCCCCACCGGCGTGCTCACCCTGGCCGCCGGCCGGGGTCCCGAGATGCTTGCCACGGCGCGCCAGACCCTGGAGGCCCTGGCTCAGTAAAGCCGCAGTGAAGCCGGCGCGGTGAAGCCGGCGCAGTGAAGCCGAGATATCGCGTGGGGCCGCCCGCGGCGCCAGCCCGCACTGCTACAATGTGCCCGCCTATGAACGCCACCTGCCATGCAGCTGCCAAAGTCCCTACGGTGACGCCCAGCGGGCGAAGCCGGCACCTCCCGCGTCCCGGCCGCGCCCCGCGTCCGGCCCGAGCCGTGCGTCCGGCGGCGGCCCGGATCCTCGCCGCCGCGCTCCTGCTCGTCCTGGTCCGCGCTTTGGGTCCCTTCCCGGGGCTCGCGCCGGCGCTGGCTGCCGCGATGCTCAACCGCGTGGTGCTGCGCGTCAACGACCAGATCGCCACTCTGTACGACTATGAGCTGCGGCGGGCCGAGTTCACCAAGGAGATCCTGCGGCGCGAGCAGAATCCAGAGTTGCGCAAGGAGGAGCTCAAGCAGGTCGGCGAAGCCGCCTTCCGCGCCATGTTCGAGGAGCTCCTGCTCGACTCGCGGGCCGAGCAGCTTGCCATCACGGTCGGCGACAAAGAGGTGGAGGCCGCGGTGGCGCAGATGCGGCAGAACTTCGGCATCAAGAGCGACGAGGAGTACGCCGCGGCGCTGGCGCAGAACGGCCTGACCGACGAGCAGCTCAGGGCGCAGATGAGAAGAACCATGCGCATGCGGGAGGTGATGAGCAAGGAGATCCAGAGCCGGGTCAAGATCAAGGAAGAGGACCTGCGCCGCTACTACCGCAAGAACATCGAGCAGTTCCGCCTTCCCGAACAGGTCCAGCTCCGCGAAGTCGTGGTCCTCGAGGCGGCGACTCCCGCGGCCGAGGAGCGGTCCAGCCTCGCCGCGGCGATCCGCAAAGAGGTCGCCGCCGGCAAGCCCCTGGCCGACGCCGTGGCCCAGGACGCCGCCAAGGGACGCACCGGCAAAGTGACCGAGCTCGGCTGGGTGTCGCCCGGCGACCTCGACAAGAGCCTCGAAGCCGCCGTCTGGAAGCTGCCGGTCAACTCGGTGAGCGAGCCGGTCGCGGGCCGCGGCGGGCTTCACCTGTTGCAAGTCATCGATCGCCGCCCCTCGCGCATCCAGGCCTTCAACGAAGTCTCCGCCGCCATCCAGGCCAAGGAGCAGGATCGCGTCTTCACCGAAGAGACCGCCAAGTACCTCGTCGAGCTCGAGCACAAGTCCCTCGTCGTCGCCGATCCGCCCGCGGAAGCCGCCGGCTTCCGCCGCAACCTCGGCACCAAGACCGGCGAAGAATCGATCCCCGGCCTGCCCGCCGCCGCCCCCCGCCCCCCCGCCACCCCCGGCGCCGCGGTCGCGCCCGGCGAGGTGAAACCCCAGCTCCCCGACGACGCCAAGAACCTCCCCGCCTCGCCCACCGGCGAAGGCGGCATCCAGAAGCCAGGCACCCTTCCTCCTCCCAAGCCAACCTCTCCCTCTCCCATCCCACCGCCCTCCCGCCAGTAAGGCACCACCGGCGCGGCCAATTGTTTTTGCATCTGGCCGCGCGACTGCCGCCGCACCTCACTGCGCCCCGCTGATCGATCACTTTCGCCTTACTTCCGCCTGAATAGATCAACTCCGCCGGGTCATTTGATATTGCGGTGGGATTTTGTGGAAGAAAATAGACAAAAGTGGAGTGCGCTGCTAGGATTGCGCCTCAGCAGAAGTCTGCTTCTAGGTGGAGAGCCATGTTTCGGGGAAGCGCTCCGGCGCGGATCGACGAGAAGGGGCGGCTAAAGATTCCGACCGATTTCAGGCGGGATCTCGAAGAGCGCTATGGCGCCGAGCTGTTCGTCACCTCGGTCGTCGGCGATTCGGCGCTCGTCTACCCGCTGCCGGTCTGGGAGGACATCGAGGCGCGCTTGGGCGCCATCGCGTCCACCGACCGCGCCAAGATGCGCTTCCTCGAGCGCGTCAGCTACTTCGGGCAGCAAGTCCGCCTCGACGTCCAGGGGCGGATCCTGATTCCCCAGATCCTGCGCGAGAGCGCGGGCATGAGCGGCGACGTCGTCGTCAGCGCACGCCTCGATCACCTGGAAGTGTGGAACCGCGAGCGCTTCGAGAAGCGCCTCGCGGACCAGCCGTTCGGCGACGACGATTTCCGTGCCTTGAGCGAGCGAGGGATCTAGCAGTCCGAGCCCCGGGCGGTAGCTCGCACCGGGGAATGACAGATCGCAGGGGAGAGGGCAGCAGCCAGCACCTGAGTCGCACTGGCGAGAGCGGCGAGCGTTGGATGTGGAGCATCAACCGGTCCTGGTCGAAGAGACGCTGGAGCTGCTCGCTCCCGAGCGCGGCGGCCTGTTCGTCGACGCCACCGTCGGCCTCGGCGGGCACGCCGAAGCGCTGCTGCGCAGGGCGGCGGCCGCGAGCCTTGTCGGGCTCGACCGCGACCCCGAGGCGCTGGCGCGATCGGCGCGCCGCCTGGCCCCGTTCGGCGGCCGCGTACGCCTGGCCAACGGCGAGCTCCGCGACCTCGGCGAGACCCTGGAGGGGCTCTCTATCGGCGGCATGGCCGGCATCGCCCGCCGCGCCCGCAGCGCCCGCATCGCGGGCGCCGGGCCGGGCAGCGCGGAAGGCGGAGGCGGGCGCGGAACCGCGGTGGCCGGCGTGCTGGCCGGCGTTCTGGCTGATCTGGGCGTCTCCTCGTTGCAGCTCGGAAGCGCCGAGCGCGGCTTCAGCTTTCGCCTCGACGGACCGCTCGACATGCGCATGGGGCTCACTGGACCGACGGCAGCCGACCTGGTCAATCAGAGCTCGGAGGGGGAGTTGACAAGAATCTTCAGAGAATATGGCGAGGAGAGGCAGGCCCGGCGGATCGCCCGGGCGATCGTCGCGGCGCGGGAGGACAAGCCGCTCGAGACCACCGGCGAGCTGAAGCGGCTGATCGACCGCGCCAAGGGCGGGGGCGGATACGGGGAGCGCGAAGGCCGCATCGACCCGGCGACCCGTGTCTTCCAGGCCCTGCGCATCGAGGTCAACCAGGAGCTGGCCGGGCTCGAGACCTTCATCGAGCAGGCGGTGCGGCTGCTGGCGACCGACGGCAGACTGGTCATCATCTCCTACCACAGCCTCGAGGACCGCATCGTCAAGAACACGCTGCGCGACCTGGCGCGAGGCGACATCGACCAGGTCACCGGCCGCCCGCGCTCGGAAAGCCAGCTCATCGCGGTGATGACGCGCAAGCCCCTCCGTCCCAGCACCGCGGAGGTGGCCTGGAACCCGCGCTCGCGCTCGGCGCGCCTGCGTGCGGCAAAGAGGCTGTAAGGTGAAGAACACGTATGCCCTGCGCCGCCCGGTGGCCAATACCTACCTGGTGCGGGAGCGCGACCGCCGGCTGGCGCGCGAGCTGGCGACGGTGGTGCTCGCCGTCGTCTTGCTCGGCGGCGGCCTGCTCGGCTACACCTGGATCCATCTCGAGGCGCTGCGCACCGGCTACCGGATCGACGCCCTCGAGCGGCAGCTCCGCGACCTGTCCCGGTTCGAGCGCCAGCTGCGCCTGGAGGCCTCTTACCTGGCCAGTCCCCAGCGGATCGAGCAGCGGTCGGTGCGCGAGCTGGGCATGCGGCCGCCGAGTCTCGCACAGGTGGTCTTCTGGGAGGAGATGCAGTGAAGCCGCGCCTGGTCATGGTATTGGGAGCGGGAGTCCTGTGGCTGCTGGCTATCGCGCTGCGCCTCTACGACCTCCAGGTCGTGCACCACGCCCGCTACGTGCACAAGGCCCACCAGCAGCAACAGCGGGTGGTCAAGCTCGACTCGCCGCGCGGCACCATCTATGACGCCGCCGGGCGCGAGCTCGCCGTCTCGGTGCAGGTCGATTCGATCTACGCCGTTCCCGCCGAGATCGAGGACCGCGCGGCCACCGCCAAGACGCTCGCCGGCGCGGTCCCCAACCTCGACGCCGCGAGGACTGCCCGCCTGCTCGCCGAGGACCGCGAATTCGTGTGGCTGGCGCGCAAGCTCGATCCGCCGGTGGCGGAAGCGGTGCGCCGCCTGGGCCTGCCCGGCATCTACTTCCTCCCCGAGAGCAAGCGCTACTACCCGATGCGCGGGCTCGCCGCGCAGGTGCTCGGCTACGTCGGCACCGACAATCACGGCCTGGCCGGCGTCGAGCAGCTCTACGACGACGTGATCACCGGCAAGCCCGGCATCCGCACCGTGCTGCGCGACGCGCGCCGCGGCACCATGGTCTCTCCCGAGCTCCTGGCTTCAGAACCGCAGCCCGGCCGCGACCTCTACCTGACTCTCGATGCCGCCGTGCAGCACATGGTCGAGGACGCTCTGGCCAGCGCCGTGGCGGAGCGCGGGGCGCGGCGCGGCAGCGCCGTCTTCCTCGACCCCGCGACGGGCGCGGTGCTGGCGATGGCGTCTTTCCCCGGCTTCGACCCCAACGAGTTCGCCAGCTACCCGCCGGGGACCTGGCGCAACCGCCCGATCGTGGATGCCTACGAGCCGGGATCGACCTTCAAGGTGGTCACGGCGGCGGCGGCGCTGGACTCGGGAATGGTGCGTCCGGACGACCCGTTCGACTGCGGCATGGGCGGGATCACGCTGTCCGGCATCCTGATCCGCGATCACAAGCGCTACGGCATCCTGCCGTTCGCCGACGTCATCGCCAAGTCGAGCAACGTCGGGGCCATCCGCGCCGCGCTGATCATCGGCGGCGAGCGCTTGTACCGCACCATCGTGGCCTTCGGCTTCGGGCGGCCGACGGGCATCGACCTGCCCGGCGAGAGCGCTGGCATCCTGCATCCCCTGAAGCGCTGGGGACCTCTGACCAAGGCCTACGTCGCCTTCGGCCAGGGCATCTCGGTGACGCCGCTGCAGCTCGCGGCGGCGGTCGCCGCGGTGGCCAACGACGGCACCCTGGTCCGGCCCTACGTAGTAGCTGCGGTGCGCCAGGGAAGCGTCGTGGAGCGGCGCCACCCTCGACCCACGGTCGCCGGCCGGCCGATCGCGCGCGAGACCAGCCGCGTGCTCAAGGAGATGCTCGAGCGGGTGGTGATCAGCGGCACGGGCAAGAGCGCCGCGGTCGCCGGCTACCGCGTCGCGGGCAAGACCGGGACCGCGCAGATCCCGGTGGCCGGCGGCTACGCCCGCCATGGTTACCTGCCGAGCTTCGTCGGCTTCGCTCCCGTCGACCGCCCGGCGCTGGTCGGGGTGGTCGCCGTCGACCAGCCGCAGGGGCAGACCTACTACGGGGGTCAGGTGGCGGCGCCGGTGTTCGGCGCGCTGACCCGGCAGATCCTGCTCCATCTCGGCATCGCCCCCGAGCGCCCGCGGCCGGCGCTCTGGCCGGGCGAGGTCGTGACCGCGGAGCTCGCCCCCCGCAAGGCCGCCGAGACCGGCGAGACCCGTGTCCCCGATGAGAGCGGCGAGCCCGGTGCCACCGGCGAGCCCGGCGACGCCTGGGGACTGGGCGAGGACAGCCCCGAGCTATGGCACAGCCCCGCCGCCGGGGCGGGGGAGTCGCGCCTCGCGGCGCATCCCGCAGCGGTCCGGCCGGCCTCCCCGGCGGCAACCCCCGCGCCGGAGGCGCCTCGTCCGACAACGCCGGCGGCGCCTCGCCCGGCCGCGCCGGCGCCTCGCCCAGCCGCGCCAGCGCCATCGCTCCCCTCCGCCGCGTCGCCCACTCCCCCTGCGCCCCAGGCAGACGTCGCCCTTCCGCCCGCAGCCGCCGCCGGAGGTCGGGGTCTTGCGCCTGTCTGAGCTGCTGCGCGACCTGGCGTTCGCCGCGCCGCGGCTGGTCGCGCCAGCGGCGCTGGACCCGGAGATCCGCGGGGTGGCGCACGATTCGCGCCGCGTCGAGCCGGGCGATCTCTACGTGGCGCTGGCGGGGCAGCGCTTCGACGGCTGGAGCTTCGCCGCGGAGGCGGTCGGCAAGGGCGCGGTCGCGGTTGCCGGATCACCGCGCGGCATGCCGGCGGACCTGCCCGTGCCGGCGGTCGCGCTCGAAGCCCCGCGGGCGACCCTGGGGCCGCTGGCCGCCCGGGTCTACGGCCACCCCGAGCGCGGATTGACCCTTGCCGCGGTCACCGGCACCAACGGCAAGACCACGGTGGCGACGCTGATCGCCGCCATGCTCACCGAGGCCGGCCGGCCCGCGGGCTTCCTGGGTACGCTCGGCTATCGCTTCGGTCCCCGCGACCTCGGCGGCGGATACACCACGCCGGAGGCGTCCGACCTCTTCCGCACCCTGCGCGACATGCGGCAGGAAGGCGCCCGGGCGGTGGCCATGGAGGTCTCCTCCCACGCCCTCGACATGGGCCGCGTCAACGGCGTCTCCTTCGACGTCGCGGTGTTCACCAACCTGACGCGCGATCATCTCGACTACCACCGCGACATGGACGACTACTTCGCGGCCAAGCGCCGGCTGTTCGAGCGCTTGAAGCCGGGCGGCAGCGCGGCGGTCAACGTCGAGGACCCCTACGGGAAGCGGTTGGCCGGCGAGCTGCCGCGGGCCGTGACCTTCGGCGCCGGAGGCGAGGTCTACGCCCGCGAAGCAGAGCTCGGGGGCGAGGGCATCCACGCCGTGCTGGCAACGCCGCGCGGCGACCTGCGGATAGACTCGCCGCTGCTCGGTCGCTACAACCTGGCCAACCTGCTCGCCGCCGCCGCCGCCGGCGAGGCGCTCGCGCTGCCGCACGAAGCGGTGGCCGCGGCCTTCGCCGCGCAGCGGCCGCTGCCCGGACGGATGGAGCCGGTCGATCGCGGGCAGCCTTTCGCGGTCTTCGTCGATTATGCCCATAC
The DNA here is from genome assembly GCA_035544895.1 of Thermoanaerobaculia bacterium. GTDB lineage: Bacteria > Acidobacteriota > Thermoanaerobaculia > Multivoradales > UBA5704 > JASLEW01. Next base: position 87,066 of record DASZZM010000027.1, read on the forward strand.
CGACGCCGCGCTGGCAGCCGCCCTGCGCGCGGTGCGCGAGGTGGCCGCCGGCCGGCGCGGTGCGGAATCGGCGGGGAGCCTCGAGCCGGGACCTGGCAAGGTGGCCGTGGTCTTCGGCTGCGGCGGCGAGCGCGACCCCGGCAAACGGCCGCTGATGGGGCGGGTGGCCGGCGAGCTCGCGGACCTGCCGATCGTCACTTCCGACAATCCGCGTGGCGAAGACCCGCTTGCCATCATCGCCGCCGTGGAGGCAGGTGTGCGGGCCAGCGGCAACCGGCGCTACCGGCTGGTGCCGGACCGCCGCGAAGCGATCCGCCAGGCGATCGGCGCCGCCGAGCCGGGCTGGGCCGTGCTGGTCGCCGGCAAGGGACACGAGCCTTACCAGATCGTCGGCGAGACGAGGCTCCCGTTCTCCGACGTCGAAGAGGTCGGGCGTGCTCTGGAGGAGCGCTTTGGTCAGCCTTGACGTGGCCGAAGCGGCACGCGCCGCCGGCGGCTGGGTGGCTGCCGGCGATCCCCTGACGCCGCTCGACGGCGCGGCGATCGACTCGCGCGCGGTGCGCGGCGGAGAGCTCTTCTTCGCACTGGCGGGCAGCCGGACCGACGGCCACCGCTTCGTCGCCGACGCCTTTGCGCGCGGCGCGGCCGCGGCGGCGGTGGAGAGCGTCGAGCGTGTGCGGGCCGCCGCGCCGCCGGACCTCGAGGCCGGCAGGGCAGGGCGCGCGCTGATCGAGGTCGGGAGCACCTATTCGGCGCTGCACGCCATTGCGGCCAGCGTGCGCCGGCGCGCCCCGCGGCAGCTCGCCGCCGTCACCGGCTCAGTGGGCAAGACGACCACCAAAGAACTGCTCGCCGCCATGCTGGCAACCCGCTACCGGGTGGCCCGCACTCCCGGCAACTTCAACAACCTCTATGGCTTTCCACTCGCGCTGCTCAACATCCCCGACGACACCGAGTGGATGGTGGCGGAGCTCGGCATGTCGAGCGCCGGCGAGCTGCGCGAGCTGGCGCTGCTGGCGCGTCCGGACGTCGCCCTGTTTACCGTCGTCCGCGCCGTCCACCTGCAGTTCTTCGCCAGCCTGCGCGACATCGCCGAGGCCAAGGCGGAGCTGCTCGCCGGCCTCGTCCCGGACGGCCTGGTGGTGGCCAACGCCGGCGATCCCGAGGTGACCCGGATCGCCCTGCGCCATGCCGCCGCGACGGGGGGCCGGGTGCTCTGGTACGGGATCGGCGCCGCCACGCCCGGCTTTCGCGCCACTCCCGGCGCCAAGCTCAACGGCGTGTGGGCGCGAGACGTCAGGCCGGAGCCCGGAGGAGGCGCCGGCAGCCGCTTCCGCATCGAGGCGGGCGGCGCCAGCCAGGAGGTGCGCCTGCCGCTGCACGGCCTCTATAACGTCGAGAACTGTCTGGCGGCGGCGGCGTGCGCCTACGCTCTCGGCGTCCCGCTCGCCGACATCGCGGCCGCCGTGCTGCAAGCGCGGCCGGCGCCGCGGCGCGGCGTGGTCCACCGCGTCGAGCGCCGCGGCGGGGCGGGCGGGCCCTTCACGCTGATCGACGACAGCTACAACTCCAACCCTGACGCGCTGCGCCAGGCTCTGGAGAGCGCGGCAAAGCTGCCGGGCGCGCGCCGGATCGCGGTGCTCGGCGACATGCTGGAGCTGGGGGCGGAGGCGCCGAGCTTCCACCGCGAGGCCGGCGAGCGGGCCGCGCGTCTCGGCTTCGCGCCGGTCGCCGGGGTCGGCGAACTGGCCGGAGAGCTCGCGGCCGGCGCCCGCTCCGCCGGCGCGCCCGCCGTCTGGCTGGCCGGCGCGGCCGAGGCGGCCGAGTGGGCGGACAAGGAGGTGCGCGGCGGCGACCTGGTGCTGGTCAAAGGTTCGCGCGGCGTCGGCCTGGAAGCGGTGGTGGCGCGGCTGCTCGGGGAGACGGGCTGATGCTCTACCACCTGCTCTTCCCGCTGCGTTACCAGTTCGCGGTCTTCAACGTCTTCCGCTACATCACCTTCCGCGCCGCGGCGGCAATCGTCACCGCCCTGCTGCTGTCATGGCTGCTGGGCCCCAGGTTCATCCGCACATTGCGCCGGCTGTCGGTGGGCCAGAACATCCGCGACGTGGGACCGGCGGCACACCAGGTCAAGGCCGGCACGCCGACGATGGGAGGCCTGCTCATCCTGTTCGCGGTGGCTGTCGCCACGCTGCTGTGGGCCGACCTGACCAACGCCTACGTCTGGATGGTCTTGCTGGTGACTGCCGCCTTCGGCGCCATCGGCTTCGCCGACGACTACCTGAAGGTCCAGCGCCACAACAACCGGGGCCTCGGCGTCGCCACCAAATTCTGGCTGCAGGTGCTGGCCGCGACCGGCCTGGGGGTGGCGCTGCTCTTCCTGCCCGCCGGCTACGGGTTCAAGACCACGGTCGCCTTCCCCTTCTTCAAGCAGCTGCGTCCTGACCTGGGGTATTTCTATCTCCCCTTCGTGGCCCTGGTCCTGACCGGCGCCTCCAACGCCGTCAACCTGACCGATGGCCTCGACGGCCTGGCCATCGGCTCGACCTCGATCGCCGCCGCCACCTACGCGGTCTTCACCTACGTGGCGGGCAACCGCATCATCGCCGGCTACCTGCAGGTCTCCCACGTCCTCGGCGTCGGCGAGGTCGCGGTGTTCTGCGGCGCCCTGGTCGGCGCCGGCCTCGGCTTCCTGTGGTTCAACTCGCACCCGGCCGAGGTGTTCATGGGCGACGTCGGGTCACTGTCGCTGGGCGCCGCGATCGGCAGCGTGGCCGTGCTCGCCAAGCAGGAGCTCCTGCTCGTGCTGGTGGGCGGCCTTTTCGTGCTCGAAGCCCTGTCGGTCATCGTGCAAGTGGCGTCGTTCAAGCTGCGGCGGCGGCGGGTGTTCCGCATGGCCCCGTTACATCACCATTTCGAGCTCTCCGGCTGGGCCGAGCCGAAGGTGATCGTGCGCTTCTGGATCCTGTCGATCCTGTTCGCGCTGCTGTCGCTGTCGACCCTGAAGCTGCGATGAGAAGCCTCGCACGGTGGGGAGGGCCGGATGGCCAAGAAGCTGGCGGCTGACAAGCTGCTGTTCACCGCGGTGGTGCTGCTGCTCGGCTTCGGGCTGGTCATGGTGTACTCGGCGAGCGCGGCGATCGCGCGCGACCGCTCGCTGCTCTCCAATCCCTTCCTGGTCAAGCAGGCGGTTGCCGCGGGCGTCGGGCTCGCGCTGATGATCGGGCTGATGCATCTCGACTACCGCCGGCTGTGCTCGCCGCTGGTGGTCTACCCGCTGCTCGCCGTCTCGTTTGCGCTGCTGGTGGGCGTGCTGTTCTCGCCGCAGCTCAACGGCACCCGGCGCTGGTACTTCCTTGCCGGCCTCTCGGTGCAGCCCTCGGAGCTCGCCAAGCTGGCGCTGATCCCGTTCCTGGCCTACCAGATCGACAAGAAGCAGGGGCAGGTCAACCGGGTGACGCTGCTGCTGCCGATCGTGCTCTTCACCCTGCTCACCTCGGGATTGATCCTGCTCGAGCCCGACCTGGGAACGGCGGTGCTGCTCGTCGCCACCGCCCTGCTGCTGGTCTTCCTGGCTGGCCTGACCTGGCACTGGATGGTGGGCGCGCTGGTCCTGCTGCCGCCGCTGCTCTGGCTGCTGGTGATGGCGGAGCCCTACCGCCGGGAGCGCCTCTTCAGCTTCCTCGACCCGGAGAGGGACCCGCTGGGCGGCGGCTTCCAGGCGCTGCAGTCGCTGATCGCGGTGGGCTCGGGCGGGGTTTTCGGGCTGGGGCCGGGCAAGGGGGTGCAGAAGCTCTACTTCCTGCCTCATCCCGAGTCCGACTTCATCTTCTCGATCGTCGCCGAGGAGCTCGGCATGCTCGGCGCGCTCGCGCTCATCACCGCCTTCGCGGTCTTTGCCTGGCGCGGCCTGCGCGCCGGCGCCAAGGCCCCCGACCTCTTCGGCCGCTACCTGGGCTGGGGCTTCACCGGCCTGGTGGCGCTCCAGGCACTGATCAACGTCAGCGTCACCGTGGCGCTTCTGCCCACCAAGGGAATACCCCTGCCGTTCATCTCCTACGGCGGCTCGTCGCTGGTGGTCACGCTCTGCGCCTGCGGCGTCGTTCTCAACGTCTCACAGCATGGATGACCGGGGCCGCCACGATGCGACGAAGCCTCGCCCCCCCCTCCATGCTTTGCTCGGCGGCGGCGGCACCGGAGGCCATGTCTTTCCCGCCCTGGCGGTCGCCGAAGAGCTGCTGTCGCGGGGGTGGCGGGTGAGCTTCACCGGCTCGCCCGGCGGCCTCGAGGCGCGGCTGGTGGCCGAGCGGGGCCTGCCGTTCCATCCGCTGGCGGCGCGGCCGCTGGTCGGCCGCGGCCCGCTGGCCAAGGCACGCGCGCTGGCGACCCTCGCGATCTCGGCGGCGGCGGCGGCCCGGCTCGCCCGCAAGCTCGGCGTACACGTGGCGCTGGGCACCGGCGGCTACGCTTCCGCGCCGGCCGTGCTCGGGGCGCGCCTGGCCCGGCGTCCCGCCGTGCTGCTCGAGCCCAACGCGCGCGCCGGCGTCGCCAACCGCTGGCTGTCGCGCTGGGCCGCCGCGGCGGCGGTCGGCTATCCGGTCGCGGCGGGCGAGCTGCACTGCCCTGTGACGGTGACCGGAGTGCCGGTGCGGCGGGCCTTCTTCGCGGTGCCGCCATTATTTGAGCTCTCCGGGGCGCCTGCGGCGCCCGCGCCGGCTGAGACACCAGCGGCGCCTCCGCGGCTGCTGGTGCTTGGGGGCAGCCAGGGGGCGCGGCAGATCAACGAAGCGGTGGCGGCCGCGGCCCCGCGCCTCTTCGACCGCCTGCCCATGCTGCGCATCGTGCACCAGGCAGGACCGCGCCACGTCGCGGAGACGCGCCAGGCCTACGCGCGGCAGGGGATGGGACAGGAGCGCGTCGAAGTCGTGCCGTTCCTCGACGGCATGGCCGGCGCCATGGCCGCGAGCCACCTGCTGGTGTCGCGCGCGGGAGCGGTGACGGTCGCCGAGATCTGCGCCGCCGGCCGCCCTTCCCTGTTGCTGCCCCTGGCCATCGCACAGGGGCACCAGGTCGACAACGCGCGGCTCCTTGCCGCGGCGGGCGCGGCCGAGCTGTTGAGCGGCGAGGACACCGCGGCCGAGCGGCTGGGGGCGCGGTTGCTCGCCCTGCTCGTCGACGGCGAGCGCCTGGCGGCGATGGGCCGCGCCGCGCGCGCGCTGGCGCGCCCCGGCGCCACGGTGGCGATTGCCGACTTGCTGGCCGGGCTGGCCGCGCTGACCGCGGTGACCGCGGTGACCGCGGTGACCGCGGTGACCGGGCCAGGGGCTGGGGGCGCGCGGTGATCTTCACCGAGTTCACCGACCTGTCGCGCGTCCACTTCGTGGGCATCGGCGGCGCCGGCATGAGCGGCATCGCCGAGATCCTGCTCGAGTACCAGCTCGAGGTGAGCGGCTGCGACCTGGCGGCCAGCGAGGCGACCGAGCGGTTGCGCGGCCTGGGCGCCCGGGTGCACGAGGGGCACTCTGCCAAGCACCTCGACGGCGTCGAGCTGGTGGTCATCTCCTCGGCGGTGGCGGAGAGCAACCCGGAGGTGCAGGAGGCCCGCCGCCGCGGCATCGCGGTGGTGCGGCGGGCCGAGATGCTGGCCGAGCTGATGCGCCTCAAGTACGGCATCGCGGTCGCCGGCACGCACGGCAAGACCACCACCACTTCGCTGATCGGCGCCGTGCTGAGCGAGGCCGCTCTCGACCCCACCGTCATCGTCGGCGGTCGGTTGCGCCTTTCCGGCACGGGTGCGCGCCTGGGACACAGCCAGTACCTGGTGGCCGAGGCCGACGAGTTCGACCGCAGTTTCCTGCGCCTCGCGCCGGTGATCGCCGTGGTGACCACCATCGACCGCGACCACCTGGATACCTACCGCGACCTCGCCGAGATCCAGGACGCCTTCGTGACCTTCGCCGGCAGGGTGCCCTTCTTCGGCCGGGTGATCCTCTGCATGGACGACCCCAACGTCCGGGAGATCTTGCCCCGCCTGGCGGAGCGCCGTCTGGTCACCTACGGCTTCTCGCCGCAGGCCGACCTGTCGGCGGTGGACGTGGAAGCGCGTTCCTGGGGCAGCCGATTCGTGGTGCGCAGCCTGCGCAGCGGTTTCCTTGGCGCAATAGAGCTGCCGATGCCCGGCCGCCACAACGTGGCCAACGCCCTGGCCGCGGTGGGCGTGGGACTCAGCCTGCGCCTGGAGCTCGACGACATCGCCCGCGCCATCGCGGGCTTTGCCGGCGTCCACCGCCGCTTCGAGCAACTGGGGAGCTGGCGCGGCGCGGCGGTGGTGGACGATTACGCTCACCATCCGACCGAGGTCGCGGCCACCCTCGAGGCGGCGCGTCAGACCTTCCCCAAGGCCCGCGTCCACGCCGTCTTCCAGCCGCACCTGTTCACCCGCACCCGCGATCACGCGGCAGGCTTCGGCAGCGCCTTGCTGGGCGCCGATCGGGCGCTGGTGACCGACGTCTACCCATCGCGCGAACAGCCCATCCCGGGGGTCACCGGCGAGCTGGTAGCTGCCGCGGCGCGGCTCTCCGGGCATCGCAACGTGGCCTACTGCGCGGACTGGCGCGATGCCCCGCCGCTGCTCGCCGAAGGCATCGAGGAAGGCGACGTGGTCATCACCCTGGGCGCCGGCGACGTCAACCGGCTGGCGCGGCGCCTGGTCGAGGAGGGGACGTGACGGCCGCGGGCAGGGTGCTCGATTTCCGCCGCCGGCCGACGCCGCCGCGGCGGCGCCGGCGCAGCCCGCTGCTCGCCCTCGGCAAGCCGCTGCTCATCTCCCTGCTCACCGTCGCCGGACCCTTCGGGCTGGGCTACTGGGTGCTGACCGCCCGCTATTTCCAGCTGCGCGACGTGAAGATCGCGGGCACGCGGCGGGTCTCGGCCGCCTGGGTGCGCTGGCGGCTCGGGCCGCTGCTGGGCCGCAACCTGCTCCGCCTGTCGCTGGCCGAGGTGGCGGAGCGGCTGGCGGCGAATCCCTGGATCGCCTCGGCGGACCTGGCCAAGGAGCTGCCCGGCGGCCTGCGCGTGGCGGTGACCGAGCGCCGTCCGGTGGTGCTGCTGCGCAGCGGCGAGGACCTGTCTTACGCCGACGCGCGCGGCCGCCCGATCGCGCCGGTGCCGTCGCCGGGCGAAGCGGCGGCGGCCCGCCGCTCCGGTCTCCTGGTCGTCGCCTTCTCCCACCGGCCGGAGGAGGACCCGGGCGGCATCGCCGGCGCCCTGGCGGCGGCCGCGGAGCTGCGCGGCGTGCGGCCCGACTGGGCGGCGGGGCTGGTGCGCATCGACGTCCTGGGCGAGGAGGACTACAGGCTGGTCAGCGACGCGCTGCCCTGCCCGCTGCTGGTCAGCGGCGGGCATGTCGCCGAGCGCCTGCGCCGCTTCGAGCGGCTCATGCCGCAGCTCGCGCGCCGCTACCCGGGGGTGGCAAGCGTCGATCTGCGCTTGTCGCATCGCATCGTCGTGCAACCGGTGCTCTCTCCCCAACCCAAGCAGGGGAAAGGGGCTTAGAAAAACCATCTTTTCGAGAGGTCAGCCATGGCCAAACCAGAACCTTACTTCGTGGGCGTCGACATCGGATCCTCCAAGGTCGGTGTGCTGATCGGCCAGCGCGACGGCAAGGGCGGCATCGAGGTCGTCGGCAAGGGCCTGGCGCCCAACCGCGGCACGCGCAAGGGCAACATCGTCAACGTGGAGGCCACCGTCGAGGCGCTCAAGCAGGCGAGCGAAGAGGCCGAGGTGATGGCCGGCGTCGAGATCTCCCGTGCCTACGTCGGAGTCGCCGGCGCCGACATCCGCAGCGTCAACTCGCGCGGCATGGTGTCGGTGGCGCGCAAGGACCGCGAGATCACCCGGCAAGACATCCAGCGTGTGCTCGAGGCGGCGCAGTCGGCGGCGCTGCCCTCCGACCGCGAGATCCTGCACGCCGTGCCGCAGGAGTTCATCGTCGACGAGCAGGGAGGCATCGACGATCCGCTGGGCATGCAGGGGACGCGCCTCGAGGTGCTGGTTCACCTGGTGACCGGCAATATCACGCGCTCGCGCACCCTGCTGACCTGCGTCAACCGCGCCGGCATCGAGGTGGTGGAGATGGTCTTCGAGCCGCTCGCCACCGCCGAGGCCGTGCTCTCGCCGGACGAGCGGGAGCTCGGCGTCCTGCTGGTCGACATCGGCGCCGGCACCACCGAGTACGCGCTGTTCTGCGCCGGGGAGATCCAGTACAGCGCGGTGGCGCCGATCGGCGCCGGCCACTTCACCAACGACCTGGCCATGGTCTTGCGGACGCCGTTCGGCGAGGCGGAGCGGATCAAGGTCAAGCAGGGGTGCTGCCTGCCAACCATGGTCGGCGATGAGGACGGGATCGCCGTGCCCACGGTCGGCGGCGGCAGCTCGCGGGTGGTCCCCAAGCGCGAGCTGTGCGAGATCCTCCAGCCGCGCGCCGAAGAGCTGTTCAGCTTGTTGCGCGACGACCTGGGCAAGCACGCCAACGACGAGGGGCTGCGCGGCGGCGTGGTGCTCACCGGCGGCGGCGCCCAGCTCGACGGGCTGCTCGAGCTTGCCGAGCAGGTCTTCGACGCCGGTGTGCGCTATGGGCTGCCGCGCGGGTTGGGCGGCCTGGTCGACGTCATCAGCAGCCCCACCTGGTCGACGGCCTCGGGGCTCCTTCTCTACGCCTTGAACGCCGAGGAGACCCAGAGCAAGGCGCAAAAGAAACCCGGCTTTAGCATGCGCGGGATGGTAGGCAGCCTGCGCGGAATGTTCTCGGACCTTCTGTAGGAAAGAGCGGCCGCTTCAACGAAAAGGGGGTGCATCATGATTCTGTTCGACGACCATCTTCAGGGTGACGCTGGCAAGGGCAAGGAGGCGCCGATCGGCACCCGCGAGGCCGAGGCGCTGCCCGCCCGCATCAAGGTGATCGGCGTGGGCGGCGGCGGCGGCAACGCGGTCAACCGCATGATCGACGCGCAGCTGCGCGGCGTCGAGTTCATCGCCTCCAACACCGACATGCAAGCGCTGCACAAGTGCCGCGCGCCGGTCAAGCTGCAGATCGGCGGCCTGCTCACCAAGGGCCTGGGGGCCGGGGCCGACCCCGAGACCGGCCGCAAGGCGGCGCTGGAGGACACCGAGCGCATCCTCGAGATGCTCGAGGGCGCGGACATGGTCTTCCTCACCGCCGGTCTGGGAGGCGGCACCGGCACCGGCGCCGCTCCGATCTTCGCCTCGCTGGCCGCCGAGATCGGCGCGCTGACCGTCGCGGTGGTCACCAAGCCGTTCGGTTTCGAAGGGCGCCGCCGCATGCAGCTCGCCGAGCGCGGTGTCGACGAGCTGCGCGGCGCGGTGGACACGCTGATCACCATTCCCAACGAGCGGCTGCTCAACTTCGTCGAGCGCGGCACGCCGCTGTCGGAAGCCTTCCGCATCGCCGACGACGTGCTGCGCCAGGCGGTGCAGGGGATCAGCGATCTGATCACCATCCCGGGCGAGATCAATGTCGACTTTGCGGACGTGCGCACGATCATGACCGGCATGGGCATGGCGCTGATGGGCACCGGGGTGGCCCGGGGCGAGCACCGCGCGCTGGAAGCGGCGCAGCGCGCGATCTCTTCGCCGCTGCTCGAGGAGACCTCTATCCAGGGAGCGCGCGGGGTCTTGATCAATATCTCCGGCGGCCACGACCTGACGCTGCACGAGGTGGCCGAGGCCGCGCGCATCATCTCCGACGCGGTCGATCCGGACGCCAACATCATCTCCGGCATGGTGATCGATCCCGCGCTGGACGAAGCTATGAAGGTGACGGTCATCGCCACCGGCTTCGACCGCGGCCCTGGCTCTGAGCGGTCCGAACGGTCCGAGCGGTCTGAACGGTCCGAGCGGTCCGAGCGCGCGGAGCGCTCGAGACCGATCCCGGCCCCCGCTCTCGGCGCCGCCCGCCCCACCGGCGCCGGCCCCGCCCTCGCCGCGGCCCCGTCTCCCGCCGGCGCCGCGGCCAACTCGGCGCGCGAAGAGCCGGGCGACTCGGCGGCCGAGATGCCCTTCTACCGCAAGGCCATCGCCCACACCCGTCCCGACGACCCCAACGGCTTCGGCCCCAACTGGTCGAACGTGGACGACTACGACATCCCGACCGTGCTGAGGAAGCAGATGGACTGATCGAGAAGACCACTCAGGTTCTCGCCGCGGCCCCCCGCCGGCCGCGACACGCCCGGCCCCAGCTGCCGCCCCGCCCCCGGCGGCAGCCGCGGAAAACGGGCGCGACCGCGGCCGTTGATCAGATGCGGAGGAGAGTGAGAGTGCTAAGCGCCGGGATGCGTGTGGAGCCTCCGGGGGCTCCCCACAGGTCACGATTCGCTGGCGGCTCAAGTGTGCCTTGATTGTTGCGGGAGTGGCGGCGCGAGCCGCCGCGAAATGTGACCTGTGGGGAACCCCCGGAGGCTCTGAGCACCGTTCTCGCCTCACCAGCTTTTTCGAAGTGGTCCGCAGCGGCGAGGGGGATGGCGGCGGCTAGCAGCCCGTGGTGAAAGTGGTTTAAACATCTTGAGTTAGCGGTCGAGGGCCGGTAAACTTGGAGGCAGCTTCTGGAGGACTCCAAGCATGGCGATGGGCAAGCGCAAGCGGCACCGGCAGCCTCCACTGTGGGTCGAG
>DASZZM010000028.1:0-61754 GCA_035544895.1 Thermoanaerobaculia bacterium
CAACCCTTGAAACTCCAGCTGCCGAGGGATACAGTCTGTCGCCATAGGGCTGCTCTCCTTGTGTGGTCTAAGTGATTGGTGACACAACACTTATACCACATAGAAGCAGCCCTTTCTCACTCTTCCATGAGAAATGCGGGCTAGCGCTGCTTCACTGGGCGGCAGGCGGCGGGCTTCAAACTCGCGGCAAGCAGCACTCTCCCTGCTGCTGAGGCCTCTGGCGGGACTCGCCGATCGCCGAGACCGGCGGCTGGCCGCGAAGCCGGCGCAAGACGTCGTCGAGGGCGAGCGCGAAGACGACGACGACCGGCACCATGGCCTGTTCGAGAAAGCGGTTCCAGGTCTCGAAGATGAGGCCCGGAAAACGGGCGCCGATCGTGTAGGAGACCAGGGCCAGGGCCGGCGGCGTTGCCGCCGCGACCGCCATGAGGCCCCCATGGCGCCTCCGCAGCCCGCGCCATCCGGCGGCGAGCACCACCGCGGCCAGTGCCCAGAAGCCATGCCAGTTCTGCCAGTTGGCGCTCCAGCGCCAGACCTCCCGCGCGATCACCGGCAGGCGGGCCGCGGCGCCATGCAGCAACCCGCCGAAGCCTGCGGCGCCAAGGTAGACCAGGTAGTCGTCGGTGTCGCGGTTGGGGATGCCGGCACGCCAGCCGGCGAGCAGCGCCACGGCGAGCGCCGCCGGCAGAAGAGCCGCGGCCAGCCAGCGCAGGCGCGGCTTGCTGGATCTCCAGCCCGGCCGGCGGCTGCCGGCTCGGCGCAGCCGTGAGGCGCCGAGCGCCAGCGCCACCAGGGCGAGCGGCAGGCCCTCGTTCTTGCACAGCACGGCGCCCGCGAGCAGCAGCCCGGCCGCCAGGCCTTCCGCGGCGCGCGGCCGCGCGGCGAGCAGCAGGACGAGCGCTCCGCCATAGAGGGCGCCCAGCGGCAGGTCGCTGTAGGTCGACGTCGCGCCGCCCGGGCCATAGCTGAGGAACGGCAGGAGAGCGACCGTCAGCATCGCGAGGGTCGCCGCCGCGGCCCCGGCGGCCCGCCGCGCTCCGTCGTAGATCACGAGCACGAGGGCGGCGAAGAACGCCACGTAGGCGCCGCGGAAGAGCAGCTCGTCCTCGCCCGCCCCGAAGGTTTCCTGGATCGCCACCTGGACCAGGGGGAGAAGCGGAGGATAGCGGGGATTGACCACGAGCCACCGCCGGTCCCGCAGCGTCTCGGCGTCGACCGTTCCCTCCGCGCGCAGGTATGCCGCCTGCGCTCCCCATGTCATGCGGCCGTCCCAATCGTCGACCTGAGTGCTGACCGCCCAGGCGAGCGGACCCAAGCAGGCGACCGCCACCCCCGCCCAGGCCAGCCAGCGCCAGGCGCCCGCCGGACGATCGCGCGGCTTCGGACGTGGCTTCCGCCTCCCGCGGCGCAGGGCGGCCGCGCCGAGCCCGGCAGCCGCCGGCAGCAAGACCGCTCCCCAGATCGCCGGAGGGCGAAGCGGCACGGCCAGCAAATGCGAGGCGGCGAAGAGCGCTCCGCCGACCGCCACCGTCCCGAGCAGGTAGGCATAGCCCTGGCGGCGCACGGCAGGCAGCCGCCGCAACCCCGGCACGAGCTCGAGCAGTCCCCGCCCGGGCAGCCACAGCAACGCGATTCCGGCCAGCTCGGCGCCGAGCTCGCGGCCGGTCACGGCTCAATCCCCGGACTTCTCAAGAGCGCGCGCCGCGAGGCGGCCACGATGAGAACGACGAGAACGACGAGCCCGACGAGCCCGACAACCGGTGAGGAGCCATGCCGGGGCCGCTCCAGGGCGCCGGCCGGCAGCCGGCGGGCAGGCGCGGCGGGAGTGCGAACAGCAAGGGCGGCCGCGCGTGGCCGAAGACCACCACCAGCCAGCGCAGCTGCCCCTGGATGCAGTCGGCCGTCCGCGCGGGATCGGAGAGGTCCTGCAGCCCTTCGATCTTCACCGCGCGCCGCGGCAGCAGGTCGAAGCGGACGCCGAAGACGGCGCCGGGCTCGGCGCCCCTGGCTTCGAGCAGGACATAGGGCTCGCCGGCCGTTATGCGGCGGCGCATGCGCTCGACAGCGACCACGTAGGCCGGGCCGAATTGCCGCAGCCGCGCGGCGGCCGGCGGCTCGCCGGCGGCGCGCAGCGCCCAGCCCAGCCGCAGGAAAGTGCGCTGGCTCGCGAGCGGCGCGACGGTAGCCAGGAAAAGGGCCAGCAGCCCCACGGCCGCCACGTCGATCACCCGGTGCCGCATGGAGAAAAAGTATATCCAGCCGCACCACTCCCGGCCGCTGCTTCAGAAGTCCGCGCCTCGGAAGGCGCGGCGTAGAATACGCCGGCAGTGCCCTTCGTCTACATCCTGCGCTGCGGCGACGGCTCGCTCTACACCGGTATCGCCCTCGATCTCGACCGCCGCCTGGCGCAGCATCGGGCCGGCCTGGCGGCGCGTTACACCCGCTCCCGCCTGCCTGTCACGCTCGCCTGGTCTCAGGAAATCGACTCCTGGAGCGACGCCCTGCGCGAAGAGCTGCGCATCAAGGCCCTCACCCGCCTGGAGAAAGAGGGTCTCCTCCGCTCGCCCGGCTAAGATGAGCTCCCAGCCCGAGAGGGCGGGGCGTCCCCCTCCCCCGATTTGACACCTGTCCGGCGTTGGGCTTGAATACCCCGGTTCAGCAGATCGATCTCCCTCGCGCCCCAGGTGACCCATGGAAACCGCTTCCTACGACATCCTCATCATCGGCGGCGGCGGCGCCGGCCTGCGCGCGGCCATCGCCGTCGCCGAGGATCATCCGGGGGCGAGCGTCGCCGTGGTCTCCAAGGTCTATCCCATGCGCAGCCACACCGTGTCGGCCGAGGGGGGAGCGGCGGCGGTGATCCGTCCCGGCGACAGCCTCGACGCCCACGCCTATGACACGGTAAGCGGCGGCGACTGGCTGTGCGACCAGGACGCGGTCGAGCTCTTCGTCCGCGAGGCGCCGGAGGAGATGCTGCGGCTCGAGCACTGGGGATGCCCCTGGAGCCGCACCGCGGATGGCCATGTGGCGGTGCGCCCGTTCGGCGGCATGAAAAACGAGCGCACCTGGTTTGCCGCCGACAAGACCGGCTTCCACATGCTGCACACCCTCTACCAGACGACTCTCAAGCATTCGCCGCTCGCCTTCCTCGACGAATGGTTCGTCACCCGGCTGCTCGTCGAGGACGGCCGCTGCCAGGGGGCGGTGGCAATCGAGCTCGCCACCGGCAGGATCGGCGCCCTCCTCGCCAAGGCTGTGATCCTCACCACCGGCGGCTGCGGCCGCGTCTTTGCCTACACCACCAACGCCAACATCAAGACCGGGGACGGGATGGCCCTGGCCTATCGCGCCGGGGTGCCGCTCAAGGACATGGAGTTCATCCAGTACCATCCCACCGGTCTTCCCTTCACCGGTATCCTGATCACCGAGGCGGCGCGCGCCGAGGGGGGCTTTCTCCTCAACAAGGACGGCTACCGCTACCTCCAGGACTATGACCTGGGCAAGCCCGAGCCCAAGCCGGTCCTGCGCTCGATGGAGCTGGGTCCGCGCGACCGGCTCTCGCAAGCGTTCGTCAAGGAGATGGAGAAGGGGCGGACGATCAAGGGTGTCTATGGCGAGGTGGTCCACCTCGACGTCCGCCATCTCGGCGAGACGGTGATCGACGCCAAGCTGCCTTTTGTGCGCGAGCTATGCCGCAAGTATGAAAACATCGACCCGGTGCACGAGATGATCCCGGTGCGCCCGGTGGTCCACTACATGATGGGCGGCGTCCACACCGACAACGACGGCGCTACGCCGCTGGCCGGCCTCTATGCCGCGGGCGAGGTGGCCTGCGTGAGCATCAACGGCTCGAACCGCCTGGGCTCGAACTCCCTGACCGAGCTGCTGGTCTTCGGCGCCCGTGCCGGCGCCGCGGCGGCGCGCTATGCCGCCGAGACGCCGCCGCTCTCGTCCAGCATCCTCGCCCAGGCCCTCGAGGAGGAGCGGCGGCTCGAAGAGCTGCGGCGCGCCGCCGGCGGGGAGCGAGTCGCCACCCTCCGCACCGCGATGCAGCAGGCCATGGAGGGCGGAGCGGGGATCTACCGCGACGAGCCAGGGCTCCGCGTCACCGCGGCCCGGATCGGCGAGCTGCGGCAGCGCTGCGGCCGGATCTCGCTCGACGACCGGAGCCTGACGTTCAACACCGAGCTGGTCGCCGTCCTCGAGCTCTCGAACATGCTCGACGTCGCCGAGGCGATGATCCATTCGGGTCTCGAGCGGCGCGAGTCGCGGGGCGCCCACCAGCGCACCGACTACCCGCGGCGCGACGACGAGCGCTTCCTGGCGCACTCGCTGGCCTTTCGCCGGGAAGGCGGAGCGCCGCGCATCGAGTACCTGCCAGTGGCCATCACCCGCTGGCCGCCTGGCGAAAGGGTTTACGGGAGGTAGAGAAGTGGCCGAGACGATCAGCCTCCAGGTTCAGCGCTACCGGCCCGAGCAAGAAGCCGAGCCGACGTGGCAGAGCTACGAGGTCCCGCTGCGGCGCGACTGGATGGTGCTCGACGGCCTCAACCATGTCAAGGACGAGCTCGACGGCACCCTGTCCTACCGCTGGGCCTGCCGCATGGGAGTCTGCGGCAGCTGCGGCATGATGGTCAACGGCAAGCCCGTGCTGACCTGCGCGACGTATCTCAGCGCGCTCGCGCCGGGGCCGATCAAGATCGAGCCTCTGCGCGGCTTCCCGGTGGTCCGCGACCTCGTCATCGACCAGAGCGACTTCGTCGAAAAGTTGCGGAGCGTCAAGCCGTGGATCG
The DNA here is from genome assembly GCA_035544895.1 of Thermoanaerobaculia bacterium. Lineage (GTDB taxonomy): Bacteria > Acidobacteriota > Thermoanaerobaculia > Multivoradales > UBA5704 > JASLEW01. The sequence continues at coordinate 4,794 of DASZZM010000028.1, forward strand.
TGCGTGACGAGGACAAGCCGCTGGCCGAGGGCGAATACCTGCAGACTCCCGAAGAGCTGGCGGAGTACAAGCCGTATAGCATGTGCATCAACTGCCTGCTCTGCTATGCCGCCTGTCCGATCTATGCGCTGGAGCCCGGCTTCGTCGGCCCCGCCGCGATCGCGCTGGCGCAGCGCTACAATCTCGATTCGCGGGACGACGGGGAGGCCGACCGGCTCGAGATCCTCTCGCGGCACGATGGAATCTGGGCTTGCACGTTCGTGGGCGAGTGCTCCGCCGTGTGTCCGAAGGGCGTCGATCCGGCCGGCGCGATCCAGCGCTACAAGGTCAGCGCGGCCGCGGGATGGTGGCGCTCGGTCCTGATGCCCTGGGGAACGCGATGAATCCGGACTACCGGCTCCACCACCCCAAGTGGCACCGCCAGCGGATGCCGATCTTCTGGTGGCTCGGCAAGCTCTCCTTCACCAAATTCATCACCCGCGAGCTCACCTGCCTGGCGGTGGCCTACGCCGTGCTCCTGCTCCTGGCCGAGATCGTGATCATGGCCCACTCGGAAGGAGCGCATGAGCGCTTTCTGCGCCTGCTTGCCGCTCCGCCCGTCCTGGCTTTCCATCTGCTCGTCTGCGCCGCCCTCGTCTTCCATACAGTCACCTGGCTGAACCTGGCTCCCAAGGCGCTGGTGGTGCGGCTCGGCGGCCGGCGGCTGCCGGATTGGGCAGTCGTCGCCGGACACTACACACTGTGGCTCGCGGCCAGCGTCGCCGTCGTCTGGCTCCTGCGCGGGATCTCCTGATGCGGCCACCGCGCGAACCGTTCTTCTGGGCGCTCTTCTCGGCCGGCGGCATGCTCACTGCGCTCGTCCTGCCGGCGGCCGCGCTCTACCTGTGGGTGTCCAGGCCGCTCGGTTGGGTGGCCGCCCCCACCCATGCCGCGCTGATGGCGCATGTCGCCTCGCCGCTGGTGCGCGTCGCCCTGTTCGTCCTCATCGCCCTCGGGCTCTTCCACTGGGCGCACCGCTTCCGCTACACCCTCTACGACGGTCTCCAGCTCTCCCATCTGTATGGCCTGATCGCCACCATCTGCTATGGCGGCGCGACGCTGCTGACCGTCTTCGCCGCCTGGACGCTGTGGCGCTTCCCATGACCTTCGAGCTCAGGCCCCTCTCCGCGGACGCCATCCCGGCCGCCCTGGAGAAGGCGCACCGCTACCGCCTGCTCAACGAGCCGCTCGAAGCCGAAAGCATCTGCCGCGACATCCTGGAGATCGATTCGGGAAATCAAGACGCGCTCGTCACTCTGCTGCTCGCGCTCACCGACCAGTTCGACGAGCACCCGAGCGGCGCCGTCGAGCGCGCCCGCGAGGTCCTCGCCCGGCTCGCGGACGACTACGTCCGCACCTATCACGCCGGCATCATCGCCGAGCGCCGCGCCAAGGCGATCATCAAGCGGGGCGGCCCGCGCTCCCGCCACAGCGCCTACGAGTGGCTGCGCCAGGCCATGGACCACTACGACAAGGCCGCCGCCATCCGCCCCCACGGCAACGACGACGCCATCCTGCGCTGGAACACCTGCGTCCGCACCCTCCGCCGCCGTCCCGACCTCGCCCCCGACCTCCAGGAAGCCCCCCCGCAGTGGCTTGAATAGCCGCCGTCCGCCTTCGCCCGTCGAACCGGTAGAGCGAGGTTCGATTGTGCGCGAGGGGGAGGGGGCGTCCCCTTCCCCCCCGGAGGGGAGGGAAGGGGATCGAGGGGTTGCGGGGGGCGATCCGATAGACGCATTGAGTAGGCCTTGACCACTACATCGCAGCGCCTCGTCATCCCTCGGGATAGGCACAACCGGTGTAGGCTAGGCCCACAGGAGGGAGGCAGTCATGAGCCCGAACCCACTGCTGAAGCTTGCCGAGCTCGGCCAGAGCGTCTGGTACGACTACATCCGGCGGGACCTCTACCAGGGGCCGGAGCTGCGCCGCCTGATCGAGCAGGACGGATTGCGCGGCATGACCTCGAACCCGACCATCTTCCAGCAGGCCATCGCCGGAACCGAGCTCTACGACGACGACATCCGGCGCCTGGGCGAGAAAGGCAAGAGCCCAGCGGAGATCTTCGAGGCGCTGGAGGTCGAGGACGTCAGCCAGGCAGCCGACGTCTTCCGCCCGGTCTACGACGCTTCCGGCGGCAACGACGGCTTCGTGTCGATCGAGGTCGGGCCGCACCTGGCGCTCGACACCGTGGGCTCGATCGCCGAGGCGCGCCGGTTGTGGAAGGCGTGCGGCCGGCCGAACGTCATGGTCAAGATCCCCGGCACCGCCGAGGGGCTGCCGGCGATCTGCCAGTGCCTGAGCGAGGGGATCAACATCAACATCACCCTTCTCTTCTCGATCCGGCGCTACCGCGAAGTCATGGAGGCCTACCTCGCGGCGCTGGAGGCGCGCGCCGCCGCCGGCGAGCCGCTCGACCGGCTGCGCTCGGTGGCCAGCTTCTTCGTCAGCCGGGTCGATACCAACGTCGACAAGAAGCTCGACGCCGTCGCCGCCGACGGCGCCCGCTCGGAGCGCCACCGCGAGCTCGCCCGCTGCCTGCGCGGCAAGGTCGCCATCGCCAACGCTCGCCTGGCCTACCGGGCTTTCGAGGAGGTCTTCGGCGGCTCCCGCTTCGGCAAGCTCAAGGAGAAGGGTGCGTGCCTGCAGCGGCCGCTGTGGGCGTCGACCTCGACCAAGGACCCCGCCTATCCGGACCTCTACTATGTCGAGGCGCTGATCGCCCCCAACAGCGTCGACACCATGCCCCGGGAGACCTTCGAGGCGTACCGGCACCACGGCAATCCGCAGGTCCGCATCCACGACGACCTGGTGCGGGCCAACGCCGTCTTCGAGGCCCTCGCCGAGGCCGGCATCGACGAGGCCGCTGTCTACACCGAGCTCGAACAAGAAGGCGTGCGCAAGTTCGCCGACTCCTACGACGCTCTCCTCGCCGCCCTCGAGGAAAAGGAGCGCGCGGTCCGCGTCTCGTGATGCGGCCGGGCCTGGCCCACTTCTTCTGCCGGACCTACGCTCGATTCGTCAGTGGACTTGCGGTCTGGTTGATCATCACCGCCTGACGGCAATCGCAGATACAGCGCGCGCCATGCGGGCCTGAAAAGGTCGCATCCCCCACGCCTGAGCCCTGCTTGACAGAGCATTGGCGATCTTGTACGCTGTACGCATACAATGTACAATACAAAAGGCACTGGCCGGCACATGCTCCAAATCGACCTGGGATCCGCAACCCCGGCTTACGGTCAGATTGCGAACGGTCTCCGAGCGCTGCTGGTCGCGCGGGATCTCGAGCCGGGCGAGCAGCTCCCCACCGTCCGGCAACTGGCCGTGGATCTGGGCGTTCACCACAACACGGTGGCGGAGGCTTACCGGCAACTCGCTAGCGAGGGGTGGCTGGACCTGAAACGGGGCCGGGGAGCGACTGTGCTCGAGCGCCCGAGCCCCTTTCCCGGCCCCGCCGCGCGGGCGCAGTTCACGCGGCGACTGGAGGAGCTTCTGGCCAAGGCCATCACCGACGGCATTTCGCGCGGGGACCTTGCCGCCGACCTCCGGCGATGTGCCGCAGAAGTCCGGGAAGGAGTTGCACGATGAAAGCGCTGCCCCCGATGACAAGCACCTTCGAGCTCACCGCCGTTACGGCCGGCATCCTGGTCCTGGTTGCCGTCCTCGCCTATCTGACGCCAGGGCTCACCCGTCCCGACCTCTTTTTTGCAGTGACTGTGCCGGCCAGCTTCCGCGGAACACCGGAGGCGCGCGACATCCTGCGGCGCTATCGCGCCTGGGTCGTCATACACTCCTTGATCGCTCTCGGCCTCGGCGCCGGCCTGGCACGGATCAACGGACTCGCAGGGATGCTGGCCGGCATCGGCTTGCAGCAGGCCGGCTGGTTCCTCGCTTACTACCGCGCGCGGCGGCGGGTGACGCTGCACGCCACCCCGCCGACGACGATTCGCGAGGCCGAGCTCAGGCCGCGGACCGCGCGCCTGCCAGGAGGATGGGTTCTGCAGATCGGGCCGTTTGCGGCGCTTCTGGCCGCCGCGGTCTATCTCCGCTCGCGCTGGGCAGACCTGCCGGAGCGCTTCCCGGTGCACTGGGGCCTCGACGGCCAGCCTGACCGTTGGGCAACGCGCAGCCTTGCCGCTGTCGACGGACCGCTCCTGATCGGCGCGGTCGTGTCGGCCAGCCTGGTGGTCCTGTCTTGGCTGTTGCTGCGCCAATCACGGCAGATTCGGCCTGGCGGGCTGGCGGGTCTGGCCGAGCACCGCTTCCGGCACGCTGTGCTCTCGGTGCTTCTGGCCTGTGAGTATCTCCTGGCCCTGATCTTCACCTGGACCAGCCTGGTACCCCTCTCGGCCAACGTGGCAACGCGGCAGGGTCCGGCCCAGCCGGGAGAGCCGGCCGTCTCGGCTCCTCTGGTCCTGACGCTGCTATTCGTAGTCGCGGTGGCGGCGATCTTGATCCGCCTGGGCCAAGGGGGAACACGCCTGGCGGGGGCCACGGGCGGGCGGCGGCAGCCACCAGGCGCCGGGCCGGTCGGCGACCGCTCTCCCGACCGCTGCTGGAAGGCAGGGGTCATCTACGTCAATCCGGACGACCCGGCTCTGTTCGTGGAGAAGCGCTTCGGCCTCGGCTACACCATGAATTTCGGCCGGCCCGCCGCGTGGGTGATCCTGGCCCTGTTCCTGCTGGTGCCGCTGGCGCTCTCCGTCTGGCTGGTGCACGCGGGTTCGTAGCCCGGGGCGAGCCCGGCCGAGGTGCCGGTGACGGTTTGGGCAGCTCTTGCGTAGAAAGCAACAGAGGGGGCCTGCCCCCCCGGCTCCTGTGAGACACTAGTCAGTCACGATGTACAACGCCTACTACGGGTTCCGGGAACCCCCTTTCAACATCACACCCGACCCGCGCTTCCTGTTTTTCAGCGATCGGCACCGCGAGGCGTTCAACCACGTCCTGTTCGGCGTCAAAGAGCGCAAGGGGTTCATCCAGCTCACGGGCGAGGTCGGGGCCGGCAAGACGACGGTGTGCCGGGCGATCCTCGAAGAGCTCGGACCGACCTTCCGGACCGCCCTGATCCTCAATCCCTGCATGACCAGCGCCCAGCTCCTGCGCGCCATCCTGACCGAGCTGGGGCTCCAGCCGCCGCGGGCGGACCGGGTCGCCTGCCTCAATACCCTCAACGAGTTCCTGCTCGCGCAGGTCGCCGCCGGCAACGACGTCGTCCTGCTGATCGACGAGGCGCAGGATCTCGACGTCGACCTGCTCGAGCAGGTGCGGCTGCTGTCGAACCTGGAGACCGACCAGCGCAAGCTCCTGCAGATCGTGCTCATCGGCCAGCCGGAGCTGCGCGACAAGCTCGACCAGAGGCAGCTCCGCCAGCTCCGCCAGCGGATCACCGTGCGTTATCACCTCTCGCCGCTGACCCGCTACGAGACCGAGTACTACATCCAGCACCGGCTGCACGTCGCCGGCGGCAACAGCCGTCCGACGTTCAACCGCTGGGCGATCCGCCAGATCCACCGCTATTCCCGGGGCGTGCCGCGCCTGATCAACGCGGTCTGCGACAAGACGCTGCTGTGCGGCTATGTCACCGGGACCGACCAGCTCGAAGCACGTCACGTGCGGCGGGCGATCCGCGAGCTCGAGGGGAAGGTCACATGAGCTTGATCGACGAAGCCTTGAAGCGGGCCCGGCTCGATGCCGCGCGCCAGGAGGCGATGCGCCAGGACGCCCAGGGCGCCGGGCCGCGCCTGTGGGTGCCCACCCACCTGCCGCCGGCCCCGGAGACTCGGCGCTCGCGCCGCCTGCGGATTGCCGTCGCGGCGGCGGGCGGCCTGCTCGCCGGAGTCCTGATCGTCGCCCTGGTCGCCAGGTCCGGCGGCGGGGCGGCGCGCGGCCCGGCCAGGACCGGCCAGGCCGCCGATCTCGGCCGCCCGCCAGCGGCTGAGGCCGTTTCCCGCTCCGCCGGCGGCGCCGGCGAAGCGTGGGAGAGCGCGTCCAGGCGGCCGCGGCGCGAGCTCTCCGGTGTCGTCGACCAACGATCGCAGGCCAGTGCCCGGCCCCGGCCCGAGCGCGGAGAGAGGCGAGCCCCCGCGGCATCCTCCCTTCCTCGATCGCCAAAGTCGGGGTCCCGTGCTGGCTCCCCCGCGCCCGGCTCCTCGGCGGCCTCGGCTTCGACCAACCCGGCAGCGGGGGCGACTGGAGGGACCGCCGCCGGCGGATCTTCGGCAGCCTCGGCCTCGGCCGTCTACTCCCCGGCGGGGGCCGCCGGCGCCGCGGACGCTCCCGGCGCCGCGAGCACTGCCGCCGCCGGCCGCTCCGCCGGCTCCCCCGAGCCGGCCCCCGAGGACGGACGGACCTATGTGCGCGAGGCCAAGCTCCCCGGCGGCGCCAAGCTCAGCCTGGGAGGGATCGCCTACTCCGAGACCCAACCGGCGGCGGTGATCAACGGTCAGGTGGTTGGTCCGGGCCAGGTAATCGGGGACTTTACGGTGGTGCGCATCGAGTCCCAGCGGGTCGAGCTGCGCGGCCGCGGCATGACGCTCTATCTCGGCCTCAAGTGATCACCCACCTGTTTACCGACCTGGGCGGGGTGCTGCTCACCAATGGCTGGGACCGCGCGTTGCGCCGGCGGGTCGCCGAGCGCTTCGGCCTCGACGCCGCGCAGATGGACGAGCGCCACCACCTGACTTACGACACCTACGAGTCGGGCAAGATGGGCCTCTCAACCTACCTCGAGCGGGTCGTCTTCTACGAGCCGCGGCCCTTCGGCGAGCAAGAGCTGGTCGAGTTCATCCTCGCTGCAGCCCAGCCGTTCCAGGACATGATCGATCTGGTCTGCCGACTCAAGGCGAGACATCGGCTCAAGATCGCGGTGGTGAGCAACGAGGGTCGGGAGCTGACGGCCGACCGCATCCGGCGCTTCCGCCTCGACGAGTTCGTCGACTTCTTCGTCGTCTCCTCGTTCGTGCACTTCCGCAAGCCGGACGAGGACATCTTCCGCATCGCCCTCGACATCGCGCAGGCGGTTCCGGAGCGGGTGGTCTACATCGAAGACCGCCAGATGTTCGTCGAGGTGGCGGCCAAGCTCGGCATGCATGCCCTCTGGCACCGCGCCTACGAGACCACGCGCGACGAGCTCGCCGCCCTCGGCCTGGCACTGTGAACTAGAGCAAGAATGGTCTGTGCGTCAGGGGAGGGGGGGACCTGAGGAGGGAAACCGCATGAACCCGATCGGCAGAGCAGACCGCGCGCTGGCTCGTCCCGCGGCGCATCCGGAGTATTTCGCGGGCCGCGTCCTCATGCAGCCGCTGGTCGGCGGCGAGGAGTCGTCGGAGCTCGAGCTCGTCGCGGTGTTCTTCGAGCAAGGCGCGCGCACGATCCCTCATTCGCACGCCACCGACCAGGTGCTCTACGTGGTCGAGGGGAGGTGCGTGGTGGGCGAGGAGTCCGGACCGCGCGAGCTCGGCGCCGGCGATTGCGTGCTGTTGCCCGCCAATCGCTGGCACTGGCACGGCGCCGCCCCCGGCCACTCGATGTGTCACATCTCCATCCGCCAGCCGGGCCCGACCGACTGGACGCTGCCCCGGCGCGACTGGCCGGAAGGCTGACGAATTCGGCCCGCGGCGTAGCGGGTCTCGATTCTCTCCACCCTCAGCTCCCGCAAAACTCTTTGGCCAGCTCCGCCAGGGCGTCGCGGCAGGCGAGGACTTCTTCGATGCGCACGTACTCCTCGGCGCTGTGGAGGCCGGCGCCGCCCGGGCCGAAAAGGACGACCGGAATGCCGGCGCGGTCGAGCACGGCGGCATCGGTCCAGAAGGTGAGGCCGATGCGGCGGGTGCTGCGCCCGATCCGGCCGACGGCGTCCTCGAGAAGCCGCGGCAAGGGGTGGCCGGCGGGCGTCTCATAGGCCGGACGCTCGAAAAACAGGCGGCAGGCCGCCCGCAGCTCCGGATCTTCGGCGCGCAAGTCGGCGAGGACCGCCTCGATCTCGGCAGCGGCGGTGGCCCCCGTCTCCCCGGCGACAGTCCGGCGCTCCATCTGCAGCACGCAACGGTCGGGATAGCTGCTGAGCTCGCGGCCGCCCTGGATGAGGGAGGCGTGCAGCGACCCCGTGCCCAGGATCGGATGCGGCGTCCGCGCCTGCAGCTCGCGGTCGAGCTTCTCCAGGCGCGACAGCACCCTGCCCATGCGCAGGATCGCGTCGCGCCCCTCGCTCGGGAGACTGCCGTGGGCGGATCGCCCCTCGACCGCGACCTCGATCCAGGAGAACCCTTTGTGCCCCATGCCCAGGGCCAGGTCGGTGGGCTCGGTCACCACCGCCGCGTCGGCGCTCCAGCCTCCGCGCACCAGCGCCTCGGCTCCCGCGCTCGCATACTCCTCGTCCATCACCGCGGCGACGATCAGGCGGCCGCCCGCCAGGCCGCCGCTCTCGGCGACCCGGCGCGCCGCTCCGATCATCGCGGCCACTCCGCCCTTCATGTCCTGGGCGCCGCGGCCGTAGAGCCGGCCGTCGCGCTCCACCGGATCGAAGGGCGCCGCCATGCCCTCGACGCCTACGGTGTCCAGGTGTCCGCAGAGCAGCAGCGAGCGCCCGGGGCCGCGGCCGGCGAGGACCCCGACCACGTTGGGGCGTCCCGGGGCGACCTCGGCGACCTCCACGTCGAGGCCGATCGAGCGCATCTCGGCCTCCACCGCCCGCGCGATCTCTCCCTCGCCCCCGCCGCTCGGCACCAGGGAGGGATTGATCGAATCGATGGCGACGAGGTCGCGCAACAGCTCGAGGGTAGGATCGGCCATGGTCGGTCAGGCTCCTAGCAGGCTGCTGGGGCTGTCCCCGCGCCCGCCAACCAGGGTAGCCTATCCCGGCCATGAACCTTAGCGACCTGTTTGGCATCGCCTGCGCGCGGTCGCCGGCAAAGACCGCGCTCAGCCTGCCTTCCGGCGAGGCGGCGGAGGGGGGCGAGCTCAGCTATGCCGAGCTCTTCGCGGCGGCGCGCGGCCTGGCCGCCGGGCTCTCGGCCCGCGGCCTGCGCCAGGGGGATCGGGTGGCCTTCTTTCTCGGCAACAGGGTGGAATTCGTGCTCGCCTGCCTGGCGGTGCTTCACCTGGGAGCGGTCATGGTGCCGATCAACCTCGCCTACCGGCGCCGCGAGGTCGGCCACATGCTGCGCGACGCCACGCCGCGGCTGCTGCTCACCGAGGCGTCACAGCAAGGGGTGCTCGCCGAGCTCGCGGCCGGCGACCTCGGCAGCGTCGAGGAGACCGTGCTGGCCGAAGACCTCGCGTCCTGGCGCGGCGACGCCGCGGCGCTCGCGACGCCGTCGGTCGCCGGCGACGACCTGGCGATGATCCTCTACACCTCGGGGACGACCGGGCGCAGCAAGGGCGCCATGATCAGCCACAACAACGTTCTGGCGAGCGTGACCGGCTTGCTCGGCGCCTGGGCCTGGCAACCCGCGGACGTCCTCCTCCTCGCCCTGCCGCTGTTTCACGTCCACGGCCTGATCGTGGGACTGCACAGCGCCCTGGCGGCGGGTGCCACGGTGCTGCTGCGCCGCCGCTTCGAGGCTGCCGAAGCCCTCGACGAGATGGCGCGCCGCGGGGTCACCGTGTTCTTCGGCGTACCCACCCTCTACGTCCGCCTGGTCGAGGAGCTGCGGCGCCGCGTCACGCCGCCGGACCTGCGAGCGGTGCGCCTCTTCTGCTCGGGCAGCGCGCCGCTCGCGCCGGAGACGTTCACCGCCTTTCAGGAGCTGACGGGCCACGCCATCTTGGAGCGCTACGGGATGACCGAGACCGGAATGAATCTCAGCAATCCCTACGCCGGGCCGCGGGTCCCCGGCCAGGTCGGCACGCCGCTGCCCGGCGTGTCGGTGCGGATCGTGGACGAGGAGGGCCGCGACGTTCCGCCGGGCGGCGTGGGCGAGCTGCTGGTGCGCGGCAGCAATGTCTTCAGCGGCTACTGGCAGGCCCCGGGCAAGACCGCGGAGAGCTTTACTCACGACGCACAGGGCAGGCGCTGGTTCCGCACCGGCGATCTGGCGCGCCAGGACCCGGCCACCGGCGCCTTCTCCCTGCTGGGCCGGCGCCACGAGCTGATCTTGAGCGGTGGCTTCAACATCTACCCGCGCGAGGTTGAGGAGACCCTCACCTCCTATCCCGGCATCCGCGAGGCCGCGGTAGTCGGCCGCCCGCACCCCGAGTGGGGCGAGGTCCCGGTCGCCTTCCTGGTCGCCGACGGCCCCGTCGATCAGGTCGAGCTGACCGCCTTCTGCAAGCGCCAGATGGCCGCCTTCAAAGTTCCCCGCGACCTACGCTTCGTCGACGCCCTGCCCCGCAACGCCCTCGGCAAGGTGCAGAAGCACCTGCTGCCGTGAAGGGGCTGCTGCGTGGCGCCGCGCCTATCCGAAGATCTCGCTCAACGCGATGCGGAGACCCGCGAGGAGCGGGGTCTCCAGAACGTCGCCCGCGGCGTGCGACAGCGACGCCTGGAGCGCCAGGCGCCCCCCGGCCGTCAGGCGGTAGACTTCGAGGGTATCCGTGGCGGGATCGGCGAGCCAGTACTCGCGCACGCCGTGCCTCTCGTAGAGGCGGAGCTTTCTGACCTTGTCGATGCGGGCGCTCGACGGCGAAAGCACTTCGATCGCGAGGTCGGGAGCGCCCTCGACGTGACTCTCCCGCAGCCGGGGCGCGTTGGGCTTCGAGACGTAGAGCACGTCGGGCTCGACCACGTCGAACTGCGAGAACAGCACGTCAACCGGGGCCATGAAGACTTCCCCGAGCGCGCGGGGCCGGACGAAGGCCGAGATGGCGAACGCGAGATTGAAGGCGACCCGCTGGTGCCGCAAGGTGGGAGCCGCGCTCACGATGTGCTCGCCCTCGATTAGCTCGTGCCGCAGGAGATCGTCCGGCAACCGGAGGAGGTCCTGGTAGGTCATCTTGCTCGGCGCGGAACGGACCGTCATGCGCTGTCCTCCTTCGCGTCGATGCTAATCCCTCATCTGGTATAGACGCAAATGGCAGAGGCGAGCAGGGTGCACGACATAGATCTGCTGGGTGGGGGCGCAACGTTGCGGCAGGGGAGGAGATCGGGTACTATCTGACAGCTGTTGAAGCTGTCAGATAAGGAGAACCCGATGCCAAAGCGACCAATGCTCGAGGAGTTGGAGAAGAAGCGAGATGGGCTGCGGGCGAAGTTGGCGGCCACGGGCGAGATGCGGCCGGGCTCACTGGTGGCGCGATACCGGCGTTGTGGCAAGGCCGGCTGCCACTGCGCCGAAGAGGGTGCCCGAGGGCACGGGCCGAGCTGGTCGTTGACTCGCGTCGTGGATGGCAAGACCGTGACCCGAATCATCCCCGAGTCGGCCGTCGAGCTGACACGCCAGCAGATCGCCGAATACCGGGCGTTTCGGGGCCTCGGTCGCGAGTTCGTGGAGGTCAACGAGCAACTCTGCGACCAGCGGTTGGCAGCGGAGCGAGCCCGAACCGAGGGCGAAAAAGGGGGCTCCAAGAAGAGCTCGCGGCCGAGGTCGTCGCCGAAGTCGAGGCGCTGATTGGAGCGGGCGCCGCGGCTGGCGTTGACTTCGAGGCCATCGAGACAGCCGCCAAGCGAGAGGCCTTGAAAGTCGCGGCCCGCGCCATCGAGCGTCGGCTCAACGCCGATTTGTCGGACTACGCAGGGCCAGCGCTGCACTGTCCGTGCGGCCGGGAGGCTTCCTACGCAGGGCGCATGGAGAAGACTTTCCAGACCGCGGTCGGTGCGCTCGCCCTGAGTCGCGCCTACTATCACTGCGACGCCTGTCATAGCGGTCGCCCTTGGCCTGGTCCTCAGTCGAGATCCTGATCCAGATCGCAACGCGCTTAGAGGCGGGTTCCTGCTCAGCGTGCCGATCAACTCGCATTATGAACCTCTCGCGAATGCCTATTGGTACTTCCGCTGCTTCAATGCGTCTAGCATCGCATCCTTCGTCTCGCGAGAGGTATTGTCAAATGTTGTGGATCGGCCAGGTGATCAGGCGGCCTTCCTCCGCGGCTTGACAACCTCTTCCCGCTCTTGCTGCACACCATCGACGAACAGCACACCTGCCCTCACCAAGGGCAGCAGGTGGGGAGCGTTGAGTCGACGCCAGCGCTGCTGGGCCATGTCGAGCAGCTTGTAGGCCATCACCAGCGCCTTGATCCGCGAGCCGGCGCCCTTGGTGACGCGTTGCCGCAGCCGTACGGTGGCGAACGGCGACTCGATGACATTGGTGGTCCGTAGGTGCTGCCAGTGCTCGGCCGGCAGGTCGAAGAAGGTGAGCAGTTGGTCCTGGTCCTTGCGGAGCGAGGCAACGGCCTTCGGGTACTTGGCCTCGTACTCCTGCGCGAAGCGGTGGATGCCCTGCTCGGCGTGCTCCCGACTCTCGGCGTAGAGGATCTCGTGCAGAGCCTGCTTGGCCTTGGGTTGCAGCCGCTTGGGCAGCTTGTCGAGGACGTTGACCAGCCGGTGGACCCAACAGCGCTGCTCCCGGGTCTCAGGCCAGACCTCGCGCACGGCCGCCCAGAAGCCCAGCGCGCCGTCGCCGACCGCCACCACCGGCGCCTTCATGCCGCGCCGCTTGAGTCCCCGCAGCAGCATCGCCCAGCTCTCTTCACTTTCCCGGTAGCCGTCCTCGACCGCCACCAGCTCCTTGGTGCCGTCCGGACGCACGCCGATGAGCACCAAAGTGCACAGGCGGTCCTCCTCCAGGCGAACGCGAAAGTGCACCCCGTCCGCCCACAGATACACGTAGTCGCGCTCGGCCAGAGAACTCTCGCAGAAGCCTCGGTACTCGGCCTCCCAGGCGGCAGTCAGCCGAGTGATCGTCGTCGGTGACAAGCCCGAGGCCTCCTCGCCAAGCAGCACTGGTAGAGCCTCCCGGAAGTCCCCAGTCGACAGCCCTCGCAAGTACAGGATCGGCAACACTTCGGCCACCTTCGGCGAACGCCGCATGTAGGGCGGCAAGATCTGCCTCGTGAATCGCTGCCGCCGCTGGCCCTCTTCGTCGACCCGCCGATCGTCGACCCGCGGCGCCTGCACTTGCACCGTACCGGCCCCAAGGGTCACCCTGCGTGGCTGCGCCTTGCCGTTGCGCACCACCAAACGATGCCCCTGTTCATCGAGCTCCCCCTGGTGCTGCTCGAGGTAGGCCGCCACTTCCCTCTCCAGAGCGGACACCAAGATCCGCCGCGCCCCCTCCCGTGCCAGCTCATCGAGCGTCAACGGCATCGATCCCTCTTCCCCTACCAGGGTCTTCTCGTGTACGGTGAACATGGGTGACGTCTCCTTTCCCCCGGCGCCAACCGGGCTTGCGTGTTGATCTCACGCGGAAGGATACGCCACCCGTTTACCTACCTGCCCATCCACAACTTTCGGTTATACCTCTTCGTCTCGAACTGCGATCGTCTAAGCACAAGGTCGAAAAACAGGACCCAGACTTTCTCCATAAATTTTGCGAGAGTATCCATCTCAGTCGGTTGTTGGCCATGATGAACAAATTTCGACCGGATTTCGTACACCCTCTTTACTAGCGCTTCGATCTCAATCCGTTCCTGTGGTGACCGACCCAGCATAAACGCCATTCGCTCGCCGATGTGTTCCTGGATATTTTCAGAACTGTTGCGCAAGAGCATAGACTCCACGGCTACTAGACAGAAGATCAGTTTTTCGTATGGCTCCTTGGAAATATTGTTGCGTGAATAAATGAGAAGGGCGTCGAAGAGACGCTGCTGGGCTACGGTGGACACCCGGCGCCGGATGCCAGGTACTGGCGGTCGCGCGACCGCAGCCAATCGATCTCCCAGTTATAGTCGACCGGCCCACCCCACCAGGTGGGCAACGTCGCGTCGGTATCCACGGCCACCCCGTGGCTCGCGAGACGCGCCACCAGGGCCGTGACGGGCTCTGGTGCCGCTCCCGATAGCGTCGGCGCCTCCGGGAGCGGCCGGCCGTTGGGTCGATAGAAGCGCGCTTTGCCGGTGGGTGCCAGCTCCACCGAGAATCCTTCCTCGTGCACTGCGCGATGGTGGCGGCGGCAGAGCAGCAGCGTGTTGGCGAGGCTGGTGGCGCCGCCATCGGCCCAGGGTTCGACGTGATGGGCGTCGCACAACCCCCTGCCGCAGCCCGGGAAGCGGCAGCCGGTGTCGCGATGCTCGAGGGCACGGCGTAGGGCGGGCGAGATGGCGCGGGTGCGGCGGCCGACGTCGAGGACTCGGCCATCCGCGGCGTGCCGCATCACCACCCGGGCCGAGTCGCAGGCCAGCCGGCGAGACGTTTCCGCGGAAACGTAGGTGCCGTCCGCGAGCCAGGACGAGCCGGCCTCGTCACCGCCGCCATCCTCGTCGCCGCTGCCGTCCTCGCCGCCGGCCGCCAGCACCTCAGCGTCCACGTGCACCACTACCTGATAGCGGTCGCCGCGACTGCCGGGATCGAGGCCCGAGGCGAGGGCGCTCTCGGCCACCAGGCCCAGGGCATCGGCGCGGCGTTGCTCCGCGGAAGCCTCTTCTGCCGCCTCCTGCGCGGCGCCGGCCGGCCGGCAGCGCCGTGGCCCGTAGAGCGCCTCGACCCCGGCGTCCAGGGCGCGAAGCAGGGCCGCGCCGGCCTCCGGTGCAAGGCGTCCCGTCACCACCACCATGCCGTCCTCGTCGGTATAGGCACGCAGGTAGCGCGCGGCGTGGCGGCGCTCCTCGCCATCCCCCGCTTCCATCTGATCGAAGCGGTCGACGCGCCGCATGCCGCGGACCAGCCGCTCGACGTGAGCGGCCGTTCCCGCACGCGCGAAGCTCAGCAGGTCCTGCTCGTTGGCCGGCGTGGCGATGCGAGTGAGGGCGCGAACCTTGGAATAGGAGATCTCGCCCCGGCGCATGGCCGCGGAGAGCAGCGGCAACAGGCCGAGCGCTCGCGCCACGCGCACCTTCTCGCGCGCCGCGCCAGGGTCGAGGCCCACACGCCAAACCAGCCAGTGCGCGCACGAGGGGAACCCGCTGTTCCACCCGCCGCGCTCGTCGAAGTCGCGCAGCATCGCCAGCAGCTCATAGGTGGCGGCCGAGATCTGCGCCGCCAGCTCGGCGATGCGCTCGCCGAGCTCGTCGAGATCTGCGACTCCGCCCCTCGCCGAGATCTCATGACCTGCCTCGTGCACCAGTTCGCTCACGGTCATCTCCCCTCCCTCCTCACCGACCATTGTAAACCCATGATTTTTCAGCTCGTTGGCGGCCGCAGCAGGTCCGATCGGCGGTCGTTGAAGGGCTCCGGGAGGCTCGCCGGGAGAATCAGCCTTTGCGCGCCTCCAGCGGGCCAACCAGTGCCCGTACAGTGTTGAGTTGAGGATTTTCGCGCACGGCTCCGAAAAAGCCTGTCAAGGGGTATCGGCTAGATTGAAGGCGTCTGGCTCGGTTTTCCCCCGGATAGTTAAGGCACGGCGTGGTTCGCGGCGCAGGCGCTGTCCAGCCTGTAGGCGTCGACGGCCACCGCGAAGTGGCCGTGGGAGGACATGGTGGCGACGACCCAGGCCTGAGCGGCCTTGGGGTCGGCCGGCGGACTGCCCGCGGCCGTGGCCACCTCCGCGTTGAGGTCGAGATAAAACCAGCCGAAAAAGAACGGCACGGGCAGACTGGGATAGGAATAGGCCCCGACATGGACCCGCTGTGTCGCTGCCGGGAAGGGCCTGTGCTCGGTGCCGCCGGGACAGATGCCGATGGGGCAGGGATTGGCGGATGGATCGACAGCGTGTTCCTTCTCGTCGAAGATCAGGACTCTCTCCTTGAGTTGCGCCCACGCCGTCGGGTCCTCGGGCATCGAGGGGCACGTGAAGGGCTCTTGATCCGCCTTCCGGTCGCGCCAGACGATCAGGTCCGTTCCGGCGTCGAAGGGGCCCTCGGCAGCGTACTGGGTGGCAAAGGTGGTCGCCAGCGGCTCGCGATGGTCGGTTGCGCTCCAGCCGTTGTAGCGGCCGTAGAAGGTGTAGCGCCCGGGAGTCGAGGTGGCCGGATCGGCGCCGTCGGCTTCGATCGCCACCAGGTTGGAGCCATGCGCATGGTTCTGCGCCGCGTCGACGATGTACCAGGCGCCCCAGAGCAGGTTCTGGTCGGTGACGTCGTGGCGGCCCGGCGGGAAATAGCCCGGGTCTCCCGGAAAGCGAGGCGTGCATCGGCTGACGGTGTCGACGGTGATATAGCCCCGGGCGATGTTGTCGCGAAAGGATTGGCCCGCGCACAGGTTGCCGAGCATCGGCGACGGCCTGCCGGTCAGGACGCTCCGGACATGGGTGAGGAAGCTTGCGGGCAGGGGAGTGGGCGGCAGCTTGCCCGCGCAATTTCGCACCTCGATGTCCTGCGAGAGCTGGCCCTTGGGGCTGATGGAGTCGTCGGGGTCCTGGCCTGCCGGCGCCGTCTGGGGCAGGTTGCCGAACACGATGACGTCGCGCAGGTTGATGGTCTGGACGTCGTAGCCGGTCAGGTAGACGTCGAAGTTGAGGACGGGAACCGACAGGTCCGACCAGATGGCGACATGGGTGAGAACCGCCTCGCGAAGTTGGCCTGACACATCATGATTTATGTTGTATTATCCCACTATGCCAGCACGCCCCGTTCAGATCTCGATGGACGAAGAGTTGCTCCAGCGCATCGACGAGGATCCCGAGGCACGGGAGAAAGGTCGGTCGGCGTTCATTCGTTCGGCTGTCGAGTCCTACTTCTCGGCCAAAGAGCGGCGGGAGACTGAAGCTCGTCTCGTGCGCGCCTACTCCGGGCAGGCTGACCTCCTGTTCACCGAGGTGGAGGATTTTCTGGAAGCGCAGACATGGCCGAGCAAGTGAGCCGGGGGGAGATCTGGCTTCTCGAGCTGCAACGCCCCGACAAACGGCGGCCGGTCCTGGTTCTCAGTCATCCCGCCCTGATCCCGTTGCTGCACACGGCGACGGTTGCGGCAATCACGTCGACGCTTCGCGGTTCGCCCACTGAGGTCGAGGTCGGCGTTGCCGAAGGGCTGAAGCATCTTTCCTGCGTAAACCTCTGCAACCTCTTCACCGCCCGCCAGCGGGATCTGAAAGTCTTCGTGGGCGCAGTCGGTCCAGAGAAGATGCTCGAAGTCTGCAGGGCGCTCGCCGTCGCCACGGGCTGCGCCTGAACGGAGAGCCTATGAAGAAGTTCTTGACTCCCCTTGCCATCGCGGCCGCCCTTGCCGCCGCCACCATTGCGCTGCCGCTCGTTGCCGCCGATCCGTCCGCGGCGCGGGCGCCGCGGCTGCTCGCGGTCGACGACCTGTTCGCGCTCAAGACGGTTGCCGATCCGCGCATCAGCCCCGACGGGCGGTGGGTGGCCTATACCGTCACCACGCTCGACGCCAAGAAGGACAAGTCCGCCACCGACGTCTACATGGTGCCCTTCGCCGACGGCGAAGCCGTTCGTCTGACCAATGGCGACAAGCCCGCGACCCACCCGCGCTGGAGTCCCGACGGGCGCTATCTCGCTTTCCTTTCGGAGCGCGACGACAAGCACACGCAAGTCTGGCTGCTCAACCGGCTGGGCGGCGACGCCGCCCACGCCACCGACTTCAAGGCGGACGTCTCGGATCTCGCCTGGTCGCCCGACGGCAAGCGCCTCGCGGTCGTGGCCTCTGACGTCGATCCCGACGATCCCGCCAATGCGCCAGGCGGCGCGGAGGGCGGCGAGCAGCATTCGCGGGCGCCGGTCGGCCCACCGGACACGCCCAAGCCGATCGTCATCAAGCGGCTGCAGTTCAAGCGTGACGGCGAGGGGTACCTGCGCGAGGTCCGCAACCACCTCTACGTGGTCGACGTGCAGGCCAGGACCGCGGTTCAGGTCACCTCCGGTCCTTACGACGACAGCGAGCCGGCATGGTCGCCGGACGGCAAGTGGCTCGCCTTCACCAGCAACCGCACCGCCGATCCAGACGCCAACGAGAACACCGACATCTTCGTGGTGCCGGCGGCCGCGGGCTTCACGCCGCGGGCGGTCGTCTCTTCCCCCGGGACCGACTCGTCGGCGGCCTGGAGCCCCGACGGCAAGTGGATCGTCTTCGTGGAGGGCGGCGATCCCAAGGACATGTGGTACGGCACGAGCCGCATTTCTGTCGCGCCGGTCCAGCCGGAGGCCGGCGCCGCTCCTCGGCCACTGACCGCCGCGCTCGACCGCAACGTCTCCGAGCCGCGTTTCTCGTCCGACGGCCGGTCGATCTACTTCCTCGTCGAGGAGGGCGGCAATTCCCACCTGGCCCGCATCCCTGCCGGTGGCGGCGCGGTCGAGCGCGTGATCTCCGGCGAGCTCGAGATCTCGAAGTTCGACTTCGGCCGGCAGGGCGAGGTCGCGGTCCTGGCGAGCGATCCGCAGCATCCCGACGAGATCTCGGCCCTTTCCGGCCGGCCCCCGGCGGGCGCGAAAGCGCCGGGTCGGGAGGAGCTTCGCCGCCTGACCTCGGTCAACGACGACGTCCTGCGCGGCCTGCGGCTCGCTCGCGTCGAGCGTTTCCAGGCCAGGAGCGCGGACGGCACCCCGATCGACGCCTTCCTCACCCGCCCGCCCGACGCGCCGGCCGGCGCCCGGCTCCCCACGGTCCTGCGCATCCACGGCGGTCCCGTCGCGCAGTACAGCACGGCTTTCAGCTTCGACTGGCAGCTGCTCGCCGCCCATGGTTTCGCTGTGGTGGCGGCCAATCCCCGCGGCTCTTCCGGGTACGGCCGCGACTTCGCGCGCGCCATCTGGGCGGACTGGGGCAACAAGGACTACGACGACGTCATCGCCGCCGTGGACACGGCCATCGCCATGGGGGTCGCCGATCCCGACCGCCTGGGAGTGGGGGGCTGGAGCTACGGCGGCATCCTCACCAACTACGTCATCACCAGGACCGGGCGCTTCAAGGCCGCCGTCTCGGGAGCCAGCGAGGTGAACTTCCTGGCGGACTACGGCACCGACCACTACCAGTACGCCTGGGAGACCGAGCTCGGCCTGCCCTGGCGCAACACGGAACGCTGGATCCGCCTGTCTCCGTGGTTTCAGGTCGAGAAGATCACGACCCCGACGCTGATTCTCTGTGGGACGGCCGACGTCAACGTGCCGGCCCTCAACTCGGAGCAGCTCTACCAGGCGCTGCGCCGGCTCGGCCGCGAGACCGAGCTCGTCCTCTATCCCAACCAGACCCACCGGCTGGCCAAGCCGAGCTACGTCAAGGACCGCTACGAGCGCTATCTCGACTGGTACGGCCGGCACCTGAAGCCGGAAGCCCAGCCGCCGGCGAAACCCGCCGCCGCGGCCGGGAGCGGGAAGGGACCGCCCCTTAGAGCAAGCGAGGCTCTTTCAAGTCTCCACCACGCCCCCTCCCTTTCGCGGCAGAGGTTTCGTTCTACTTCGTGCCGCCGGCCGGGGTATTGATGACGACACTCCGCGCCACCTGCGTCCTGCCTTCGAAGACGTAGGTGACCTTGAGATCGAGCCCGGCTTTCAGGTCGGCAAAGACCGGCTTTTCGTGCTTGCGCCGGTAGCTCGTCCGCTCGTTGGTGAGGAAGGTGAGGTTGGCCCCGGTCTGCGGCTTGATCATGAAGGCCTTGGCGGCCTCGTCGACGGCAACGACCGAGCCTTTGGCCGTGTAAACCCTGCTCTGCGCTCTCGTCTCGGATGTGGGGTGCGCGTATCTCAGCGCGACCGGATCGATCAAGGGCACCGGCTCCCCGGACCAGGCCTCGGCGGCGCCGAGGAGCAGGACCAGCGCGGTACAAGCGACATGGCGGCTGCGCATCGTAGCCTCCTTTCGGGCCTCTATCTTAGCGCTTGCTGGCCAGGAAGAGGATCGCGCCCGAGTTCTTGAGCATGCGCCGGGCATCGGTGGCGGTCGGGTCGAAGAGGCGGCCGGCCCGCCACCAGAGCCGGTGGAGGAGGAGCAGCGGCCAGACCAGCAGCCTGGAAAGCCAGCGCGGCGAGCCGGGGAAGAGCCCCATGTTCGCCTGCGCCTCGAGGCCCGACCAGCCGCCGCTCGGCGCGACCCGCTCCACGTCGAAGCCGGCAAAGCGCAGGGCGTTGAGGGTGCCGAGGTGGGTATGGTGGTGGAAGCTGTCCTGGTGAAACGGCTCGAGGAACGCCACCGTGCCGATGATCCGCCCGCCGGGCCGCAAGACCCGGAAGGCTTCGCGCATCATCAGCAGCGGGAAGCGCACATGCTCGAGGACCGCGATCGACAGGACCAGCTCGAAGGCGCCGTCGGCGAACGGCAGGGCCTGCGCGTCGCCCAGGAGCATCGCTTCCGGCGTGGCGTAGTCGAGCCCGACGTACTCGAATCCCGCCAGCTCGCAGACCCGCTTGTGGACCTGGCTGCCGCATCCCAGGTCGAGCGCCAGGGCCCCCTCGCTCCGTGCCCTGGGGAACCAAGTCCTGAGGTCCCAGGGCAGATGGCATGGGCCGTCGACCCGTGAGACGTCCACTTCGGGCGCCGGGTTGACCGGCAGCCGTCCCCACTCGCCACCCTCCCGCGCCGCCGGGGCCGGCAAGGTCACCTCGAGGCGGGAGGTCTTCGGCCGCCGCAGTCGCAGGTCGAGCTGGCCGGTTGGCGCGCGCCCGAACTCGGTGCCGCAACCGGCGCACGACGCTCCCCCGGCGGCCGGTGACAGCGCGCCACCGCACTGCGGGCAGGCCAGCGCCCGCCACGCCGCCGCCGAGAGCGAGGGGTCTGAAGAGGAATCTGCCACGACTAGGACGAAAATGCTCCGTGCGTCAGGGGCGGGGGCGTCCCCTTCCCCCCCGGAGGGGAGGGAAGGGGATCGAGGGGGCACAGCCGGTGGAAGCTAGGACATGCCGCTAGTGGACCACGAGACCGCCGCCGCGCCCGCCGCGCGGCGGCGCCACGACCTAACGGGTACCCGTCTTGCCCTTGCCTTTGCCCTTGTCGGCGCCAGCGTCATAGGCCAGTGCCAGCTTGAGCTGCTCGATCGCCTTCTTGCTGGCCTCCACCGCCTCGGCCCGGTGGCCGCCGAAATCGTGCGGCGCCTTCTGCATGTAATCGATCGCATCCTCGAGCGCGACGATGGCCTTGTGGATGCGCGGATGGTGCCCTGCCCCCTTGCCCTTGTGGGCTCCTCCTCCCCCCTGGGCGAAAGCGACGACCGAGAGGATCACGAACAGTGCGATGGTAACGGCGGTGATGGTTTTCTTCATGGCAAACCTCCCTGTAAAGGATCGTTGGATCGAGAACGCGCCGTCCCTTCGCCGGGTCGCTCGGGTTCGGAGGCGCGGGCGGGCGCTGTCGCGGCCCTGACCCGATGGAGACCTTGGAGGTTCGGCGCGCTGGATGCTATCCGAGGGCTCTGGGGCCGTCAACGAGGCGACGACCCCGCCACCGCCCCGTGCCGGCTCGAGACCGTCCGCCGATGGCGAGCGAAGAACTCCCAGATGAGGTCGCCGGCGGTCCGCTCGGTGCTCTTCTCCGATCGGGCGCTGGCGGCGCCGGGACCGCGCTGGCCGCCGTTCTCGCTGGATCCGCCGGGCCAGGCGTGCCCGCCTCCCTCGACGTCGTAGAGAACGACTTCCGCGCCCGCGGCGCAGTGCGTGTAGGCCTCGCGGCGCAGCCGCCCGCCCGCGGCGCCGGTATCCGGCAGCAGCGTGACGCTCGGCGGCCCCGTGCAGCGGTCGGCACGGACCCAGTGCCGGACGGCCGCGGGAACCGACAGGTCGTGCGCTTCGTCCTCCTTCCGGCTGCCCGCCGCTCCGTGGTAGGGAACCTCGGAGTCGGCCGTGCCGTGGATCATCAGCACCGGCATCGCCATCTCCGGCCGGCAGCGCGCGGCCAGCCGCTCCGACATCGTTGCCGCCACCGCCGCGACCGCAGCGATCTCGCCAGCCATCTCGCACGCCAGCCGCTGAGCGAAAAAACCGCCGTTGGAAAACCCGGTGGCGTAGATCCGCGCACGGTCGATGCCGTGCCGCGCGGCGAGCCGCGCGATGAGGGCGCGAACGAAGCCGACATCGTCGGGATGGCGGAAGCCGGCCTCCTCGTCATCGTTCCAGTGCCGCTCCGGCGAATCGGGGTAGGCGACGAAGAAGCCTTCCCGGTCGGCCACCGCGCTCAATCCGGTCAGCGCCTCGACTCCGCCGCCGTCACCGCCGTCGCCGTGGAACACCAGCACCAGCGGCGCCGGCCGCGGCTGAATCCCGGGCCCCGCCCGGGACCGTGAGGCAGGTACATGCAGCCGGTACGTCCGGACGGCGCCGGCAAACTCCAGCCTCTGGTCGCCGGCCCCGGCGCCGCGCCGGCCGGGCGGACCGCCGCAGGTGGCCAGGCAGAATGTCAACGACGACAGGAAGATGGCGCCGCGCGCTACCACCCTTCGCGCTGCCGCAACGAGGTGACGTGGGCGACATGGTGCCGCCCGTGCCACGCATAAAGAGCAACCAGCCACTCGACCGTACGAGTGCCATGCTCCGGGTGCTTCCAGGTCCGCTCCCAGTCCTCCGGCGCCAGCGCCCGCAACGCCAGCACCCAGCGGACGTGGAGCGCCTCGAGCAGCGCCAGCGAGACCTCCGGCGGGGCCGTCTTCACCTCCGCCTGCTCCGCCCAGCGTGTCTCGTCATAGGGCTTGATCGTCGGCTCGTCCTCGGTGACCGCCAGCTTGAGCCTCGTATACGCGTTGAGGTGGCTCTCCGGCACATGGTGCACCACCTGCCGAACCGTCCACCCCCCTGGCCTGTACGGCGTATCGAGCTGCGCCTCCGACAGCCCCGCCACCGCCGCGCGCAGCCGCGCCGGCACCGCCGCGATCTCCGCGATCGCCTCCTCCCGCCCCGCCGCGTCCAATAGCGCCGGCGCCCAGAACTTGCCAATCGGATAGCGCAGGTCTTGCATCCGGGTAATACTCCTTTCTAACGGGTACATTCTACTTGTCGAGCACCCTCCGGCAGCTCTCCTCGTCCTCCTTGGTCCAGACGCCCTTGTCCTGGGATTCGCCGAGGTGGGAGACTTCGTTCTCGCCCTTCTTGACGAAGATGTCGCGGGTCGGCACCTTCGCCCCCATCCGGTTCATCTCGCCCATCCATACCAGCTTGTCGCCCTCCCACCCTGCCGTAGCCTGCGTGCCGTAGTCGCCGAAGCTGTCGATCTGCCCGGCGACCAGCTTCTTCAGGTTCTCGCTGTAACCCCAGTGCTCGACCGCCGTCAAGGGCATCGGGTTGGCGTCGGTCTTCCGCTCCTCGTAGCGGAGGTTGATGAAAAAGCCGTTGAGGTCCCAGTCCATCTTGACCCTGGCCGTAGTCGGGTGCGCATTCGGCACGTAGCCCATCCCGGTGCACTCCCAGCTCCCGACGAAATACTTGAGCTGATCGAGCGCCGGGTTCGGCTTCGGCGGCCCCTGCGCCTCCCCTGCCGCCGCAGCAGGCGCGCTCTTGGCCCCCGCGGTCCCCGGTGCCATGCCCGCGCCGCCCGCCTGCGCCCAGCCGGCCGAAGCGGCGAGAATCACGACGAGAACGGACATCCCAAGCAATCGGGTCGACTTCATGGTTGCACTCTCCTTTTCATTCGTTGCGATGAAGTTGCGCTTCGCCGGGATGCCCGGCGCGAGACCACTCACCTTGAATTGGAGCAGCTGAGAGTCTAGACAGCCGGTCGCCGGACCGTCAACCTGCCCTACAATAGTTGGCGTCTGCTCCCGACGCTCCTGCCCAATGAGTGATCCCGACGGCGTTCTCCTCGCGGCGATGCCTGCCGGAAGGCGCGCGGGCTTCCGAGCTGGGGGGCCCGCGGAAGGCGCCCCGGTCGCCGCCGGGCCGCGCCGGCGCGAGCTCGCGGCGAGCCTGGCCGCGCTCACCGGGTTCTACCTCGTCGCCGGGCTCTACCTCCGGCCCATCTGGCGGATCTGGCGGACCCATATCACCCCCAGCCTCTGGGATCCGCTGCTCGCTGTCTACCTGCTCAAGTGGACAGGGCACGAGCTGGGCCGGGGATTCGCCGGCTTCTGGGATGCCCCGTTCTTCTATCCCACCCGCGGCGTGCTGGCCTACACGGATCATCAACTCGGGCCCGGGCTGGTGGCCACCGCCTGGCAGGCCGTGGTGCCGGGATGGGTCGGCGCCTACAACATGCTGTTCCTCTCCTCGTTCGCGTTGACCGGCTGGACGACGACTTGGGTGCTCCGCCGCTCGGGCAGGTCGTGGTGGGCGGCCCTGCTCGGCGGCGCCCTTTACGCCTTCGCCCCGTTCCGCTGGGACCAGGTGCAGCACTTCGACGTGCTCCTGATGGCGGCCGTCCCGCTCACCTTGTGGAGCTTCGACCGCCTCCTCGCCAGGCCGTCATGGATGACCGCGGCCGGGTTCCTGGTGTGCTACGCGGTGCACCTTTCGGGTGGCTGCTACCTGGCCGGAATGATTCAGTTCCCCCTGCTGGTGCTCGCCGCCAACCGCCTGCCGGAGCTTTGGCACGGCCGCCGCCGGCTCGGCGCGGGCGGATTCGCGTTGCTGGCCGCGACCGCGGCCGTGGCGGCCGGCCTCCTCGCGGCCACCTTCTTCGAATACTGGCGGGTGAGCGCGCGCGACGCTCTCGCCTGGCGCGCCGACACCGCGCGCCACTGGAGCGCGAGCCTGCTCTCCTTTCTCCAGCCGTCCGACTCGAATCTGTACGCCGCGCTCTGGGCGCCTTCTCTGTTCCGCGCGGAGAACAGCCTGTTTCCTGGCATCGTCGCGACCGCCCTCTGCGCGCTGGGCGCCTGGCGGCTATTTCCCAGGCGCCGCGAGCCCGGCGGCCTCGGCGCAGGCCCCGCCCGCGGCGCGGCGGCCGATCCGCCCTCCGGGCTGCATTCCGGCCCGCCGCCGCGCCGGTCCGCCAGGCGCTGGCGGCTCCTGCCTCTGGCCGTCGCCCTCCTCGGCTTGGTCGGGGCCGAGCTCCTGACCTGGCGCCCGGCGGCGCTCGCGCCCTGGACGCCGCGCAGCGAGCGCCTGCCGTTCGCGCTTTGCGTCACCGGGGTGCTCCTCTGGGCGCTGCTCTGCCGGAAGCTGGAGGGCCGCTGGCCGGGGCAGGAAGTCGCGGCGCTCGCTCCCTGGCCTCGCGGGCTCCTGCTGGCGGGCCTCGCCACCCTGTTGCTGTCGACCTCGCTCTTCTACGTGCCGCTCTCGGAAGTGGTCCCGGGCCTTGCCTCGATGCGGGTGCCGGCGCGCTTCCAGGCATTCACCATGCTGACCATCGCCTTTGGCGCCGCCGCGGCAGCCGATCGCCTCGCCGAGCGGTGGCGCGCCGGCGGGGGGCCGCGCGCCGAGGCGCGCGGGACGGCGCTGTTCGTCCCGGTGGCGCTGCTCGCCGCGCTCGTCGAGTGCGCTCCCTGGCCTCTGCCTTGGGTGGCGGTCCCCGAGGAGAGGGACTTCCCGCCGGTTTACGCCTGGCTGGCGGGCCAGGCCGACGTCCATGCGCTGCTCGAGTTGCCGCTGCAAGACCCCGCGCTCGAAGGCCGGGGGTCTCCCGCGATCCAGGCGATGTATTACGGCACCCGCCACTGGCACCCGATCGTCAACGGCTACAGCACGTACTTCCCGCCCGCGTACCGGCGCCTGGAGGAGACCTGCTGCGATCCGGCTCCGGATCCCGCGACGCTCGACGGGCTCACCGGGCAGGGAGTCACCCATCTCCTCATCCACATCCACCGCTCCCGCCTGCGCCGGCGCTGGGAGCGCCGCGCCCTTGAGGAATGGGAAGCATTGAATGCGCGGCGGTGCGAGGTCGTTTACCGCGACGGCGACGACGTGGTCTACCGCCTGCGGCCGGCCGCCGCCGGCCGGCAGATCAGCCCATGAAGCCCAGGTCGGGAGTGTTGAACTGTCCGAGGTTGGGAAAGACCGTCGGCATGTCGCTCGCGCCGACCCCGAACCACTTGGCGAGCGTGGCCGAGTACTCGTCGACCGAGGTGGAGGGGATCCAGCGGCCCTCGGTGGTGTCGTCCGGGCCGCCCACCGCGAGGGTGGGCACGCGGCCGAAGATCCTGCCGCCCTGGACGGCGCCGCCCACGATCAGGTGGTGGCTGCCCCAGCCGTGGTCGGAGCCGCTGCCGTTGCTCAAGAAAGTGCGGCCGAAGTCGGAGGCGGTGAAAGCGGTCACGCTGTTCTGTACCTGCAGCTCGACCGTGGCGGCGTAGAAGGCGGCGACCGCGTCGCTCACCTCCTGGAGGAGCTGCGTCTGCGCCGCGATCTGGCCGCCGTGCGTGTCGAAGCCGCCGGTGGCGCAGAAGAAGACCTGGCGCTGCTGCGCCAGGGTCTGGCGCGCCTGGACGAGGCGCGCGATGGTATTGAGCTGCTGGCCGAGGCCCGTGTTCGGGAACTTGGTGGCCAGCGGCGGGAGGCCGGCGAGGGCGTTCGACAGGAGCTGGTTGGCGTCGAGCGCGCGCTGGAGGATGTCGCGGTAGCTGCCCTGGAACAGGTTGCCGTAGCTCTCCTGCAACAGCGTGCGCAACGCCTCCGAAGCGGGGTCGGCGGCGCTGGTGGAGTAGCCGCCCAGCGCGATGCCGCCGCCCGCCGCGACCTGGAAAGGGGTGACCACGCTGCCGACTTCGAAGGTGTTGGCGCCGCCGAGCGACATGCACATCGAGATCTGCGACGTGCCGTTGAGCGCGCGCAGCAGGTCCGCCACCCGTCCGCCCCAGCCGGTCTGTGGCGGCTGGTTGGGGATCGAGGTCTGCCAGTGGACGGTCTGGTCGCTGTGCGAGAAGAGCTGCGGCGGCAGAGCGGCGGTGCGGTTGAGGTAGTTGGCGCGCGTCACCGGCGCCACCAGCGGCCCGACGTTGCCGAGGATGGCGAGCTTCTGCTGCCCGAACAGGGTCTGCAAGCCGGCCGCATTGGGGTGGAGACCCCATGAGCGGCCGTCGCCGCCGCTCACCGGGTTGATCGGCAGCAGCGCGGCCTGGGCCAGGGCCAGGTTCTGGCGCACCGCGGCATAGCTGTTGTAGTCGGCGGTGTCGAGCGGCACCAGCAGGTTGTTGCTGTCGTTGCCGCCGTAGAGAAAGATGCAGACCAGCGCCTTGTAATCGCCCGGCAGCGTCGCCGCGGCAGCCACGCGCCGCAGGTCGAATACGGTCGAGGCGAGCGAGGTCATGCCTACGGCGGCACAGACCGACCTGCTGATGAACTGGCGGCGGGTGGGGGGTGGGGCGTCGAAATTGCTCATCGCGGGGGATCCTTTCTCTCTTACCTCTGCACCACGAATTCCGGCGACAGCACGATCAGCCACACCAGGTTCTTGACCCGCACGGTCGGATCGTTGTGGCTTCCGAAGCTTGGATTGGCGAGCGCCTTGAGCAGGGCAGCCTGCATCGGCGCCGACATGCCGTTGGCCATCAGCACCGAGTTGAGCTCGGCGATGAGATTGGCGTCGCTCAGCCCCACCAGGCTCGAGTAGTCGGGCACGATGGTGAACGGCGCCGAGCGCAGGCCGCGGAAGATGAAGCCGCGCAGGTAGTTGGCGCTGCCGAAGACGGTCGTATCGTCGGTGATCTTGAACTCCGGCGCCACCAGGCCGGCCTGGGCCACGGCGCCGGGCAGCACGTAGGTCGGCTCGAAGAAGTTGAACACCGTGGGGGCGCGCAGCGGGTTCTGGTCGAGGCCGAACGTCGGGCTCTCCAGGCGCCAGATGCGGAACTTGCCGTCCGCCGGCGGCGTCGCGTGGAGGGCGCGTAGCAGGCCTCCCAGGCGTACGATGGGCTCGCGCAAGTGGCCGTAGCCCGGCTGCGGGAGGAAAGTCGTGGAGCGCGCCTCGTAATCGAGGAGGATGGCGCTCAGGATCGCCGGCATGTCGCCGCGCACGCCCTGGCCGTTGTTGGCGAAGACCTGTCCGCAGCGATAGACGTAGGCCGGGCTGGGGTTGCTGGTCACCAGCCGCTGGATCAGCTCGCGGCAGATGAACGGCCCGACGTTGGGGTGGTTGAAGATCAGGTCGAGGGCCTGGCCGAGGTCCTGCTGCGGTGCCTGACCGGCCGGCAGCACGACGCCGTTGAGCAGCGTCTTTGCCCCCGGCGAGTGGTGCTCGGGCCAGGCCTCCATGGGCGCGCGCCAGTTGGCCGGCACCGAGTAGAAGTTCCCGGGCCGGCTGTGGTCGCCGCCGGCAAACGTCCAGCCGGTGAAGACCTGCGCCATGCCCTTGATCACGTCCTGGCCGTAGGTTGGGATCGGCAGGCCGTTGGCGTCGAGGATCAGCGTTCCGTCGGGGTTGAGCTCGTAGAGTCCGATGGAGAAGAGCTGCATCACCTCGCGGGCATAGTTCTCGTTGGGGTTGCGGCCGTGCGCCGGGTCTCCCTTGTCGTTGCCGAGCATGTTGAGGTAGACGCCCATGGCCGGCTCGAGAGTGACGTCTTCGAGGAGCTGGCGGTAGTTGCCGAAGGCGTCGCGCTCGAGGATGTCGAGGTAGTGGGCCAACCCGTCCGGTCTCTGGTGCGCGTCCTGGTCCGACACCACCACGATCTCCGAGAGCGCCAGCGCCACCCGCTGCCGTAGCTGGTCCGGACCGCCGATCGCCTGTTTCCAGAACGACTCCATGACCTGGTTGCTGGTGATCATCTCGCCCGCGGCGCGCGCCGCGTCGACGTAGGCGAGGTGCGAGACCAGAGGCTGGCCGAACTGGGCGCCGAGCCAGGGGGCGAAGCCCTGCGGGTCGGTCGACAGGAGCGCCGCCTCGGCGCTCGAGACCGGCCCGTAGGTTGCCTGCAGGAGGAAGCGCGCCGCGTCGGTCTGGGTGACCGGCGGCGGCGGCAGGGCCGGTGGCGGCGGCGGGGGCTTGAATGTCCCGCCGCCGGTCGCGACGTTGAAGTAGCCCTTGATCTCTCCTTTGGGGTAGGCCGCGGTATGCAAGTTGATGTAGCACTGGCCGGCGAACAGCGCCGCCAGGATGTCGGCCGCGCTGTAATGGCCTACCGGGCCGATGGTCCACAAGCGCCCGCCGGTCATGTCGGGCGTCGAGGTGTCGATGTCGAAGAGGATCTGGCCGTCGGGGCCGTGGATGTGCTCGCCGATGACCGGGCCCGTCAGGTTGGAGTAGGTGAAGTGCAGGACCGCGCTCCCCCCCCCGGCCGCCAGCACCAGGCTCGCCGAGCCCGAGCCCAGCGACAGCGACATGCTCTGCGGCGTCATGGTGGCCAGGAAGAGAGTCGCCGCCGATTGCAGCGTGTACTGGCCGGACGTGACCGGGCTGTCGGCGAGGCCGGCCTGGATGGCGATCGCCTGGAGCGTGGCGCTCTGGGTCAACGCGACGGCGGCGCTGTAGAGAGTGCCGTGCGAGCTGCTCGGCGTCGAGCCGTCGGTGGTGTAGAAGATCTGCGCGCCGGGAGTCGAGGAGACGATCTTGACCGCGGTGGCCGACGGGTAGCTGCCGGGCGGTGGGTTGAAGGCCGGCGGCGCGGTCGTCGTCTGCTCGACGGCGGGGTCGGCGAAGTAGCCGTTGACGTCGACGACGAGGTCGGCGGTGCCGGAGGGGAAGTGCGGAAAGACCGTGGCCGCGCCTGCCGTACCGAGGTCGAGGATCGTGTTGTTGGCCCGCACCTGCCCGGCGTTGAAATTGATCGTCGAGGTCGCCGGAGGGCCGGCCCCGCCGGGGCCGAACTCGAGGGACCCCAGGCTCGCCGGATTGACCACCGTGACGTTGACCGAGACCGCCACCGCACGGGTCGAGATCCCGCACTGCCCTCCGACTGCAAAGCCGCGATTGCCGCTTGCCGCGATCGCCGGCGCTCCCAGGGGTCCGGCCGGGCCGCGCGTGTCGAGCAGCCGGCAGGGAGCCACGGTGTAGAAGCTCGTCGCCTGCGCCAGGAGCGGGGCGGCGGCCAGCGCCGGAGCGAGGGCCAGCGCCAACGCCACCAGGCTCGAGCGGCAGTGCCCGAAGCCGCTCCCGCCGCCGGCGGTCTTTCCGGGCGGTCGAAACGGAGACGCATCTGGCGCAACGGCGGCACTGTGCTCCGGAAGGCAGACGGCGTCGGGCTGGTCCACGTGACTCTCCTCTTCCGGCACGCCGGCGAAGTCACTGCACGCCGATTCTCGATCGTCCCCCCGCTGCCGTCTATGTCGCGGGTCACCCCCCGACTATGACGCGCGTCACTCTCGGGCCCTAAGGGCACCGGATACCGCGGCCTCCGGCGTGGGGGCGCCGGCAGTGCCGCGCGGCGGCCGGCGGCGCCGGGCGGACCGTCACCCGCTGGCTGAGCAGGTCGCCGAACCAGGCGTCTCCTTCGCGCAGCATCTGCCACCGCGTGACGTACAGCCCCACCGCGGCCGGCGCGGCGAGCTCGAAGTTGAACGTCTTCTGCCCGCCCGGCGCGACCGACTCGCCCGCCGCGAGCTCCTGCCGGGGCAGGGCAAAGGGGTCCTGGTCTCGCGCCGCGCCCAGCTTGTAGCCGGCGGTGGCGGTCCAGGTGGTGGCGCCGGTATTGCGGAAGGTCAAGCTGACCGCGATGGTCTGGCCGGCGTCGATCGCGCTGGGAAGGTTGGCGGCGACGAGCTGGGCATTGTCGGACGCGGGGAGCGGTCCGGCGGCGATGAAATCGCGGTAGGCGAACCAGACAGGCTTGGGCGTGCCGTCGGCGCGCAGGATGCCCCAGGTCGAGCCGTTGGGCGGGAAGTCCAGCATCTCGTAGAAGAAGATCTTGTCGATCCAAGCCTGGCCCGGGTAGCCGGTAAACCAGTCGCTGAGCATGCCGGCATAGTCGCTTGCCTGCAGATCCTCGCCGACCACGTCGCTCTGCCAGCCGGTCTCGGTCAGCCAGAACGGCCTGCCAAACCAGCCGGCGTGCTCGAGCACCTCGCGCACCGACGGCGCTTCCAAGCTCCACAGGCTGGGGTGGCGTCCGAAATCGGTCGGGTCGTTGAGCCGCGAGGTCTCCCTGCGGTTGCCCGCCGTGTCATAGATGTGGTGGATCGCGAAGTCGAGGCGATCGCCGGCCTGCACGATGACGTCGTCCAGCCAGTCGTACCAGCGAGCCTTGTCGAGGTGGGCCAGGGCCGGCCCTCCGACCTGCGCCCGCGGATTGGCGGCATGGATGGCGTCCGCCCCGGGCGCGAGCACGATATCGATATACTGCTGGCGCGTCCCCGACCAGAACTTGGCCAGGTTGGGCTCGTTCCACAATCCCCAGTGGTCGATCTTGCCCTTGTAGCGCCGCGCCGCCCGGCCGCAGAAGTCGGCCCATGCCACGGCGTCCGGCACGCCCGCCCAGGTCGGGTCCCTGGTGGCCCAGGCCGGCGTGTACAAGATGGTTGCCAGGATATCGATCTTGCGCGCCTGCGCGGCGGCGACGATCGCGTCATAGACGCTCCAGTCGTAGACCCCGCGCGCGCTCTCGACGTAGGGCCAGACGATCGCGACGTGCGCCCAACCGATCCCCGCGGCGTGCAGCCGATCCATGACCAGCTCGAGCTCCGGCCCCTGGGGCGCATGGATGTCCATGCCGAAGGGGTTTCCCTTCAGGGCCGCCGCTGGCCCGGCGAGGATGCCCCACAGGGCCGCGGCCGTCAGGGCGACGGCGAGGTCTACTCGGTGCGCAGGGCCACCACGGGGTCGACCCGGGTCGCCCGTCTCCCGGGGAGGTAGGCGGCGCCCAGGGCGATGAGGGCGAGCATTCCGGCGACCCCGCCGAAGGTGAGTGGATCGTTCGCCGGCACCTTGTAGAGCAAGGCGGAGGCATAGGAGCTCGCCAGGCGCGTCAAGGCGAGAGCCAGCCCGACGCCCAGGCCGATACCGGCGGCGGCGAGCAACCCGGTGTCCAGCACCACGCGCCGCAGCACCTGGCCGCGCTGGGCCCCGAGGGCCATGCGCAGGCCGATCTCGCCCGTCCGCTGGGCGACGGAGTAAGAGGTGATGCCGTAGATGCCCACGATGGTCAGGATCAGGGCGAGGATGGCGAGGACGCCCAGCAGCAGGAGGCCCAGCCGGTTCTTGGCGATCGACTGGTTGACCACGTCTTCGAGCGGGCGGATATCCGAGATCGGCTGATTGCGGTCCACGGCGTAGTCGGCGCGGCGGACCGACGCCGAGAAGGCCCGCGCGTCGCCCTTGACGTGCACCACGCCCCACATCTGAGCCGGCATGTAGAACCTGGTGACCTGATCCGGCGTCATGAACAGAGTGGGGCGCGGCTCGGAGTAGAGGTCCGAGTGGCGGAGGTTCCCCACCAGCCCGACGACCATGACCCAGGGCGAGTCACGGGTGTCCTTGCGCTTGAAGCGCTTGCCGAGCACCTCTTCGCCGGGCCAGTAGGTATCCGCCATGGCCTGGTCGACGACCGCCACCATCGCCTTGTCCCGGGTGTCTCCCGCCTCCAGCAGGCGGCCTTTCTTGAGCTCGATGCCCAGGGCCGCGAAATAGCCCGGCGTGGCCGTCCGCCCGGCGACCCACAGGAGCTTGCCCGGCTCCGGTTTGGGCTTGCCCTCGAGCTCGACGGCGGTGATGCTGTCGGCGCCGCCCATCGGCAGCTCCGAGACGAGGGCGGCCCGGTCGGCACCGGGGATGGAGTTGAGCTCGTGGTCGAGCCGCGTGTAGAAGCTGGCGAGCTGGTCGGCCGGGCGGTCCGGCGGCAGGTTGAGCTTGAAGGTGAGGACGCTGGCCGTCCGGAAGCCGGGGTCGACCCGCATCAGATGGCGGAAGCTGCGCAGCAGGAGCCCGGCGCCGATCAGGACCGAGACCGCGACCGCCACCTCGGCCACCACCAGGATCGCCCGCGTGCGCCGGCTGCGGGCCGTGTCGCCGCCCGTCCGGGCGCCTTCCCGCAGCGTTCCGGCGAGGTCCGGCCGGGTCAGCTGCAGGGCGGGAACGAAGCCGACCAGAAGAGTGGTCAGCAGGCAGAGCACGAGGGTGAAGGCGAGGGCGCGCCCGTCGAGGGAGAAGCGCGCGGCCCCGGCGAGGCCGGCGGGAATGGAGCTGGCGCAGAGGCGCAGGAAGCCCCAGGCGAGAAAGCTGCCGAGGACGCCTCCCACCAGCGAGAGCAGCGCGCTTTCGACCAGGAGCTGGCCGATGAGGCGCCGCCGGCCGGCGCCGAGGGCGGTGCGCAAGGCGATCTCCTTCTGCCGCGACGCCGCCCGCGACAGCAGGAGATTGGCCACGTTGACGCAGGCAATCGCCAGCACCAGCGCGACGGCCAGCCAGAGGGCGAGGAGAATGGGCCGGAGACCCTGAGTCATCTGCGCGGCAATCGGCACCAGCCGGTAGGTCCATCCCTTGTCGGACTTGGGATACAGCTCGCCGAGGTGGCGGCTGACCGCGTCGAGCTCCCGCTCCGCGGCCTGGCGCGACACCCCTGGCTTGAGGCGCCCGATCATCAGGTCCGAGCGGTTGCCCCGGTCTTGCTTGTCCGCCGCCGTGTGCGCCCGCGGCACCCAGATGTCGGGATAGGCGGCGAATCCCATGTAGGACGGCACCTCCGAAGCCAGGGGGAAGGAGAACCGCGGCGGCATCACCCCGGCCACCGTCACCGGCATGCCATTGAGGATCATCTTCCTGCCGATGACGCCGCGGTCGCCGCCGAACCGGCGCCGCCAGAAGTTGTAAGAGAGCACAACTGCCAGCGGGGTGCCCGGCGTCTCGTCGGCCGCCTCGAGCGTGCGGCCGGCCAGGGCGGGGGTCCCCAGCACCCTGAAGAAGTCCGGCGTCACGCGCACGGCGCCGAGCAGCTCGGGCTCGCCCTGTCCGGAGAGCGCCATGCGGTCCTGCTCGGCCAGGGCCAGGGCCGCGAACGAGCCGGCGGCGCGCTGAAACTCGTAGAGGTTGGCCGACGATTGCGGCAGGTCGTCGGAGCCGATCAGCTTTGCCATGTCCGCGTTGACGCCCCAGGCCACGACCACGCGGTCGGGATCGCGGAAAGGCAATGGCTGCAGGAGCGCCGAGTCGACGACGCTGAAGATCGCGGTGTTGGCGCCGATGGCGAGAGCCAGGGTCACGATGGCGGCGAAGGCGAGGCCGGGCTGTTTGAGCAGGCTGCGCCGGGTGAAGCGGAGGTCCTCGATCAAGTAGCTCATGGTTCTCCTGGCTGTCGCTCGCGGTTGCTCGCGGCCGGGCCGCGTTTGCAAAGTCTACCCAATTGCCGGCGCGGGAGCGTCCTCTCGTTGCCCTGCCGCGCGGAGCGCCGCCTGGTTGATCTCGCGCGCGGCCCGGTTGCCGGACTCCAAGGCCCCTTCCTGGGTGCGGGCGAAGACCGAGGTGTGCTCGCCGGCGAAGTGGATCCGGCCTTCCGGCGCCGCGAGCTCGGGCATCCAGCCGCTGAACTGCATCGGTTTCCAGAAGGCGAAGCCGCCTCCGATCCAGGGATCGTCATGCCAGCGGATGGAGACGCCTCCTTCCACGTAGTCCTTGAGGCCGGGAAACACCTTGTCGAGGTTGGCTACGGCGAAGGCAATCTGGGCCTCCTCGTCCATCGCGCCCACGCGGAGCGCCTCGGGGCCCCTGATGAAGGCCTCGAGAATGCCCCGCGTCTGGTCTTCGGCGCGCAGGGGCGGATGCTCCTGGACGAGCTGGATGGGCAGATCGGTGCCGGAGCCCCCTGCATACCCGCGCTCCCACCAGATGCGGCGTCGTGTCTGGATGAAGATCCGCGTGACCGGGACGTATGAGAGCTGCGAGATGATCTGGCGCTTGCGCGCCGGCAGCTCCGGGGTGAACGCGATCTTGCGCAGCGCCGGCACCGGAGCCGTGCAGACCACGTGGTCCGCCTGCAGGGTCCGCTCCTCTCCCCGCTGCCGGAAGACGACGCGCACGCCCCCGGGCTCGTGCAGGATCCTGGTCGCCGGCGCTCCATACCAGATGCGCTCCCGCAGAGCCGTGGCGAAGGCGTTCGGCAGCCGATCGGCGCCCCCGTTGACCAGATACCCGACTCCGATGCCGCCCACCTGGCTCAAGGCGATGTCGGCGACCAGCCGGTGCAAGGCGGAGCCCTCGTTCCACCCGAAGCCGTAGGTCGCGACGACGGACATCAAGTGGACGGCACCCTCCGATGCCCCCTGGCCGCGCAGAAAGTCGGCGAAGCTCACCCGGTCGTACTCCGTGAAGCGGTCGAGGCGCCACCCCGGAGCGGTCGGATCGCCGATCTTGCTGCCCACCGAGAGGATGTAGCGCTGGAAGATCTCGCCGATGCCGATGCGGCGCTCCTCGGCCGACAGGGCTACCGGCCAGACGGGTTTGTCGCCGGGCTTGATCTCCAGGCGTTTGCCGTCGACGACCACCACTACTGTCTTCCGCGGGCGCACGGGGGACGTCACCGACAGGCCGAAATCCTTGACGTAGCGGACCACATGCCGGTAGCCCTCGCCGTGATCCACCGCTCCAGCCTCGGCATAGAGCCCGTCGGGGAATGGCTCGCGCAGGGTCCGGACACGGCCGCCCGCGCGGTGCTGGGCTTCGAGCACGGTCACCTCGTGCCCGGAGCGCACCAGCTCGTAGGCCGCGGCCAGCCCGGCCAGCCCGGCTCCCACCACGACCACCCTCCGCTGCGGCACACCGGGCTGCGCCGCCGGAGCGTCTCCGGCGAGCGCGCGGCGAGGGCAGGCCGCGAGCGCGGCCGCCGTCCACGCGGCCCGGCCCAGGAAATGGCGCCGCGTCAACCCTGGCCAGCGCGTCATCGGGTCGTCCCTCCGAGGGTCGTGAAGTAGGCGTCCGGGACGCCGTTGCGGCCGTCGGCCCACACCAGATAAGTGCGGTCGCGGCCGCCGGCGATGCCCAGGTAATCGCCGAAGTTGGCGAACAGGAAGCCCGCCGAGTCGAACTGGACGCCGCACCAGTCGCTGGTCGTCGAGGTCACGCGGACGGGCCGGCCGAACGAGGCGCCGCCGTCCGCCGAGCTGACCCACCACAGGTCGACCAGCGACCGGGCTTCGCCGGCCCGCCACAGCCCGGAGCCGAGCGGCATCGGGCACTCGAGCGCGCCGGCGGCGGCCGTGCGCCTGGTCTCGCGGCTCTCGAAGTAGACCACGTCGACCGTGCCGTCGGCGCGCACCGCGACGCTCGGGAAGAAGCGCTTGAGGCCGCTCCGCGGCACCGGCGGGCCGAGCGGCGCCGGCCCGCTCCACAGGTGCCCCTGGTCGTCGGACCAGACCAGGTAGACCTGCGAGGACAGCGGGTTGTAGGTCTTGGGCGAGCGGGCGTCGTTGGCGCAGCTCGTCTCTTCCACCGCGGTGGCGTAGGCGAGATAGATGCGCCCGCGCCACCGCCCGTCGCGAGACACCGCCAGGCGAGGGGTGTCGTTCATGACGTCTTTGCTGAATCCGGCCGGCGGGTCCTCGGAGATCGAGTTGGCGATCGCCGCCAGACGCGGGTGGCTGAAGCTGCGGCCGCCGTCGAGGGAGCGGGAGAAGCCGAAGCCCACGGTCGGCGCACCCCAGTTGTTGTTGGTTTTCCAGTCGATCTCGAATTCCGGGCCGAACTGCCAGGACAGGTAGATCTCGCCCGACGGCCCCAGGGCGATGTTGGGAGTGAACTGAAAGTGCGCCCAGGTGCCGCAGCGCGGATCTTTGGGATCGGTGGTGTTGAGGGTATCGTCGGCTGACACCACCACCGGGTCGGACCAGGTGTCACCGCCGTCCTCGCTGCGCATTA
Source organism: Thermoanaerobaculia bacterium (assembly GCA_035544895.1). Lineage (GTDB taxonomy): Bacteria > Acidobacteriota > Thermoanaerobaculia > Multivoradales > UBA5704 > JASLEW01. The sequence continues at coordinate 41,371 of DASZZM010000028.1, forward strand.
GCTCGATGGCGCCGCCCGAGGCGCCGGTGTGCCCGCACATGGTCGCGAGGCTGGTAAAGGCGATGTAGACCTTGCCGCTGCCGTCCTTGGCGGCGGCCACGTTGGGACCGCGCCAGTAATCCTTCTGGCCGGCGGCCGGCCCGAGATAGCGGGTGTCTTTCCAGGCGAAGCGGCCGTCTTCGAAGCGGCCGCGGTAGAGCAGGATGCCGACCTGGCCGAGAAAGGGATGGGCGCTGTCGGCCAGGCGCGCCCGGGTCACCAGGTAAAAGGTCTCCTGGTTTCCGCGCAGGCCGCGGTCGAGCCAGCCATGGCCGCCTGCCAGCGCCGCCGCGGTGCGGGGCGGCGCCCCGAGATCGGCCCAGGTCCGGCCGCCGTCGCTGGAGGTGGCGACCCCGGTCAAGCCCGGCGGCTGCCGCGGCGAGCACTGCCGGTTGAACGGCGGTCCGCACAGCCCCTGCATGTCGTCCCAGGCGGCCACCAGGCGGGTGCCGTCCTCGCTCGCCGCCAGCGCGTTGCCCACCCGTCCATACTGGCCGAGCTGCGGCCCGTTGACGAGGACGTTGGGCCCCACCGCCGGAGGCCGGCCGGTCGAAGGCACCGCGGCGGCAAGCAGCGCGGAGGCGAGCACGCCCGTCGCCAGCAGCGATCGCGGGCCGAGGCGCCGGCGCCTCACGGGTCCCTCTTTCCGCAAGGCGGGTTGGAAGGTCCTCTCAGTTTCGACATCGGTCTGCTCTTTATTGCTTTTGCGCTGTCTCTCGATGCTGAGATAAATTAGAATGCCTCTGCCCAATTGGTCAATGGCGCAGCACCTACCATATAGATGTGTGAAGAGTCCCTCGCAGCGCCGTCGCGGCGCGCCGAAGACAGACGAGAGCCCGCCACCCTGGTAGCGGCTCTGCGGCGCCGGGCCACCGCGCATCCCGACCGTTGGGCTTGCAGCTTCCTCGCGGACGGTGAGAGAGACGAGCGCCGGCTGAGCTATGGGGCGCTCGACCTGCGCGCGCGCGCGGTGGCGGCCCGCCTGCAGGCGTCGGGTCTGGGCGGCGAGCGGGTGCTTCTGCTCTTTCCCCCCGGCCTCGAGTACGCGGCGGCGTTGCTGGGCTGCTTCTATGCCGGCGCGGTGGCCGTGCCGGCCTATCCACCCACCGGCAGCCGGGGCGCGCCGCGCCTCGCGGCGATCCTCGCCGACTGCGCGGCGCGGTGCGTGCTCACCACCGCCGCCCTGCTGCCGGCGCTCGAGCGGCTGCGCGCCGGCGCGGCCGGCCGGCCCGCTCCGTTCGCCCTCGAGATCGGCGGCATCGCCGGCGCCGAGGCGGAGGGCTGGCGCGATCCGGGCGTGCGGGGCGACGACCTTGCACTCCTCCAGTACACCTCGGGTTCGACGAGCGCGCCCAAGGGAGTCATGATCTCCCACGGCAATCTCGCCGCCAACCAGGCGATGATCGGAGAGGCGTTCCGCACCGACGCGGATGCGGTCGTGGTGAGCTGGCTGCCGCTCTACCACGACATGGGGCTGATCGGCGGCCTGCTCCATCCCCTCTGGCGAGGAGCGCACTGCGTCCTGTTCTCGCCGTTACATTTCCTGCAGCGTCCGCGCCGCTGGCTGGAAGCGATCGCGCGGTTTGGCGCGAGCATCAGCGGCGGGCCCAATTTCGCCTACGAGCTGTGCGCCCGCAAGATCGCTCCCGATGAGGCGGCCGTCCTCGACCTGAGCCGCTGGCGGGTGGCGTTCAACGGCGCCGAGCCGGTGCGCGCCGACGTGCTCGAGCGCTTTGCGCAGGCCTTTGCGCCGGCCGGCTTCCGCGGCTCGGCCTTCTTCCCTTGCTATGGCCTCGCCGAGGCGACCCTGCTGGTCTCGGGCGGTCGCGCCGGCGGCGACTGGGCGGTCCTCGCCGCCGACGCCGCCGCCCTGGCCGCCGGCCGCGCCGCACCGGCGGCCGCGAGCTCGGAGCTGGGAAGCGGCGCGCGGCGGCTGGTCGGTTGCGGCGCCATCCCCGCCGGCCTCGAGGTGCGCGTGGCCGCGCCGGCAACGTGCCTCGAGTGCCCGGCCGGCGAGATCGGGGAGGTCTGGGTGGCCGGCGGCACGATCGGCGCCGGCTACTGGAACCGGCCGGAGGCGACGGCCGAGACCTTCCACGCCCGGCTCGCGGACGGCCGCGGACCCTACCTGCGCACGGGCGACCTGGGTTTCGTCCATGGCGGCGAGCTCTACATCGCCGGCCGGATCAAGGATCTGATCCTCATCCGCGGGCGCAACCTCCATCCGCAAGACGTGGAATGGACGGTCGAGCGGAGCCACCCCGCGGTGCGCCCGGGGTGCGGCGCCGCCTTTGCCGTCGAAGTGGAGGGAGAGGAGCGCCTGGTCGTCGTCCAGGAGGTGGGCCCCGGCTCGGCGGCCGACCTTGCCGCGGTGGCCGCGGCGATCCGCCAGGCGGTGGCCGAGGAGCACGAGGCGCGGCTCTCCGCCCTCGTCCTGGTCAAGCCGGGCGAGGTGCCGAAGACCACCAGCGGCAAGCTCCGGCGCGGCGCCTGCAGGGAGCTGTTCCTGAGCGGCGGGCTGCGCGCCCTGGGCGAGTGGCGCGAGGCGGAGCAGGGCGAGGAGAAGCCGGGCGCCGCGGGCACCGCCCCGCGCGGCGCGATGGAGGAGCGCCTGGCTCCGGCCGCCGCGATCGCTGAGACCGCCGCGATGGCTGCGATCGCCGCGATCTGGGAAGAGGTCCTCGATCTGGCCCCCGGCAGCGCCGGCGCGGGCGACAACTTCTTCGCCCTGGGCGGCGACTCGCTGCGTGCCGCGCAACTGCTCGCCCGCCTGCGTGAGGCCGCCGGGGCCGAAGTCTCCCTGGCGGAGCTGTTCGCGGCTCCGACCTTGGGCGCTCAGGCCGCTCTGGCGGCGCGGCTCGCCGCCGGCGCGCCGGATGACCCGCTGGCGCGCGGCGAGCGCGGCCGCCCGCTCCCCCTCACCTCGCCGCAGCGGCGGCTCTGGTTCCTCGACCAGCTCGAGCCTGGCAATCCCGCCTACAACCTCGGACTCGCGGTGCGCTTCCGCGGCGCTCTCGATCCGCCGGCTCTGGGCCGCGCCCTGGCGCGGATCGTGCGCCGTCACGAGTCGCTGCGCACGGTCTTCCAGGTGGCAGGCGACGCTCCGGCGCAGGTGGTGCGGCCGGCGGACCGGGCGGACCCGCCGCTGCCCCTGCTCGAGCTCGCCGGGATTGCCGGGACCGCCGCCACCCCTGAGGGCGTCGAGGCCGGGGGCGCGGCCGCCGCGGCGGGGACCGCCCTCGGGCTGGGGCGCGAGCTCGCCAGGCTGGCGCGCGAGCTCGCCCGCCGGCCGTTCGACCTGGCGCGCGGGCCGCTCCTGGGCGCACACCTGGTGCGCCTCTCTCCCGTGGTCCACGAGCTGCATCTGGCCGTGCATCACATCGTGGCGGACGGCTGGTCGTGGGGCGTCCTGCTGCGCGAGCTGGCGGAGCTCTACGCGGCCGCCGTCGAGAGGCGGCCGGCGGTGCTGCCCGAGCTGCCGGTGCAGTACGGGGACTACGCCCACTGGCAGGAGCGCCGCCTGGCCGGCGCGGAGCTGGCGGCGCAGCTTGCCGCCTGCAAGCGGCGGCTCGGCGGCGCCCCGCCGGTGCTGGCGCTGCCCTCCGACCGGCCGCGGCCGGCGGTGCGCAGCTATCGCGGCGCGCATGCCGTCCGGCTCCTGCCGCGCGTTCTCGCCGGCGGCTTGCGCGGCGTGGCCGGCGCGCACGGCGCCAGTCTCTTCATGGTTCTCGCGGCCGGGCTGGCGGCGCTCCTCGGCCGGTTGACCGCCGAGGACGACGTGATCGTGGGGACGGCGGCCGCCAACCGCGGCCGGGTCGAGCTCGAAGGGCTGATCGGGCTGTTCGTCAACACCCTGCCCCTGCGCGCCGACCTCGGCGGCGATCCGTCTTGCGCGGAGCTGCTGGCGCGGGTGCGGGCCGTGGTGCTGGCCGCCCTCGACAGCCGCGAGGTGCCGTTCGAGCGCCTGGTTGCCGAGCTGGGGACCGGCCGCGACCCGTCGGTTCCCCCACTCGTGCAGGTCATGCTGGTGCTCCAGAACGAGCCCTTGGAGGTGCCGCCGGTCCCCGGCCTCACGGTGGACGGCCGCGAGATCGACAACGGCACGGCCCGTTTCGACCTCGCCCTGTCGCTGCGCGAGACCGAGGAGGATCTGGAAGCGGTTTTCAAGTACAGCCGTGACCTGTTCGACGCCCCAACCGTCGAGCGCCTGGCCGGGTGGTTCGAGACCCTGCTCGAGGGCGTCTCGGCCGCTCCCGAGCGGCGGCTGAGCGAGCTCGAGCTGCTCGGCGCGGCGGAGCGCCAGCAGCTCATCTGCGAATGGAACGCCACCGCCGCGCCGCTACCGCTCCAGGAACCGTGCCTGCATGAGCTGGTCGCGGCCCAGGCCGAGCGGACCCCAGAGGCGGTGGCGGTGAGCTGCGAGGACGCCTCGCTGTCCTACCGGGAGCTCGACCGCCGGGCCGGCCTGCTGGCCCGCCACCTGCGCCGGCTCGGGGTCGGCCCGGATGCCCTTGTGGGAGTCGCGGTCGAGCGCTCTCTCGAGCTGATGACAGGGCTGCTCGCCGTGCTCAAGGCCGCCGGGGCCTTCGTGCCGCTCGACCCGTCCTATCCGGCCGAACGGCTCGCCTTCATGGCCAAGGACGCGGGCCTCGAGGTGCTCCTCGCCTCCTCGCCCCCCCCGGAGTGGAGCGCGGGCGTGCGAACGGTGATCGGCCTCCCTGCCGGCGGTGCCGGCGGCGCGGTTGACGCCGGCGGCAGCGATGGCAGGCCGCCGGTCGACCAGGGGGCGCCGCACGCGGCGGCGCCGGAGAACCTCGCCTACTGCATCTACACGTCGGGCTCGACAGGTCTTCCCAAGGGCGCGGCCAACACCCACCGCGGCATCGTCAACCGCCTGCTCTGGATGCAGGCGGAGTACGGCCTGGCACCGGGCGAGGGGGTGCTCCAGAAAACGCCGGCGAGCTTCGACGTCGCGGTCTGGGAGCTGTTCTGGCCGCTGCTCGCCGGAGCGCGGGTGGTCTTCGCCCGCCCCGGTGGTCACCAGGACAGCGCCTACCTGGCTGAGGTCATCGAGCGCCAGCAGATCACCACCCTGCATTTCGTCCCCTCGATGCTCCAGGTCTTCCTCACGGAACCGCGGCTGGCGCGGCTGACCAGCCTGCGGCAGGTGATCGCCAGCGGCGAGGCGCTGCCGCGCGAGCTCGAGCAGCGGTTCGGCAGGCTGCTCTCGGCCGAGCTGCACAACCTCTACGGCCCGACCGAGGCGGCGGTGGACGTGACCTCCTGGCGCTGCCTGCACGAGCCGGCCGCGCGCGCCGTGCCCATCGGCCGGCCCATCGCCAACCTGCGTGTCCACCTGCTCGACGCGGCGGGCGGGCCGGCGCCGATCGGAGCTCCGGGTCACCTGCACATCGGCGGCGCCGGGCTCGCCCGCGGCTACTGGCGGCGGCCCGGCCTCACCGCCGAGCGCTTCGTCCCCGATCCGTTTGGCGGGGCGTCGAGCCCGGGCGAGCGCCTCTATGCCACCGGCGACCTGGCGCGGCGGCGGCCCGACGGCGCCATCGAGTTCCTCGGCCGGCTCGACCACCAGGTCAAGATCCGGGGCGTGCGCATCGAGCCGGGCGAGGTGGAAGCGGCGCTGGCCGCCCATCCGCGGGTGCGCGAGGCGGTGGTCGTGGCGCGCGCCGGGGCTGTTGGCGGCCCGCGGCTGGTGGCCTACGTGGCGGGGCATGGTGGCGGCGCGGCGCCGGATGCCGAGGAGCTGCGGCGGTTCCTGGCCGCGCGGCTGCCGGATCCGCTGCTGCCGGCGCTCTTCGTGGTCCTCCCCGCCCTGCCCCTGACCCCGAGCGGCAAGGTGGACCGCAAGGCGCTTCCCGCTCCCGCGGAGCACGGGCGCCCCGGCGCCGCGCCCTACCTGCCGCCGCGCACTGCGGTCGAAGAGCGCCTGGCCGCGATGTGGCGCGAGCTGCTGGGCGCCGAGCGGGTGGGGGCCGGCGACGACTTCTTCGCTTTGGGCGGCGACTCGATCCAGGGGGCGCTGTTCGTCAACCGCCTGCAGCGCGAGCTCGCGGCGGTCGTCTACGTCATGTCGCTGTTCGACGCGCCGACGGTCGAGAGCTACGCCGCCTATCTCGAAGGGAGTTATCGGCAGGAGCTGGTGCGGGCCGGCTGGTGCGCGGCCGCGGGCACGGAGGAGGAGGCCGCGGGCCCTGCCGGCGCCGGTGAGGCGGCCGAGATCGCGGCTCTGCGCCGCGCGCTGGCGGCACGTTTCTCGGAGAGCGCGCCGGCTCGCCGCGGCGCCCTCGCGCGGCGCAACCTCCCGGCGGTCTTCCTCCTCGCACCATTCCGCTCGGGGTCGACCCTGCTGCGCGTGATGCTGGCAGGACACCCGGGCCTGTTCGCGCCGCCCGAGCTGGAGCTGCTCGGCTTCGCGACCTTGGGCGAGCGGCGGCAATTCCTGTCAGGCAGAGACGGCTTCGCGCGCGAGGGGCTGCTGCGCGCGGTCATGGAGCTGCGGGCGTGCGATGCCGAGGCGGCCGCCGCCCTGGTGGCCGAGAGCGAGGCGTGCGACGAGCCCACGCCCGGCTTCTACCGGCGGCTTCAAGAGTGGGCCGGCGGCCGCACCCTGGTGGACAAAACTCCGCGCTACGTGCTCGACCTGCCGACGCTGCGGCGCGCCGAGGAGTGGTTTGACGAACCGCTCTACATCCACCTGGTGCGCCACCCCGCCGCCACCGTCGAGTCCTACCTGGAAGCCAGGATGCACGAGGTCTACCGCCTCCCCCTGACGCCGCGGCGGCAGGCGGAGCTGGTGTGGCGCCTCGGACACGAGAACACCCTGGAGCACCTCGAGGCGGTGCCCGCGGCGCGCCGGCACCGCATCCGCTTCGAGGAGCTGGTCGGCGATCCGCGCGCGGTGATGGAGAGGCTCTGCCTTTTCCTGGGGATCGGCTTCCATCCCGCCGTGCTCTCCCCCTATGAGGGGGAGCGGATGACCGGCGGCCTGCACCGCGCCGGGCGCATGATGGGAGACCCCAAGTTCCACCAGCACCGGCGGATCGAAGCCGGGGTTGCGCAGCGCTGGCGCGCCGCGCCGGGGATTGCCCGGCTGGACGCGGCCACCTGGACCCTCGCCCGGCGTCTCGGCTGTGAGATGCCGGCCGCGGCGCTCCTCCGGGCTGAGGGCGCCGCGGGCGCCGCGGGCCCGCGCCCCGCGCCACGGCCGGCGAGCGGCGGCGGGCCGCCTCTTTCTTTCAGCCAGCAGCGGCTCTGGTTCCTCGACCGCCTGACGCCGGGGGCGAGCGTCTACAACATGCCCGCGGCGGTGCGCCTGACCGGCCTCCTCGACACGGCCGCGCTGGCGCGGGCCTGCACGGAGGTCGAGCGCCGCCACGAAGTGCTGCGCACCACGTTCCCGTCGCTGTCCGGCCGCCCCCGGCAGGTCGTCGGCGCGCCGCGGCCCGCGCTCCTGCCGGTCGTCGACCTGAGCGGGCTCGCCGCAGCGGCCGGGCAGGCGGAGGCCATGCGTCTCGCCGGCGAGGAAGCCCTCCGCCCCTTCGCGCTGGCGAGCGGCCCGCTGTGGCGGGTCCGTCTGCTGCGGCTGGCCGCGGCGGAGCATCTCCTCCTGGTCAACCTCCACCACATCGTCTGCGACGGCTGGTCGGTCGGGGTGCTGACCCGGGAGCTCGCCGCGCTCTACGCCGCGTTCCGGGAGGGGGCGCCGCCGCCGCTGCCGGAGCTCCCGTTCCAGTACGCCGATTTCGCGGCCTGGCAGCGGCAGCGCCTCGCGGGCGCGCTGCTCGCGGACCTGCTCGGCTATTGGAAGGAACGTCTGGCCGGCCCGCTGCCGGTTCTCGATCTGCCGCTCGACCGGCCTCGCCCGGGGACCCGGACCTACCGTGGGCGGCGTTTCCCGGTCGCGCTCCCGGCAGCCGTGGTGCAGCCGCTCAAAGAGCTGGGCCGGCGGGAAGGGACGACCCTGTTCATCTCCCTGGCGGCCATCTTCCAGGCGCTGCTCTCGCGCTACACCGGCCAGGAGGACCTTCTGCTCGGCACCCCGGTCGCCAGCCGCAACCGTGCCGAGCTCGAAGGCCTGATCGGCTCGTTCGTCAATACCCTGGTGCTGCGCTTCGACCTTGCGGGGGACCCGGACTTCCGGACCCTGATGGGGCGCGCGCGGGAGATCTGCCTGGGCGCCGCGCGCCACGAGGAGCTGCCCTTCGAGAAGCTCGTCGAGGAGCTGGGAGTCGAGCGTTCGCTCGGCCATGCGCCGCTCTTCTCGGTGCTGCTCGTGCTGCAGAACGCCCCGCCGCCGGCCCTGACCCTGCCCGGACTTGCTGTCGAGCGCGTCGAGCTCTCCACCCGCAGCGCCAAGTTTGACCTCACTCTCGATCTCGCCGAGAGGCGCGAAGACGGCGGCCTCGCGGGAGCGCTCGAGTACGACACGGACCTCTTCGATCGGACGACGGTGGCACGTCTCGCCGCCCACCTCGCGACCCTCATGCAGGGGGCGGCCGGGGCGCCGAACAGCCGGCTATCCGACTTGCCCCTCCTCGCCGACGCCGAGCGGCACCAGCTGGTGGCCGGCCTCAACGACAGCGCGGCGTGGTTCGCCCCCGGCGTCACAGTCCACGATCTGTTCGCGGCCACCGCGCGGCGCGTGCCGGGGGCGGTGGCGGTCTCCTGCGAGGGGCGGCCGCTGCGCTACGGCGAGCTCGCGGCGCGGGTCGAACGGCTCGCCGGCCTGCTGGCAGGGCTGGGGGTCGGGCCGGAGGTCGTGGTCGGGATCTACGCCGAGCGCTCGCCGGCGATGCTCGCCGCGGTGCTCGCCGTGCTCGCGGCCGGCGGCGCCTACGTGCCGCTCGATCCGGCCTTCCCGCCGGCGAGGGTGGACGCCATCCTCGCGGACTCCGGCGCCGCGCTCCTGTTGACCGAGCACGACCTCGCGGCCGGGCTGCCTCCGGCGTCAGGCCAGGCGCGCGTCGTGCTCCTCGACCGCCCTCCCTTCGCGGGCCCCGACGAGGATGACGAGGATGAGCCGGCCGAGCGGGCGGGGCCGCCGCCGCGCCGAGCCTCCCTCGAGAACCTTGCCTACGTGATCTACACTTCGGGCTCGACGGGCCGCCCCAAAGGGGTCGAGCTGGGTCATCGTGGCCTGGTCAATTTCTTGGCTTCGACCGCCTGCCGGCCGGGGCTCGGCCCTCTCGACGTGGTTATGGCCGTCTCCTCGCTGGCGTTCGACGTCGCCGTCGTCGAGCTGTTGCTGCCGCTCGTCGTCGGGGCACGGATCGACCTGGTGCGCCGCGCGACGGGCGCCGATCCCGTGCGCCTGGCCCGGGCCATCGATGCCGCCGGCGCGACCGTCCTGCAGGCCACTCCCACCGCCCTGACCATGCTGCTCGACGGCGGCTGGCAGGGGAGGCCGGAGCTCAAAGTGCTGTGCGCCGGCGAGGCCATGCCGTGCACCCTGGCGGAGCGCCTCGCCCCCCTGGTGAGGTCGCTGTGGAACTGCTACGGCCCGACCGAAGCGACGGTCTACACGACCGTCGGCCCGGCCGGCGCGGACCGCCCACCGGGGGGCCCGGGCGTCCGATCGGTGCCGATCGGACGCCCGCTCGCCAACACCACCGTCCACCTGCTGGACGCCGGCGGCAACCTCGTGCCCCTGGGCGTGGTCGGCGAGCTGGCGATCGGCGGCGAAGGGCTCGCCCGCGGCTACCGCGGCCAGCCCGAGCGGACCGCCGAGAGCTTCATCCCCGATCCCTTCGGCGAACCCGGCATCCGGCTCTACCGCAGCGGCGACCTGGCGCGCCGGCTGCCGGACGGGAGGCTCGACTGCCTCGGCCGCATCGACCATCAGGTCAAGGTCCGGGGCTTTCGCGTCGAGCTCGGCGAGATCGAGTCCGTGCTGCGCGGGCACCCGGCCGTCGGCCACTGCGCCGTGGCCGTGGCGAGGCGCGAGCGCCCGGGCGACCAGCGGCTCGTCGCCTATGTGGTCCGGGCGCCCGAGCGCGAGGTCTCCCGGGAAGAGCTGCGGAGTTTCCTCGGCGAGAGGCTTCCTGCCGCCATGATCCCCGCGGCTATCGTCTTCCTCGACCGGTTTCCGCTGCTGCCGAGCGGCAAGGTAGACCGCAAGGCCCTGCCGGAGCCTGGTCAGGACCGGCCGGAGCTGGCGGCCGCCTACGTTGCGCCGCGAAGCCGGCACGAGCGCCTGGTCGCCGAGATCTGGCGCGAAGCGCTGGGGATCGAGCGGGTCGGCATCGACGACAACTTCTTCGACCTGGGCGGCCACTCCTTGCTCGCCGCCGAGGTGCACGGCAAGCTGCGCGAGCGCCTGCAGGCGGATCTCTCCCTGCTCGACCTGTTTCGGCACTCTACCGTCCGCGCCCTGGCGGGCCGGCTGGACGGCCAGGAGAGCGCGCGCGACCGGCTCGCCGGCATCGACCAGCCGGCCCGCCGGGGCTCCTCCGCGCCGCGCGGCGCCGGCGAAGACGTCGCCATCATCGGGATGGCGGGCCGCTTCCCCGGCGCCGCCGATCTCGGCGAGCTGTGGCGCAACCTGCGTGGCGGCGTGGAGTCGATCGCCTTCTTCACCGACGCCGAGCTGTTGGCGGCGGGCGTCGACCCCGACCTCCTCTCCAACCCGCGCTACGTCCGGGCCCGCGGCGTGCTCGACGGCATCGAGCGCTTCGACGCCGCGCACTTCGGGTTCAGCCCGCGGGAGGCGGCGATCACCGATCCGCAGCAGCGCCTCCTGCTGGAGTGCGCCTGGGAGGCCCTGGAGCAAGCGGGGCTCGACCCCGAGACCTTTGCGGGTCGGATCGGCATCTATGCCGGGACAGTGATCAGCAGCTACCTGCTGCTCAATCTCCTGCCCAACGCGCCGGCGCCGGACGAAAGCTGGCAGATCGTGCTGGCCAACGACAAGGACATGCTGGCGACGCGGATCTCGTACAAGCTGAACTTGCGCGGGCCCGGCGTGACCGTCCAGACCGGCTGCTCCACCGCGCTGGTGGCCCTCCACCTGGCGCGCCAGGCCCTGCTCGCGGGCGAGTGCGACGCGGCCCTGGCGGGCGGCGTCTCGGTGCGCAGCCGGCAGACCTCCGGCTATCTCTGGGAGGAAGGAGGGATCCTCTCGCCGGACGGCCACTGCCGCCCCTTCGATGCCGCCGCCCGGGGCACGGTCTTCGGCAGCGGCGCGGGCGTGGTGGTGCTCAGACGGCTCGCGGACGCCCTGGCGGACGGCGACACGGTCCACGCGGTGATCAAGAGCTCGGCGGTCAACAACGACGGCTCCGACAAGGTCGGCTTCATGGCCCCGAGCGTGGAGGGGCAGGCGGAGGTCATCGCGCGGGCCCTGGTCCTGGGCGGGATCGATCCCGAGACGGTGGGCTACGTCGAGACCCACGGCTCGGCCACCCCGCTGGGCGATCCCATCGAAGTCGCCGCCCTGACCCGCGCCTTCCGGGCGGCCGGCGCGAAGCGCAGCGGCTACTGCGCCATCGGCTCGGTCAAGAGCAACTTCGGCCACCTCGACGCCGCGGCAGGTGCCGCGGGACTGATCAAGACCGTGCTCGCCCTGGAGCACCGGGAGATCCCCGCCAGCCTCCATTTCGAGCGGCCCAACCCCGAGATCGACTTCGCGGCGAGCCCCTTTTTCGTCAATGCCCGGCTGCGCCCCTGGCAGGGGAGCGGGCCCCTGCGAGCCGGCGTGAGCTCCTTCGGCATCGGCGGCACCAACGCCCACGTCATTCTCGAGGAAGCTCCCGGCCCGCCCCCGCCGCCCCAGCCGCGCCCGCCGCACCCCCTGCAATCATCGTGGCCGCTCAGCCTGCTCGTGCTGTCGGCCCGCTCGGCGGCCGCGCTCGGCGGCGTGCGCGCGCGGCTGCGCCAGCACCTGCTGGATCGGCCCGAGGAGGACCTCGCCGACGCCGCCTACACCACCCAGGTCGGGCGGCGGGCCTTCGCCCACCGCCAGGCCGTGGTGGCCGCGACCGCCGCCGAGGCGGCCGCGCTGCTCGGCGGTGGCGGCGACCCGGGGCGCGGCGCGAGCGGCGTCGTGGACGGGCGCGAGCGGCAGGTCGCCTTCCTCTTGCCGGGGTTGGGAGAGCACTACCCCGGCATGGCCGCGGCGCTCTACCGCGGCGAGGAGGTCTTCCGCCGCGAGCTCGACCGCTGCGCCGCGCTGCTCGCGCCGATCCTCTCCGTCGACCTGCGCGAGCTTCTCTTCCCGCGGGACGAGGGCGCGGGCGGGAGTGCGGCGGCGTCCCGGGACCAGGGCTTCGACTTGCGGCGCCTGCTGCGGCGCGGGGCCGTGGCGGAGGATCCGAGGTGGGCCGCCCTCACTCGGACGAGCGTCGCCCAGCCGGCTCTCTTCGCCGTCGAGTACGCGCTCGCCCGGCTCTGGATGTCGTGGAACGTGCGGCCGCAGGCCCTGATCGGCTACAGCGTGGGAGAGTACGTCGCGGCCTGTCTGGCCGGCGTGCTGTCGCTCGAGGACGCCGCCGCGCTCATCGGCTTGCGGGCGCGGTTGATCGAGCGCCTGCCGCCGGGCCGGATGCTGGCCGTGCCGATGTCCGCCGAGACGCTGCTGCCGCTGCTCGGCCCCGGGCTCTCGCTCGCCGCGGCCAACGGACCGTCGGACTGCGTCGTCGCCGGCGAGCCGGAGGCGGCGGCCGAGCTCGAGCGGCGGCTCGGCGAGCTCGCGGTGCCGTCACTCCCCCTGCCGGCCACGCATGCCTTCCACTCGGCCATGCTCCAGCCCGCCGCGGACGAGCTGACCGCGGCGGCCCGCGGGGTGGCGCTGGCGCCGCCCTCCATTCCTTACCTGTCGAACCTGACCGGGACGTGGATCACCGCGGCGGAGACCTGCGACCCCGGGTACTGGGCGCGCCACATGTGCGAGGCGGTGCGCTTTGCCGAGGGGCTCGATCTGCTGCTGGCCGACCCGGACCGCATCCTCCTCGAGGTGGGGCCCGGGCAGGCCCTGGCGACTCTCGCCCGGCGCTCCCCAGGGAGGACCGAGCGCCAGCTCGTGCTGACCAGCCTGCGCCACCGCGACGAGCGCCAGCCGGAGCTCCAGGCGACGCTGGCGGCCCTGGGCCGGCTCTGGGTGGCCGGAGTGGCGGTCGATTGGCCCGCCTTCCACCGTGCGGAGCGCCGCCGCCGCGTTCCCCTCCCTGCCTATCCTTTCGAGCGCCGCCGCCACTGGGTGGAGCCGCCGCGCGGCCGCGGGGGCCCGGGAGCCGGGACCGCGCCGGCGGCCGGTCTCGCGGGCCTCATCCACCTCCCCGGCTGGCGGCGGTCGGCGCCCGCGGCAGTCCCTGGCGCTCCTGCCGCGGCGTCCGCCACGGCGGAGACGGGCACCTGGCTGGCGATCCTGGACCGCCGCGGCCTGGGCGAGGCGATGGCGCGGCGGCTGGAGGCGAGAGGGTTCGAGGTGGTGCGGGTGGACGCGGCAGAAGCGGCAGGGGAGAGCGCGGCTGCCCTGCCGGCGCGCCTGCGCGGCGAGGGGCGGAGGCTGCGTGGCGTGCTTCACCTCGGAAGCGTCGGTCCGGCGGCCGGCGATCTCGACGAGGCCTGGCAACGTGGCTTCGCGAGCCTCGCGGCGCTGACCCGCGCCATGGAGGAGAGCGGGGAGGCCTCGGGCGGCGTGACGCTGGCGGCGGTCGCCACCGGGTCGCAATGGGTCACCGGCCAGGACGAGGTCTGCCCGGCCAAGGCGACCCTTCTCGGCTGGGCGCGGACGGCGCCACGGGGCGGCGGCGCGCCCCGCTGCCGTCTGCTCGACGTCGTGGCGCCCGCGCCGGGGAGCGCGCAGGAGGCGGCGCTGGCCGACCGGCTGGTCGGCGAGGTCTTGTCGGATGCCGGCGATCCGGTCGTCGCCTGGCGGGGTCCCCTCCGCTGGGTGCCGTCGCTCGAGGCGGCGCCGCTCGTCGCGCCGCGGCGGCGGGCCGCCTGGCTGCGGCCCGGCGGGACCTATCTGCTGACCGGCGCGCTTTCCGGCGCGCAGCTGGCCCTGGCGCGGCAGCTGGCCCGGGCCGCCCCGCTGAGGCTGGCCTTGGTGACGCCCGCGGGAAGCGGGCCGGACCTGGCAGGCGGCCCTGTCCGCGAGCTCGAAGACCTCGGGGCCGAGGTCCTGGCGGTGGCGGCTGATCTCGCCGATGCGGCGGGGGTGCAGGCGGTCCTCGACCGCGTCGAGAAGCGGTGGGGTCCGCTGCACGGCGTCTTCTTTCTGCCCGCGGCGCCTGGCGCGCCTCCCGCGCCCGCCGCACCTGCCGCACCTGCCGCAGACAGCGAGATCGATGCCCTGCACTGGATGCGCGGCGCCCTGGTCCTCGACCGCCTGCTCGGCGATGAGCGGCCTCTCGACATCTTCGTCCTCTTCTCCTGGCTGGAACCCCGGCCGGGGCCGCCGCTGGCAGGGCCCGCGCGGGCCGAGCTTTGGGCGGCAGGCGCGCTGCTCGATGCTCTGGCCTGCGCGCGCAGCGCACGCGGCGCGCGACCGGCGGTGGCGGTTGGCTGCGGCCCGGGGATGGATTGGGCCAGCGACGAGGCCTTTGACCTCCTCGACCGGGTGCTGGCGCAGCCGGCGGCGCCGCAGGTCGTGATCGCGCTGCCGCCCGCACTCCAGGGAGAGCGCGAGGAGATCGAGGAGCTACCCACCCCGGCGCTTGCCGGCCCGGGTCTCGCCGATGCCTCCGGCGATGTCATCGCGGCGCGCATCGCCGCCATCTGGCGGGAGGTCCTGGGCGTTGGCGGGGTGGGCCCGCACGATCGGTTCGTCGATCTCGGCGGCGACTCGCTCGCCGCCCTGCGAGTGGTGGCGCGCGTGCGCGAAGCCTTCGCCGTGGAGCTTCCGGCACGGTCTCTGTTCGAGCGGCCCACCGTGGCGGCGCTCCGCGACGAGGTCGCCGGCGCCCTTGGCGCCGGGCGCGCCGTGCGGCAGGAGGAGGCCGGCCCGGGGGAGGCGGGGGACGGCCTGCCGCCCCCGTTCAGCCGCCGGACGGAAAGCGGTCCGGCTCCCCTGGGGTTCCTGCAGCGGCAGCTCTGGTTTCTCGACCAGCTCGACCCGGAGAGCACGGCCTACAACCTGTGCGCCCAGGCGCGTCTCTCGGGCCGGCTCGACCGTCCGGCCCTGCGCCGGGCCGTACGGGAGATCGTGGCCCGCCACGAGATCTTGCGTACCGTCTTCGACGGCGGAGCGGGCGAGCCGGTGCAGGTCGTCCTCGCCGATGCGGAGATCGACCTCGCCGAGATCGACCTCGCCGCGCTTCCGCCGCCCCGCCTGGATGCCGAGCGGACCCGCTGCGCCCTTGCCGCGGCCGGTTGGCGCTTCGACCTGGCGCGGGGACCGCTGGCGCGCACGCTCCTGGTCCGGCTCGCGCCGCAAGAGCACCTCCTGGTCTTGAGCGCGCACCACATCGTCTACGACGGCGGCTCCGAGGGCGTGCTGTTCGGCGAGCTGGGCGCCCTCTATGGCGCGTTCGCCTCCAGCGCCCCCTCGCCGCTGCCGCCCCTGCCGGTCCAGTACTCCGACTTCGCGGCCTGGCAGCACCGCGCCGTCGCCGCGGGTTGCGAAGGCGATCTCGCCTACTGGCGCCGCCAGCTGACCGGCGCTCCCGCCGGTCTCGACCTCCCGGCCGACCGGCCGCGCCCGGCTGTGGCGCGGTTCCGCGGCGCCTCGCGCCCCTTGCCGGCGCTGCCGCCGGAGCTGCACACGGCGCTGGCCGGGCTGGCGAGCCGCGCCGAGACGACCCTGTTCACCGCCCTGCTCGCGGTCCTCGACGTCCTCCTGCTGCGCTACGGCGGCCAGACCGATCTGCTGGTGGGCACTCCGGTGAGCGGCCGCCACTGCCGCGAGCTCGAGGGCTTGATCGGGCCCTTCATCAACACCGTCGTTCTGCGCGGCGATCTTGCCGGCGACCCGACCTTCCACGCACTGCTCGGCAGGCTGCGGAGCACCGTGCTCGCGGCGCTCGACCACCAGGCCTTCCCCTTCGAGCGCGTGGTCGAAGAGGTGCAGGCGGAGCGCGGCCCGGGCCGCAACCCCCTCTTCCAGGTCGCTTTCGCCGTGCACTCCGCCCCACTGGCGCAGCTCGCCCTGCCGGGACTCGTGCTGCGCCTCGAGGACCTCGAGAGCAGGAGCTCGATGTTCGACCTCTTCCTCTACCTGCGGGAACGCGGCGGGCTGCTCGACGGCGGCGTGGAGTTCGACACCGATCTGTTCGATCGGCCGACGGCGGAACGGCTGCTCGGCCACTACCGGGCGCTGCTGGCGGCGGCCGTGGAGTCTCCGGACCGGCCGGTCGCGGAGCTGCCGCTGCTGCTCGCGGGTGAGAGCCAGCAGCTCCTCGTCGAATGGAGCGGCGGAGCGCCGCCGGCTCCCGAGCCGCGGTGCCTCCATCGCGAGCTCGAGGCCGTGGCGGAGGGGGCGCCGGAGGCGACCGCGGTGAGCTGTGAGGGGGCGGCCTTGAGCTACGGCGAGCTCAACCGGCGCGCCAACGCGCTGGCCCGGCATCTGCGGCGCCTGGGTGTCGCACCCGAGGTCCCGGTCGTCGTCTGCCTGGAGCGCTCGCTCGAGCTGGTGGTCGGGCTCGTTGCCGTCCTGAAGGCAGGGGGAGCCTACGTGCCGCTCGACCCGACTCATCCCGGCGAGCGCCTGCGCTCGACCGCCGGCGACGCGCTGGCCGGAGTCGAGCCTCCGATCGTCCTCACCGAGCGCTCCTTGGCCGGGAACTTCGCGCCGGGGTCGGGCGGTCAGGATGGATCGCGGCCGTTCCAGCTCGTCGTCCTCGACGCGCCGGGCAAAGCGATCGACGCGCGCGACGGCCGTAACCTGCCGGAGGGCGCCCTGCCCCAGGGTCTCGCCTATGTCATCTACACCTCGGGGACGACGGGCAGGCCGAAGGGCGTCCTGGACACCCACGCCAACGCGGCGCGCCTGTTCCGGGCGACGCGGAGCTCGTTCGGCTTCGGCCCGCGCGACGTCTGGACGCTGTTCCACTCCGCGGCCTTCGACTTCTCGGTCTGGGAGCTGTGGGGGGCGCTGCTCCACGGCGGCCGCCTCGTGGTGGTGCCATACTGGGTGAGCCGTTCCCCCGAGCAGTTCCACCGCCTTCTCGTCGACGAAGGCGTGACCGTCCTCAACCAGACCCCCTCGGCGTTCCGCCAGCTCGCCGCGGCCGACCAGGAGATGGCGGAGGACTCGCGCCGTGGCATGGCTCTGCGCCTAGTGGTCTTCGGCGGCGAGGCCCTGGACCCGGCTTGCCTCGCCTCCTGGCTCGAGCGCCATGGAGAGGAGCGGCCGCGGCTGGTGAACATGTACGGGATCACCGAGGCGACCGTGCACGTCACCTGCCGCCGGCTGGGGACTCGCGATCTTGCCGCGCCGACGCACAGCCCGATCGGTGCCGGTCTCGAGGACCTGCGCCTGACCGTTCTCGATGCCCGCGGCCATCCGGTGCCAATCGGCGTGGCGGGGGAGCTCTTCGTCGGCGGCGCGGGCGTGGCGCGCGGCTACCTGGGCCAGCCGGGCCTTACCGCCGCGCGCTTTCTGCCCGACCCCGGAAGCGCCGAGCCGGGAGGCAGGTGCTACCGCAGCGGCGACCTGGCGCGCTGGCGCCCGGCGGGCGGCCTGGACTTCCTGGGCCGCGTGGACCATCAGGTCAAGATCCGCGGCGTCCGCATCGAGCCGGGGGAGATCGAGGCGGTCCTGGCCGGCCACCCGGCGGTGCGGGAGTGCGTGGTGGTGCCGCGTCTCGACGGGCCGCCGGCGGCGGAGGCGCGGCTGGTCGCCTACGTGGTGCCGCGCGCCGGCGGCGACGGCGCGGAGCTGCGCGGCTTCCTCGCCGCGCGGCTGCCGCCCCAGATGGTCCCGGCGGCCTTCGTGACCCTGGACGCCCTGCCCCTGACGCCCAGCGGCAAGGTGGACCGCCGGGCCCTGCCAGCGCCGCGGGAGGCGGAGGCGGGGAGCGGCGCGGAGGTCTCCCCGTCCCTGGCCGCCGACCCGATCGCGCAGCTCGTGGCCGGAATCTGGTCGGAGGTGCTGGGGCGCGAGCGGGTGGGGATCGACGACGACTTCTTCGTCCTCGGCGGTCACTCGCTGCTCGCCACCCGCGTGGTCTCCCGCCTGCGCGGCGTGCTCGGGGTCGAGCTGACGCTGCGCCAGCTCTTCGCGGCTCCCACCGTCGCCCAGCTCGCCGGCGTGGTGCGGGCGGCCCGCGCCGCCGGGAGGGCGGCGACCCCGCCCATCGTCCCCTTGCCGCCGGAGGAGCGGCAGGGCGACCTGCCCGCCTCCTTCGCCCAGCAGCGGCTCTGGCTGCTCGATCAGATCGAGCCGGGCAGCGCGGCCTACAACCTGCCGGCGGCGGTGCGCCTGCGCGGCGTGCTCGCGGTCGAGGACCTGCGCCGCATCCTTGCCGAGGTGGTGCGCCGCCATGAGGCATTGCGCACCACCCTGCCGGCGCGCGCCGCGGGGCCGGTGCAGCGCATCGCGCCGCCGACCCAGGCCGCGCTGCCGGCGTTGCCGCTGGTCGACCTCGCGGGCCTGCCGCCCGGGCGGGTGGAGGAGCTGGCGCACGCCCTTGCCGGCGCGGAGGCGCGGCGCCCCTTCGATCTGCAGCGCGGGCCGCTGCTGCGCCAGACCCTGCTGCGCCTGGGGGAACGCGAGCATCTGCTGCTCATGACGCTGCATCACATCGTCTGCGACGGCTGGTCGCTGGGCGTGCTGTTGCGCGAGATCGCCGTCCTGGCCGGGGCCCTGCCGCACGGCCTGCCCGCCGTGCTGCCGGAGCTGCCCGTGCAGTACGCGGACTTCGCGGTCTGGCAGAGGCGCTGGCTCACCGGCGAGGTCCTCGAGCGCCAGCTCGGCTACTGGAAGCGCCAGCTGGCCGGCGCGCCGCGGGCGCTGGACCTGCCCACCGACCGGCCGCGGTCGTCGCTGCCCGGCCACCGCGGCGGCCTGCGGCGCACGGCCCTCCCTCCCGCGCTCGCGCGGGCCGTCGCCGCCCTCTGCCGGCGCCAGGGCGTCACCGCCTTCATGGCCCTGCTGGGGGCGTGGGGCGCGCTGCTGGGACGCCAGGCGGGGCAGGAGCTGGTGCTTCTCGGCACCCCGGTGGCCGGACGCAACCGGCGCGAGATCGAGGAGCTGATCGGGCTGTTCGTCAACACCCTGGTGCTGCGCGTCGACCTGACGGGTTCGCCGAGCTTCGGCGAGGTCCTGCGGCGCCTGCGCGAGACGGCGCTCGACGCCTTCCTCCACCAGGACCTCCCCTTCGAGCGGCTGGTCGAGGAGCTCGCGCCGGAGCGCGACCTCAGCCGCTCGCCGCTGTTCGAGGTCCTCTTCATCCTCCAGGACGCGCCCCTGGCGGAGCTGCGTCTGCCGGGCCTCGACTTGCTCCAGGTTCCGGTGGACACCGGAGCGGCGAAGTTCGACCTGACCCTCACCCTGGGGGCGAGCGGCGGCGGCTTCGCCGGCTGGCTCGAGTACGACGCCGAGCTGTTCGACGCCGCGACGGCCGAGCGCCTGCTCGCCCACTACGAGCGGCTCCTCGCGGCGGCGGTCGCGGAGCCGGAGCTTGCCATCCGAGACCTGCCCGCGCTGTCCCCGGCGGAGCGCCAGCAGGTGGTGGTGGAGGTCAACGACACGGCGGCGGGCTTGCCGGCCGAGTCGTGCGTGCACGAGCTGGTGTGGGCCCAAGCCGCGAGGACGCCGCAAGCGGTGGCGGTGCGCGGCGCCGGGCGGGCGCTGCGCTACGGCGAGCTGGCGGCGCAGGCGGGCGGGTTGGCGCGGCGCCTGGTGCGGTTAGGGGTGGGGCCGGAGGTGCTGGTGGGGGTGTGCGCCGAGCGCACGCCGGCCCTGCTGGTGGCGCTTCTGGGCGTGCTCGAGGCGGGCGGGGCCTACGTGCCGCTCGACCCCACCCATCCGCGCGAGCGGCTGGGGTGGATCCTCGCCGACAGCCGGGCGCGGGTGGTGCTGACCGAGCGGTCGCTGAGCGACGCCCTGCCGCCGCACGAGGCGCGGGTGGTGCTGCTCGACGAGGAGGACGACGACAGCGAGGGTGCGGGGGCGGGAGTGGCGGCGGCGCCGGTGCCGGCGACGGCGGCGAGGGCCGAGAATCTGGCCTACGTGATCTACACCTCGGGGTCGACGGGCCGTCCCAAAGGAGTCGGCGTGCGCCATCGCGGGGTGGTCAACTACCTGGCGGCGATGGCGGCGCGGCCGGGTCTGGGAGCCGGGGACGTGATGCTGGCGGTGACCACGCTGTCGTTCGACATCGCGGTCACCGAGCTGTTGTTGCCGTTGTCGGTGGGGGCGCGTGTGGAGCTGGTGGACCGCGAGACGG
>DASZZM010000029.1:0-42781 GCA_035544895.1 Thermoanaerobaculia bacterium
ATGCGCGGCGAGGGAGAGGGCGGGGGTGGGGGCGGCGGGGTCGAGGAAGAAGCGAGCGGGGTGGGCGGCGGCTAGAGAGTCGAGGCCGGACCAGGGGTGGGGGCCGGTGAGGTCGGGGAGGCGGGAGCGGTGGCATTGCTCGAGAGCGGCGGAGGCGATGCGGCGGAGGCGAGCAAGGGTGGCGGGGCCGGGGGAGCGGGGGGCGCGCTCGGTATTGAGGAAGCGGATGGCGGAGACGCCGGCCTCGGTAGCCTTCTCGACCAGCCATGCGGCGCGCTCAGGGCGCGGCGGGGCGACCAGGAGGTCGAGACGGAGGGGGGCTTCGTTGGCGGGGGCCGGGGCGCCGAGGGCGATCAGTGCCGAGGCGCGATCGACCCGGGCAACCTCGCCCCAGCGCGCGTGTCCCTGGCCGTCGGCGACGCGCAGGGTCTCGCCGGCCGGCAGGCGGCGGGCGCGGAACAGGTGGCGGTAGGAGACGCCGCCGAGCTCCAGCTCGGCGCCGGCGAAGGGCCCGGGATCGACGAGGACGGTGATCACCGCGGGGAGCTTAACCCGACACCCCCAAGCCGCGGCTTGAACGGGGCAGGGTGGGTGCGACCTTGTATTGATCTACGGAGGGGATCGCTCCGGGGGGAGAGCGACAGCGGCGGAAACCTCAAGTTGGGATCTCTCGTATTGAGAGCCGCACTCATGCGCTGAGGGATCGAGATGGTTCTGCAAGACCTGCGCTACGCTGGCCGCTCGCTGCGCAAGAATCCCGGCTTCTCGATGGTGGTGATCTTCACCCTCGCGGCCGCTCTCGGCGCCACGCTGATCATGCTCGGCCTCGTCGACGCGGTGCTGCTCCGCCCGTTGCCGTTTTCCCGGCCGGAGCGCCTGGTCGCGCTCTGGGACTCGTGCCCGCAGGATGGGCTCGACAGACTCCGCGTCTCGGGCTCCAACTTCTTGCACTGGCAGGACCGCGCAAGATCTTTCGAGAAGTTAGCCCTTTACCGTTCTGCGACGTTCACCCTCACCGGAGCCGGAGACCCGGCGCAGCTCGTCGGGTCGTCGGTCACGGCAGATTTCTTCCCTCTGCTGGGTGTCGAGCCTGTTCTCGGACGTGCCTTTCAGCCGCAGGACTTCCGGTCCGGCGCATCTCCGACCGTGATCCTCAGCCATGCGTTGTGGAGCCGCCTCCTGGGCGCCGATCCTGCCAATCTGGGGCGCACTCTGATCTTCGACGGCAAGCCCTTCACCGTCATCGGCGTCCTGCCCCGTCAGATCCTGCCGCAGAGGCCGCTACCCGAGGGCCGAATCGAATTCGGCTCGGCGGACGATCACTTCTGGATCCCGCTGCCGGAGGTACCGCGCAAGGGCAACAGCCATCTCTTCGGCGTCCTGGCGCGCCTGCGCCCCGGCGTGACGCTCGAGCAGGCCAAGGTCGAGATGCAGGGAATCGCCCAGGCGCTCGAGGCCGAGTTCCCCAACTGGAACCGCGGCTACCGGGTCGAGCTGGCGCCGCTCGTCCAGGAGGCGGTGGGCACTGTGAGGAGTGATCTCGACGGCCGCGACATACGACCCTCCTCTCACCTCCTCCTGGCAGCAGAATTTCGCTATCGAAGGCGGCCCCGAGCCGCCGCGGGGAAGTGATCGGGGAGCGCTCTATCGCACGGTCACGCCGGGATATTTCGCTGCCGTGGGACTCCCCCTAGTGGATGGGCGCTCCTTCCGCGAGGACGACGACTCGCTTCACCCGGGGGCGGCGATCGTCAACCGGGCTTTCGTCCGCGCTTTCTTTCTCGATCGCGGCCCTCTCGGCCGGCGGCTGGTCATCCCCGGCACCGAGCCGACGTGGGGCGAAGAGGTCCCATCTATCTTCACCATCGTCGGTGTGGTGGCAGATGAGAAGCTCTCGGGCCTGGCGGCGGACGCCAGGCCCGCCTTCTATCTCCCCTTTCGCCAGACGCCGCACCTCCGGATGACGCTCCTGATCCACACCGCGGGCGACCCTCTCGCGCGGCTGCCTGAAGTCCGCCGGCTGCTGCGGGCTCTCGATCCCGAGCTCCCCATCTCCCGCGCGGCGACGCTCGACCAGATCGTGAGACGGGCGGTCGCCAAGCCGCGCTTCAATGCCTGGGTCCTGGGCGCCTTTTCTGCCTGCGCTTTGCTCCTGGCCGTGGTCGGACTGTGGGGCGTTCTCAGCCTCGGAGCTCGGCATCGCACGCACGAGATCGGCATCCGGATGGCCGTCGGCGCGAGCCGCGCCAGCGTCTTCGGGCTCATGCTGCGGCACGGCCTCGCGCCAGCTCTGGCCGGGATCGTCGCCGGGATCCTGGGCGCCGTGGCGCTCAGCCGCATCGTCAGCGGCCTGCTCTACGGCGTCAGCTCCACCGATCCAGCGACCTACGCTCTGGTCTCCGCCGGCTTCCTGGTCGTCGCGTTGCTGGCTTCCTGCGCTCCAGCCCGCCACGCTTCCACAACCGACCCGATAGAGGTCCTGCGTGGCGACTGAGCTCGGCACTACGCAACCCGGGGCGTTTCAACCCAGCCCCGACATTACCTGACGCTGCGCAGATGGAGGGCGACCCAGCCCCCGGCTTCTCGGCGCCCCTGTTCAAACAGCCCCAGGGTAGCAGCCTGCTCGAGGACGCCGGAGGCGCGCTCGCCAAGAATCCCGGACAGGATCACTCCCCCACCCGGCCGCACCAACCGGACAAGGGCCGGCAGCTCGGGGAGGATCTGCTCCGGCACGATATTGACCAGAGCAAGGTCGAAGCGGGCACAAGCCGAGAGGGCGCCAAGGCCGCCGGCGAACAGCCGCGGATAGAGATCGTTCAGGCGGCTATTGGCGCGCGCGTTGAACGGGGCCACCGGGTCGATGTCGCAGCCGACAGGCCGGGCCGCCCCGAACGACAGGGCAACAAAGCAGAGAATCCCCGTACCCGTCCCCACGTCGAGCACCGCCAGGCCGCGCAACTCCAGGCTCTCCAAGATCTCGACCACCAGCCCCGTCGACTCATGGCTGCCCGTGCCGAACGCCATGCGCGCCGGCAGCCGCAGCAGCGTACGGCCCTCAGGTGGCACCTCCCCCTCAGCCTCTCCCGGCTCGCGCGGATCGACCCACAGCGACCTGCCCACCGGGAAAGCCCGAACTGTCGCCCGGTACACCACCATCCAGTCCGCGTCTGCCAGCGTCTCCTCGCTCACCTTCTCGACGCCAGCCATCCATTCGCCGCCGCCACCCTCGCCCACCGCCAATCCGTCGCTAGCACGACTGTTCCCGCCTGCAAAGTACGCCTCCAGCCGCACCCTTCCATCCTCCACGGACTCCGTGCGCACTCCCAGCGTCCCCGCCAACCACAGATCCGCGACGAGCCGATCCTCCACCTCAGCCGGCAGCAGATACACCCGACGCAGATAGCTCACGATTTCTTTTTAGGTCCCACCGGCGTTGCCGATCCCAAGGGATGAAACGGCCGCTCGCTAACGGGCGATGGCGGACTCCAATCTATCGGATCGCCCCCCGCAACCCCTCGATCCCCTTCCCTCCCCTCCGGGGGGGAAGGGGACGCCCCCACCCCTGGCGCACGGACGAGTCTCTTTCTAATAGGGAGCGAAGTCGATCATCAAGCGACGACGGTGCCCGGAGCCTCGGGAGGTGCCCGCGGGTCACCTTTGGCGGCGGCGCGCTCAACACCCCTCCCACCTAAAGAGCCAACCCAGTCGCCCGCCAAGGGTGACCCGCGGGCACCTCCCGAGGCTCCCTCATTCGCCGTTCGCCGTCCGTTTATCCGAACAGGTTCTTCACCCTGTCGATCACCGTCTTGTCATCCTTGACCTGGTGCCCCCCGATCTCGGCCATCCGCCGCAGCAGCTGGATCTCCTCCTCGCTGAGATCGCGCGGATTGGGGACCTCGACCTCGACGACCACCACCTGATCGCCGCGTCCGCTGCCGTCGAGACGGTCGATCCCCTGGCCGCGCAAGCGGAAATCGCGCCCGTGCGCGGTTCCCGTCGGGACCTCCAGGGGCGCCTTGCCGCGCAGCGTGTCGACCTCCAGAGTCGTTCCCAGCACCGCCTGCGGAAAACTGACCGACACGCGCGAGTAAACCGTCGAGCCGTCGCGCCGGAAGCGCTTGTGCGGCCTGACCGAAAGCACCACGTAGAGATCGCCGGGGGGGCCGCCCAAGCGGCCATGCTCGCCTTCGCCCGCGAGACGCAGACGCGCACCGGTATCGACCCCGGCCGGGATCTTGACCGAGATCGAACGCTCGCGCTCGACCCGCCCCTCCCCCTTGCACTGCGTGCACGGGTTGGTGATCCTCCGTCCCTCGCCGCGGCACTGCGGGCAGGTGCGCGCCACCGTAAAGAACCCCTGGTTGAAGCGGACCTGGCCGCGGCCGCCGCAGGCCGAACAGATCGCCGGCCCCGAATTGTCGGCGCTGCCCTTGCCCGAACACTTGGGACAGGTCTCCAGGCGCGGAATGCGCAGCGCCGTCTCGGTGCCGAACACCGCCTCCTCGAACGACAGCGTGAGGTCGTAGCGCAAGTCCGCGCCGCGCGCCGGTCCCGAGCCGCCCGCGCGGCGCCCGCCGCCGAAGCCGAAGAAGTCACCCAGGATGTCGGAGAAGTCGGCAAAGATGGACGGGTCGAAGCCGCCGCCGACGCCAGCCACTCCCTGGTGCCCGAAGTGGTCGTAGCGCTGCCGCTTCTCGTCGTCGGAAAGCACTTCGTAGGCCTCGGCCGCCTCCTTGAAGCGCTCCTCGGCCTGCTTGTCGCCGGGATTGCGGTCAGGATGATATTGCACCGCGAGCTTGCGGTAGGCCGCCTTGATCTCCTGCCCGGCGGCGTCCCTGGCGACCCCCAGGATCTCGTAATAATCGCGTTTTGTCATCGCCGTCAGCCTCTCTGGCCCGAGGTCCGGGTGTTGCTGAGCATCACCTCGGCCAGCGTCCGCGCCACCGAGTTGAGGTCGAAGATCGCGGCCTCGAGCTCGGCCTGGATCTCATTGGCGAGAGCCTTGCGGGCTTGCAGCAAAGTCTCGTGGATCGGCTTGGCCACATGCTCCGCCAGCATCTCGCGGAACTGTTCGAATACACGCTCGTTGCTGTAGATGAGGCCTTCCAGCCGGTTCTTGAGCTGGCGCAGCTCGCGCCGCTTCGCATCGTTCTCGGAGTTCGCGCTGGCCTCCTCGATCAGGCGCCGGACCTCGGCCTCGGACAGCCCACCCGCCGGATTGAGCTGGATGCTCTGCGACAGATTGGTGGCGACGTCGCGAGCCGATACGTTGACGATGCCGTTGGAATCGATGGCGAAAGTGACCTCGATCTGAGGAATGCCGCGCGGCGCCGGCGGTATTCCCACCAGCTCGAACTGGCCGAGCGACTTGTTCTGGCCGGCGATGTGGCGCTCCCCCTGCAACACGTGGATGAGAACGGTGTCCTGGTTATCCACCACGGTGGTGAAGATCTGCGTGTTCTTGGTGGGAATCGTCGAGTTGCGCTCGATCAGCCTGGTGAACAGGCCGCCCTGGGTCTCGACGCCGAGCGACAGGGCGGTGACGTCGAGGAGCACCAGGTCCTTGACGTCGCCACGCAGGATCCCGCCCTGGATGGCGGCGCCCATCGCCACCACCTCGTCGGGGTTGATCTCGCGGTTGGGCGGCTTGCCGAAGATCCGCTCCACCGCCGCAATCACCATGGGCGTGCGCGTCTGGCCGCCGACCAGCAGCACCTCGTCGACCTGATCGGGACGCAGGTTGGCCTGCTTGAGAGCGTCGAGGCAGGGCGCCTCGGTGCGCTCGACCAGGTCCTTGACCAGGCTCTCGAAGTGCTGCCGGGTCAAGGTGCGGGCCAGGTGCCTCGGGCCCGATGCGTCGGCCGAAATGAAGGGCAGGTTGATGGCCGCTTCCAGGACCGAGGAGAGCTCGCACTTGGCGCGCTCGGCCGCCTCTTTCAGCCGCTGCAAGGCCATGCGGTCGGAATGCAGGTCGATGCCGGTCTCGCCGCTGAAGTCCTCGATCAGCCAGTCCATGATCCGCTGGTCGAAGTCCTCCCCGCCCAGGTAGGTGTCGCCGGCGGTGGAGCGCACTTCGAAGATTCCCTGCGAGAGCTCGAGAATCGATACGTCGAAGGTTCCGCCTCCGAGGTCGTAGACCGCGATTGTCTTGGCCCCGTCCTTGCGGTCCAGCCCATAAGCCAGGGCGGCGGCGGTGGGCTCGTTGATGATGCGCAGGACCTCCAGGCCGGCGATCTTGCCGGCGTCCTTGGTCGCCTGCCGCTGCGAGTCGTCGAAGTAGGCGGGTACCGTGATCACCGCCTCGTTCGCCTCCTCTTGCAGGCTCTCTTCGACGAATTCCTTGATCTCGCGCAGGATCAGGGCCGAGATCTCCTCGGGGCTGTACTGCCGTTCTCGGATCTCGATCTTGACGTCGCCGTTGGCGGCGCGCACCAGCGAATAGGGCATGACCTTGCGCGCCTTGTCCACCTGCGGATCGTTGAATTTGCGGCCGATCAGGCGCTTGACCGCGAAAACCGTGTTCTGCGGGTTGGTGATGGCCTGGCGCTTGGCGATCGGACCGACCAGGCGGTCGCCTTCGTCGGCGAAGGCGACGATCGAGGCCGTGGTGCGGCTGCCTTCCCGGTTGGTCAGCACGCGCGGCTCCGTGCCCTCGACGATCGACACGCAGCTATTGGTCGTTCCGAGGTCGATGCCTAGAATCTTGCCCACTCAGCTTGCCTCGACGATGCCTTCCTGGTTCCCGGGCGGGCAGGATCACGCTACCCGTGGCTCAGCGGCCGGATTTCCCCGGCCCACTACCTCCGCCTTTGCCGCCGTCGCCGGCGGTCGCGCTCGGGACGGCCTCGACGGGCTCGGCGGGCATCGTCTCTGGCGCCGGCTTCTCGGGAGGCACGGCGACCCTCACCATGGCCGGCCGCAGCAGGCGGTCGAAGAGGTGATAGCCGCGCACCAGCGTTTCCGCCACGGTGGGCGCCGTGGCCGCGGCGCTCTCCTCCCGCGCCACCGCCTCGTGGACGGCGGGATCGAAAGCTGCCCCGTCGGCGGGCACCTCGCGCACCCCCAGACGGCGCAGCAGATCTTGCAGCTGACGCAGGACCATCGCCACGCCGCGCTTCAGGTCCTCCGCCGATCCCTCGGCCGAGATCGCCCGTTCGAGGTTGTCGGCAATGGGAAGCAGCTCGCGCAGCGGCTCGAGCAGCGCGTAGCGCCGCAGGTCCTGGCGCTCGCGCTCGCTGCGCTTGCGGAAGTTGTCGAAGTCGGCCAGGGTGCGCAGGCTGCGGTCGCGCAGGTCGGCGATCTCCCGGCGCAAGGCGCCGATCTCGCTGCTGTCGTCGCTCTCCCCGATCTTGTCGTCGCCGGCAGGACCCTGGTCCACGGCGGCACCGCCGGCAAGGCCCGAATCGGGGCCGACACTCGCCTTCCGCGACGCCGATCCCGCCAGCCTGGCGGATTCGACCCCGTCGACGGCCTCGACCGCCTCGCGCATGGCCGCCTCCAACTCGGCGCCTACCGGCAAATCGATGTCGATAGCGTCGATCGTTTCCCCGGTGTCGGCGGCTTCCGGTTTCTCCAGCGACCCTGCCGCCTGCCCTAGCGCGTCGACGTCAGGAACACCGCCCCTGCCGCCCTTTCCAGATTCTTCTGCCATTGCCGCTCAAGCTCCTATCGCTGTCGCCGGGCCGCGCCACTCCGCGGAGGCGGGCCGGCTCACCTCCTGCCCCCGGACATGCTCTCGGCAAGCGCCCGGCTGAGAGTCATGGCCAGGTAGTGCACGAGGGGGATCATCTTCTGGTATTCCATGCGCGAGGGCCCGAAGATGCCCAGGCTGCCGAGCGGCTGATCGCCCGGACCGTAAGGAGATGCCACCAGGCTGAAGTCGAGCTCCGAGGTGAGGTCGCTGTCATCGCCGATGAGCACGCGCACGCCGCCGCCCTGCAGGCAGCTGTTGAGCATCTGGACCAGCCGCGCCTTGTCGGCGAACGTATCGAACATGCGCCGCACCCGCTGGATGTCCGAGAGCTCGGGCCTGGAAAGGAGAGCCGAGGCGCCGTCCACCAGCACGTCCGGGCCGCTATCGACGTCGAGCCCCTGACGCACCAGGTCGATGGTGCTGGCGAGCAGGCGGTCGACCTGCATCCTGTCTTCGGCCATCATGCATACCAGCCGGTCGCGGATCTCGCGCAGCGTGCTGCCGGCGAAGTTCTCGGTCAGGTAGTTGGAGATCCGGATCAGCTCTTCGCGCGGGATCTCTTCTCGGGTCTCGATCACTTTGGTCTCGACGAATCCGGCCGCCGAGACGACCACGCAGTAGACCCGCCGACCGGAGAGAGGGACGAAGTCGATGGCCTTGAGGACGGTGTCGCCGACCGCGGGCGCGACGACGATACCCACCTGCTGAGACAGCTCGGAGAGCAAGTGGGAGGTCACGCCGATGAGCTGGTCGGCGTCGGCGGGCACGCTCTTGAGGTTTTCTTCGATGTAGCGGCGCTCTTTGGCCGAGAGCCTGCGCGCCTGCATCATCGACTCGATGAACATGTGGTAGGCGGCCGGTGTGGGCACCCGGCCGGCCGAGGTGTGAGGCTGCGTGAGGTAGCCCCACTCCTCGAGGTCGGACATAACGTTGCGGATGGTGGCCGCCGACAGGCCCAGGCGGCTGTGCTTGGCCACCGCGCGCGAGCTCACCGGCTCGGCGCTCATGGTGAAGGTCAGGATGACCTCGCGCAAGATCTCCCGATCTCGCGCCGTCAACCTGTCGCTGTCCCGTGTTTCCGGCATCGCCCAAGATGAAGAGAGCGCGCATGCGACCGCGCGTCTCGGTTTGGCACTCTCAACGGAAGAGTGCTAACGGGATGATACCCGGAATAGGGGGAGGATGTCAAGGTGATGTAGGTCCAAATTATTGAGCCGAGAGGGTTTGAGCGCGCGGCGGCGCGTGGCGGGAGGGGAGGCGCGCGGGACCTCGGGCGGCCCTCGCAGGTCTCCTTTGTCTGGCGGCTGGCCTGGTTCTCGAGGTAGGGGAGGGTGTTGACGGCGCCGCCGACAAAAGGAGACCTGCGAGGGCCGCCCGAGGTCCCACGACCGTGTGCCTCTTCGCTCGACGAGTTTCACGTTACAGACCAGGTGCGGTGCAAAGGACCTGTGAGGCCGGCGCCAGAGCAGAGCATGGTCATGACCCGCAGCCTGGTAGGGGACGCTGCCTTGCGGGCATGGAGGCGAGCCGGTACTGTTGCGGCGTGGCGACCGAGCCTTCGGCGTTGGCTGGACTGGCGTTCTCGCTGGTGGGTCCGGGGAAAGTTGGCTCGAGCCTGGCCGCGTGGGCGCAGGAGGCGGGCGCGCGGCTGGTGGCGACGGCGGGGCGCGGCGAGGTGGGCGGGCTGCGCACGGAAGGCCAGGACTTGCTGCTGGTGGCGGTCCCCGACGGCGCGGTGGTCGAGGTGGCGGCGGCGCTGGCCGGCCAGCCGCAGGCGGCGGTCGCGTTGCACACCGCGGGGAGTCTGGACGCTGCGGTGCTGGCCCCGCTCCGGGCCGGCGGCTCTGCGGTCGGCTCCCTGCATCCACTCAAAGCATTCCCGCATCCTCTCCTCGACCCGGCTGAAGCGCGGGGAGTGTTCTTCGCCGTCGACGGCGACCTTGCGGCGCAAGCCCTGGCCCTCCGCCTTGCCACTACTTGGGAAGCGGTCGTCGCCGAAGTTCCCGCCGCGGCCCGCCCTCTCTACCATTTCGCCGCCACCCTGGCCGCTGGCGGCGTCTTGACGCTACTCGCCACCGCCGCCGAAATCGCCGCGCGCCTCAGCCTTCCCCCCGCGGTCGAGCACGGCTACCTCGAGCTCGCCCGCGGCGCCCTAGCGACCGCCACCCCCACCGGCGCCGCCCCCGCCCTCACCGGCCCCGTTGTCCGCGGCGACACACCCACCGTCCTCCGCCACCTCGCCGCCCTCCGCACCTTCGCCCCCGAGAAGCTCCCCCTCGCCATCGAGCTCGCCCGCGAAACCCTCCGCCACCTCGACCGCCTCCACCCCCTCTCCCCCCCTCATCAATCCCTCCTCGCCGCCCTCGACCACCTGGCCCACCAGGACTGACCTCTTCTCCACTCACCCTGAACGCCAATAGTTCTTATCCGCAATCGCGGCTCGGCCGCCGGACGCCGAACGAAGAGGCACACGGTGATCGGGCCAGAGGCAGTGCCCGCAGGTCTCCTTTGGCGGCGGCGCCCTCCACCCTCACCCCTCCAATCAAGACCACTCCCGCGCCGCCCGCCAAGGGAGACCTGCGGGCACTGCCTCGAGCCCGCCTCCCCACCTCTCCGCCGGCCCGCCAACCCCGGCCGTACCGCAATTGCTTCCCCGGGGGGCCGATGCTATGCTGCAAACCCCTTCTCAGGTCACCTCCCAATGGTTTTTTTCAACTACAGCACGATGCAAATGGCGGCCAAGGTCGTGTACTACGGCCCTGGTCTGTGTGGCAAAACCACCAATCTGCACTACATCTACGCCCATACCACCCAGGATTCCCGCGGCGAAATGGTCTCCCTCGAAACCGAGACGGACCGCACCCTCTTCTTCGACCTCCTGCCCCTCGACGTCGGCTCCATCGCCGGCTTCAACACCCGCATCCAGCTCTACACCGTTCCGGGGCAAGTCTTCTACAACACCACCCGCAAACTCGTGCTCAAAGGCGTCGATGGCGTCGTCTTCGTCGCCGACTCGCAGCGCGCCATGCTCCAGGCCAATATCGATTCTTTTCGCAACCTCGAAGAGAACCTTGCCGAGATGGGCCAGCCGCTTGCCGGCATGCCCATGGTCCTGCAGTTCAACAAGCGTGACCTCTCCGACATCTGCACCATCGACGAGCTCAACCAGACCCTCAACCGCTATGACTCCCCTTATTTCGAAGCCTCGGCGCTGACCGGGCAGGGAGTCTTCGAAACCCTCAAGGGAATCTCCAAGTTCACCCTGCTGGCCCTCAAGAAACGGCTTGGCCGCAGCGGCGCGGAACCCCGCACCAATCTCGCCGGCGCCCCCCGGCTCTTTTCCACCGCGCCGGGAGCGCCTCCCAGCCCTAGCCCTAGCCCTATCCCTAGCCCTAGCCCTAGCCCTAGCGCCGGGCAGGGCCCCGGCGCCTCCAATCAATCGCAGGGACCCGCCGTCTCCGATCAATCCCCTCCCAGCAGCCAGGCTCCCCCGCCGCCCGCTGTGGCGGCCTCGCCGGACCCCGCCCCCGCGGCCGCAGCCGCCGCCGACGTCTCCGCTGCCGCCTCGGCGGACGACCGCCCAGCGGTTGCCTCGACGGAGAGCCGCTCAACGGAAGAGGCGCCTCAGGGCACCCCAGATGGAGATCGTCCATCCGCCGCGGAGCAGCCGGCCGCGGCCGGCGACGCGGCGAAAGCGCCGGCTTCCGCGCCCTCGCCGCCAGCCCCTGCCGCGGCGGCGGGAAGAACGGCCGGCGGCGGCAAGACCCGCTCGGTTGACGTGCTCGGCGAGTTGGAGAAGTTGCGGCGCGAGGCCATGCGGCCCGCGGCCCCGCTCTCGCCCGCCGCGCCGGCCAACCAGGCAGACCGGCCGGAGCGGCCGCGGGCGGGCGCCCGGTCCGCGACTGCCGTCGCCAGAGACAATGGCCGTGCCGAACTGTCGCGTAGCATCGAGATGACCCTCAAGCGGGCGGACTTCGAGCGGGCACGCCGGTTTCTCGTCAGCTTTCAGGTCGAGGATGACCAGCACCGGGTGGTCGACGCGGTGCGCAACCTGCAGGTCGAGATCAAGGATGCGGCGGGGCTCGAGAAACTCCTCCTGCGGCTGAATATTGCTCTGCACGCCAGAGAGTAACCGAAGCCAAAGCGCGCATGAGGTGTCCTTTCTGCTCCGAAAACCGCGACCGCGTGGTCGACTCGCGCGAAAGCCGCGATGGCGTGACCATCCGCCGCCGCCGCGAGTGCCTCCAATGCAGCCGCCGCTTCACCTCCTACGAGCAGATCGAGGACATCCCTTACATGGTCGTCAAGCACGACGGATCGCGCGAAGAGTTCAGCCGCAAGAAGCTCCTCGGCGGCCTGTTGAAGGCGTGTGAGAAGAGACCGGTCGCCACTCGCAAGCTGGAGGCGATCGTCGACCAGGCCGAGACCATGCTGCACGACCGCGAGGACCGCGAGATCTCCACGCAAGAGATCGGCTCTTTCGTCATGGAGCGGCTGCGCGAGCTCGACCAGGTTGCCTACGTGCGCTTCGCCTCGGTCTATCGCCGCTTCGAGGACCTCGACGCTTTCAGGGAGGTGCTCAAGACACTGATCAAACCTGGCAAGGAGACCTGATGGGGGGGCGGTACGCATCGCTGTTCTTCCTGTCGCGCTTCCAGGCCGAGCTCGACCGCCTCCTCCAGGAGGCCATGGAGTTCACCGAGGACGAGCTGCCGGTCGGCGAGTGGCAGCCCTCCCTCGACATCGTGGAGACCGCGTCCTCGATTCTGATCCTGGTCGAGCTGCCCGGCTTCTCGGCCGGCGAGCTCAAGGTCGAAGCGCGCGGCCAGATGATCCATCTCTCCGGCACCAAGTCCACGGTGCTGCCGGACACCGAGATCAAGTTTCATTGCATGGAACGTAGCCAGGGCAGGTTCAACCGTGAGATCCAACTGCTCTGGCCGGTCAACAGCCATCGCGGCAAGGCCTGCCTGACCGGCGGTCTCTTGACCATCGAGTTCCCGAAGATCCAGGACAAGCGGCAGGCGGCCCGCATCTTGCGCATCGAAGAGCTCCCGGGAGAGTGCGAAAAGGCCGAGAGGGGAGTGCGATGAATCGGGCGCCCGGCGAGATCCAGGAAGAGGCGATCAAGATTCCCGACGTCCTTCCCGTGCTGCCTCTCAAGGATGCGGTGGTGTTTCCGTACATCATCCTGCCGCTGTCGGTCGGCCGCGACAAGAGCGTCCTGGCGGTGGATCGCGCGCTTGCCGAGAGCCGGGTGATCATGCTGGTCGCGCAGCGCGACGGCGCACTCGAAAACCCCGGCGAGGGCGATCTCTACGGCACTGGCACTGCCGCCGTCATCATGCGGATGCTGAAGCTTCCCGACGGCCGCATCCGCATCCTCGTCCAGGGCCTGGCCCGCGCCAAGGTCGAGCACATCAGCCAGGTCGATCCCTACCTCCAGGCCAAGATCGAGCGCATCGCGGAGCCCGCCGCCGAGGCCGGGACACTGGAGATCGAGGCGCTGGTGCGCAGCGTCAAGGAGAGCCTGGACCGCGCGGTCACCTTGGGCAAGGCGATCTCCCCCGAGGTGATGGTCATCGCCGCCAATCTCGAGGAGCCCGGGCGTCTCGCCGACCTGGCGGCCAGCAACCTGGACCTCAAGCTTCAAGAAGCGCAGAACATCCTCGAGACCACCGATCCCGTGGCGCGGCTGCGCAGGGTGAGCGAGCTGCTGGCGCACGAGATCCAGATCCTCACCATGCAGCAGGAGATCTCGTCGCAGGCGCGCGGCGAGATCGACAAGAACCAGCGCGAGTATTTCCTCCGCCAGCAGCTCAAGACCATCCAGCAGGAGCTGGGGGAGGGAGAAGAGCTGGCCGAGGAGATCGCCGGTTATCGCAAGGTGGCGGCCGAAAAGAAGCTTTCCGAAGAGGGACGCGAGGAGCTCGAGCGGCAGATCCGGCGCCTCGAGCGCAGCCATCCCGAGAGCGCGGAGACGCAGATCATTCGCACCTACCTGGACTGGTTGACCGCACTGCCCTGGGAGACCCTGTCCGAAGACGATCTCGATCTCGATCACGCGCAGCAGGTGCTCGACGAGGACCACTACGACCTCGAGAGAGTCAAGGAGCGCATCCTCGAATACCTGGCGGTGCGCAAGCTCAAGTCGGACACGCGCGGCCCCATCCTCTGCTTCGTGGGGCCGCCGGGCGTGGGCAAGACCTCTCTCGGCCGCTCCATCGCCCGCTCCCTTGGACGGCGCTTCGTGCGCCTGTCGCTCGGCGGCGTGCGCGACGAGGCGGAGATCCGCGGCCATCGCCGCACCTATGTGGGCGCCCTGCCCGGCCGCATTCTGCAAGGCATCAGGCAGGCCGGCTCCAGCAACCCGGTGTTCGTGCTCGACGAGATCGACAAGATCGGCTCGGACTTTCGCGGCGATCCCTCCTCGGCCCTGCTCGAGGTGCTCGATCCCGAGCAGAACTGGAGCTTCGTCGACCACTACCTGGGGCTGGCTTACGATCTGTCGCGGGTGCTGTTCATCGCCACCGCTAATCTGCTCGAGCCGATCCAGCCCGCCTTCCTCGATCGCATGGAGGTGATCCGCCTCACCGGTTACACGGAAGAGGAAAAGCTCCATATCGCCAAGCGCCACCTGGTTCCCAAGCAGACGCGTGAGAACGGCCTCGCCGCGGAGCACGTCGTCTTCACCGAAGAGGGCATCAAGAAGATCATTTCCGGCTATACCAAGGAGGCCGGCTTGCGCAACCTGGAGCGCGAGCTCGCCGCCATCTGCCGCAAGGTGGCGGTGCGCGTGGCCCGCGATCATCACGAGCAGGTAACCGTCGATGCCGGCAGGGTGGAGGAATTCCTCGGGCCGCGCAAGCACTTCAGCGAGGAGCTGCTCGACCGCGACCGCGTGGGCGTGGCCACCGGGCTCGCCTGGACCGCCGTCGGCGGCGACCTGCTGTTCATCGAGGTCGTCGCGGTGCCCGGCAAGGGACGGCTGCTGCTCACCGGCCAGCTCGGCGAAGTGATGAAAGAGTCGGCCCAGGCGGCGCTCAGCTACGCCCGCTCGTGGGCGGGCACGCACGACCTGTCGCCTGACTACTTTGCCAAGCACGACATCCACATCCACGTGCCGGCCGGCTCGATTCCCAAGGACGGCCCGTCCGCGGGCATCACGATCGGCGCCGCGGTGCTCTCGGTGCTCACCCGCAGGCCGGTCAACCGCCGGGTCGCCATGACCGGAGAGATCACGCTGCGCGGCGACGTCCTGCCGATCGGCGGCCTCAAGGAGAAGGTCCTGGCCGCCAAGCTCGCGGGCATCCAGACGGTGATCGTTCCCAAACTCAACCAGCGCGACCTCACCGAGGTCCCTGACACGATCAAGAAAGACCTGCGTTTTCACTTCGTCGAGCACATGGACGAGGTGCTCGAGCTCGCCCTGGTGCCCCTCGTGCCGCGGCCGGTGCAACGCCCCTCCGCTCGCGAGCCGGCCTCCAAGGTAAAGCGCCCCGGCGCCGCCGCGCGCGCCTGACATGGCATCGCGAGTGGCCCTCGTGCGGCTCAGAGGTGAAGATGCGCTCCTGAGCTGGCTGCGCGGGCGTCTCGACCGGCCGCTGATCGGCGACGACGCCGCCGTCCTGCCCCGGCCGGGTCCGTTCGCGGTCACCGTCGACAGTCAGATCGCGGGCGTGCACTTCCCGGCGGATCTCGATTCCGCCGCCGTCGCCCGCCGGCTGCTGGCCGTCAACCTCTCGGACCTCGCCGCGATGGGCGCCGAGCCGGCCTTTGCCTTCCTGGCGCTTGCCGCCCCTCCGGGTTTCGATCACAAACGTTTCTTCCGCGCCCTCCTCGCCGCTTGTGCGCGCTACCGGCTGCGCCTGGCCGGCGGCGACCTGGCGACAAGCCCGGCGGCCGGAGCGATCGCCACCATGACTCTGCTGGGCACGAAGGCCGCGAAGGCCCGCTGGCTGCGCCGCGGCGGCGCCGAGCCAGGTCACGTCTTGTGGTTGGGAGGAACCGTCGGCGAATCGGCCGCCGGCAGATTGCTGATCGGCGGCGGGGCGCGCCTGGCCGGGCGGCGCATCGAGCTGCCCGCGCTGCCCTCAGCATGGAGCCATTCGCCGGGGCTGGCGGCGGCGGCGCGCCGCGCCGTCCGCCGCCACTTGCTGCCGGCGCCGCAGCTCGAGCTGGGGAGGTGGCTGGGAGGCGCCGGCGCGGGAGGCGCCATCGACGTCTCGGACGGCCTGTCACGCGATCTCCATCGCCTTTGCCGCGAGAGCTCGGCCGGCGCCGAGGTGAGCGCGGAAGCCTTGCCGCTGCCGGAACGATTCGCGCCCCTGTGCGCCGGCCTCGGGGTCGACCCGCGGGAGCTCGCGCTCAGCGGCGGGGAGGACTACGTCCTGCTGTTCACCTTGCCGCCCGGCGTGACGCCGGCGCCTCGCTTCGCCTGTCATCGCATCGGAACGATCACGCGCGGCAAGCGCATCCTGCTGCGTCGCGGCGGCCGCCGCGACGACCTGCCGGCGCTTGGCTGGGATCATTTAGGATGAGACGGCACTGCGATGTGGCGGTGGTGGACCCTAGACGACAAGGCCCCGGCTGAGGAGCCGGGGCCTTGAATCCTGGTCAGGAGTCCGGGGCTAGCGAGAAAGCTTCTGCAGGCTCTTGAGAAGGGCGTTGAACTTCTTCTCGATGCTGCGCTGCGTCTTTTCGATCGCCTGCACGCGGCGGCCCAGCTGTGTGTCGCCGCGGCGCGCCGCCACACCGGCGCCGGTACGAGCTCCAGGCGGCCTCCCGCGCCGCGCGCCTGTTCCGCGCCGCCGGCCGCCGCGGCCGCTCTGCGCCCGCAGCTCGCGGAAGACGTCGACCGCCGCCGGGTGGAAGCGCCGCGCGCGTCCCTTGCCCTCGTGCGGCAGCCGTCTGGAGTAGAGGCGCACATAGCGGACCAGCGTGGGATAGGAGATCCCGGTCGTCTGGCTGATCGACGTCAGGGTCAGCAGGCCCTGGGACCGGCCCTTCGCCTGCGCTGAGCCCCGGGGGCGCCCGGGGGGGCGTCCGACGCGCGGGCGGCGCCTGCCGTTGCCGAGAGCCGGGCGGCCGACCGCCGCGCGGGCTCCCCGGCCTGCCGGCGTCCTGCCGGTGCGTCCGGCGCGTCCGGCGCCAAGGCGACGGCCCCTGAGTCCGCGGGCTGGGGTGGCGGCGGGACGGCCGGGACCGCGCTTGGGAGGACGGCCGGGACCGCGCTTGGCGGGACGGCCGGGACCGCGCTTGGCAGGGCCGCCGAGCAGACCCGACTTGCGCGGCCTTCCCGGCTTCCTGCGCGGCGCGGCGCGGCGGCCGGCCGCAGCGCGACGCCCGGAGCCAGCGGAGGGAGCGGAGCGAGCGGACGGAGCGGCGGAAGCATTCTTGCGCGGCCGGCCGCGCCGGCCCGCATTCTCGCGCCTGAGCTCTTCGAAAACCGGCAGCGCATGTTCGGGATAGCGCTGTTTGCGGCCCGTGCCGGCCGAGGGAATCCGATTCTGATACAGCTTCTTGTAGCGCTGCAGAGTCGGCATCGAAATGCCGGTTCGCTGCGAGACCTCGGAGAGCGTATACCGCTTCTCCTCCGCTTGGCCCTGCTGCTGCCGGTCCGCCGCCTGGGGTTCTGCCATGACCGTCCCTCGCCTCCTGTATGGTGAATTGGAATGTTAGTCGAGCGAATTCAGTCGTTTTACAAGCACGCGGCGATTATCAAAAAAGTGGACGCCAAAGTCAATAGTTCGACAATGCGGGCGTTCGGCGGGAGGCGTCGCGTTTGATCAACGATTGCGCGGCTTGCTGGATGCGACCGGTTGCATCGACAGGCTGCGCACGGCGCCGCGGCGCGCCGATGTGGCCGAGTGGCGTACAATGCCGGCATGAATCGCCAGGGAAAGCGAGAATTGTATCGCGATACCCTGCGCGAGCTGGAGGCGGTCCTCGAGGGAATCGAGGACCCGATTGCCGCGATGGCCACGTGCGCCTGCCTTCTGCATCAAGGGCTTCCGTACGCGAGCTGGGCAGGTTTCTATCGCGCCGTCGCCCCCGGCTTGCTGCGCGTTGGCCCTTACCAGGGCCCTCTCGGGTGCCTGGAAATTCCATTCGATCGAGGAGTGTGCGGAGCGGCCGCGCGGCTGCGCGCCACGCAGCTCGTGCCCGATGTCAACGCCTTCCCCGGCCACATCGCCTGTGATGCCGCGGCACGCTCTGAAATCGTGATACCGATCTATGGTCCGGGCGCAGAGCTGATCGCAGTGCTCGATCTCGACTCGCGCGAGGAGGCGGCCTTCGACGAGGAGGACCGCGCCGGACTGGAAGCCGTGGCCGAGTGCCTGCGCCCGCACTTGCGCGGTGGATCGGTGGGTCGGTGATCCTTTACTTCAGCCCGAGTTGCCGCACCAGGTAGGAGAGTGCCTGGCGTGAAATGCCGAGGCGGCGCGCCGCCTCGGCGCAACGGCCGCCGCTGGCGGCCAGCGCCTCCTGGACCAGGCGCCGCCGCAGAGCGTCGACTTGCTGATGATAAGAGCCCTCGCCGGGGGCCGCCGAATCGTCAGGAAGATCGAGATGGCGGGCAGCGATGGTGCCGCCGCCGGCCAGAGCGGCGGCGACCGCGAGCACGTTCTGCAGCTCGCGCACGTTGCCAGGCCAGCGATAGCGCAGCAACCGGTCGCGGGCTTGGTGCGACAACCGCGGCGGCTGGCGCGAGAACGCGGCCGTGGCGCCGAGGCGAGCGAGGAAATGATCGGCCAGCAGCAGCACGTCGCTACCGCGGTCGCGCAGCGGCGGCAGCTCGACGCTTCCCACTTTGAGGCGATAGAAAAGATCCTGGCGAAACTCTCCCGCGGCGACCTTGCGCGCCAGGTCGCAATGCGTAGCCGCGAGGACGCGGACGCGCACGCGCCGCGGCAAGCTCTCCCCCACCCGCCGCACTTCGCCTTCTTGCAACAGCCTCAGCAGCATGCCCTGCGCCGCGGCAGGCAGGTCGCCGATCTCGTCGAGCAGCACGGTGCCGCCATCGGCCGTCTCGAAAACGCCGGCGCGATCGCGGTCGGCGCCGGTGAAGGCGCCGCGCACATGGCCGAAGAGGTCCGAGAGCAGCAGGGACTCCGCAAGCGCCGCGCAGTTGATCGCGAGCATCGGCGCGGTGGCGCGGCGGCTGGCGCGATGGATGTGGCGCGCCGCGAGCTCCTTTCCGGTCCCGCTCTCGCCCACGATCAAGACCGGGATCTCGGCGGGGGCGAGGAGCGCGATGCGCTCGAGCGCGGCGTGGAGCGCCGGGCTGTCTCCGATCATTCCCGCGTCTCGTCCCGCGCGCCGGCCGGTCTCCTCCTCTCCTCCTCCGCCGCTTGCATCGACTGCCGGGCCGTCCTCCGCCTTGCCGGCCGTGCCAGGCTCCAGCCCGGCACCTGGGTCGGGCGCCGTGAAGGCGCCCCTCCACGGCCCGCCCTCGCCCGCCGCCTCGAGGCTCTCGGCCAGGGGAGAGGCTCCCAGGCCGCGGAACGTGCCGATGGCGGCCCGCAGCCAGGACCGCGGCACCGACCGCGGCGCCGCCAGCTCGAGGTCGAACACCAGGCGCGCCGCGCGGAAGGGCTCGAGAGCGGCAAGCGCATCCCAGGCACTCGCCGCCGGGTCCTCTCCGGCAAGCAGCCGCAGCCACAGCTCGGCGGCGGCAGTGGCTTGCTCGGCCGCTTCCCTCAGGGCCCGGGCACGATCGCCGGCGTGCGCCCACAGCGCCGGGCGCTCTTCCGGCTCGAGCTCGGCGCGCGATGCGGCGGTGGTTCCCGCCAGCTCGGCCGCCGCT
This sequence comes from Thermoanaerobaculia bacterium, assembly GCA_035544895.1. GTDB lineage: Bacteria > Acidobacteriota > Thermoanaerobaculia > Multivoradales > UBA5704 > JASLEW01. The sequence continues at coordinate 19,503 of DASZZM010000029.1, forward strand.
TCGCCGGCACGCCCGAGCCAGCCCAGCGCGCGGGCGGCGAGCACCGAGAGCCCGGCGCGGCGCCAGTCGAAGCCGTGACGGTCGAGCTCGCGCCGGGCGGTGCGGCAGAGCTCGAGAGCGGCGCCGGGACGCCCGAGGACGAGCTCCAGGCGCGCGCTCAGCTCCGTGTCCTGGGTGAGACCGCGCAGATTGCCGGCGAGCCGGTTCTCGGCCGCGGAGCGCTCGAGGATGTCTGGCACGCCGGCCAGCCGGCCTCGGCGCAGCCTCATCTCGGCCAGGTTGACCAGGGCAAGCGTCGTCGGGCGCGGGCCGTCGCAGCCGCTGAACAGGCGGACCGCGTGCAGGAAAGAGCGCTCGGCGCCCGCCAGGTCGCCGGCCAGCGCCCGGCCGACTCCGAGATCGTTCCACAGCCCCGCCGCTTCGTGCCGGCAGAGCTGGCGGCGGTTCGCGCGGATGGCGAGCCCCAGCTGCTCGACCACCAGCCGCCCCTCGCCGGCCGCCAGGGCGCGCAGGCCACGCGCCTGGTGCCAGCGCCAGGCAACCGAGGGGTCGCGGGCAAGGCGCTTCTCCGCCTCGACCCGGGCCAGATGCCGATCCATGGCCGCCGTGTCCTGGCCGTCCCAGGCCGCCACCGCAGCGACCAGGTGAGCGCGCACCAGCGCCTGGCCGGCGCCGGCAGCCCGCGCCGCCGCAAGGGCGCGCCGCACCCAAGCCCCGGTGAGCTCGGGCTCGCCGCTGTTGGCGAAGACCCGCGCCGCCACCTCGGCAAGCTCGACTGCCTCGCCGGGCGAGACAGGCGCCCCATGCAGCCGCCGCAGCGTGGCGCGCGCCGCGCCGAGCCGGCCGAGCTGGAGCTGGCAGCGCGCCCTCTGTGTGCGGGCGGCCACCGAGCGCGCCGCCGCCAGCGTTGCAAGGGCGGCCTCGAAGCGTCCCAGCGCTGCGAGCGCGCCGGATAGCTCCAGCCGCTCCGCCTCCGAAACCGGAGGCCGCAGCCCCCAGGCGGCGACCGCAGCCCGCCAGCGGCGCGAGGCGGCGAGGGCACGCGCGTCCCCGATCTCCTCGCGCTGCCAGAGCTCTCGCACCGTCGCGCCGCCCAGCGTCTCGGCCAGCTTCGCCCGCGATCCAGCGGAAGGCGCGAGCACACGGGCGCGGAAGGGGCGCGGGCCGGCCACCCAGAGGCGGGTCTCGCCGTCCTCCTGATGGATCTCGCCGGCCAGCGCCAGGCGCGACCCGGCGAAGGCCTGCTCCCAGAGGAAGGGTGCCGCTTCCAGGATCTGGGTCACTGCCTGGTCGGCGGAGAGTGGAATGAGCGCCTGCCGCCATGCCGCGGCCAGCGCGCGGGCCGCCCGCCGCGCCGTGCCCCGGCCGGCAACGCCTGGGAAGCGATCGGAAGGCGCCGGGTCCCTGCGATTGAAGAGGCGAACGAGGAGATCGCGCAGCAGCTCCTGGTTCTGGCGCGTCGGGCGCCCCGTCGCCACCTGGTCGAGTGCGAGAGCGAGGCGCCCTTCGGCCGTCACGCCCGCCGCGCCGAAGCCCTGCTCGGCATGCCAGCCAGCCCGGTCGAGAAGCGACAGCAGGCCGGCGGCCTCGAGCAGCAGCGCCAGGCGCTGCCGGTCGGTCAGGTGCGCCTCCGGCAGGGGCAGGACGCCCGCCCGTGCCTCGAGGCACGGGTGGACGACGTGGACCGCGGCGGTGCTCATGGCAAGGCCGCCCCCTGCGCGCTCACCGCTCCGGCCGCGCCGGGCTCCGACCCGAGCGGTCCGGGTCCCTACCCGATCGATTGGAAGGCGGCGCCAGGAGGCTTTCCATATCCTGCCAGAATTCAGGATAGGACTTGGCGACGACGTGAGGCGAGGCGATGGCCATCCCGGGCCGGCGCAGGCCGACCAGGGCGAGGCTCATGGCGACCCGGTGGTCGTCGTGGGGATCGACGGTGACCGCGTCCCGGGGCGGAGCGGCAGTGGACCAGATCCCGGGAATGGCGAGCCGGTCCGGTCCCTCTTCCACCTCGGCTCCAAGGCGGCGCAGCTCGCCGGCCATGGCGGCGAGCCGGTCGCTCTCCTTCAGGCGCAGATGGGCAACGTTCGAGATCAGAGTGGTGCCGCGGGCGAAAGGGGCGAGGGCGGCGAGCGTCGGCACCTGGTCCGGCATGGCCGACAGATCGGCGGCGACGGCGCGCAGCTCGCCGCCCCGCACCTCGATCTCGCCGCCATGCCGGCGCACCTGGGCCCCCATGGCGGCGAGAAGGTCGAGAAACCTCAGGTCCCCCTGCCGCGAGTCCGCGGCAAGGCCGCGCAACCGGACCGTGCCGCCGGTCAAGGCCGCCGCGGCCGCGGGATAGCAGGCGGCCGACGCATCCCCCTCCACCCGCACCCGAAGCGCGCGCCGGGCAGGGACCCGGCGAGTTCCGAACGGCCAGGGCCGGACGTGGAAGCCCTGCCGCCCGGTATTGGAGACATGGTCGGCATGGTCGGCATGATCGGCATGGGCTTCATGGGCGGCAGAGCCGGCATGGCCGGCGTCGAGCCGCTCGATGCGTCCGCCGAAGCGCGCGGCGGCGTCGAGCGTCACGTCGACGTAGGGTCCGGAGGTCAGAGCCGCCACCTCCACCGTCACCGGCTGCGGCGCCGCCAAGGCGGCCATCAGCAGCGCCGACAGGTACTGGCTCGATTCGCCGGCGTCGAGCCGGGTCGTCCCTCCAGCCAAGCTGCCACCCACCACCGCGAGCGGCGCGTATCCCTCGCGCTCCAGGTAGGAGATGCCGGCGCCGAGGCGGCGCAGCGCTTCCACCAGCGGCCCCACCGGCCGCTCGCGCAGCCGCGGCGCCCCATCGAGCCGCCAGCGGCCCGGGAGCGCGGCCAGGGCCGCCACCAGGAAACGCAACATGGTGCCGGCATTGCCGCAGAAGATCTCGACCTCGCATGGCGCGGACAGCGCGACCGCCGCGGCGCCCGCCGGCGCCAGGCGCACCTCGTCCGGCCCCTCCTCCACCCTCAGGCCGCAGCGCTCCAGGGCGGCAAGGAACAGGCGCGTGTCCTCGGCAAGCAGCGGGCGCTCGATGATGACGGGCGCGCCCGACAGCAGGGCCAGGTTGAAGTAGCGGTGGGTGAGGCTCTTCGACGGCGGCACGTCGAGGCGCCCGTGGACGCGGCTTCCGACCGGCAGGCGCCGCGGCTCACTCGGCGTCGAGGACGAGCCCGTCATAGCCGAACTCGACGCCTTCGGGCAGCGCCACGGCCGGGGCGTCGTGGTCGATCTCGTGGGCGAGGTGGGTGAGGATGGTGCGCGAGGCGCCGATCCGCGCCGCGACCGTCAGGGCCTGCTCGACCGAGAAGTGAGTGGAGTGCGGCCGGTAGCGCAGCGCGTCCAGGATGAGGACCTCGACCCCCGTGAGGAGCCGGAAGCTGGCCTCCGGGATGCTGTTGCAATCGGTGACGTAAGCGAAGCTTCCGAGGCGATAGCCGAAAACCTCGAGCTCGCCGTGCCAGACCGGCACCGGCACGACCTCCTGGCCGAGCACGGCAAAGCGGTCCTGCACCTCGATCAGCTCGAGCTGCGGCCTGCCGCCACCCTCCTGGCCGTTCTCGAAAACGTAGGCGAACATGCTGCGGAGAGCGGCAAGGGTGTGCGCCGATCCATAGCACGGGATGCTCGAGCGCTGCCGGAAGTTGAAGATCCGCACATCGTCGAGGCCGAACACGTGGTCGGCGTGGGAGTGGGTGAAGATCACCGCGTCCACCCGCGGCAGCCCGAAGCGCAGGGCCTGCTCGCGCAGATCCGTAGGGGTATCGACGAGCACCACGCCACCGCCGATCTCGAGTTTCAGCCCCGGCCGCCAGCGCTTGTTGCGAGGGTTGTCGGACGTGCAGACCCTGCACGTGCAGCCGATCACGGGCACCCCGGTGGACGTGCCGCTTCCCAGCATGGTGATCCGCATCGACATGGCGCCCGGCAGTCTAGCAGGCTGCTTAAAGACCTCGCGCGCCGCGCTGCGCCCCGCGGGCACCGGCGGCGCGGGGCGCCGGGAGCACGGAGGCTGCGCGACACCTTCAGGAGCGCCGCCCAGACCCAGGACCGACCGCGGCGAAGGGCAGCTGTCACGCTTGACCAGTAAATGCGAATACTTGCCGAAAACGGTACCATCGGCCGTCTTGGCAGACTCAGCCGGTATTGAAAGCGTTTACAGGGGGCTACGAACCCTTCTGCCGCAACCTGCGATACCGGAGATCAGGCGTAAATGCGGCGGACTGACCCATTTTTGCCTGAAAAGTGCCACTCTTTTACTAGGCAACTACACGCCGGCCATGACGGCCACCCGCGTGGAAGCCGAAAAAGGAGCGTCCTGCCATGCCCCGCATGATCCGTTCTATTGCAGTCGTCTTGACCCTGAGCGTCTTCCTTGGAGGCGCCCTGGGGGGCGCCGCGCAGGCCCGCCCGCTGGCCCCCGGACCAGGCGCGCACGCCTTCACCCTGTCCGGGGACGGCCTCCTCGACCTGTTCGAAGGTGCCTGGGACTGGCTCGTCGGCCTATGGTCGCACGGGGGAGCCGAAGGTGGTCAGCAGGGCGCCCAGGTGAAGGATGGGCCAGCCGTGGATCCCAACGGTACGCACTAAACCCTGCCCATCCCGCGGGGATAAAGCCATCCGTGGGGGAGCGGGGTGCAACACCAGTAGCACTGCTACGGCGCCACTTGGATTCTAGCGGTGGCCGGCGTCAGGTAGGAAAGGAGTTGGTCATGAGTATCGTTCGAAAAGCCTCCCTCGTCGAACTGGGCAAGCTGGGCTGGATCTCTCTTGCCGTCAACGTAGTTCTTTTCGCACTCCTAGCGGCAGGACTGGTTCTCGCCCAAATGATGCGTTAGGCCGGGGCTCCACCCTTGCTCGGCAAGGGAGTAAAGCCTCTCCAGAATCGTTTTCTCCGCAGGGCGGCCCCGGCTGACCGTGTCTGGGAAGGGGAGTCTGAGGTTGGAGGGCGCCGGAGCACCGCTCCGGCGCCACTCTGATCCGCTCTTCTGTCCCCTTTACCTCTTCTGGGGCACTTCTCACTTCCAAAGGTCTCTCACCCTGCGAGTTGCAGGCGGTAACGGCGTCCTGCGGGGCTCTCGCGCCGGGCTGTGCCGGCAGACACTGCCGGCGGCGAAGTGCCCGATTCTCTTCACGGCCGGGGCTGTTCCCACGTAACCCTGACCTTCGCCCTCTTGAAAAATGTCATCAAAGGGTGTCAAATGCGCAAAGTGGAGGCAGCTGGTGAAGATTCACCCAAGTGACCTGATCCTGGAGGATCTCCTCGTGTCGCCAGGCGACGCGCAGCGGAGGCTTCTCAGGCATCTTGCCGGGTGCACCCTCTGCAGCTCGCGTCTCCACTCACTGCCCCGCCGGCCAACGGCAAACGCCAATGGCTTGGCCGGGGCCGGCCCCGCAACGGCGGTCGTGTGCGAAAAGGGCGGCGAGAGGCTGGTCGCCGGAGCGGCGGCCGGTGCGGTTTGGCCGACCAAGCTGGGGCAAGCCGGTGCACTCGCGGAAGGGGTGGGCGCGCTCGATTACGGCCCGGCCATCGAGAGAAGCGACCGTGAATATCGAGACCGCGCCGATGCCATGGCCGTCGAGAGAAGAGAGGCGCCGGTCTTAGTGGACGAGCTCTTCGAGCACAAGGCCGAGCGGCGAGGCTTGCTTCTCCGCAACAGCTCTCGTTTCCACACCTGGGCTGTCTATGAGTTGCTGATCGAGCGCAGCTGGCAGGTCTGTATTTCCGATCCGCAGCAAGGTGAGGAGCGGGCTCGGCTCGCCCTCGAGCTCTCTGAGCATCTTGACACGTCCCGTTACAAGTTGGATTTGATCGAAGATCTGCGTGCGCGCGCCTGGAGCTACATCGGCAACGCACGCCGCTTGAGAGCCGACCTGCAAGGAGCGGAGGAGACCTTCGAGACTGCTTACCAGCATCTCAAGAGAGGAACCCGCGAACCGCTCGAGAGAGCGATGTTCCTCGACCTCAAGGCATCGCTGCGGCGCGCTCAGCGGCGCTTCGACGACGCCTTCAGATTGCTTCAGCGAACGATCTCCGTCTTCCTCGAGCAAGGGGATCAGCACCGAGCCGGTAGATCACTTGTCAACTTGTCAGCTGCATACACTCACGCCGGCAGACCGGAGGAGTGTATCCCCATTCTCTATCAGGCAATCGGCCTAATCGACCCTGAGCAAGAGCCGCGCCTGCTGATCGGCGCTTGGCACAACCTGATCCTCACGTTGGCCGAGCTCGGGCGATATATGGAGGCCCAAGGTCTCTATCGCAAGGCTCACCGGCTGTATACAGAGTTTCCAGACTCGCGCCTGCAGGTCCGCCGCAAGTGGGTGAAGGCCAAGATCGCGCGCGGCCTCGGCCAGCATGACACGGCCGAGTCCCTCTTCTTGGAGGCGCGCGGCGGCTTCATCGCGGAAGGAATCCCCTATGAAGCGGCTATCGTCTCGCTCGAGCTCGCCACCCTCTATGCCGAGCAGGGACGCACCGCGGAGTTGAAGCGGCTGGCCGAAGAGATCGTGCCGTTCTTTGCCTCGCGGCACATCCATCGCGAGGCGATCGCCGCCCTGGTGTTCCTCAAGCAGGCGGTCGAGGCCGAGCAGGTGAGCCTCGAGATCGTGAGCGAAGTCGCGGCCTTCCTCAAGCGGGCGCAGGACGACCCGGGGCTGCGGTTCGAGCGGACTCTGGCAGCCACTCCACCTTCCGAGTCCTGAACCACGCGTCGAGAAGACGGACCTCTCCGCCCGCGACCGTCCAGGTGCGGGGCTCGTGGAAGTGTCCGAGCAGCAAGACGTCGTAGCCCTCGGCGAGCCGGCGCTCGGCGTAGCGGCGGATGGCGGCTTCGGGCAGGGCGGAGCGGTGCTTGAAATTGGTGCGCGACAGGCGGGCCTCGGTGCGGCTCACCATGCGCTGGGCGAAGCGGCGGGGGATGCGGCGAGCGAGGACGCGGCTCGGCCAGCTCTTCGCCAGGCGGCGCCAGAAGCGGTACTGCCAGTCGCGATCGTTCAGCCCGTCGCCGTGCACCGCCAGGTAGCGGGTGGCGCCGGCGGTGAGGGCGACCTCGGTTGCGACGCGATCGAAGGCGTCGGCGTAGGCGCTGCCGGCCAGGAAGAAATCGCGGTTCCCCTCCACGTAATCGATCGCCAGGCCGCCCCGCCGCAAGGCCCGCAGCGCGGCCACCACCCGGGCGATCTCGGCGGTCTCGAAGCGCCGGTCGGCAACCCAGGCCTGGAAGAGATCGCCGAGCAGAAGCAACCGCCGGCAGCCCTGCGCCGGCAGCGCCTCGAGCTGACGCACCAGCGGCTCCGCGGCGCCGCCAGGGCCGCCCAGGTGCGCGTCGGCGATGATCGCGGTCGAGGCGGCGATGACTGGATCTCCTGCCGCGCTCCCCGGCGGCAGCGGGGTCACAGCGGGCTAGACGATCGACAGGCGGGGGCGGGACCGGTCATGACGGGCGACCTCCTCGACCACGGCCTCGGCGACATGGCGGAAGGCGGCGGCATGGCTGCCTTGCGGCTCGGCCACCACGATCGGCACTCCGCTGTCGCCGCCGATGACGATTTTGGGATCGAGTGGGATGGCTCCCAGAAAGGCGGTGCCGAGGAGCTCGGCCGTCCTCCGCCCGCCGTCTTTCTTGAACACGTCGGTCACCGCGCCGCAGTGCGGGCAGACGAAGGAAGACATGTTCTCGACGATGCCGATCACCGGCACGTTGACCTTCTTGAACATGGCGAGCCCCTTGCGCGCATCGATCAAGGCGACGTCTTGCGGCGTGGTCACGATCACCGCGCCGGCCAGCGGCACCTTCTGGGTGAGCGTGAGCTGGGCATCGCCCGTCCCCGGCGGGAGATCGATGACCATGTAGTCGAGCTCGCCCCATTCGACGTCGCCCAGCATCTGCTCGATGGCCCGCGTCACCATCGGGCCGCGCCAGATGACCGGAGTGTCGGTCTCCAGGATGAAGCCGAGCGACATCAAGCGGATGCCGAACTTTTCGAACGGGATGATGCGGTTACCGTCGAGCCGCGGCTTGTCCTGGATACCGAGCATCATGGGTACGGAGGGACCATAGATGTCGGAGTCGAGGAGGCCGGTGCGGTAGCCGAGCTGCCCCAGGCAGATCGCCAGGTTGGCCGCCACCGTCGACTTGCCGACGCCGCCCTTGCCGCTCGCCACCGCGATCAAGTGCCGCACGCCCGGGACCAACCGAGTATCCTGTGCCACCGCGTGCTGCGCCGGCTCCTCGCGGCCCGGCGGTTTGGTGACATTGAGGTTGACCTTCACTTCCCGCACTTCGGGCAGCGCGCGGAGGGCGCGCTCGACCTCTCCTTTGACTTTCTCTCCCGCCGCCGGGTTGTGCGTCGCCATCTGCAGGTCGACGGCCACCACTCCCCCCTCGGCCCTCACCTGCTGCACGAACCCGAACGACACCACGTCCCGGCTCATTCCCGGGAACTTGACCCCCTTGAGGGCCTCCCACACCCTCGCCTCGACGTCATCGGCCATCGCTGAGCCTTCCTCCGCGCCTCCACTACTTGCCCGCGCGCTGCGCTGCCCTGGAGACGAGAGACCAAAGAGTACCACCGATTCGAAATCCACACGGTCAGGCATATACTTGAACGACAGGTATGGCAGCCGAGCCGTGGAGGATTCGCGCCCAGCGCGTGAGCGCGTGCCGGTTCGGGCTCTTCGACTGGCTCGCCGGCGTGCCGCTTGCGCTCTTCGCGCTCGCCCTGCTCGGGTGGCCGCGTTGGGCCCCGGCATTCGGCCTCGCGCCACAGCCGCGGCCTCTCTACCTCTGGCTCCTCCCCGGCTTGCTGCTCGGCGGGCTCGCTGCTCGGCGGGCTCGCCGGCCTGCTGTTCCGGCCTGCCTTCCCTCCCTGGCACAGCGTTACCTTCCGTTCTCTCGCGTGGCAGAGCGCCCGGCTCATAGGCGCGCTGCGCCGGGGCCTCACCGTCGCGGCCTTGGCGATCGGAATCGGGGCGTTTTTCTATCTCGAGCTGCAACGGGAGCACCCGTTCTGGGAAAAACTGGACCTCACCCAGGGACTCGTCGGGCTCCTCAAGGCACTCGCCTTCTTGACCATACTCAGTCTGCTCTTCCACACCTTCCGGGCACGCAAGAGCCTCGTGATCCTCGGCTTCTCTGACTACACCGGTGAGCCGGCGCAGAAGATGCTGGTCGACGGCCTCGCGTCCCGCCTGCGTGCGGAGCTGGCCGCCATCGCGGCCATGTACAAGGTCCTCGACGAGGCCTGGAGCGCGCCCTTGGCGGACCCCGTAAAACTGAGTCCGAGCGTCCGGGACCCCGGAGATCTCCTGCAGGGAGTCGCCACTCCCGACACCAAGATCAGCCTCGGCTTCGTCCAGATTCCGCTCGGCGCGGTATTCGCGGCCTTCTCGCGCCTGGTGCAAGGCTGACATCGCCGAAATCCTCGACAAGCTGAGACCTGCTTCAGCGCCGGCGGCTCACGGCGCCTGACGCGCGGAGCCGGGCGCGCCATCCTCTTCCTGAGACGGGCCCGACCGCTCGCCGCTCACCGCCATGATGCCGGCAGGGGGGTCCGGTAAAACGACAGGTAGGCGTCGAGCGCGTCGAGGGCCAGGCTGTCGGCGGAGCTGCTGACGACGCGGATGCCGCCGCGGCGCAGGTGGGCGGCAAGGCGGCGGTTGGCCAGCTCGAGCTCGAGGCTCGCCACCTGGGCGAAGGCCTCGGCGGGGGTCGACGGCTCCATGACGGCGAAGCGGCGCAGCTCGGGGTCGAGCAGGTTGACCAGCACGGAGCGGTGGCGCTTTCCCAGGCGCAGGAGCGAGTCGCACAGCAGCTCGGCCGAGGCGAGGTCCACCACCGAGGTGAAGAAGATCGCCGTGGCGCGCCGCGGCTCGATGCCGGAGACCGCCTCGACCGCCAGGTCATAGGCCGGCTCGGTCAGGCGAGCCTCGAGATCGAACAGGGCGGAGTAGGCGAGGCGGGCGAAGCGCACGCCCGACCGCACGCGCACGGTGCGGTCGATGCGGTCGGAGAAGGCGAGCACCGTCACCTGGTCGCCGCGCGCCGCCGCCACCCGGGTGAGAGCAAGGGCCGCCGCCAGCGCGTAGTCGAGCTTGCTCTGGGTGCCGTCCAGAGAAGCCATGGCGCGGGCGCAGTCGAGCAGGATGACCAGCCGGGCGCCGCGTTCCCAGGTGTCTTCGCGGCTCACCAGCCGGCCATGGCGGGCGGTGGCCTTCCAGTGGATCTTGGCGAGCGGATCGCCCGGCAGGTACTCGCGCAGGGCATATGGCTCGGTCCCCATTCCATGGACGCGCAGAGCCACCTGGCCCAGGCGCTGGCGCTGGGCCAGAATCAAGAGCTGGCCCACCCGCCCTTCCCAGCGGACCCGCGGATAGACGCGCACCGGCGCGGCGGCGAGCAGGTCGCGCTGCGCCCAGGCCAGGCCCCACGGTCCGAGGATGCGCGCGGTGAGCGGCCCGGCGCGGTGCTCGCCGCGGCGGCGCGGCAGCAGCTCGTAGCGCCAACGGCCTTCACCGGGGCCGCGGAGGACCATCTGGTGGCGCAGCGGGCTGGCGGCCAGCCCGGGGTGCAGGCCTTCGCGCAGACGCAAGACCAGCGGGCCGGGGGCGGCGGCCGCGATCTCCACCTCCACCTCGGCCGCCGCTCCCTGCACCAGCAGCACCGGCCAGCGCCGGGCGGCGGCGACCCGCGCGCGGGAGGCGCGGCGAAGATCGGCCAGGAACGCCACTAGCACCAGCCCGTCGAGGAGCAGCGCGGCGGCGGCCAGGCGGGGCTCCAGGAACGCCCCGACCAGCAGCACCGTGACCAGGCCCAGCACCTGGAAGCAGCGGGCGGCCGGCATCGCGCGCGGGACGGGCTAGCGTCCCATTAAGACGAAGGTCCTGCCGCGAGAGGGCGGGGGCGTCCCCTTCCCCCCCGGAGGGGTGGGAAGGGGATCGAGGGGTTGCGGGGGGAGATCCAATAGATGCTTTGAGTAGTCCACCACCGCCACATCGTAGTGCGTTGGAGGCTAGTGCGGAACCGGCTCCGCCGCCGCCACTTCTTCGAGAATGCGGCGCGGCGAGTGCCCTTCGAGCTCGGCCTCGGGGGTGAGGATCAGACGGTGCGCCCAGCAGGGCACGAGGAGACGCTTGAAGTCGTCCGGTATGACGAACTCACGCCCCTCGAGCAGGGCCGCAGCCCGCGCGGTGTCGAGCAGGGCGAGCGCGGCGCGCGGGCTCACCCCGAGGTCGACGTGCGGCGAGCCGCGGGCAGCGGTGGCGAGACGCGCCAGGTAGTCGAGCAGGGCCGGGGCGGCGTGCACGCGCCGTGCGGCGCCACGCAGGGCGAGCGCCTCGCCGGGCGCCACGGCGGCCGCCGCCGGCCCTTCGGCGAGCTCCCCGGCGGCCGCCCGGCGGTAGAGGTCGAGCTCGGCCTCGCGCGACGGCAGCCCCATCTCGATGCGCACCATGAAGCGGTCGAGCTGCGCCTCGGGCAGAGGGTAGACGCCTTCGAGCTCGATCGGGTTCTGGGTGGCGACGACGAAGAAGCCGGGGGCGAGAGGGTGGGTGACGCCGTCGATGGTGACCTGGCACTCCTGCATCGCCTCGAGCAGCGCCGCCTGGGTCTTGGGCGGCGTGCGATTGATCTCGTCGGCCATCAGCACTTCCGAGAAAACCGGGCCGCGGAGCAGCCGGAAGGTCGTGGAGGCGGCGTCGAAGACGTTGGCGCCAACCACGTCGGTGGGCATCAGATCGGGGGTGAACTGCACGCGGCTGAAGCGCAGGCCGAGGCAGCCGGCAAAGGAGCGGGCGAGCCGGGTCTTGCCCAGCCCGGGAAGGCCTTGGACCAGCGCGTGCCCGCCCGCGATGTAGGCCGCGAGCAGGGTGTCGATCGCGGCACGCTGGCCCAGCACCAGGTCTTCCAGGCTGGCGGCGACGCGCGCCGCGGCCTCAATCAGCCGCGCGGTCGGCACCTCCGGCGCGGTCGCGGCGGCGGTTGCCGGGAAGCTCTCGGAAGGAACGCTCATCGTCTCTCTCCTGTGCCGCCGGGCGGCCGGCCGCGCCGGCGCCGGGCGACGCCGCGCGCCAGCTCGACGAGCTCGGCGGGGCCGGCGTCGACCGCCAGGCGCTCATAGCCCGCGGGCAGCTCCAGGCCGCGGTCGAGGTCGTGGACGCGGCGCAGCAGGCGCGCGGCCGCCTCGCGGTGATGGCCGAGCCGGTGATGGAGCGCGCCGAGGCCGAGCAGAAAGGCCCCTGCCGAGCCGGTCACCACCGGGGGCTCGCTCCATGCCGGCCCCTGCCGCCGCGCCAGGGCGAGGATGGCCAGCAGATAGAGGACCGCAAGGTGCGCCAGCAGCAGGTCCACCACCGGGCCGGCCGCCGCGCCCGCCGGTGCGCTCGCCGCGGCGAAGCCATGATGATACTCGTCGAAGGTCCACCTCCGCCCGAAGCGCTGGAGCAGCGCCTCCAGCAGGTCGGCGTTGCCGGCCTGGCCCAGCCGGGAGTTGGCGAACACGTCGGCCGGCAGCAGCGCGACGCGCCCGCGATGGCGTCGCTGGACAGCCACGGCCGGCTTGCCCGACGGTGCGGCGAACAGGGTCTCGACTCCGCGCGGCAAGACCGGCAAGAAGCGCGGCGCCCAGACCCGCAGCGGCAGCGCCGTCCCCGCCGGACGGCCCGCCGGCCGACCCGCCGGACGCAGCTCCCACTCCTCGCGCCGGAAGGCGCTCCGCTTCCAGGGCGCCAGGGGCGGCGAACGCACCTCTTGCCAGTCGAGGTCGAGCAGCCTCTGCTCGGCGAGACCCAGCTCGCCCGCCGGGTAGGCGAGGATCAGGTCGCCGCGGCGGTGCAGGAAGAGATCGAGCTGCTCGGAAAGATCGGCAGAGGGAGCCGCCTGCCAGGGGAAGCTGATGACCAGCACGCCTTCCCGCGGTCTCTCATCCAGCCAGCGGTCGAGGGGCACGGAGAGCAGATCGACGTGAGCTCCGCGCGCCTCGAGGTAGCGCCGGGCCGCCAGCCAGCCCTCCGGCCCGCGCGACAGGACGCTCGCGCCGGACCCGGGAGGCCGGGCGGCGGCCAGCGCCACGACGGCCACCAGCAGCGCCAGGACGCCGGCAGTGGCGAGGAGTGCATCGCGCAGGGACGGGTCCCAGCCCGGTTTGATTGGAGGCGCCGGTGCCCTACCCGGCGGTCTGATCGCAGGCGCCGGGTCCCTGCCCGGCGGACCGGCGCGGCTGGCGCCCGGCTCGCTCACGCGACCAGCGCCTCCAGACGGCCAACCAGCTGGCGCAGCGCCGCGGCGGGCGGGCGCCGCGGCCCGTAGGCGAAGACATCGAGCTGGGCGACCGGCTCGCGCAGATCGTCGCGGCGGGCCCAGCGGACCAGGTCGCGCCCCGTCCAGGTGGGCGCGGCGCCCGCCCCGGCCACGGCGCGGGCCAGCCACCACCACGCGGCCTCCAGCGCCTCGGCGATCCGTTCCTCGGCGAGCAGGCGATCGAGCTCGGCCCTCCAGGCCGCCGCATCCCAGGCTCGCGCGGCGGCAGCCGCCGCCGCCAGACCCGCGCCGTCTGCCGGGGCCGGGCCGGCGGAGCCGGGGTCGGCCGCGGCGGCGCGCCGGCGGGCCGCGAGCCAGGACCACAGCGTACGGGCAAGGAGGCCGAGGACGACCGCGACGACCACCACGGCGAAAGTGATGACCACCCAGCGCGGCAGGCTCGGCCATTGCCTGCCGCCCATCCAGTCGGTGAGACGCCGCATGACCCAGGCGGCCAGATCGCGCGTATAGGAGGCCGCCGGCGGCCGGGGGGTCCTCGCCACGCGGCTCTGCTCGAGCACGCGCGCCAGCAGGGCGCGGTCGGCGCCGGCCAGCGCGGCGGTCATGGCCGGGGCTCGCCTGGCGGCGGAGCGGCAACCTCCGCCGGAGCTTGCGCCGCGGGCCCCGGCGCGGCGGCGGGCCGCGGCTCGGGCGGCGAAGGAGGATAGCGCGGCGGCGCGGGCGGGAGCTGCTCGAGCGGCCCCGCAATCGCCTCGATGGCCTGGCGGAGGTCGGTGCCTTCACGGCGGCCCCGCGCGTCGAAAAAGAACAGGGCGATGGCGAAGCTCATGTACAACCCCACCGCGCTGCCGCCCAGCGAGCTGAGGAAGGACGCCGGAACCTGCAGCCACAGCCAGCCAGCCAGGGCCTGTTGCGGGTCCCCTCCCGTCGACATCGCCCGGGCCATGCCGATCATCTGCGCGATCGACAGGGGCAAGATGAAGACCAGCCTCACCAGATACGAGAGCAGGACGCCGACCACGATCAGCGCCAGCAGCCTGACGATCGGACTGCTTTGCCAGGCGCGGCGCGGGTTGTGCCGGGTCAGCTCGGCGCTGCGGCGCAGCGCCTTCATGCCGAACACGCCCTCGTCCACCATCGCGGGGAAGGCGAGAGAGAGGAGCGGGATGACGTAAAGGGCGGGCAGCACGCAGCAGCCCAGGGCGGCGATGTAGCAGAGCATGACCAGGAGCCACGTGCCGAGAACGGCGGGGCGGAGCGCGAAGCGCCAGGCGCGCCGCATCGCGACACCGCGTCCCGCGACCGCCTCGACGGCCGCCGCGCCCATCGCGCAGTAGGCGATCGCCGCCGCCGCTGCCAGAGGCAGGGTCGCCAGCACGATCCAGCAGGTGCGGCCCAGGGCGGTGAAGGGGTCGGCGCTCGCCATGGCCGCGGGATCGAACCACACCGCCTGCAGCACGGCAAACGCCGACGTGGCGAGAGCAATCGGCAGCGCCACGCTCGGGAAGACGACCCGGAAATTCCGGCGCGCCCAGCGCACCGCCTCGTCGAGCAGCACCGCGAAGGGCAGCGGGCCGGGCGCTGCGGCGGCGGCGGGCGCGCCGGAGCCGCGCTCGATCAGGGCCGTCATGAACAGATCGTATGCCGCGAGGCCGAAAGTTGCTAAACCGCCGGCAAGTCTAGTCGGCGGCTTCGACGCGAAGGGGCGCCAGGCCGTCTGCCCGCATCTCCTGCCGGAGCGGCAGAGGCGGGCGCAGGGCGAGGGCGAGATAGAGCAGCAAGAGAGCGCAGCCCAGCAACAGCTTCAACCATACCGGCAGGCTCGGCGAGGGCGAGACCAGGGTCTCGACCAGGGCCAGCACCACGAACCAGGGGAGGGAGCAGACCAGCACCACCAGGGCGTCCCGCGCCGCTTCGCGCAGCGCGAGCCCGCGCGGCCGGTCGCCGGCGGCGACCAGCGCGCGGCCGAGGCTCAGGCCGCAGGCCGACGCCACCAGGGTCAGGGTGATCTCGAGCGGACCGTGGGCGGCGATGAACTCCAGCAGTGCGCCGGCCATCGAGTAATGCAAGGTCACGCTCGCCAGCGCGCCGAGCATCGCGCCGTTGAGCAGGATGATGTAGAGAGGGACGATCCCGCCGAGCACGCCGCCGCTCCACGCCACCAGGGCCACGCTGAGGTTGTTGGTGGCGATCCCGGACGACGAGACCACGGGCGGCACCGTCGTGGTCAGGGCCTGGGTCCACAGACGCCCCTGGGCCAGCTCCTCGACCGCCTTGGGCCCCAGCAACATGGTGCCGAGCGCCGGCTGGAGCGCCGCCACCACCAGCCCGCAGAAGGCGGCCAGCGCGAACAGCCCGGCGGCGAGCGCGAGGGCCGGGAGCTGGCGGCGGAAGGCGCGCGGAAAGGCATGCGTCACCAGGTCGCGCGCGCCGACCCGCTCGGCGCCGCGGGTCAGCCGATGGGTGCCGGCGAGCGCGAGAGCCGCGAGCTGCCGGGCCGCGCCGGTGCCCGGATAACGCGCGGCGGCAAGCGCATGGTCGTGCAGCACCTGGCGGTATTCGAGGGCCAGCTCCTGGAGGTCATCGTAGGCGAGCCCGCGCGGCATGCGGCGCGAGATCGCCAGCCGCCGCTCGAAAGACTGCCAGATCGGCCGGCGCAGGCGCACGAAACGCGCGTAATCCATTCAAATCTCCCGCGCGGCGGGCGGAACTTCGAGCGCCAGGCGCAGGGCGCGCAGCGGATCGCGGAAGTCGAGCCCAGCGACGAAACCGGGCGCATCGCGCTCCACCCGCGCGAGCAGGCGGCGCGCCAGGTCCTGGCCCGCGCCGGGGTCCGCCAGCTCGCCGGCCCGGGCCAGCAGGGCTTCGGCGGCGGCAACCTCACGCGGCCCCCAACCCGGCGGCGTGCGGCCGAGGACGACCGGCTGCCAGGGACGGTCCTGGTGGATCACCAGCGTGCCCGCCAGGCGATCGCCCAGGCGGCGCGCCAGCGGGTCGAAAGCCATCAGGGGCACGCCGACCAGGACGTCGAAGAGGCGCACCAGGTTGCGGATGAGCAGCGCGCCGGAGCCGGCCTCCCCGCCCTCCGCGCTCACCACGTGCAGGCGCAGAGCGCGCTTGCCCAGGGTATGGCCGCCGCTGGCGATCTCGAAACCGGCGAAGTAACCCCATTCGAGCAAGAACCAGCCGCAGATCAGCAGGGCTACCCGCAAGGCCGGACTCGTCCACGAGAAGACCACCAGCACGAGCAGTATCCAGAGCAGCATCCCGAGGCCGATGCAGAGGTAGTCGACGAAGGCGGCGAGGGTGCGGCTGCCGGCACCGGCGATGGGTAGCCGAAGCCCGATGTTGTCGAGCCCGAGGACGGTTGCGCCGTCCTCGCCGAGATCCCCCGCGCCCGGCGCCTCTCTCAAGGCTGGTCTCGCTGCGCCTCGCCGGTCATGGGCACGAAGCGAACCGGAATGACGCTGGTCCGATCGACGCCGCCGTCGGCGCGCTTGGTGAGCACCAGCAGGTCCTGGTCGTAGCCGCCCAGGGGCAGCACCATCTTGCCGCCCACTTTGAGCTGGTCGAGCAAGGGCTGGGGGACAGCCGCCGGCGCCGCGGTGAGCACGATGGCATCGAACGGCGCTTCTTCCGGCCAGCCGCGGTAGCCGTCGGCGATGCGCACGTGGACGTTGTCGTAGCCCAGGCTGGAGAGGATCTGGCGCGCCCGCTCGCCGAGCGGCTCGACGATCTCGACGCTGTAGACCGAGCCGGCGAGCCGGGAGAGCACGGCGGCCTGGTAGCCCGATCCGGTGCCGATCTCCAGCACCCGCGACCGCGGCCCCACGCCGGCGAGCGAGGTCATCAGCGCCACCACGTAGGGCTGCGAGATGGTCTGGCCGAAGCCGATGGGCAGGGGATGGTCCTCGTAGGCCTGCGCCCTCTCGGCGGCGGGCACGAAGAGGTGGCGCGGCACGCGCTCCATGGCGGCCAGGACCGCCGGCTCGCGCACGCCGCGGCGCCGGATCTGTTCCTCGACCATGGCGGAGCGCGCGCGGCGCTCGCGCGGGTGGTCGTCCACCCCTCCCCAGGCCGTCATTGAGCCCGCGATTCCTCCCGCCAGCGCCGCCGCCAGCAGCACCCGCCAAAGCCAGGGCGCGCGGCGGCCGCTATTGCCCATTCTGCGCCTGACCGGTCATCGGCGACACCCGGACGGGAATGACCTGCCGCTTCTCGATCCCGTCCTTGGTCTTGGTGATGACCAGCAGGTCCTGGATGACCCCGCCCACCGGCACGACCATCTTGCCGCCGACCCGCAGCTGGTCGATCAGCGGCTGGGGAATGTGCGGCGGCGCGGCGGACAGCAGGATGGCGTCGAACGGCGCCTTGTCGGGCAGGCCGCGGTATCCATCCCCCGCCACGACCTCGACGTTGTGGTAGCCCATGACCGCGAGCGCCTTGCCCGCCTGGCTGGCGACCGCCGGGTCGATCTCGATCGAATAGACCCGCTGCGCGATACGCGACAGCACCGCCGCATGGTAGCCCGTCCCGGTGCCGACTTCGAGAACTCTGTCGCCGCGCTTGAGATCGAGCAGCGACGTCATCAGGGCAACCACGTAGGGCTGGTAGATCGTGCGGCTCTGCCCGAGCGGGAGTGGCTTGTCCGCGTAGGCTTCGCCGCGCATCCTCTCCGGCAAGAACAGGTGGCGCGGCACCTGCGACATCGCGGCCAGCACTTCCGGCTGGTGAATGCCACGCTGGCGCAGCTGGTCGTTGACCATGGAGCGGCGCGCCGCGGCGTAGGGGTCCGCGGCGGAGATGCTGCCGCCCCAGAAGACCGCAAGGACGGCGACGACGGCGGCTGGGGCGGGACGGCCGCTCACGGCGCTCAACCTCCCGTCCCCGTCGTCCCCGCATGGGGCTGCTGCCGCTGCCAGGCCACCTGGCCGTCGACCAGGGTCAGGTCGATCTCGGCGCGCGGGATCTCCCGCTCCGGGGCGCGCTGCGGATCGCGCGCGAAGACCACCAGGTCCGCTCGCTTGCCTGGGGTGAGCGAGCCAACCTCGGACTCCAGGAAGACCGACCATGCCGCGTCCAGAGTGAAGCCGCGCAGCGCCTCCTCGCGGGTCAGCCGCTCGCCCGGCAGCCATCCTCCCGGCGGCTGACCGTCCAGGTCCTGGCGGGTGACGGCGGCATAGAGCCCGAGCCGCGGGTCGGCCGACTCGACGGGGAAGTCGCTGCCCAGCGCCAGCCGACCGCCGGCCGCGAGCACTTTGCGCCAGGCGTAGGCACGCTCGAGCCGCGCCTCGCCCAGGCGGTCTTGGGCCCAGGGCATGTCCGAGGTGGCGTGGGTGGGCTGCATCGAGGCGATGATACCCAGCCGCGCCATGCGCTCGATGTCCTGGACGCGCAGCACCTGGGCGTGCTCGAGCCGGAAGCGCAGCTCGGGGTGCGGCCCGCCGAGCGCCCGCTCCATGGCGTCGAGGGCGAGCAGGCCGCCGCGGTCGCCGATGGCGTGGATGGCCACCTGGAAACCGTGGCTCGCGGCCCGCCTGGCCACCTCCTCCAGATGCGCGCCCGCGGTGACGAGCAGGCCGAGGTTGCCGGGATCGTCGCTGTAGGGTTCGAGCAGCGCGGCGCCGCGGCTGCCCAGGGCGCCGTCGGCGTACATCTTGACGCCGCGCACCTGCAGCCGCGCCTTGGGATCGATCTCCGCGCCGCGCGCAAACCAGCGGGCGAGCAGCGCCTCCTCGTCGCTCAGGAAGAGCGCCACGCGCAGCGGCAGCCGGCCGGCGCGGCGCAGCTCCGAGTAGGCGGCATAGGCGGACTCGCCCACGCCCATGTCGGTCACCGTGGTGAGTCCGCGCTCGAGGCAGTGCCGCGCGGCGGCGAGCAGCCGGCTCTGCAGCTCGGCGGGCGTCGGTGGCGGAATCCGCCCGGCGGCGAGCTCCATGGCGCGATCGACGAGCACCCCTGTCGGCTGCCCCGCCGCATCGCGCAGCAGGCGGCCGCCCGCCGGGTCCTTGGTGCCGGCGTCGATGCCGAGGACCGTCATCGCCCGCGCGTTGAGCAGTGCCGCGTGGCCGTCGACCCGGGTCAGCCACACCGGGTGGTCGGGCACTGCCCGCGACAGTGGCTGGTGGCCCGGAAAGGCTTTGCCCGGCCAGAGATTCTGGTCCCAGCCGCGGCCGCGCAGCCAGCCGCCGGCGGAAGAGTGCGAGGCCGCCTCGCGCACCCGCCGCACCGCTTCGTCGAACGACGCCGCGCCGCGCAGGTCGATCTCCCCGAGGGCGGCACCGAGCCCAAGGAGATGAGAGTGCGCATCGATCAGCCCGGGAACGACCGCCCGGCCGGCGAGGTCGATCACCCGGGTCGCCTTGCCGCGCCAGGCCTCGGCGCCGCCGTCGTCTCCCAGATAGACGATGCGGCCGCCGCGCACCGCCAGGCTTCCCGCGACCGCGGGCGGCGGCTGCACGGGATAGAACACGCCGTGCCTCAGAATGAGGTCGGCCTTGTCCTCTGCAGGGGAGGGTGGCGGCAGCCCGGCGAGAAGTGCCATGGTCAACAGGAGCACGGGCGAAAGCCTTGAAATCATTTCAACTTACCTCGATCGCGCCCGCCCATTCTGCCGCCCCTAAGTGCAAAGGACAAGCCATTCGAGCCCTGCTACACTGCCGGCGCCATGGCGGCCGCCGCCCTGATGCCGAGCGAGGACATGCTGGAAATCGCCGAGCGCATGCTCGCGATCTCGCCGGCAGATGCCACCGAGATCGTGTGGATCGAGGCCCGGCGCGGCCAGGCGGGCGGCGGCGCGGCCGGCTCCGCCGGCCCCGCTGGCTTCGCTGGCTCCGCTGGCTCCGCTGGCTCCGGAGATCCCGGAGGACACCGCCGGCCTCGTCGCGAGCTGTCCCGCGAGCCCCACGACCCGGCACTGCGGCGCGACCGCAGCGTCCTCGTGCGGATCCGCGAGTCCGGGCGGACGGGAATGCACTGCACGGGCGGCGACGAGCTCTCCGACCTCGAAATCGCGGTGCGCGAGGCGCTGGCCCAGGCGAGGCTCGCCCCGGCGAGCTCTGCCGAGCCCATGGCGACCCCCCTGGCATCCTCCACGGCTGCCGAGCTCGCGCCGCAGGCGGCGGCGCGCGCCGATCGGCTCCCGGAGCATGCGGAGCCCTTGCCGGCGGAGCTCTTCGATCCCGAGCTGGCGGAGATGACCCCGGAAGCCGGCCGCGCGGCCGCCGAACGGCTGGCCCGCGGCGAAGATCGCGGCGCCAGGGCTGATGAGCGTGTGCGGCTGGGTTGGGCCGCGGGGACGGTGGTGATCGCCAACAGCGCCGGGCTGCGGCGCGCCGCCCGGGTCACGGCGGTCACCCTCGAGGCCGCCTGCGGCTCCGGTCCGCGCGGCGGGCGCGCCGCCGCCGTGGCCCGGAGGCTCGACGCGCTCGACGCCCCGCTGGTTATGGAGCGGGCGCGCCGGGAGACGCCGGAAAGCCCGGAGCTCATGGCGGGGGTCATGGAAGGCCCCGTGGCGCTGGTGCTCGCGCAGGAAGGCGCCGCGGTCCTGCTCGAGATGCTCAACCGCCTCGCCCTGTCGGCGAAGTCCTTCCTCGACGGCACTTCGCTGCTGCGCGACAACCTGGGCGACCAGGTCTTTCACTCGGCGATCAACTTGCGCGACGACGCGAGCGACCCGCGCGGGCTGCCGTTCGCCTTCGACCTGGCGGGCTGGTCCAAGCGCCCGGTCGACCTCATCAGCCGCGGCGTCGTGCTCACCCCGGCCGTCGACTCGCGGCTCGCCGGCGAGATCGGACGCCCCGCGACTCCGCACCGCATCGCCGCCGACGACTCGCTGGCCAGCAACCTGTTCCTGCTCCCCGGCGAGCGGCCGGACGAGGAGCTGCTGCGCGAAGCCGCGGGCGGGGTGTGGGCGGGGGCCCTGGACCCGATCGAATGCTTCGATCCGCGCGCTCTGCGCTTCCGCGCCGTGCTGCGGGGCGTGCGGCGCATCGACCGCGCGGGCAGCGGCGCGCTCGGCGCGGCCCTCCCCGACCTGGTCTGGGAAGACAGCGTGCCGTCCGCCCTGTCCCGGGTGCTGGGCGTGGGCCGCGAGCCGGTTGCCGTGGCCTGCGGCGATCCGCTCTTCGGCGCCCTCACCACCCCCATCCTCGCCCTCGAGCGCGCCGAGCACCTCCGGCCCAGGACCTGAAAGGAGGAGCGAACCGTGGCAGGGTCTAAAACAGGGGAAGCAGAGAGCGCGGGTGGCGCGGGCAAGGCGGAGGCGGCGACGGGCGCCGGGGCCTTGCTGTCGGCCTCGATCCTGGGAGGGGATCTTCTCGAGCTCGGCAAGGCGATCCAGGTGGCGGACGAGGGCGGCGCCGACCTTCTCCAGCTCGACGTGGCCGACGGCCACTTCACGCCCACCATCTCGTTCGGCGAGGAGGTGGCCAAGCGGGCGCGGGCGGTGACCGCTCTGCCGATCGAGGTCCACCTGATGGTGTCGCGGCCACAGGACTGGATCGGAGTCATGGCCGACCTCGACATGGATTTCGTGCTGTTTCACGTCGAAGCCGCGCAACGCTTGCAAGCGACGATGCGCATGGCCAGCGACCGGGGGTTGGGCGTGGGGCTGGCGATGAACACCGAGACGCCGCCCGAACGGCTGGAGTACGTCCTGCCCTATGTCGATGTGGTCACGCTGATGGCCATCTTGCCCGGGTTCTCCGGCCAGCAGTTCATTCCCGAGACGCTTCGCAAGATCGAGAAGCTGCGTCAGACCATCGACGACCGGGCGGTGGCCACCCTGATCGAGGTCGACGGAGGCGTCAAGAAAGACAACGTCGCGACGATCGTGGCGGCCGGCGCCGACATCGTGGTCGCCTCCTCGGCCATCTATCACCAGCCCGACCCGCGGCGCGCCGTCAAGGCCCTGCAAGCCCGCATGCGCGAGCCCCGCCTGTCGCCGGAACGCACCGAGAGGATCGGCGCCTACCTGCGGGGTATCGAGACCCGCCGGGCCGCGCGCGGATCGAGCCTAGCAACTACTCCCAGATCTTGACCTCGAAGCGACCCGAAGAATCGGCCGCGCCGCGGTACATGCCCTCCGAGTTGAAGACCATCGCGATCGCGCCGTCGCGTCCGACGGCGATCACTCCGCCGTCGCCCTTGCGCAGCTTGCCGTTGACCACCCGCTCGGCGGCCTGCTGCAGGCTCGCTCCGCCGTATTCGACCAGCGCCGAGATGTCGTGGGCCACCGCGTGCCGGATGAACTCCTCGCCCGCGCCGGTCCCCGACACCGCGCACGTGCGGTTGTTGGCGTAGGTGCCGGCGCCGACGATCGGCGAATCGCCGACCCGGCCGAAGCGCTTGTTGGTCGTGCCGCCGGTCGACGTCGCCGCCGCCAGATTGCCATGGCTGTCGAGCGCCACCGCCCCGACCGTGCCATGCTGCCTGTGCGGCGGCGGCTGGTGCCGGCTAGGGACCCGGCGCTTCCGATCAGATCCCTGCCGCTCCTTCTCGAGCTCCTCCTGCCACTGGTCATACCTGTACTGGGTGAAGAAATAGTCCTGGCCCACCCGCTCCACTCCCATCTCGGCCGCGAACCTGTCCGCCCCCTCCCCCACCAGCAGCACGTGCCTGGTCCGCTCCTTGACCAGCCGCGCCAGCGAAATCGGGTTCTTCACCGTCCGCACTCCCGCCACCGCTCCGCACGACAGATCGCTCCCATCCATGATCGCCGCGTCGAGCTCGTGCCCCCCCTCGTGATCGAACACCGCGCCCTTCCCCGCATTGAACAGCGAGTCGTCCTCGAAGAACCGCACCACCTTCTCCACCGCATCGATGCTCCTCCCCCCGCCCGCCAGCACCCCCCGCCCCACCTCCAGCGCCGCCCGCATCGAGCGCACATACGCCTGCTTCCTCTCCTCCGGCATGCTCTTCGGAATCGTCCCCGCCCCCCCATGGATCGCCATCGCCCATCTTCCCCCCTCCCCGCGCGACAGCACCACCTCCGCC
>DASZZM010000030.1:0-1738 GCA_035544895.1 Thermoanaerobaculia bacterium
ACCTCAGATGCCACCAGCCGTGCCCGTCAGATCAGCGACCGGATCGCCCAGCCCAGGCCGATGCGTCGCGGTTCGCTGTCGGAGCGCTATGTGAAGTGCAGCAAACCGGGCTGCCCCTGCGCGGAGCGTGCCGAGGCCCGACACGGGCCTTACTTCAGCTGGACCCGTAAGATCGGGGGGCGCACGCACTCGAGATTCCTGACCCCAGAGCAGGCTGCGTTGGTGCGCCGGCAGATCGAAGCCGGTCATGCCTTCCGCAACGACATCGAAGCCTTGTGGGAGGTGTGCGAACAGTGGGCCGACAGCGAGCTGCGCGGTGGGGAAATCGAGCCGACGGAGGAGGCCGAAAAAGGGGGCTCCAAACACAGCTCGAAACGGAGATCGCCGCCGAAATCGAGACCTTCGTAGGACCAGGCGCGGTCGCCGATCTCGATTTCCGAACCCTGGAGACGGCGCTGCGGCAGCACGCGCTGCAGCTCGCCGCTCGCGCCGTCGAGAGCCGCTTCAACGCCGACCTCAGCGATGCTTGTGGGGCGACCGCTCGGTGTCTGTGCGGCCAGACGGCGCGCTACGCGGGGCGTCGTCGGAAGCGGTTTGTCACGGCCTTGGGCGAGCTGACCTTGGAGCGGGCGTACTACCACTGCTCCTGCTGCCAGAGTGGGTTTTCTCCTCGCGATCAGACCCTGGGCCTGGCTGCCACCTCCCTGTCTCCGGCGGTGACCCGCATGGTGGCGACCGTCGGAGCCATGGTCAGCTTCCAAGAGGGCAGCGAGCTGTTGCGCGAGCTGGCGGGAGTCGAGATTGCCCCCAAGCAGGTCGAGCGCACCGCCGAGGCGCTGGGAGCTGAGATCGCGGCCCAGGAGCGGGTGGTGGTGGAACTACCCCAGAGGGCCACCCCCTCGGCGTCCACCCTCTATCTGGGCCTCGACGGCACCGGCGTCCCGTTGCGCCCGTCGGAACTTGCGGGCCACTCCGGCAAGCAGCCGGACGGTTCGGCCAAGACCCGCGAAGTCAAGCTCTGTTGTGTCTGGAGCGCCGAAGGACGTGACGACAAGGGCCTCCCCCAGCGAGACCCGGGCTCGGTCACCTACTCCGCCGCCATCGAGAGCGCCGCGCTGCGCGACACCGAGCCTGGACCCTCGCCGTTTGCCAACCGGGTCCAGCGCGAAACCCGGCGGCGTAACTTCCAGCGCGCATCCCGACGGGTGGTGCTCGGAGATGGAGCCCTCTGGATCTGGAATCTCGCCGACGAACACTTCCCAGGAGCCGTGCAAATCGTCGATCGCTTCCACGCCAAGCAACACCTCAGCGAAGCCGGTAAGGCCATCTGGGGATCCGACAGTCAATTGGGTAAAACCTGGGGACAAGAACGTCACGCTGAGCTCGACGCAGGCCAGCTCGACGCCGTTCTCCAGGCCCTCGCCGTCCACGCCTCAACCTGCGAGACAGCGCGCAAGGACTACGAATACTTCCAGCGCAATCGCCAGCGCATGCGCTACCCCGACTTCCACGCCCGGGGATTGTGCACCTCCAGCGGGGTCCTCGAAGCCGGCTGCAAGACCGCCATCGGTGCCCGGCTCAAACGCTCCGGCATGCACTGGACCACCCGCGGCGCCAACGCCATCATCGCCCTGCGCTGCGCCAAGCTCAGCGGTCGCCTCGATGACTTCTGGGAGCGCCGTGCCCAGCCCCCGGCCGCCTAGAAGCACCCTCCCATGTCACAAATCTGTCGTGCACC
>DASZZM010000031.1:0-490139 GCA_035544895.1 Thermoanaerobaculia bacterium
TTGCCCATCCTTGTCCTCCCTCCTCCCGAAGGGAGCCGCCCCTCTTTCCCCTACGCCTGCCGTCTCCCTCATCGTCCCTGCTCTCCGGAGCAGGAAGCTCGCCTCGACCGGCTCCCGCCCCACCACCTTCCGAAACGGCTGGAAGTAGGCAGTGCTCCTTGACTTCGGATGCGGCGAGAGAGAGAATTCTTGCCCGGTGTCCCTGCTGGGAGCCCGCCTTGAAATCCTGTAGTAGAGAAGAGAGGTGATCCAGGAGATGCCCGTCGTCCACGTGCGCGAGGAAGAGAGCTTCGAGAACGCTCTCCGCCGCTTCAAGCGCAAGGTCGAGAAGTCGGGGATTCTTACCGAGCTGCGCAAGCGGCAGCACTTCGAGAAGCCCTCCGTCAAGCGCAAGCGCAAAGCCATCCAGGCCCGCAAGAAAATCCTCCGCAAACTCGCCGAAGAGCGCCGCCAAGGCCTAGCCTAGCGCCGCCCCCTCATCCCTCGGCCCCCCGCCCTGAACCCATCCACCCGCGGGAGGAGTGCCCAACGCCTCCCCTCGCGGTGTTTCCATTCAAGATCTCCAGACATCGGGATCTCGTGGACCTACCCTCTGCAGGTAGGGGTTCTCGGCTTTTGTTTTTTCTCGCCAGCCCCGGGCGGGTGGGAGGAGCCGTGCCTCCACCCCCCGGGGCGTGCACGCACCCACCCCCGGAGGCCGGCTCCTGGGAAGGGCTACCTCTTGTCCCACTCCTGCCTGCTCGGCACCTTGATCGGCCTGGCCTTTTCGCGCTCGAGCGCACGGTTGGCCTCGGCCAGCGCGTTTCTGGCGATGACGTCGAAGCGCGTGCTCGCCTGGCTCAGGCGCGCCTGCAGCACCTCGACCTGGTCGAGCTGCGACTGTGAAGGACGTCCCTCGTAGCCGTTGACCCCGCCATAGAGCTTGCCCAGCTTCTCGCGCAGCTCCTCCTCGCCCGACAGCCAGCCGCCCTCGTGGGTCGCCACCAGGGTCTGATGCAAGGCGTCGAGGTCCCCGGCCAGCTTCTCGAGCAGGCCGCGCAGGCGCGAGTTGCCGGCAGCGGAGCGCTCCCTGGCCTGGTTGCGCGCTTCCACCACCTTGCCGTCCAGGTAGGTCAGGTCGGCCAGCATGCGGTACAGCCTGGTCACCGTCTCGTATTGCAAAGCCCGGTCCTCCACCGTCGCGTGCGAGCGCGGGTCGGAAACGAGCTGCACCTCGCCGCCGTAGGTCTGGTCCCCCTTGACCAGCTTGACCGTGTAGGTGCCGGGCGGAACGCGCGGCCCGACGAACGAGAACGGCTGCTCGATGATCGAGTTGCCGGGCGGCAGTTGCGGCGGCTTCAGACGCATCGGCCACGCCACGCGGTTGATGCCGCGGCGCTTGCTGGCTGGCAGTGAGGTGATCAGCTCTCCCTTGGCGTCGTAGACCTCCACCTTCAGGTCGCCGACGACGTGGCGCTTCTTCATGTAGTAGCTGACCGTCGCGGTCTCGCTCGGACTGGTGCCCACCCACTCGTCGTCGCCCGGGAACTCCTGGTTGGCGGTGGGCAGCACCATCACCGCGGGCCGGGAAGGCAGCATCGCCAGGTCCAGGGCGAGCATCTCGCGCGTCAGCTTGCGCAGCGGCGTGAGATCGTCGACGACGTAGATGCCCCGCCCATGGGTGGCGATGATCAGGTCGGACTCGCGCGGGTGGATGGCCAGGTCGCGCACCGCCACCTTGGGGAAGTTGCCGGTGAAGCGCGCCCACCGCGCGCCGCCGTCGGGCGAGATGAACAGCCCGCTCTCGGTGCCGAGGAAGAGGAGGTCGCGGTTCTCCAGGTCCTCGCGGATGACGTGGGCATAACCGGCCTGCGGGTCCCCGGCCAGCGATTTCCAGGTCTTCCCGTAGTCCACGGTCTTGTACACATAGGTCTTCATGTCGCCCATGTGGTGGTTGTCGAAGGTGGCGTAAGCGGTCCCCTCATCGAAGTGCCCGGCCTCGATCTTCGACACCCAGGCGCCCGGCGGCAGACCCGGCAGGCTGCCCGTCAGGTTGCTCCAGTGGCCACCGCCGTCGCGCGTCACCTGCACGTTGCCGTCATCGGTCCCCACCCAGACGACCTGCGGGTTCTTGGGCGACTCGGCGATCGCGTAGATGGTGGTGTAGGTCTCGGCGCTCGAGTTGTCGATGGTCAGGCCGCCCGAGCTCCCTTGCTGCTGCTTGTGCGGGTCGTTGGTGGTGAGGTCGGGCGATATGCGCTGCCATGTGTCGCCGCGGTCACGGGAGCGGAAGAGGAACTGGCTGCCGACGTAGATGGTGCCCGGCTGCGTGGGGCTCAGCGCGATGGGCGTGTTCCAGCTGAAGCGCAGCTCGGGCTCGCCCCTGCCCGGCTGCGGGCGGATGTCCCGGCTCTCGCCGCTCGACACCCGCACACGCGATATCTCGCCTCCCTGGAACTCCACGTAGGCGAGGTCGGGGTCGGCCGGGTCGCTCCAGGCATAGAACCCGTCGCCGATGCCGATGTTGCGCCAGTCCTTGTTCCTGATGCCGGAGGATCCCCGTGACGGTCCCATCCACGTGCCGTTGTCCTGCAGGCCGCCGTAGACGTTGTAGGGAAAGGCCATGTCGTAGCTGACTTCGTAAAACTGCGAGATCGGGAGCGCCTTGGCGTAGCGCCAGGTATGGGCGCGGTCGGTGGAGACATAGAGGCCGCCGTCGGTGCCGAGCAGCTGGTAGGCCGGATTCTTCGGGTTGATCCACAGCGCGTGGAGGTCGCCGTGGAAGCCGGCCCCGAACCCCTTGCTAGACATCATGGAGTTGAAGGTCCTGCCGCCATCGGTACTGACGGTGAGCAGGAGCCCTGGCTTGTAGACCTGGTTGTAGTCGGTGGGATCGACCACCAGGCGCGCGAAGTAGAAGGGCCGGGCCTGGATGTTGAACGACGAGTTGACCTCGGTCCAGGTCTCGCCGGTGTCGTCGCTGCGGTAGAGAGCGGTGTTCCGGCTCTCGACCAGGGCGTAGACGACGCTCGGCCGCGAGGGCGCCACGGCGACCGCGATGCGCCCTTTGTTGCCGGCCGGCAGCCCCTGGCGCAGCGGCTTCCAGGTCTCGCCACCGTCGCTGCTCTTGTATAGCCCGCTGCCCGGACCGCCGGAGCGAAATGACCAGGGAGTACGGCGGAACTGCCACATGCCGGCGTAAAGGATGCGCGGGTCCTGCGGATCGACGGCCAGGTCCGAGCAGCCGGTGTCGGCGTCGACGTAGAGGACCCGCTTCCAGGACTTGCCGCCGTCGGCGGTCTTGTAGACGCCGCGCTCCTCGCTGCCGTTCCACAGGTGCCCGGTGGCGCATACCCAGACGGCGCCGCTGTCGGCAGGATGGACCTGGATGCGCGCGATGCGCTCCGAGCTCTCCAGCCCGACGCGCTGCCAGGTGTCGCCGCCGTCGCCGCTCTTGTAGACGCCGTCGCCGACCGAAACGCTGTTGCGGGTCCACGACTCGCCGGTCCCCACCCAGACGTTCTTCGGCTCCCGCGGGTCGACCGCGATGGCGCCGATGGACTGCACATGGTCGTCGAAGACCGGCTTGAAGCTGACGCCCCCGTCCTTGGACCTCCAGACGCCGCCGCCGGCTGCCCCAACGTAGATGGTCACGGTGTCGCCGGCCACGGCGTCGATCGCCGCGATGCGGCCGCCGGTGGCGGCGGGGCCGATGGGTCGCGCCTCGAGACCGCCCAGCGTGCTCGAGTCGAAGGCTGGCGCGTCCGCGGGGCTTTCCACCTTTTGCGTCCGCGCCTGTTCCGGCTGTGCCTGAGCGCCGGCCGGCAGGCCCTGAATGGCGAGCGCCAGGGCGGCGGCCGCCAGGCAGAGTGTGTGCTTGCGTTTCCAGGACATATCGAGTCGTCCTTCTCCGTGCAGAGAGGGTTGGTATTTCAGCCGAAGGCGAGGCGGGTCAGTTCGGCTTCGGCGGCGGCGCGGTTTCTTCCTTCTTCTTCTGAACCTTCGGCATGTCGAAGCGCGATGCCGCCACGTCGACGTTGAGCTCCAGCTTGGTGATCGACAGGGTCTGCGCGGCCTGCTGCCCCTTGCTCTTGGTCTCCATGGTGAAAGGGAAGGTCAGACCGTCGACTTTCTTGTAGTCGCCGAAGGTCCTCTCGAGCTCGACCACCTGGCCGCGCATCGTCTTGGAGCTCTCCTCCTTGAGCTCGAGGTAGGTCTCGGCATCGAGGTAGATCGTGGAGACGTCGCCGCTCTTCTCGGTCAGTTTCAGCTTGTAGACCGGCGTGCCCTCGAGGTCCCCCTTGCCCAGGAGCTCGACCTGGTTGCCCTTGTCCTTGTAATCGAACAGCGGGCCCAGGAAGTCGGCCTCCTCCTTGGCCTCCTTGAGGTCTTCGGCCGACATCGGCTCCGGGTCGGTCTTGCCCAGGAACGGCATGACTTGCCAGCCGCCCTGGCCGTCGTAAGCGCTGGTGCCGGTCATGCCCTGGACCACGAAGTCGAAGCGGACCTTGTGCGCGGGCGGCAGCATCTCCATGCTGACGGGGAACTCGCCCATCTGCCCGACCATCTTGCCGGTGACGCGCACGGTCTTCACGGCCTTGAGCTTCTCCCGGCCCCCTTTGGCTTGGATGTTCTTCTCGATCAGCTCTTCAGCCGTCTGCGCCGAAAGCGCGCCTGCCGCGCCGGCGGCCAGCATGGCGGCGAGCAGTCCGATGGAAGTCTTGCGGATCATCGTCTTACCTCCTGGCGGGTTTGGATGTGGTGCGAGAGCGTACTACGCCTTCATGCGACGCCCTGAATACGCAGGGCGCGCCATAATGTTGCAGGGCTTCCACGTCGGGGTGCCGGCTGCCTCTGGCGCGCGGCGCCCAAACTTCCTTCGTCTCCGGACGTATAGGGGCGGACGACCGGTTCCAATAGACTGTCCGGAGGCAACCCATGACTCCCTCTCTCGAGCTGCGCGACGTCAGAAAAAGCTTTGGCGACTTCACGGCCGTGGACGGGCTCTCGCTGGCGGTGCCGCCCGGGGTGATCTTCGGCCTCCTCGGTCCCAACGGCGCCGGCAAGACCACGACGATCCGCATGATCATGGACATCATCGCTCCCGATGCGGGCGAGGTGCTCCTGTTCGGCCGCTCGCGCCACGCCGCCGACCTCCGGCGGATCGGCTACCTGCCCGAGGAGCGCGGCTTGTACCGCAAGATGACGGTCGTCGACCAGCTCGTCTTCCTCGGCGAGCTGCGCGGGCTCAAACGGCGCCAGGCGCTGCCGGTGATCGAACGCTGGCTGGCCCGGGTCGAGCTCGCCGCCTGGGGCAGGAAGAAGATCGAGGAGCTCTCCAAGGGCATGCAGCAGAAGGTCCAGCTCATCGGCACCGTGCTGCACGAGCCGGAGATCCTCATCCTGGACGAGCCTTTCTCCGGCCTCGATCCGCTCAATCAGGGCCTGTTCAAGGAGCTGCTGGCCGAATACCGCGGGCAGGGCAAGACCATCCTGTTCTCCACTCATGGCATGGAGCAGGCCGAGAAGCTGTGCGATCACATCGGCCTCATCTCGCACGGCCGCCTCGTCCTGGCGGGCGAGCTGCGCGAGATCAAGCGGCGCCTGGGCGGCAACAGCTATCGCCTGGTGGCCGAAGGCGACCTCGCGCGGCTGCCCGCGGTGCCCGGCGTCGAGCAGGCAGTGGTCCAGAACGGGGCCGTGAAGCTCCTGCTGCGTCCCGGCATCGATGGCGCCGCCGTGCTGCGCGAGATCGTCCAGTTCCTGGCGGTGCGGGAGTTCCGCAGCGAAGAACCTGATCTCGAGGAGATCTTCATCAAGGCGGTGCGCGATGCGGCTTGATCATGCATTCATTATCGGCAAGCGCGAGTACCTGACCCGGGTCAAGGGGAAGGGTTTCTGGATCGCCACCATCGCGCTGCCGGCCTTCATCGCGGTCATGATGGTCGGCCCGACCTTGTTGATGACCAAGGCGAGCTCCGAGCAGCGCCTGGCGGTCGTCGATGCCACCGGAGGCGGGCTCGGCGAGAGGCTGAAGGCGGCCCTGGCCGGAGAGCAGAAGGACAGGCGCGGCGGCGCCGGCGCCATCCGTTTCGACATCCAGGTCCTGCCGCCGGCGGCCGGCGCGGCGGCGCAGCGCGCCGAGCTCGACCGCCAGGTGCTGGCCAAGAAGATCGACGCCTGGATCTGGCTCGACCCGCGGGGGCTGGCCAGCAATGAGTTCGAGTACCACGCCGAGAGCGTTGCCAACTTCATCACCCAGTCCGTCCTCAGCCGCAAGGTCTCGACGGTGGTCAACCAGTGGCGCCTGCAACAGGCCGGTTACGATTCGGCCAGGATCGCCTCGCTCACCGTGCCGCTCGAGCCGCGGACCGAGCGCGTCTCGAAGGCCGGCAGCCGCGCCGAAGGCGGGCTTGGGGGGTTTTTCCTGGCCTTCGCCCTGTTCTTCATGCTCTACATGGTCATCGTCATTTATGGCCAGCAGATCATGCAGGGCGTCATCGAGGAGAAGAGCTCGCGGGTGGTGGAAGTGCTCGCCTCGGCGGTCAAGCCGACCGAGCTCATGGCGGGCAAGATGGGCGGGATCTGTCTGGTCGCGCTCACCCAGCTCACCATCTGGATGGCGGCACTGGCAGTGCTCACTGCCCCCGGTATCCTGGCCTCCTTGGTGGTGCTGCCCGCGGACGCGCGGCTGCCGACCCTGGCTCCCGTGGTCGTGATCAACTTCTTCGTCTTCTTCCTGCTCGGCTTCCTGCTGTTCGCCACCATCTACGGCATGATCGGCGCGTCGTTCAACAGCGTCCAGGAGGCGCAGCAGGTCGCGGCCATCGCGGTCGTCCTGGTCGTGGCTCCCGCGCTCTTCCTGATGCCGGTGATCAACGCTCCGGATTCGCGGCTGGCGGTGATCGCCTCGCTCATCCCGTTCTTCACTCCGCTCGTGATGATGCTGCGCATCGCCGTCAAGACGCCGCCGCTGTGGCAGATCGCGACCAGCTACGTGCTGACCACGGCGACGATCTCGGCGATGGTCTGGCTGTGCGCCCGGGTCTACCGGGTCGGCATCCTGATGTATGGCAAGAAGCCGACGCTGCAGGAGATCGTGCGCTGGGTGCGGTATTCTTGATTGGTGCCCCCCACCCCCTCGAGGCTGGGGAGTTTCCTCTAAGGCTTTGATCGGTGAACAGGGACCCGTACCGGCGGCCGACGGTGGGCGGCTTCGGCGGCCTGGGGGGGAGGCCGCCGCGCGACTTGCTGGTGCTGCTCGCCGTCCTGTTCGTCACCTTCTCGCTGCGCTTCTTCGCGTCGACGGCGATCGTCCCGGCCCTGCTGAGCCTGACGCCGCTGGTCTGGCGCAACGGCTTCCTGTGGCAGCTCGCCACCTACCCCTTTATCGGTTACGGCGATGCCAGCGTGTGGGTCCTGCTCGAGTTCCTGATCCTGTTCTGGTTCGGCCGCGACGTGTATGCCGGCCTGGGACGCCGGCACTTCTGGCGCCTGCTGATGGTCGCGGCCGTGGGCGCCGCGGTCCTCGCCGTCGCGGTCGACGCGCTGGTGACCCTGGCGCGGGGCGGCCTCGCCCCATGGACGCCGTTCTTGCTCATGCAGGGACAGCGGATCCTGCTGTCGATCGTGATCGCGGCCTTCGCCACCGCCAACGGCCGGGCCACGATCCTGCTCTTCTTCGTCCTGCCGATCGAAGCCCGCTGGTTCCTCGGCATCGAGATTCTGTTTGCTTTCGTCGGCTTCCTGGCGACGCACGATCTTCCGGGTTTCCTGGGGATCTGCGCCGCGGTGGGCATCGCCTTCCTCTACATCCGCGACGGCGGCAAGTGGAGAGGCGGACGGCGGCTGCGCGAGGCCCGCCTGCGTATCGAGCGCTGGTGGCTGCAGCGCAAGCTCGATCGAGTCAAGAAGCGGCGCCGCCTGCGCGTCATCAAGGGCGGCAACCGCGGGAGCACGGGACGCGGGCCGTGGGTCAACTGACTTCTCTTCCCTTGCTCAACGCGGGCTGAGGTGCGGGGACGGTTGGCGCGCGGCGCGCGGCTGGGTCTTTAGCTAGTCGAGCTACCCTTGTGCTTGGGCGCTGGCTGGTGGGGGGCGGCGGCCCATTTGGGCTCGCCCGGTTGCTGGCGCTGTGATTGTTGCTGCTGCACGGCGGCCCATTTCGCATTTTCCTGGGAGACCTGGGATTCGATCCTCTCGGCGAGCAGGGCTCGCGGGTTGGCCGCGGCACCATAGGGGCCTGCCTGGGCCAGGTACAGGTATTTCTCGTGCTTCAAGCCCTCGCAGATGGACCGATAGCTGATCCAGTTGTGCTGGTATTGGTTGAGCTGAAGCAGTCCCTCTAGCACGGTCACCACGATGCCGAGCGCCCCCGCCACCCAACCGGAGTATGGAGCATAGGGACCTTGGAGGGCGGCCAGGAAGGGAATGAGCGCGGCCGACACGATCTCGGCGACCTTGATCCGCTTGTACGTCTGCTGCGCGTCCAGACTCTTGCGGTCGTACCATCCTATTTGGTCTTCGAGACGCTCGATGATGGGATCACCGCCCGGCACGTAACCGCTCACCACCTCGCTGGCCATGCCGTCTACCTCCTCTTTCCGCCGTGCCGTCAAGTATATACGACTTGCTCAAGAACACGCCCGAGCCGGGCAGTATACTGAGGCACTTTCGAGAGGAGCGCGATCCATGGGCCGAAGCTCTCGCTGGCTGGGCGGCGCCGCCGGTGCGGCGGCGATCCTGGGGGCCGTCTACGCACTGCAGGCGGCCGCTCCCTCGACGAGCGCCGCGGGCGAGCGGTGGTGGGCGCACGTGCGGTTTCTGGCGGACGACAGGCTGGAGGGCAGGCTGACCGGCAGCGAGGGGTACCGCCAGGCGGCAGAGTACGTCGCCGGGAAGCTCCAGGAATATGGCCTCGGGCCGGCAGGGACGAACGGTTACTTCCAGCCCGTGCGTTTCGTCGTGCAGCGGGTCGTCGCCGCGGAGTCGAGCCTGAGGCTGGTGCGCGGCGCCAGGGCGGAGCCGCTGGCGTTGGGCGAGGACGCCGTGCTGAGCTCCCGCCTGCCCCAGCCGCAGGCAATCGAGGCTCCGCTCGCGTTCGTGGGCTATGCGCTGCACTTGCCGGAGTCGGGCTACGACGATTTCGCCCGGCAGGACCTCAAGGGCAAGGTGGTCGTCTACATCAACGGTGGACCGGGAAACGTCGCGGGTCCCTTGAAATCGCATGCTCGCGCGGGACAGGAGCTCTACAGGGCCCTCGAGCAGACGGGCGCGATCGGCGCGATCAGCATCCCCAACCCGAAATCGATGGACATCCCATGGCCCCGCCTCTCGCTGGCGGCCTCGCAACCGGGGATGTGGCTCGCGGACCCGGATCTGCAAGACACCCGCAAGCCGTTGTTCACGGCGACATTCAATCCGGCGCACGCGGAGAAGCTTTTTGGCGGCTCGGGCCACACCTTCTGGGAGATGCTGGTGCTGGCATCGGCCGGCAAGCCGATGCCGCGCTTTCCGCTGGCGGCCTCGCTGCGCGCGCGGATCGCCGCCAGGACCGAGCAGGTGGAATCCTCCAACGTCGTGGGCGTGCTGGCGGGAAGCGATCCGAAGCTCGCCGGCGAGTACGTGGTCCTCTCGGCGCACCTCGACCACCTGGGGGTCGGCGAGCCGATCAACGGCGACCGGATCTACAACGGCGCCATGGACAACGCGTCGGGTGTCGCCGCGCTGATCGAGATCGCCCGCGCCATCCAAGAATCGGGCCATAGACCCAGGCGCTCGGTTCTCTTCCTGACGCCTTGCGGGGAGGAGAAGGGGTTGCTGGGATCGCGATACTTCGCCGGACATCCGACGGTTTCGCCGGCGGCGCTGGTGGCCAACCTGAACATCGACATGTTCCTGCCTCTTCATCCGCTCCGCTACCTGCTGGTGCTGGGGCTCGACGAATCCTCGCTGGGAGACGATGTGCGTTCCGTGGCGGCGGCGGAGGGTGTCGAGGTCGTTCCCGACCGCTTTCCCGATCGCAATCTCTTCGTCAGGAGCGATCAGTACAGCTTCATCCGCAAAGGCGTGCCCGCCCTAGCCTTCGCCTTCGGCGCCGCCCCCGGCTCGCCGGAGGAGAAGCTCCACCAGGAGTGGCTGGCCCACCGCTACCACGCGCCGTCGGACGACCTCAACCAGCCGGTCGATCTCGCCGCCGCGGCGAGATTCAACCAGCTCATGCTCAGGCTGACCGAGCGGGTGGCCGACGACGACCTTCGGCCCGCCTGGAAGCAAGGGAGCTTTTTCCGCCGGTTCGCGCCCGCCGGCGGCGGGAGCTGAGACGAAAATCGAGCGCGCGACCGAGGAGGAACGCTCATGATCCGTGACCCGTTCGTTGGTCCGTGGCTGCTTGCACTCTGTGTGCTGGCCGTCGTCGCACCACAACCGCTCCGTGCCCAGGGCCAGGCCGACAGCGGTGCGCTGGAAGGCACCGTCGGCGACGAAACCGGCGCCGTGCTGCCGGGGGTCGCGGTGAGCATCAAGAATCAGGCGACCGGCGTGGAACGCAACACCACTACCGATGCCAGGGGGACTTATCACGCCCCGCTGCTGCCGGTCGGCAACTACGACGTGACCGCGGCGTTGCAGGGCTTCGCGACCGCGCGCCACCCCGGCCTCCCCCTGACCGTCGGCCAGACCCTCAGGGTCGACCTCACCCTCAAGGTGGCGGCGGCGGAGGCCATCACCGTCACCGCCGAGGCGCCCGTGCTCGAAGCCACCCGCACCGCCCAGGCGGCGACGGTCGGGCCGCAGGCGGTGGCCAACCTCCCGGTCAACGGCCGCAACTTCATCGATTTCGTGCTCACCACCCCGGACGTCACGACTTGCTCCACGTCTCCGCCCGCCATCTCCAGCGCTCGCGCGACTTCAACATCGGGACGCCGGTGCCTACCGCCATTCCCATCCAGGGGGGCGGCTCCCTGGTCGTGGACCAGTTCCCGACGACCCGGCCCTTCACCAACTTCGACCGCATCATCCGCTTCGAGAGCACCGCCAAGTCGGACTACAACGGCCTGACCCTGGCGCTGCGCCGGCCCTACAGGGACGGCCTGCTGGCCAACTTCGCCTACAGCCTGGGAAAGGTCACCGACACCGTTCCCGACGCCACGGCGGTCGTGCCCGCCAGCTCGGACGACGCCAAGTTCCCGTCCAATCCGGCCAACTTCAACGCCGACAAGGCCCCCGGCATCAACGACCAGCGCCACCGCTTCGTGTTCTCCGGAGTATGGGACCTGCTGCGTTTCCGCGGCGAGTCGGGATGGCGGAAAGGCTTGCTCGACGGCTGGTCGCTCTCCTGGATCGCCACCGCCGCCTCCGGCCAGCCCTTCTCCGAAGCGGTGACCAACGACCTCAATCGCGACGGCAACCGGCGCAACGACATCGTCCCCGGCAGCCGTGACGCGCACCGCCTGCCGTGGAGCTACAACCTCGATTTGCGAGTGGCCAAGCGGGTGCCGCTCGCCGGCCGCTTCGACCTCGTGCTGATCGGCGAGGCGTTCAATCTCTTCGACCACGACAACATCAACGCCGTGCGCACCGGCTTCTACACCTACGACGTGGCCCACAACATCCTGATTCCGCAGGCCGGCTTCGGCACCGCCACCGGCGCCACGGACAACCGCATCTTGCAGCTGGCGGTCAAGCTGGAGTTCTAGCCTGCCCCTGGAGGGCTTCCTCAGCGCGATCGCGAAGCAAGCCGCGCGCACCCGGAGCCCTGCCGCTCAGTGCGCCGTAAGCCACTCCAGGATCTGCTGCCAGACCAGGGTGCGGGCGTCGCCGGCCAGGAAGAGGTCGGCGTGACCGTAGTCGGAGAGCCGCTGGTTGGCGGGCATGGCGAGCGCAGGCACGGCCACTGCGGCGAGGGAGGCGAGGAGCAAGCTGAAGATTCTTCCTATGCCAGTCATGCAGTTCCTCCGTCCAACTGTGTACACGAGGCTCTTCGTCATGAAGATTGAGTGCGCTGATCGAGCTGGGCAAGGACCAGCGGCCATGCCTGCTCGTGCCCGTCTCTCGACTCCTCGTCGAGAAAGCCGGCGTGGAGCAGCCGCAGGCGCGTTCCACTGCCGTCCGCCGCGAGCTCGACCGTGACCACCGTCTCGGCGCCTTTCGTCCCGTCCGGTCCGGTAACCCAGGTGAGCTCGACGAGGCGGCCGGGCTCGAGTTTCAAGAACCTTCCATAGTGTGGATGACGCTGACCCGCGAAGTGCGTCTCGAAGAAGAACGGAGCGTCGACCTCGGGCCTCATCAACACGGTGCCCGGCGCGGCAAACCAGTGGTCGAACTGCTCTGTCCAGGCGCGAAATAGCGTGGCCGGCGGCGCGGCCATCGTGCGCTCGACCGTGAGCCGAAATGGCCGCGACGAAAGATCGGGCGTGAGCGGCATCGTTCCTCCTGCGCGGCTACCGGATGAAATAGCCGGACACCCGCCAGTGGCCGTCCTTGTCGAGCATGGGGGTGATCGTCTCGATCGCGGCCGCCTTGTTCTCGAACTGCGAGTCGTACTGGATGACGACATACTGCCCGTCGGGAGCGCCCGGAAGGCTGCCCTTGTACGTCGCGGACTTGAGCTGGCGTGACTTGACGGCCCCGAGCGGAGCGCGGGCGGACCTGATGGTCTTCTCCCAGTCGGGCCTGGTGATCGCCAGCTTGAACAGAGAAGCCGCTTCCTCCCAGCTCTGCCCGTACTGTCCGCCGTCGGTCAGCGCCAGCCATGCTTTGGCCGCTTCCTGGGCCTTGCCGATGTCCTCTGTCTCTCCAGCCTCGGCAACGAAGCCAGGCAGCAGGAGAGAGGTCATCAGGGCTACCGCGGCAATGGTCTTCATGGGGCCTCCTTGGTGAGAGAATAGAGCACGGACTCTACGCAAGGGGGTCGTCTCGACGCAATTGGCGTGCATCTCGATCCTCCGGCGCCGGCACGGCGCCGTGCGTGCGCGGGGCGCCCTACCACTGCTCCCGGACCAACTCTGTCCGAGGTGCTAGAGTCGGGCGGGCGCAAAGAGGTGGGGCATGGCGCCAGAGACAACTGATGCCGGTTTGGAGGTTCCACAGCCTGGAGGAGATGAAGGACTCCCTCTGGCGCGAGCCTGGCGATCCAGAGCTGTGGCGCGCGATCAACCGCGTCTGGCGGTTCGCGGCCGAGACCTGCCCGCGGCGCTTTCCTCCCGGCGTCTATCGCCACCGGTCGATCGAAGAAGCAAAGCAGCAGCGGGAGGCCTGGGAAGAGGAGCGCTTCCGCGCCTTCTGGGAACGCCGGGGAGTGAACCCGGCGGAGCTTTCCGGGAAGAAGCCCTGAGCCCTCGAAGAAGGCAAACGGCCGGCGGCCCGGCCCTGTTACCGGCGTCTGCCTTGTTGACGCGCGGAGCGAGGGAAGTAGCTCGCCGTAGCCTCCTCGAGCAGCTGCGCCGCTACCTGCATCGGGCTTACCTTGCGGTGCTCGTCGCTCAGGATGCGCGCGAGTTGCTCCAGGCGCTCCTCGGTCTCGGCGGCGAGCGGGACCTTGGAGCGCTTGCTCCAGTGCGGGTTGCTCGGGCGCCCGGGCCGCTTGCCGCGACCTGGCTCGAGCCGCTCCCGGAGCGTACGCGCAAGCTTGGCGACGCCGAAGGCCCCGGCGGAGTAGTCGGGCACCGTGCCTACCACCTTCGCACCTAGCTTCTCGGCGAGATCCTCGATCTTCTTGGCCATGTCTACTCCCTTACTCGGGAAACCTGATCTCGAGGTACGTCCGGTCGATGACGAAGCCGACAGCGCCTTTGGCGCGTCTCCTCGCCCATTCGAACGAGGAATAACCGCAGATCGCCGGCGTGCTGGTCGATCGCCTCGACGCTGGTGTAGCACTGGACGATCACCGGCGCGTCGAAAACCAGGCGACCGCCGCGCTCGTCATCCCGCCAGACTCCTCGCCCCTGGGGAAACGCGGTCGCGCCGCCGAACAGGTGTCCCAGCACCGTCAACGTCTCTGTCTCCCAGTACTCCTGATCGATTGGCTGCTCCAGCCGGTCGACGCTCGGCACAAAGAGCACGAGGACCGTGCCCTCGGCCTTGTCGGCGGCGAACCGCTTATCCCACTCCGCCATGATGACAGTTTCGGACTTTTGACCCCAAAAGTCAAACCAGGGACTCTCGCAGTTGTGGGGTAGGCGGTGGCCAGCGCCCGCCGCGGCGCCTACGTCGATGCCCTCGCCCTGCTTGAGCAAACCAAGAGCGTCGCCCCGCAGTTCGTGCTTGTCTATCAATACGAATCGAACGTCGCCTACCTGGCGGGCGACACGCCGCGCGCCATCGCGGCGCTCGAGAAGGCGATCGCCCTGGAGCCGGGCAACGCGCTGTTCCGGCACAACCTCGAAGAGCTCAAACGGCGAGGGAGAGGGTGAGGGGGCCTGCAAGGGCTGGGCCCTGGCCAGCCTGTCAGGCCCGACGTGTCCTTACTTCTACAACTTAGAGGGGATTTCTGGAGCCGAAAACCGAATGGTAGCGCATACGGGATTCGAACCCGTGTTACCGGCGTGAGAGGCCGGCGTCCTGGACCCCTAGACGAATGCGCCGTGCGCCCTGCGGACGCCAAAAGGTAACATAGCGGCGGGGCGGCGTTCAACTCGCGCCGCACCAGCCCGGAGTCTCCGGGCTAGGATTATGGCGTCTTCGTCGCATCGTCCAGATCGGCCCGCTCTGGCGGCGGGCCCTCGCCTCGCGCGCCAGGGCCGAGAGGGTAGGCCATGGCCCTGAGGCTGGTCGCCACCGCCGGCGGCCTGTCGTTCGGAGTCCCGTCCGGCCGGGCCGTGGTCGTCGGCCGCTCGCCGGAGTGCGATTTCCAGATCCGCGACATCACGGTATCGCGGCGTCACGCCGAGATGGAGCTCGCCGAGGCCGGGTTGAAGATCCGCGACCTCGCTTCGACCAACGGCACGTTCCTCCACAGCGAGCGGGTGAGCGAGGCGGTTGCGGCCGCCGGTTCGCGGATCGCTTTCGGCAAAGTCGTCTTCACCCTGCAAGAAGACGGCGAAGAGGCGCCCGCCGTGCCGGCGATCGAGAGCAGCCAGCTCGATGCCACCGTCCTGCGCCAGATCCGCGTGCCCGGCCCCGCCGATCTGGCGACCCGGCTGGCCGAAGCCGCCCGTGCCGGGGCGGCGCCCAGCGCGGCCGGGCAGTCGAGCGCCGACCGCCAGGCGAGCCGGCTCGCCTTGCTGCTCGACATCGCCAAGGAGCTGTCGCGGCAGAGCGAGGTCGGCCACCTGCTCGACAAGGTAGCGCGCCTGACGCTGCAAGTGATGAACGTCGACCGGGTTGCCATCTTGTGCCTGGAGGCGGGAGGCGAGCTGGTGCCGAGGGTGGGGAAGAGCCGCATCGGCGGTCCCGCCGGCCGCTGGCGCGTGCCGCGGTCGGTGGCCAGGAAAGCAGTGGCGGAGAGGGTGGCGGTGCTGATCGACGACACGCCGTTTCCGGCCACGGCGTCGACCCCGGCGCCGGGGGTGGGCAGCGCGCTCTGCGCGCCGATGATCGGCGGCCAGGGACCGGTGCTCGGGGTCATCTACCTCGACAATCTGGAAGCCGGCCGCTCCTTCGGCGAGGAAGATCTGGAGTTCCTGACCGCCTTCTCCGGCATCGTCGCGGTGGCCTTGGAGAACAGCCAGCTGATCGAGCGAGCGCGCCGCGAGGCGGTGGTGCTGTCCAATTTCCAGCGTTACTTCGCTCCGGTCCTGGCCGAGCAGATCGCCAGCCAGGAGGGGACGGTCCGGCCAGGCGGCTCCAAGCAGCGGGTAACCGTCCTTTTCTCGGACATCCGCGGT
Source organism: Thermoanaerobaculia bacterium (assembly GCA_035544895.1). Classification (GTDB taxonomy): domain Bacteria; phylum Acidobacteriota; class Thermoanaerobaculia; order Multivoradales; family UBA5704; genus JASLEW01. The sequence goes on from DASZZM010000031.1 coordinate 15,804, forward strand.
TTCACCGCGCTCTCCGAGCAGATGACGCCGGACGAGATCGCCAGGTTGCTGACCGACTACTTCACCGAAATGGTGGAGATCGTCTTTAACCGTGGCGGCACGCTCGACAAGTTCATGGGCGATGCGTTGATGGCGCTCTGGGGAGCGCCGCTCGAGCGTCATGACGACGCGGACCGCGCGGTCCTCGCGGCGATCGAGATGCAGTGGGGGCTCGAGAGACTCAACGAGAAGTGGCGGCGGCAGGGGCGCCGGACCCTCTCGGTCGGCATCGGCATCAACGCGGGAGAGGTCTTCGCCGGCAACATCGGCAGCGACCGGCGGCTCGACTACACGGTGATCGGGGATGCGGTCAACATCGCTGCGCACCTGTGCTCCGAGGCCGGTCCCGGCGAGATCCTGGTGGCCCAGCCGTTGATCGAGGCGATCGCCAACCCGCCCCCGCTCGCCGCTCTCGCTCCGCTGCCGCTCAAGGGCAAGGCGCAGGCGGTGCCTGTCTACCGCATCGAGTGGCGGCACCGGCCGGTGCAGGCCACCATCGCGACTTGATCGGACCGGAAAGCTCAGCCAGGCTTCTCGCCAGGAGGGGGGCGGGCGAGCAGGCCGGGCGGCTCCGTTCAGGCTTCCTGTTGCTTGAAAATGATGCGCACGCCGTCGGGATCGTGAGTGTCGAAGATGAGGCCTCCGTCCGCGTCGCGGCGCAGACCTCCGGGGATGTTCCGGTCGCGGAAGAGCAGCTCCTCGTAGGCCTTCTCCGCCGAGGGCACCTCCAGAACCAGCACCAACTTGTGGTGCGGCCCGAGGTAGTCGAAGGCCTCGTCGCGCTGCTTCCGCTCCACCCCCGCCGGCCGGCCCAGAACTTCGATCACCCCGGACCCGGCCTGGAAGAGAGCTGCCCGCCCATCCTCGCGCTCCCAGTTCTGGAGCCGAGGCAGAGCCAGGACCTCGCCGTAAAACCGGCACGTGGCGTCGAAGTTCTTGGCGCGGACCACCACCCTGAGCTGCCGGATCTCCATCGCTTCCCTCCTTGTCTGCTCTGTCATCGGGCGTCCCCCAGCGCGCCCTCGCCCTCGAGACGGTGGACGGCCGCAGACGCATCCCAGTGCTGCCGGCTCGAATGAGCCCACAGCATTACCACACTCCGCGGGACGCACCAAGAGAAGACCGGCTGCACCGACCGCACCGACTGCCGATGGCCGGGCCGCGGCGCCCCGCCCGGCAGGCTGGTGGTATCCTCTGCCGCGTGACGAGACGACCGGGTCCGCTCTTTCCGGCCTTGGTTCTGCTGTTCGTGCCGCTGCTCATCGCGGCGCAGCTCGGGCGGCCCGAGCCACAACCGCGTGCCTCCTCCGTAACGCTCGATGGCCGCGACCTGGTGGTCGGGGTCACGATCTCCCCGGCCGGCCCTCTGTTCGCGCTCAAGCCGCTGGTCGACAGCCTGGGGGGCCAGCTCGTCAACGACGCCGCAGGGGAGGCCTCGACCTTGCGCATCGAAGGCAGCGACGTGGTGATCGGCGCCGGCAGCGCGATCATCACCGTCGGCGAGAACATCGTCTCGCTGTCGCAACCGGTAACGCGCGGCGACGGCGGCCCCCAGGTGCCGCTCGACTTTCTACGCAAGACCTACGGCACGCTCGCCGGCTACTCCTTCGAGTGGCGGCCGGAGGAGTCGCGGCTGGTGATCGGCCGGCGGGAGTCGCGCGAGATCAAGGTTTCGCTCGACGTCGTTCACCTGCAAGGGATGACGACGGTCGTGCTGCAATTCCCCGAGACTCCCCGTTACCGCCTCAACCAGCAGCCAGGCGCAGTCGAGGTGCAGATGCTCGCCGACCGCCTGGCGCCCCCCGCGGCGCGCAAGAAGGTCGAGGACACCCTGGTCCAGGACGTCCAGTTCACGCCGCAGCAGGTGCGCATCGTGCTCGTGCCCGATGCCGAGGTCGAGAGCTACCTGCTCGACAACCCGTTTCGACTGGTCTTCGACGTGCACCGCAAGTCGGCGGTGCCGGTGCCCTCCGCCCCTTCGCCGACACAGCCCGAGCTGCGAAGCGGCATCCATACCATCGTCATCGACCCCGGGCACGGCGGCGCCGAGACCGGCGCCATCGGTCCGGGAGGGGTGGCCGAGAAGCAGTTGACCCTGGAGCTGGCGCGCGACCTGGAGGCGCGTCTCGCGCAGCGCCTGCCGGTACGGGTCGTCCTCACCCGCACGGATGACAGCCGGCTGGCGCTCGACGCGCGCACGGCGATCGCCAACCAGAACAAGGCCGACCTGTTCGTCTCTCTGCATCTCAACTCGGCCCTCGGCGCCGGAGCGCACGGCGCCGAGACCTACTTTCTGAGCTCGCAGGCCACCGACCCGCGCGCCGAGAGCGCCGCGGCGGCGGAGAATGCCGGCATCGCGGCGACGGCGCCGGGGGCGGGGCAGGAAGGCCAGGACCTGCAGATGATCCTCTGGGACCTGGCGCAGAGTCATCACCTCGCCGAGAGCCAGCGCTTTGCCCGCCTGGTGCAGGCCGAGCTCAACCAGGCCCTCCAGCTCAAGGACCGCGGCGTCAAGCAGGCTCCCTTTCGCGTGCTGATGGGCGCCGCCATGCCGGCCGTGCTGGTGGAGCTCGGCTTCCTGAGCAACCCCGACGAGGAGTCGAAGCTGCAGAGCGCCGCCTATCGCGCCGACCTGGTGGAGGCGCTGGTGCGCGCGATCATGCGCTACAAGACCATGGTCGAAACGCCGCAAGCGCAAGGCCCGGGCGTCGATCCGCAAGGCCAGCCAGGACCAGCCGCCGGGCAACCCGGCCAGCAGAACCCGCGCCTCGGCCAGCCGCCGGCGCACCCGCCGGGACCGCCATGAGCCGGCGGGCGGCGGGGCTGGTCCTCGGCCTCGCGCTCCTCCTCGTCGCGGGGGGCATGGCCTGGTGGCTGGCGGCGCGGTATGGCCTGGGCGGCGCCGGCGGGCGAGGCCCCGGATCGGGCGGCGTGGCCGCCGGCCAGCGCGGCGAACGTCGTGGCTTCGACCTCTACTTCCCAGCCGACCAGGGGCGCCTGCGTGCCGAGCGGCGCGAGCTCGAGGTCACCGATTCGACCCGGGACCGCGTGCGCAAGATCCTCGAGGCGTTGCTCGCCGGCCCGACGGCAGCGGGGCTCGTGCGGCCGTTCCCGGAAGGAGTCACGGTGGGGAGCGTGCTGGTATCGCAGACCGGCACCGTCTTCGTCGACCTGCGGTGGCCCGGCCACCAAGAGTCTCCCGAATCGGGCTCGACCGAGGAGATCCAGCGCATCTACAGCGTGGTCGACTCGGTTGCCCTGAACGTCCCCCAGGCAACCCGCGTCGTGCTGCTGTGGAACGGCACCCAGCGTCCCTCCTTCTCCGGCCACCTCGACACCAGCCGCCCCCTGCTGCCCGACCGAACGCTGCTGGCGCCCTGACTAAACTAGCCTGCTAGCGGGCCGCCAGGCCCGGCAGGTCGCGCACCGCGGGCAGGCGCCCGAAGCCGTCGGCCTCGCGGACGGCGACGAGGATGGCCTCGGCGACGGCGCGCTCGGCGAGGACGCCGATCTGGTTGAGGTGGGCCTTGCGCTCGCCCAGAGCCAGGGTCACCACCAGGTCGCCGTCGTAGAGCGAGAGCGCCGGCCGCAGGGTGCGGTACAGCCCGCCGAAAGCCATCTGGCAGACCTTGAGCGCGCCAGCTTTGGTGAGCCGCGCATCGGTCATGACCACGGCCAGGGTGGTATTGCCTTCCCACGGATGGGCATCGTCGGGAGGAAGCGCCGCAAGCACCCGGTCGGCCCCGACCAGCTCGGCCGTCGCCGGACCGCTGCGGCAACCGGCGACGATCGTGCCGTCGGCGGGATCGCAGACGTCGCCGAAGGCGTTGACGGCGACGGCGACGGCGACCGTGGGTCCCCCGGCCACCGCGAGGCTGGCGAATCCGAAGCCCCCTTTCATTGCGCACGGCAGCCCGAGCGCCTTGCCGACGGTGGCGCCGGTCCCGGCGCCCACGCTGCCCACGGCGATCGGACCGCCGGCGGCCGCGGCGAGCGCCTGCTCGGCGAGCGCCGGCCACGGCCATGGGCGGGCCGGGGTGCCGGCCCCGAGGTCGAAGAGGATGGCGGTGGGGACCAACGGCACCACTGCCGCCCCGGCCTGGAAACCGTGGCCGGAACGGGCCAGGAAGTCGACCACCGGGTCGGCGGCCGAGAGTCCGAAGCCGCTCCCTCCCGAGAGGACCACCGCATGCGCCTTGCCGGCCACGTGATGCCCGGCGACGAGCGAGTCGAACTGGCGCGTGCCGGTCGCCGAGCCGCGCACCTCCGCGGCGGCCACTGCCCCCGCCGGGCATAGCACCACCGTCACTCCGGTCATGCGCCCGCCGTCCGTGCCGTGCCCGATGCTGAAGCCGGGAATAGACAGCTCGCGCGCGGGCGCCGGCAGGGGCGGCACGGTCATCGCCCTATGCTAGCCCGCTTATCGTGATCCGGAGGAGAGGGAAGCTGCGCAGGCCCGGTGCTGTAGAGTACGCGTGCCCTTCGATGCGCGGCTTTCCCAAGCTCCTGATTGGCTGGGCCGGGTTCCGGCGCGACGCCGTGCCGCTGGCTCTGGCGAGCGTCACCGCCGGCCTGATCGCCGCCGTGGCGACGCATCGTCCTCTCGCCAACGGTCCCGCGGAATGGCAGTGGGCCTATCGGCCGGCCGGCCTTTCTCCCGCCGGCGCCGCCGTCGCGGCGGCCGCGCTGGCCGGGGCGCTCGCGGCGTGGGGCTGGCTGGCGCGGGAGAAGTCCGCGCCGGCCGCCGTGCCGATTGGGTCGGGGGCTCCCGCCCTCCTCGTGCTCGCCGGCGGAGTGTTCACGCTGGCGCTCGTCGCCGCCGAGCCCGGAGGGTTCGGCAGGGTCTTCGACTCGCTGGTGTCGCGCAACAGCTTCGGCTACGTCTGGGACGCCGGGCTCGCTCCGCCGGCCCGGGAGCTGCTCGCCGACTACCCCGCTGCCAGCTCCGGGCTCAACCAGCACTCGGTAACTCATCCGCCCGGGCCGTTGCTCGCCGTGCGCGCGCTCGATCTCCTTGGCCGCCGCCTCGGCGAGCCGGCGCCTGGCGAGAGCGGCCTCGCCGGCGCGGCGGCGCGAGCGATCACCCGCGCGCTCGACCGCGCCCACGACCGCCGGCGCCCCGTCCCCGAACCGCCGCCGAGCGCCTGGACGCTGGTCGCGCTCGCCTTCCTGCTGCCGGCGCTGTCGGCGCTCGCCGCCTGGCCACTCTACCGGCTGGCTCTGCTCTGGGGCCTCGAGCGCTCTGCCGCCCTCCTCGCCGCCCTCTTCTGGGTGGTGGTGCCGGCGCGCTCGCTCTTCACACCCTCCTTCGACCAGGCCCTCCCCGCCGTTCTCCTCCCCGCCGCTCTCCTCGCCACCGGCCGCGGCGGCCGTGGCTCTGATAGTGCCGATAGCGCCAATGGCGCCAATGGCGCCAACCGCGCAGGCGGTGCCGCGGCGGGTTTTCGGGCGTTCGGCGCCGGGGCGCTCGCCTGGCTGGCCTGCTTCCTGAGCTACGGCTGCTTGGCTTTCCTGCCCCTGCTGCTGCCGCTCGCCGCGCATCCAATCAGACTACCGGGCGCCTCCGATCAAACCCCGGCGCATTCGATCAAATTGCCCGCCCTGCTCGCCGCCGGCTTCCTGCTGCCCTGGCTGGCGCTGGCGGCCGCCACCGGCTTCGACGCCTGGAGCGCCTTTCGCGCCGCGCTCGCCCTACACCACAAGATCGCGGTCGCGCCGCGCGCCTACGCCACCTGGCTGCTCTTCAATCCCTACGATTTCGCCCTGCTTCTCGGACCCGCGCTCCTCGGCCTCTCCGCGGCTGCCCTATTTCAGCCCAGCCGGCCGCGCCTCGACCCGCCCGCGCCGGCCACCTCCGGCGACCCGCCGGCACGGCTGGGTGCAGATCAGAGTGAGACCTCAGCGCCAGCCTGGCGTCTCGCCCTTCGCGCCTGGTGGGTTCTCCTGGCCGTGCTCCTCCTCTCCGGTGGCGTGCGCGGCGAAGTGGGGAGGATCTGGCTGCCATGGATGCCCTTCGCCTGCCTGTTCGCCGCCGCCGCTGCCGCGGCGCGCTGGGGAGCGCGTCACCCGCTGACTTGGCTCCTCGTCCTGCTCCAGGCGGCCCTCCTCTTCACCCTCGCCGCCAACCTGGTCTTCGTCTCCTGAGAGCGTGCCCGCTGCTACTTCGGCGTCAGCACCACGTGCAGGTTCGAGAAGCTCCAGCCGATCGGCGGGAAATAGGCGCCGTCGGCGATGCCGTCCTGTCCGAAATCGACGCGCAACGGGTTATCGCTGGCGCTCAGGTCGTTGAATTGCGCCTGTCCGGTGATGGAGTGCACCACCTGCCCGCCCTGCGACACGTCCAGGGTGACCGACTGCGCCGCGAGATCGTAAGTGGTCTTCAGGTGGTAGTCGCTGTTCTCCTGCCATGGGAAGGACTTTCTCACCAGCACGTCCTGGATCCCCAGGTCGAGCAGCGTCCTGCGGTCCTTGTTGATGATGATGATGCCGTAGTACATGATCCTGGAAGCGCGGTCGTTGCTGGGCCGCCGCATCGACATCACGCCGGTGAACAGGCCGATCGGGGTAAAGGAAGTGATGTGCAGGTCGAGCTCCACCGTCGAGCGCACGAAGGGAACACCCGGCGGCGCCGGGATGTCGTAGGTGGCCGAGGAGTGGCCGTCCACGGCATGGAGGAACAGGCCCGGGACGTCGAAGGTCACGACACCCGGCGCCGGCGGAGGCGGCTGACCGATACTGCCTGGCAGCACGCTCTCGGCCAGCGGGCGAGAAGGGGGCACGAAGGCGGTCGTCGGGCCGCCTAGCTGGAGAACCGTCGCGTAGGCGAAGAACTGCTGGTCGCAGTTGACCTCGAAGCGCGCATCCTTGATCGAGCTCTCGCCGAGGATCGCCAGGGCATCGGCGAACTCGCGCCGGGACAGCGGCTTGAGGGCGATGATCGCGCTCCTGCCGATCTGCGAATTGTCGGCGCGGAACGCCTTGACCGTGCACTGCGTGCGGGTGTCCGCCAGGTTGATCACCGACAAGTTGGTCAGCGAGCCGTCGCCGCCGCGCTGCAGCCCTTGCAGGTGCGCGCTCACGCCCGCCGCCACCGCATTGGCCTGCGACACCGCCGGGACGTTGGCGCTCGACAGCACGGCGCCATTGGGGCCGAGGACGTCGAGCCGCGCGTTGACCACCAGGATGTTGGCGCCGGTCACCTCCAGCATGCCGAGCTGCCCGGCCGGCGCGACGTCGGTCAGCAGCACCGTGCCGCCGGCGGGAACGAAGATGTTGGAGGAGAGCTGCTGTTGTGTGCCGTCCGTCCCCTCCGCGATGAAGGCGGTCTGGAAGCGGCGCTGCGCTCCCGCCGGATTCGTCACCCACACCTTGGTCGTGTACAGGGCGCCGCCGAGGCTCAGGTTACTGGCGATCGGCACGAAGACCCCGCCCGCCAGGGCCGGGGAGAAAGCTGCCAGGAAAGTGAGCGCACCTAGAGAGATCGTCTTCCTCATCGCAACCTAACCTCCTGCCCTGCGAAGGACTTCTCTGGTCCAGGTCCCGTTCGGGAACCGTGCGGCTTATTTGCAACGGATCATAAGCCAGGCCCCGGCAGAATGCAACCAAAACTGTGCAACATTTCACAGCGGCAGGCGGCTCGCCCTCGTCCCGGCCGCCGGCCCGCCCAGTACTCACTCCCGCAAACTCGCGGTACCATACGCAGCTTGCCCGGCGCACGAGGCCCGGGACGCACGAGGAGCCTGAATGGAAGCAGCGATGCCGGAGCAGGGGATCGAGCCGGGAGCGGCGGCCTGGGGCTGGCAGCGCGGCGGCGCAGCCGGGAGCGGCCAGGCGGAACGCGCCCGCGAAGCCGCGGCGGCGCGCCGCCAGGGCCTGATCGGCGGCGCCATCGGGCTCGCCGCGGCAACGGTCTTCGCCCTCGTCCTGCACCGGCCGGTGCTCGCCGCGGTGGTCGCCGCGATCGCGCTCGCCAGCGCCGTTGCCGCCGCCGCCGCGCCGCTGACGCTCTACCGCCGGCTGGCCCGGGTGTTCGAGCTGCTCGGACTGGCCGCCGGCACCGCCCTGACCTGGGTCCTGATGACGATTCTCTACTACTTCCTGTTCTTGCCCGTCGGCCTGGTCATGCGGGCCACCGGCAAGCTCACCTTCACCCGGTTCCGCAATCCGCGCGCCGCCTCCTACTGGACCCCGACCGACGGCCGGACCCGCTCCGCCGAGTCCTACCGGCACCAGTTCTGACGTGAAGCTCCTGGGAGTCAGCTGCTACTACCACGACTCGGCCGCCTGCCTGGTCGACGAGGGCCGCATCGTGGCGGCGGCTCAGGAGGAGCGCTTCACCCGCATCAAGCACGACTCCGCCTTCCCGCACCACGCGGTGCGCTACTGCCTGGCCGCGGGGGGAGTCGCCCCGGGCACCGCGCTCGACGGGGTCGTCTTCTACGACAAGCCGCTGGTCAAGTTCCATCGCATCCTGGAGACCTACCTGGCGGTGGTGCCGCGCGGGCTGCGTTCGTGCGTGATGGCGATCCCCCTCTGGCTGCGGGAAAAGCTGTGGATCCCGCCCCAGATCGAAGATGCCCTCGAGCGCTGCGGCGTGCCGCGGCCCAAGGACATCTTCTTCTGCGAGCACCACGAGTCGCACGCCGCTAGCGCTTTCTACCCGTCGCCCTTCGAGGAGGCGGCGGTGCTGACGCTCGACGGCGTGGGCGAGTGGGCCACCACCACCATCGGCGTGGGCGAGGGCGAGCGGCTGCGCTTGCTGCGCGAGATCACCTTTCCGCATTCGCTGGGTCTGCTCTATTCGGCCTTCACCTACTTCACCGGCTTCAAGGTCAACTCCGGGGAGTACAAGCTGATGGGGCTGGCCCCCTACGGCACCGGACGCTACACCGACCTGATCAAGCGCGAGCTGATCGACGTCCGCGACGACGGCTCGTTCCGCATGAACATGGAGTACTTCGGCTACCTCGACGGCCTGGCGATGACCAACCGCCGTTTCGCCGCGCTCTTCGGCGGCCCGCCGCGCCAGCCCGAGTCGCCGATCACCCGCCGCGAGATGGACCTCGCGCGCTCCATCCAGGAGGTCACCGAGGAGGTCGTGCTCAAGCTGGCGCGTCATGCCCGCGGGCTCACCGGCAAGCGCAACCTGTGCATGGCGGGTGGCGTGGCGCTCAACTGCGTGGCCAACGGCATCCTGCTGCGGGCGGGCATTTTCGACGACCTGTGGATCCAGCCCGCGGCCGGCGATGCCGGCGGCGCGCTGGGCGCACCCCTAGCCGTCTGGCATAACGCCATGGGCAAGCCCCGCAGGCTCGCCGCCGCCGCCGGCAACTTCACCGGCAGCGGGGCCGGCAACGGACGGGGCCAACGCGACGCCATGCAGGGCGCTCTCCTGGGGCCCGAGTTCTCGGCCGCGGAGATCCGCGACTACCTCGACTTCCACGGCTATCCTTACTCCGAGCTGGCCGACGAGGAGTGGGCGCCGCGCATAGCCCGGCTGATCGCCGGCGGAAGCACCCTGGGGCTGTGCCACGGGCGCATGGAGTTCGGCCCGCGCGCGCTCGGCAACCGCTCGATCGTCGGCGACGCCCGCTCGCCGCGCATGCAGTCGATCATGAATTTGAAGATCAAGTACCGCGAGAGCTTCCGCCCGTTCGCTCCCAGCGTCCTGGAGGAGAAGGTCCAGGACTACTTCGAGCTCGCCAGCCCGTCGCCGTACATGCTGCTGGTCGCCGACGTCGTCGCCGGGCGCCGCGTGCCGCGGCGGGGCGACGAGGACGAGCTGCCGCTCGTCGAGTGGGTCAACCGGCCGCGCTCGGACATTCCGGCGGTCACCCATGTCGACTACTCGGCGCGCATCCAGACGGTGAGCCGCGAAGACAATCCGCGCTACCATGCGCTGATCAGCGAGTTCGAGAAGCTCACCGGCTGCGGGGTCATCGTCAACACCAGCTTCAACGTGCGCGGCGAGCCCATCGTCTGTACCCCGGAGGACGCGTACCGCTGTTTCATGAGGACGGAGATGGACCACCTCGTGCTGGGTCCTTTCCTGCTCGACAAGGAGGCCCAGCCGCCGTTCGCCGAGAAGGGGGACTGGCGGAAGGACTACCAGCTCGACTAGTCTCAGTCTAGGTCAAGGAGAATGCCGTCATGCGCAGGTTTCGTTATGCCCACCGCATCCTGGGCGAGGTTTTTCAGTTCGCCCGCCAGAACAAGGTCTACTGGATCGTCCCTTTCGTCCTGATCCTGGCCCTCGTCGTCGTGCTCGTGGTGACCAGCCAGGCCGCGGCGCCGTTTATATATACGCTCTTTTAGGCTCGTTACCACCGGCTGTGCCGATTCGCAGGGATGGAACGGCGCTGCGATGTTGCTGATGAGGCCTACTCAAAGCGTCTATCGGATCGCCCCCCGCATCCCCTCGATCCCCTTCCCTCCCCTCCGGGGGGGAAGGGGACGCCCCCACCCTCTCGCGACTGGGGTCTGGTCTTAGGTGCCTACCGGAGAGACAGCGTACCGTCCTCGGCTAATAAGCAGCTCCTTTCGGTCTGGTCCCGCTTCGGGCGGTCACTTGTTTAGCAATGCGAACTAGACGGGCGAGGGTCATCCTGGCTGCCGGCTCGGCGCTGGTGGCGCTGGTGTGCGCGGAGGTGGGGCTGCGGGTGGCGGGGGTGTCCTTTCCCAACTTCTACCGGCCGGACGCGAATCGGGGGTGGTCGTTGCAACCGGGGGCGGAGGGGTGGTGGAGGAGGGAGGGAGCGGCGTACGTCCGCATCAACGGCGCGGGGCTGCGGGACGAGGAGCACCGTTTCGCCAAGCCGAAAGGCGAGGTGCGGATCGCGGTGCTGGGGGACTCGTGTACCGAGGCGCTGCAGGTGCCGATTGCCGAGACGTTCTGGGAGCGGATGGAGGGAGAGCTGGCGCGCTGTCCGGCGGCGGCAGGGCGGGCCGTCGAGGCGGTCAACTTCGGGGTGGCGGGATATGGGACGGCCCAGGAGCTGCTGACCCTTCGGCACGAGGTCTGGCGCTACGAGCCCGACCTGGTCTTGCTGGCGTTCTATACCGGCAACGACGTGCGCAACAACGAGCGCCGGCTCGAACAGGACCCGTCACGCCCCTACTTCACGCTGCGCCCGGACTCGACTCTGGCGCTCGACGACTCGTTCCTCGCCGCGCCCGGCTTCCGGCTGCGGCGCAGCGCACCCGCCCGCCTGCTCTATGCCGCCTTCAACCATGTGCGCCTCTTGCAGCTCGGCAAGGTCGCCCAGAGCGCCGTCGACGGCTGGGTGGGCTCCTGGAAAGCCCGCCGTGTCGAGAACAACGGCGCCCTCCAGGAGCTCGGACTCGACAACGCCGTCTACTCGCCGCCGGCCGACGCCGCCTGGAACGACGCCTGGCGCGCCACTGAGGCCATGATCCGGGTCATGCGCGACGAGACCGCCGCCCACGGAGCCCGCTTCGCCGTGGTCACCCTCTCCAACGGCATCCAGGTCCATCCCGACCCCGCCGTTCGCCGCGACTTCATGCGCCGCCTCGGCCTCTCCGCCCTCTTCTACCCCGACCATCGCCTGCGCGACTTCGGCCAGGCCCACCACATCCCCGTCCTCAACCTCGCCCCACCCCTCCAGGACCTCGCCACCCGCCGACACCTCTACCTCCACGGCTTCCCCAACACCCCCCCCGGCCAAGGCCACTGGAACTCCCAAGGCCACGCCGCCGCCGCCCACCTCCTCGCCCCCTGGCTCTGCCCCCAACTCCCCCCACCCCAGCCCTAAGGCTCGCTTTGCAGTCTCGGTTTCCACCCGGGCGGGTGGGAGAACCCCTGCGTCCCCCCTCAACGGTCCAGCAGCCCCGGCGTGACCGCGCGCCAGTCGTTTTTGGCGCGCGCGCCAGTACGGCTGGCGCGCGGCCACCCGGGGCGTGCGCACCCCTCCGCCGGGGAGGCGCCGCGGTTCTGGGAAGGGTGGCTTGCCGTGTGTAAGGTGTTGGTCCACAATAGCTGGCAATGCGCCGCTTCAAGCCTGTCTACGGAGTCTTCGTCGTGATCCTCGTCGTCGGCGCCGTGCTGACGGCCGAGCTTGCACTCGACGGCCGCCTCGGCGGCTCCAGCTACACGCGCGTCTCGCCCGGAGCCGACCGGCTGGTCCGCATCGACCTGTCAGGGCTCAGGCCGCAGCAGGTGCGTTTCTTCCGCTTCCTCAACCCTTCCAATCAGGAGGTCAAATTTTTCGTCGGCCGCGACGCCGGCGGCGAGGTGCAGGTCGCCTTCGACGCCGACGAGGTCTGCGCCAAGAACAAACGGGGCTTCCGCCAGGACGGCGAATGGGTGATCTGCAACAAGTGCGACAAGTCGTTCCGGCTCTCCGAAGTCAATGCCGGCGGCGGCGGCTGCAAACCGATCCCCTTGCAGCACCAGGTGCTGGGCAGCGAGCTGTTGATCGCCGAGGCCGACATCCTCCAGGGCTGGCGGCTCTTCCGCTAGCCCCTCCCGGCGTCGAAGCGGACAGGGCAACTGCCGTGAAATCAAAGCTTTGACGGACCTGCCGGGGATGTTGTATTGTCGCCCGGTCCGAAAGGATTGCCATGTCCGCAGCCGACTTCGTGCTCTACGAAGAAGAGTTCAGGCGTCTGGAGGAAGCGCTGCGCCGCCTCCGCCAGGACGCCAACGGTAAGGCCGTCTTCCTGATCGACAAGAACGGGCAGCAGATCGCGGCCGCGGGAGAGGTCGAGCGGTTCGACACCACCTCGCTCGCCTCCCTGACCGCCGGCAACGTGGCCGCCACGGACGGCCTGGCCAAGCTCATCGGCGAGCGCGAGTTCTCGGTGCTCTTCCACGAGGGGCTGCAGGACCACATCCATATCTCGATCGTGGCCAAGCGGGCGATCCTGGTGGTCATCTTCGACGACCGGTCCTCCCTCGGCCTGGTCCGGCTGCGGGTCAAGCGCGCCAATGGGGAGCTGGAGAGGATTTTCGAGGTGATGATGCAGAAGGGCGACAGGGAAGCCCAGGGGCAGATGGCCCACGCCAGCCCTTTCGCCGAGATCACCGACGACGACATCGACGCGCTTTTCGGCGAGTAGTCCTGGCCCGAACTTCCCACAGACCCTCTACAGTGGAGCCGGCCGCCGCTTCCGCCATTGGCGGCACTCCCTGCAGGTCGGAAATGGGGCGTCAATGGGAAGGCGCGCCGCTGGGGAAGATCGAGCGAGGCACGAGCGAATGACCTTCATCAACTACGCGAGCAAGGAGATCAATTGCAAGATCGTCTACTACGGCCCTGGGCTGGGCGGGAAGACGACCAACTTGCAATACATCTACAACAAGACCTCCCCGGACTCAAAAGGGAAGATGATCTCGCTGGCGACCGAGGCCGACCGCACCCTGTTTTTCGACTTCCTGCCGCTCGACCTCGGCAGCATCCGCGGTTTCACCACGCGTTTTCACCTCTACACGGTCCCCGGGCAGGTCTTCTACGATGCCAGCCGCAAGCTGATCCTCAAGGGGGTCGACGGCGTCGTCTTCGTCGCCGACAGCCAGGACGAGAGGATGGAGGCCAACATCGAATCGATCCGCAACCTGGAACAGAACCTGAAAGAGCATGGCTTCGAGCTGGCGACGATTCCCTACGCCTTGCAGTTCAACAAGCGCGACCTGGTGAACGTGGCCTCGGCCGAGGAGATGTACAGGACGCTCAACTACAAGCGCGAGCCCACCTTCGAGGCAGTGGCGACCACCGGACTGGGAGTCTTCGACACCTTGAAGTCGGTAGCCAAACAGATCCTCATCGAGCTGAAGAAGCGGTAGCCCCGGCCTTGAGCGACCTTCGTCCCGACCCCGAGAGCCTGCTCCCCGCCGCTGGTCATCCCGCGGCTGCGGACGGCGGCCGCGCGCTCGCCGCGATCGGCGGCGGCACCGGCTTGTCGGCGCTGCTGCGCGGCCTCAAGCACCACGTCGGCACTCCCCGGCTGCGGCAGCTCACCGGCGTGGTGACCGTCACCGACGACGGCGGCTCCTCGGGCCGCCTGCGCCGCGAGTTCGGCGTCCTGCCCCCGGGGGACATCCGCAATTGCATCGTCGCCCTGGCCGACGACGAGGACCTGCTCGCCCGTCTCTTCCAGTACCGCTTTCCCAACGGCGGCGGCCTCGTCGGGCACTCGTTCGGCAACCTGTTCTTGACCGCGCTGACCGGCATCACCGGAGACTTCCACCAGGCGATCCTCACCGCCGAATCGGTCCTCTCGGTGCGTGGCAAGGTCTTCCCCGCCACCCTCACCGACGTCCGCCTGCGCGGCCGCGGCGTCTCCGGCGCGGTCTACGAAGGCGAGTCGGCGGTGGGCGGCTCGGGAGAGGAGATCGCCGCGATCGAGATCGACCCGCCGGCCGCGCCGGCTTTCCCGCCGGCGGTCGCCGCGCTCGAAGCCGCCGATGCGATCCTGCTCGGCCCCGGCTCGCTATTCACCTCCATCCTGCCCAACCTGCTCATCCCCGGCATCCGCCAGGCGGTGGCCAAGACCCGGGCGCGAGTGGTCCTGCTGCTCAACCTCATGACCCAGCCCGGCGAGACGGACGGCATGATGGGAGATGCCCATGTGCGCGCCATCGAGCGCCACGTTGGCGGCGGGCTCGTCGATACCGTGCTGGCCAATGCCCGGCCCATTCCCCGAGCGCTCCTCGCCCATTACGCCGAGACCGGCTCCGAGCCGGTGGCGGTCGAGCGCGAGGCGCTCGAGGTTCGCGGCATCGAGGTCGTAGAGGCCGACCTGCTCGCCCCTCCCCATGACGGCGAGCTGATCCGCCACGATCCCGAAAAGCTCGCCGGGGCGGTGCTGGCGCTTCTCTCCAGGCCCCGCTCCGCCTCTTGAAGGAGGCCCCCGCCATGTCCCCACCAGGCCTCGGTTCCGACGCCCGGCCGCGCATCGCGGTCGTGCTCGCGGCAGGCCTCGGAACGCGCATGCGCTCGGCCTGGCCCAAGGTGCTCCACCGCGCGGCCGGGCAGCCGCTGCTCGCCTGGGTGGTCGCCGCGGCCCGGCAAGCAGGGTGCGGTCGCATCCTGGCCGTGGTGGGGCACGGCGCCGAGCGCGTGCGCGAGGAGCTCGCCGGCGACGGCCTGACCTGGGTGCTGCAAGCCGAGCAGCGGGGCACCGGGCACGCCCTGGCGCAAGCCGAACGGGAGATCGGCGCCCAGGAGGCCCTTCTGCTGGTCCTCTCCGGCGACGCGCCGCTGGTCACCGCGGCGACGCTGTCGCAACTGGCCGCCGCGGCGGCAGGCGGCTGGGGTGCCATGGCGGTGGCCGAGCTCGCCGAGCCGGGATCGCTCGGCCGCGTCCTCGCCGATGCGGACGGCGGGCTCGAGCGCATCGTCGAGGCGGCCGATGCCTCGGCCGAAGCGCTCGCCGTGCGCCTCGTCAACGCGGGGCTCTATGCTCTGCCCGCTCCCGACGTCTTTTCTTACCTGCGCCGCCTCACGGCGGCGAACGCGCAGGGAGAGCTCTACTTGACCGACGCCCTGACCGCCGCCGCCGCGGACGGCAAGCCGGTGCGGCTGGTGCGGCTCGCCGACCCGCTCGAGGCGTTGGGAGTCAACGACCGGGCCGAGCTGGCCCGCGTCCATCGCGCGCTTCTCGACCGCCACGCCGAAGCGCTGATGCGGGCGGGCGTGACCGTGCTCGAGCCGGCGCGCACGGTCATCGAGCCCTCGGTGTGTGTCGGCCCAGACACGGTGGTGCACCCGGGAGTGTCGTTGCTGGGCCGCACCGTCGTCGGCGGCGGCTGCACCCTGCACCAGGGCGCCTGGCTGCGCGACTCGCGCCTCGGCGACCAGGTAATCGTCGAGCCCTACAGCGTCCTCGACGGCGCCGAGGTCGGCGACCTCTGCCGGGTCGGTCCCTTCGCCCGGCTGCGCCCGGCATCGCGTTTGCTACGAGGTGCCCGCGTGGGCAACTTCGTCGAGATCAAGAACGCCGAGCTGGGGCCGGGCGCACGCGCCGGCCACCTGGCCTATCTGGGCGACGTCGCCGTGGGCGAGGGCGCCAACATCGGCGCGGGTGTGGTGACCTGCAACTTCGACGGCCGGCAGAAGCACCCCTCCGAGGTCGGGCGCGGCGCCTTCATCGGCAGCGACACCCTGCTGGTCGCTCCGGTCAAGGTCGGCGACGGCGCCACCACCGCGGCGGGCTCTGTGATCACCAAGAACGTGCCCCCGGGCGCTCTCGCGGTCGGCCGCGTCCGGCAGAAGAACCTGGCCGGCCGGGCGGGCGGCCTGCACTCGCGGCGGGGACGGGCCGGCGGCCGCGCACCCGCACCCGGCGGAGAGGACTCGTAGCATGTGCGGCATCGTCGGCTACGTCGGCAGCCGCGAGGTAGTGCCCGTCCTGATCGAAGGGCTGCGGCGGTTGGAATACAGGGGTTACGACTCGGCCGGGGTGGTGGCGGTGCGCAACGGCCATCTGCAGACCCTGAAGGCCGAAGGCAAGCTCGATCGTCTGGTGGCCAAGCTCGACGGCGAGCCGCTCTCGGGGCACTACGGCCTGGGGCATACGCGCTGGGCCACGCACGGCGCTCCCAGCGAGCGCAACGCCCACCCGATGGTCGACGCGCGGCAGCGGCTGGCGCTCATCCACAACGGAATCATCGAGAACTTCCTGCCGCTCAAGCGGCGCCTGCAGGCCGAGGGCTGGACCTTCACCTCCGACACCGACACCGAGGTGATCGCCAACCTGATCTCCTCCTACCTCGACGGCGACCTGCTTGCCGCCGTCGCCCGCGCCTGCCGTGAGCTGGCGGGCATGTACGCCTTCGCCGTGGTCACCTCCGCGGCCTCCTCGCCGGGCAGGGGCCAGCAGATCGTCGCCGCGCGCCAGGGTCCGCCGCTGGTCATCGGGCTCGGCCAGGGGGAGCAGTTCCTGGCTTCGGACCCGGCGGCGCTGCTCGCCTATACCCGCGAGGTGATCTTTCTCGAGAACGGCGATCTGGCGCGGTTGACGCCCGGCGGGGTCGAGATCCAGGACTGCAACGGCGCGTCCGTGTCGCGGCCCGTGCAGCGCCTCAACTGGGACCCTGTGCAGGCCGAGAAGGGCGGCTACAAGCACTTCATGCTGAAGGAGATCCACGAGCAGCCCCAGGCCGTGCAAGACACCGTTGCCGGGCGCGTGGATTTCACCAACGGCCGCATCCTGTTCGACACCATCCGGCTCAGCGAGGAGCAGCTGGCCGGTATTTCCCGGCTGCACCTGCTGGCCTGCGGCACCTCGTGGCATGCGGCGCTGGTGGGCAAGTTCCTGATCGAGGACATTGCGCGCCTGCCGGTCGAGGTCGACTACGGTTCCGAGTACCGCTACCGCGACCCGCTGGTGGACGAGCGCGTGCTGGCGGTCGGCATCTCGCAATCGGGAGAGACCGCGGACACCCTCTCGGCCATGGAGGCGGCGCGCGAGCGCGGCGCCCATCTCTTCGCGGTCTGCAACGTGCAGGGCAGCCAGGCGACGCGGATCAGCGAAGGGGTCGTCTATACCAATGCCGGGCCGGAGATCGGCGTCGCCTCGACCAAGGCCTTCACTACCCAGCTGGCGGCGTTGTATCTGCTGGCCCTTTACCTGCGCCAGGTCCGTCTCGGGCCTTTCGACCGGCGCTACATCGACGACCTGGCGCATGTGCCGCAGGCCCTGGGAGAGGTGCTGCGGCTGGAGGGGCAGCTCGAGGAGCTGGCCCGGCGCTATCACCGCGCCGAGAATTTCCTCTACCTGGGGCGCGGCATCAACTATCCGATCGCTCTCGAAGGCGCCCTCAAGCTCAAGGAGATCTCTTATATCCACGCCGAGGGCTACCCGGCGGGCGAGATGAAGCACGGACCGATCGCCCTGATCGACGAGTCGATGCCGGTGGTGGCGCTGGCCACCGGCAACCAGGTCTTCGAGAAGGCCAAGAGCAACATGCAGGAGGTCAAGGCGCGTGACGGGGTGGTGATCGCCCTGACCGACCGCGATCCCCAGGAGCTGGGAGGCATCTGCGACGAGGTCATCCAGGTGCCGTCGGTGGCGCCGCTGCTGCAGCCGATCGTCAACGTCGTCCCGTTGCAGCTGCTGGCCTATCACATAGGCGTCCGCCGCGGCGCCGACGTCGATCAGCCGCGCAACCTGGCCAAGAGCGTGACGGTAGAGTAGGGTAGCCGGGCGGGTGGACCGTACCGACCGAAAGAGGAGTGCTGCCGGGATCGGGGGGGAGCCTCCGGGGGTGCTGCACAGGCCCCCTGGGAGGCGCATCCCGGCAGTTGAGGGGGTGTCAATGATCCCCATTGACGTGCGCTCCCAGGGGGCCTGTGCAGCACCCCCGGAGGCTCGGGGCACCGTTATCTCTTGGCAGAGAATTTGTTGGCGCGGCTCGGAGCAGGAAGTCCCGGAGCCTGGGTCGGGCGGCTGCGGTCTTTATAGATGAGCGTCGAACCAGCGGCGGCGGCCGAGCGGGGGCGGGATGCCGATCCTGCCGAGGCGTATGGGGCGCGGCGTGAGGCGAGCGCGCGCGAGGAGGGGCGGCAGGGGCGGATCTCGGTGCGGTTTTCGGTGGGGCGCGGCGCGGCTTTTCTGGTGTTCGTGGCCTGCCTGTTCCTGATCCTGGTGAATGCGGCGGACCCGGGCAGGTTGGCGCCGGCGGGCGCGGGGGTGGCGCTGGCCGCGTTCGTGGTTCTCGTCGTGCTGCACGACAGGCAGATCGCGGTCGAGCGCCGTTTCGGCGAGCTGAAGGCGATCAACCAGGAGGCGCTGGACCGGCTCGAGCGCGCCTGGGACCGGCTGCCACTGCCGAGTCCGCCGGCCACGATGGTAGGCAAGCTGCCTCCGCTGGCACGCGACCTCGATCTCTTCGGCCGCGCATCTCTGTTCCATCTCCTGGGTACGGTTCACACCCCTGGCGGCAAGGGGGTCCTTAGCGACTGGCTGCTGGCGCCGGGAGCGCCGACCGCGCTCTTCGCTCCGACTCCCGCGTCGTCCGCGGCTCGGCCGCCGGCTCATCCCCATGAACCTGCCGGCGAGATCGCAGCGCGCCAGGAGGCGGTTGGCGAGCTCGCGCCGGAGGTTGACTTTCTGCAGCGGTTGGAGCTCGTGGTGCGGCCGCTGGAGAAGAACCCGGCGGACTGCGAGGCCTTCTTGCGCTGGGCGGAGGACCGGCCCTGGCTGCTCGCCAGGCCGTGGTTGGTGTGGTTGACGCGCGTTCTGCCGGTGGTCACCCTCGGCCTGGTGGCGGCGGCGATCTTCACGCCGCTGCCGGCCGGCTATGCGCTTGCAGCACTGATGGCCAACTTCGCGCTGAGCAATCGATTCGGCGCCGGGCTGCAGGAGAAATTCGACCGCCTCTCGGCGCGTCAGAGGGAGTTCATGCGCTATGCGGAGGCGATGCGGCAGATCGGCGGGCGGACGTTCGCCAGCCGGCGCCTGCAAGAGATCGCCGCTCGTCTCTCGTCACAGGGGCAGCCGGCAGACCGCTGGATGGATCTCCTCGACCGCCGGGTTGTGCTCGCGGATGCCCGCCGCTCGGGTCCCCTCAACCTGGTGCTCCAGAGCCTCTTTCTGTGGAATTTCCACACCCTCTTCCTGCTCGAGCTGTGGCAGCGCGACGCTGGGAGGCATGCACGCGGCTGGCTAGCGGCCCTCGGCGAGTTCGAGGCGCTCTGCGCGCTGGCCGGCCTGCGCTTCGACAACCCCGGCTGGTGCTTTCCGGCGGTGGCGGAGGGCGAGCCGGAGCTGGCCGCCCGCCTGCTCGGCCATCCGCTGCTCCCCGCGGCGCGGCGGGTCGGCAACGACGTCGTGGTCGGCCCGGCCGGGACCTTCCTGCTGGTGACCGGCTCCAACATGTCGGGCAAGAGCACCCTGCTGCGCGCCTTGGGCATCAACGTGGTGCTGGCGCAGGCCGGAGGCCCGGTCTGCGCCGAATCCCTGCGCCTGCCGCCCTTCGTGCTCGCCACCAGCATCCTGGTCCAGGACTCGCTCGCCGAGGGCATCTCCTTCTTCATGGCCGAGCTCCTGCGCGTCCGCAAGGTCGTGGAAGCCGCCGACCGCTGCCGCGCCGCAGGCCGCCCGCTCCTCTACCTGCTCGACGAGGTCCTGCGCGGCACCAACAGCCAGGAGCGCCGGATCGCCATCGACCGCGTCCTCCGCCACCTCCTCGCCGCCGGCGCCCTCGGCGCCATCTCCACCCATGACCTCGCCCTCGCCGACCTCCCCGGCCTCCACTCCGCCTGCCGCCCCGTCCACTTCCGCGAGACCCTCCACCCCGCCGCCACCCCGGGCACCCCCCTCATGACCTTCGACCACAAGCTCCGCCCCGGCCTCGCCACCACCGCCAACGCCCTCCACCTCCTCCGCCTTGTCGGCCTGGACCTCGAGGAGTAACGGGGGCCAGTGTGAGTGCCTGGAGCTAAGATCGGAAGGAGGCAGGAGCGGCGGCGGCCACCGCTGAATGCCTGTTTCGTAATCAGCAGGTCATCGGTTCAATCCCGATCGTCGGCTCCAGTGCAACTACCTGAGATTACAGCGACTTGCTGGTGAAATCAAGCAGGCCTCAGGGGCCTCAATTCCCTGGTTTAGGTCACATATATGTCACACGCAGGGTGGTGTTGGCTGAGCTTCTAAACACGCGGCGCTCTGGCTACGAAGAGGGCCACATTCTGCGAAGGGGGCCAAGAAACATATATGGCCTCCTTCGCCTTCCCAGGGGCTCGCCCGGTGGTTGGTCTGCCGCCTCAGTGCCGCGGTTCCTGCCATTGCAATATGCGTAAGTTGCGATTGTACTTGCGCTAACGATCAACTAACATCAAGGGATCTTCGAGCGGGCACACATACCCGTCGGGAAAGGTTCGAATGCCTGGTCAGCGATTCCTGGTCAAGCTCGCGCCCGAGGCACAGACGGCCCCGGGGCTGGCCGCGGCGGGTGCAAATTTGCGGCTCCTTTACGAGGCGGCGCCGGCCGCTCCGGGCGCGCCCTTTGGCCTCGCCGCCGCACCGGCCTGGTATCTCGCGGACCTGCCGGAAGGCGGGCCGACGGCCTGGGACGGCGCGCATGCGCAGGTCGCTGCCCAGCTGGGGGTCGACGAGTCCGCGGTGCTCTACGCCGAGCCAGATCTCGCGCAGACCTATTATTTCAGCGACAACGAGATCGGCGACCAGCCTTTCGCCCTGGGAGATGACTGCGCGCAGAAGCAGCAGGACCCGACAGGGGGCAAGGCAATTGGGCAGGGTTTCGCCTGGCACCTGGGCGACGCTTTCTCGCAGCTCGCCGCGGCGCGCACGGCCGTCGCCTTTACCGACCCGCGCACACGCATCGCTCACCTCGACACCGGCTACGACAGAACGCACGCGGGGCGCCCCGAGCGCATCCTGACCGACCTGGAGCGCAATTTCGTCGACGCCGACGGCCAGCCCAACAGTGCCCAGGATCCGAACCGCAAGGAGCTTTTCGACAACCGGGGCCACGGCACCGGCACCCTGGGCATCCTGGCCGGAGGCAAGGTAGCGGCCAGCAACGACTACCTGGGCGGCGCGCCCCAGGCGGACATCCTGCCGCTGCGCATCGCCAACAGGGTGGAGCTGTTCTTCACCAGCGCCGTAGCCGCCGCGCTCCAGTATGCGATCCAGCAGCGCTGCGACGTGGTGTCGCTCAGCATGGGCGGGCTGCCCTCGAAGGCCTGGAACGAGGCGGTCAACGCCGCCTACGAGGCGGGGATCTGCATCGTGGCGGCTTCGGGCGACTGCATCAAGGGCCTGCCGACCCATCACGTGGTCTATCCCGCCCGCTACCACCGCACGATCGCAGCCTGCGGCGTGATGGCTGACGGCAGGGAGTACTACGGCATCACCCAGGGAATCGAAGGCAGCTGGGGCCCGGACAGCGCGATGACAGACGCCCTTTCCTCCTATACCCCCAACATCCCGTGGGCAAAGCTCGGCTGCGCCACGACCATCAACCTCGATGGTGCGGGTACCTCCGCCTGCACACCGCAGATCGCCGCCGCGGCGGCCCTCTGGTACGAGAAATACAAGAGCGTCCTGCCGCGCGACTGGCGGCGGCTGGAGGCAGTGCGCAACGCGCTCTTCACGTCGGCGTTGCCGCCCGCCCCTGGCAAGGCACAGTTTCTCGGCCGCGGCATCCTGCGCGCCAACAAGGCGCTGGCGATCGCGCCCATGCTCAACCTCAAGCAGACCCAGGCCGACAACGACTCGTTTGCCTTCCTGCGCGTCATCACCGGCCTGGGACTGGCCGAGGAGCCACCGCGGGAGGCGATGTTCAACCTCGAGCTAACGCAGCGCTGGCTGCTCAACCCGGCCCTCCAGGCGGCGGTCCCCGACCCGGATGCGGGCCAGGTCACCAGTGCCGGCCTGCGCCAGTTCATGGAAGCCGCCATCGACGACAAGGACGCCTCGAACGCGCTCCGCCGGCACCTCGCCGGCCGCTACACGGCAGTCTTCGGCTCCTCGGTCAAAGGCGCGCCGACGCCGATCGCGCTGGCGCCGCGCCCAGCCTTCCCGGAGCCGGTAGCACCGCCCCGGCCGGCGTGCCGGTTGATCCGCGTCTATGCCGTCGATCCCAGCTTCTCAACCCGCCTGGAAACGGCCTCGATCAACCAGGCGGTGCTCAGCATCCGGTGGGAGGAGCTACGCCCCGGACCGGTCGGCGAGTACCTCGAGGTGGTCGACGTCGATGCCGCCGGCAAGACCTATCCGCAGGTCGATCTCGACGCTCCCTATGTGCTGGCCCAAAATGGTTTGGCGCCGGCCGAGGGCAATCCCGGCTTTCACCAGCAGATGGTGTACGCGGTGGCGATGTGCACGATCGAGCACTTCGAGCGGGCGCTCGGCAGGCCGGTGCTCTGGCGACCGCGCCCGCAGCCGGGCAACGAGTTCGACGACAGCGCCTTCGTCCGCCAACTGCAGATCCGGCCGCACGCGCTGCGCCAGGCCAACGCCTATTACAGCCCGCAGGAGGTCGCGCTGCTGTTCGGCTACTTCGAGGCCGCGGCGGACGATCCGGGCGATCACATGCCGGGCAGCGCGGTCTACGCCTGCCTGTCGCACGACGTCATCGCCCATGAAACCACGCACGCCGTCCTCGATGGCATGCATCGGCGCTTCAACGAGGCTACCAACCCAGACGTCCTCGCCCTGCACGAGGGCTTCGCCGACATCGTGGCCCTCATGCAGCACTTCACCCTCCCAGAGGTGCTTGAAAGCCAAGTCCGTCGCACGCGGGGCGACCTCGAAGGCGAGTCGATGCTGGGCAGCCTGGCGATCCAGTTCGGGCGGGCGAGCGGCGGTCGCGGGGCGCTGCGCGACGCCATCGGCAGGCTCGACGCCTCGGGCACCTGGCAGCGGGTCAAGCCAGACCCAGCGGACTATACCCGGGTAACCAGCCCGCACGCGCGCGGGGCGATCCTGGTAGCGGCGGTGTTCGACGCCTTTCTCGCCATCTACAAGAGCCGGACCGCGGACCTCGTGCGCATCTCGACCGGCGGCACCGGTGTGCTGCCCGCGGGCGCCGTGCACCCCGACCTCGTGCGGCGACTCGCTGCGGAGGCGGGCAAGAGCGCGCGTCACGTGCTGAACCTGTGCATCCGGGCGCTCGACTACGTGCCGCCGGTCGACGTCACCTTCGGCGAGTTCTTGCGCGGCATCATCACCGCCGACTTCGACCTTATGCCGGAGGACCGCTACGGCTACCGGGTGGCTTTCGTCGAGGCGTTCCGCCGGCGCGGCATCTACCCGCCGGGGCTCAACACCCTGTCGGTCGACACGCTGCGCTGGCAGGGGATCGATCTCGTCAAGCCGCCAGGCAACTACCGGCGCATCATCGGACTGCTCAAGCGCTACGCCGATGAGTGCAACTACCTCGCCAACCGCGAGGCGCTGTTCAGCAAGACCAGGACCCGGCGCACCGCGCTGCACGCGGAGCTCGTGGCGGCGTTCGCGGCGGACCCCTCGTTCGCGGAGCGGATCGGCCTCGATCCACGGCTACCGTTCGAGGTGCACGAGCTGCGGCGCGCGGCGCGCGTCAGAGCCGACGGGCGGGTGGCGCCGCAGATCATAACCGCCCTCACGCAGGTGCGGCAGATCGCTGTCGCGGGAGCGCCGACGACGCAGGCCTTCCGCGGCGGCACGACGCTTGTGGTGGACCTCGCTGAGCCCGAGATCCAGTATGCAATCTGGAAGCGCGTCGACAGCCAGGATCGCGAGCAGCAGACGGCGGCCTTCATCGCGGACGCGCTGCGCGATCCGCTGCGCGCGCTCTTGCTCGCGGCGGATCGCGACGAGCCCTTCGCGCTGCTGCACGGACTGGCGGACATCGAGTGAGACTCTAGGACAGGGTATTTGGCAGCGCTCTCGTTCTGGTATCACACCCCCCGGTCGGTCGATGCCCGAGATGCGGCCCCGCGCGGCGTTGGTTGGCGGCTCCGGTCTGTTTGCATGCGATGCTCCGAATCGCTCATTGCCTTTACAATGATGGTGGAGCCGAGAGACTTGTACTGGCCTCTCAAAAGTCACCGCCGCGGCGGCCGCGGTCTCTGCACGGCGAGGCGGCAGGCGCTTCGCGTGGGCCGCGGCCATCAAGCGGCTCCCCGGGCGCGCCGTTTGCCGCGGGCGCGCCACATCCAGGGGGACGCCAGGAGAGCGGCCAGCTCGGCCACCGCGGCTCCGATAGCCCACGGCCGGGCAAAGGCGAGCAGCAGGCGGACGGCGCGCCATTGCGCGGCGACGGCGCGGCTCGGCTCGCCACGGTCGCGGCGGAAGAGGGAGAGGAGGCGGCAGAAGGCGGCCTCCTCCAGCGGGTCCGGGTCGGAGGCGAGATGGCGCGCCGCGCACGCGAAGGCGCGCTCGGCGGCGAGCAGGTTGCCGGCGCGGCGGCGGGCGTCGGCGAGGGCGGCCCAGGCGGCGGCGGTGAGGTGCTCGACCTGGGTGGCGCCGACTTCGGCCGGATCGAGGAGACTGGCGATGCGGAGAGCGAGGATGGCAGGCTCGGGCGCGGCGCCGGCGGCCGCCAGGCTTTCGGCGACGAGGAGCTCGGCGAGGGCAACGGAGCGGAAACGGGGGACGGCGGCCATGCTCTCGCGCTCGGATGGCGGCAGGGCGCGGAGCTCGGCGAGCAGGGCGGGAGCCCGCAGCCGGTCCCGCTCGATACGAAGGCGGCGGGCCAGGGCGGCGGTGACTGCGGGGGACGGCCGGCGGCGCGGCGGCAGGAGACGGCGCAGGAACGCCCACGCGGCGCGGGCGGCCCGGGGGGGCTGGATGCTCAGCCGGCCGGGCGGGGCTGAGGTAGGCGTGGGGCTCTCGTGCCGGCGGCGCTCCGGCGGGCCCGCAGGGGCGGGGGCGGTCAAGGGATCCGGCGCGGTAGGGATGGGTGTCGGCGACGATCTCATCGGTCCTCCGCGGCCTCGGCCGTGCCGGCTGCGGCGGGCCGGTAGGCGGCGGCGTCGGAGAGGTCGGCGATGGCGGGGCGGATGCAATCGTCCAGGACGCAGGTGGCGGTGCGGCGCATCTCCGAGGCCATGTCCAGAGTGGAATCCTGCTCTGTGCCGTCGGTGGAGTCGGGCGGCAGGATGGCGATGACGCCGAGCAGACGGAGGCGGAGCTGCTGGAGTGTGCGGCTGGCGTCACGCAGCTCGGCCTGCGCGGCGGTCACGGCGTCGGTCATCGCGGTCGCGAAGCGGGCTCTGGCGGCCGGCCGGCGGTGCGACGGCGCGGCGGGGAGTCGGCCGGGAGGGCGGAGCCGAGGCGAGGGGGACGGTGGTCGAGGATCGCGTCGGCGCCCGGCAGGTAGGGCACGGTGGCGGAGCCCTGGCCGAGGAGGGCGCGCGCCTCGGCGCAGAGCAGCCAGTCGGCATCGGGCCGGCCGGCGGCGGCGGCAATGAGCGCGTAGCCGAGCGGGCGCGAGAAGACGTCCGGAAGGTAGCGGCCTGCGGTGACCAGGCGGACGGCGCGGCGCAGCCGCCGGAGGTTGGCCAAGTCCTGGCGGGCGACATACAGACGGGCGAGGGCGAGGGCGGCGAGAGCCGCATCGCCGGGCAGGTCGAACTCGACGAAGGCCAGGAAGGCGAGCTTGAGGTGGCTCGCGGCGCGCGCGGGGTCGCCGCGGCGTGCGGCGTTTGGCGTACGTACACCTCGTACATCACCTCGTCCCACGTAGCGCTGTCGGGGAGTTGGTCAGCGAGCTTGCACGACCAGCAGCTTTCTCGTGCTGGGGTCTTTCTGAACCGCTTCATCGAGCGTCACCGGGCGCGAGGCGTCGGCTGAAAGAACCACCCGGCTGCCCTCCTGGCGGTCGGCTAGGTCGGCCGGCGGGGGTAGGCCGCGATGGACGCCTTCAAGCAGCGACCAGCTCTAGGGGTGTCGCAGACGAGCTGCGCCCAAGAAGCTGGTGCACGACCCAGGGTTCGGTGCATAATAGTCCAAGAATCTTGGACCTCCCGCCATGACCCGAAGTAGCTCCCAAGCCCTCCGCAATCTCTACGCCGTGGCGACTCTGCAGGGCGGTTACTTCACCGCCAAGCAGGCTGCCGCCATGGGATACAGCAAACAGCACCTCGACTATCATCGTCGGTTCGGGAACTTCGAGCGAATCGAGCGCGGCCTGTACCGCCTGCCCACGCTGCCGTTCTCGCCGCATGACGATCTGATCCGCTGGTCCCTCTGGAGCCGCGGACGTGACGACCGGCCGCAGGCTGTGGTCTCGCACGAAACCGCTCTCGCCTTCTACGAGCTGAGCGACCTCATTCCCAGCAAGATCCACCTGACCGTCCCTCCGGGCTTCCGCAAGACTCCGCCGCCGGTGTGTGTCGTCCACAAGGCTGTGCTCAGGCCGCAAGAGGAGGAGCTGGGCGAAGGCTTCCGCGTCACCACCCCGCTGCGCACGCTGCTCGACGTGGCCGCCGCGCCGGTGCCGCAAGAGCAGGTCGAGCGCGCCATCGAGGAGGCTCTGGAGCGCGGCTTGGTCCGCCGCTCGAAGCTCGTCGAAGCTCTACGCAGCCGTCCATCCACTCGGCCTCAGATCCTGAGCGCGCCGGCTCTCCGACAGGCCGTCAGTTGATCCGCCGCTTCGCCTCTCCCGCCGACTTCAAGCGCTCCCTCGAAGAGCGACTCCGGAGCGTGGCGGAAGCCCAGCAGCGGGATCTCAATTCCGTCCGGCTGAATCTCGTGCTCGAGCGCTTCTTGGCCCGCCTCTTCGCCGAGCCCCATCCATTCTGGCTGCTCAAAGGAGGCTTTGCCCTGGAGCTGCGCTTCCGCCCCCATGCCCGCACCACCAAGGATATCGACCTCGGGATGAACGAGATGACGGCGGTGAGCGCCGCCGCGGCAACTACGCTTCACGAGCAGCTAAAGCGCGCCGCCGAGCGCGACCTTGGTGACTTCCTGACCTTCACGGTCGCGGCGCCGCGCTCCTTGCGGGGCGTCGCGCGCGCCACAACCAGGTTTCCCTGCCAAGCGACGCTCGCCGCGAAGCTCTACTCGCGGTTTCACGTCGATGTCGGGCTCGGTGACCCGCTTACGGAGCCGCCGGAACAGCTGGTCGGCGCTCCCTGGCTCGACTTTGCGGGCGTCCCGCCGGCGATCGTGCTCGCGGTACCCGTAGCGCAACAGTTCGCCGAGAAGATCCACGCCTATACCCTGCCCCGCAGCGACCGCCCGAACACCCGCATGAAGGATCTCGTCGATCTCGTACGCCTCATCGAGAGCCCATGGTTGGAGGTGAAGAGAGTCAGGCTCGCCCTGCACGCTACATTCGACAACCGAAATTCACATCCATTGCCGGCGGAGCTTCCCCCACCACCGCCCGCCTGGGCGCCGGAGTATGGCGCCCTGGCCGCCCAAGCCAACCTCAAGGCCACGACTCTCGAGAGGGGATTCGACCGACTTAGGACGCTCTGGCTCGATCAGGCGCTGGGAGTGTAGGGACGAGGGATCGATCCGCACGACCCCTGCTGCCGTTGGCAAATAATCTGCGGCCAACAAGTGACACCAAACCGACCGCCAAAGGAACTCGGGTCGTGTAGCTCGTTGTGGATTTTGACGAATGGGGCGAGCAGTAGCTGTCCATGGAATCAATGACTTATAACGATCAGGAGGTTCTGGCCTTCGCTTCGGCGATTGCTTCGGCAATGACCTGCTCGGTCACGCCGAGGCGGCGCAGACTGTCTACGACAACCTTCATTTGGTCGGTCTCGAGCCCAGCACCACGGGCGCAGCAGTAGGAGTGGCAGATCCTTACACCACAATGGTGTACACTGTGGCCGTGTTATAGGACAAGGACATGAAGAACATTACCCTGAGCGCCGAGGAGCACCTGATCGAGGCTGCCCGCGCCCGCGCGCGGGCCGAGCGCACCACGCTTAACGAGCAGTTCCGCCGCTGGCTGGGCGAATACGCCCGACGCCAAGAGAAGGCGGACGCGGCAATGGCGGTGATCGACGAGCTGCGCGGCAGGCTGCGCACCGGGGGGCGCAGGTTCACCCGGTCGGAGATGAATGAGCGCTGATTTCCTCGACTCGAACGTCTTCGTCTATCTGTTCGACGAGACCGACGCGCGCCGGCGCGAGATAGCGCGGCGCATCGTCCACGAGGGGCTCGAGTCCGGTGACGCCTGCATTAGCTTCCAGGTCGTTCAGGAGACGCTCGCCGTCCTTACCGGCAAGCTGAAGAGGCGGGCAACGCCGGCCGACGCGCGCCGCTTTCTCGACGGTGTCCTGGCGCCGCTCTGGCGGGTGATGCCAAGCCCGTCGCTCTACGAGCGCGGACTGGAGCTAAAGGAGCGCTACGCGCTCGGTTTCTATGATGCGCTGATCGTCGCTGCAGCGCTCGAAGCGGGCTGCACGCGTCTCTGGAGCGAGGACATGCAGGACGGGCTGCGCGTCGACCGCCTGACGATCCGCAACCCTTTTGCGAAGCGAGCCGCCAAGTAGGGGTCACTGGCGCTCGCTGCCGCAGACGGCTACCAGGAATCGTCGCGCAGGGCACGGAGGGGATCGATGCGCACGGCCCGCCGGGCGGGCAGGTAGCTGGCTCCGATGGCGACCGCGGCGAGAACCAGGGGTACCGCCGAGAAAGTGCCGGGATCGGTCGCGCTGATGCCGACGAGGGAGCCCGAGAGCAGGCGGGTGAGCCCGAAGGCGCCGAGGAGGCCGGCCGCCAGTCCGGCAGCGACGAGGACCACGGCCTGCCCGATCACCATGCCCAGCACCGTTCGCGCCTGCGCCCCGAGGGCCATGCGGACGCCGATCTCCCGGGTGCGCCGTCCGACCGTGTACGACATCACCCCGTAGATGCCAATCGCGGCGAGCAGCAGCGAGATGCCGGCGAACAGCGCCAGCAAGGTCATGAAGAATCGCGGCTGGGCGATCGAATCGCTGACCACTTGTTCCATGGTCGCAAGGCCGATGACCGGGAGGTCGGGATCGAGGTCGAGGACCTGCCGGCGCGCCGCCGCCGCGAGCCCGGAGGGATCGGACGCCGTCCTGACCAGGAGCGTCGCCTCCCCGACCCCCACCTGCTCGATCGCGGCATAGAAGATGGGGCTCGGGGCGGCCGCGAGCCCACGATCTCGAATGTCGCCGACGATGCCCACGATCTCCCCGCCCAAGCGATCCGGCCCTGGCCGAGCCGAGAGCCTGACGCGGTGGCCGATCGCGTCGCCACCGGGCCAGAACTTTCGCGCCGCCGCGGCGCTGGCCAGCAGGACCGGCGGCGCGCCGCGCCTGTCGCGGGCGTCAAAGAGCCGGCCGCGCAGCAGCGGGATGCCGAGCGTCGCGAAATATCCTCGGCTGGCGACGCGCGCCTGGATGTGGCCATCATCCTCTCCCGCGCGTCTCGCCGGCGCGCCCTCGACGGTGAACGAGCTCGAGAAACCGAACCCGGTCAAGGGCAGTCCGAAGACCGCGCCTGCGGAACGGGCGCCGGGGAGGGCGGTGAGGCGGTCGAGGAGGCGGCCATAGAAGAGCGCCATCCGCTCGCCGTCCGGGTACTTCGCCTCGGGGAGGGAAAGGTCGAGCTTGAGGACGTTGGCGGGCCGAAAGCCGGGGTCGGCCGAAGCCATCCCGATGAAGCTCCGGATCAACAACCCGGCGCCGGTCAAGAGAATCAGGGCCAGCGCCAGCTCGGCGACGACCAGCAGGCCGCGGATGCGGCCTCCCCGGCGATCCAACGCCCCGGCCCGCCCCGCCCCGCGCAGTGCCAGGTCGGGGTTCGGCCGCGAGACGGTCAGCGCCGGGCTCAGCCCGGCGAGCGTTCCCACGAGCAGTGTGATGGCCAGCAGATAGCCGAGAACGGCCGGGTTGAGCTGGACCTGGTCGAGGTTGGGGATGTCGCGCGGGGCGAAGCGCACGATGAGGTCGACGGCCCAGTTGGCGACGGGCAGGGCGGCCACACCGGCTCCCAAGGAAAGCAGCAGGCTCTCGGTGAGGAGCTGGCGCAGAAGCTGGCCGCGGGTCGCGCCGAGGGCGGTCCGGACGGCGAGCTCGCCGCCGCGTCCGGCGGCTCTGGCCAGCAGCAGGTTGGAGATGTTGGCGCAGGCGATGAGGGCCACGAGCCCCACCGCCCCGAGCAGCAGCAGGAGCGCCGGCCGGACTCGGCCCACGATCTCGTCGGGGAGCAGCGTAAGCTCCGAGGTCCAGTTCTGATTGGTCGTCGGATGCTCTCGGCGCAGGCGGCCGGCAAGCACGGAGAGCTCCTGCGCGGCGCGCTCGAAGGTGAAGCCGCCCCGCAGCCTGCCGACGGCGGCGAGATAGTGCGCTCCCCGCTGGGTACCGACGTTCGGGGGGAAGCTCAGCGGCATCCAGAGGTCAGAGCCGCTGACCGGGAAGCGAAACTGCGCCGGCATCACTCCGACGAGGCGATAGCGCTGGCCGTCCAGTGTGATGAGCCGCCCGAGCACACGCGGGGCGGCGCCGAAGCGGCGTGACCAGAGACGGTGGCTGAGCACCACGACTTTGTCGCGGCCGGCGACGAACTCCTCCGGCGCCGGCAAGCGCCCGAGAAGAGGGGAAATCCCCAGCACCGGGAAGAAGTCCGCGGTGACCGACCAGCCCTCGATCTGCTCCGCCGCTCCATCACCGGTCAAGGCGACGAGCTCCGGTGAATAGGCGCCCAGACCCGACAGGCTCCGGGCCATTCGGTAGTCGAAGAAGTTGGGCGGCGACAGTGTGAAGTGCTCGAAACCCTGGACCTGGTTGCGTTCATGAAGCGCCACCAGGCGCTCGGGGGCGGCGAAGGGCAAGGGGCGCAGCAGCACTCCTTCGACGACGCTGAAGATGGCGGTATTGGCGCCGATTCCGAGCGCCAGGATGAGCATCGCCGTGGCGGCAAACCCAGGGTTTCTGCCCAGCACTCTGAGGGCAAAACGCAGATCGTCGTGCATCATCTGGAGCCTCCTGCGGGCGCCGCTCCGGCAGGCGGCGGACTGTCTGACCGCCTTCCTCGCATCCAGCACGTTCGCCGCCTGTGGCGCTTGAGCTACCGGGGGTGGTGAGCAAGTTCGATGCCCATGCGCGTGCCCTCAGCCTGGCGCGACCGACCTCGCCTTCCACCGTGCGCTCGTGGGAAACCGCCGTCCCGGAACCGGACGCGCGCTACCATCGGATCGCCCCCCGCAACCCCTCGATCCCCTTCCCTCCCCTCCGGGGGGGAAGGGGACGCCCCCGCCCCTGCCGCACGGACGAGTTTCGTCTCAGTCATCTTCCACAGCCGCCTTCAGCCGTCCAAGCGCCTCGTCCCAGCGTTGCGAGATCCGCTCCAGCGAGCGCCGCGCCTCGTCGAGCGGCGCGGCCTCCAGCTGCCAGAGCTGCTGGCGTCCCTGGCGCACGCCGCGCGCGAGGCCGGCGCCGGCCAGCACCCGCAGGTGCTTGGCGACCGCCTGGCGGGTCACGCCGGCACCGTCGCTGAGTCGCGAGATTGAGAGCGGCCCCTCCCGGCCGAGGCGGGCAACCAGGCGTAATCGCCTCTGGTCGCCCAGGGCCGCGAACACCGGGGCAGTGTCCTCGAATGACGCGGCTTCCGCGCGCCTATTCCGTCTGGCCGACATACCGAGCGATGTTCTGGAGCTGCGCCGCCCAGCCTGCCGAGTTCATGCGGAACGCCTCTGCTCGGCGCGCGAGCGGGATTCTGTCGAAGCCGGACTCCGTCACCTTGACGCGTGTTCCTTGGGGGACTTCTTCCAGCTCGAACACCACCAGGGTGGTGGGCTCGTTCGAGTAGTCCTGCTGGGGATCGACCGCATACGGGTGCCAGCGCCAGGAGAAGAGATGCTCCGGCTCCATGCGCTCGACGTGGACTTCGAGCGTCAGGTGCTCGTACCCGGGAGACGTGATCTTCCCTTCCGCGCGTGCGCCCGCCACGAACGGGTCCTTCATCTCGACCCCGAACCACTTGCCAAACTCCCGGGAGTCCGTGATCGCCCGCCACACCTTGGCGCGCGGTGCACGAACCACGATTTCCTTCTCGATCCGGTCGGTACTGGTCTCAGTCATATGCAACCTCCTGGTTGCATGTTAACTCGGGACCGGACTTAATGCAACCGTCCGGTTGCCTTGCCGGCTTGACGCTGGCGGGAACGGTCGGTAGACTTATACACATGAAACGTAC
The DNA here is from genome assembly GCA_035544895.1 of Thermoanaerobaculia bacterium. Classification (GTDB taxonomy): domain Bacteria; phylum Acidobacteriota; class Thermoanaerobaculia; order Multivoradales; family UBA5704; genus JASLEW01. The sequence goes on from DASZZM010000031.1 coordinate 48,444, forward strand.
AAATCTTGTGTTGAATGAGGACCTTCTCGAGGAAGCGGTTCGGCTCAGCGGCGAGCGGACCTATTCGCGCGCGGTCGAAAGGGCGCTCGAGGAGTTCGTGCGCCGGATCCGCGCCGGCCGGATCCTCGAGCTCGCGGGGTCCGGCCTCTGGGAAGGCGACCTGGCGGAGATGCGGCGCGATCGGCACGTCAGGCGCCCGCGGCCGGCCGCGAAGGGCGCATCTTGATCCTCGTCGATACCTCGATCTGGATCGAAATCTTCCGCAAACCCAGCCGGGTCCAGCTGGGAGAGGTGGCCGAGCTCGACGAGATCGTCACCTGCCTGCCGATCATCCAGGAGGTGCTACAAGGCTTCCGCGACGAACGTGCCCACCGCATCGCGCGCGAGGCGATGCTCGCGCTGCCCATAGTCGAGGCGCCTCTACGGACCGAGCGCTTCCTCGAGGCGGCCGAACTCTACCGTGCCGCCCGCCGTACAGGCCTGACCGTCCGCTCCGCCGCCGACTGCCTGATCGCCGCCTGCGCCCTACGGAATCACCTCACCGTGGCGCACCGCGACCGCGACTTCGATCTCCTCGCCCGCATCTCTCCCCTATCCGTCCAGAGCCTCTAGGCTTCACTCCCGTCCAGGGCGGGGGGCTTCCGCGGCAGCGGCCTTGCCGATGCGCATGGCGTAGAAGGAGCGCCAGACGAAGACGGTGGAGACGAGGAAGAAGATCACGGCAAGGGTCGTGCTCTGACTGTTCGGCAGGGTGATCGCCAGCTCCACCGCGAGCAGCCCGAACAGGGTCGTGAACTTGATGATGGGGTTCATCGCCACCGACGAGGTGTCCTTGAAGGGATCGCCGACGGTGTCGCCGACGACGGTCGCGGCATGGAGGGCGCTGCCCTTCTCCTTGAGCTCGACCTCGACGATCTTCTTGGCGTTGTCCCAGGCGCCGCCGGCGTTGGCCATGAAGATCGCCTGGTATAGACCGAAGATCGCGATCGAGATCAGGTAGCCGATGAAGAAGTAGGGCTCCAGGCAGGCGAAGGCGAGCGTGCTGAAGAAGATGGTCAGGAAGATGTTGAACATCCCCTTCTGCGCGTAGGTCGTGCAGATCGCGACCACCCTCTTGCTGTCGGCCATCGACGCGCCCGCGGTCGTGTCGAGGCGGATGTGGCGCTTGATGAATTCGACCGCGCGGTAGGCGCCGGTGGTGACCGCCTGGCAGGAGGCGCCGGTAAACCAGTAGATCACCGCGCCGCCGGTGACCAGGCCGAGCAGGAACGGCGGGTGGAGCACCGACAGGTTCGACACCAGCTCGGGCCTGAGACCCTTGGTGAGCAGGACGATGATCGAAAAGATCAGTGTCGTCGCGCCCACCACCGCAGTGCCGATCAGCACCGGCTTGGCGGTCGCCTTGAATGTGTTGCCGGCGCCGTCGTTGGCCTCCAAGTGGTGCTTGGCGCGCTCGAAGTCGGGTGCGAAACCGAACTGCTGGCGCAGCTCCTCCGTGATGCCGGGCAGAGTCTCGATGGTCGACAGCTCGTAGATCGACTGGGCGTTATCCGTCACCGGGCCGTAGGAGTCGACCGCGATGGTCACCGGACCCATGCCGAGGAAACCGAAGGCCACCAGGCCGAAGGCAAAGACCGCCGGGGCCATCATCAGTCCGGCCGGCATGGTCGTGCTCACTCCCCAGGCGGCACCCATCAGGGCCATGATCGTCAGCCCCATCCAGTAGGCGCTGAAGTCGCCGGCGATCAAGCCGGAGAGGATGTTGAGCGAGGCGCCGCCCTCGCGCGAGGCGGTCACCACTTCCTTGACGTGGGCCGAATCGACCGAAGTGAAGACCTTCACCAGCTCGGGGATCAGCGCTCCCGCCAGGGTGCCGCAGCTGATGATCGTCGACAGCTTCCACCACAGCGAGCCATCGCCGCCGAGGCTGGGAATGAGCAGATAGGAGATCAGATAGGTGCTGGCCACCGAGAGCAGCGAGGTGAGCCACACCAGCGAGGTGAGCGGCGACTCGAAGTTCATCGTCTCGGCGTTGCCGTAGCGGGCGCGCGCGTAGGCGCCGTTGATCAGGTAGGAGACGCCGCTGGTCACGATCATCATGACCCGCATGACGAAGATCCAGACCAGGAGCTGCACCTGGACCGTCGGCTCGGCCACCGCGAGCAGGATGAAGGTGATCAGGGCGACGCCGGTGACGCCGTAGGTCTCGAAGCCATCCGCGGTCGGGCCAACCGAGTCGCCGGCGTTGTCGCCGGTGCAGTCGGCGATGACCCCGGGATTGCGGACGTCGTCCTCCTTGATGTTGAACACGATCTTCATCAGGTCCGAACCGATGTCGGCAATCTTGGTGAAGATGCCGCCGGCGATACGCAGCGCCGCGGCGCCGAGCGACTCGCCGATGGCGAAGCCGATGAAGCACGGTCCGGCGTAATCGCGGGGCACGAAGAGCAGGATCGCCAGCATCATCACCAGCTCGATCGAGATCAGCAGCATGCCGATGCTGATTCCCGCCTTGATCGGGATCGCATAGGTGGGGAAAGGCTTGCCCCTGAGGCTGGCGAACGCCGACCGTGAATTGGCGAAGGTGTTGACGCGGATACCGAACCAGGCGACGCCGTAGCTGCCGCCGATGCCGATCAGGCTGAAGATCAGGATGGTGAAGACTTTGGCGGCGGGAAAATGCTGCAGCCAGCCGAAATAGAAGACCATCACCGCGCCGATGAACAGCTCGAGCAGCAAGATGAACTTGCCCTGATTGATCAGGTAGGTCTTGCACGTCTCGAAGATGAGCTCGGAGACGTCGCGCATCGAGCGGTGGACCGGCAGGTTCTTGAGCTGCACATAGGTCACCAGGCCGAACAGCATGCCCGCCAGGCAGACGAGGAGCCCGTAGACCAGCAGGTCGTGGCCGTTGACGCCGAGGAACGAGACGCTCGCCAGATCGGGAAGCTTGAGATCGGCCTCGCTGGCGGCGGCCGGCGATGCACGGAGCGCCGCGGCGGCCGTGGCCAGCGCGAGGAAGAACCGCCTCCCGCGGCCGCGGCAGGACCCCTGGACGACTTCGGTTCGAGACATGGTTTCCTCCAGATTCATTGCAACCCCAGGTGGGGGAGACGGTGCGAAGCGCGAGCGGAGCCCTGCCGAGCCCTCTCCCGGGGCACCTCGGCAGCTTCCGGCGCGCTGGCGTTTCCTATTTGGGCCCGTGGACCTGCATCCGCGGCGATCCGACACCGGATCGCCGGCGCGGCACCGGCCCTGATCAGAACGCTCGACGCTATCACAAGCTCGCAGCTCGCCGCCACGCCGATAGAACGAAATTCCCAGCTGCGAGAGGGCGGGGGCGTCCCCTTCCCCCCCGGAGGGGAGGGAAGGGGATCGAGGGGTTGCGGGGGGAGATCCAATGGATGCATCGAGTAGTCCATCACCGCCACATCGCAGTGCTGATTCATCCCTCGGTATCGGCACAGCCGGTGGAGGCTGCGGCTGGTAGCATCGCACCGGAGGTCTTCCCATGCCGAGATGGTCCTGTTCGCGCCGGGCGGCGGGCACCGCCATCCTTGCCGCCGCGAGCGTCCTCGCCTGTCTGCCCTGGCTCGCGGCGCGTGCATTGGCGTCGGCCGACGACGATTCCAGCATCGAGCTGACCTGGGGCGTCAAGATCCCGATGCGGGACGGCATCCGCCTGAACGCGACGCTCTACCGGCCGCGAAGATCCGCGCAGAAGGTGCCGGCGCTCTTCCGCCTCAACCCCTATACCCCCGACTCCTTCCACCGCGAGGCCAAGGACCTGGCACGCCACGGCTATGCCTTCGCGGCGGTCGACGTGCGCGGGCGCGGCAACTCGGAAGGGAGCTTCGAGCCGGCTGCGCACGACGGGCGCGACGGCGCCGACGTCGTCGAGTGGCTGGCCAGCCAGACCTGGTCGAACGGCAAGGTGGGGATGTTCGGAGAGTCCTACCTGGGGCGCGCGGTGTGGAGCACGCTGAAGGAGCACCCCGCGCACCTCGCCGCCGCCGCACCCCTCACCCCGGGCTATCCCCTGCTCTTCTGGAAGAACATCCTGACGCCCGACATGATGCCGTTCCTCTTGCAAACCGCCGGGGCCACCATCAACAACAACATCGCCCTCGACGACGCCTTCTGGATCGCTCGCTACCGCGAGCTCTACCTCGGGCACCTTCCGCTGCGCCAGTTCGACCGCCTGGCGGGCCTCCCTTCGGCGATTTTCCAGCGCTACCTCGACCACCCGGCGCACGACGACTTCTGGAGCGCGATCCCGCCGCGACCCGACGACTACCGGCGGCTGGATCTCCCCCTCCTCACCATCACCGGCCTTTACGACACCCACACGTCGGCTTCGCTCTTTTACTTTCGTCAGCACCGGCGCTACGCACCACCCGCCGGCCGCGACCGCCACTACCTGGTGATCGGTCCGTGGGACCATGGCGGGATCACCCACCCGCGGCGCGAGGTGGGCGGCCTGAGCTTCGGCCCCGCGAGCATGGTCGACACGCAGGCGCTGCTCCGCGAATGGTTCGACTTCGCGCTCGCTGGAGCGCCGCGTCCGGCCTTCCTCCGCAAGCAGGTCGCCTATTACGTCGCCGGGGCCGAGGAGTGGCGCTACGCCGACCGCCTCGACGAGGTGACCGGCGTCACGCGCAAGCTCTACCTGGCCTCGGACGGATCGGCCGCCGACGTCTTCCACTCGGGGCGGCTCGGCCCGGAACCGCCCCGGGCGGGGGCTCCCCGCGCCGACCGCTGGACCTACGACCCGCTCGACACCCGGCCGGAGGAGCTCGATCGCGAGCCGGTCGACGCCTGGGCTACCACCCAGCGCTACGCCCTCAACCTCTACGGCGAGGGCGCCGTCTATCATGGCGAGCCATTCGCCGCGCCTGCCGAGATCGCGGGCGAGCCGCGCCTGTCCGTGTGGATCGCCATGGACGTGCCCGATGCCGACTTCGTCGCGACCCTCTACCTGATGACGCAGGAGGGCGGCAGCATCCTCCTGGGCGAGGACAGCCTGCGCGCCCGCTACCGCCGCTCGGCCGAAGGCGAGGAGCTGGTCCGTCCCGGCGCGGTCGAGCGCTACGACTTCGCTTTCCCCTTCCATGCCCGCGTCGTCCCGCGCGGCAGCCGGCTGCGCCTCGTCGTGCGCAGTCCGAACAACATCTATTGGGAGAAGAACTACGGCAGCGGCGGAGCGGTGGCCGACGAATCGGGCAAGGATGCCCGCACCGCTCACCTGACTCTCTACCACGACGCCGCGCACCCGAGCGCCCTCGACCTGCCGCTCGCACGCTGAATGCGAGCTGGCCCTCTATAATAGCCGGGTCTTTACAACCGATTCCCGTCCGGAGCAGTCGCAGCTCGTCTCCTCGCGCCAGCGGCAAGCAAGAGGCCCTTTCGGAAGAGCAGATGCCGCAGCCCCGTGAGCTCACCGACCGCTACCGGCTGGAGAGGATCCTGTCGTCGAGCCGTTCCGGCACCGTGCTCGGCGCCACCGATCTCGCGTCTGGCCGGCCCGTGGCCATCAAAATGATTGCGGCGGGCGCCGCCGCGGGTCTGTCAGGCGCCGAGCAGCGCCTGGCCCGCCTGGCCGACGTCCTCGGATCGCTCGCGCACCCCAACCTCCCCGCCGCCTTCGATTCCGGCTTCACTCCCGATGGCAGCGCCTTCCTTGTCCTCGAGCTGCTCGCGGGAGAGAGCTTCGAGACGCTGGCCGGCGCGCCTCCCGAGCGTATTTTGCCGCTTCTGGGCCAGGCTCTCGCCGCGCTCGAAGCGCTGGCAGAGCACGGCCTGGCTCACCACAACCTGACTCCCGACAACTTGTACCTGACCGCGGCGGACGGCGGACCGGGGCTCAAGCTGCTCGGCCTCGGCAGCGGCCTGCTGCCCGCGGCCCACCTCGGCGGCGGCGGCGAGGGCAGCCGTTATTGCGCACCCGAGCTGTCTGCTTCCGCCGCGTCGGGCGCAGCGGCGGCCGACTGGCGCGCCGACCTGTACTCGCTCGCCCTGACTGCCTGTCACGCCCTCGGAGCGACGGTGGTTTTCAGGGGAGCCGACGGCCCGCTGGTACAGATGCCGCTGGCATTGAGCTTCGCCTTGGAGAACGACGAGGCGTTGCGGAGGATCCTCGAGAGGTGCTTGCGCCAGGAGCCCGCGCAGCGGCCGAGCCATCGCCAGGTCCGCGAAGCTTTCGATCTGGCCCTGGGCGCCGCGGCGCCGCCGATCTGGCGGGACGAGACGAACCCGCCCGCTTTCTCGCCTCTCCGGGCCGGCGGGCTGCCCGAAGGCGGCTGGCCCGGCGCCGAGCCCGCCGATCTGGCAGAGCTGGGAGCGCTGCCGGAGCTGCCGGAGTTACCGGAACCCGCCCCGGCGATCGAGGTTATCGAGAAGACCCCGCCGGCTGGCACCGGGGCCGCGGTGCCCCCCGGGCGAGAAACCGGTCCGTCCGCGGACGGCTCGGCTCTTCTTTCTTCCGCCACGGATTTCCAGCTCCCGGCAACGCTTCCGGACCTGCCTGATGAGACGCCTGTCCCCGTGGCCGCGGCCCAGCCCACGGCTCCAGCCCCGCCGGATGCGCCGGCCGCGCCGGCTACTCCCGTGCGACCGTCACCGGCGGTCCAGGCGCACGCGCCCACCACGCCTGCGCCGCCTGGCGCCGTGGCTGCGGCTACCGCCACGCCGACGCCGGCCGCAGCCGGGGCCGCCGTCTCCTTGGCGCCGCCGCCGGTCATTTCCAGCAATGCCGCCGCCGGTGTCCTGCCGGGAGCAGAGCCGTCCGAACCGGTGGAGGTCCTGCGGGCGATCGACGACGAGTTGCTGAATGCGCTGCCACCGCCCGGCCCCGGTCCGCTCCCTGGCCGGGCGGCGGCGCCGCCGCCCGGCCGCCTTCAATCGGCCTCCGGGTGGACGGCAAGAGCGGCGGACCGGCTCGGAGCCGGCTCTTTCCGCTCGCTGGCGCTGCGCCTGGGTCGTCTGCCCCGGGCCGTGCTGCTCGGCGGCGCGGCCGCGGCGGTGGTGCTTCTCGGCGCGCTCGGTCTCTTCCTCCTGACTGGCCGCCGCTCCGCGGCCACTGCCGGCGCGGCAGCGCCGCCGGCACCGGTTCTGGCAGCCGCTGCCGCACCGCCAGGAATGTCACCGCTGGAGAAGCTGGCAGCCGTCAAGGGCTACCTGGCCGAAGGCAAGGAGTCTCATTTCAAGGTGCGAGAGGCCTTGCGCGCGCTGTCACCGCAAGACCGCGGCGCGCTTCCTCCCCGCGCCTGCCAGGAGCTTCTGGCGATCGAAGAAACGCTCGCCCTGGCGGCGCTGGAGAGCTTGCCTCAAGACCTTGCAAACGGTCTCAAGACGGGAGACCTGGCGCTCCTCGAAGGCGCGGTGGCCGCCGGAGGAGAGCGGGGCGTTCCCCCCGCGCTGCAAGCTGACTTCGCACGCGCCCAGAACCTGGTCGCCCTCTACGGCCTGGCCAGGGCGGCGGCCGAGAAGAACGACCACGCCGAGGTCCTCGAGAGTTTCCGCGCCATGGGGGCCTCGTCGTCGAGCCTGCGCGATCCTCTCGCGTTGCGCGACAAGGCGGCCGCCGCGCTCGAAGCCGCCGCGGCGGACCTGGCGCGCAACGGCAACTACGACGAGGCCCTGGCCCGGCTCGCCACCGTGCGGCGCACGTGGCCGTCGCGAGCCGGCATCGCGGAGCTAGAGTCGAGCTACGAGGGCTCGCGAAGCGCCGAGAGGGAGCAAGAGGACCTGCTTGCCAGGCTACCTGCCTTCGAGCGCAGGAGAAAGCCGGGAGAAGCGCTCGACCTGCTGCAGAATGTCAAGCCGACTCCGCGCCTCGCGGCGCGGTTCGAGGAGGCCAGGGCCCGGCTGCAAGGGCAGCTCGCGGCGCTCGACCAGCAGCCGCCCCAGGTCACTCTTCGGCCCGGATACCCGCTCGACTATGCCCGAGGCCAGGTGGTGACTCTGAGCTTTCGCGCCACCGACGACTACCAGGTGAGAAGCGTAAGGCTCTTCGCGCGTCCCGAGGGCGGGAGGCTGCGCGAGCTGCCGTTGCGCAAGGATGGGCTGGGATACACGGCGGTGATCCCGCCGAGCTTCCACCGCAACGGCACTGTGGATTTCTATGTGGTTGCCGCCGATCTCTCCGGCCACGAGGGCACCCTGGGAACGAAGGATCAGCCGCTCCATCTCAAGCGCAGGCAGGGTTTCGAGCGCATGCTGCGGTAAGGGCCCTCAGGCCCCGATGCCGGTGCGGGAGAGGAGGGGGAGGCGGCCTACTTCGGCGTCGCCCTCCTTGGTCTTGGGCGCTGCCTCCGGCTCGGGCTCGGCAGTCTCGCCGGGGTTGCGGAAGAGGTTCGATTCCAGGTCGTACTGGCGGGTGTAGAGCGCGTGATAGAGGCCCCCCAAGGCGAGCAGCTCGTCATGCCGCCCGCGCTCGACAATGCGGCCCGCCTCGAGGACCAGGATGGTGTCCGCGCGGCGGATGGTCGAGAGGCGGTGGGCGATGACGAATGTCGTCCGCCCGCGCATCAGCTCGGCCAATCCTTCCTGGATGAAGGCCTCGCTCTCGCTGTCGAGCGACGAAGTCGCCTCGTCGAGGATCAGGATGCGGGGATTGGCCAGGATCGCGCGGGCGATGGCCACCCTCTGGCGCTCGCCGCCCGAAAGCTTGACTCCCCGCTCGCCGACCACGGTGTCATAGCCTTGCGGGAGTTTCTGGACGAAGTCGTCACAGTGCGCGATCCGCGCCGCGCGCAGGATCTCTTCTTGCGTGGAGTCCGGACTGGCGTAGGCGATGTTCTCGAAGACCGTGCCGTCGAACAAGAAATTGTCCTGGAACACGACGCCGAGCTGCGCGCGGTAGTCGTGCAGGCGCACCTGCGAGAGCACGTGGCCGTCGACCAGGATTTCGCCTGCGGTCGGCTGGTGGAAGGCGGCTACCAGGCTGATCAAGGTGCTCTTGCCGGAACCGGAAGGGCCGACGAGCGCGGTCGAGGTGCCTGGAGGGGACACGAACGAGATGCCTTGCAGCACCGGCAGGCCGGACCGGTACTCGAACCAGACGTCGCGGAACTCGAGGCGCCCGTCGATGCGCGCGACGGGCTCGCGGCGAGCTTCGTCCTCGTCCTCGGGCCGCTCGTTGCGGATCTCGCGGATGCGCTCGAGGCCGGCGAAGGCCTCGGTGATCTGGCTGCCGATGTTGACAATCTGCACGACGGGCCCCACCATGAGGCCCAGGTACAAGGTGAATGCGAAGAAGGAACCGATCGTCATCCGGTCCTGCAGGATCTCGTTGGCCCCAATCGCCATCATCGCTACGCTGATGGCGCCGAGCAGAAGGGTCGAAGCGGCGCCGATGGCCGAGAACCCCGTCATCGTCTGCGCGACGTTGCGGTACAGGCGATGCGCCGCCTTGGCGAAGATCAGCGATTCACGCCGCTCGGCGCTGTACGCCTTGACCACCCGCACGCCGGAAAACGATTCGGCGAGGCGGCCGGAGACCTCGGCGTTGATCTTGGAGCGCTCGCGAAACAGGGGCCGCAGGGTCTTGAACGCGTAGCGCATGATCAGGCCGAATAAGGTCATCACCGAGAGCGCGATCAGGGTGAGCTTGGCGTTGAGGAAGAACAGGATGGCGAGCGCCAGGACGGCGGTGACCAGTCCTCCGACGACTTCCACGAGACCGGTGCCCACCAGGTTGCGCAGCCCCTCGGCGTCGTTCATCACCCGCGACAGCAGGGCGCCGGTCTTGGTCTGCTCGAAGTATCCGACCGGCAGCCGCCCGACATGGCGCTGCACGCGCCGGCGCATCTCGGTGATCGAGCGCTGGGCGGCTTTGCCGAGGATCTGCGCCAGGCCGAAAGAGGTGACGGCCTGCAAGGTCGTCGCCCCGGCCGCGACCAGCACGAGGGGAAGGAGCTTATCGGTGTGCCGGCCGCGGATGACGTCGTCGAGCAGGAACTTGGTCGTGCCCGGCAGCACGAGGCCGGAGAGCCGGTTGACGAGCATCAAGCCCAGCCCGAGCGCCAGCCGTCCACGACGCGCCTGGATCAGCTCCACCGCATCGCGCATCACGACCTGAAAGCTGATCGCCTTCTTCTTGGGTTTCTCCCCCCCGTCTTCCTCGCGCACCACCGCCCGTTGCTTGGACGACACCATCCCCCCGAACAACCCCGCCCGCGCGGTCCGCGCTCCTGTCGTCTGCACTTCGCTCATCGAATCGATCTCTCTCTCAAGACTCCAGTTAGTGCCGTCATCGAGGGCCTGTCAGAATAGCACCCCCGTAAATCCCGCTCCGAGCTTCGTCTGCGCGGAAGGCCACAGGTGGTCTCCCGCAGGTCACACTTGTCAGGCGGCTCTCGTCTTCTACGGCCGCGCGGTGCGTCGCATGCCTCGCCGCCGCCAAATGTGACCTGCGGGAGACCCCCTGCGGCCCACCACCGTCCACCGCTCGGCATCGTGTGCGGCCGGCGAAAAACTACGCAACATCCAGATTAGCCTTCGGTGACCGGCGCCGCATCCGCCGAACCGCCTGGACTCACCCTGCCCGATCGGGGAGGTGGCCTTGGCCGCATCCTAGTGAAACAACGCGCTTCGCTTCATGCCGATTCCACACGCCGGTCCGGCCAAGACCAGAAGGCTTGGCTATATACCGACGATTCCTTCGCCTTGGGTTTTGCTTTCTTGTTCAGCCAGGGTGGGTGGGGGAACTGGCCTCGCCGAACGGTCCAGCAGCCCAGGATGGCCGCGCGCCAGTCATATTTGGCGCGGCCCCACATCCTCACTCCTGCCACCTATTCCGACGAGCGCCGTAGCAGCGGCGCGCCTATTCCGTCGGCGCGCCGCTGGCGAGGCGCACGGCCATCCTGGGCATGCGCCACTCCAACTCTCGCAGAAGGCCTGTTCCGGGAAGGGCTATTCCGTGAAACGGAGCCTGACGACCGACCCCTCCGGGATCACTACCTCTTCGCCCGCATGGTTGGCGGCGATGGCAGTGCCGACGGCGGCCCCGACGAGGGCGCCGATGACCGTGCCCTTGCCGCGGTTGCTCAGGATGCGGCCGAGGATGGCGCCGCCGGCGGTCGAGCCGCCGATGGTGGCGGCGGACTGGCCGGCCTTGCTGCGCCCTGCCGCGAAGAAGGTGGCGTGGATGGGCACGGTCGAGCCGCTGGGGAGGACGAGATCGGTGAACTTGAGGCCGAGCCTGGCCTGGCCGCCGAAGCGGCCCAGTGCCACGGCGTCGGTCACTACACCCAATACCTCCGATCCGCCCGGGATTGCCACCGCGCCATCGACGACGACGTCGGAGACCACGCGCGCCCGGAAGGTGTCGCCGACCGAGCTCGTGTTGCTGGCCAGCCGCCGGGTGAACTCGACGTCGAAGGAGGTGCCGGCAGGCACCGCGACGGCCGTTGGCCGCGGCCGCGCGGCCGGCTCTTCGGCGGCAGGCGCGGGCCCGGGAGCGGGCTCCGCCGAGGCCGGGGCCGCTCCGCTCGTCTCCACACCCGCCCCGCCGGGGGACGTGTCGGGCGCCGGAGCGGCCGCGCGAGAGGCTGCTCTGTCGTGAGGCGCGCCGGCGTGCTGTCGCCGCTCGAGCCGCCGCTCGCGAGCTTCCAGCGCGGCCTGTCGCTCGGCGAGGAGCTTCTCGCGCGCGGTAAGTTCCGCCCGCTCGCCGCCCCGGCCGGCAGCTGGCGCCGGCGGCGGCTCGACCTTGACGGTCTGCGGCGGCGGCCTGAGCTCGTTGGCCTGGGGCGCCTGGAGCTGGGGCGCGGTGCCGGGCGCGGTCGCGGCCGGCGGAACCGCGGCCGTCGCCTGCCGGTCGGCAGGTTGTCCGGCCTGCGGGGCGCCACCGCCCCGGCTGCAGCCGGCGGCTAGGAGCAGTATGAAGGCAAGACAAGCGGCGAGAAGGCTGGGGAGTCTCTGGGTTCGCATGGTCATTCCTCGGGATCGACCTCACTCCAGGTGTGAGCAAGTGAGGTGCCACGGCGGGCACCCTCGGCCGCAACTCGGATGAAAGGTGCAAGTGTTTCCATCACAAGGGGTTGGCAGCAGTGCCCGATCTCTGCAGGGGCGCGCCGCGCGCCGTCGCGGGCCTTCGGGCGGCCGATTTCGGGGACGGCGCCGCCGCTCAGGAGGGACAGAAGATGACGCGCGGGCGCCGCGGCGCCCTATTTGCGCCGGCCGGGATCGAAGCGGATGACGGCTCCCTTCCTGTCCGGGTTCGCGGGTTGGGGCGCGGCAATGGCTCCCTGGGAGCCCGCGCCCGCGGTCTCGCTGGAGAGCTCCGCCGTGGCCTGGGTTTCGCCGGCGCCGCCCGCCGCCGCGACGGGCGCGGCCTCGAAGCGTAGCGCGAGCTCCGCGCTTGGATCGACGAACGAGGTCAGAGCCGCGAACGGAACCGTCAGGGCATGGCGAGAAGCGTTGAATTTGAGCTCGACGGCAAAGGAGTCCGGAAAGACCGTCAGGTCCCAGAACTGGTTCTGGAGGATGATGGTCATGTCCTGGGGATAGCGCTCGCGCAGAAAGCTCGGCATGGCAACGCCCGGGTGGTCGGTGCGGAAAGCGATATAGAAGTGGTGCTCGCCGGGCAGCCCGTGCTCAGCGACCTGGGCAAGCACCCGCCGGACGACGTCGCGCAGGGCGTCTTGGAGGATCTTCGGATAGTCGAGCCGGTCCACGGTCAGGGTGGATCGAAAGTGCCGGCCGGCGTCCACGGCCCGCAGCGGAGGATTCGCCATCCGGCTCGCAACGCGCCCACGAGCGCGCCGTGGCGCATGATCGCGCCCTCGGCGTAGTGGCTGCACGTGGGCCGGAAGCGGCAGCGCACTCCGAGAGCCGTCATTCGCGGCGCGAGGGTTGCCTGGTAAAGATGGATGGCGCCGATCAGCACGGCGGCGCTCGCCTGGCTGCGAGCCGGACGCGCCAGGTCGACTGCCAGCAACACCAGGAGCGCTGCGATCACGCCGAGCTTCCATCCACGGCGGCGAGCCCGCGGCTCGGAACGCTCTGGGGAGAGGCGCGCCGGGTCCCTACCCGGCGCTGGGACATCCTTCACCATGGGAGGGTACCGGTGGCGAGGCGGCCAAGCCAGAGAGCGATGAACGCTGCCAGATTGCCAATGAGCAGGAGCTCTACCCACTCGCCAGGCACAGTCCAGGCCCCGGCACGAGTCGTTTCGGCGGAACCGGCCACCTGGTCCGGGTACGAGAAGCGCGGCCTGGAGTCGCGAGCGAGCGACACACCCCACGCGGCCCAGAGGAGGCCGAGCTCCGCGGCCAGCAGCGGCGCCAGGGGGTGAGCCGCCAGCGCGGCAGGCCACTCGCCTTTGGCCAGGTGGGCCAGCGCGCGCGTCAGGCCGCAGCCAGGACAAGGCAGGCCGAACAGGTGGCGAAACAGGCAGATCGAGGTCCGCGGGTCATCGCTCGGCACCCACCAGGACAGCACGACGAATCCAGTCAGTCCGGCGATACCCGCCAGCGCCCAGGCTCGCAGCGAGCCGCCGCCGCGCATCTCAGCGCCCGCCGGTCACCTCGGCCAGTGATGGCTCAGGACCGCCATGCCGCCCCAAAAGAAGAGCCAGAGCAGACCGAAGATGAGCAGACAGGTGCCAATGATCCCGAGGATCATCCCGGCGGTTGCGAAGCCTTCACCCGCTTTTGGCGAGCGCCCCTCGCGGATCGCTGTGCGCTCCGTAGCGCCCAGGAACCAAGCCACTGGAGCGAAAATGTGACAGCATGGAATCACCCCTAAAATGCCGAGGATCAGGGCTATGACCGCCTGGGTGCTGGCGGACTGCTGCTGGGCCTGGGGTTCGCTCGGTATTGCCATGCTCCCTCCCGCGGCGAGGACAGCAGGGGAAGAGCCGGCGCGGCCCTTCCCCTGGCCCGCCTAGAACCGGTCGGCGTACTGGCTGATGCCCGGGATGATCAGCCGTTGCCCGTTGACGCCCTTGATGATGCAGACCACGTGCAGGACGATGATGCCGATCCAGATCAGGAAGGACAGGAGTCCGAGCGCGCAGCCCAGGAAGACCAGGACGTGGGTCGCCACAAAGCTGAAGATCCAATACCCGATACAGAGGATGAACTCGGCCACCGTCAGGACCAGGCCGTGCTTGGCATGCCACTGGACTTCCCGATCGTCCTTCTCGACGAGCAGGGGGATGAGGGCGAGGATCCACAAGTAAGAAAGAACGATCATGATCGACCGGTTGGGGCTGACACCCGACGCGGGACCTGCGGGCGGCGGTGGCGGCGGCGGGTTATAGGACGGCGGCGGCGGGACGCTCGGTTCACTCATCGTAAACCTCTCCTTTCAGTTCAAAATCATCCTTCCCGGAGCGATCCGGAGTCTATACAAGCCCCGCGGCTCCCACAAGGACGCCTGGCCGTCCGGGCCGTCCACCGACGCCCCCTCCCCCTCGCGCACCACCGAGTTTCTTCTCAGGCGGCTTCGGCGAGGACGAGATTGTCGAGGAAGCCTTCGACCGTGGCGAGGAAGCTTTCGACGTCGGGAAGCTGGTTGATCTCCTGACGCAGCCGGCGGCCGTTGGGGAGGCCGTGGGTGTACCAGCCGGTGAACTTGCGCAGCTTGTGCAGGGCATAGGTGGAGCTCTCGCGCTCGGCCACCATGCGGAAGTGCGCCAGGATGAGCTCGCGGCGAGCGGCCAGCGAGGGCCCGTCTCCCGCGGCCGCCGGGGAATCTCGCTGCTCGTCCGGCAGCGGCCGCTCCCATCCCTGGGCTTGCGCGATCTGGCGAAAGAGCCAGGGATTGCGGGTGGCCCCGCGCCCGATCATCACGCCGTCGCAGCCGGTCTGGGCCATCATGCGGAAGGCATCGCCGGGCTCGCGCACGTCGCCGTTGCCGATCACCGGGATCGAGAGCGCTTCCTTGAGCCGCGCGAGCTGCGACCAGTCGGCCTCGCCATTGAACATCTGCCGCGCCGTCCGCGCATGCATGGCCACCGCCGCCACGCCGTTGGCCTCGCAGATCCTGCCCAGCTCGAGATAGTTGCGCCGGCAGTCGTCGAGGCCGAGCCTGAACTTGACGGTGAGCGGGATCGAGATCGCCCGCCGCACGGCGCGGATGATCTGCTCGGCGGCCTTCAGGTCTCCCATCAGCGCAGCCCCGGCGCAGCCCTTGAGGACTTTGTTGGCCGGACAACCCATATTGATGTCGCAGATGTCCGGCCCCAGCTCCTCGACCACCAGGGCTGCCTCGCGCATGGTGGCGGCGTCGGCGCCGTAGATCTGGATGGCGAGCGGCCGCTCCTCTTCGCTGAAGTACATCAGCTCGCGCGTCTTGCGGTTGCCCGAGACGATCGCCTTCGAGGAGATGAACTCCATCGCCACCACGCCCACGCCGCCGATCCGCCGCACGATCAAGCGGAAGTCGCGGTCCGTCACCCCTGCCATGGGGGCGAGCCAGAGCGGCGGAGCGATGGCAAGCTGACCGATCTGGATCATGGCAGGCAATTGTACCCCGAGGGATGAAACGGCGTTCTCCCGCAACCCCTCGCTCCCCTCCCCTCGCGCACTGCCGGGGTTCGTCTCAGTGCCTTGCCGACCGGGCGACGAGTAAGCTGAGCAGGGCGCCGATTGCAGCCCATTCCAGACCCCCAGCGGCCAGGCTCCCGGCCAGAACCGCGCCGCCCTTCAGCCGCAAGTAGGCGAGCGAGACGGGAAAGTCCATCCAGAGGAACACGAAGCCGAGGCTCAAGACTCCCCAGCTTCGCCAGAGCCACAGGACGGCGGCGGTGTGCAGCAGCAAGCTCACTCCGGCCGCATAGGCGGCGGCGCGCCGCGCCGGGCTCAGAAGGGGGCCTCCCCGCCACGCGCGCTGTCCGCGCCATTCGCCGCGAGACGGAAGCCGTAATCGCTGTACTGCATGCGTGGAGGAATCGCCGAACGAGCCGAGCAGCGGCTCGCCTTGACGTCATGCCGCCAGGCGCCGCCGCGCGAGGAGCGCCGCGTACCGGCTTCCGGCCCGCGCGGGTCGCGCTCCGGCGAGACGTGGTAGTAGAGCGGATCGAACCAGTCCGCGCACCACTCGTGCACGTTCTCGCCCATGCCGAGAAGGCCCAAAGGATGGAGGGAGGGGTAGGCGTCGACGGGCTCAGGGCCGTCGCGCCACCGGCTCCGATAATCGGGCAGGGCTTCAGGCGGCTCGTCTCCCCAGGGGTAGAGAACGTCGCGTCCTGCCCGGGCCGCGTACTCCCACTCGGCCTCGCTCGGCAGGCGCACCGGGTAGCCCAGACGCTGGCCGGACCAGGCGCAGTAAGCCATGGCGTCCTCCCACGAGGGACCGACCGCCGGCATGCGCGGATGGGTGAATGCCGGCTGGCGCCAGAAGGCCGGCGCCAAGTGGCCGGTGATGTCGAGGAAACGCTGGTAGTCCTGGCGGATCACCGGCGTGCGCGCCAGGAAAAATCCCGTCACCCACACCCTGTGCCGGGGGTTCTCGTTGTCGCGCGGCCCGCCACCCATCATGAACCAACCTCCGGCAAGCTCGACCCAGTCGCTTCCGGGCTGCGGCGCCGCGCGCGGCTCGCCGGGAGGCGAGACAGGGGAAGGGGAGAGAGAGGGAGCCGAGGACATCGCACCCTAGAATATAGCTCCCCTCCGGGCTCGCGAGGAGGCCGTGGCGGCCGGTCCTTGGCGGTCCCGCGCTGTATGATCGCGCCATGGCCTGGTACAGGGAGTGGTTCGGGGAAGAGTACTTGGAGCTCTACTCGCACCGCGACGATCAGGAGGCCGAAGAACACGTCGACTTCGTCGAGCGCCATCTGGGCGGTCCACGGCCGCGGGCGGTGCTCGATCTCGCCTGCGGGGCTGGGCGCCATACGGCAGCGCTGCGCCGGCGCGACTTTCATGCGCTCGGCGTCGACCTTTCGTTGACCATGCTGGCGCACGGCAGCGGGCTGCCGCGAGTTGCCGGCGACATGCGCTGCCTGCCGTTTGCCGCGGCCAGCTTCGACTGGGCGCTCAACTTCTTTACCTCGTTCGGCTACTTCGAGAAGGAGCGCGAGAACTTCCGCGTTCTCGAGGAGATCGTGCGCGTCCTCACCCCGGGAGGACGCTTCCTGATCGACCTCATGAACCCGGTCTCCGCGCTGCAGAACCTCCAGCCGCGGGAAACCCAGGCGCTCGACGGCCGGAAAGTGGAGATCGAGCGCTGGTACGATGCGGCGAGCCAGCGGATCAACAAGCGCATCCGGGTCCAGGCGGCCGGAAGTCCGCCGCGCTCGTTCCTGGAGAGCGTGCGCGCCTACCGCCAGGAAGAGGTGGTCATCGGGCTGCACTGGGCCGGCCTCGAAGTCCTCGCCCTGTTCGGCAACTTCCACGGAGATCCCTACGAGCGTGACAGCGAGCGCCTCATCATCGTCGGTTGCAAGCCCGCCTGAGCTCTTGCGGGTCGACCTGGCCGCGGCCGGCCTGCTGCCGCCGCTGGTGGCCGCCCTGGTGGATGGCCGCGACCGCGAGCTCCTCGACCCGTTGCGCCTGTTGCCGGCGGGCGAGCTGCCGGCCCGTCCGCGCACGGCTCCGCCGCCGGACGCCACGCGGCAGGCTTCCGCGCGCGGCGAACTGGCGCGGGCGCTCGAGGTGAGCAACCGCGCCTATGGTCACGGCGGCGCCGAGCGGCTCGCTCGGCTGCTGGCCGACCCCGCGGCCTGCGTGGTGGTCGCCGGCCAGCAGCCGGGTCTCTTCGGCGGCCCGCTCTACACCTTCTCCAAGATGCTGGCCGCCGCGCGGTGGGCCGCGGAGCTCGAGGCGGCGGGGGAGGCGGCGGTGGCGGTCTTCTGGGTCGCCACCGAGGACCATGACTACTCCGAGGTCTCCAGCGCAACCGTCTTCACCGCCGAGGGGGCACGGACCTTCGATCTCGGCCCCGATCCCGAACCGCTGGTGCCGGTCGGCATGCGCACGCTCTCACCGGCGGTGACCGCGGTACTGCGCGGCATCGCCGAGGCCGTCCCCGGCGAGCTCTACGCCGAGTGGGTGCGCACGCTCGAGCGCTGGTACCGCCCCGATGCCCGCTTCGGCGAGGCGTTCTGCCGCGTCATGGCGCATCTGCTCGGCCCGCGCTGTCCGCTGCTGATCGACGCCATGCACCCGGCGCTCAAGGCGGCGCAGCGCCCCTGGCTCACGCGCCTGGTCGAACGGCGGCGGCAGGTCGAGGAGGCTCTAGGCGCGCGCAGCGCTGCAATCGCGGCGTGCGGCTACGAGCCGCGGGTCGCGGCGCAGCCCGGGGCAAGCCCTCTGTTTTTGCTGCATCGGGGCCGCCGGCGGCGCATCGAATGGCGAGAGCCTGGAGCGACGGAGAACGATGCTGCCGGCGATGCCGGCGACACCGGCTTCGCCCTGCGCGGCAGCCCTGGCGGCGGCGGCGGCGTCGCCGAGCTGCTGCGCACCATCTCTGAGAACCCTGCCGCGGTGAGCCCCGGAGTGCTCGCCCGTCCGGCGGTCCAGGACGCGGTTCTCGGCTCCACGCTGCAGGTCCTCGGCCCGGGGGAGCTGACCTACATGGCGCAGGCCGCGGCCATCTACCCGGTGCTCGGTGTGTCTGCTCCGTGGGCGGCCCTGCGGCCGCAGACCCTGGTGCTCGAAAGCCATCAGGCGGCCAAGCTCGAGGAAGAAGGATTGTCGCTCGCCGACCTGCTCGGCGACCGCGCTCGCCTGGACCGGATACTCGCCGCGCGCGAGGGTGGCGGCGACTTCGTCGCCCCGGTCCGGCGCCGCGTGGAGGAAGCCCTCGAAGAGCTGCGCGCTCCCGCCGCGGCCGCGGATGTCAACCTGGAGCGGCCGCTGGAGAAGACACGCGACCAGGTGCTGCGGGCGCTCGACCTCTTCGCCGGCAAGGCCGTGGACGCCGCCGCCCGCCGCAATGAAGTGCGCGGCGGCCGTGTCGAACTGCTGCGCGAGATCTGCCTGCCGCAGGGCCGGCCGCAGGAGCGCGTGATCTCGACCAGCCACTTCCAGGGCAAGTACGGCAGCCGTTTCGCCGCCAGCTTCTGGGAGCAGATGAGCCTCGATCCGACCCTGCTGCAGGTGATCTCTCCGTAGCGCGCGCCGAGGTCGATACGCCCATGAAGCTCGACGTGCTGGCCATCGGCGCCCATCCGGATGACGTCGAGCTGGCCTGCGGCGGCACGCTGGCATTGGCCGCGCGGCAGGGCCGGAAAGTCGGCATCCTGCACCTGACGCGCGGCGAGCACGGCAGCCGCGGCACTCCCGAGGAGCGCCTGGCCGAGGCGGAGAAGGCGGCTGCGGCGCTTGGCGTCGCCGAGCTGGCCTTCCTCGACTTTGGCGACGGCGGATTGCGCCGCGGCGCGGCCGAGGAGGACGAGCTCATCGAGGTGCTGCGGACCTGGCGCCCGGAGCTGGTGCTCGGCCCGCCGGCGCGCGAGCGCCATCCCGATCATTGGCGCGCCCATGAGCTGGTGGCCGCCGCGAGCTTCTACTCCGGCCTGGCCGCGCGCACCGGCCGCGGGGGCCCCGGAGAACATCGGCCGCACCGCCCCGCGGCGGTCTACTCCTACATGCAGCATCACTCTTTCGAGCCGACCTTCGTGGTCGACGTCGCCGCGGCCTGGGACGCCAAGCTGGAGGCGCTGGCCGCCTATCGCAGCCAGCTCCATCCGCTGCCTGGCGGAAGACCCGCCGCGGCCGGATCCGCGCCGGACGAGCCGCCGGCGGACGAAGCGCCGGCGATCGGGGGCGGAGTGGTCACCAAGATCTCGACGCTGGAGTTCCGTCTGGCCGTCGAGGGGCGTGCCCGCCATTTCGGGGCGCTGATCGGCGCCTCCCTGGGAGAGCCCTTCTGGAGCCCGCTGCCGCTGGCCGTGTCAGACCTCATGGCGCTTCTTCCCGGAGGCATCCGGTGAGGGTCGGCATCAGCTGCTATCCGACCTACGGCGGCTCCGGAATCGTCGCCACCGAGCTGGCCATGGCGCTCGCCGAGGACGGCGACGAGGTGCACGTCATCAGCTATGCGCTGCCTTCGCGCCTGTCGTTCCTCAATTCGCGGCTGTTCTTCCACGAGGTCATCACCCCGCGCTATCCGCTGTTCGACGACTATCCACCCTACTCGCTGGCGCTCTCCACCAAGATGGTCGAAGTCGCCCGTCACAGCCGCCTCGACGTCCTGCACGTCCACTACGCCATCCCGAACGCGGCGTCGGCCATCATGGCGCGGGAGATCGTCGCGCCGCAGCCGCTGCCGGTCGTCACCACGCTGCACGGTACCGACGTAACCCTGGTGGGCAACGATCCCAACTATCTGGAGACCACGCGCTGGGGAATCGTGCAGAGCGACGCGGTGACCGCCGTTTCCGAATCGCTGCGCCGCACCACGGTCGAACAGCTGGGCATCCAGAACCGGATCGACGTCATCCCCAACTTCATCGATCCGGCCCGCTTCGAGCGGGCGCGCGGTCTGCTCGGCGCCCGGCGCTGGGCGAAAGCTCAGGAGCGGATCCTCATCCACATCTCCAACTTCCGTCCGGTCAAGCGGGTGCTCGACGTGGTCGCGGTCTTCGAACGCGTGCTGCGGCAGGTGCCGAGCCGGCTGCTCATGGTGGGCGACGGGCCCGACCGCGGCAAGGTCGAGCAGTATTGCCGCGACCATGGCATCTGCCAGGCCATCACCTTCATCGGCAGCCTGCCGCTGATCGAAGAGGTCCTGGTCGGGGCCGATCTCTTCCTGCTGCCCTCAGAAACCGAGTCCTTCGGCCTCGCCGCGCTCGAGGCAATGGCTTGCGAGGTGCCGGTAATCGCCACCGCCGTCGGCGGCATCCCCGAAGTCGTCGTGCACGAGGAGACCGGCTATCTCTACCCGGTCGGCGACGTCGAGGGCATGGCCGCCGGGGCCTTGCGCCTGCTGGCGGAGGAACCCCTGCGCCAGGCCATGGGGACCGCGGCCCGCCGCCGCGCCGTCGAGGTTTTCAGCCAAGAACCGGTCGTCAGCCGCTACCGTGCCATCTACGAGCGCGTCACGGGCGCGGGCGCCGAGCCGGCCGGGCCCGGCTCGCGATGACGACCGAGCACGCGATCGACCTCGAGACGGGACCCGAAGAGGCCGTGCTGGCGATCGGCAGGGCGGCGGAGGCATGGGGGGCGGAGCTCGAGATGGGCGGCGCGGAGGGGGGCGTGCTTCGCCTGCCGGTGGTGGCTGGCCTGCGCCGCGGGCTGCTCAGCGGCCAGCTCGCCGTGGAGGCGACGGCGGACGGCTCGCGAGTGGTCTTCCGGCCGCAGGAAAGCTCCTACTACCTGCATACCGCCTCGGTCGGGGTCCTGGTGGTGGCGGGGCTGGGCTCTGTGCTCGCGGTTGCCTGGCCGCTCTACCCCGAGCTCCTGGGCCTGGCTCCCCTGGGCGCCGTGCTGGCTCTTTCCGGCTGGTTCCTGGTGGTCTCGCGGCTGCGCAGCGAAGGTCCCGAAGAATTCCTCAAGACCGTCGCCGCGGCCGGCGGCCGTGAACAGTGAGTGGAGGTGGTTAAAGGGGAATTTCTGACCCGCCGAGCTGGTATATACTCTCCGAGGCTCTTTGCCAACTGGGGGCGTACCGGTTTCGACGGGAAACGAAAGCGGAGCGAAGGCAGCGTGCCGATCTCCACCCGTTAGGTGGAACTAGTAACTGCGAACGACAACTTCGCACTCGCGGCCTAAAACGCCGTGACGTCCTGAAGAGCGCGTGACCCGCGGCGCTTTTCAGGGCGACGCTAAAGCGGGTCAAGGGATGCGGTTTGCCTTGCGCCGCATCCTGATATCCAGCAAGGCTGGCCGCCGCGCCAGGCGCCTTCTTCCGACGCGCGGACGGCGAGATGAAAAATAGAAGGATACGCACGTAGAAGCCTTCGAGACGCGTTTCTCGGACGTGGGTTCGATTCCCACCGCCTCCACCAGAATTTAAGATTCGTTCTAAGGGCCGCCAGTGAGCGGCCCTTCTGTATGAATCGGCGCTGCGCCAACCTATTCCCCGGCGCGCGCGAAGGCGGCGGCGATGGTGTCGGTGAAGGGGGGCTCGAGGATTCCTTGCTCGGTGATGATGGCGGTGATCAGGTCGTGCGGCGTCACGTCGAAGGCGAAGTTGACCGCCTCGGTCTCCTGCGGCGCAATGCGCCTGCCGAGGATCTCGGTGACCTCGCCAGGCTGCCGCTCCTCGATGGGGATGTCGGCGCCGCTCGCCGTGGCGCGGTCGATGGTCGAAAGCGGCGCGGCGACGTAGAACGGCACGCCGTGGCGCGCCGCCAGCACCGCCACCGTGTAGGTGCCGATCTTGTTGGCGGTATCTCCGTTGGCGGCGATGCGGTCGGCGCCGACCACGGCGCCATCGACCAGCCCGCGCGCCATCAGCGTGCCGGCGCTGGAGTCGGTCACCAGCCGGTAAGGGATCTCCAGCCGCTGCAGCTCCCAGGCGGTCAAGCGGGCACCTTGCAGCAGCGGCCGGGTCTCGTCGACCCACACCAGGCCGACCCTGTTGCGCCTCCAGGCGGATTGAATGACGCCGAGAGCGGTGCCGTAGCCGGCGGTGGCAAGCGACCCCGTATTGCAATGGGTGAGCACTTTGGCCCCGGGCGGAAACAGCACGCCCCCATGCTCGCCAATGAGGCGGTTGATGCGCACGTCATCGGCGTGCAGCGAGTGCGCCCAGGCGAGCAGGGCGCGAGCGACTTCCGCCGGCCCGTCGGGCGCGCTCGCCGCGAAGACCTGGCGCCCCCGCTCCAGCGCCCAGCGCAAGTTGACCGCGGTCGGCCTGGTGGCGGCGAGCAGCGCCGAGACCTCGGCGAAGCGGGGGGAGAGGTCCTGCGCTTCCCGCACCGGCGCCATGCCGAGAGCCAAGCCGTATGCGGCGGCGACGCCGATCGCCGGGGCGCCGCGCACCGCCAGGCGGCGGATGGCGGCGGCAACCTGCTCCGGGCCCTCGCAGGCGAGCCACGCCTCGACGTCGGGAAGGCGGGTCTGGTCGAGCAGCTCCAGCCTGCCGTCGCGCCAGCGCAATGGCGAGAAAGCCTCGCTCTCGTCTCGCGCCGCCGCGCGGCCGGTGGCATCCGTGACTTGCTCGCTCATGCGCACCTATCTTACGCGTCCTCTTCGCGAGCCTGCCGCTGACCGGAGTGGGCGACTGATTGGTGACGGCGGCCGCGGGCGGCAAACTATGGCATCATTGCGCCTCGCGCCCATCTTCCCTCGCGTCATGGCACGCACGAATCGAGGTGGCGGTGAAAGGTAATCCGCGAGAGCTCGGCTTCTCGACCCGCGCCATTCATGCTGGACAGCCTCCCGATCCGCGCACCGGAGCGGTGGCGGTGCCCATTTACCAGACCTCCACTTACGTGCACGAGAGCCTCGGCGTGCATCAGGGCTACGAGTACTCCCGCGCCCAGAATCCCACTCGCGAGGCGCTCGAGGAGAACGTGGCGCAGCTCGAAAACGGGCTGGCGGGCCATGCCTTCGCCTCGGGCATGGCCGCCATCTCCTGCCTGCTGACCCTGGTCAAGGCGGGCGAGCACGTGGTGGCGTCGCGCGATGCCTATGGCGGCACCTACCGCTACTTCAAGCACATCCTCGAGCGTTACGGCGTGGCCTTCTCGTGGGTCAACACCACGGACTGCGCGGCCATCGAGCGTGCGATCAAGCCGGCCACGCGCATGATCTACATCGAGACGCCGACCAACCCGATGATGGAGATCACCGACATCGCCGCCGCCGCCGAGATCGCGCATCGCCACGGCGCCGTGCTGGCGGTCGACAACACCTTCCTCTCTCCTTGCTTGCAGCGGCCGCTCGAGCACGGTGCAGATGTCGTGGTCCACTCCACCACCAAGTTCCTCAACGGGCACAGCGACTCGGTGGGAGGGGCGCTGATCTCTTCACGGCAAGACCATGCGGACTGGTTCGCTTTCGTCCAGAAGTCTTCCGGCGCCATCCTCTCGCCCTTCGACTGCTTCCTCGTGCTGCGCGGCATCAAGACCCTGGCGGTGCGCATGGAACGCCATCAGCGGAATGCCGCGGCGGTCGTGGAACTGCTGGCTGGCCACCCCAAGGTCGAGAAGGTCCTCTATCCCGGGCTCCCCGAACACCCGGGACACGCGATTCAGAGGCGGCAGGCCTCGGGCTTCGGTTCGATGGCCACGGTCGAGATGGGAAGCTTCGCCGCCGCCAAGTCGCTGCTCGATCACGTGCGGGTGATGAGCCTGGCGGAAAGTCTCGGCGGGGTCGAGAGCCTGATCTCGCACCCCGCCACGATGACCCACGCCTCCGTGCCACCGGAGCGGCGCGCCGAGCTCGGCCTGACCGACGGAATGGTGCGGCTCTCGGTGGGTATCGAGGACGTCGAAGACCTTCTCGCCGACCTCGATCAAGCGCTCGTCGCCGTCTGACTAAGACGCTTAGTCTTAGTGCGCCAGGGGAGGGGGCGTCCCCTTCCCCCCCGGCCACCGCCGGGTAGGGACCCGGCGGTTTCCAAGAACCGGGAAGGGGACCGAGAGGGGTTGCGGGGGGAGATCCAATAGACGCTTTGAGGGGTCCTCTTCACCCACATCGCAGCGCCGCCACCGGCAGGGTCGAGAAGAACTAGCTAGAAGTCTGAATCGTCGAGGTCGGCCGCGTAGGCGAGCTCGTCTTCCTCTTCGTCGTCCGAAAACTCGGCATCCTTGTCAACGCTGCTGGCGATCCAGTCGAGGAAGCGCAGGTCGCCGCGGCTGACGCCGAAGGAGAGGATCTCGGGCAGCTCGTAGCTGTGGAGCTCGTGGATCGTCGACGCCACGCCGTCGAACTCGTCTTCAAGCGTTTTGACGATCAGCAGCAGCTCTCCGTCCTTGCAGATCTTGCCTTTCCACCTGTAGATGGAGCGGATGGCCGGCACGATGTTGACGCAGGCCGCCTGCCGGCGGGCGATGATCTCGCGAGCGATGAGATTGGCCTGCTCCTCGGTCCCGACCGTCGTGACGACTACGATCGCCCGCATGGCGACCACGTTACTTCACGGCTTCCGAGGGTGTCAATGCGCGGTCGCACGAGGGCGGTCCGGGTCCGCTCGTCGCCCGCATCGTCGCCCCCCTGGCGGCGGATTCTGAGCGTGTCCCGTTTGCATGGTGCTGTTCCTTCGTCAAAGGATCTGGCCATCCGCCAAATCCTTTGACACCCGTCCCGGTCCGGGGTCTGCCCGGCGGGGAGGAAGCACGCCGTCGCGGCGGGCCCGCTTCGTTGCCCTCCCGCCAACACCGCCAGATCTTTCGGGATTATATACTTGACAGACCCACCCCGACCTGGCATACTCCCTGGTAGAGGAGATCGGGAGCCATGCCCAAGCGAATCAGGAAGCCCAGGAAGCAGACGCCCACGCCGAAGTCCAAGAACGCCTACAGCGGCCTAGCGGCCGTCTTCGCGAGCGAGGACCTGGCGCGGGGGTGGCTGGAAGCCCTGCTCTGGCCGGAAGGCCCCGTCTGCCCGCACTGCGGGGTGATCGACCGCGCCTACAAGCTCACCGCGAAGCCCGGCTCGGTCAACCCCGTCCGCAAGGGCGTCTGGAAGTGCCGGGACTGCCGGAAGAAGTTCACGGTCACGATCGGCACCGTGTTCGCGGAGACGCACATCCCCCTCAACAAGTGGGTGTACGCCATGCACCTCATGTGCTCGGCCAAGAAGGGCGTCTCGGCCCACCAGCTCTCCCGCACCCTGGAAGTCACCTACAAGACGGCCTGGTTCCTCTGCCACCGCATCAGGAAGGCGATGGAGAAGCCGGCGCGGGCCGAGCGTGGCAAAGTCGGCGGCATCGTCGAGGCGGATGAAACGTTCGTGGGCGGCAAGGGCACTGGCACCCAGGGCGGCCCGATGGCCGGCGGCAGCAAGATCGTGGTGTTCTCGCTCGTCCCCCGCGAGGGCGAGGCCCGGTCCTGGAAGGTGGACGACCTCAAGGGCGCGACCCTTCAGGACATCATCCGCCGCGAGGTCGAGGGCACGGCTGAGATCATGACCGACACCATGCAGTCCTACTCCGGCCTGGGTAGGCAGTTCGCCGCGCATGAGACGGTGGACCACACCCGCGGCGAGTACGTCCGCGGCATCGTCCACGTGAACTTCTCCGAGTCCTATTTCTCGTTGCTCAAGCGCGCCATCATCGGCGCCTTTCACCATGTCTCCGAGCAGCATATGCAGCGCTACCTGGAGGAGTTCGACTTCCGGTGGAACCGGCGGAAGATAAACGACTTCGAGCGGCTGGTCGAGGCGGTTGCCGGCACCGAGGGGACGCGGCTGTACTACCGCACGCCGAAGGGGGCCGAGCTTCAAAAAGGGGAGTGAAAATATAGATGTTCTTGTAAAGGCGCCAGCTAAAAAGCCGGGGCCGCAAGAACCGCCGGTCCAACTCCTGCTACCCTTCGGGGAGTAGGAGGAAGCGGCCATGGCAGACGAGCCGAAGGCGAAGCCCCGGAAGAAGCGGGCGCCGGCCGGGACGAGGGCGAAGCCGCTCTCCCTCTATCCGATGACGCTCGAAGAGGCAGTCAAGAAGCTGGCGCGGGTCAAGCCCGAGCCGCCAAGGACAAAGAGCCACCAGAAGAAGGGGGCGACAGACAAGCTCACCTAGCGGCATTTCAGGAATTGTTGCAGGGTCAGCCACATCTTGATCTGGCCTGGACCGCTGCCAATTCGACCTCCTGGCCGGTAGAGCTTCGCAATCCAGGGTGTCGGGTGTCTCTTGATGAACTGCCTGACGCCCGGCAACGCTAAGACGAAGTTTTCTGCGAGTTCGCGGGTAAAGACTGATTTCTGGCCCGGTGGATTCGGCTTAGCTTTCCCAATGAGCATGAAGGCCCCAACGCCAGCTTCCATCAAGCGCTCTGTCTGCGCTTTCTGCCACCGTATCTTCTTGTTGTGAGTGAGCACGATCCAGCCAAGCGGCCCGGCTTTCTGCATCCATTCCTCGTCGTTCGTGCCCGGTTTGAAGTGTGCGTCGTGGCGCTCGAAGCGGATGCCCGCCGCAACGAGAACTTCGTGGAAAGCGCTGTCGTTTAGGTCGGCGTCAACAAAGAAGGTGGGGTCAGGCAGCTCTTGTTTCGTAGATGAGCGCTGCCTCGACATCCGATTGGTCTACCTGGTAGTAGCTCGCAAGGTCTTCAGGCTTTTCTCCGCCGTTGACTCTCTCTGCAAGGATCGCGGTGCTGATTCCCTTACTCGCCAGGCTCGGCCGACCATATGAAAGGCGGGGGTCAATGGCGATGATCTGCTTAGAGTCTTCTTCGCTGCCGACAAAAGGATACAAGCGGACGGGTAACAATTCAAGATCTCGCACAACACGCTGGAGGTAGCGCTCTAGCACCATCCCCATAGCGTACTGACCCGCGCTCGACAGGCTCAAGAGCCTCCCATATTCCTTGAGGAATACCTCGCCGGGAGCCGCCAATAGCTTTTCGCTGATAAACAGGCGAGTAATACCAAACTCCTGCTCTGCATACCCGCGGGCTCGGCGAACATCCTTCATAGAGACACTGTGCCGTGTCCGCAGCGCTCGAAGGACATAAGCTTCTACCAAATTCGTGAACGAAAGCCGGGGGTCGCTGGCATGGGGTCGCTTGATAAGCCCCTCCGAAAAGTGAGCCTGCCCGCCAGCGCTGTATGTGCGACCCTCGACCCAGGATCGGAGGGTGGTGGCCGGAAGATGAAGGTAGCGCGCTGCCTCGTAAAGGCCATAGAGGGGGATCTCCCGCGGATGTATTCCACGGAAGAGAGTGAGCGCTTCGGCTGAGGCGGGCGGTGAAGTCTGTCCGGTCGTCGCCATCCGTAGTCACCTCCTGCCGGCGCGTCTCCGAACGGGAGCCTTTAACTCTATCAGTGTCGGGTGACCCTCGTCCCGATCAACCCCCTTGGGCTCCGGGGGCGCCTCAGGCGGAACGATGCCCAGCGGGCCGCGCTTTTTCAGTAACTTGGCGTACTCAGCCGTCGTGAGGCGGTTTTCGCGGATAAGCTTCTTGTTATCGTCGAACCACTGAAGAACGATGTTTGACACGGCGTCGTTTTTGTTGACACCGATATGGCCTGCGGCGACTAGCTGTTCGAGAACCCAAACATTGTACAGCGGTATGTAGCCTTGGATCTTCTGCTCGTCCTTCGGCACCGTACCGGAGATCATATATGATCACATGTGATCTCGTCAAGGGCGATCTGGAGGCCACAGAGTACACAGACGACCACTTCCGCTAAATGCGGCAGTTATTACAGATAGGCATTGTTCTTTAGTCTCCGAGCCCCAGGAACTGCCGCACCGCCTGCCTCACCAGCGACGCTTGCGAGCACCGGGTTTTGAAGGCCCGCTGGCGTAGCGCTTCCGCCTCGTCCTTGTGGAACAGCAGGGTCATCTTCACCCCGTCTTTCGCTAGCCCTTCGCTCTCCTCCTGCCGTTTCGGTGTCATGCCATAGGAGAGTACAACATCCCCTGTTACCTTATGCCGCTGTAGTGGTATAGTGGCACAAGAGAAGGCGGAACGCTCCCCTTCCGAACCACGAAGCGGCCCCGGCGCAGGCAGGACCCTGACACCGGGACCTGACCCGACAGGAGGACGAACCTCGTGCCAGGCTCCAAGAATCCTATCCCGCCCGCAGTCCCGCCCGCCCCGCCAACGCACACCCCGCCGCCGATCGACCTCGACCAGGTGACCGAGGCCACCCGCCGCGCCCTCTACGATGCGACCGTAGCCATTCACTTCCGAGTGCCTGCGGACACCGAGGACTGGATGCCGTTCTACAACGCCGACCAGGCCGGGCTCACCGTGTGGCATGGCTCCGGCCGCTGGTGGGCGCACTGGAAGGCGCTCGAAGAGACGGACAACGCCAACCTGCCGCCGGCCGCCAAGCATCAACTGCTGCGCATCGACTCCGCGCCGGGAGGTCCTTATGGGATCAGCTACAGCGAAGTCTAGCCCGGCCGCATCTCGCACCATGAGGGCTGATCGCGATATCGCGTGCGCGGTCGGCGCGACACTCCGCGGCCTGCGGCGGAAGCGGGGCCTCACGCAGCCCATGCTCGCGGATTTGGTCGGCATCAGCCGGGGTGGGCTCGCGACCTACGAGGCGGGCCAGCACATCCCGCACCTAGTCATTCTCATGCGGCTGCTCGTCGCTCTCGGCTGCTCGTGGGAGAGCTTCGGCCGCTCGCTCAAGCATTCCTCCTCGCCTCTTGAGGGGGTGCGGCGATGAGGTCCGACGAGCGAACCGCCCGCCAGATCGGCCATGCCTTCCGGCGCATCCGCGTGGAGCGGAAGAAGACGCAGCAGGTGATCGCGAATCGCGCCGGTCTCACCAAGCCAACGCTCTCCCGCTACGAGCGGGGGCGCGCATGTCCTCCCTTCCCCGACCTGCTCAAGGTGCTCGCGGCTCTTGAGTGCTCGCCCCAGGACTTCGGCCGCTACTTCGGGCCGATCGGCGACGCCAAGAAGCTACCGCGTTGCCCGGCGTCCCCCGCCTAGCAGGTCACTACGGCCCGGCTCGCGACTCTGAGCCGGGCCGCCCCTCTGTTCGATAACCCGGTTATAACCGGGTTAAAACCGGGTTTTGTGGTAGTATGCAGCACATGGCAGCGAGGAAGAAAAACGGCCGGCCAACGAACGACGAGGCGACGACCACCCTGGAGGTCACCGGCGTCGAGCCCAAGCTGATCGAGTACCTGAAGGATCTGAAGGCCAAGCAGGGTTTCGGCAACTCTCTGTCGGCCATCGCCCGCGGGTTTATCTGGAACGAGGTGAACGCGCTGATCGCGGCCAACAGGTTGAAGGAGCGTTAGAGGCGGCCTCCTGTTCAGGGAGCACTAAAACATGCTAGCCTCCCCTCTCAGCCTCACCGACTGGATCGAGGAGGAACGGCGGATGCCCGTGCTGCTCACCGGACCCCAATTGCGAGACGCCGTTACCAATCGCACCTTCATCAAGGGCGGAGATCCAGACCACGCCGAGGGCATCAAATACGATCTAACGCTTGGCACCCTGATCTTGAAGGCCGGAAGCGCCCCGATCGACACGACGCAACTCAGCGAGGTGGAGCGTGGGCGGCTGGTGGTCGAGCCCAACGAAGTAGTCTTCGCGCTCACCCAGGAACGGCTGGAGCTGCCGAAAGACATGATGGCGCAGCTCAGCCCGAAGCGGAGCATCAGTCACGCCGGCATCCTAGTGATTGGTGGCTTCGGCATCGACCCCGGCTATCACGGTTACCTACTCCTCGGCCTGTACAACCTCTCGTCCACCCCGTTCCGACTCCTGCCGGGGCGCAGGGTCATTGCCGCGAGCTTCTACCGGCTGGAAGAGGGAGAGGCCGGCGACTTCCCTGTACCGAAGCCGCTGGATGAGTTCCCGCCAGAACTCATCCAGACGATGGAGAAGTACAAGCCGGAGGGGGCGCAGGCGCTACAAGACGCGGTCCGAAAACTCGAAAGTGATCTCAGGGCTCTCCGGGATGAGGTGGCAAAGCACACCCGCTTCGAGGAGACCCTCGACCGTCACGACAAGCAGATCGAGAATCTTCTCGCGGGCCTAACAGCAGAACGGGAGGCCCGTGAAAAAGGCGAGGACAAACTCTCGCAAAGCTTGAAGACCATCGAGACGGCCTTCCTGAAGGCGCAAGGCGGAGCCAAGGTTCTCTTCTGGGTCCTCGGAATCGTCACCGCTTTTGCCGTTGGGATAGCCGTAGCCATCGCAAAGGGTTGGCTCCACATCCCCTAGCGCCGAGCACCAGGGCGGCCAGCAGCGCCGCCGCCAGGACCAGCACTCCGTGTCAAAGGATTAGGCGTCCCGCCAAATCTGTTGACGCGCTTTGAGAGGAGTTGAAAATGGCTGAAAGGATCACGCTTTACGACGTGACGGAGATCGTAGCGCCTGGGCACAGGCGCAAGATCGCTGTTGAGGCGGCACTAGAACTCATTCGGGCCTACAGTGTCAGCAGCACTGCCTTGGACTACCATTTGAAGAACTTGAATGCCTACGTGGATCTGATCCAGGCGGCGCTGGAGCCGCAGAAGAAGTAGCGCGCGCGACACACGCTATGGTCCGCTGACCGACCTACCGGCGCCGCACAAGGGCCGCCACCCCGAGGACCACGCCGGCCAACCCGAGCCCGACGCCGATCGCCGACAGAACGACGCTCACCACCGCCAGCGCTTCCACGTCCCCTATTCTGGACGCCGTGGCCTGGGTCTGTCAAGTACACAATCCCGAGATCTTTTGACGGCAGCAAGTGCCGCAGCGCGCCGCCCGCCTGGGCGAAAACACTGAAAACACGCTGGTTGCATCTATGCGCCCGGCCTGGCAGCGGGCTTGATTCCCTGACCCCCCATCTATAACCGGGAGAGGAGGTGGCGCCAAGGAAGCAGCGAAGACGAAAGCACGGCAGGGACCGGGCCGCGCTGGCGGCCCGGTTGCACTTCCGCCCTTTCAGGCTGCCGGGCTCCGCGGTTTCCGGTCCGGCCGCCAGCTTGCCCTCGACCGTGGACCCTACTGCGTCGCGAGTGGTAGCATGGCTCGCTCTCCGGCATCCAGTCCGGATGATGTCCGGCTGGAGGGCGGAGACTGCCCGTGCCCACTCCCAAGAACATCCCACCTGGCGACCGCCTCATCGTGCCCTTGGACGTGCCGGATTTCGACCGGGCCAGGGATCTCGTGCTGACGCTCGGATCCTCGGTGATGTTCTACAAGATCGGCCTCGAGCTCCTTCTGTCCGCCGGCGGTGGGTACTCCCGCATGGTCGATTGGCTGCTCGAGCAGCGCAAGAAGGTCATGCTCGACGTCAAGATTTTCGACATTGCCCGGACCACCGCGGCGGCGATCAGGCAGTTGACCGGGCAGGGGGTGACCTTCGTGACCGTACACGGCACGGACGAGATCTTGCGCGCTGCCGTCGAGGTAAAAAACGGCGTCAAGGTGCTGGCGGTCACCGTCTTGACGAGCTTCGACCAGAAGGACCTCGAAGACCTGGGCTTTCCCGCGGGCGTCAGCGTCGAGAGGGTCGTTCTGTCCCGCGCCAGGAGGGCTCTCGAGATCGGCTGCGACGGCGTGATCTCGTCCGGACTGGAGGCCGAGGAGCTGCGCAGGAGCCTCGGAGAGAGTTTCCTGATCGTCGTCCCCGGCGTCCGGCCGGGCGTCAACCGGGAGGAAGCCTACCGCGACGATCAGAAGCGGGTGGTCGATGTCGAGGAGGCCTTCGAGAAGGGCGCGGACTATATCGTCGTCGGCCGGCCGATCCTCAGGGCGGCCAATCCGCGCGCGGCGGCTGAAGAGATCCAGCAGCGGATCGCGGCGTTTTTCGCCCGGGCCGAAACCATTTAGGGCTCCTGAGCTCCGGTTCTCATTCGCTCCGTCGCCAGGCGCCGGCCTCCGCTCTGGCCCGGGATCCACGGCACGCGGTAGCCATGGCATGGGCTTTCGAGTAGATTACCGGCCCATGGCCGGCGAGCGCTCGATCGCGCGGGAGTACCTCGAAGCCCTGATCATCGCGGCGATCTTTTTGCGCTTCGCCAATACGTTCGTGGTGCAAACCTTCTACATCCCGACCGGATCGATGGAAGACACCTTGCTGGTGGGCGATCACCTCTTCGTCAATCGGTTCATCTACGGCCCCGCCCCGACGGCGCTGGAGAGGAAGCTGCTGCCGCTTCGTCCGGTCCGGCGGGGCGACATCGTCGTCTTCCGCTCCAAGGAAACTCCGCGCACGGACGTGGTCAAGCGGTGCATCGGCTTGCCGGGCGACGTCATCCGGGTGGTCGACAAGAAGGTGTACATCAACGGCAAGGCGGTGAACGACTCGGCCTACGCCGTGCATAAAGACCCCAAGAACATGTTCGTCCCCTATCCGTATGCGCCGCGAGACAACTTTGGCCCCTTCACGGTGCCGCCGGACAGCTACTTTTGCATGGGTGACAATCGCGACAATTCGTATGACTCCCGCTACTGGGGCGAGCTGCCCGCCAGCTACCTCAAGGGACGCGCCTTCCTCATCTACTGGTCGAACGGCGCCCAGTCGTCCGAGAGCCAGGGCATCCGCTCGAGCGTGCGCGACTTCGTGAAGACCGCTCTCGGCTTCTTCACCAGCACCCGCTGGAACCGGACTTTCCGCCTGGTCCGCTAGTGTTCCGCCTGGGTTAGCCGGGCGCCGTCGATGTCGGCCGACCACGATCAGCAAAGACCCCTGGCGCGGGAATACCTGGAAGCGCTGGCGATCGCGGTGATCTTCGCCGTCTTCGCCCGTACCTACGTGGTCCAGGCATTCAAGATTCCTTCGGGCTCGATGGAGCCGAACCTGCTGGTCGGCGACCATATCCTGGTCAACAAGTTCATCTATGGGCCGACCCTCTTCAGCCTGGAGCGGTCGCTGCTGCCGGTGCGCGATGTGCGGCGCGGCGATGTCGTGGTCTTCCGCTTCCCGCCGGACCCCTCGCGAGACTTCGTCAAGCGCGCCATCGGCCTTCCTGGCGACACCATCAGGCTGGCCGACAAGAAGCTCCACATCAATGGGCGGCGGGTCGCCGACGAGAGCTACGCCATTCACTCTGACAAGACCGCCTATCCGCACGGCCCGCTGTTCGGCGCCACCCCCACCGGCCAGTTGCGCGACAATTTCGGCCCCTTCCTGGTTCCTCCTGCGAACTACTTCTGCCTGGGAGACAATCGCGACAACTCGCACGACTCGCGCTTCTGGGGCACGGTGCCGGAGAGCTTGGTCAAGGGACGGGCGCTCATGGTCTACTGGTCCTTCGCGAGCCCGGCGGCGGACTTCGGCGAGGGGTCCGGCTTCTGGAACAAGCTCGAGCGGGCGGCCCGCGTGGCGCTCCACTCCTTCAGCCGGACGAGATGGGATCGCTCCTTCCGGATTGTGCGCTAGACTCTCGCTACAGACAGCCCTCGGAGGAAGAGCATGGAGCGGCGCATCGCTGAACGGGGCGAAGGCAATATCGGCTGTATCATCTCGGCCTTGGCGCTCGGCGTGATCATCCTGCTCGCCTGGAAGCTGGTGCCGGTCAAGATCGCCAGCGCCCAGCTCTACGACTTCATGGAAGAGCAAGCCAAGTTCGCGGCCTCCCTGCCGCCGGACCAGCTCGCGGGAAAGATCCTGTGGAGAGCCACGGAGCTGAGGCTGCCCCTCGACAAGGAGCACCTCAAGGTCGAAAGGATCGGCGACACGATCCGGATGGAGGCGCGCTACACGGTGCCGGTGAGCTTTCCCGGCTACGTCTATAAGTGGTCCTTCGACCACCAGATCGACCGGCCGATCTATATCTTCTGAGTCTGAGGCCGGCCCGGAGGGATGAAACGGCGCGATGGGGCGAGGCCG
Source organism: Thermoanaerobaculia bacterium (assembly GCA_035544895.1). Classification (GTDB taxonomy): domain Bacteria; phylum Acidobacteriota; class Thermoanaerobaculia; order Multivoradales; family UBA5704; genus JASLEW01. Next base: position 82,745 of record DASZZM010000031.1, read on the forward strand.
GGCGCGGCGCTCCAGGTCTTGGCGGCGGGCGCTTTGCCGGGGGTCCTGGCGGGCGCCCAGCTGGCCGGCCTGATTTTCTTCCTCAACCCCGATCTTCCGTTCGCGGCCGCGACGGTGCTGCGCGGGATAGGGCTTTACGGCGGCATGCTGGGCCTGGCCGGCGCGCTGATCCACCTGCCCTTGCTCTGGGGGCGGCCAGGGCGCGCCGGCCGCCTGCTGCCGTGGACGATCACCCTGGCGCTGGCCGCCGCGGCCCTGCTCGACTGGATCCATGCCTCGCTCTACGCCTACTACCTGCCGCCAGGTATCAACGATCGGCTGATCAAAACCGCCATCTGGCTGTCGCTGGCCGCGCTCATTGGCTTCTACACGGCCCTGCTGCACACCCTTCACCGGCGGCCTTACAGCCGGCGCAGCCGCTTGCTGTTCGCGTCGCTCGGCGTGCTCTCGATCATCGCCATGGTGGAGCGGAGGGAGGCCTTCCACCCCCGCTCGGCGCCGCGCCCGCGGCCGTCCGCGGTAGAGGTGCGCCGGCGGCCGGCGCTGTGGGTCGTCGGACTCGACACCGCCACTCTCGACGCGATCCTGCCCTTGGCTGGACAGGGACGGCTGCCCTTCCTCGCCAAGGTGCTGCAGCAAGGCGCCCACGGGCGAATCGAAGCGCTCTCTCCGAACCGACCCGAGTCGCTGTGGACGTCGCTCGCGACGGGCAAGTACCCGTGGAAGCACGGCGTCAGCGGCGGACGCCTGTACCGGGCCGATTGGATCGCGCGCGGCGCCGAGCTGCACCTCTTGCCGGCCGGCATCGCCTTCTGGCGTTGGGGCATCCCCGGCCGAGGGAGCCGCCTGCCGCACGCCTACACGCGGCAGGCTCTGACCTTGTGGGAGATCCTCCCGCGGCTGGCCGTACAGACGGGCATGGTCAGCTGGCCGGCCTCCGCACCGGTGTCTCGACAAGCCGCTCTAGCGCTTTCCGACCGTTTCTTTACCGAGCGCGGCGAACCGGGAAACGCGCAGCCCCCGGGGCTCGGCGCGCGCGCGCGGCTCTTGCGCCCCGATCTTGGCGCCGTGCGGTCGCTGGTCGCGGCGAGCATGGGTCCGTCTCCGCCGCAGGCGGTCGTCGAGTCCGTCGCCGGCGATCTCTGGCGCGAGTCGCTGGGGCTCTACCTGCTGGATCAGCGGCGCGACCTCGGCGGCCTCCTCCTCGTCCTTCCTGGCCTGCGTCACGTCTCGCGCCGTTACTTCGGAGGCTATAGCGCCGCGCAGTTCCAGGGAGCGCAGGCGAGGGACTCTCGGGAGGCGGCCGAGCTGATTGCCGCCTACTACTCGCGTCTGGACACTTTTCTCGCCGAGCTCTGGGCGCGCGAGGCTGGACCGCGGGTGCTGGCAGTGGTTTCGGCGTACGGCGTCGAAGGCTCGCTCGGGTGGCGGCGCGTAGTGGGAAAGCTCTCGCGCGAGGCATCGCTCGAAGGCTTCGTGGCGGGATCTCCCGATGGAGTCCTGATGCTCTATGGCGAGGGCATCCAGCCGGGCGCGCTGATCACCGGCGCGCGTCTGGTCGACCTCGTGCCCACTCTCATGTACGCCCTCGGATTCCCCGTCGCCCGCGACCTCGACGGCCAGGTCCTCACCGCTGCCTTCGAGAAGCCCTTCCTCGCCCGTAATCCCCTGACCTTCCTTCCCAGCTACGACTCTCTCGCGGAAACTGAACCCTTTACCACGGCGCCGCGGTAGGCCTGGCGGCAGGAAGTTAAAGGGTCGTGACAGCGCATCAGGGCCCCGGCAGCCTGGATCCACCGTGAATCGTAAATTAAGAGATGAAATGGTGATATACGGATTCAATTCCTCGATTCGCCCATCATTCGTTTTTTTGGCGTTCCATCAAGTGCTCGTAGATCCGGATCAGTTCTTCCTCGGAATGGAAGTGGACGCGCAGGTGGCCGCCCTTGCCTCGCCTGTGGATCTCGACCCGGGTCTGGAGCTGCCGGGTGAGCTTTTCCGCGGCGGCGGCGGTATGCACGTCGACCTGATGCGAACCAGCGATCCGCGAGCGCTCCCGAGGAGTCGCCGCCAAGCGCTCGAGCACACGCGCCGAGAGCCCCTCGTGCGCGGCGCGCGCCGCGAGGCTGACCTGCTCCTCGCGATCGGCCAGCGCGAGAAGCGGCCGGGCCTGTCCGGCGGTGAGGCGCCCCGCCCGCACGAGGTCCTGGACCTCCCCGGGCAGCTTGAGCAGACGCAGCGCGTTGGCGATGGTGCTCCGGCCCTTGCCGACGCGGGCGGCGATGTCCTCCTGGGACATTCCGAACTTATCCTGCAGGGCCAGGTAGGCTTCCGCCTCTTCCAGGGCGTTGAGATCGCTCCTCTGCAGGTTCTCGACCAGCGCGAGCTCGAGCCGTTCGCGGTCGCCCAGAGCCGCCCGAATTACGACCGGCACCTCGTCGAGCCCGGCGCGGCGAGCGGCTCGCCAGCGCCGCTCTCCGGCGACGATGCTGAAGGAGCCGTCGGCCTCGGGAGTCACGACCAGAGGCTGCACCATCCCCTGGGCACGGATCGACGCGGCGAGGGATTCGAGCTCGACCTCATCGAACTGGCTCCGCGGCTGCACGCGGCTGGGCTTGAGGCTGGCAAGGGGCACGCTGCGGACCGCGGTATCCGGCTCCCTGCGCTGCAAGAGGGCGTCGAGGCCTCTCCCTAAGCCGCGTTTCTTCTGGGCGCTCAAGCGGCCCTCCGCAGGAACTCGCGCGCCAGCGCCAGGTACGCCTCGGCGCCCCGCGATTTGATGTCGTACTGGAAGATCGGCAAGCCATGGCTCGGCGCCTCGGCAAGGCGGACGTTGCGCGGCACGATGGTGTCGTAGACCCTATCGGCGAAATGGCGCCGGATTTCGTCGGCGACTTCTCGCGACAGGTTGGTGCGGTCGTCGTACATCGTGAGCAGGATGCCGGCCAACGAGAGACGAGGATTGAGGCTCTCTTGAATGCGCTCGACGGTAGCCAGGAGCTCGCTCAGTCCTTCCAGGGCAAAGTACTCGCATTGCATGGGTACGAGGATGCTGTCGGCCGCCGCAAGGGCGCTCACCGTGAGATGTCCGAGCGAAGGGGGACAGTCGAGCAGGATGGTGTCATAGCGTTCCCTGGCCGGTTCCAACGCCGTTTCGAGGCGGTTTTCCCAGCCCTCCTCGCCAACGAACTCGACCTCGATCCCGACCAGGTCGCGTCCTGCGGGAACGAGGTCGAGGTTGGGAAACCCGGAGGCCCAGATCGTCTCGTCGAGAGATACCCCGCCGGTCAGCACATGGTAGAGATGGGGCGGCGAGGCCTGAACCCCCAGTCCCCGGGTGGCGTTGCCCTGAGGATCGCAGTCGACGAGCAGAATGCGGCGCTCGAGCGCTCCCAGCCCTGCCCCAAGGTTGATTGCGGTGGTGGTCTTGCCAACGCCGCCCTTCTGGTTGGCGATCGCGAAGATCATGCCCGACCGGGCTCCCGCTCAGGGCGCAGCTCCAGGACGCGCCGGTGCGCACCGCCTGGGAGAGGCAGATTGCGCCCGCGCGAGAGCGACGGCGGCAGGATGGGGTCGCGCCCACCCACCCAGAGCAAGATGCACCCGGAAGGGGTGAGGCGGCTCGCGAGGGCTTCGAGGATGTCCGGTTCCAGTTTGAGCGCCCGAGCGGTCACCAGGTCGAAGCGGTCAGGCAGACCGGCAGGCAGCGGAGTCGCGACTCTAGCATTGAGGACCTGGCAGGGCAACGCGGCCTGGCGCGCCGCCGCGAGCAGGAACGCCCATTTTTTCTGCCTGGCCTCGACCAAGGTCATCGCCAGCTCCGGCCGCGCCGCCGCCAGCACGAGCCCTGGAAAGCCCGCCCCTGAGCCGAGATCGATCGCCGTTCTCGCGGGCGCCGGCACGAGCGGCAGCGCCGCCAGGGCCTCGCCGTAGTGCCGCCCGAAGACCTCGCCCGCCGTGCCCGGACCGATCAGCGCCAGCCGCTCATTCCACCGCGTCAGCTCCATGTAGTGAGCATGGAGCGCCTCGACCGCACGGCGGTCGAGAGCCGCCGGCGACACCGCCAAAAGCGCTTTCTCGAACTCCGGCAGCGAGTACCGAGGAAGGGCGAAGGCCATGCCGCATCCTAGCCCCCATTTTTCATGCCCCTTCTACTACGGAGCAAGAGGAGGCAGTGGCCCCGTTTCACGTGGAATACGGCGGCGGCACTTCGGCGAGCGCTCATTTCACGTGAAACATGCGGGAGTTAGTTAGAGCAACCGGAGGTGGTCTGGTCGCCACCTCCGGAGATGGATCAGGCTGGGCGGACGGTGATTCGCTTGAAGTAGCCGTCTCCCTCGCTCTCGGTGACCACGCCGGGGTCGTCGGCAAGGGTGACGTGGATGATGCGCCGGTCGGCGGGGTTCATCGGTACGAGGGTCCGTGAGCGCCCGCGCTGGCGCACCTCATCGGCGACGCGCTGGGCCAGGCTGCGCAGCCGCTCCTCCCGGATCTCGTGGAAGTTGTCGCAGTCCACGCGGCAGAGAATCGCCTCGCCGGAGAGGCAGCGGATGATGCGCGGCAGCAGGTGCTCGATCGCCATCAGCATCTCGCCATCGTCAGCAAAGCACCAGTCCGTGTCGCTTCCTAGCAGATCGATCTCCAGCCGGTCCTCTCCCTGGCAGATGCGCGGCGAGAGGCTCAGCCCGGCGAGGCGCAGCAGCAGTTCGACCCCTCGCGATGCCGCCTCGGCCTTCGGCCCCTCGGCCAGGGGGTAACGCTCGGACGTGCTTCTTGGCCGTTCTGGCAGGGCCACCAGACCGCCATCCTGATCGGACGCTCCGGCTGCCGGGATCACCCTGGCGTGGCGCGCCCTCTGCCTTGGCGCTCGCCGCTCATCGTGGACGGATTCGTAGCGCGCTTCGCGGCCTGACTGATACCGTCCCTCGTTCCCGGCTGGCTGGCGCTCTTCCAGCACTGTCGGTTGGCGTTCTTCCTGCCCCGCGGGCTGTGACTCTTCCAGGATCCCAGGCTGCCGCTCCTCGCTCGGGCGCGTTCCCTGCCTGGCCGGCTGACCTCCCTCATTACCCGGCGGCCTGCGTTCTTCTCTCCCCCTTGGCTCGCGCGCCCCGTGCCGGGAGCCTCGTCGTCTCCCGGGCCTGAAGCCTTCCCGTTCCTCGCGCGGCGCCGCTCGCGGCTTCTCCTCGGGTCCCCGCCCTGGTGCCACCGGGCCAGGCACGCCAGACGAGCCCTCGCCGGCAGGAGAGAGCGGCGGAGGAGTGGCGAGCTCGCCAGCGAGAGAGGCCGCGCGGGTTACCGCCGGCTCGGCTGCCTGCGGCTCACGGCGAGGGGCGGCAGGGTCCACTTCGATCACCGCCTTGCGGCGGACTTTGATGAAGCCGTGCCGCTTCTCGATGCTGCGATAGGCGATCTCCTCGGGGGGAAGGTTGAAGTAGTTGGCCGCCTGCATCAGCGCATGCTGCAGGCTGTCGCCGGAGAAAAATCGTCTCTTCGGCTCGTTCATGGCGGGGGTACCTTAGTGGTCCGGGACCACTTAGTTCTCGATCTTCCAGAAGCGGTTGTAAACCGCCTGTTGAATGATGGTCAAGATGTTGTTGGTAAGCCAGTAGAGGACGAGCCCGCTCGGCGCCGCAAAGAAGAACACCAGCATGAACAGGGGCATCAGCAGAAAGAGCCGCCGCTGCGCCGGATCGCCGGCCTGCGGCGTCATGTAGACCTGGAGGAACTGGGTGACGCCCATGACGATCGGAAGGACGAAGTACGGGTCCTGGGTCGAGAGATCGTGGATCCAGAGCATCCAGGGCGCTCCGCGCAGCTCGACCGATGTGCTGAGCAGCCGGTAGAAGGCGAAAAGGATCGGCATCTGCAGCAGCAAGGGCAGGCATCCACCCGCGGGATTCACCCCCTCCGCTTTATAGAGGGCCATGATCTCTTCGTTCATCTTGCGCTGGATCTCGAGGTTCGGCCGCCCCTGCTTGTCCTTGAGCTTGGGCCGATACCGTTCGCGGATGGCCTGCATCCTGGGATTGAGCGTCTGCATCTTGCGCATCGACAGGGTGCTGCGGTGGGTGAGCGGTAAGAGCAGCACCTTGATGAGCACGGTCATCAGGATGATCGCCCAGCCGTAGTTCGGAACGATGTGGTCGTAGATCCAGTGCAGGCCGGCCAGCAGGGGCCGAATCAGGAGTCCAAGGCTTCCCAGCTGGACCGTCTCTTCGAGGCCATAGGGCAGGGCCTTGAGCTGCTCGTAGCTCTTCGAGCCCCAGTATGAGAGAAGTGCCAGCCTCTCGCCCGCCGGCTGCAGCACAAGCTCGAACTCCCGGTTGAAGTCCTTCTGCTCAGCCGACATCTCGTCTTTCGGCGGAACCGGTATGAAGCGAGCCGCCTGATCGCGCGGCTGAGCCAGGACCGGCTGGAACACCGCACGGCCGAGAGCTCCCTGCGGGATCGCCGCGACCAGGAAATAGTTGTCCTCCAGGCCGGCCCAGCGCAGAGCGCGGCCCGGTATCTCCTTGGCCTCGTTTTCGCTCTTGGGATTGAGGGTCTGGACCCCTTCGGTGGTCCTGTACACGCCGTCCCGCTGCGTATAGCGGCTGTCCAGCTCGGCCTTGCTCGGATTGCCGATCCCGGGCCCAAGGATCACTCCCCAGCCCGGGGCGCTACATCGGATCTCGACGCCGAAGAACCCGTGCTCGTCGAAATAGAAGCGCTTCTCGGCTGTTCCGGCAGGTCCGTTGTAACGAAAAGTAACAGATTGCCCGTCAAGCGCCTTCTCGCTGGCGAAGAGGACGCCGTCGAGCGGCAGCGCACGCAAGTCGCGGCCGGCGAGCGCGTAGGGGTACGGGCCCTCGGATCGCCGGCGCACGAGCTCCACCCGATCGCGCTTGCCGACCTCGGGAACGGTCATGGAGAGAAGTTGGGCGCCGCGATTGGTCAGCTGCGCCCGCGCCGCGCCATGGACGAGCGCCACGGTCTCTTCGCTCTGCGCCGCGACGGGCTGGATGGCCACCGGGCTCGCATTGGCTTCCTCGCTCGTGGAGGCCCCGGTGCCGCCCGCGCTCGTCGCAGGCGCCGCGGCACCGGCGGGGCTGGAGGACCCGCTGGCCGGGCCACCCGCTTTGCCCTCATTGTCCCCGGCGGGAGCAGAAAGAGCGCCACTGCCTGCCGGGGGGGGCATGCGCCGTGGTGGCGCAGCCGGAAAAAGGAACTGCCAGATCACCACCACTGCCAGAGAGAGCAGGATGGCGAGGAACAACCGGCGATTATCCACGGATCATGAGTCCTCTCTGGTGCGCGCTCCCGCCGTCAGGGGAGATCGATGCCGCCAGGATGCAGGGGGTGGCAGCGCAAGAGCCTCCCGGCCGCCAGCGCGCCACCGCGCCAGAAGCCATGTTTCTGCAAGGCGAGAGAAGCGTATTCCGAGCAGCTCGGAGAGAACCTGCACGCGGGCGGCAGGAGCGGCGACAACCGCCGTTTGTAGAAACCGAGCAGAGCAACCAGCAGGCGTGTCAATGCCCTTGCCTCCGATGCGTGGCGGCGACGCCGCCCAGCAGCCGCAGGACGTCCTCCCTGAACACCGCGAAGCCGGCGCCGGCCGCTTCCGGCTTCAGGTGCACCACCAGGTCGCAAGCATCCAGGGCGGCGCGCTCCGGCCAGCGCCGGTAGATCTCCCTGATCCTGCGCTTCAGGCGATTGCGCACCACGGCAGCGCCCACTTTGCGGCTGGCGGTGATCCCGATCCTGGGGTGCCCAGCGAGATTGCGGACGTAATAGACCAAGGCCAGCGCACCCTGCCTCCTGCGGCCGGCCCGGTAGCAACGCAGGAAGTCCGCTCGACGGCGCAGCCGCTCCCGCGGCATCAGGCGCTCGTCCGCGGACCGAGGAGGGGACGACGGCGGGCTCTCGCGGCTCGCCATCAGACGCTCAGGCGCTTGCGTCCCTTCCTGCGGCGCCGCGACAAGACGGCCCGACCGTGACGGGTGCGCATCCGCACCAGGAAACCGTGGGTCCGCTTGCGGCGGCGGTTGTTCGGTTGAAAGGTCCGTTTCACTGGATGACCGCCTTCCGCTTTGAATCGATCGTGATGATCTCAATGAGCCAGGGAGGACGCCCGCCCGGCCCAGGAACGTCGGACGAAACCTGTAACCTAGACCATGCCGGGCAGGAGCGTCAAGAAGAGCGCACTCTATTGCATGGCGCCGGATCCCTGCCCAGCGCCTCGCGCACGGTCAGGAACGTGGCGGAGAGGGTGGGATTCGAACCCACGGACCGGTTGCCCGGTCAACGGTTTTCGAGACCGCCCCATTCGACCGCTCTGGCACCTCTCCGGATCTGGCGGAGAGGGTGGGATTCGAACCCACGGTAGAGTTTCCCCTACACACGCTTTCCAAGCGTGCTCCTTAAGCCACTCGGACACCTCTCCAGGTCTGCCAAAGAACCGCGAACTGCGCCGCCGGGTCCCTACCCGGCCGGGCGCCAAGGGAATGGGGGCGCCAGTCTAGTCCCCGCTCCTCAGCAAGGCGAAAAACGCGCGCAAGAGCGCGGCGCTTTCTTCGGCCAGCACCCCGCCCGTTACCGCCAGGCGATGGTTGAGCCGCGTATCCTGCACCAGGTTTCCGAGGCTGCCGCAGTATCCGGCCTTCGGGTCGGCGGCCCCGTAGACCAACCGGTCGATTCGGCTGGCCACGAGCGCCCCGGCGCACATCGGGCATGGCTCGAGAGTGGCGTAAAGGGTGCAACCCGCCAACCGCCAGCTGCCCAGCCTTGCCGCCGCCTGCCGGATCGCCAGCAGCTCGGCGTGAGCCAGCGGGTCGCGGTCAGTCTCGCGCCGGTTGTGGCCGCGCCCCAGCACCTCCCCACCCCGCACTACCACGGCTCCGATCGGCACCTCGCCGACAGATTCGGCCCAGCGGGCTTCGGCGAGGGCTTCCGTCATCCAGACCCGATCGTCCAAAACCGTCCTCGCCGCTCCCCGCAACCGGCGCGCGGAGGAAGGCGTATCTTACCCGATGCCCGGCAAGCGCGGCAAACTTGGCTTTACATCCCTGGCACCAGGTCGTACCATGGGGTACCGCGGCAGTGGCCCACGAAGGGTTCGGGTCCTGTGCATCGGCGGCTACCGAACCTCGTCAGGCCCGGAAGGGAGCAGCGATAAGGCATGCCGGCCGAGTGCCGCAGATCCACCGGAACCCTTCGTAGGCCACTGTCTCTTTCACCATGGCCTACCAGGTCTTAGCCCGCAAGTGGCGCCCCCAGAACTTCGCGAGTCTCGTCGGCCAGCAGCCGATCGTGACCGCGTTGCGCAATGCCCTGCTCGAGGGGCGCATCGCGCAGGCCTATCTGTTCTCGGGGATCCGCGGCGTCGGCAAGACCACGGCGGCTCGGGTCCTCGCCAAGGCGCTGAACTGCGAACGCGGTCCCGCCGCCGATCCCTGCAACGAGTGCACCGCCTGCATCGAGATCACCCGCGGCTCGGACCTCGACGTCATAGAGGTTGACGCCGCCACCTATTCCAAGGTCGAGCAGGTCCGCGAGCTGACCGAAAGCTTGAAGTACGGTCCGGCGCGCGACCGCTACAAGGTCGTGGTGCTCGACGAGATCCATCGCTTGTCGCGCCAGGCTTTCGACGCCCTGCTGAAGATCGTCGAGGAGCCGCCTCCGCACCTGGTGTTCATCTTCGCCACGACCGAGATCGAGGCGGTCCCGGCGACCATCCTGTCGCGCTGCCAGGAGCTCCACTTCCGGCGCGTCCCCGGCCAGGAAGTCGCCGCGCTGCTGCACGAGATCTGCGCCGCCGAATCGATCCAGGCGAGCGACGCGGCTCTCCGGCTGGTAGCGCGCGCCGGCGAGGGCAGCGTGCGCGACGCGGTGGCCCTGCTCGACCAGCTTGCCACCTTCGGCTCCGGCACAATCACCGACGATGCCGCCGTCCACCTCTTGGGCGGCCTCGACGTCGCGCTGTTTCGCCAGCTCCTCGCCGCGATCCTTGCCGGCGATGCCGCCGGCGTGGCCGGCCTGGCGCGGCACATCGAAGAGGAGGGCTGGGATCCACGTCATGTCTACTCGCAGTTCCTCGGCTTCTGCCGCGATGCCCTGCACCTGGCGCTCGGCGGCCGGCCGGACCAGGTCGACATGTCGCTCGAAGAGGCCGAGGCCCTGGCGGCGGCGGCGCGCGGAGCGGGCTACGAGAATCTCCTGCGCATGCTCAACCAGCTGCTGGCCAGCGAGGCCGTCGTCCGGCGCAGCGAGAGCGGCGCGCTCGCGGTCGAGATTGCCTGGCTGCGCGCCGCCGAGCTGCCGAAGCTGACGAGAGTCGAGGAGCTGCTCGGGGGCGCACGCATTCCGGAATCGCCGGCCGCGGGCGTCTCCGGGGGTGCGGCCACCCCCGGCCGGCGCGGCGGCGAGAGTGGGCCCCCCGCGCAGGGTCCCTCGCCCGCGCTGGCGTCGGGCGCCCCGGGGCTTGGCGCCGCGCCGGAGTCAGCGGCGCCGGGTCCCAACCCACCTGTTGGATCGGCGACGCCGAATGCTGACTCAGCGGTTGGAGCGGGCGCGCCGGTAGCCGGGGCGGCGGATCGCAACCTCATCGGGCGTTTCCTCGAAGAGATCAGCAAGCGCAAGCAACCGCTCGCCGCGCACCTCGAAGGCGCCGAGGACCTGCGATTCGAAGACGGCCGGCTGGTGGTCGTGCTGCCGCCCGGCGACACCTACCTCGGCGCCCGGTTGCGGCAGCCTGCCAACCGCCAGGTCATCGAGGAGGCAATTGCCAAGGTCTGGGGCCCCGATACCGGCTGGGAATGTGCGGCAGGCCAGGGTGCCGCCGCCCAGTCCGCCCGCGCGAGCTCGCCGTCCACTGCCAGCTCGGCAACCCCGGCAACCCCTGGGGCCATCGGGTTGGAAGGGCGCGAGGCTGCCGCCGGCACCACCACCGCCGTCGCCATCGAGTCGAACCCGACGGTGCAGACCATCCTCGACATCTTCGGCGGCAGGGTCGAGAGAGTTGAAGAGCACGGCAGCCCGAGAGAGGATTGAGTCGATGAGCAGCATGCAAAAGCTGATGAAGCAGGCCCAGGAGATGCTGGAGCGCCAGCAGCGGGAGCTCTCCGAGCTCGTCGTCGAGGCGAGCGTCGGCGGCGGCATGGTGTCGGTCAAGATGACCGGCCACAAGCAGCTCTCCGCGGTCAAGATCGATCCCGAGGCCATGGACAAGGACGACCCTTCCATGCTGGAAGACCTGATCATCGCCGCCGTCAACGAGGCAGGCCGCAAGGTCGAAGAGATGATGCAGGGACGGCTGGGGGCCATGGCGGCCGGGCTGCCCGGACTCTTCCCCTGAGCGCCGTCTTCTCACGGCCGTCCGATCCGCTGGCGCGGCTCGTCGGCGAGCTCTCGCGCCTGCCGGGCATAGGTCCCAAGACGGCGACCCGGCTCGCCCATTTCCTGCTCAGGGTGCCTGCCGCGGAAGCCCACGCGCTCGCCCAGGCCATCGTCGAGGTCAAGGAGAAGCTCTTCCACTGCTCTCTTTGCAACGCCATTACCGCGGCCGATCCCTGTCGCTTCTGCTCCGACCCGCAACGTGACCGCGGCCAGATCTGCGTGGTCGAAGAGCCTTTCAACATCGAGCCGATCGAGCGCACGCGCGAGTTCCACGGCCTCTACCACGTGCTGCTGGGAGCCCTCTCGCCGCACCGTGGTATCGGCCCCGACCGGCTTGCCATTCCCGCGCTCCTCGCGCGCCTCGATGGCATCCAGGAGGTCGTGCTCGCGACCAATCCGAATGTCGAAGGGGAGGCCACTGCCCTCTACCTGGCGCGGCTGCTCAAGCCGCGGGGCGTCAAGGTCACGCGCCTGGCCTTTGGCATGCCGGTCGGCGGGGACATCGAATACACCGACGAGGTCACACTCGGCAGGTCGCTCGCCGGCCGGCGCGAAATGTGAGCTTCGGCAAGCTCCTTCCCGGCATCGTCGCGCCGCCGCCGGGCCCGCGTTCGCGCCTCCTGTCGCGCGGCCTGGCCGCCGAAGCGCCAGGAGTCAATACCCTGAGCGGCGGCGCGCCGTCGCTCGTCTGGGAGGAAGCGCGCGGCGCCAATGTCCGCGACGTCGACGGCAACGTCTTCATCGATCTCACCTCCGGCTTCGGCGTCGCGTCGGTCGGTCATCGCCACCCGCGCGTGGTCGCCGCCGTGCGCCGGCAGGCGGGGCGCCTGTTGCACGGCCTCGGCGACGTACACGCCCATCCCTTGCGCATCGAGCTGGCCGCGCGACTCGCGCGCCTGGCGCCGATCGACACGCCGCTCGACGCGGCGCTCGAAGACGTGCCGCAGGTTTTCTTCGCCGTCTCCGGAGCGGAAGCGGTCGAAATCGCGTTGAAGACCGCTCTCGCCGCGACCGCCAGCCCCGGGGTGGTTGCCTTCGAGCCCTCTTACCATGGCCTGACCCTGGGCGCGCTTGCCGTCACCTCGCGCCCGGAGTTCCGCGCCCCCTTCGCCGCGCATCTGCACTCGCACGTGCGCCGCCTGCCCTTCGGCTGCCCACCTTCCCTGATCGCCGCCGAGCTGCGGCGGTATCGGAGCCATGGGAGCCATGGGAGCCAGGGGCGCCATGGGGTCCGGACCGTGATCGTCGAGCCCATCGTGGGCCGTGAGGGCGTGCTCCTGCCGCCGGCGGGGTGGCTCGCCGAGGTCTCCAGCCTGTGCCGTGCGGCGGGCGCGCTGCTGATCGCCGACGAGATCTTCACCGGCTTCGGCCGAACCGGCAGCCTGTTCGCGGTCGAGGCCGAAGGAGTGCGCCCCGACCTCCTGTGCTGCGGCAAGGCCCTAGGCGGCGGCCTGCCGATCGCGGCGGTGCTCGGCCGCCGGTCTCTTTTCCGTTGCTGGCAGACCGCGGGAGAGGCACTTCATACCTCGACTTTCCTCGCCAACCCGCTGGCTTGCGCCGCCGCCTTGGCGGTGCTCGACATCTTCGCCGGTGAGGGGCTGAGCGCGCGCGCCGCCGAGCTTGGCTCGGCCCTCGGGCGGCGGCTCGCCGGCTGGCCGGACCGCTTTCCTTCGCTGGCGGCGGCGCGTGGCCGCGGCTTCCTCTGGGGGCTCGAAATGCAATCCCGCGCCGCCGCCGCCCGCACCGTCGCCGCCGCCCTCGGCCGCGGTCTCCTGGTCCTCGCCGGCGGCCCGCAAGGGCGCGTCGTCCAGCTCGTCCCTCCGCTGACCATCACCAAGTCTCAGCTGCGCGCCGCTCTCGACATCCTGGAAGAGGTCCTGGCCACGCTCTAGAATGCCCGGCATGCCGGCAGGCCAAGGCTTCAAAGTCGCCTTCATCGGCAGCCACGGCGTCGGCAAGACGACTCTGTGCTACGGCCTCGCCGCCCGCCTCAAGGCGCGCGACGTGGCTGTCGAGCTGGTGCACGAGGTGGCCCGCCGCTGCCCGCTGCCGATCAACCAGGAGACCTCGGTCGCGGCTCAGACTTGGATCCTGCATACCCAGATCGCCGAGGAGGCGATCGCACTATCACGCTATCCGGTGGTGCTCTGCGACCGCAGCGTGCTCGACAACTACGTCTACCTGTTGCTCGCGGCCGGCCGGCAAGATGGGCTCGAACCTCTTATCGCGTCCTGGATGCGCAGCTACGGCCTTCTCCTGCACGTGCCCATCGTCGACGCGCCGAGCCCCGATGGCGTCCGCTCCGCGGATCCGGCCTTCCAGCGGGCCGTGGAAGACCGGCTTTGCCGCGAGCTCGACGAGAGGGGGGTCGCCGCCCTGTCCCTCGATCCCGCTCAGCGCCCATCCTGGCTCGAAACCGCCGAGCAAGAGATCTGGCAGCGCCTGCGGCCCGCGCAGCTCGAGCTTCTCTAGCCTCGAACGAAACTCACCTGCCCTGAGAGGGAGGGGGCGTCCCCTTCCCCCCCGGAGGGGAGGGAAGGGGATCGAGGGGTTGCGGGGGGCGATCCAATAGATGCTTCGAGTAGTCCTCCACCGCCAGGCCACAGAGCTGTTTCAGCTACAATGATCCGCGTCTTGACGACGGAGCAGATCCTTCGGCGGTGGGAGAGTTTCTCCCACTTCACAGACGCGCAGATCGAGAAACTGGCGCGCTGCGTCGAGCACCGTCTGCTGCCGGCCGGCACGACTGTCATCAAGGAGGGAGAGACGACCTCGGATGCTTTCGTCATCGCCGCCGGCGGCGTGCGCATCCAGCGAAAGACCCCCTACGGACTGTTCACTCTCGCCACCCTCTCCCCCGGCCAGCTCTTCGGCGAGACTGGCTTCGTCGACGGCCACTCGCGCTCCGGCGATGCCGTCACCATCGCCGAGACCGCGCTCCTGGCTCTCGACGGCGCCGCCCTGGCGCGCCGCATCGAGGACGATCAAGGCTTCAGCGTTGCCATCTACTGGACCTTCTGGAAGAGCCTCTCCGCCAAGCTGCGCCAGACCAACGAGCAGCTCTCCAGGTTCTTCTCGGAAACCGGCAAGCCAGCCGCGGCCCAGCCGCCGACCGCCAAGATCGCCACCGGCGAGTTTCGCGTCGACCTCGCTGCCAAGCGCAAGCTGTTCCAGGAGCAGAAGCTTTCCAGCCTGGAGATCAACTTCCTCTCCTCGCTGTCGCGCGAAAAGAAGTTCGCGCCCTACCAGCCGATCTTTCGCGAAGGAGAGCCGGGCCACGAGATGTATGTCCTGCTCGAGGGCAAGGTGATGATCAGCAAATTCATCCCCGGCGCCGGAGAGGAGGCGCTGGCGTTCCTCGAGCGCGGCGACTACTTCGGCGAGATGGCGCTGATCGACAACGCCGCCCGTTCTGCCGATGCCAAGGCCCACGAGGGCGGCGCGGTGGTCCTGGCCATCCCGCGCGAAGTCCTGGAGGGCATCCTCGACATCCACAAAGTCTCTTCGCCGCGCCTGCTCAAGATCCTTTGCACCCTGGTGGCGGGCAGGCTGCGCGAGCTCGACGACAAGATCATCGGCTGGTTCATTCTGGCAGGGGGCTCCGCGACCGGCTGGCCGGTGGATCGCCGGCGAGCCTAGTGTCCCGCTAGTTGTCGCTCCCCCGGTGGCTCGCGCCAGCCTTGGCCAGCGCCTTGCCGACCAGCGCTCCCAGGGGCAGCCCGGCCCGTTCGCCGGCGTCGAACCATCCTGCCTCGGATCCTTCGCCAACCTCATCGCCGCCGTGCAGGTCCGCGCGGTGCACCGCGACCATCAGGTGGCGATAGGTGATGCCGTGGCGCACCACGCCGAGCCCGGGGCCGAGCGCCCAGCGGCCGCCGTATTTGTCCGCCAGCGCTCTCTCAGGCTGCGGCGGAGCCGGTCCTCGCGGGTGTTCCACTTCCACCCATGGCAGCTCCCAGGTTCCGCCGAGGAGCGGGTCGCCCGCGGAGCGGCGGAACAGCAGGATCCGGCCGCGGCTTTCGACCACCGCGACGATGAGACGATGACGCTCGCTTCCGCGCCGCGGCCGGGGTGAGGGGAAGCGCTCCGGGTCGCCCTGCCCGGCGGCGCGGCACCCGTTGCGCAGCGGGCAGCGCGGGCATTTCGGCCGCCGCGGCGAGCAGATCGTGGCTCCGAGCTCCATCAGCGCCTGGTTGCTGTCTCCCGGCCGCCCGCCGGCGAGGAGCGCCGCGGCGGCGGCGAGCAGCTTCTCCCGGCCCTGCCTGGACCTGGGGTCCTCCTGCGCGGCGAGGAAACGCGACAGGACCCTCGCGACATTGCCGTCCAGCACCGGAACCGGCGCCGCGAAGGCGATGCTCGCCACCGCCGCGGCCGTATAGGCTCCCACTCCCGGCAGCGCCCGCCAACCCTCGACGCTGGCCGGGAAGACGGGGCCGCCTCCCGCCTGCCTTTCCGCGCTCCCGGCCAGCGTGCGCGCGGCCGCGTGCAGCTGCCGAGCGCGCCGGTAGTAACCGAGGCCCGACCAGGCCGCCAGCACCTCTTCGACAGGCGCGCCCGCCAGCTCTTCGACGGTTGGAAACCGGGCCAGAAAGCGCTCGTAGTAGGGAATCACGACCTCGGCGCGGGTCTGCTGCAGCATCACCTCGGACACCCAGATCCGAAATGGATCTCGCGTGCGCCGCCAAGGCAGATCGCGACGGTTCTGATCGAACCAGGCCACCAGGTCTTCCGCGTACCCCATCGCGCCAGTCTACGTTGGGAGGCAGCCAATTTGGCAGCATCCAGGCGTAGGCTGAAAGAGGGAATCCGACGCGCCCCAGGGCAGTTGCCGGGCAATTGATCGGGCGCGCCCTGGGCAGTCGCCGGGCGATTGATCGGGCGCGCCCAGGGCACTTGCCGGGCAATTTGATCAGGCGCGCCCGGCATCCGCCGGGCGCTTAGGGGGGTAAAACGGGAGGAGAGTCCTGTTCTGGTGGTTGGAGTTTGTGGCTCTACCCCTGTTCGTTAGGGGACTTTGGCGAGTCGAAAAGAGGACGAAGGTCGCGTGAGCGGCCTCGGGTATTGGTGGGGCTGAAGTTGGTGTGTCAGGGGTTCTCCTCCCTGGATCTTTCACTGCTATGGCCGCCAGAACCTGGCCTCGGAGGCGGTTATTCCCCCGGGGTGCCGGCGAGAGCCGAACCCAAGTTGCCAAATCGCCCTTACCCTTTTTTCAAGAGAGGAGACGGCGCTCCCGGTGTTTCCACCGGGAGCGCTACACGGGGGAAGTTCCGTCTGTTGATGGGTTGTGTGGCTCTACCCCTGTTGTCTAGGGGATTTAGGCTGGGTCTTCAAGAGGTGAGATCTGATGATCTCTGAAGATGGCAGGCTGTTGCGTTGGCTGGTTGGAACCTCCCCTCGTCAAGGTCTCTTTTATGCCCGATTTTAATGCAACCTCCGTGCCTGCTCGGCTGCCGTCCTTCTAGTTGGCCCGCCGGTGGCGGCCGCGAGGTATGAAACAGCGCTCGCTAACTGGCGTTGGCGGCCTCAGATCTATCGGATCGCCCCCCGCGACCTGCCGGGAGTGCCGCCAATGGCGGGAGCGGCGGCCAACCCCTCGCGGATCCCCTTCCCATTTTTCCAGAGCCGCCGGGTCCCTGCCCGGCGGTTGCCGGGGGGGAAGGGGACGCCCCCTCCCCCCTCGCCGCAGTCTCCTTCCAGGCCTGCCGCCGCCCTCCGCGCCGTCCTCCCCGTCCCCGGGCCTGGCCGCGCCTGGACCTCACAGAGGACATCGGGCGTCCGGGCGCCGCCCCTGCCTCCATGCGCTGCCAGCCCCGAGAGGAGCTGGTAGGGAGGTCCCAGATTGGATTGGCTTGAGGCTCTACCCCTGTCAAATAGGGGAAACGCGGATGGCGGCTCAGAGGATGAGATCGGCTATGATCTCCAAACAAGGTAGGCTGATATCTGGTTGGGCTGGGACCTCCCCCCGTGCATCTCGCTCTTGCTTCATGGCCCGCGTACTGTGCAACGCTCGTGCCAATGGTGCCGGCCAGGAAGCGATGAGCGGGTCGCCCGCGGCAGAAGTCGCGCGCCCGGTCCTCATCGGTTGGAAGGAGTTCCTGGACCTGCCAGAGCTCGGCCTTTTTCGCCTCAAGTGCAAAGTGGATACGGGCGCGCGCACCTCCACCCTGCATTGCGATGCGCTGACCCTGCTGGAGGAGCTCTCCGGTGGCGCGGCGCTCGCGGAGATCGCCGTCAGCCCGGATCGCCGCAGCCCAGGGCTGCGGGTCACCTCCCTGGTCAAGGTGCTACGGCGTATCGCCGTCACCGATTCGGGCGGGCACCCCGAGCTGCGTCCGTTGATCGAGACCGTGCTCGTGCTCGGCCCGGTGCGCAAGCGCATCCTGCTCACTCTCGCCGACCGCCGGGGCATGCTGTTTCGTATGATCCTGGGCCGCAAGGCCGTCGAGGGCTCTTTCCAGATCGACCCGGCGAAGAAGTACCAGCTACGCCGTTGGCATCGCCGGGGAGCGTTGAGCGGCAGCGAGACTTCCCCGCCAGAGACATCACCCGGATGAAGATCACGATCCTGTCGCGCAGAGCCTCCCTGTACTCGACCTTTCGCCTGGTGGAGGCCTGCCGGCAGCGTGGCGTCGAGGCTTCGGTGCTCGACCCTCTGCATTGCGTGGTCAAGCTCTCCAAGAAGCGCCCCGAGGTCTTTCATGACGGCGAGCGCGTCACCGCTCTCGACGGGGTCGTGCCGCGGATCGGCGCCTCGATCACCTTCTACGGCCTGGCCGTCCTCCGCCAGTTCGAGATGATGGGAGTGTTTCCCGCCAACGACAGTCAGGCCATCGCCAAGAGCCGCGACAAGCTGCGCAGCTTCCAGCTGCTCTCGCGTCACGATATCGGCATTCCACCCACGGCCTTCGCCCGCCGCCGCGAAGATGTGCGCTCGGCTATCCGCAAGGTCGGCGGCACGCCGGTCATCCTCAAGCTCCTCGAGGGGACACAAGGAACCGGCGTTATCCTCGCCGAATCGGTCAAGTCGGCCGAGTCGGTGCTCGACGCCATGCACTCGCTGGGGCAGAACATCCTCATTCAGGCCTTCGTCGAGGAGTCGCACGGCACCGACTTGCGCGCCATCGTCGTCGGACGGCGCGTGGTGGCCGCGATGTCGCGCCAGGCCGTGGAGGGCGAGTTCAGAAGCAATCTCCACCGCGGCGGCCGCGCGCGCGGCGTGATCCTGGAACCTGCCTTCGCGGAAACCGCCGTGCATGCGGCCCAAGTCCTCGGCCTCAACATTGCCGGGGTCGACATGATCCCGTCCAGGGAGGGACCCATGGTCCTCGAGGTCAACAGCTCGCCGGGGCTCGAGGGTGTCGAGACCGCGACCGGCGTCGACGTCGCCGGATCGATGATCGACTTCGTCGTCGAGCACGCGCCTCGCGGCTACCCGAGCGACAGGGGATGAGGGACCGAAGAGGACACTTGGCGCCGTTGTCGTCGCCGCGCGACGAGGAGGCCTGAGAGATGGGGGGTGGCAACGGCGCGTTGCGCTTCGCCGGCACCGCCGTCGGACCCGGCGAAGCCGCCGACTTGCGGCTCAAGGTCTCTGAGTCCTATACCACCGACGACGTGACGATCCCGATCAGCGTCATCCGCGGGACCCGGAGCGGCGCCACCGTCTTCGTCACCGCCACCGTCCATGGCGACGAGATCAACGGCGTCGGGATTTTGCGCCGGCTTCTCGACTTGACCGATTGGCGGGAGCTGCGCGGCACTCTGATCGCGGTTCCGGTTGCCAACGTTCCGGGCTTTCTGACCCAGAGCCGCCGGCTGCCGGACCGGCGCGATCTGAACCGCAGCTTCCCAGGGAGCCGCCGGGGCTCGCTGACCTCCCGCCTGGCCGAGACCCTCTTCCGCGAGGTCATCCGCAAGAGTGACTTCGGCATCGACCTGCATACCGCGGGCGGCGAGCGCGCCAACTATCCGCACGTCCGCGCGGACCTCTCGGACCCCGGAGTGGCCAAGCTCGCCCGCGCCTTTGGCTGTCCGCTCATCGTCGCCGGCCGCGGTCCCCAGCGCTCTCTGCGCCGCACTGCCGTGGCGGCGGGCGTTCCCACGATCGTCTACGAAGCCGGAAGCCCGTTGCGCCTCGAGCGTCCGCTGATCGGGGTGGGGGTCGCCGGCATCCTCAGCGTCCTGCGCTCGCTGCGCATGCTGGAGGGTGAGCCGGTTTCGCCGCCGCTCTCCCTGGTCGTGTCACGCACCCACTGGGTGCGTGCGCAGGTCGGCGGGATCCTGGACCTCCAAGTCGGTCTCGGACAGCCCCTGCGGCGGGGCGACCCGATCTCGATCAACGCCAACCCTTTCCGCCGCGAGGTTAGCGTGCTTGCAACGCCCTCGCCCGGAGTGGTGCTGGGACTCACGCAGCTTCCCCTGGTGCACAGCGGCGACGCCATCTGCCATCTGGCCTTGCTCGGCAGGAATGAGATCGAAGGCTGGAGAGGGTATTGGGCGCGCCAAGGCGATAGAATTGGCCCATGAGCCGCTCTTCTCTCTGCCGGGGGCTTGCGCGTCTCCGCGGCTATGGTAAGATGCCGTGCAGTAGCAAAGCACACCGCACCAGGACGGCCTCCTCTCAGCCTTCGGATTTCCACAGGTTGTGGAAATCTTGTGGAAATTGACTGTCCTCGCGGGCTTCGAGGTTCATGCTTCCCATGCCGCTCTCCCTCTGGTCTATCCTGCAAAAGCAGCTGCAACAAGAGCTGGATCCCGAAGAGTTCGCCACCTGGTTCCGGCCTCTCAAGGTGCGCGACGAGGGCGACCAGCGGCTGGTCTTGCTGGCGCCCAACTCCAGGTTTCTGCACACCCTGGAAGAGAGCTATCGGCCGACGGTCAACCGCGCGCTGGCCGGGCTGGGCGGGGCGGCATTCGAAGTGCTCTTCTCGCTGGAGGAGAAGGAGGCCGCCGCGGAGGCGCCGCTGGCGCTGTCCGAGTTCAATCCCCGGTACCTCTTTCAGAGCTTCGTGATCGGCAAATCCAACGAGTTTGCCCATGCCGCGGCCGAAGCCGTGGCCAAGAACCCGTCGAACACCTACAACCCTCTCTTTCTTTATGGCGGCGTCGGCCTGGGAAAGACCCACCTGCTGCACGCCATCGGCCACGAGATCCTGCGCAGCCAGCCACGCCTGCGGGTGCTCTACCTCGCCGCCGAGCAGTTCGTCAACGAGCTCATCAACTCGATCCGCTTCGACCGCATGCCCGCCTTCCGCGAGCGCTACCGCACGATCGACGTGCTGATGATCGACGACGTGCAGTTCCTGGCCAACAAGGAGCGCACCCAGGAAGAGTTCTTCCACACTTTCAACACTTTGTACACCAGTCAGAAGCAGATCATCCTGTCGTCCGACTCGTCGCCGCGCAACATTCCGACCTTGGAAGAGCGCTTGCGCAGCCGGTTCGAGTGGGGGCTGATCGCCGACATTCAGCCGCCGGATCTCGAAACCAAGGTGGCGATTCTGCACCGCAAGGCCTTCCTCGAGGGTACGCAGCTTCCCGAGGAGGTGGCGGAGTTCATCGCCCAGCAGGTACGCTCGAATGTCCGCGAGCTCGAGGGCCTGCTCAACCGCGTCTTGGCCTTCTGCTCGCTGACCGGCAAGCCCTTGACCTTGGCGCTTGCCCGCGAGACCCTGAAGGACATCCTGCCCGCCGAAGGGCGCCGGCTGGCCCCGACCGACATCATCAAGGCGGTGGCGCGGCATTACGACCTCAAGATCTCGGAGATCAAGAGCAAGAACAACTCCCGCCAGGTGGTCATCCCCCGCCAGGTCGCCATGTACCTGTGCAAGCGGCTGACCGACATCTCCTATCCGGAGATCGGCAAGCTCTTCAACGATAAGCACCACTCGACGGTGATGTACTCGGTCGAGAAGGTGCAGCAGCTACGTGAATCGGACCCCGAGTTCGACCGGACGCTGCAAGCGCTCCAACAGCAACTCTCATAAGCCCTGCGCGCCGGCCTGTGGGGAATGGTGGTGTGGCGCACGGCCCTCCCGGGCTGCCGGACCATCGGAGAGAGCCGGCTCTTTCCCGCCCACCCATAGTCTATGGTCCCGGTTCAAAACTCCGGGGTTGCGATGAGCTGCGTCTCGGATATGTGTCCCAAGAAGCTGTGGAGCGAGCTGCGGATTGCTGGCGCGGAGGATGGGTTTTCCACATGGGTCCGAAGGGGGTCCGCAGGTTCCGCACAGGGGGTAGAGGGGAGGGGAAACTGTTGGAGTTACGTGGGTTAGGGTGGTTTTCCGCGGTTTGTGGGAGACCTTCTACTACGACGGCTATGCTATATTCGGGGTTGTTCCGACGGAGAGGGTGCGAATGGATATCCGCCTCAAGCGCAACGAGTTCCTCACCGAGCTGGCGCCGATGCAGGGGATCGTGGAGCGTAAGACCACGATCCCGGTGCTGAGCCACCTGCTGCTGGTTGCCCGCGGCGACAGGCTCAACCTGGCAGCCACCGACCTCGACGTGTCCTTGACCTCATGGTGCGAGGCGGAGGTGAAGGCGGAGGGAGGGATCGCCGTCCAAGCCAAGAAGCTGATGGAGATCATCCGCTCGCTCACCGTGTCGGACGTGACGCTTCTGCTCGAAGAGCCACGAGTGTTGAGCATCCAGGCGGGGGGGTCGCGCTTCAAGATCCATGGCGTCTCTCCCGATGACTTTCCGACCTTGGCGACTGTCGAGGGCGGCGACGGTCGCGAGACCCCTCCCGGCGTCGAGATTCCGTTTGCAGACTTTCGCAGGATGATCGCCAAGGTCCTGTTCGCCGTCTCGGCCGAGGAGTCGAGGTTTCAGCTCAACGGCGCTCTCTTCAAGCTCAAGGACGGGGCTTTCGAGATCGTCGCCACCGACGGTCACCGCCTGGCGCTGGTCGAGGGAGGCCTCGAGCGCAAGGGTGAAGACGACGCCGTCCTGGTGCCGCGCAAGGCCCTTCAGGAGCTGCAGCGGCTCGAGGGCGATGGGGGCCTCGCCTATCGCCGGGGCGAGCACCATCTGTCCTTTCGTCTCGGACGCAGGGAGCTGATCTGCCGCATCCTGGAAGGAACCTTCCCCGACTACGAGCGGGTCATCGCCAAGGACAACGACAAGAAGGTGCTGTTCGAGAGGAAGCCGCTTGCCGAGGCCGTGCAGCGCGCCGCGCTGATGACCAGCGAGCGAGCGCGCGCCGTGCGCCTGCAGTTCGCTCCTTCCCAGCTGGTTATCTCGGCGGTCAACGCCGACCTTGGCGAGGCGGTGGAGGAAGTCGCCTGCGACTACGACGGGCCGGAGTTTCGCCTGGGAATCAATCCAGACTACTTGTCGCAGTTCCTCTCCGCCGTCGAGACCGAGCGTGTCCGCCTCGAGCTCAAAGACGAGAGCACGCAGTGCGTGGGCTATCCCCAGGACGGCACCGAGGCCCGCCGCTACCTTTGCGTCATCATGCCGATGCGGATCTGACGGCTGGCGCTCTCGCCGCGCCGGCACTCCCGGCAGGCGCGACCACGTGCTCTCCCGCTTTACAGCCCGCAACTTTCGCAACTTGCAGCCGTTGGCCCTGGAACCGGCCGCGGGGTCGCACCTTTTTCTGGGCGGCAACGGCGCCGGCAAGACCAGCGTGCTGGAAGCCATCTACGTCCTGGCCACCACGCGCAGCTTTCGCGCGGCCCAGATCGCCGACTGCGTGCACCATGGAGAAGCCTCCTTTCAGCTGACCGGAGAGGTCGAGACGGACCGCCGCACGACGCTCGCCGTCGGCTGGAGCCAGGGCGCCAGGGAGCGCTCGGTCAACGGCAAGCCGACGCCTCTGGCAGACCACCTGGAGGTGCTCCCGGTGGTCGCCTGGGCGGCGGCGGAGGCAGAGGTGCTGGTTGGCGCGCCGCGCGCGCGGCGGCGCTTCATGGACCGTGGCGTGGTGGCGAGCCGGCCCGCCGCCCTGGAGGTGCTGGGCCGCTATCGCGAGGCCCTGCGCCATAAACGCGAGCTGCTGTTCCAGGATGCCGCCGGCCTCGAGGTCTGGAACGAGCTGCTGGCGGCGACGGCCGCCGAGGTGATCCGCCTGCGCGAGACCTACGTCACGGC
Source organism: Thermoanaerobaculia bacterium (assembly GCA_035544895.1). GTDB lineage: Bacteria > Acidobacteriota > Thermoanaerobaculia > Multivoradales > UBA5704 > JASLEW01. The sequence continues at coordinate 106,214 of DASZZM010000031.1, forward strand.
GCTTCAGCAGGCCCTGTCGGCGGTGCTCGCCGAGGCGGACATGCCCTTCCCGCCGGTCGAGATCCGCTACCAGCCCTCGCCGTCGCGTGGCCTGGAGGGGCCCGAGGCGATCGCCGCGAGCTTCGGGCGCATGGCCGAGCGGGAGCGAAGGCGCCAGCAACCCCTCCTCGGCCCTCACCGCGACGAGCTCGAGATCCTCTGGGGCGGCCATGAGATTCGCCGCGTGGCTTCGGCAGGAGAGCGCAAGTCCTTCTCTCTGCTTCTCCTCGCCGCTCACGGCAAAGTGATGGAGGCGGCAGGACGCAGCCCGCTCTATCTGCTCGACGACGCCGACGCGGAGCTCGCGCCACCCACGCTCGCCGCCGTGTGGAGATGTTTTTCAGGAATGCTGGAAGGGGATCGGCAGCTCCTGGTCACCTCCAACCGGCCGCAAGCCTGGCTGGCCCTGCCCGTCGGCTCCGTCTGGCAAGTCGAGAAGGGGCGGCTGGCGCCCCTTTGAGCGCCGTAAACGTCAGAGTTTTCAACCATTAGGCTCCTTTTAAGACGGCCCTTTTCGTGCTATAATTTCGCTGTCGTTTGGGCCTCCGGCCAGGCTGGCTGGAAGAAGCGCCCAGGGCCCCGGCTGGAATCAGTCGAATTCAGTTTGGAATCGGATCACAAGGCGAAAGCAGGTCAGGAAACGATATGAGTTTGGGCAATCGAGACGTGGTCAACCGGGAAGAGACACAAGGCCCGGAGACCGCGAAAACCCCCGGGACTTCGGCGGTCCGGGAACCGGAATTCGGCGAGCCCCAGGCAGCGGGGGAGATCCAGGAAGCCACCTATACTGCCGAAAACATCAAGGTGCTCAAAGGCCTCACCGCCGTGCGCAAGCGCCCCGGCATGTACATCGGCGACACCGGTGACGCCTCGGGCCTGCACCACATGGTCTTCGAGTTGGTCGACAACTCGATTGACGAGGCGCAGGCGGGTTACTGCTCGGTCATCGACGTCGTCATCCACAGCGACAGCTCGGTGACGGTCGAAGACGAGGGCCGGGGCATCCCCGTCGATCTGCACAAGGAGGAAGGGCGCTCGGCTGCCGAAGTCATCATGACCGAGCTGCACTCGGGCGGCAAGTTCGACAAGAATTCCTACAAGGTTTCAGGCGGCCTGCACGGCGTGGGTGTCTCCGTGGTCAACGCGCTCTCCGAGACCCTCGAGCTCGAGATCCGCCGCGACGGCCAGGTGTGGTTCCAGACCTATCATCGGGGCGTCCCCGAGAGCCCCATCCAGGCCATTGGCACCAGCGATCGCACCGGCACCAAGGTCCGATTCTGGCCGGACCCCGAGATCTTCTCCGTCCTGGAATTCCACTTCGATACTCTGGCCCAGCGCCTGCGCGAGCTGTCCTTTCTCAACCGCGGCATCCTGATCCGGTTGCGCGACGAGCGCACCGAAAAGGCGGCCGAGTTCTCGTACGCGGGCGGAATCTCCTCGTTCGTCGAGCACCTCAACCGCAACAAGACGCCGCTGCACGCCCACCCCATCTTTCTCGTCGACACGCGCGATGACCGCGATGAGGGCACCGGCGCCGAGCAGGCGGAAATTGCGCTGCAATGGAACGAGGGATACCAGGAAATCATCTACTGCTTCGCCAACACCATCAACAACCGTGATGGCGGCACTCACCTGGTGGGCTTCAAGTCCGCGCTCACCCGCACGATCAACTCCTACGCGGCCGCCTCGGGCCTGTCCAAGAGCCTGAAGGAGAACTTGACCGGCGAGGATGTTCGCGAGGGCCTCACCGCCGTGGTCTCGGTCAAGATCAAAGACCCCAAGTTCTCCTCCCAGACCAAGGACAAGCTGGTCTCCTCGGACGTCAAGGGCTGGGTGGAGCAGGTCGTCGCCGAGAAGCTCGGCAGCTTCCTCGAAGAGAACCCGCGCGAGGCGCGGCGCATCGTCGAGAAGTGCGTGGAGGCGGCGCATGCGCGCGAGGCGGCGAGAAAAGCGCGCGAGCTGACGCGGCGCAAGGGAGCGCTCGACGCCTCCAACCTGCCCGGCAAGCTCGCCGACTGCAGCGAGCGCAATCCGGCGCTGGCCGAGCTCTTCCTGGTCGAGGGCGACTCCGCCGGCGGCTCGGCCAAGCAGGGCCGTGACCGCAAGTTCCAGGCCATCCTGCCGCTCAAGGGCAAGATCCTCAACGTCGAGAAGGCGCGTTTCGACAAGATGCTATCTTCGGAGGAGATCAGGACCCTGATCACCGCGCTGGGCACCGGCATCGGCAAAGACGATTTCGACGTCGGCAATCTGCGCTATCACAAGCTGATCATCATGTGCGACGCCGACGTCGACGGCAGCCACATCCGCACCCTGATCCTGACCTTTTTCTTCCGCCAGATGGTGGAGATCATCCGGCGTGGTTACCTTTATATCGCTCAGCCGCCACTCTACAAGATCAGCCACGGCAAGAGCGAGACCTATCTCAAGGACAACCGCGAGTATCAAGCCTTCCTGGTCGGGCGCATCAAGGATGCCTGGGAGCTCGAGCTGCACGGCCACGACGGCAACGGCTCGAGCGAGCGGCTGACCGGCGCGCGGCTCGCCCATTTCCTGGAGAGGGTCGAAAGCTTCCGCGACAAGCTCGACAGGTTGGTCTCGCGCGGTTACCCGGCCGAGGCCCTCAGGGTGGCGCTGCTCGGCGGCATCCGCGATAAGACCTCGCTCACCGACAGGGCCAAGCTCGCCGAGGTGGCGCGCAAGATCGAGGCCGCCGGGTTCCACAAAGTCGAGCTCGGGCACGACGAGGAGCACGGCACCGGCAGGATCCGGTTCCTGTCGCGGCGCGACGGCGTGGAGCGCGAGGTGCGCATCGGCTGGCGGCTGGTCACCGGAGCCGAGTACCGCGCCCTGGCCAACAACACGCTCGGCCTGGAGGCGCTGGCGGCGTCGAGCTTTACCCTGAGCAAGAGCGATCGATCGAACAAAGGCGAAGAGGTCTCGGTTCAGGCGACGCTCGACGAGGCGCTGGCCAAGCTCTACGAGGGCGCCAAGAAGGGGCTCGCCGTCCAGCGCTACAAGGGCCTCGGCGAGATGAATCCCGCGCAGCTCTGGGAAACGACCATGGACCCCACCAAGCGCCGGCTTCTGCAGGTACGCATCGAAGACGACGTCGAGGCCGACTCCATCTTCACCGTCCTCATGGGCGACGAGGTCGATCCGCGCCGCGAGTTCATCCAGAACAACGCCCTCGAGGTCAAGAACCTGGACGTTTAGCCCGGCGAGCGGGATATGAGCCCACCGCGGGACCCCCAGCACGAGCGGGCGGGGGCGTCCCCTTCCCCCCCGGCCACCGCCGGGCAGGGACCCGGCGGTTCTGGAAAACCGGGAAGGGGACCGCGGGGGTTGCGGGGGGCGATCCGATAGACGCAGTAAGTAGTCCGGCATCGCCAACAACCAAGACTCTTGGATATTAAATGAGCAACCAGGCATGAGCGATCAAGACGACCAGACGCCTCCTTTCGTGCCGCCGGTGGAGCAGCCGATCCCGGTCGACATCGAAGAGGAGATGAAGCGCAGCTATCTCGACTACGCGATGAGCGTAATCATCGGCCGGGCGCTGCCCGACGTGCGCGACGGCCTGAAGCCGGTGCACAGGCGCGTGCTCTACGGCATGTGGGAGAGCGGCAACCGCGCCGACAAGCCCTACAAGAAATCGGCGCGCATCGTCGGCGACGTGATGGGCAAGTACCACCCGCACGGCGACGCTGCCATCTACGACACGGTTGTGCGCATGGCCCAGGGCTTCGCCATGCGCTATCCGCTGGTCGACGGCCAGGGCAACTTCGGCTCGATCGACGGCGACAGCCCGGCGGCCATGCGCTACACCGAGGTGCGCCTCACCCGTTTGGCCGAAGAGATGATCCGCGACGACATCGACAAAGAGACCGTCGAATGGGTGCCCAACTACGACGGCTCCGAGCAGGAGCCGCAGGTCATGCCGGCCCGGGTCCCTAATCTGCTGGTCAACGGCGCCTCGGGCATCGCCGTGGGCATGGCCACCAACATGCCGCCGCACAACCTCGGCGAAGTGATCGACGCCCTCTACCTCTTGATCGATAATCCAGAGGTCACCTTGCGCGAGCTGATGACGGTGCTCCCCGGACCCGATTTTCCGACCGCGGGTTTCATCCACGGTCTGCAAGGCATTCACTCGGCCTACGCCGGCGGCCGCGGCATCGTGCAGATACGGGCGCGCGCGGAGATCGAAACGCAAGCGCGCGGCGAGCGCCAGGCGATCGTGATCACGGAGATTCCATACCAGGTCAATAAGGCGCGCCTGATCGAACGCATCGCCGAGCTGATTCGGGAAAAGAAGATCGAAGGCATTTCCGACCTGCGCGACGAGTCGGACCGCGACGGCATCCGCATCGTTCTCGACGTCAAGCGCGGCGAGGTGCCGGAGGTGATCCTCAACTCGCTCTACAAGCTGACCCAGATGCAGACCACCTTCGGCATCATCATGCTGGCAATCGTCGACAACCAGCCGCGAGTGATGACGCTCAAGGAGCTTCTGCAACACTTCCTCAACCATCGCAAGACAGTCATCATCCGGCGCACCCGCTACGATCTGCGGAAGGCCGAGGAGCGCGCCCACATCCTGGAAGGCATCCTCAAGGCGCTCGACCATCTCGACGAGGTGATCGCCACCATCCGCGCCAGCCGTACGCCGCCCGAGGCGCGCGAGCGCTTGATGGCGGGCTTTGCCCTCTCCGACGTGCAGGCCCAGGCCATCCTGGAGATGCGCCTGCAGCGCTTGACCGGCCTCGAGCGCGAAAAGGTGGTCGAGGAGTACAGGGATCTGGCGGCCGTGATCGAACGGCTGCGGGCGATCCTCGAATCCGACCGCCTGGTGCTCGTGGAGATCCGGCGCGAGCTCGGCGAGCTCAAGGCGGCCTTTGCCGACCCGCGGCGAACCGAGATCATCCCGGAGACCCGCGACATCTCGATCGAGGACATGATCGCCGACGAGGACATGGTCATCACGGTCACCCGGTCGGGCTATGTCAAGCGCTCGCCGCTGGCGCTCTATCGCGCGCAGAACCGCGGCGGCAAGGGGCGCACCGGCATGGTCACCAAGGACGACGATCTCGTCGAGCACCTGTATGTGGCCTCGGCGCACAGCTTCATCCTGGTCTTTACCGAGAGCGGCCGCATGCACTGGCTGAAGGTGCACGAGATTCCCGAGACCGGAGCGGCCGCCAAGGGCAAGGCAATCGTCAACCTGCTCAACCTGGAAGCCAACGAACGCGTCGCCACGACCGTTGCCGTGCGCGAGTTCCGCAGCGACCGTTACCTGGTGTTCGCCACCGCCTACGGCACGATCAAGAAGACTGCCCTGTCTGCCTACGCCAACCCGCGCCTGGGCGGCATCATCGGCATCAATCTCGAGGCCGGAGACCGGCTCCTCGCGGTGCGCGAGACCGACGGCGGCAAAGAGGTGCTGCTGGCCACCGCCAAGGGCTACGCCATCCGCTTCCCGGAGGCCGACGTCCGCCCGACCGGGCGCGCCACCTACGGCGTGCGCGGCATCAGCCTGCGGCCCGGGGACCGGGTGGTCGAGATGGCGGTGCTCGAGGCGGAGGGCGAGGTCCTGACCGTCACGGCGCTCGGCTTCGGCAAGCGCACGCCGCTCGACGATTACCGCAAGCAGAGCCGCGGCGGCCTGGGGGTCATCAATCTCAAGGTCAGCGACAAGACCGGCGAGGTCATCACCGTCAAGCACGTGGTGCCCGGCGAAGGGCTGATCCTGATCACTCAGGCAGGGATGATCATCCGGATCAACGTTGCCGGCGTGCGCCTGGTCGGCCGCTCGACCCAAGGGGTGAAGCTCATGGACCTCGAGCCCGAGGACCGCCTGGTAGCGGTCGCCAAGCTGGCCGAGGAGGAGAAGCTGGTAGAGGGGAGCGAGGAGCCGCCAGCCGGCGGCGAGGCCGGGCCCGAGGAGCCGGGCGAGGCCGGGCCCCCCGACGACGAGACGATTAATTGATAAGCGCGGGACGCCCCCGCCCCTGGCGGTAGATTCGTCTTCTAGCCGTGGAACGACCTCCCGAGATGCAGGTGCACCCCGGCCAGGTTTATCGGCTGGCGTGGGTGTTCTACCTGGTGCTGGCGATCGGGGGCAGCGTATGGATAGGAGTGCGGCAGGGGAGGATACCGCTGCGGCTGTTCGTCGGGGTGGGGGAGTGGTGGGTCGACGTAGGGGCGGGAGTCGCGGCCGGCTTGCTGCTCGCCCTGGTCTGGGAGGGGGGGCGGCGCCGCTTGCGGCTGGCCCGCGAGCTGGAGCAGCGGATCGGGGAAGTCCTTGGCGGCCTTGGCGCGCCGGAGGCGCTCGCCCTCGCGGCGCTCTCGGGGTTTGCCGAGGAGCTGTTCTTCCGCGGCGCCGTCCAGGGATCGCTCGGCTGGCTGGCGGCGAGCCTGCTGTTTGCGCTGCTCCATACCGGCCCCGGCCCCGCCTTCCGCCTGTGGACGGTCTTCGCCGCGCTCGCCGGCGCGCTCTTCGGCGCTCTCATGGCATGGCGCGGCAATCTGCTCTCGCCGATCCTGGCCCACTTCCTGGTCAACGCCATCAATCTCCGCCGCCTCGGCCGCCCTGGCCACCCTCTGGTAGACTCGCCGAGCGGCACATCGGAGAAAGAGAAGGAGACCTGAAACATGGCAAGCGACTCACAGGATGTGCTGGCGCGCATCGATGCCGAGAAGGCGGACTATCTCGAAGAGCTCAAGGACTATATCCGCATCCCCTCGATCTCGACCGACCCCGGTCACCGCGGCGACGTCCTGCGCGCGAGCGAGTTCGTGGAGAAGAAGCTGCGGGAGGCCGGGCTCGCCGCCGAGCGCATCGAAACCGAGGGCCATCCGCTGGTCTATGGCGAATGGAAAGGCGCGCCGGGCAAGCCGACCGTCCTTTTCTACGGCCACTACGACGTGCAGCCCGTCGACCCCGTCGAGCTCTGGCGGCATCCCCCCTTCGAGCCCACGCAGGAGGGCGACAAGCTGGTGGCGCGCGGCGCGACCGACGATAAAGGCCAGTCGTTCGCGCACATCAAGGGCGTGGCGGCGTCGCTAGCGGCGCGCGGCACCCTGCCAGTCAACGTCAAGTTCCTGGTGGAAGGCGAAGAGGAGGCCGGCGGCGCCTCGATCGAAAAATACGTGCGCGAGGACGGCGGCAAGAGGCTCGCTTGCGACTGCGTCGTGATCTCGGACAGCTCGATGTACGCTCCCGGCCGTCCGGCGCTGGTTTACGGGCTGCGCGGCATCGCATACATGGAGATCAAGGTCACCGGGCCGAACCGCGATCTGCATTCGGGGACCTACGGCGGAGCGGTGGCCAACCCGCTCAACGCGCTGTGCCACATCGTCGATCGGCTCCGCGACTCCTCGACCGGCAAGGTCTTGATCCCTGGCTTCTACGACGACGTGCGCCCTCTCGCGGACTGGGAGCGCCAGGAGTTCGCCCGACTCGACTTCGACGAGGAGGCATACCGCGCCGACTTGGGCGTGCCGGAGCTGTTCGGGGAGGAGGGCTATACCACGCGCGAGAGGACCTGGGCACGGCCGACCTGCGACGTCAACGGGATCTTCGGCGGCTACCAGGGCAGCGGTGCCAAGACCGTGCTCCCCTCATGGGGAGGGGCCAAGGTGTCGATGCGCCTGGTGCCGGACCAGGAACCGGACAAGATCGCGCGGCTGTTCAGCGACCACGTTCACCAGGTAACCCCGCGCGGCGTCATCGTCGAGGTGAGCTTCATCCACGGCGGCAAGCCGGTGGTGGTCGAAGCGCAGGGGCCGATCGTCGACGCGGCGATGGAGGCCATGCAGGAAGTCTGGGGCGCGCGGCCGGTGCGTATCCGCGAGGGCGGCTCGATACCCATCGTCGCGACGTTTGCCGAGGTGCTGCGGGCGCCGGTCTTGCTCCTCGGCTTCGGCCTCAACGACGACGCCCTGCACTCGCCCAACGAGAAGTTCAATATCAGCCATTTTTATAACGGGATCCGCTCGGTGGCGCGATTGCTGGACCGGCTGGGCGAAACAAGGCCATGAGAAACAAGGAGAACCAGGAGCGCGAGATCAAGTTCCGCTCGGACGACCTGGCCAAGCTGCGCGAGCGGTTGACGGAGCTGGAGGCCGAGCGGGTGGGCCCCGCCGCGTTCGAGGACAACTGGGTCCTCGACCGCGGCAGCGAGCTGCTGGCCCAGGGCAGGCTCCTGCGCCTGCGCACCGACGGCACGCGCGCCTACCTGACGCTCAAGGGGCCGATGCACCTGGAGGGCAAGCTCAAGGTCCGCGAGGAGCACGAGATCGGGATCGAAAACGCCGACGAGGCCCGCGTCCTGTTCGAGAAGCTCGGCTTCTCGGTGGCGCGCCGCTATCAGAAGGTGCGCGAGGAGTGGCAGCTCGGCGGCGTCACCATAGCTCTCGACCACACCCCGATCGGCGACTTCGCCGAATTCGAGGGCGACGGCGCCGAGACCGTGGCGCGGCGCTGCGGTTTCGATCCGGACAAGGGCGAGGCGCGCTCGTACCTGCGGCTCTACGAGGACCACCTCAAAGAGCATCCCGAGGCGCCCCCCGAGATGACCTTCATCACCCGCTAGAACAAATGCGCTTGCGGGCACTGGTGCTCGCCGCCGGGCTCGGTTCGCGGCTTCGCCCCCTGACCGACGCGATTCCCAAGCCGCTGCTGCCGGTCGCGGGAATCCCGGTCCTGCAGTACACCCTCGAGCGCCTGGTTGCGGTGGGTTGCGAAGCCGCGGCGATCAACCTGCACCACCACGGGACACGGGTCCGCCACCACTTCGGCGCCTCCTTCGCCGGCATGCCGCTCGTCTACTCGCAGGAGCCGGAACTGCTGGGAACCCTGGGAGCCCTCTACCCTCTCGGCCGCTTTTTCTCGGCGGCCGACCTCGTCCTGCTGATCAATGGCGACAGCCTGTGCCGCTGGCCCCTCGACCTCCTCATCCGGCGCCACCGGGCCGCGCTGCCGCTAGCGACCTTGCTGTTCACCTCGCGGGCCGATCCCGCGGCTTTCGGCGGCGGCGTTGGGGTCGACGCCGCCGGACGGGTCCTGTCCATGCGTCCCGGCGATCCCGAGCGCGGCGCGGTGGCGCGCCGGCTGGTATTTGCCGGCGCGCACGTCCTCTCGCGAGAACTTGTGCACGACATCCAGGGCGCGGCTGGTTCCCGCCCGGCCCAGCCCGCACCGTCCGTACCGCCCTCAGACATCGTGCGCGATCTCTACGCCCCCATGCTGGCCGCCGGCGCGGATGGCGTGCTCGCCGGGCTCGTCACCTCGCAGCGCTGGCACGACCTGGGAACGCCGCGGCGCTATCTCACCGCCGTGCTCGACTGGCTGCGCGGGACTCGACACACGTCCTGGATCTCGCCGCGAGCCGAGCTCGGCGCCGGCGCGGCAGTGCGCGGCGCGATCGTCGAGGCCGGGGTCCGCATCGGGCCGGGGGCGCGCGTCGAGAGATCCCTCCTACTCCCCGGCGCCCGCCTGGCCGAGGGAAGCGCGGTACGCGACTCGATCGTCTCCTACGGCGCGGAGGTGGCCGCGGGAGCCAGCGTGCAAGGCCGGATCGTCGTCGCCCAGCCGGATGGAAGCGCTGCCGAGTCGCCGCTCGCGGGAGCGCCCGGGTGAATGCCCGCCCCTACCGCCTTCTGATCTTCGATTGGGATGGCACGATCATGGATTCCATCGCGTCGATCGTCGCCTGCTCGGCGGCGGCCATCCGCGATCTCGGGCTCGGCGGGATGCCGGAGGCCGCGATCCGCGGCACCATCGGCCTCGGGATGCGCGAGATGGTGGACGCACTCTTCCCGGGCTGCGAAGAAGATCTCTACGGCCGCCTGCTCGAGCGCTACCGCGCGCACTGGCTGTCCACCTACCGCGACCTGTCGGTCCCCTTCCCCGGCGTTGACCGGACGCTGCGCGCTCTCGCGGCCGAGGGCTACCTGCTGGCGATCGCCACCGGCAAGAGCCGCCGGGGGCTCGACCTCGACCTGAGCCGCACCGGGCTCGGCGCGCTCTTCGCCGCAACGCGCACCGCGGACGAGGCGTTCTCGAAGCCCAATCCGCAGATGCTGCTGGACGTGCTGGAAGAGCTGGGGCAGCGGCGGCGGACGGCGGTCATGATCGGCGACTCCACTCACGACCTGCAGATGGCGGCGAGCGCGGGCATAGCCGCGGTCGCCGTCTGTACCGGTTCGCACCCGCGCGGCGAGCTGCTGTCGCTCGCTCCCTTGGCCTGCCTCGGCGGAGTGGTCGAGCTGCCGGAGTGGCTGGCGCGGCGGGAGGACTAGCAGGCCCCGCTACTTCCCACCCTTCCACTTCGCGATCTTGGTCTCGAGCTCGCTGACCTGGGTGGCGGAAGGCGGCTGCGTCGCGCTCTTGGCGGCGCGCAGGGCCTTCTCGCCGAAGCTCACGGCGCCGGCGAAGTCATTGCGCTTGGCGAGCAGGGTCGCCTTGGCGCTCTGGTTCTGGAAGGTGGGCTCGAGCGCAATGGAAGCGTCGAGCCAGCGCGAAGCCTCGTCGAGGCAGGCGTCGCGTTGGAGGCAATAGTTGGCGGCTGCGTAGGGCGCCTGCCAGCGCAGCTCGGGCCTGGCGGCGACGAGCTTGGGGGTGTCGACTTGCAGGTGCAAGGGCAGGCGAAGCTTTTCCCAGCGCAGGACCAGGCTTGCCGAGCTGTCGGTCAGATCGGTGAACTCGAAACCCATCCATTCCTGCGGCTCTGCAGGCTGAGGCTTGACCTGGACGCGCAGGGCGTCGTGGTCGGGCTTGTAGCCGTCGGCGCCCCACAGCTCGGCGTCTTTGCTGAAGATGACGGTCCAGTCGTTCTCGGTGGGGAGGGTCTGCAGACCGTAGGTGCCGGCCGGGAGCTCTTTGCCCTCGATCTTGACCGGCGTCGAGAAAATGACGGTGGTGTTTTCGTTGGCGCCGGTGCGCCACACCTCGCCGTAGGGGACGAGCTTGCCCCAGATGACACGGCCTTTGACGCCGGGCCGGCTGTAGTGCACGGTGACCTCGGTGATGCCGATGGTCTGCGACACGCTGGCGTTGGGACTCGGACGCGGCATGACCAGGCGCTGGGCCACCGCGGCCGAGGCGGCGAGCTGGACAGCGGCGGCAACGATGAAGGCGGCGACGGCGGTGAAGGCGAAGGAAGGCAGGCGCTTCATGGGACTCCTCCTGTGGAATTGGCGCGGGCCATCATGGCTTCGGCGCGGTGGCGGGTGGCGGTGGGATCGTGAACGGCGGCGGGCAGCCAGCCCTGGAGGTGGCGGTGGAGGAGGTCGGCGAGGAGGCGGAGGTGGTCGGGACGGTCGTTGAGGGCGGGGATGTAGCGATAGCGGACGCCGCCGGCGTGGAGGAAGACTTCGCGGTTCTCGGCGTCGATCTCTTCGAGGGTCTCGAGACAGTCGGCCGAGAAGCCGGGACAGATGACGTCGAGGTTGCGGAGACCGGAGCGGGCGAGGTCGCGGATGGTGTCCTGGGTGTAAGGGCGAAGCCATTCCTCGCGGCCGAAAAGCGACTGGAAGGCGACCTCGTAGGCGTCCTGGGGCAGGGAGAGGCGCTCGGCGACCAGGCGGGCAGTCTTGTGGCAGTGGCAGAAGTAGGGGTCGCCGGCGCGGAAGTAGCGCAGGGGGATGCCATGGAAGGAAAAGAGGAGCTTCTCGGCGCGGCCGCCGCTCTCCCAGGACTCGGCGATGGCGGCGGCGAGCGCCGCGATGTAGGCCGGGTCGTCGTGATAGGAGTGGATGGTGCGCACCTCGGGCACCCAGCGCCAGGTGGAGAGCTCGGCGCTGACGGCGTCGAAGGTCGAGCCGGTGGTCACCGCGGCGTACTGCGGGTACAGCGGCAGGACCAGGATCCTGCGGCAGCCGTGGCCGGCGAGCTCGCGCAGGGCGGAGCCGATCGAAGGATTGCCGTAGCGCATGCCGGCGGCGAGGTGGACAGGCCCCACGACCTCGCGGCGCAGGATCTCGGCCAGGGCGGCGGCCTGGCGGCGGGTGTTGACCAGGAGCGGCGATCCTTCCGCGGTCCAGATCCGGCGGTACAGCGCGGCTGATTTCCTGGGCCGCGCGGTGAGCACGAATAGATGCAGGATGACCCACCAGAGGGCGCGCGGCAGCTCGATGACGCGGGGATCGAGCAGGAACTCGCGCAGGTAGCGGCGCAGCGCCGCGGGAGTCGGAGCGTCGGGAGTCCCGAGGTTCGAGACGAGGACGCCGACCGCGGGCACCTCGTCGTGCGCGAACCCGCCCTGGCCGAAGAACCTGGGCTTGGCCAACGCTTGACCCTACACGGACTCAGGGACGCCGAGGAGCCCGAAGACCTCCCTCACCTGCGCCCAGCCGATACGCATGAGAAACGTGTTGTTGCGGCCGTAGGACTTGCTGCCGAGGATGAAGAAACCAGGCTCGGGATTGACCAGTGTGTCAGCGCCGTGCGAGGTCTGCGTCAGGCAGTCGCCTCCCGCCGCTCCGAGAAGGGCGGCGGAGAGCTTGATCGGGCCGCATGTCGCATAGCACTCGTGCACTTGGAGCTGGCGGTAGAGCAGGTGGTCGCCGACCGAGCCGGTGAGCGAGAGGATGTGGTCGACCTCCACTTTCTCGGTGCCGGCGGCGGTGCGCAGGCCGACCACGAAGCGCCCGTTCGGCCGGGCAATCTCTTCGACCGTGGCGCCGCGCCGCGCCGCGACGGCAGGGGAAGCCCCCCCGGCCAGCTCTCCTGCCTCGGCCGCCAAGCGCGCCCGCGCGGGCAGCGGGTCGCCGGCGGGACTGCCCCAGTCCGGCTCGGGCCGCCGCAGGACCCACAGCACCCGCGTGCCCGGCGCTTCGCGCGCCAGCTCGGCCAGGCCGCGGGCCGCGGTCTGCGCCGAGTGTCCGGAGCCGGCCAGGAGGACCGCTCCGCCGGCCCAGGAGGAGGCCTCGCGCGGCAGGTCCGGGATGGCGCGGCGTATCCGCGCCGCCAGCGCCCCCTCGCCTGGCGCCGGGATTCCCGCGTCGCCGAGGCTGTTGGGGCAGCCGTACGTGCCCGTGGTGTCGATCACCACGTCGGCGGTCTCCACCCACTCGTAGCCGCAGCCGTCGCCGAGGAGCAGGCGGAAGGCATGGCGTCCGCGCTCGGCGGTCGAGATCTCCTCGTGCTTGAGCAGCCCTTGGCGTCCGACCGAGCGGACGGTGGTGCCGAGACGGAGGCGGGGCGCGATGACCGGGAGGGAGGCGAGTCGGTCATAGAGCCGCTCGGCGACCTCGAGCCCGGTCGGGCACTCGCCGCCAGCCGGCGGGCCGGCCGGCGTGGCGCCGGCGCGGGTCAGATGCCGGCGCATGCGCGGCGACACGTTCATGTCCCAGGGGGTGAACAGCCGGACATGGCCCCAAGCGCGCAGGTGTCCGGCCACTCTCGGCGCGGCGTCGTAGAGGCTGAAGGCGAAGCCGGCGTCGGCCGCGGCGAGGGCGGCCTCGAGCCCGGTGGGACCGGCGCCCAGGATGGCGATGTGCGGTGCTGCGGCCCTCATGAAGAGCTCCTTCTCAAAAACGTGAAGCGGCGCGCTCGCGGGCGGGAAGGATCTCCAGGCAGGTGGTCCACCAGCCGGTCAGGATGGTCTCGACGAACTCCTCCGGCAGCCCCTCGCCGCGCATCTCGGCAGCGAGCGCCTGGTGATTGTAGGACAGGGGCACGAGCTCGACCGTCAGGCCGCCCCCCCGGCTCGCCGTCAGCAGCGCGTACCAGACCTGCGTCCGGCCGTCGTTGGCCGGCCGGCCGATCACTCCGACATTGACCACGTCCCTGCCTGACGGCAGGCGGCGATGCCAGTGCAGGCCGGTGTGGGTGCAGAGCAACCCGTCGCAGCGGGCCTGGTCGAGCAGCACTTCGAGGAATGGCTCCGGCGAGGTGGAACGGAAGAGGAACTCGTTGACCCGGCGCGGCGAGCCATGGACGAGGAGGACCTCGCGGGCGCCGACGCGCACGCGTCGCCGCGGCGGCAGCGTCCCCATCCAGGCCTTGAGCTCGGGCGAGCAGCGCGAGAAGGTGTAGCCGTAGGAGATCCTGGCGAAGAGGTTGTCGCGCGGGTCGGTGTAACCGCAGTTGCAATCCTCTCGGCCGGAGGCGAGCGACTGCTCGTAGTTGCCCTGGATGCACAGCACGCCGCCGGCGGCGATCAGAGGCCAGACCTTGTCGGGGTTCGGCCCGAAGCCGCCCAGGTCGCCAAGGCAGTAGACGGCCTCCGCCTGCCGGCGCGCCGCGTCCTCGAGCAGCGCCGCCAGCGCCTGGTGATTGCTGTAGACGCCGCCGCAGACGGCGATGCGGGTAAAGGGACCTTCGCGCGGGGTGGCGTCGCGGCGTGGGGCCTTGTAGGCGAGCAGCGCCGCGGCGCGCCCCCCCGGCGCCAGCTCGACCCCCGCCTGCGCCGCGGCGGCCCGGAAGGCGCCCAGGGGGACCAGCTTCTCGCCCCAGGTGGCCAGGCCGCGGTGTCTGGCGAGCTTCTCCCGCGCCAGTCTGGCGCGGTCGGCGGGCGGCTGAAGAGACATGGCGGATCGGGCTGCCGATCAGGTCTTGCAGCTCACTCCGTAGGCGTGGCAGGTCCAGCAGGCGGAATGGCCGAGAGGATAGCTGCCGAGGGTGTCGGCGATCGTCTCTCCCATCCGGGCCGCAGGCTCGTTGACCAGAATCGGGCAGACCCAGACTCCCTGATCGGTCACCATCCGGCAGGAGCTGCACTGCAGGTGGTCCCAGCTCCCATCCGGCGCATCTTCGGCGCGCAGGCGCTGCCAGCTCTCGTAGGCGTTGCTGCGCTCCGCCTCGGCGCCGAGCTTGAAGACCGGCAGGATCTTGAGCCGCGGACGCTCGATGCCCAGCTCTGACAGCAGGCCGAAGAACATCGCCTTGCCGGAATCGCTGGCCGCCTCGGGGCAGACTTCGCTGACCGTGATCACCGGGTTGAGCCCCGCCGCGACAAGGTTGCGCACGCCGGCGAGGATGCGCTCGAAGCTCCCCTTGCCGCGGATCGGATCGTTGGTCGCCGCGTCAAAGCCGTCGAGCGACACGCGCAAGTCGAGCGAATAGTCGGCGCCGTCGGCCAGCGCCTTGAGGCGGGCGCAGCGGGCCGGGTCGAGCAGCAGCCCGTTGGTCAGTACGGTGGCCGGGCCTTGCTCGAGCGTCGCCGCCAGGATCGCCTCCATCGAAGGGTTGAGGAACGGCTCGCCGCCGGTGAAGTAGTACTCCTTGACCCCCAGCCCGCGGGCCTCGGCCAGGTAGCGCTTCACCTCCTCGAGCCGCATCATCTCGTGGGTATGGTTCGTTGGCGAGCACGAGATGAAGCAGTGCGTGCAAGCCAGGTTGCACAACGTGCCGCCCACCTGGAACCACAGCGTATCGAGCGCCCGCAATTTGACTTGCGGGGTCGCCGCGGACGTGTCCGCCGCCGTGCCGATACGATCGATGAGCGTCATGGCAGGAGCCCGGGCGGCCCGCCCGCAGAGACTCTCCCGAGATGCAAACGGCCCGCGAGCCCTCAGTCTATACGGTTTGTCCCCACGCCCCGGATCAGCGGCTGCTATGATCGGGCTCCCGTGAAGAGATTCCTGCTCCTTGCGCTGCCGCTGCTGGTCCTCACCATGGCGGTCTTTCACTTCGCGGTGGCGGCGCTCGGCCGCGCCCCCGATCTCTCGGGCGCGCGTCTGGCCGGGCCGGGACCGCAGTCCTGGGCGGTGGCCGGCGCCTGGCTGCTCGAGTCGCTGGCGCTCGCCGCCCTGTTCCTGCTGGTGCAGGGCGTCGCCGGCGGGCGGCTGCTCAACGGCTTGCTGACCGGGTGGATCGCCTGGGTCTTCCGCGGCCCGCTCCTGGTGATCTCGGTGGTGACCTTGGCGGGGCAGCCCGCCGCTCCCTGGTGGTCGCTGACTCTCGGCTGGTTGCTCCTCTACTCCATCTGCGGGCTCCTGCTCGGGTTCCTGGCGTCGGCCTCCGGGTTGCCGCCGAGCTAGCCGCCTACCGCGGCCAGGAACCTTTCGCGCGCCGGGGGGGACTCACCTGCTGGGCGGTTATTCCCCCTGTGCTAGCCTTCGCACGAGCTGGCAAACACGATGGATCTCTCTCGCCCGCGACCGTAGCCTCTTGAAGATCGCCGCCGTCGGGAGGGCGCTCCCGCCCCACTACTACGACCAGGACACGTTGCTGGCAGCGCTGCGGCGGCGCTGGGCCGATCGCCACTTCAACTCCGCCCGTCTCGAGCGCCTGCATAAGAACGTCCTGGTCGGGGGCCGCCATCTGGCGCTGCCGATCGAGGAGTATGCCGGGCTGACCAGCTGGGGCAAGGCCAACGACGCCTGGATCCGGGTGGGGCAGGAAGTGGGCGCGGCGGCGGTGCTGGACGCCCTCGCCCGTGCCGGCCTGCATCCCTCCGAGGTCGACGCCCTCTTCTTCGTCACCGTGACCGGAGTCGCCACACCGTCGCTCGACGCCCGGCTGATCAACCGACTCGGGCTGCCGCCGCGGGTCAAACGGGTGCCGATCTTCGGCTTGGGCTGCGTGGCCGGCGCGGCCGGGATCGCCAGGGCCGCCGACTACGTGCGCGCCTACCCCGGCGAGGTGGCGGTGCTGCTCTCGGTCGAGCTCTGCTCGCTGACCCTGCAACCCGAGGATATGTCGATTCCCAACCTCATCGCCTCGGGCCTGTTCGGCGACGGCGCCGCGGCCGTGCCGGTGGTGGGCGAGCGGCGCGCCGCGGCCGGCCCGCGCATCGTCGCCACCCGCTCGGTCTTCTACCCCGGCTCCGAGAGAGTCATGGGCTGGGACATCTCCGAAGACGGCTTCCGCATCGTGCTCTCGGCCGACGTGCCGCAGATGGTGCGCGACCACCTGTGCCGCGATGTCGACGGCTTCCTGGCCGATCATGGGCTGACGCGGGCCGACATCGCCTCCTGGGTGTGCCATCCAGGCGGTCCCAAGGTGCTCGAAGCGATGGAGGAGACGCTCGAGCTCCCCTGCGGCGCCTTGGCCGCCACCTGGAAGAGCCTGCGCGAGGTGGGCAACCTCTCCTCTACGTCTGTGCTGCTGGTGCTCGGCGACACCATGGAGGCACACCGGCCCGAGCCGGGGAGCGCGGGGCTGCTGCTCGCCATGGGCCCCGGATTCTGCTCGGAGCTGGTGCTGCTGCGCTGGTGAGGAGCCGCGGCGATGAGGGGCTTTCTCGGACTGGACAGCCGGCTCCTCTTCACCGCGCTCGTGGGGTCGATCGCCCTGCTGCGCCTAGCCGAGCTGCGCCTGGCACGGCGTCACTACGCCGCCCTCATCGCCGGCGGCGGCCGCGAGGTCGCGCCCGGCCACTACCGCGTGATGGTGCTGCTGCATGCCGGCTTCCTGCTCGCCTGCCCCCTCGAGGTGTGGCTGCTCGGCCGGCCGCTCCGGCCTTCCCTGACGCTGGCGATGCTCGCGGCACTGGCTCTCGCCATGGGGCTGCGTTACTGGGCGATCGCGACCCTGGGCGAGCGCTGGACCACCCGCATCGTCTGCCTGCCCGGGGCGCCCGCCGTAGTGCGCGGACCCTACCGCTGGATCCGCCACCCCAACTACCTGGCGGTCGTTATCGAGATGGCCGCCCTGCCGCTGGTGCACGGCGCCTGGGCGAGCGCCGCGGTGTTCAGCCTCGCCAACGCCCTGGTGCTGCGCGTGCGCATCGGGGCCGAGGAGCGGGCCCTGGCGAGCTGCTCGGACTACGCCGCCGCCTTCGCGGGCCGGCCGAGGCTCGTTCCGGGACGGAGATGAGCGGCGATATCCTGGAGGGCATCGCCCAGGTGGCGCGGGAGCACCTCGGCTGGGAAGGTCCTCTCGACCGCGGGATGCGCCTGGTCGAGGACCTGCGGCTCGACTCGATTCGTCTGCTGACCCTGGCGGCCGAAGTGGAGAATCGGTTCCGCGTCCTGCTCGACGAGGCGGACGAGGCCGAGATCGAGACTGTCGGCGATCTCGAGGACGTGGTGCGGAGGAAGCTCGGCCGGGCGCCCGGTGACGAGCGATAGTGATCAATGCGGGCTGAGACGGTCAACGACTACCTGGAGCGGGCGGGCCGCCATCCCGAGGGCGGCCTGCGCCTGCTCGACCGCAACGAGCGCGCGCGCTGGGCGGGCTGGGCGGAGGTGCGCGAGCGCGCTCTCGCGGTCTGCGGCGGCCTGCAGGCGCTCGGCGTCCGGCGCGGTGAGAGGGTGGCCCTGGTCTTTCCGACCGGGCTCGACTTCTTCACCGCTTTCTTCGGCATCCTCCTCGCGGGGGCGGTGCCCGTCCCCCTCTATCCGCCGGTGCGGCTCGGCCGCCTGAGCGAGTACCTGCGCCGCACCGCGCGCATGGTGGGGGCCGTCCGCGCCCGCCTGGTCCTGGCCGATCCGCGGGTCAAGCGGCTGCTCGGCACCGCGGTGGCCGCCGCGCCCGCCGAGAAAGGCTGCCGGACCCTCGCCGAGCTGCCGCGCGAGCGCGGCGCCGTGGTGCGGCCGGAGGCGGGCGACCTCGCACTGGTGCAGTTCTCGTCGGGCACCACAGTCGCCCCCAAGGCAGTCGCCCTCAGCCACCGCGCGCTGGTCGCGCAGACCGAGATCTTGAACGGGTTCTGGCACGACAGCGCCGCGCTACGCCATAGCTGCGTGAGCTGGCTGCCCCTCTATCACGACATGGGACTCATCGGCTGCGTCCTGCCCGCACTGTCGCGCGACGCCTCGCTGACCCTGCTCCCGCCCGAGCTCTTCGTGGCGCGGCCGGCCCTCTGGCTGCGCGCCATCTCGCGCTACCGGGCGACCATCTCGCCCGCTCCCAACTTCGGCTACGGCCTGTGCGTAACCCGCGTCGCGGACTCCGAGATGGAGGGCGTCGACCTCTCCGGGTGGCGCACCGCGCTCAACGGCGCCGAGCCGGTCGCGCCGGTGGTACTCCGCGCCTTCATCGAGCGCTTCCGCCACAGCGGGCTCGATCCATCCGCGTTGACCCCGGTCTACGGCCTGTCGGAAGCGGCGCTGGCGGTCACCTTCTCTCCCCTCGGACGGCCGTTTCGCAGTTTGCGCTTCGACCGCGAAGCGCTCGCCCGCGAGGGCCTGGCGCGCCCGCGGCTGGAGGGGCGGGAGGTCGTATCGGTGGGCAGGCCGGTACCGGGGTTTCGCCTGCGCGTCCTCGACGCGGCCGGCGCCGAGCTGCCGGAGGGGAAGGTCGGACGAGTATGGGTGCGGGGACCGTCCCTGATGGAAGGCTACCTGGGGGATCCGGAAGCGACGGCGCGCGTGATGCGCGGCGGCTGGCTGGACACCGGCGACCTCGGATTCATGTACCAGGAAGAGCTCTATCTGACCGGGCGCGCCAAGGACGTCATCATCCTGCGCGGCCGCAATCACTCTCCCGAGGAGATCGAGCGCGCCGTCGACGGGGTGCCGGGGGCTCGCACCGGCTGCAGTGTGGCGGTGAGCTGGCTGCCCGAAGAGGCCGGCGGCGAGGTGCTGGCGCTCTTCGTCGAGCGCGCGCGGCAGGCCACCGCGCGGGAGATCGAGGCCCTGCCCGAGGCCTGCCGCGGCGCGGTCCTGGGTGCCACCGGGCTCGCCCTCGACCGGGTCGAAGTCCTGGAGCCGGGGACCCTGCCGCGCACCTCGTCGGGCAAGCTGCGGCGCGCCGAGGCGTTGCGCCTGTTCCTGGGTGGCGAGCTGGCGCCGCCGGCGCCGGTCACCGCCCTGCGCATGGCGGGAGCGATGGCGCGCTCCAGCCTGGCTTATGCCCGTCTCAAGTGGGCGAACCGCGAGGGGGGAAGTGGTTGACCTGGTGATCGTGGGCGGCGGCCCGGCCGGTCTCGCCACCGCCATCCGCGCGCGGCAGGCCGGGCTCTCGGTGCAGGTGCTCGAACGCTCCCGCCCGCCCATCGACAAGCCCTGTGGCGAGGGGTTGATGCCCGATGCCGTGGCGCGGCTGCGCGAGATCGGCGTCGATCTCGCCGCGGCCGAGGCCCGGCCCTTCCGCGGCATCCGCTACCACGACGACGACGGTCATACGGTGGCCGAAGGGCTCTTCCCCGGCGCCGGCGGCTGGGGAGTGCGGCGGCCTTATCTCCATGCCGCCCTGGTGCGCTGCGCCGAGCGCGCCGGAGTCGGCCTCTGCTGGGGGGTCGCCGCGCACGGCCTCGCAGGCGGCGGCGTCGAGACCAGCAGCGGGGAAAGGCTCGCGGCGCGCTGGATCGCGGGCGCCGACGGCCTGCACTCAGGGGTGCGGCGCTGGGCCGGGCTGGCCGGCAAGGCCGTCACGCGGTACCGGCGCTTCGGGGTGCGGCGCCACTATGCGCGGGAGCCCTGGAGCGATTTCGTCGAGGTTCACTGGGGGCCGGGCTGCGAGGCCTATGTGACCCCGGTGGGGCCGCGGCTGGTCGGCATCGCGCTGCTCTGGGCGGACGCGAAGCGGCGCTTCGACGACCTGCTGGCACATTTTCCGGCGCTCGCCGCGCGCCTGGAAGGGGCGCCGGTCGCCTCGCGGGACCGCGGGGCCGGACCGCTCGAGCAGCGGGTGCGCGCCGTCTGCCGGGGCAACGTGGCGCTGGTGGGCGATGCCGCGGGCTACCTGGATGCGATCACCGGAGAAGGCCTGGCCGTGGCGCTGCACCAATCCGCGGCCCTAGTCGCGGCGCTGGCCGGCGGCGATCTGGCGCCCTACGCCGCCGCGCATCGGCGCATCGGGCGGCTTCCCGGCAACCTCACCGCCCTGATGCTCGCCCTGGAGAAGCGGCCATGGTTGCGCCGGCGCGCCGTGCGCGCGCTGGCCGCCGAGCCGGCCCTTTTCTCGCGCCTGCTCGGCATCCACGGTCGCACCCTCGCCCCGCGCCGCCTGGGCATGGATGGCGCGCTCCGCCTGGCCTGGCGCCTCGTGGTTGCCTCATGACCAGAACCCTGCCCTCCCCCCGCCGGACATACTCCGGCGAACCCCGAGATGCTGTAGGCGGGGCCGCCAACGAACCCGAGGACGAAACGGCTGGTGCGCAGGCGGGCGGGGGCGTCCCCTTCCCCCCCGGCGACCGCCGGGCAGGGACCCGGCGGCTTCCGAAGACCGGGAAGGGGACCGAGAGGGGTTGCGTGGGGCGATCCAATAGATGCATTAGGTAGTCCACCACCGCCACTTCGCGGTGACGTTTCCTGCTAGGAGGCTTGAAGATGTCCAGGCTTCATTCCAGGCTTCAGTCCGTCCTCTTCGCGATCGCCCTGTCGTTGCCCGCCGGCGCTTCCGCCGAGCTCCTGACGCTCGAGCTCGACCCGGCCAAGACGACCGTCCAGTTCGGCTTCGGCGCCACCTTGCAGCACGTCACCGGGGACCTGCGCTTCCAGCAAGGGTCGATCCGGTTCGATACGGACACCGGCGCCGCAAGCGGCCAGCTTGTGGTCGACGCCACCAGCGCCAAGACCGGCGTGGGCCGCCGCGACCGCAAGATGCATCAGAAGATCCTGGAGAGCGCGCGCTTCCCCAAGGTCATCTTCGCGGTGGACCGCATCGACGGCAAGCTCAACCGCAACGGGCGCAACGAGCTGCAGCTGCATGGCATGCTCGAGCTGCACGGCGTCCGCCGCCCTGCCTCCATGCCCGTCGTGGCGACGGTGCGGGGCGACCGGGTCACCGCCTCCGGCTACCTGGTGGTGCCGTACCTGGAGTGGGGGATGAGGGACCCCAGCTATCTCCTCCTGCGCGTCCAGAAAGAGGTCAGAGTGACGGTCAGCACCGCCGGCCACCTGACCAGCGCCGCGGCACCGGGCACGCCTTCGCCCGGCCGGTCGGCGGCGCGCGGCTTGGCTATTCGTACTTCAAGGCGACGTGCGGGTCGATGAAGGCGGCGCGGCGGGCGGGGATGAAGCTGGCCGCCAGCGCCACGGCGCCGAGCAGCAGCGAGACGATGGCGAAGATGAGAGGGTCGGTGGCGCTGACCGCGAACAGCAGGCTCGCCAGGACGCGGGTGAGAGCGAGGGCACCCGCCAGGCCGAGCCCAATCCCCGCCAGGGCGAGGTTGGCCCCTTGGCCGACGACCAATCGCAGGACGTCGGAGCGCCGAGCGCCGAGTGCCATGCGCACGCCGATCTCATGCGTGCGCTGCGCCACCGAGTAGGCGATGACGCCGTAGATCCCGATGGCCGCCAGCAATACCGCGGCGGCCGCGAAGGCGGCCAGCAAGAAGGTGCGGAAGCGCGGCTGCGCGACAGAATCCGCCAAAGCCTGCTCCATGGTTGCCACGTGGCTGGCGACGACGTTGCGATCGAGCGATTGGATCTCGCGGCGCAGAAGCGGCGCGAGACTCGCCGCGGCGGCCGCCGAGCGCACCGCCAGGAACTGTCTCTGGCCGCCGCTCTGGGCAGCCGGCTGGTAATAGGCGGCGGCCAGCGGGCTGGAGAGCCCGAGGTAGCGGGTGTTGCCGACCACGCCGACGATCTCCATGTAAGGGCTGCCGCTGAGCTCGGGGCCGCTCTCTTTGATCCGCTGGCCGAGCGGGTTCTGCCCGGCGAAGTCGCGGCGGGCCATGGCCTCGCTGATGATCGCCACCGGCGGTGAGCCCTGCCGGTCGCGCTGGTCGAAGAAACGGCCCGCGAGGAGCGGGATTCCAAGCGTGCGGAAGTAGTCGGGGCTCACCTGCGGCGCCGAGACGATGGGGTTGAGCTCTCCGGGGCCGAGCGGCCGGCCCGCGATCACGTAGGTGTCGGCGTTTCCTTCGCGGTCGGGCGGGAGGCTGTCGGAGGTGGCGGCGTATTCGACGCCGGGCAGGTGACGAACCCGCTCGAGCAGCCGCTCATAGAACGCGACTGAAATCTTGTCGTCGCGGTACTTGGCGGCGCTCGGCGAGATCTGCATGGTCAGGACCCGGTCTGGCGGGACCAGGCCCGTCTTGACCTGCTGCAGCAAGACGAAGCTGCGTAGGAAGAGCGCCGCGCCGGCAAGGAGAAGCAGCGACAGGGCGATCTCGGACACGACCAGGGCCGCGCGGGTGCGCCGGCGCGCGGCGCTCGCCGTATTGCCCCGGCCACCCTCCTTGAGCGACCCGGCGAGGCCGGCGCGGGAGCTCTGGAGGGCCGGCGCCAGGCCGAACAGAACCCCCGTGAGCAGGGAGACCAGCAGGGTGAAGGCGAGCACACTGGCATCGAGATGGATCTCCTGGATGCGCGGCAGGTTGCCGGGGTTCCACATCCGCAGAAGCTCGATCCCGCCGGCGGCCACGGCGACGCCCGCCGCGCCACCCGTCACGGCGAGGAGCGCGCTTTCGGTGAGGAGCTGGCGAAGCAGACGGGCACGTCCGGCTCCCAGCCCAAGGCGCACGGCCATCTCGCGCTCGCGCACCGTGGCCCGCGCCAGCAGCAGGTTGGCCACGTTGACCGCCGCGATCAGCAGCACCAGGGACACGGCGCCGAAGAGCACCAGGAGGGCAGGACGCGAGCCTGCCACGATCGCCTCGCGCAGCGGCACCACCGGGAAGGTGAGCCGGGATGTTCGCGGGTCCGCCAGCTCGATGCGGCGAGCGATGGCATTGGTCTCGGTCTGCGCCTGCGCCAGCGTCACCCCGGGCCGGAGGCGCGCCAGGCCATAGTAGAAGAAGGGGCCCCGCCGCTTGGGCGGTTCGAACAGGAGGTTGGTCCACAGCTCGCTGTCAATCCGGGGAAAGTGAAAGTCCGCGCGCATCACCCCGACGATGGTCCAGGGGTTGCCGTCGACGGTAATCGTCCCGCCGATGGCGGCCGGGCTGCCGCCGAAACGCCGCCGCCACAGAACTTCGGAGAGGACTGCCAGCCTCTGCGCCGATTGGCCGTCCTCGCCGGGACGGAAGACGCGGCCGAGAAGCGGGCGCACGCGCAGAGCGGAGAAGAAGCCCGCCGTCACCGCGGCGCCCGAGACCTCTTCCGGCTCGCTCGTGCCGGTGAGGTCGAAGCGCTTCCTGGTGAAGACCGCCGGGTCTTCGACGGCATGGTTGCCCGCCCGCCAGTCCACGTAGTCGGCCAGGCAGAGGGTGCCGTGCGGGAAGTTCGACCGCGCGAAGTGCCTGAAGACCATGACCAGGCGGCCCGCGTCCGGATAGGGCAGGGGACGAAGCAGGACGCCGTGGATGACGCTGAACATGGCGCTGTTGGCGCCGATTCCCAGCGCCAGCGCCAGGACCGCCACCGTGGCGAAGCCCGGGCTTCTCGCCAGCAGGCGGACGCCATAGCGCAGGTCCAGGACCAGGACGTCGAGGAAGGCGCCCAACCGCGCCCCGCGCACGCGCTCCTTGACCTGCTCGACGCCGCCGAGCTCGAGCCGCGCCGCCCGCCGCGCCGCCTGCGGGCTCATGCCCGCCCGCATCTTCTCGTCGGCCAGCAACGCCAGGTAAGCCGCGAGCTCGTCGTCGAGCTCCCGTTCGACGCGGCCCTTGCGCGACAGGTTCCGCCACAAGCTGGAAAGCCGGGGCAAGATGGGCATCGAGATCCTTTCTTTCTAGTTGGCGCCGCCCGGTGGGCGGCCCCGGCATGAAACGGCGCTCGCTAACTGGCGATGGTGGCCTCAGATCTATCGGATCTCCCCCCGGAACCCCTCGATCCCCTTCCCTCCCCTCCGGGGGGGAAGGGGACGCCCTCTCGGGGCAGGAGT
This sequence comes from Thermoanaerobaculia bacterium, assembly GCA_035544895.1. Lineage (GTDB taxonomy): Bacteria > Acidobacteriota > Thermoanaerobaculia > Multivoradales > UBA5704 > JASLEW01. The sequence continues at coordinate 130,863 of DASZZM010000031.1, forward strand.
CTTGTTTTAGGTGGCCTGGAGAGCGCTCGCGATCGCCAGCGAGATTCGCCGCCACTGCGCGGTTTCGGTTTCGAGCTGGCGCTGTCCCGCCCGGGAGAGGCGGTAGTACTTGGCCCGGCGGTTGTTCTCGGACTCTCCCCAGGACGAGCTGAGCCAGCCCGCTTCCTCCATGCGGTGCAGGGCAGGGAAGAGCGAGCCAGGCTTGACCTGAAAGGTCCCGCGCGTGATCTGCTCGATGCGGCGCGACACCCCGAGGCCATGCATCTCTCCCAGCGCCAGCGCCTTCAAGATCAGCAGGTCGAGCGTCCCCTGGAGCAGGTTGGTCTGGCTCACCGTCGGGTCCCGCGTCTCCGTCATCTCCGGCGCACCTCCTATAGGTATTCTGTATGACGCTACCACCGCACCTATAGCCTGTCAATAGGAGTGGGATCTCTCCGAGGCTCCGCGTTTGACCAAGTGGAAGCGGTGGTTGGGCCTCAGGCGGCCCCTCGCAGTCCCCGGGGAGGACAGCGTCCTCGCTCCTTCTCCCCTTCTGAAGACTGGCCTGTAGGGCGTCGCCGCCATGGCCCTCCGCGAAGCGGATCGATCTCCACGCGGTTCATTGGTGAGAGCAAATGCTGAATGAATGAGAGACCCAAGGCTAGCGGTAGTCCGGCGCAATCTCTTTCCTCGGAAGCGCTTAAGTCTATGAAGAATAAAGCGAACGGGCTGCCCCTCGATCATGCACAACATTTCTGTTGACAACAAATCTGTTGTTGGTGTAGTCTTTTGCGGTAGGGAAATCAGGGCCCCGGTGCCAACTCAAGGTCTCGGGCTTGGTTTCCTCGTCTGGAGGTCCTGATGGCTCTCGCGCATCGTCTTCGCGGGCTCGTTGTTCTCTTCTGCATCGGCGTCGCCGCGGTCGCCGGAGCGGCTCCTGCTGCCGCCACGCCTTCGGTGACCTGGGTGAGTACGCTCCCTCCAAACACGACCACTGGCCAGAGCTATTCGGCCACGTGGAACATCGCCAACGGGTCTCCGTCCCACACCAATCTTCATTGGGACACCTCGAACCCGCAGAACTGTTCGGCCTCGGCAAACCCGCCGTGTAGCACCAACGCCGTGTCGGGCGGCCCTGGGAACTACTCAGCGAGCTTCCTGGCTCCAAGCGTGTCCTCGCCGACCACGTACTACGTGGCGGCCCACGCCATCATCAATGGAGTGGATTATTGGAGCGCTTGGACAGCAACGACCGTGAACCCTGTCGCCGCCACGCCTTCGGTGACCTGGGTGAGCACGCCCCCTTCGAGCACGACCGCTGGACAGAGCTACTCGACGACGTGGAACATCGCCAACGGATCTCCGTCCCACACCAATCTCCACTGGGACACCTCGAACCCTCAGTACTGTTCGCCCTCGGCCAACCCGCCGTGCAGCACCAACGCGGTGTCAGGAGGTCCGGGCAACTACTCGGCAAGCTTCCCGGCTCCGAGCGTGTCCTCACCGACCACGTACTACGTGGCGGCCCACGCCATCATCAATGGAGTGGACTATTGGAGTCCCACGGTCGCAACGACCGTGAGCCCTGTTGCCGCCACGCCTTCGGTGACCTGGGTGAGCACACCCCCTTCGAGCACGACGGCTGGCCAGAGCTACTCGGCCACGTGGAACATCGCCAACGGGTCTCCGTCCCACACCAATCTTCACTGGGACACCTCGAACCCGCAGAACTGTTCTCCTTCGGCCAACCCGCCGTGCAGCACCAACGCCGTGTCGGGTGGCCCGGGCAACTACTCGGCGAGCTTCCTGGCTCCCAGCGTGTCCTCGCCGACCACCACCTACGTGGCGGCCCACGCCGTCATCAATGGAGTGGACTATTGGAGTCCCACGGTCGCTACGACCGTGAGCCCCGCTGCCGCCGCGCCTTCGGTCACCTGGGTGAGCACGCTCCCTCCAAACACGACGGCCGGCCAGAGCTATTCGGCGACGTGGAATATCGCCAACGGGTCTCCGTCCCACACCAATCTTCACTGGGACACCTCGAACCCGCAAAACTGTTCGCCCTCGGCAAACCCGCCGTGCAGCACCAACGCCGTGTCGGGCGGTCCCGGCAACTACTCGGCGAGTTTCCTGGCTCCCAGCGTGTCCTCGCCGACGACGTACTACGTGGCGGCTCACGCCGTGATCAACGGAGTGGATTACTGGAGCCCCACGGCCGCAACGACCGTGAGCCCTGTTGCCGCCACGCCTTCGGTGACTTGGGTGAGTACGCCCCCAGCGAGCACGATCGCTGGTCAGAGCTATGCGGCGACGTGGAACATCGCGAACGGTTCTCCGTCCCATACTAATCTTCACTGGGACACCTCGAACCCGCAGAACTGTTCGCCCTCGGCCAACCCGCCGTGCAGCACCAACGCGGTGTCGGGCGGCCCGGGCAACTATTCGGCGAGCTTCCTGGCTCCCAGCGTGTCCTCGCCGACCACCTACTACGTGGCGGCCCACGCCGTCATCAATGGAGTGGATTATTGGAGCCCGACGGTCACAACGACGGTGACCCCAGCGGCACAGGGCCCCGGACGCTTCACTCTTTCAGCAAACAGCCGATGCAATTCTGGCTCGCCGTCTGTGCAGCTGACCTGGACTGTGTCCGATGGCGCCGCGACGTACGTCGTTTACCGCAACGGTAGCCCATACAGCGGGACTCTTTCCTCCTCCAGCACCAGCTATAACGACAACACCAACGTCCTTGCGGGCCAGACCTACAGCTACCTTGTCCGCGCGGCCAACTCGGCCGGCACAAACGACTCCAACATTGTGCCTATTACGGTCCCTAGCGACATCTGCACTTCGCCACCGCCTGGTTGCTTCACCTTGTCGACCTCAGTGAGTCCAGCTGGCTCCGGAACGGTGACCGTAGGCACCGCGACGAACTGTGCAAGTGGCTATACGAGCGGGACCGCCATCGCGCTCAAGGCTGTCGCAGCTTCCGGCTACGTCTTTTCCGGCTGGTCAACTTCGTCCGGAGCCTTCGCCGACCCATCATCTTCTCAGACCACGTTGACGATCTCCGGCAACACGGCCGTGACCGCCAGCTTCGTCGTCACTCCCACCTCATCGGGGCGGCCCAGTGCGGCATTCAGCTTCTCGCCAGCACACCCGGGAGTTGGCGAACTCGTCATCTTCCGGGATACCTCGACCGGGCAGCCGACGTCTTGGGCATGGGACTTCACCGCCAGCGGAGCCGCTGATTCTACGGCGCAAAACCCGGCCTACTCCTTTCCCGTTGCCGGTCCTCATCAGGTCACCCTGAAAGTTTCAAATGCCTACGGCGAGGACCGCGCAACCCAGACGATTCAGGTTGCCGCTCCGGCCGGCGCCCCGAGCGTCACCCGGGTTACACGCCAGTACGCCGGAGTCTTCCTCAGCGGAACAGATATCGACAATCGGTTCGATGTCAAAGTGGACTGGCAGGGAGATCCGGGCAAGGTGAGCTTCTCGATCAATGGAGACCCCGGAAAGGTTGTCGCTGGTTCGGCTTCCGGCGCCTCCTTAGTGTTGCACATGGCCGATCTACCGGCGAGTCGCTCGGCTTCGACGGTGGTGATCGTCCCCACCAATGCAGCGGGCGCGCTCGGGAAGCCATGGACAGAACACGTCTATATCTTTCCCTATCCCGCGTGGCTCAAGCTTGCGTTGGGCCGCGACCCGGGAAGCCTTGGTATCGAGGCGAGCGGCGGTGTCGTGAAGGCGAACCTGCATCTCGACATCCCATACCCCCATCTCGGTGCAAAGGGCCCAGCAGTGGAGATCCCCGATTGGATTCCCTACCTCGGCGGCAAGTTCGGTCTCAAGGAAACCTTTGGCCGGATCAGCGGGTCCGTCGAAAGCACAGGGCACGGGTCGTTGTCGGTCTCCGGAGAAACCGGCTTCACCGCCATGGACGACTCGATCTCGGGGAGAGTCAGCGGCGGCGGTGAGTTCGACTTCTTTCCGCCCCGCGGCCTGAAACTTACCGATGCCTCCTTCGGCGTTGACCTGTCGGGCACGATCGGCAAGGAAGTCGGGCTCCTCGAAGCGATCCCGGCCTTGGCTTCGCTCAACTCCTTTCCGCCCCTCCGCTGGCTCAACAAGAGCGCGACGCTCAAGGGTGAGATCTCGCCGCGAGTCGGAGTCACGGCGCGTTTCTCACAAGGCGACGACGACGACCTGGATTTCAGCGCCGCCACGGGGACACTCGGGCTCGATCTGACCGGCACCCTCAAGGTCTGCTTCCTAGGCGATCACCTCTGTGCCCGCGCCTGGCTCTCCGGCAGCGGCGAGGGCACGGTGGGGGTTCCCGAGCCGCTGCTTCGAGACTTGAAGGTCAGCTTCCAGGCGGCCGTGGAGCTCACGGCCCACGCGCTGCTGGAGCTCCATGCCAGCGCGGAATACGATGCCAGCTGCGAGTGGAAGGCCGAGAGCGGAACCAGCTGCAGCGCGAAGCCCTCGACATCCAACGATTCAATCGGTAACCCCGTCGAGCGCCCTCTCTCCGCGATCCCGGTGCGCCCGATCGGCCGCGACTACTCGCGCTTCGGCCAGTACTCGGTCCTACACCACCAGCCGGTGGCCGTCGTGGCAGCCGCCAAGTCGAGAACTGCCGGGACCTCTCAGACGCTCACGCTGATCAGCAATCTCTTCACCGGGGCGTCTCCCACCTTGATCGAGGTCGGGTCCGGCAGGCTCTTGCTCTGGGTGCAGCAGAATCCGACCTTGCCGGTGCTCCAGTCGACCGATATCGCCTGGTCCTACAACGACGGCAGCGGCTGGACCGATCCGTCAACGATCGTCAGTGACACTCGCGCCGACCTTTCACCGGTCGCGGGGGTCGACACGCACGGCAGAGTCGTCGCGGCGTGGCTACGGATCAAGGACCAGCAGTTCGATACCCCGATCAAGAGCCTGAGCGACCTGCCGCTGTTCTACAACCGACTCGAGGTGGTGAGCGCCGTCTTCGATCCGGCCAGCCGCACCTGGGGAACGGTGACCCCGCTGACCGACGATAATGCGATGGATATCGATCCTCACCTCTCCTCCGATGGCGCGGGGCATCTCCTCCTTACCTGGCTGTCGAATCCCGCGGGAGAGTTCTTCTCGACCCCGGCGAATCCCTCCACGCTGAAGTTCAGCCTCTGGAGCAATTCCGGCTGGACTCCGGCTGCGCCGCTCGCCACTGGCCTCATCGGCGTTGGAGATCACGCACCAGCGTTCCGTGGAGACCGCGGTGTGATCATCGTTCCACGCGAGCCCGCCCCATCCTCTCCCGGCGTTCTCGATCTTTACACCTGGAATGGCGCAGCATGGAGCGGACCGGTGATGCTCGAGGCTGACGGAGTGGAGAATCGTCATCCATCCGTCGCGTACGACGCGCAGGGCGAGGCGCATATCGTCTGGCTCCGCGGGCGCGACCTGGCGCACGCCACCGTCCGCCGGTCCGCTCCCGAGGTCATCCGGCCGGGCAGCACGTCTCTCGCCTTTTACGGCGCGAAGCTCCTGACCGGCAGCCAGGGATTCCTGACGCTGATCTGGCAGGAGGTGGTTGACAACGGGCCAGCGAGCCTGTTCGCCACCAGCTACGACCCGCAATCGGCGACATGGAGCGCCGACCTGCGCCTCAGCGACGATCCCATCGAAGCCCACGCGTTTTGCGGTTACTTCGGAAGCGACGGCCTCCTGCACGGGGCTTACCTTGCCACTCAGATCGACCGGACGACAGCCACCGTTGGCCTTAGCCAGTCGAGCGTGACGATCGGAAATATCCCGGTGGAAGGGCAGACCGACCTCCGGCTCTTCGACCGCGCGCTGGTCTCCGACCTCGCGACCTCGGATCAGGACCTCACGGTTGTGCCATCATCCCCACTGCCGGGAGATCGGGTGACCCTCACCCTGGTCGTCCATAACGCTGGAGACTTCGCCGTCCGCAGCTTTCTGGTCCGGCTGTATGCGGGAGATCCCGCTTCCGGAGTGGTCTTGGCCAATCAAACCGTTCCCGGTCCAGTTCGCGCCGGCGAGGATCGGACAGTCAGCTTCGTCTTTACCTATCCTGCGACACCGATCGATCTGGTCGCGGTTGTCGACCCTGACAACCAGATTGCGGAGTTAACCAAGCGCAACAACCGAGCCAGGGCACATCTGGCCGATGCCGCTCCCACCGCGAGAATTCTCGCTAGCTCAACGTCCGGCACTGCACCCCTGACAGTCCGTTTTGATGGCTCCTCCAACGTCACCGACGCGGGCGCCGCCGCATCGTACACCTGGGCTTTTGCCGACGGTAACCCTGGCGGAACTGGGGCGACGGTGTACCACACTTTCGCTTCCCCCGGGACCTATCCGGTGACCCTCGTCGTCACCGATCGGCAGGGACGAGTCGCGACCGCGGCGGTCAACATCGTGGTGGCGACCGGCTCGCCAGTCTGCCTGCCCGGGCCGACAGATCTCTGCCTCAACCGTGGACGCTTCTACGCCGGCGTGGTCTGGACCGATCCCTTCGGTGGCGGGAGCGGCGTGGGAACCGCGGTGCCGCTGACCGACGATACCGGCTATTTCTGGTTCTTCGCCCCGGGTAACGTCGAGCTTGTACTCAAAGTGCTCGACGGGCGAGGCGTCAACGGCAATTTCTGGGTTTTCTACGGGGCGCTGTCGAGCGTCGAATACGTGGTCACGGTTCTGGACTCACAGACAGGAGTCACGCGCACCTATCACAACTTGCCCTTCCGCCTTGCCAGCGTGGCGGATACACAAGCTTTCCATGCGACCGGAGCCCCCTCCCGAGTCGCAGCGAACACCCAACCCTTCTCCGCGATCACGGTTCCTGCGGGGTTGGACCCTGACTCGTCCCCCGTCCTGGACCTCTCCGCCGAAGCACCACAACCCACCACGCAGCTGCGCGAAGCAAGCGGCTTCGGATGTGCTCAGAGCTCGACCGCTCTATGCCTAAGCGACAAGCGCTTCCGTCTCGAGGTCCAATGGACCGACTTCAATGGCCGTTCCGGCTCCGGACAGGCGGTCGCACTAACACAGGATACTGGCTACTTCTGGTTCTTCAGCTCCTCCAACACCGAACTGGTCATCAAGGTCCTCGACGGTAGAGGGGTCAACGGCCACTTCTGGGTGTTCTACGGCGCCTTGTCGACCGTCGACTACATCATTACCGTTACCGATACGCTGACTGGAGCTGTCCGCACCTATCACAATCCGCCAACGAACCTGGCGAGCGTCGCCGACACCTCGGCGTTTTAGGGCGAATCGGGGGGTTCTGCCAGATTGAGCGTCGCTCCAGCTCTGCAGTGCGAGGAGCCATCGAATACGGAGATCTCTGATCAAGGCAGAGGCCCCTTTCCCAGGCGGTCGCGGCCATCGAGTGTTGTACCATCGGCTCGCCGATCAGGCTGCAGGCCAGCCAGACCGCAGCTCATCAGCCGAAGGCTCGGACACTCGGTATGAGACCTCTTTCCTACTCTCCATCCCATGTCGAGGCTTCCATACTTGAGGAACTCGTAGTAGGCGGTGAGAGGCTAAAGCTCGTCGATGACCTGGTCGCTCTGATTCAAGATGAAATCACGCGCGAGCGCCATCGCCATCAGCTGCTAATTGGACCGCGAGGAAGCGGTAAAACCCATGTGCTGAGTGTGGTGGCAAACCGGGTACGCCAGAGCCCAGAGCTGGCCGCAAGCGTGCTCCCGATCGCCCTGGCCGAAGAGGAAGTGGCAAGCCATCCAGCTGACCTGCTTTACAAAATCCTCTTGGCTGTGGAAAGCGAGCTACATAACACACCGGCGCTCCATGGCAGCTCTTTCGATAATGCGCGTCAGGAGATCGAGGCCACTCTCGAGACGGTCCGTCTTCAACCCGACGATCGACGAGCATTGGAGACCGCCGCAGCGGGCCTGGATGCCATCTCACGGTCACTGGGCCGGCTTGTCGTGCCGATCGTTGAGAATCTCGACACTCTTCTTTACTCTGGCCCCGGTCTGTCGAGGCAGAGCGGGTTGGATGAGCAGCGAATCCTGCGTCGCGTCCTTTTCGAATCGCGTGGCATGCTGCTCATTGCGTCCGCCCCCAGCCACTTCGCGGAGGTCAGCGACCCGCGGGCGCCATTCGCTAAATTCTTCGAGCTGCGAACGCTTGGCGAGCTGTCTCCTAGAGAAATGCTCGACCTCATCCGCGCGCGATTGAACGTCGAGATGAAAGCGCCCGGAGACGATCCGACCCGACATGCCCGGCTGATGACCCTGGCTACCGGCTTCGAGAGGCGGAAGGCTAAACTCCGCGGTCTCTTGGCCCTGACCGGCGGGGTGCCGCGCTTCGCCCACCTCTTCTTCGACCTTCTCGTCGAGAGTGATATCGGCACTGTGGTCGGCGCAGTGGCACGGTTCCTCGATGCTCAGACTCCGTATTTTCAGGTCCGTCTCGATCCGCGTGTGGTCCCAGAGGCCGAGCTCGAGATTTTGGATCTTGTTGCCAGCGCAACAGGTCCCCTTGCTCCGAGCGAGATCGTGGGGAAACTGCGTTCCGTTTCGCCGAACGCGGTGAGCATGTACCTCAAGCGGCTCCGCGACCGAGGACTCGTGCGGCAGCTGGGAAGCTCGCGGAAGACAGTTCGCTATGACGTCAGCGAACCCCTCTTCCGGTTGTGGCGTCGCTTCCGACTGGGGCGAACAGAGCGCGAGCAGATCGCGCTCCTCGCCGAGTTCGTTGCCGCAATATTCGAACCAGCGGAGCTCGTCGCGGATATCCAATCTCTTGCGTCTAAGCAAGAGCTTAGCCTGAGGCGGCGGGTCCTTGAGTCCGCCATGGAACGCGTGGCGGAAGTGCTTTCCGAAGAGAGATTGCGCAACCCGAAAATTCACCAGCTGCTGGAGCGAGCGGACCGAGTGTATCTCACGGGAACTCTCGCCAACGCCTTCGAGCTCTACCAGAAGCTGATCATAGAGCTCAGGCGCGAAGGAGATGAGATCTTACTTGCGCGCCAGCTCGGCCGCTTCGCTCACGTGGCGTTGCTGGCGGACAGGCTTCCCGTAGCGAAGAGGGCCATGGTGGAAGCCGAGAGACTCGCACGCGAGGTCGATGACACCCTCGCGCTGGCCAATGCTATCCGGGCCGGAGCGGAGCTGGCATTTCGTGCCGGCGACACCGTGGGGGCTTTGGCCGCCTATGAGAAGGCGGGAGAGCTCTACAGGGAGATCGGCGACTTTCTGGGAAGCGCCTATTCCCTCCGAGGGCGGGGGCAGGTCCTTCTTCGTCTAGGCAATCCACAGGAGGCTCTTCCACTCTTCAATGAGGCGCGAGAGCTGTACACGAGGAACCACTTCGAAATTGGCCGCGCGAACGCCATTCGCTGCATTGGCGAGGCGCTGCTGCGACTCGAAAGCTACGCCGACGCCCTCGCCGCCTTTGAAGAGTCAGGAGCGATCTGCGAGAAGGAGCACGAAATCCTCGGAAAGGCAAATTCAATGACGGGACGCGCCGAGGTATTGTCACGGATGGGAAGGGATGCCAAGGCTCTTGAGACCTTTCACGCGGCAGGCGAGATCTACCGTAATGTGGGGTCCAAGCTCGGGCGCGCTTATACGCTCAGCAGTACGGCCGAGATCCTGTTTCGCCTGAACCGTCCGCAGGATGCTCGCGTGTCCTTCGTCGAAGCAGAGGCCCTCTATGTAGAAGCAGGCTCCGACTTCGGTCGTGCAATTTGCCAGTATGGCTATGGCCTGCTGGCTTGGCAAGCAACACTTTCAGCCGAGGCGTTGGAGCACCTTGTCGCGGCTTACTTGACGGCGCGCATGAGCGACCTGGCTTTTAGCCGGAAGGTAGTTCGGGCGATCTGGGCGTGGCTCGATCAGCTCGTCTCCCTAGCCGCGACAGCAGAGTTCGGCGCTCTATTACGCCTCATCGCCCCACTGGTCGGCTATGCCGATAGAGACGAGGCAATCAGAGGGGGCCTGGCTCATTTCTCAGTCCACTTTATGGCGACGGCAGGTGCACAGCCGCTACTCGATCTCTTACCGGTCATCGATGAATCCCTGCCGGCCTCAACACGCGACCTGCTCAGGCCAGCCCGGCTTGCTGCTGAAGTCGTGGTGGGCGCCCGTGATCGATCGCTGGCGGACGAGTCCGAGGAGGTACGGCGCGCAGTGAGCGAGGTGCTTATCCAGGTCGGCGCAGGGTAGCGTCGCGTGGCAAACTCACTTATCGTTTTCTTCGGCCTCAAGATCAGTCTCCGAGCCGTAGGCAGTGGCTGAGGCCGCAGCCGCGAGAAGACCGGAGATTGCAGCGAAGGCCAATAATCCGAGTAGGACAAGCAAGCCTGCGACGTCATGGGGCTGCCACAGGGAAGCGAGGGATGTACGAAAATCGACCTGCGCTGCAGCGACTCTTCTACTCTTGAGCACACTGAGCAGCGCGGTGAGACCTGAACCCAGCACTGCTCCAACCAGAGCGCCAGCCAGGCCGCGCATGCAGACGGCGGTTCGCGATCGCCGACTTCGAGCCGATGAGTGGAAAGTTCGGAGATCGGGTTCCCTTAGTCTCCATGGCGAGAAGCGCTGCTTTTCCAGAGTTCTAAGCTGACGCTGGGATTTCTGCTGGATATTCGATACCCGTGGCCGGCAGGGGCCCCCAAGAGCAAGAGGCCCCGGTCCATCGGAGCGGGGCCTTCAAGGTCGATGTCGGTGGCGTTGGGTACTTCCGTTGTCGGGGCTACATCCGGAGGCGCCAAGAACGCTCGCGTTGGAGGATTTCCCCTAACAAGGACGCCACCTCCACCAAACCGGGGTTACCTGAGTCCACGGGCCAACTCCATTCTGGGCGTGACCCTAGTCTTGTCGAGGACCGATCGGTAGCTACCGCTGTCGTAGCACAGGGGGCGAAGTCCTGGTAGATGGGGGAGCTCGTCCGGAAGCCCGGCTGGGGGAAAGTGAAGTAGAATAACCGGTTGCGTATGAGAAAGCCCCTTCACGACTGGTCCTCGTTCGTTGCCGCGGAGCGAGAGGTCGAGCGGTTCCCGCGGCACGGGCAGTACCGCCTGGGGCTGGCCTACGCCAACAGCTACCACGTCGGGATGTCCAGCCTGGGGTTCCAGCGCGTCTACGAGCTGGTCCATCGCCGCCCGGGCTGGACGTGCGAGCGCTTCTTCGACGACGGGGCCGGCATGCCGCTCTCTCTCGAGACGCGGCGCCCGCTCACCGAGCTCGGCTGCGTGGCCTTCTCGGTCTCCTTCGAACAGGACTACGTGAACTTGCTGCGCATGCTCGACCGGGCCGGCATCCCGCTGCGCCGGGAGGACCGCGGGCCGTGGCACCCGTTGATCGTCATCGGGGGCTCTTGCGCCTCCATCAACCCGCTGCCCATGGCCGAGTTCGTCGACGCCTTCGCTATCGGCGCCGCCGAGAACATCCTGCCGCGGCTGCTGCCCGCGCTCGAAGAAGAGGCCGACCACGGCGCCGTCCTCGAGCGCCTCGCCGCGCAGGACGGCTTCTTCGTCCCCGGCCGCCACCGTCCGGAGGAAGAAGGCGACGAGCTGCCCAAGCTCAACAAGCTCGAGCTCAGCGAAGAGCAGATGAAGCAACCCGGCCACTTGCCGACCACGGCGATCATCACGCCGCGCACCGAGTTCGCCGAGAAGTTCCTGATCGAGATGTCGCGCGGCTGCCCGGAGAAATGCCGCTATTGCTGGGCCACCTTCGGCATGGGGCGCTTCCGCTGGCACCCGGCCGAGTACATCCTCTCCTCTCTCGATCGCGCCCGGCCGGTCACCGACCAGCTCGGCTTCGTGGCCACCGCGGTGGGCGACCACCCCGACATCGAGCGCATCCTGCGCGAGGCCAACGCCCAGGGGTTCCGCACCTCGGTCTCGTCGATCCGCATCCCGGCCGTCACCGAGGGCGTTCTCGCGGCCCTGCACGCTTCCGGCGACCGCTCGATCACCCTGGCCCCCGAGACCGGCACCGACGAGCTGCGCGCGCGCATGGGCAAGCCGATCGGAAACGACTTCCTCTTGGGCAAGATCCGCATGATCTTCCGGCACGGCTTCACCCAGCTCAAGCTCTACTTCCTGATCGGCCTGCCGGACGAGACCCTCGACGACGTCCACGGCATCCTGGAGCTCGCGGCGCGCGCCCGCGGCGTGATGCTCGAGGAGAGCGCCAAGACCGGCACCATCGGCCATATCCATCTCGGCGTCAACGTGCTCGTGCCCAAGCCCTACACGCCCTGGCAGCGCCAGCCCATGGACGACGAGAGGAGCCTCAAGGCCAAGATCTCCATCCTCGCCCGCGGGGTATCCCGCCTGCCCAACGTCTCGATGGGGTCGATCTCGGTGCGGCAGGCGGTGTGGCAGACCTACATCAGCAAGGCCGGAAGCGACGCGGCCGAAGCCCTGGAGCACGCCGCCCGCGGCGAGCACCTGACCTCGCTCCTGCGCCGTTTCGAGCAGCGCATCCACCCCGAGGTCTTCCACCACCTCGAAGGCGACCTGCGCTGGCACTTCATGCGCCAGGCTTAGGAAATCGCGAGTTTCAGCTCGGCGCGAGCACCAGTAGCGGCTCCGGGCCCAGCCGGACCCGCACGGGGGGCGCGTCGTGGCAGAGGTCGCCGTCGACCTGGACGGCGGTGCCGGCGGGCACCGGAAAGACGACCTCGCTGACCCGGCGGATGGCGACGTCGGAGCGCCGGGTATGCCTGGTGCGGAGCACCTCGAGCACGAAGCCCAGGGTGGCGGCGCGCCCGCTGCCGCGGAAGGTCACGAGCTCGAGCTGGCGGTCGTCGGGACGGGCACCGGGCGAGATGCGGATGTCGCCGCCGTAGTACTGGATGTTCGACACCACGGCGAAGGTGGCTTCGAGCCGCTCGCCGTCGGCCGTGAGCTCGAGCTGCGGATAGGAGTAGCGCCACCACTCCCGCACGCCCTGCAGGATGACGGCGACCCGGCCGAAGCGCCATTTGAGATCGTCGTCCAGGGCCGCCAGGATGCGCGCGTCGAGCCCGGCCGAAACCATCATCAGGAACGGGCTGCTGCCGGCGAGGCCGACGTCGAGGGGTCGGGGCGGCAGGCGGCATAGGGCGGCCGCGGCGTCTACCGGGTCGCGCGGCAGGCCGAGGGCGAGGGCCATCAGGTTCACCGTGCCGCCTGGCAGGATGCCGAGCGCCACCGGGCTGCCCAGCAGGCCGGCGGCGACCTCGCGCACCGTGCCGTCGCCGCCCAGGGCAAAGAGCGTTCGGTCGCGGCTGCTCGAGGCCAGCGTGCGGGCGAGCGCGGTGGCCTCGCCGGGCCCCGCGGTCGGCACTGGCTCGACGTCGAAGTCCCCCTGGCGGAAAGTGGCCAGGATCGCGTCGAGGATCCGTCCGTGGCGGCGGCTCCCCGATTTCGGGTTGTAGATGAGGGAGGCGCGACGCACTGCGCGAGCTCGACGGATCAGACGGTCAGCGGTCAGAACAGGCTGCCGGTCGTGCCCGGGCGCGGCGGCAGGCCGAGATGCTGGTAGGCGCGTCGCGTCGCGATCCGTCCGCGCGGCGTCCGTTGCAGGAACCCCTCCTGGATCAGGTAGGGCTCATAGAGGTCCTCCAGGGTACCGGAGTCCTCGCCGACCGCGGCGGCCAGCGCCTTGATGCCGGCCGGGCCGCCGTCGTAATGCGCGATCAGGGTGTTGAGGATCTTGCGGTCGACCTCGTCGAAACCGAACTCGTCGACCTCGAGCCTGGTGAGCGCCGCGCGGGCGATCGCCAGGTCGATGCGCCGGACCCCCTCGACCTGGGCGAAGTCGCGGACGCGGCGCAGCAGGCGGTTGCCGACCCTGGGGGTGCCGCGGCTGCGGCGCGCCAGCTCCTCGGCGCCGGCCGGGTCGATGTCGATGCCCAACAGCCTGGCCGAGCGCTGGACGATGCGCGTCAGCTCCTCGGGGCGATAGAAGTCGAGCCGGTGGACGATGCCGAAGCGCGCTCGCAGCGGCGCGCTGATCAGCCCGGCGCGGGTCGTGGCGCCGACCAGGGTGAAGCGCGGCAGCTCGATCTTCACCGTGCGCGCGGCGGGCCCTTGGCCGATGACCAGGTCGAGCCGGTAGTCCTCGAGCGCCGGGTAGAGGATCTCCTCGACCGTGGGGCCCAGGCGATGGATCTCGTCGATAAACAGAATCTCGCCCGGGTCGAGGTTGGTGAGGATGGCGGCGAGATCGCCGGCGCGCTCGAGGACCGGCCCCGAGGTGATGCGTAGCGGCGCCGCCATCTCGTTGGCGATGATGTGGGCGAGGGTGGTCTTGCCCAGGCCTGGCGGGCCGAACAGCAGGACGTGGTCGAGGCTTTCCCGGCGCTCGCGCGCCGCGCGGATGAAGACCCGGAGGTTCTCCAGGATCTTTCCCTGTCCGATGTACTCGTCGAGCCGCTGCGGCCGCAGCGACTGCTCGACGCCCAGGTCCTCCGGGTCGGGCGCGCCCGAGAGCAGGCGGTCCTCGGTGATCATGCGGTCCATTCTAGCCTTCACCGGGGACGCCCCCCACCCCTGGCGCCTTCATTTCCGGCCTGGCCCTGCTTCAGGCGCGGGAGAGGCGGTGGAGGCTGGCGCGCAGGAGGTCGTGGAAGGCGGCGTCGGGACGTTCGCGGCGGGCGTCGGCGACGGCGCGCTCGGCCTGGGTGGTGCGATAGCCGAGGTTGACCAGGGCCGAGACCACATCGTGGTCGGGGGGGGGAGGAGCCTGCGCGGGCAGCTCGGCCGCCGCCAGCTCGCGCATCTTCTCGCGCAGCTCTAGGACCATGCGCTCGGCCGTCTTCTTGCCGACGCCGGGGATGGTCGCCAGGCGCCCCAGGTCGCCCGCCGCCAGCGCCGCCAGCAGGTCGTCCGGCGCCATGCCGGAAAGAATGACGCGGGCCAGGCGCGGCCCGATGCCGCTGACGCCGATCAGCTTCTCGAACAGCAGCTTCTCGCGCTCCGACCAGAAGCCGAACAGCGCGAGGGCGTCCTCGCGCACGTGGGTGTGGATGAACAGGCGGACCGGACCCTGCCCGCCGGCGCGCTCGACCTCGTAGTAGGTGGACAGGGGGATGTGGACCTCGTAGCCCACCCCCCGCACCTCGAGCAGCAGCCGCTCGGGCGTGGACCTGAGCAGAGTGCCCTCTAAATAACCGATCAAGGCGTCGGCGACGGAAATGGGTCCGTCTCCGGCGTTGCGCTCGGTCGGACTCCCTCAACGTACTTGGCTGTACGCCTCGGTCGTCCTCCCTTCACGCGCCTTGGATCCGGACCCATTTGCGCCGCCGCTCCTCGCCGTTCCGTTTCGCGCATCAACCGCGGCGCGGCGGCTCGGCCTCGTCGGGGGCGAGGCCGAGCTGGGGGGCCAAGCCGGTGTTGTACTCGACCTTGAGCTCGCGGAGGCGCTGCTCGAGCAGCGATGACTTCAAGCGCCTCAAGCGCTCCTGCTGCAGGGTCTGGCGGGTCTGCTCGCGGACCGAGGCGAACTTCGCCGGATCCCAGCCCTTGCGCTCCGCCACCTGGAACAGCATCGCGCCCTGCGCGTCGGGCACCGGGCCGCCCACCTGGCCCGGCCCGAGCGCCAGCGCTGCCTTGCTGACCTGCGGGCTGTAACCGAGCCCCGGGATCGAGCCCTGGGCGCCGAACTCCGCGCTCTCCTTGGCCGCCGTGCCCAGCTCGGCAGCCACCTGGTCGAGAGTCTTGCCCAGCGCCATCTCCTTGCGCTTGGCGGCCAGCTGATCGATCGCCATCTGCTGCTGCTTCTGCGTGGACAGGGCCAGGCGCACCTTGGGCTCGACTTCGGCGAGCTCGGGTATGTGCGCCGGCAATACGCGCTCGAGGAACAAGATCGCCCAGCCGCGCGGCACCTGGACGGCGTCGGAGACCCCGCCGGGCTTGAGGGCGGCCGCGGCGGCGTTGAACTGCTGCGCCAGCCCGAGCCCGGCAACCGGGTCCTGCTGTCCGAACTTGCCGGTCGCCGCGAAGCTGACCCCGGGATTGTCCTTGGCGAACGCGGCCAGGGCATCGGCGCTCTTCGGCTTGGCGTCGGCGACCCGCCGGGCCAGCTCGTGCGCCCTTGCCTCGGCCGTCTGGCGCGCCTTCTCGAAAGCCAGCCGGCCGCGGATCTGCTCGCGCACCTCGGCGAAGGGCTGCACGCCGCCCTGGCGGCGCTCGGTGACTTCCACCAGGTGGTAGCCAAAGGGCGACTTCACCGGTCCGACCAGCTTGTGCGGCTCGGCGCCGAAGGCGGCGTCCTCGAACTCCCTGACCATCTTGCCGCGGCCGAAAAAGCCGAGGTCGCCGCCGTTGGGCTTGGAGGCCGCGTCGTCGGAGACCTCGCGCGCCACCGCGGCGAAGTCGGCGCCCTTCTCGAGCCGCTTCTTGAGGTCCTCGCTACGCTGCCGCGCCTCGGCGTCGCTCCGCTTGTCGTTGACCATGACTAGGATCTGCCGCGCCCGCACCTGCTCCTCGCGGGTGAATTCCTTGGGATGGTCCTTGTAATAGGCCTGGAGGTCGGCGTCTTCCACCTTGATCTGGTCGAGGAGGCGGCTGGGCTCGACCAGCAGATAGGCGCCCTCCCGCAGCTCGGGCAGCCGGTACTCTTGCTTATGGGCGTTGAAGTAAGCGGTCAGCTCGCCCTGGGGGATCGTCATCGCCTGCACGAAGCGGCTGCGCGGCACCTCGACGTAGCGGATCTTGGCGCGCTCGACCTGCTCGCGGTAGCTCTTCTCGACCTCGTCATCGCCCACGTGGACGGCGGCCGCCAGGGCGTCGTCGAGCTTGCGGGCCAGGATCTCGTTGCGCAGCTCGCGCTCGAAGGCGTCGGCGCTCCAGCCGTTCTGCGCCAGCACGCGCGCGTATCGATCGGCGCCGACGAAGCGCCCCTGCTCGTCCTGGAAGCCGGGGATGGCGAGGATGCGGTCGCGCAGCTCGGCATCGGTCGCCCGCAGGCCGATCCGCTTGGCTTCCGCGAGCATGATCTTGTCGTTGATCGCCGTATCCACGGCCATCTTATGGAGGTGCATCTGCTTTTCGAGCTCGGGCGAGAACTGATCGCCGTACATCTGCTTGACTCTGGCCTCGAGGCTCTTGTAATTGCGCTGATACTCGACCATGGAGACGGTCTCGCCGCCGACTCGCGCCGCCCAGGAGCCGGAACCGCCCTGGCGGCCGGTGTTGCTGCCGAAATCGACGAACACGAAGAGCACGAACAGGGCGATGACCACCCAGAGGATCCAGCTCAGGTACTTGATGTTTTCGCGGAACACCTTGAGCATACGACTGACTCCTTATAGTCCACACCGGGGACGCCCCCACCCTCTCGCGCACCGACGACTTTCTCTTAGCCCTTAGCCCCCTGTCCCCCGCCTTCTCGTCCGGGGGCAAACCGTCAGTGTAGCAGAGGAGAACGCGGGGCCGCCGTGATATATTCGCTTTTCTATATGAAAGGAACCTGAGTGCCAGTCCGGAAGCCAATCCGCACGCGCAAGGATTGGTACAGCATCTCGGTGGATACGCTCCGCGGCTGGGGCTTTCTGCTGCTGATCCTGACCCTGCTTGGCCTTCTCTATCAGGCCTACCGCCAGTGGGAGCGCAAGGCGCTGGAGCGCGACTCGCGGCAGGCCCTCGTCGAGGTGGAAGCGCTTCTCCAGCGCCTGCAGGGCGACCCCAAGATCGCCGGCGACGAGTTCCGCGGCGAGTACGACGCCAGCAGGCAGGGGCTCCAGAAGGCCCGGCTCGACTTCGCTCGCGCCGACTTCGCCGCCGCCCTTGCCGGCGCCAGCGCCAGCCGCAAGCTCCTGCAATCGATCGTCGACGCCCTCAACCTGTCCTCGACCGGCAGCCAGGCCCAGTTCATCTCCATCCAGGGCGAGGTCGATTACCGGCGGGGTGACGGCGCCAACTGGGAGGAGGCGCGCAACCGCATCCCGCTCCACGCCGGCGATTTCGTGCGGACCTCGGAAGGCGGATCGGCCGAGATCGTCTTCCGCGACGGCACCCTCTATACCGTGCGCTCCAACACCCAGTTCATCGTCTCGCCCGGCGGCGCGGGCGGCAAGACGCCCGGCGGCGGGCCGGCGGACCAGTCGATCCGCATGGAATACGGTTGGGTGGACCTCAACACCGCCAGCCGGCCAAGCAAGGTGACCACCCCGGGGGCCGAGGCACGGGTCAAGCAGGACTCCGAAGCTTTCGTGACGTTCGACAAGAGCTCGAACCGCGGCCGTTTCGGCGCCTTCCGCGGCGGCCTGGAGCTCTCCTCCCAGGGCGGCTTGACGCGTGAGGTCAAGGAGCTGCAACAGGTGGTGCAGACCGGGGGCCTGCTCTCCGAGCCCCAGAAGCTCCCAGGGCGGCCCGAGCCGGTCGAGCCGGCCGACGACCGCGAGCTCGACCTCGACCGGGTGCAGACCCTGGTGCTCGCCTGGAGCCCGGTCGCCGGCGCCGCGCGCTACGCTCTTCAGGTGTCGCGCAACCGGCTCTTCGTCGAAAACCTGATTGGCGTCGACAACCGCGCCCGTCCGCGCGCCACCCTCGGCCTGCGCGGCGAGGGAACCTTCTACTGGCGAGTCGCCGCCTACACCAGGGAGGGTTTCCCCGGGCCCTGGAGCAAGCCGCTCAAGTTCCGCGTCGCCTCGTTCAAGAGCGGCGGCGCCGACCACCCGAAGATCCCCCCCGAGCTCGATCTCGAAGACGTCAAATCCTACGGTAGTATCTTCATCGTCTCGGGGCGCAGCAATCCCGGCGCGCGCATCGAGGTCAACGGCGAGCTGGTCAATGTCGCCGTCGACGGCTCGTTCAAGAAGACCGTTCAGTTGAGTAAGGAAGGTTGGAGCTTCATCGAGATCCGGGCGCGCGACCGCTGGGGCAACGAGACCGTGCGCCGCCCCAAGGTATTCGTCGAAGGTCCATGAAAGCAATCGTCGCCCTAAGAACGACCCCGAACAGGTAGACTCCCCCGGTTGCCGCCGCCGCGCCGGTATCGCTGGAGTCGCTGGAGTCGCCCGCTGCCGTTCACAGCCCAGGCCGGCAAGGCTTCCGGCGGGACGGCCCCGCACCGACCGGAGTTAGCTCGAGAGGAACTGACAGGCTGATGCCCCTCGCGTCGTTATTACGCTACTTCTCAAAGGACCTGGCCATCGATCTCGGCACGGCCAACACCCTGGTATTTGCCACCAACCAGGGCATCGTGGTGCGCGAGCCCTCGATCGTCGTGATCAACAAGCTCACCAACCGCATCGAAGCCGTGGGCATCCAGGCCAAGGAGATGCTCGGCCGGACGCCGGGCAACATCGAGTCGATACGGCCCATGAAAGACGGGGTGATCGCCGACTTCGAAGTCACCGAGCGCATGCTCGAGTACTTCATCCGCAAGGCGCACGGCCGCAAGATGTACGTGCACCCGCGCATCGTCATCGGCGTCCCTTCCGAGATCACCCAGGTCGAGAAACGGGCCGTCCGCGACTCGGCCATGCGCGCCGGCGCCTCGGAGGTCTTCCTCGTCGAGCAGGCGATGATGGCGGCGATCGGGGCGGGGCTGCCGATCACCGAGCCGTCGGGCAACATGATCGTCGACATCGGCGGCGGCACCACCGACGTGGCGGTCATCTCGCTCGCCGGCACCGTCTACAGCCGCTCCGTGCGGGTGGCCGGCAACGAGATGGACGTGGCCATCATCCAGTACCTCAAGCGCAAGTACAACCTGCTGATCGGCGAGCGCACCGCCGAGATGATCAAGATCGAGATCGGCTCGGCCTACCCCTTGAAGGAAGAGATCAAGCTGGACATCAAGGGCCGCGACCTGGTCGAAGGCGTGCCCAAGACGCTGACCATCTCCGACGAGGAGATCCGCCACGCCCTGGCCGAGGTGGTCGCCACCATCGTGGAGGCGGTCCGCATGGCGCTCGAGCGCACGCCGCCGGAGCTGTCGGCCGACATCATGGACAAGGGGATCGTGCTCTCGGGCGGCGGAGCCCTGTTGCGCAACCTCGATCAGAGGCTGCGTGACGAGACCGGGCTGCCCGTGGTGCTGGCCGAAGACCCGCTGGCCTCGGTGGTGCTGGGTACCGGGCTGTTGCTCTCCAACATCGACCTGCTGCGCAAGGTCTCGATACGCTAGTGTCCCGAGCGGGACACTTCGTGGCCAAGCCCGGCTGATGGCCCCCGACGCTGGACTCCGGACGTGGACGAGCGCCGCACCGCCTGGCTGCTGATCGTCGTCCTCGTCGGGCAGCTGATCCTTGTCGCCATCGAGGGAGCGCGCAGCAGCAGCTCGGTCACCTATGCCGAGTCATTGGGGCTGTACCTGCTCGGTCCGGTTGCCCGCGTGGTGGCGGCGACTTCCGGCAGCCTCGAAGGCCTGCGCGGCGGCATACGGCTGCAGCGCAGCCTGCTGGCGGAGAACCGCGCCCTGCGCCAGCAGGTCGAGGACTTGCGGCTCCACCTGCTGCGCCTCTCCGACGTGGAAGAGGAGATGGCGCGCCTGGGAGAAGCCATCCGCTACGCCGCGCCGCTCGCCGGCCAGATCAGGGCCGTGGACGTGGTCTATGCCGACCGCACCTCGTGGCTGCGCACCCTCATCCTCTACACCGGCAGCCAATCCGCCAGCATCGACCAGCCGGTGCTCTCCCCGGCCGGAGTGGTGGGGCGGGTGGTCATGGTCGCCGGCCCCTATGCCAAGGTCCAGCTCGTCACCGACCGCGCCGCCTCGGTCGGCGGCATGCTCCTGCGCACCCGCCGCCAGGGGTTGGTGCGCGGCAGCGGCCAGGCGAGCGGCGGTCTCAACCTCGAGTACATGCTGCTGCAGGCCGACGTGCGGCCCGGCGACCGGGTGGTGACCGCGGGCATCGACGGGATCTATCCGCGGGGCATCCCGGTCGGCACCGTCGTCTCGGTCGAGCCCGGAGGAGAGCTTTTTCACAAGATCCGGTTGGCACCCGCGGTCGACTTCGCTAAGCTGGACCAGGTTTACCTGCTCGACCACGTGAGCGTTCCGCGAGAGATCGAGAAGGCCGTTCCCGGTGCGCGTCCTTAGGATCTTTGCCGCATTCACCCTCGCCTTGCTGGCCCACCTGGTGGGAATGCACCTCTTTCCGTCGTTCGGCCGGGTGGTCGACTTGTTCCTGGTGGTCCTGGTCCTGCATGCCCTGGAAGGCAACTCGCTGTCGGCGCTGCTTGTCGGGCTCTGCGCCGGCTTGCTCGAAGACACCTTGACCAACGGCCCCTTTGGACTCTTCGGCTTCGCCGACACCGCGGTGGCTTACCTGACGGCGCGGCTGGCCCAGCGGCTGGTGATCCAGCGCCCGGCCGGGGTGGCCGGAGTGGTCGCCTTCGGGTCGCTCGCGCAGCAGGGGACGCTGGCCCTGCTGGCCTTCCTGCTGCTGCCCAACCCGTCGCTTCCCGATCCGGTCGGGGCCCTGGTCCAGGCGGCCGGCTGCGGCATCATCGGCATGGTTGTCTATGTCGCGTTCCGGCGCTGGTCGCGCGTCCTCGACGTCCGGCGGCGCAGCCGCGTCAGCAGGCTGCGCCTGGAGTAGAGCATGCAAGTGGTTCGCGAGCATCGGGAGGACCTGATCGGGCGCGTGCGCGTGATGGCGGGTGTGGCGACCGGGCTGCTCGCGGCCGTCGCCTCGGGCTTCTGGTTCGTGCAGATCGCCCAGGGGGACTACTACCGGGAGCTCGCCGAGAACAACCGCCTGCGCAAGCTGCCGATCACGGCGCCGCGCGGCCTCATCTTCGACCGCCGCGGGCGCCTTCTGGTCGAGAACCTTCCCAGCTACAACCTGATGCTCGATCGCAGCCGCAGCACGGACCTGCCGCGCAGCCTGGAGTTCGCCGCGCGGACGCTGGGCCGTCCGCTCGCCAACTTCGAGGAGCTGCTCGAGCGCTACCGCGGGGTCCCGGACTTCAAGCCGGTGCTGGTGGCCGAGAACCTCACCCTCTCCGAGGTGGCCCGGCTTGCCGCCAAGGGCCTCGAGTACCCCGAGTTCGAGGTCGAGGTGCAGCATCTCCGGCTCTACCGCCACCGCGAGCAGACCGCGCACGTGATCGGCTACATCGGCGAGGCCACCGAGCAAGAGATCGACCGCTCCGGCGGCCTCTACGCGGTCGGCGACCTGGTGGGCAAGAAAGGCATCGAGCAGACTTACGACACGCAGCTGCGCGGCAAGGACGGCGAACGGGTGGTGGTGGTCGACAGCCGCGGCCAGCTCCTCCGCGAGTATGGCCGCAAGCCCTCGCTGCCGGGCAAGAACCTCACCCTGACCATCGACCTCGACTTGCAGCAAGAGGCGGCGCGCTGGCTGGACGGTCCCGAGAAGGTCGGCGCGATCATCGCCATGGACCCGCGCAACGGCGAGCTGCTGGCGCTGGTCTCCTCGCCGTCCTTCAACTCCAACCTGTTCGCGCGCCGCCTCCAGGTCGACGAGTGGCAGGCCATGCTGGCCGCCCCCAACCAGCCGCTGGAGAACCGGACGCTGCAAAACGCGTATTCGCCGGGCTCGACCTTCAAGATCGTCATGGCCACGGCCGGCCTGTCCGAGCACGTCATCGACGAGAACACCCGCGTCCATTGCAGCGGCGGCATAACCATCTACGGCCACCCTTTCCGCTGCTGGCGCAAGGAGGGGCACGGCTCGGTCAACGTGCGCCAGGCCCTGCAGCGCTCCTGCGACGTGTTCTTCTACACTCTCGGCCAGCGTCTCAACATCGAGCGCATTGCCCGTTACGCACGGCTCTTCGGGCTGGGAGCGCCGACCGGCATCGACATCGGCGGCGAGAAGCGCGGCCTGGTTCCGGACATGGCGTGGAGCCTGGCGACGCGCAAGACGCGCTGGTATGGAGGCGAGACCATCTCGGTGGCGATCGGCCAGGGGCCGGTGCTGCTGACGCCGCTGCAATCGGCCGCCATGACCGCGATCGTCGCCAACGGCGGCTTCCGCGTGGTGCCGCACCTGGTCAAGGACGCGCCGGTCAAGCCGGCCGAGCGGGTGCCCCTCGACGAGCACGCGCTGCGCGTGGTGCGCGAGGGGCTATGGGCGGTGGTCAACGAGCCCGGCGGGACGGCCTACGGCTCCGCCCGGGTGCCGGGCGCCGACGTCGCCGGCAAGACGGGCAGCGTGCAGGTGGTGGCGCAGAAGACCCGGATCAAGGCCAAGGACCTGCCCTTCAAGTACCGCGACCACGGCTGGTTCACCTCCTTCGCGCCTGCCGGCGAGCCAAAGCTCGTGGTGACCGTTTTCACCGAGCACGGCGGCACCGGGCACGACGCGGCTCC
Source organism: Thermoanaerobaculia bacterium (assembly GCA_035544895.1). Classification (GTDB taxonomy): domain Bacteria; phylum Acidobacteriota; class Thermoanaerobaculia; order Multivoradales; family UBA5704; genus JASLEW01. The sequence continues at coordinate 154,109 of DASZZM010000031.1, forward strand.
GATCGCCAAGGCCCTTTACGAGAAGTTTTTCGCCGGCGAGCTGCCTCGTCCCGAGGTGCGCTTTGCGGATGCGGGCCATGGCGACGGGCGCTGAAGAGAAGGCGCCGCTCCGCCAGCTGTCGTCGATCGACGGCGGCCTGCTGGCCGCGGCGCTCCTGCTCTCGGCCATCGGTTTAGCCACCGTGCACAGCGCCAGCTCGGAGATGGTGGTCGATTACCTGCCGCGCCAGGCTCTCTGGCTGGGCATTGGCGTGGTCGCCCTGATCGCCGCGATGAGCATCGACTACCACGTGCTGCTCGATTTCTCGATCGTGCTCTACGCCGCCGGGTTGGTGCTGCTGGTCCTGGTGCTGGTGGCCGGGGTGGTGCGCGGCGGGGCCGCCCACTGGTTCCGCATAGGGCCCTGGCAGTTCCAGCCTTCGGAGTTCGCCAAGCTGGCTACCGCCATGCTCCTTGCCCGCTACCTGGCGGGCCTCAACCGCCGCATCCTCGACCTGCGCCAGATCCTGGTCGGGGTGTCCATCGTCGTCGTGCCGATGGTCCTCACGGCAGCCGAGCCGGATCTCGGAGGCGCCGCCATGTTCGCGCCGCTCGCCGCCGGCACGCTGCTGGTGGCCGGAGTACGCATCCGGCTGCTGCTGGTCGCCGCGGTCCTCGGGGTCGTGCTGGCGGCCGGGCTCTGGTCGTTCGGCATGAAAGGCTACCAGCGCCAGCGGGTCCTCACCTTCCTGTCGCCGCAGAGCGACCCGCTGGGAGCGGGCTACCAGGTGCGGCAGAGCAAGATCGCCGTGGGCTCGGGGCAGATGGCCGGCAAGGGCTACATGCAGGGCACTCAGAGCCAGCTGCGCTTCTTGCCGGCGCGGCACACCGATTTCATCCTCTCGGTGCTCGCCGAGGAGTGGGGGTTCTTGGGAGTGGTGGCGGTGCTCGGCCTCTACGCGCTCTACGTGGGCAGCGCGGCGCGCATCGCCATGCGCGCGCGCGACCGCGCCGGCATCCTGCTGGTCGTCGGGCTGCTCTCGTTCTTCTGCTTCCACGTGCTCTACAACTCTTCGATGGTCGCGGGCTTCGTCCCGATCACCGGCATCCCCCTGCCGTTCCTCTCTTACGGCGGCTCGTTCACCATGGTCAATTTCATCTCGACCGGCCTGATGCTGGGCGTCGACCTGCGGCGTTACGTAAACAGGTAGCCTGGACCGCTCACCCCGACGCCAGGCTCGCAGCCGACCATGACCTGCAAGATGCTGATCGAGAGCGATCCGCACCAGGCGCGGATCGCCGTGCTCGAAGACGACCGGCTGACCGAGATCTTCGTCGAGCGCCACCGGCACCGCGGACTGGTGGGCAACGTCTACAAGGGGCGGGTCACGCGGGTGCTGCCGGGCATGCAGGCGGCCTTCGTCGACGTGAGCCTCGAGCGCGACGCGTTCCTCTACGTGAGCGACGTCGCGGCCGACGTGGAGGCCATGGAAGACCTCGAGCTCGGCGAGCCGGGCGCACCGTCGAGGGCGGATCTGGCGCCGGCGCAGGGTGGCGGCGCGCCGTCGATCGGCGACCTGCTCAAGCCGGGGCAGGAGATCCTGGTGCAAGTGGTCAAGGACCCTCTGCCCAACAAGGGCGCCCGCATCAGCACCCACGTCACCCTGCCCGGGCGCTACCTGGTGCTGCTGCCGACCGTGCGCCACGTCGGCGTCTCGCGGCGCATCGACGACGAGAAGGAGCGGGAGCGGCTCCTCGGCATCCTCGACAGCTTGCCGCTTGGCGGCAGCGGGCTCATCGTGCGGACGGCCGGCGAGGGGCGCGGCCGCGAGGAGTTCGAGACGGACCTTTCCTACCTCTCCAGGCTGTGGGAGAAGGTCCGCCAGCGCGCCGCCAGGCTGCCGGCGCCAGCCCTTCTGCACCAGGACCTCGACCTGGCGCTGCGCGTGGTGCGCGATCTCTTGCGCCCGGATTTTTCCGTCCTCTGGGTGGACGGCGAGGAGACCTACGAGCGCATCGTCGAGTTCCTCGACCAGGTGCAGCCTTCCCTGGTCGGCAAGGTCAAGCTCTTCCGCCAGGGAGCGACGCTGTTCGAGCAGTTCGGCATCGAGGACCAGATCGAGGCCGCGCTCAAGAGCAAGGTGTGGCTGAAGTCGGGCGGCTACATCGTCATCAACCCGACCGAGGCGCTGGTGGCCATCGACGTCAACACCGGCCGCTTCGTCGGTCAGCGGACCCTCGAGGATACGGTGTTGCAGACCAACCTCGAAGCGGTGCAGGAGATCGTCCGCCAGATCCGCCTGCGCGACCTCGGCGGCATCATCGTGATCGATCTCATCGACATGGTGGAGCCGGCCCATCGCGAGCAGGTCTTTGCCAGCCTCGGCAACGAGGTCAAGAAAGACCGCGCCAAGACCAAGCTCCTCAACATCTCCGAGTTCGGGCTGGTAGAGATCACGCGCAAACGCAGCCGGGCCAACCTCGAGCGGCTGCTCACCCAGCCCTGCCCATACTGCGCCGGCCGCGGCCGCATCAAGTCCGTGGCCACGATCTGCCTGAAGCTGCGCAAGGAGCTGCTACGCCAGCGCGGCCGTACCGGCCAGGGCGGCGAGCTCTTGCTGCGCGTCCATCCGGAGATCGCGCGCGCCTTGCAGCACGAGGAGCGGGCCATCCTCGAGGAGCTCGAGCGCTCCCTCGGGTTGAGCGTCCTGCTGCAGAGCGACCCTGAGCTGCACCACGAGAAGTTCGACGTGGTCGAGGTCTGAATGTCAGGCCGGACCCTGTTGCCGACCCGGCACGAGCAAGGAGAGAAGCAACCACGGCGAGCCGATCCCGCGGCGGCGGCGTTCGCGCTGGCGGGGTACCGCGGAGAGGTCGCCGCGGGCTTCCGGCCCGTCGACCTGGAGCGCGAGGCGCGGCGGGTGGCGGACCCGGCGGCCGCGCTCAAGACCCTGCACTGGGGGCGCAACTATCTCTACGTGACCCGCTGCGAGACCCTCGACGGCCCGGTCGACGTCGTGGTCAAGCAGTTCCGCAGCCCCGGGCTGCGAGACCGGCTGCGCCGCCGGTCCGCCGGCAAGGCGGCGTGGAGCTGGCAGGTCGCGAGGTCCATGCTGGCGGCCGGCCTGACGACGCCCGAGCCGCTCATGCTCCTCGAGCCCGCGGGCGGAACCGGCGCCTCGTTCTACGTCTGCCGGTACTTGGGGGATGCCCTCGAGGCGCGCTACCTGCTGCGGGCCGCCAACGCCGGGAGACAGGCCGAGCTCTTCCCCGAGGTCGATTTCGCGCGCTTCCTTGCCGATCTCGGCCGGATGCTGGCGCGTCTGCACGCGGCCGGGTTCTGGCACCGCGACCTGTCGATCGGCAACGTGCTGCTGGCAGGGCAAGGGCCCGGCGGGGGAAGGCCGGCCGCGAACGGATCGGCGGGGGGGCCGGCCCGAGCGCCGGCGCGTGGCGTGCCGTACGAGATCTACCTGGTCGATCTCAACCGCACCCGGATCGGTCGACCGCCCAGCCTCTCCCAGCGTGCCCGCGACCAGTCCCGCCTGGCCATCCTGCGGCCCGAGCATCAGGAGCTGTTCCTGTCCAGCTACTGGACCGCGGTCCGCGGCGAGGCGGACCCGCCCCCCCGCCTGGCCAGGCTCCTGTACGCGTTCTATCACCGCGCCTTCTTGTGGAAGAACCAGGCCAAGCAGCGGCTGCGGCGCGGCCGCCAGGCACGGGTCACGCTGGCCTCGCGAGTGCCGCACGCGCACATCCCCGGGCCGCCGGCGGCGGCGGCTCCGCGCGAGAAGAGCGTCTGGGACCGCCTCTCCGACCAGCCGCACCAGCATGCCGGCCGGATCGATAAGCTGCGCGTGCGGCTCGCCGATGCCCGCATCCATGCCGCCTTGCTCACCACCGCGGCGGCGGCCGCGCCGCGCATCCTGCGGCGCTATCGCGAGCTGCGGCGCGAGCTCTATGGCGCGCCGGTCGCCTGGCAGGGCGCCGGAGTCTGCCTCCGTCCCTGGCCGGAAGCGCCCGCGGCGTTGCTCGGCTTGGTCGAGGAGCTGGGGACCCGGCACCTTCTGCTGCGCCTGCATCCTTGGGAGGAGCGGCAGGCGGCCGAGGAGGAGCTGGCCCGCGAGCTGCACCTGCGCGGCTACGAGCTCACCTTCGCGCTGCCCCAGAACCGGGAGCTGGTCCGCGACCCGGCGCGCTGGCGCGCGGCGGTCGAGCGGATCGCGGAGCGGTTCTCGCCCTATGGCGGGCGCTTCCAGGTGGGCCAGGCCATCAACCGCAGCAAGTGGGGAATATGGAACATGGGCGAGTACGTCGAGCTGGCGCGCGCGGCCGAGGCCATCCTGCGCCGGCAGCGCGGGGTCGAGCTGCTGGGGCCCGCGGTCATCGACTTCGAGTACCACGTCACCGCGGCGGTGCTCAACCTGCGCCGCGCCGGCTTCCGCTTCGACGCCGTCTCGAGCCTCCTCTACGTCGACCGGCGGGGCGCGCCGGAGAACCGCCAGGCCGGCTTCGACACGGTGGACAAGGTGCTGCTGCTCAAGGCCATCGCCGAGACTGCCCGCAACGCCGCCGGCCGCTGCTGGATCACCGAGGTCAACTGGCCTCTCTGGGAAGGGCCGCACGCCCCGGCCGGCCGCGCCGTCGCGGTCGACGAGGAGACGCAGGCCGACTACCTGGTGCGCTACTACCTCATGACCCTGGGAACCGGGCTGATCGAGCGGGTCTTCTGGTGGCAGCTCGCGGCGCGCGGCTACGGTCTCGTCGATCCAGCCGAGCGATCCCGCCCGCGCCGCCGTCCGAGCTTTCACGCCCTGCGCATCCTGGTCGCCCAGCTCGCCGGCGCCCGCTTCCAAGGACCCCTGCCCGCCCCCAGGTCCCTGCGCCTCTATCTCTTCCGCCGCCCCGACGGCTCGGACCTGGTCGTCGGTTGGAGCCATGGGGGGACCGTCGCCGGTACCGGCAGCGGGGCGGGTACCGGCAGTGGGTTCCGAGCCGTCAGCGGGTCCCCCGCCGGCAGCGGGGCCGGTGTGGCGGCGTCCGCGAACGCCGCCACCCTCCCCCGTCCCGCCGCTTGCGTCTTCGGCCGGGACGGCGCTCCCCTCCCCACACCGCCAACCGCCACCGTCCACCTCACCCCCTCACCCGCTTACTTCCACCTCGTACCCGAGTGAACCCGCGGGGGCCGCCCCCGGTCCTGCAGCGGACGGCCGCTACTTCTCGAACATCCGGACGGCCGGCACGATCTCGATCGCCGTCGGCCGCAGCGGGAGCGACTCGATCGTCCTGTCGGCCTCGAGCACCGCCGGAGCCACCTGCGCGTTGTACTTCTTCGGGCTGGGGGCGTCTTTCTGCAGCAGCTCCCGGAGCTCCGCCGCCTTGGCGGTGACCAGGACGGCGGCAAAGGCGCCCGGGGCAAGGTACTTCTTGATTGCCTGGTTGACTTCCGCCAGCGTGAGCTTTCTCAGCTGCGCGTCGATCTCGTCGATGACATACGGCGTGCCATAGAACCTGCTATCGATGAGGAAGCCAAGGCGGGATTGCAGGTCCTGCGCCCACAGTTTCGTGTAGTTGAGCAGGAAGTCGCGGGTCGCCGCGAACTCCTTCTCGGCGAGCCCCTCCTCGGTCAGCCTCTGCACCTGGTAGAGGGCGGCGCGCAGGGCGAACTGGGCGTCGCCGGGCACGACCGGCCGGATCCACACCGAAAAGTACTGCTGCCGCCGCGGCACCCCGGGCGTCGGATGGGTCGTGCCGGGAGGGTTGGCCCAGTACTCGATATAGGAATAATCGCCGTAGTTGAGACCGCGCGACTGCCGCAGCTCGGACATCAGCCGGCCGGTGAACGTCCTGTGCTCGCCGAGCGCGCTGTTGGCCACCATCAGCGGGTAATAGTCCGGGCTCGATCGGTTGACGGGCAGGGGGAAGCCGAAGTGGATTCCCACCGAACCGGTCTCTTTCTCGATCAAGGTGAAGCGGCGGCCGGCGAGAGGCGGTGGGGGAGGCAGGGGCGGCCGGCCCGGCTGGGCGGACGGCGCCGCGGTTTGATCGGGGGACGCCGGGTCCCTGCCCGGCTGGGCGCCCAGGGCTGCAAGATCGCGCTCCAGCCTGGCCAGGTAGGCCTCCGGGTAGCCGCCGGCAAGCCCGATCGTCAAGCGGGCGCGCGTGTAGTGCTCCGTGTAGAAGCGGCGCACGTCGTCGAGGGTGATGCTCGCGAGCCCCGAGACGGTGCCCGCCGGCGGGTGCCCGTAGGGATGGCCGGCGAAGATGGCGTCCTGGATGGCCTCGAGCCCGAGCAGCTCGTCGCTGCCGCTACGCAGCACGTTGGTCAGATAGGAGAGGAGCTGCTCGCGGTTGCGCTGGAAGTCGCTCTCGGCAAAGCCCGGGCTGAGCAGCGCCTCCTCGAGCAGAGCGGTGAAAGCGTCCAGCGCGTCGCGGTGAACCGTTCCCGTCAGCTCGGTCACCTCGCGATCGGTATTGTGTCCAAAGCTCGCCGCGAGGGGATACAGGGCGTCGAGCAGCTGGCTGTAAGAGCGCTTGGCGGAGCCGGCATCGCCGATCATCAGGGCGGTCAAGGCAGCCAGCCCCTCCTTGCCGGCAGGGTCGTCGATCGAGCCGGCGTCGAAGCGCAGGCGGATGGCCACCAGCGGCGACCCGGAGCTCGGGAGGGTTACGGTGGCCATGCCTGGTAGAGCCTCCTCTGACGGCGTCCCTGGGAACGCCGCCGGCGGTGGGGCCGCGGCCGCCGCGGGAGCGGGCGGAGCGCAGGCAATGATCAGAGCGGCGAGGGCGGCGAGCGCGGCGAGGGCGCCGGGGACGCCCCCGGCGCGGGCGTGCCCGCGGCGGCCGGGGAGCGGATGGATCGGCGGCCGGATGCAATCGTTCCGGGGAGCCCTAGTCATGGCCGGCTCCTCCGCGGTGATCGGCGGGCGAGACTGGCCTCTGCGTTCCCGGCTTGTCCGCGGGATGGGTCAGGATGACGATGGTCTCGTTCTGCGGCCGGAAGACCTCGCGCGCCAGCCGCTGCACGTCGGCAGGGGTGACGCGCTGGTACTGCGCGAAGTAGCGATCGATGTCCGCTAGATCCCCGGAGAGCGCGAGGAACTCGGTGACCTGGTCGGCGACCGCCCGCGGGGTATCGAGGCGGAGAGCGAAGGCATAGCGGACGTGCGACTTGACTCCCGCCAGCCGCTGCTCGTCAACCGGATTGGTCCGCAGCTCGCGAATGTGGCGGTCGATCGTTTCGCGAATCTTTCCGACCAGATCCTCGGACTTGGCCTGGGAGAGCACCATGAAAAGGTAGGGGTCGCGATGGTGCTGGGGGCCTCCCTGCAGGAAATCCACCCATTGCCTGTCGATCACCAGCTCGCGATAGAGCGGAGCGGATTCGCTGAACAGCAGCTCGCCGATGGCATCGAGGGCTGCCGAATCGACCGACCGCGTGGAGAAGGCGGGCATGTGATAGCCCAGCCAGATCCGCGGCCGTGTCGGGTTCGGCCAGTCGATGCGCGCCTCCTTGCGCTCGCTTTGCGGCGGCTCGGGCGCGACCGGCGCCGGCTGGTAGCCCTTCTTCCAGTCACCGAAGTAGCGCCGGGCGAGGGCGAACACGCGCTGCGCGTCGACGTCGCCCACGAGCATCAAGGTGCAGTTCTCGGGGCGGTAGAAACGGTTGAAGAACTGCAGGCTGTATTGGTAGTAGCCGGGCATCGCCTTGATATCCGCCACGAACCCGATGGTGGTGTGCTTGTAGGTGTGCCGGGTAAAGGCCAGGTCGCGGAGTTTCTCAACCATCGGCGTGTACGGGCTCGAGGCGCTCTTGTTGTATTCGCCGAGCACCGCCAGGGCTTCGGTGCGGAACGCCTCTTCGGAGTACTTGAGGTTCTTGAAGCGGTCCGACTCCATGTCCATTATGGTTTCGAGCTGGCTTGCCGGGCCGACGATGTAGTACCTGGTGACGTCGTCGGCGGTCGAGGCATTGGAGTCGGCGCCCATCCCCTTGATCGTCTCGTTGTAGCGATCCTGCGAATACTTCTCCGTGCCGCGGAACATCATGTGCTCGAAGAAATGGGCGAAGCCGCTGTGGCCCGGCGATTGACCTGGGCGCGCCGGGTCCCTGCCCGGCGGCTCTACCTCGTCGCGCGAGCCGGTGCGCACCACCATGAAGAAGGCGACGGTGCCCGGACTGTCATAGGGAATGACGATCACCCGCAGGCCGTTGTCGAGCGACTTCTGCTGCACCCTGAAGGGAAAGACGCTGCCGTTCGCGCCCCCCGCACTCTCCGCGGGAGTGGCGGAGTGGGCCGCGGTGGTGGCGATGGTCGCGGCCGCCAGCAGGACGAAACCCGCTGCCGCGAGACTGGTGGCGATGGGCACCGAAAGAACCTCCTCCCTACCCAAGCAGGGCGCCTCATCCTATCCTAGAGGCATGAGCACGCCGCCGCCACGCGCCGCTTTGCCGAGGCCTCTTTGCGACCTGCCGGGAGTGCCGCCAATGGCGGGAGCGGCGGCCAGCCTCTCCAGGATCATCGCGCTCGCCTGCTTGCTGCTCGCCGGGCCGCTCGCCGCCCAGGCCGCCGCCCAGGCGTCGCGCCGCACGCCGGTGGTGGCGGTGGCCGAGAAGGTCTCCCCCGCCGTGGTCAACATCTCGGCCGAGTCGATGGTACGCGACGCCGACCCGTTCTTCGGTGGCTTCCTCTCGCCGAAGCGCCGCGCACAGGCGCTGGGTTCCGGCCTGATCGTCGATTCCAACGGCATCGTGGTGACCAACGCGCACGTGATCGAGGGCGCCTCGCGCATCGTGGTGACCTTGCTCGACGGCCGGGAGCTCGAAGCCGAGGTGGTCGGCTCCGATCGCGACGCCGACCTGGCGGTTCTCAAGGTTGCGGCCCGCGGCCTGCCTGCCGTGCCGCTGGGCAAGAGCTCCGACCTGCTGATCGGCGAGACGGTGGTGGCGATCGGCAACCCGTTCGGGCTCTCGCACACCGTCACCACCGGAGTGCTGTCGGCGGTTGGACGGACCATTCCGTCCGAGAGCGGCGAGCGCCTGTACACCGACTTCCTGCAAACCGACGCCTCGATCAATCCGGGCAACTCGGGGGGGCCGCTGGTCAATATCGCCGGCGAGGTGATCGGCATCAATTCCGCCATCGTCTCGGGGGCCAACAGCATCGGCTTCGCAATCCCCGCCGGCCGCGCACGGCGGGTGGTCGAGGATCTCCTGCGCTTCGGCGAGCTGCGGCCGGCGTGGACCGGCGCGCGCCTGATGACCGTCGACGCCGAGCTGGCGCGGCGTTACGACCTGCCGGTCAAGCGCGGCGCCCTGGTTTCCAAGGTCTATCCCGGATCGCCGGCGGCGGTCGCGGGCCTGCAGGAGAAAGACGTGATCGTCGGCGTGGCGGGACGTCCCGCCGCCAACCGCGAGGATGTGATCACCGCTCTCTCCTCGGTGCCGGTCGAAAGCCCCCTGCAGCTCGACGTGCGTCGCCGCGCGGGACCGCTCAAGCTCACCCTGAGACCCATCCGGCCGCCGCAGGGGCTGGGGCTGCGCATCCTCGAGCGCAGCGTCGGCCTCGAGGTTGGCGGCGGCGGCGGCGAGCTGGCGGTCCTCCGCGTGGCGCGCGGCTCGGTCGCCGCCCAGAAGGGGCTGCGCGCGGGAGACCTGGTGCTGGGCGCCAACGGCCAGCGCGTGAGCACGACCGAAGAGCTCAGCCGAGAGGTGCTGCGCGGCCTCGAGCGCGGCGGCCTGTTGCTTGCGATCGAGCGGGGACGGTTTGTGTATAATTTAGACTTTCCGTTATAGCTGGCGTCAGCGGCCGACGCCAGGGCTGAACCGCCGCTGCGATGTGGCGGGAGAGGCCTACTCGAAGCATCGATCGGATCGCCCCCCGCAACCCCTCGATCCCCTTCCCACCCCTCCGGGGGGGAAGGGGACGCCCCCACCCCAGGCGCACGAACCAAGTTTTAGATCACCTGGACTTCCCGCCGTAGGGGCACATACGATGGGCCATGGCGCACCGCATCGCTCTGCTGGTCTCGGGAGCCTCGGGGATGCTGCTGCCTCGCCACGTGCTGGCGCGGCTGGCGGCGCATCCGGAGATCGAGTGCATCCACCTGGTCGTGTCGGCAGGCGCCAGCCAGGTGCTGCGTCACGAGCTCGGGCCCGACAAGACCGGTGCCGCCGATCTGGCCGTGGCTGCCGGGCTCGACGGCGGCGGGCTCGCCAAGCTGCGCTTCCATCGCGACGGCGAGCTGGACGCGCCGATCGCCTCCGGCAGCTACCGCTTGACCGGCACGGCGATCCTGCCCTGCAGTGCCGGCACGCTGGGCGCCCTCGCCAGCGGCTCGGCGCGGAGCCTCATCCACCGCGCCGGGGCGGTGGCGCTCAAGGAGGGCTGGCCGCTGGTCCTTGGCTTCCGCGAGACCCCGTACAGCCTGGTGCACGTCGAGAACATGCGGCGCCTGCTCGTCGCCGGCGCCACCCTGCTGCCGCCGGTTCCCGCCTTCTACATCGGCGGCGAGGACTTCGGCCGCTTCCTCGACCATTACACCCTGCGCCTCCTCGACCATTGCGGCATCCGGCTGGCCGGCGAGCCCGGGCTGCGGTGGGGCGGGCCGGAAGGCTGACCTCACTCTCGACTGCCACGGCCCTGCCGAGCGAGGAAATCGCGAATAGCCTGCCGCTCCCGCTCGTCCTTGATGCGCGTGAAGAGCTTCTCCCGCAACCGCAGGATCGTGGCGGCGCGATCGAACGGCAGAGTGCCATACACCTTCCCGCCCGGGAAATGGCAGGGCTGACATCGTGCCTCGAGGAGCGGGCGAACCGAGGCGGCGAAGTCGGCGCCGTCGGAGGCGCTGGCTCGCGGGGCCGGAGGTGCGGCCGGGCCAGATACATGCATCGGCACGCTCGGGAGCGGGACTACTGGCCTCGCCGATGACTGCGTGACCGCGCTCGGCGACGGGTTCTTCGGCCGCACCTGCCCGGGGTGCGAGCAGGCCATGGCGCCGATCGCGCCGATCGCGCCCAGGGCGAGCGTCAAGCCGAGGTGCGGCGAGAGAGCCTGCATCGCAGGGATTCTACGCTCCCTGCCCAGGGCCGGCATGGCCCGCGCGCCGCTCGGCACACTCCTGGTGGAGTGGCGGGCACTATCGTGGAGCCCCGCTGCACCCCCGACATCGCATCCTGAGGAGCCGTCCTGTCTTGCAACAGGTACCCTGAGGTGGTGACACGGAATTCAATCCAGGGTCCCCGGGGCTGATAGGCTTCTGTCAAAGGGGACCTCCTCGATGGGCATCAACCGACTTCCGTTTGTCCTGGCCGTGCTGGCTGTCGTGGTGCTCGCCGCGTCCGCGCTCGGGACGCGCGCACACCTATGGTCGTATCGCGGCGGATTCCAGGGGCTCCGGTTGGCGACCATCTGCGGGCTCATCGCGGCGGCCTGCGCGCTTGTTTCCCTGGCGGTTCCGAACCTGCGGTCAGGCGCGGCCGGCAGTCTCGTGGCAGGCATCGTGCTCGGGCTCGCCGTGGCCTACGTCCCGTGGCAGTTCATGCGCCAGGCGCGGGTCGTGCCGCCGATCCATGACATCTCGACCGATCTCATCGACCCGCCGGAGTTCGTTGCCGTCCTGCCCCTGCGCGCCGGCGCGTCGAACCCGGCAAGTCACGGCGGGGCCGAGGTCGCCGCCGCCCAGCGCCAGGGGTATCCGGACATCGAGCCGCTGCATCTCTCGGCACCTCCGGCGGCCGCCTTCGCCCAGGCGCTCGCCGCCGCGCGCGCCATGGGCTGGGACCTGGTCGCCGCGGACCCGCAATCCGGCCGGATCGAAGCCACGGCGACCTCCGCCTGGTTCGGCTTCAAGGACGACGTGGTGGTGCGGGTCAGGGCGGTGGCCGCGGGCAGCCAGGTGGACGTCCGGTCGGCCTCCCGGGTCGGCAAGAGCGACGTCGGCGCCAACGCCAAGCGGATTCGCGCCTATCTGGGAAAGGTCGCCGCCAGCCGGTAGGGGTTTGCGGCCGGACGGGCATGCGTGCCACCACCTGCCCGACCCCGCCACGGCATCGAGGAGGCGAGCAACATGAAGCCTTGGTCGCGAAAGGACAAGAGCGGGCCTACCCCGGACACGCTCCTGCACTGTTCGTTCTGCAACAAGTCACAGCGGCAGGTCAAGAAACTCATCGCGGGTCCGCGCGTCTTCATCTGCGAAGAATGCGTGGATATCTGCAACGATATCCTTGCCGAAGACCGGGCATCGAGTGCGGAGCCGCAGCCTTCTCCTACTCCAGTTCCCGCCTCTGCGGTCGTTTGCTGCCTGTGCAAGCTGTCCCTATCCGCGGATGAAGCGATCCTGGTCGGCGAGCGCGGCTTCGTCTGCACTACTTGTTGCGACGCGGTCGTGGAGGCCCAGCGTGACTCCGGGACCGCCGGCTCCTCATAGGCCTTCGCGAGCCGCTCTCCTGGCGTCCCGCTCATCCTCGCCGCGGCACTGCTTTCTGGTAAAGCAACATCTCGTCAAAGGAGAACGACGATGAAGAAGCAGGCCAATGGCAAGAGCAAGCTGACTTTGAGCCGCGAGTCGATCCGCATGCTGGAGACCGGACAAGTCGTCCGCGTGGTCGGGGGAGCCAGCGGCGAAGATTGCACTGCGCACTTTACGAACTGCCACACCATCACCATCCCCTGATCGGCCACCCGGCCCTCCGCGGCACGGCCGCCGCGCAGCGCGTCTCACGCCGCTGCCGGCGCCGCCGCGGCCAGCTGCTATTCGATCAGCGCGGCGAGCCGCTTCGGCGCGGTCATCCGGTAGCTCTCCTCCACCATGTCGGCGACGTGGCCCCAGTCGACTGCGACGTCGAGACGCACGCCCACCCATCCGCGATGGCCGACATAGGGCGGCACGAAAAACCTCCTGGCATCGGAGCCGACGAGGATCTCCTGGGTTCCCGGCAAGGCCTTGCAGCACATCGACGCGCGGCCGTCGGCGAACCAGATCGTGGCGAAGATCTTGTCCCGCACCCTGAAGGTGGGCTCTCCCCAAGTCTCCTTCTCGGTTGCCTCCGGTAAAGCCAGGCAGATCGCTCGCAAGCGCTCCAGCGGATCACGTCGCGCCATCGAGAATCTCCCTCCCGTCGTTCCTCGAGCTTGGGCGTGAATGTATCATCGCCAGGCTGGCCGTCTGAAAGGAGGAGACGCGAATGCTTCCGCAATTGGCCCGCTTCACCGATCTCGGTCTTCTGCTGATGCGGCTGCTCGTGGCGCTGGTCTTCGCGAATAGCGGATGGAATCACCTCAAGGACCCGGAGGCCAGAGGCAAGAGCATCGGCCAGAGCAAAGGCTTCACGATCTTCCTCGGTGCCGCAGAGATCCTAGGGAGCCTCGGCGTGGCCTTCGGAGTCTTGACTCAGCTCGCCGCCGCCGGGCTGATCCTGCTCATGCTCGGCGCCATCCAGAAGAAGATCTTCGTGTGGAAGACTGGCTTCTGGGGCAAGGAGGGCCACGGCTGGCACTACGACCTCATCATGGTCGTCATGAACCTCGTCATCATCTTCACCGACGGCGGTCGCTACGTACTGTTGAGCTGAAAATCGGGCGCGCTGAGTCCCCCGTCACGGCGCTCGCGTCGCCACCACCTGTGCGCCGCGTTCCAGTTGCTGGCGGTCGAAGGTGACGAGCGGTATCGCCAGCAGGTCGGCCAGGGCGACATAGATGGCATCCGCGCCCCGCAGGCGACAGGCCACGGCGATCGCCGCCGCCCTGGCCGCAAGCCGTTCGTCGATAGGAAACAGCTCCAGTATGCGGCGGCTGCGCAGCAGCTCGATGACAGCCATGGACGAGGAATGATCGATTGACGCTCGTGCGAGCGCAGCTCCCACCTCGGCGAGCAGGATCACCGGCGCGACGATCGGCTCTTCATCGATGCTTGCATCCGCGAACCAAGCGATTGCCGCAGGATGGCCGGGCTCGCGGTCGTTGAAGAGAGCCACGCAAGCGCTGGCGTCGAGGACTGGCATCGGCTAACGCCGTTGCTCTTCTACCAGCTCAACGGCGGTCTTGGGCGATCGCCAGGCACGCCCGATGCGCCGGGCGAGCTCATCGATCTCCGCCATGACCTGTTCGACTTCCTCCTGCCGCCGCTCCCTGATGCCCTGAGCAGGGAGAGGCCGCAGCTCGGCGACCGGCTCGCCCCGCACCGTCACGACATAAGTGGCCTGGCTTTCGCGCACCTCGCGCACGATCTCCGAGGCACGGTTCTTGAGCTCCCTGATGCCGATCTTTCCTGCCATCTTAAACCCTCGTCCCGCAATGTGGTCCCGTGTAGCCACCTGGGTGGCCACACTCTAGGGTAACCCATGAGGGTAGTCAAGCGAACGTCAGGCAGGAAGAAGGTTTCTAAATCCAGCCTGCTCGAAGTGGCGGTCGTTGGTGAAGGCTTGGGAAATCCCGTTGTCCTCCATCACCAGGAAGCTCGCGCAGCTCTGCTCAGAGCTGGGGCCGTTCGATGCCGTGGCAGCGTGCGGGGCCCACATTCCTGTCGCCGACTCCGGTGCCATTCTCCTGGTCCGCGGGCGTGGACCTTCCGTCCCGAGCCATTCCCATTCTCCTGGTCGGTGAGCCTGGATCGCCGCCTTGACTCGATGGGCAACGACTTCCATCAGCCCGCGTCCTATGCTCCTGGCTGCTGGGACTGGCGATGCTTGAGCCGCCAGCCAGGTCCAAGGTCCACTCGGGTAAGGCCATCCAGGTAAGGGTCAAGATCCGTCTTCCGCCGCCAGCCGTTCGCGGCTCAGGCACCGGCAAGCCCCGCTGCCATCGTCGAGGAAAAGAAGCTCTGGGCCGCCCTTGGCACCGGTCCCTCGCGGCGCCTCGGCACTGAGACGGACACTCGCACGGTGCCGCGGCCAACGTCCTCGATCCTCGCGTGTCCTTGCGGCAACACCTTGGCAGACCACGACCGAGAACGCCGAGTGAGCTAAAATCCAGCCGGTGCGGCTACGCTTCTTTGTCGATCCTGAGACCGGGGCGCCGCATATCTGGAACCATGGCGTCGCTGAAGATGAGGTCGAAGCCATCCTGCGCCAGCCAGGCGAGGATCGCCGAGGCAGTGACAACTCGCGAGTGGCCATTGGTCAGACGCCCGCAGGCCGCTACCTCCGAGTTGTCTACGTCCGCGACCCTGATCCGCAGAGCTTCTTTGTGGTCACCGCCTACGAACTCAGCGGCCAGCCTCTGACAGCCTACCAACGGCGCAAGCGCAAGAAGGGACGATGATGCCGAAGAAAGAGTTTCCCCCGGGCTGGGACGAACAGCGGGTGCGCGAGTTGATCGCCCACTATGAAAGCCAGACCGAGGAAGAGGCCGTCGCCGAAGACGAAGCGGCGTTTGAGCACCGGACCACCAGCATGGTCGAGGTGCCAAACGAACTGCTTCCCGCGGTGCGCGAGCTACTCGGCAAGCGCTGAGCCGATCGCGAGCGGCCAGCTTTCGACGGAAGTACTTCGCAGTGCGCATCCTGGGGGTTCGCGGGTGATGGGGGTCGTGAGCGTCACGAAACCTCACTGTACGAACGGGTAGCAGGAGGCCCTCACGCGCTCTGCGGCAGCGTGCCGGCAGACCGAGACAGCTCTGCTGGCAGGGGACGGCTCGATGCCAAGCTGCCGAGACCGGCCTGAGGTGAGACGACTCATCGGGACGGGTCCTGCCGGCCGCGCCGATCGCTGAGCCGCGCGTCGATCTCATCCCACGAGAGGAGGCGGCCTCCTTTGGCGATATGGCGCTGCCGGATCTCCCACAGCCGCCGCCCCAGCGAGGTGCGGGGGTGAAACGTGCCGCTGTCTTCGATGGGAGGTGGCTCCTTCAACCGGTTGCCCATTCCCGGCCCCGTTTCTTTGCAGAGACTCGTCCATGGCCTAATCAGGATGTTAGCAGATAGGAGCGTATCTTAGCGAAGGATTGAGGCCAAGAGGTGGCTAGAGATAAGCCACAAGCCATTTAAAACAGGGAGCTTAGGCGTATGACAGCGAAGACCATCATAGAACGGGTTAGGACGGTGCTCATTATGATCAAGTTCGAGCACACCCTCTTCGCTCTCCCCTTTGCCTTCATGGGCATGCTCCTCGCGGCCCGCGGGTGGCCGCCCTTGCGCACGGTCTGCTGGATCGTCGTGGCCATGGTTGGGGCGCGCAGCGCGGCCATGGGCTGGAACCGCCTGGTGGACCGCCGCATCGACGCCGCGAACCCGCGCACCGCCGGCCGCGCCCTTCCCGCCGGCCTCGTCGCACCGCGCTTCGTCGCCCTCTTCGTCGCCGCCAGCGCCGCGCTCCTGGTGCTCGCCGCCTGGCAGCTCAACCCGCTCGCCCTCGCCCTTTCGCCGGTCGCGCTCGCCGTCCTCCTTCTCTACTCCTACACCAAGCGTTTCACCTGGGCCTCCCATCTCATCCTCGGGCTCGCTCTCTCCGGGGCGCCGCTCGGGGCCTGGATCGCGGTGCGCGGCGACGTCACCGCGGTGCCTCTCCTCCTCGCCGCCGCCGTCCTCCTCTGGGTGGCCGGCTTCGACGTCCTCTATGCCCTGCAGGACCTCGACTTCGACCGCCGCGCCGGGCTGTTCTCGATCCCGGTGCGCTTTGGCGTCACCGGCGCGCTCATCCTGTCGGCGGCCCTTCACGCGGGAATGCTTCTCCTCCTCGCGCTGCTGCCCCGCGCTTATGGAGGGGGGGGAGGGGTGGGCGGGGGGGGCGACGGGGGGCGCGAGGCGGGGCCGGGCCTCGGCGCCGCCTACTGGCTGGGCTGGGCAGGCTGCCTCGCCCTCATCTCCTACCAGCATTGGGTGGTGCGGCCGCGCGATCTCTCTCGGCTCGACGCGGCCTTCTTCCAGGCCAACGGCACACTCGCCGTCTGGCTCTTCGCCACCACCGCTGTTGCTATACTCTGGCCGTGAGACCGCGCCCATGAACGCACTGCTCAAGACCTTGCCGGAAAGCCTCGCCCAGGCCATCGACCCGGCCACCTATCCGGCGCCGCTCGCCGGGATCGCCGCCAAAGTGCGCGATGGCGTCCGCCTCGACGCCGCCGATGCCCTGGTCTGCCTGACCACGCCGCACCTTCTGCCGCTCGGCCGGCTGGCCGACACGGTGCGGCGCAAGCTGCACGGCAACCTCACCTACTACAACATCAACCGCCACATCAATCCGACCAACGTCTGCGTCTACACCTACAACTGCAAGTTCTGCAGCTTCGCCGCTCTTCCCGGCGAGAGCCACGCCTGGGAGATGAGCCACGAGGACGTCTACGCGCACGCGGCCGACCAGGGAGGCAACAGCGTTACCGAGTTCCACATCGTGGGCGGCCTGCATCCGGACCTCTCGCTAGACTGGTACCTCGAGATGCTACGCGGCCTCAAGCAGCGCTTTCCCAACGCCCACCTCAAGGCCTTCACCGCCATCGAGGTCGGTTGGTTCGCCAAGCGCGAGAAGCTGCCGCTCGAGGAGGTGCTGCGCCGCCTGCGTGACGCCGGCCTGGGATCGCTGCCGGGTGGCGGCGCCGAGATCTTCCACCCCGAGGTGCGCGAGATCATCTGCGACGGCAAGCTCGACGCCGGCGAGTGGCTCGAAGTCCACCGCACCGCCCACCGCATGGGCATCAAGAGCAACTGCACCATGCTCTATGGCCACGTCGAGCGGCCCGAGCACAAAGTCGACCACCTGCTGCGCCTTCGCGAGCTCCAGGACGAGACGGGGGGCTTCAACGCCTTCATCCCGCTCGCCTACCACCCCGAGAACAACTACATGGGGCTCCAGTACCACACCACCGGACAGGACGACCTGCGCCACATCGCCGCCGCGCGGCTGGTGCTCGACAACATCCCGCACATCAAGGCGTACTGGGTGATGGTCACGCCCAAGCTCGCCCAGGTGGCCCTGCGCTTCGGCGCCGACGACATGGACGGCACCATCGTCGAGGAAAAGATCTACCACATGGCAGGCGCCGGCACCGCCCAGCAGCTCAGCCGCCCCGAGCTCGAGCGGATCGTGCGCGAGGCGGGCTTCGTGCCGGTCGAGCGCGACACGCTCTACAACCCAATCGCTCCGGCGGCCGCCGCGAGTTGAGCCCCGACTCGCTCGGTTTCCACTACCTGGCGGTTGACGGCCCGATCGGGGTCGGCAAGACCACGCTCGTCGAGATGCTGGCCCGCCGCTACGAGGGGGTGAAGATCCTCGAAGACGTCGACAACCCCTTCCTCGTGGACTTCTACCGCGACCGGCCAGGCGCCGCCTTCCAGACCGAGCTCTACTTCCTGCTCTCGCGCTACAAGCAGCAGCGCGACGTCGCCCAGCGCGGGCTCTTCGACCGCCTCCTGCTGGCCGATTACACCTTTCAGAAGAGCCGCATCTTCGCCTACCTCAACCTCAGCGACGACGAGCTGCTGCTTTTCGACAAGCTCTATGCCCTGCTCGAGCCCCAGGTGCCCGTTCCGGACCTCGTGATCTACCTCGTTGCCGACGTCGACACCTGCATGGAGCGTATCCGGAAACGGGCGCGCAGCGTCGAGAAGATGATCGCCGACGAATACCTGGCAGAGTTGATCGACGCCTACAATCACTACTATCATTACTACGTCCGGTCCCCGCTGCTGGTGGTCGACACGCGGCACATGAACTTCCCCCAGCGGCCGCAGGACTTCGAGGAGCTGCTGCACCGGCTCGCGAAGCCCATGAAGGGGACCGAGTACTTTCAGCCGCTTGGATCCCACTAGCCCGCCGACCTCCGCCGCCGGCAGCGGCAACCGCGGAGGCGCCCCGGGCCCGGGACCGAGACGGGATCTCCAGCGCCCCGCGGCGCGCGGCCGGCCACAGAAGGCCTGATCCCCAGGACAGGCACTTCGCGGCCCAGCCGGCAGCGCGCCCAGCCCCGGCGCGCGCCGAGCCCTTCCGTCTCTCCAGGCGGAAGGGCTTTTGGTTTTTCAGGCGCGCCGCACGCGGTCTTTCGGCAAGCGCCGGGTCCCAACCCGGCGCGGGGGCACCGGCCGGGAGCCGGAACACCCGATGCCGCCACGGAGCGCCAAAAGGAGATCGCCATGGGCAAGTCAGGTCCGGCAGCAGACCAGCTCAAGAGCATCACCGTTCCGTGGGTAGCCGCCGCGCGCCAGCGGCAGGACCAGCCGCCGCTGGTCATGGTGACCGCGTACGACTACCCCCAGGGCCGCACCGCCGATGCCGCCGGCGCCGACATCGTGCTGGTCGGCGACTCGCTGGCCATGGTGGTCCTCGGCCATCCCGACACCCTGACGGTCACCATGGAGGAGATGCTGCACCACACTCGTGCGGTGCGGCGCGGCGTCAAGCGCGCACTCCTCGTCGGCGACATGCCGTACGGTTCGTTCCACCTGGGGACCGAGCAGGCGGTCGGCAACGCCATCCGCTTCGTCAAGGAGGCCGGGGCCCAGGCGGTCAAGATCGAGGGCGCGCGGCCCGACCTGATCAAGGCGATGATCGCCGCCGAGGTTCCGGTCATGGCCCACCTCGGCCTTACCCCGCAGTCGCTGCACCGCCTGGGCGGCTTCAAAGTCCAGGGCCGCGAGGCAGCCGCCCGCCAGGCCATCCTGGAAGCGGCGCTGGCGGCCGAGCAGGCCGGCGCCTTCTCGCTGGTCCTCGAGTGCGTGCCCGCCGACCTGGCGGCCCAGATCACCGAGCGCCTCGCCATCCCGACCATCGGCATCGGGGCCGGGCCGCGCTGCGCCGGCCAGGTTCTCGTCTACCACGACCTCCTGGGTCTCGAGGAGCGGATCGCGCCGCGTTTCGTGCGCCGCTACGCCGAGCTGGGCCACCTCTCCCGCGAGGCCATCGAGCGTTTCGCCGCCGACGTGCGCGCCGGCCGCTTCCCGGCCCCCGAGGAGAGCTATGGCGACCTGTCGCGGGCGGCGGCCGACGCCGTCCAGAAGCTCTACGGCTAAGACGGCCCAGGTCGCACCCGGCCTGTGCGGGAAGGTCGGAGGCGGCAGGACCCGCCTGGCGGGGTCCCTGGCCGTTTCCCGGAGGCACCCGGGGTTCATGGCCGGGCGGCACGGCCAGGCAAGGGCGAGAGAGGACATGCGGATGCTCAGGGCACGAGACGTCGCGGCTCTCCGCGGTCAGGTCGCCGCCTGGCGCCAGGCCGGCGCCACCATCGGCTTCGTGCCGACCATGGGGGCGCTCCACGACGGCCACCTGTCGCTGGTCCGGCTGGCCCGCGAGCGCTGCGCCCGCGTCGTCGCCTCGGTCTTCGTCAACCCCGCCCAGTTCGGGCCGGGCGAAGACTTCGCCCGCTATCCGCGCCAGCCCGAGCGCGACGCCGAGCTCCTCGTCGCCGCCGGCTGCGATCTCCTTTTCGAGCCGGCGGTCGAGACCGTCTACCCTCCGGGCCATGCGATCGCCGTCGATCCCGGCGGCCCGGCCGAGGGGCTCGAAGGCGCTTGCCGGCCGGGGCACTTCCGCGGCGTCGCGACTGTCGTCACCGCGCTGCTCAACATGGCGCAGCCGGACGTCGCGGTCTTCGGCGAGAAGGACGCTCAGCAGCTCGCCGTGGTGCGGCGCCTGGTGCGCGACCTCCACCTCCCGGTCGAGATCGTCGCCGGCCCGACCATCCGCGAGCCGGACGGACTCGCGATGTCCTCGCGCAACGTCTTCCTCTCGCCCGCCGAGCGCCGCGCCGCCCCGGTCCTGCATTGCGCCCTGGTCGCCGCCGAGCGTGCCATTGCCGCCGGCGAGCGCCGCGGCGACCAGCTACGCCGGCGGCTGCGCGAAGTCCTCGCCGGCGAGCCTTTGGCGCGGGTGGACTACGCCGAGGCGGTGGATGCCGACACTTTCAAACCGGTCGCCGAGGTGCGCGGCCGGCTCGTCCTTCCCCTGGCGGTGCACATCGGGGGAACGCGATTGATCGACAACTTCCAACTGGCGGTCGACAGCCGTCCGCCTGCGGGGTAACAAATCATGCAGCGCACACTGCTCAAGTCCAAGATCCACCGCGCGACGGTGACCGAGGCCGACCTCGACTACCAGGGATCGGTGACGCTCGACCCGCTGCTCATGGCGGCCGCCGACCTGCTCTCCTGGGAGCGCGTGGAGATCTACAACGTCACCAACGGCGAGCGTTTCGCCACCTACGCCATCCCGGGCCGGCCGGGCGCCGGCGAGGTGGTGCTCAACGGCGCCGCTGCCCACAAGGTCAAGCCCGGCCACCTCGTCATCGTGGCCAGCTACGCCTTCTACGACGAGCAAGCCGCCAAGTCCCACCAGCCGGCCCTCGTCTTCGTCGACGACGCCAACCACATCGTGCGGCAGAGCGGACCGCGGGCTGCCCTCGGGGACTCCGGGATGCCTCTGGAGCCAGCCGGGTTTTGATTCAGCCGGCCGGCCTGGCGGCCGGCGCGCCGGCGATGCGGGCCGGCATGCTCGCAGGGTGGATGTAGAATCGAGCTCCAGGAGGTAGGAATGGCTGCAACTCTCGAGACCGCCGCGCCCGCAACCGAGATCGAACCGCTCACCATCGCCGGGCGGACCTTCCGCTCGCGCCTCATCCTGGGCACCGGCAAGTACCGCGACTTCCCCACCATGGCCGCCGCCCTCGAGGCCTCCGGCACCGAGGTGGTGACCGTCGCGCTGCGCCGGGTCAACCTCGACGAGCGGGGCAAGGGCTCGCTTCTCGACTTCGTCGATCCGCAGCGGTATCTCCTCCTGCCCAACACCGCCGCCTGCTACACCGCCGACGAGGCCATCCGCACCGCCCGCCTGGCGCGCGAGCTGGGCGGCTGGGAGTGGGTGAAGCTCGAAGTCATCGGCGACAAAAAGACCCTGTTTCCGGACAATGTCGAGCTGCTGCGCGCCACCGAGCGGCTGGTCGCCGAGGGTTTCGTCGTCCTCGCCTACACCAACGACGACCCGGTGGTCTGCAAGCGCCTCGAAGAGCTGGGCGCCGCCGCCGTCATGCCCCTCGGCGCCCCGATCGGCTCCGGCATGGGCATCCGCAACCCCGCCAATCTGCGCATCATCCTCGAGCAGGCCCGCGTGCCGATCATCGTCGATGCCGGAGTCGGCACGGCCAGCGACGCCACCATCGCCATGGAGCTCGGCGCCGACGGCGTCCTCATGAACACCGCCATCGCCGAAGCCGCCGACCCCCTCCGCATGGCCCGCGCCATGAAGCTCGCCGTCGAAGCCGGCTGGCTCGCCGCCCACGCCGGCCGCATCCCCCGCAAGCTCTACGCCTCCGCCTCCTCCCCCCTGACCGGCCTGATCGAGTAAGCCCGGCGGGCGCCCGGGCCACCCCTGCGCGCGCCCCCGAGTGCCCGAGACCGCCCCTTGCGGCTCCTCGCGCCCTTCCTCTACAATCCGAGGTCCGCACGACGCCGTTCCTCGTGCACCCATAGCTCAACTGGATAGAGCGACAGCCTACGGAGCTGTAGGTTGGGGGTTCGACTCCCTCTGGGTGCACCACCTAAGCCTAATAAATAAATAGGCTTGCTCTGGACTACCCAAGCGGACCCTGGCTGAGAGACTCTGCCCAGGGGCGAATCAGGGGCGAAAGGGAACGCGTGCCCACGGCGGCGCGAAAAGAGGACCATTTGCAAGGGAAGCTGGTTTTCTGGAAAACTGGCCGCATGAAAACCACGATTGAGTTCCCCGACGATCTCCTCACCGAGGTCAAGATCGAGGCGGCCCGCCAGCACAAGAAGCTCAAGGAGCTGGTGCCCGACCTCGTGCGCGCGGGCCTGCGCGCGAACCGAACGCTCGTGCCCGCAAAGAGCCGGGAGAGTGAGCAGTGGCTGGAGGAATGGGTAAGACTCGGGGAGGCCGCAACGAGGGGCCGGCCGCCGGGGCCGACAGCCACCGAGATCCTCGCTGCGGACCGCCGGCGACTCGAGAGCCGTTGAGGTGTGCTCGTCCTGGACGCCAATCTCTGGGTCGCCGCCTTCGACCCGTCGGACGTGTTCCACGGCGATAGCGTCGCGGTGTTTGCCGAGGCGGCGCGGCGCGCGTTACCTCTCGCGGGACCGTCGTTTGTGGTGCTGGAGTCGATCTGCGCCCTTGCCCGGCGGGTGGGCGACCCGAGCTTCGCGCAGGCAGCCGCCACGAAGATGGCCGACCATCCGGCGCTTCACCTGGAGCCGCTGAGCGAGGCGCTCCTTGCCGAGGCCGAACGGCTCGGTGTCGAGCGTCGACTGCGTGGCGCGGACGCCCTCTACGTCGCCACCGCCACTCGGCTCGGTTGCCCGCTCCTGTCATGGGACGAGGAGCTGATTGCCCGCGGAGGTGCCCAGTCGCCCCGCGAGTGGCTTGCCACGAACCGGGGCGGTCTCGAGGACGTCCCGGGAGTCTGACCCTTCGGCCGGCCGCCTCTAAACCTACCGCACAGACTGGGCCAGCCGCCCGCCCCTTGGAGGGGAAACTCGCTGCCCCGCATCATCACCCGAGCCGTACCACGTTGGAGCGGGCTTCCTCGCCGGAGGAGAGCGATTCGATCAGCTCGCCGAGGATCGCGAGGGCCTGGCGCTTCTCGGCGTCGTAGGTCGCGCGGTTGTAGGTCCGCACGAGCTTGGCGGGTGCGTGGTTGAGTACCCGCTCGATCACGTCAGGGCGCACGCCTCGCTCTCCCATGCGCGTGGCCGCGGTGCGCCTGAGGTCGCGGGGCGTGAAGTCCGCGACGCCCGATTCCTTGCGTAGCCTCACCGTCGCGTGGGAAAGCCACCGCACCGGCCCTGCCGCCCTGGGCGAGGGGGAAGCGAAGACCCAGGGCGTCGAGCCGGGCAGCCAGCACTCGATAACACTCTCAACGCTTGCGAAACTGTGTGGGGCATCTGTAAATTACGATGGCTTGCGGGCCGCCGCCGTCACCCAGGCAGCACGCTGCCGAGAGGGACCGCCCGACCCAGGTATAGCGCGGCAGTGAGGTGCGCCGTGGATAGCGGCGCCCTTCGAGTTCTGGTCAAAGCTCAATGGTCTTCTCGCGGGCTTCGGGAAACGCCAGAGAATCGGTCCTTTCCTTGCTTTGGCGGGATGGACGTTATCGGGTTCGGAGACAACCGGCAGCTCTGCGCGTGGTGCGAGGCGGCCGCTGCTTCATGGGGGTAGTACCCACACCCTGGCTGAGCCACGCCTTCGGGCCAGGTGTCACACCTCCGGCGTCCCTCTGGTCGCTTTAGACGCACACCGCGCGAAAATAACCTTCCAGCCGTTGTGTGCGACACTTGCCGCACCTACAATGTCGGTGACCTCATTGGCATCCACTCTCTCGTCGGGCAGATTGCGTCTCTCCTGGCAGTACTCCTCGCTCAGCTTGACTCTCTCTTGCGGGCTGGAGCCCCGCTCCACGATCCGGGAATAGACCTCGCACGAGTAGGCGAAGGTTTCCCGCTTACGGAAGTCGATGTCGAGGAGCCACTCGCGCCGTCGGGTTTCGGGGAGGCCGGCGGTCGTCCGCTTACAATTGTGGAAGATGTGCGCCGCCTCGTGTACTACAAAGTCGGCGAAGGGGTCCTCCTCGGTGAAGTAGGCGAGCGACACAAAGCACGTTGTCTCTTCGCTGAGCCCGACGAGCTGGGGTGCATCGTCGCTGAGCAGCTCCGCCCCGATGCTCGCGAGGTAGAGATTGGCGAGATTCCAGGCTGTGCTAGGCCACCTACAGTTGAGAAGAACTTGCTCGATGTTGCTGGGCGTAAGGAAGACAACCGAGTGCGCAAGAAGGTCGAGCACCGGCTCCCTCTCTCGTGGCGGAAAGAGCCCTCGCACCAAGGGCTCGACCTTGCCTAGCGTAAAGGATGTGGTATCGAGGTCTCGCAACTCGGGGATCTGGGCAAGTTGCTTGGCCCGCCGCCGAACCGCAGCGATGAGCGCCCGTTGAATAGCTTCGTGGCCGCGCCGACACCGCTCGATGACGCTGCTGCCTTGCCACGCGCGATAAAGGGAGTCGTGTTCACCAGTGAGGAGGTACCGCCCGATCTCTTCCCGGATGCTCACTCTACGCCTGCCTGTCTGAGGTGAGACGTGCGGATTCGAACCGAGGCTCCCCCGAGGCGCGAGAGACCGATGCCCCCGCAGCGTGCGCTCCGCTCACACGGGCGTGAGATGAAAGACGCGCGCCAGCTTCGCGGCCTCGGCTACGTCTCCCTTACGAAGAGCTTCGCGAACCTCGTCCAGCCTCTCGGCATCTTCAAGCGTCAGGTATGGTGACCAGCCTTCTTCAGACTCGATGAGCTGGACCTCCACCTCGGCCACATACTCGCCCTCGTGGACCAGCTTCTTTTGAAGTCGCGCCATCAATCTCTCCTGCGCATGAAATCGGGAGTCCATCTTTCGGGGTCCGGCCTATAAGCGGTCACCAGAACTGCCGGGAACTGCCTATTCTTCGGTATTCCCCAGACCACGTGGATTGGTCCCCCGGCCTCGTCCCTCTGTAGTACGAGCACGCATGGTCCCTTCGGGTAATCCGGGTACTCCTCAATAAGCCGGCCACTCCTCACCCCGGAGATCACTTCCCTCGCAAGAATACCATCTTGCGCAAGCTCGTCGTAGCCGTGCTCGGAAATCCTGATCTCCCGCCTGGCGACCAAGTCGCGAATTCTCTCGAACGTGGAAGCCATGCACGCGAAACACCTTCAGGGATGAGCGTCGCCGATGACCTGGATACGTCCTCTCTCGCGGTTGCGGGGCTTCGCCTTGACCACGATTTCCACGTCTTGACCGAGTCCGGTCAAGAGGCGCATCAGGCGCCCGTTGGAGAAGTTCGTGAGGCGACCATTCAGCAGGGCCGAGACCTTCGGCTGATCGACACCCATGAGTGCCGCCACGGCAGCCTGGGTGAGCCTCCGGCGCTTGATGACCTGCCGAATGTGACTGGCAAGCTGAGCCTTGGTCAGCTCTTCTTCGGGTTCGGCGAAAGCTAGATCTGCGAACACATTGCCGCCGCCTGCCGTCACCGGGATCTCAGGTTCGTGCTTGGTGACCATTGCTCATAGTCCTCTCTAGCTCGTTCAAGGGCGGAGGCGGCGTTGCAGCCAGTACTCGCGAAACGATCGCAGCCGAGGTAGGGACTCGCGGTCCTTCACGCGGCCGCTCGCTTCCTTGCTGCCAATGATGTCGTCGAGGTGGCAGACAGGGAAGCCTTCGACCTCAACGCGCCGCCGCCAGGCGTCTGCGAAACGCTCGATGCCGTCTGGCGCGAAGACGAGGTCGAGGTCGAAAGGCCCGTTCTTGAGCTGCACGAAGTCTTTGCCGCCCTCAATTTGCGCTGCCTGCTCGTCGTCAAGGGCGAAACCCAGCTCGCGCAAGGCGGCGACGATGGCCCGGCCGTTGTCAGGACTCTTCTCCACGAAGAGGTCGGCGTCCTGGGTGGTGTCGGGGAAGCCGAGCAGAATCGCGCCGGACTTGCCGATGAAGAGATAGCGCACGCCATGGCGGGCGAAAGCGTCGCGGATCTCCTCGGCCTGCCGGTACTCAAACGCGCCCATATCCCAGCCAGTCCGGCAGGTTCTCCGCGCACCAGCGGCGGTAGTCGGCAGTCGTGTCGAAGGCGCGAAACGGCTCGTCGTCGAGCACCGGCTTGTAGGTGTGGATGAAGGCGTAGCGAAAGCGGGTCCGCAGCGGTCGGCGGGCTGCGGCTTCGAACTCGGCCAGCCACTCCGCCGGAATGTTGCCCTCTCTTGGCACGGGCTCCCTCCGCTGAGACATTTCTGAGCTCATGGCCAAAGATTATAGCGGCGCGCGTTGGCCACGGCTCAGGCCGGGCATCCTCACGCGCTCTGAACGGACCAGCTCCAGGCGCGCCAGGCCGCGGTAGGCGCGGGCGATAGGATGGGGTGCGCGCGACGGAGGTGACGCTCCGCTGCGCCGGCGCGCTCGTCCCTTCAGCTTCCGCCGGGAGCCGGCGGCGGCCGCCAGGATCGGTCCGGCCGCCGCCGGGCGGGGTCGCGGGTTAGGCCGCCTCGCGGGGCGGCCGGTCAGGGCCTCAGCAGGTGGGCCTTGTCGAGCAGGTGTAGGTGTGGCAGATGTTACCGGTAGAGTAGTTGTACCCACCCGGCACGGCTTCCAGCGCCGCGGCGTCGAGACGGCGCACGGTCTCGCGATCGAGAACCATCCTCTTCTGCTGCTTCTTCATGTTGTGTCTCCCTTGCGCTGTGCGCATCGGTTGAAGGCTGCACACCTTCTCCTATTGAGGTGAGGTGCGCGCGCCTGGCGGAGACACGGCAGGGGGCGGTTGGCGCCAGGCGAGATCGCCGCCGCCCTCGACGATCAGCCGCTGGCCGAGGTCCGCGCCGCTTACCAGCCAGCTCGCTGCGCGCCGCATCCCGCTGCTGCCTGCCCGCGATCGACAGCCCGGCGCTGTCCGGCATCTCGCGGCCGCAGATCCTCGAGCTGGCCAGCTGTGACTAAATCCAGCGCGTCGTTACAGCGTATGATCGCGGGAAGCACGCACCATGTCGGCGCGCGATTCGTGAGGAGGTGTGCCATATCCGACCACGACCGGTACGATGACCTCCCTGGCTTTCACACCCAGCAGCAAGCCTAGGCGGGGCTTCCCCTCCGAGACGCGAGTGGGGCGGGGCCTCCGCGTAGTCCATGGTGACAAGGAGCTAAGCGAGAAGCTCGGCCGCAAAGATCTTTGCCCTTGCGGTTCCGGCCGCCGGTTTCAAGGCTTGCTGCATGCGCTCCGGCCGCTTTTGAGGGCGCCCAGCGGCACGACTACTTCAGAGAGTAAGGCCACGGCCACTTGAGGGTAAGCCAGGAGGCACCCTCGTTCGAGGGTGCCTCCTGAGTTGACGCCTCGGAAGGAGTTTACGATGCCTCCCACGTTGGCAAACGGCAAGATCTGCTACGTCGAGATTCCGGCGCTCGAGGTCGGTCGCTCGGCCGAATTCTATGAAGCGGTGTTCGGCTGGAAAACGAGGCGGCGCGGCGACGGTCATATCGCGTTCGACGACAGCGCCGGCGAGGTGAGCGGCACGTGGGTGACAGGACGGCCGCCATCGTCGCAACCGGGTCTGCTCTTCTACATCATGGTTGACAGCGTTGCCGAGACTGTGGAGTCAGTCGTCGCGCACGGAGGCGAGATCGTGCAGCCGATCGGGGCGGACGCACCCGAGGTGACCGCGAGGTTCCGCGATCCGGCCGGCAACGTCATCGGCCTGTATCAGCAGCCCAGCGGCGCCTGAGTGAGCTCCAGGGAACTGCACAAACTGCGAGCCGAGCCCCGCTGCTCGTCTCCGAGATATGAGAACTCGGGCCGCCGCCCCGGCAAGCTCAGCGCCCATGGATGAGACGGCCGCAGACTGCGAGGATTTCGTCGCGCTTCCTCGCGACGTGACCGATTCGCCGCTCTTCAACGCCGACCTCGCTCCGGTCCCGGCACGCCGGCGCACCTGGACTACCTACAACTTCGCGGCGCTCTGGATCTCGATGGCGCACTGCATCCCTACCTACATGCTGGCCGGCAGCCTGCTCGCGGTGCACATGAACTGGTGGCAGGCGCTGCTCACCATCGGGCTTGGCAACCTGATCGTGCTGGGGCCCATCCTGCTCAATTCACATCCCGGTACCAAGTATGGGATCCCCTTCCCGGTGCTGGCCCGCGCCTCGTTCGGCACCACCGGCGCCAACATCCCTGCCGTGCTGAGGGCGATCGTGGCGTGCGGCTGGTTCGGGATTCAGACCTACATCGGCGGCGAGGCGGTGCGCACCCTGCTCGAGGCCCTCTGGCCGGCGTTCGCCCGCTGGGGCGGGGGCTTTTCGATCGCTGGCCTGGGTGTGCCGAGCGCGATCACTTTCCTCCTTTTCTGGACGCTCAACATCCTGATCATTTATCGCGGCATGAACGCCATCCGCGTGTTCGAGAACTGGGCGGCGCCGATCGTGCTGCTCATGGCGGCCTGGTTGCTGGCATGGGCGGTCGGGCGCGCGCACGGGCTGGGACCGCTGCTCAGGGAGCCCTCGAAGTTCCGCACCCTCGGCGAATTCTGGTCAGTTTTCATCCCTTCGCTGACCGGTATGATCGGTTTCTGGGCGACGCTCGCGCTCAACATCCCCGACTTCACCCGCTTCGGCCGGCGACAGCGCGCGCAGCTGCTCGGCCAGACGCTCGGCCTGCCGACCACCATGATCGGCTTTTCGGCGATGGGCATCGTGATCACCAGCGCACTGCAGAGAGTCCTGCGCGGCGTGCCGCTCGACAAGCTTTGGGACCCGGTCAACGCGCTCTCCTTCATCACCTCGGCATCGCCGCCCCCCGGCCTGGCGCAGCCGCTGCTGGCCTCGGCCACGACCCGCATCACGGTCGCGCTGATCGCTTTGGTGAGCGTTGGCATTGCGACACTGTCGGTCAACATCGCCGCCAACGTCGTCTCGCCGGCGAACGACTTCGCCAACCTCGCCCCGCGGCGGATCTCGTTCAAGACCGGCGGCCTGATCACCGGGATTATCGGCATCCTTCTCATGCCGTGGAAGCTCCTGGCAAGCGCCGGGAGCTACGTCTTCACCTGGCTGATCGGCTATTCCGCCCTGCTCGCCCCCATCGCCGGAATCATGATCGCCGATTACTGGCTCGTGCGCCGGCGCCAGCTCGACCTCGCCGACCTCTACCGGCCGGGCGGGCGCTACGGCGGCACCAACCCCGTCGCCGTCATCGCCCTCCTCGCCGGCGTGGCGCCCAACGTTCCCGGCTTCCTGCACGCGGCCGGCCTCGCGACGGTGCCCGCGTTCTTCAACACCCTCTACGTCTACGCCTGGTTCAGCGGCTTCCTGATCGGCGCCCTGGTGTACCTCGCCGGCATGCGCGGTCGTGGACTGATGGACGATGAGGCGCCCACTTCAACAGGAGAGATCTCATGATCGACACACCGCAGATCATCCAGACCGCCAAGCAGCTGACCGCCATCATCCGCCTCACCATCCCGCGGGAGGAGATCCGGAGCGTGATGGGCCCCGGCATTGGCGAGGTGAGGGCCGCGGTGGCCGCCCAGGGCATGGTCCCCGCCGGGCCATGGTTCACGCACCACCTGAGGATGGACCCGGACACTTTTGATTTCGAGGTCGGCGTGCCGGTCACAGAGCCGATCGTCGCCGTCGGCCGCGTGAAGCCGGGACAGTTGCCCGCAACGAAGGTGGCGCGAACGGTCTTCCATGGGGCTTACGAGGGACTCGCCGCCGCCTGGGGCGAGCTCAATGCCTGGATCGCGGCCAATGGGCACACGCCGGGCCCAGACCTGTGGGAGTGCTACGTGGCGGGCCCGGAGTCGGGCCCTGACCCGGCCACCTGGCGCACGGAGCTCAACCGGCCACTGACCGGCTAAGCTCTGGCGCCCGCCGTGCTCCCTCTTCCACCGTGCGGGCGAAAGCCTGCCGGGCGTCCGCCACCGGTCACTTGAGATACCGACACGGTGACATCTAGAGCGTGCTCCTTCTGTACGTCTTGCGTTTCGCCGACGCATGATCGCGCCAGAATCCGGTCCTGCTGATCTCGAAATACTGTCGA
Source organism: Thermoanaerobaculia bacterium (assembly GCA_035544895.1). Lineage (GTDB taxonomy): Bacteria > Acidobacteriota > Thermoanaerobaculia > Multivoradales > UBA5704 > JASLEW01. Next base: position 184,570 of record DASZZM010000031.1, read on the forward strand.
ACCTGCAAAGATCGCTTGACACCACGATGGCGCTCGTCTAGCCTGGGGGGCAGTAGACAGGAGGCCCCCGCGATGCCCACCCCCATTCCCCCTCCGGCAATCAATGGCGCGGACACCGCATGGATGATGGCGGCCACGGCGCTCGTCTTGCTCATGACCCCAGCCCTCGCCTTCTTCTACGGCGGCCTGGTGCGCTCGAAAAACGCGCTCAACACCATGATGATGAGCTTCGCGGCGCTGGCGGCGGTGGGCCTCGCCTGGGCGCTTGCCGGCTATAGCCTGGCGTTCGGCGACGGAGGGCCGCTGCTGGGAGGGGTGGGGCATCTCTTGCTTCGCGGCGTCGGCCTCGAAGCTCACGGCACGCTGCCGCATCTGCTGTTCATGGCCTACCAGGGGACGTTTGCCATCATCACGGCCGCTCTCATCTCGGGCGCGGTCGTCGAGCGCATGCGCTTCGGCCCCTATGTCGCCTTCATCACCCTCTGGTCGCTCGCGGTCTACGCTCCGGTCTGCCACTGGGTATGGGGCGGCGGCTGGCTCGGCACCCTGGGCGCCATCGACTTCGCCGGCGGCACGGTGGTGCACGTCAACGCCGGCGCCGCCGCGCTGGTCGCCGCCGCGGTGCTCGGGCCGCGCCGCGACTACGGCCGCCAGGCTTTGCTGCCGCACAACGTGCCGTTCGTGCTGCTGGGCGGCGCCCTGCTCTGGTTCGGCTGGTTCGGCTTCAACGCCGGCAGCGCCCTTGCCGCCAATGCCACGGCCGGCCTGGCTTTCACTAACACCCTGCTCGCGCCGATTGCGACCCTCGCCGTCTGGATGGCGCTCGACCGCCTGCGCACCCGCAAGACCACCGCCGTGGGCGCGGCGACCGGCATCGTGGTGGGGCTGGTCGCGATCACGCCGGCGGCGGGCTACGTCGGCCCGATGGCCGCCCTCGTCCTCGGCGCCATCGCCGCCTTTCCGAGCTACTACGCCATCCTCTGGCGCTCGCGCACCCGGCTCGACGATTCGCTCGACGTGACCGCGGCGCACGGTGTGGGCGGCCTGGTCGGGGCGCTGCTGACCGGCGTGCTGGCAAGCGCGGTCTGGGGCGGCAAGGACGGGCTGCTCGCCGGCAATCCCGGGCAGCTCGCCCGCCAGGCGGCGGCGGTCGCCGCCACGCTCCTCTACAGCGGCACGGCATCGTTCGCGCTGCTCAAGCTGATCGGCGCCTTCGTGCCGTTGCGCGCCGAGCGCCGCCAGGAGAGCCTCGGCCTCGACGTGCCGCAGCACGGCGAGGAGGCCTATACCAGCGGCGAAGGCGCGATCCTGGTGCTTCCCGAGCCGGTCACGCCGGCCGCCTCGCCGGTGCCCGCCGCGGTGGCCGGAGCCATTGGCGGGGCCGGCGGGGTCGCCGGAGGCGGCGTCTCCAGAGCCAGGGCGGCCGGGAGCCGGGCGTGAAGCTGATCGTCGCCGTGGTGCGGCCAGAGAAGCTGTCCGAGGTCCTCGAGGCCCTCTTCAAGGCGGAGGTACGCGGCTTGACCATCTCGCGCGCCCAGGGGCACGGCGGCGAGACCGAGCAGGTCGAGACCTACCGCGGCTCGACGGTCAAGATGGAGCTGGTCGACAAGGTGCGACTCGACATCGGCGTCTCCGACCCGTTCGTCGAGATCACCGTCGAAGCCATCCTGCGCTCCGCCCGTACCGGCGAGGTTGGCGACGGCAAGATCTTCGTGCTGCCGGTCGAAAGAGCCATCCGCATCCGCACCGGCGAAGAAGACCTGGCGGCAGTGACGCCGGCGCAGTAGGGCACCGTCTCGCGGTGGAGTGCTTAGGCAACGGTCGCACGTAGATACGGCCATCCCAGCGCACCAGATCGACGAGCGACAGGCCTGGCGGCGGCGAGGCATGACTTCCGGCCTATTTGCTCCTCCCTCCGGGGCGCGCTACGCTGTCCCGCGGGGGGGCCTCAGATGACTCAGTCGCGGCTGATCGGCATTGCGGGCCTGACTGCATGGCTGATGGTGGGAGTGCCTGCCTTCATCTACCATGCCGGGGGCGCGCCGTCTGACCCACGCTGGATCATCGTCTTCCTCCTGTTCGGCGTCCTCTTCGCAGCCGACCTTCGCCGTCCGCGGCTTTCGCTCCTGGTTGGTGAATCGTCCGCGGCGCTGGCGCTCATGCTGCTTGGCTGCAACGGCTACGAAGGGACTCTGCTTGCCGTGGTCGCAATGCAACTGGGGACCCGTCTCGAGCGGACTGCAGGCATCATCTGGATCAGCATTCAAACACTGCTCCTGGGGGCTGGCGTCGCCTTCCAGCTGAGCCCGCGCGCCGCGTGGCTGCTGGCGCCGCCGTACCTGGGGTTCCAGCTGGTGGCATTCTTCACCTTTTACGTCATGGCGCGCGAGGTTGCCGCGCGCGCCGCGCTGGCAGCGGCCAACGCGGAGCTCCGCGCCATACAGGAGATCCTCGCCGACAGCAGCCGAATGGCCGAGCGTTTGCGCATTGCTCACGAGCTGCACGATGCGCTGGGCCATCGGCTGACTGCTCTCACGCTCAATCTCGAAGCGGCCCTGCAGCGCACGCCGGAACCGGCGAAGACGAACGTCGCGACGGCGCAGGCACTGGCCAGGGAGCTGCTCAGCGACGTGCGCGAGATCGTCGCGGACTCGCGGGCCCGCGACGGAGTGCACGTCGCTCATGCGCTGCAGGCGCTGGTCGGCGCCGTGCCGCGGCCGCAGGTTCACCTCGAAGTTGCCGAGGGCCTGCGCATCGCCGATCCGGAACGAGCGCACATCTTCCTCCGCTGCATGCAGGAGATCGTGACCAATGCGGCCAGGCACTCCGACGCCGAGAACCTGTGGATCGTGATCGAGCGTGAAGGGGAGGCCTTTCGGATCATGGCTCACGACGATGGCCGCGGCAGCGACGGAGCGAGAGCCGGCTTCGGGCTTCGCGGGATGCGAGAGCGCGTGGAGAGAGCGGGCGGCGAGCTGCGCATCGCCACGCAGCCGGGTCGCGGCTTCGACGTCACCGCCTTGCTGCCGATCCGCAGCGGTGCGGTGTGATCCGCGTCTTCATCGCCGATGACCAGCTTCTCATCCGCCAAGGCATCCGAACCTTGCTGGAGATGGACGGCGGCATCTCGGTCGTCGGCGAGGCAGGAGACGGCAGCGAAGCCATCGCGCGCGTGCCGTCGGCTCCGGTCGACGTCCTTCTGCTCGATATCCGCATGCCACAAAAGAGCGGACTCGACGTCCTACGTGAGCTGTCGGCCGCCGGCACGCTTCCGCCGACCCTGATCCTCACGACTTTCGACGACAGCGACGTGGTGCTGGACGGCATTCGCGCCGGCGCGCGCGGATTCATGCTCAAAGACGTCTCATACCACCAGCTGATCGCGGCGATCCGCGCCGTGGCCGGCGGAGCGACGGTCTTTCAACCGGCGGTGACCGAGCGGCTCCTCCGGATCGCCGATCGCGATCGGGTTCACGTCGAGGCCCACAGGCCGATCGAACGCCTGACCGGGCGCGAGGTGGAAGTCGTCCGGCTGATGGCCGGCGGCTACAGCAACAAGGAGATCGCTCACGCCCTTGGCACGGCCGAGGGAACCATCAAGAACCACGTCTCGAGCATTCTCGCCAAGTTCGGAGTGCGCGATCGCACGCGCGCGGTATTGAAAGCGCTCGAGGCTGGGTTGCTCCATCATCCCTGACTTCACCTGTATAGGCCGGAAGTCACGCCCCGCGGCATCGGTCGTGCGGCACATGTGTCATCCGACACGAGAGCCTATCCTCCTCTGAGCTCACCGCCTTAGCGGCCGAGCAATCATCCAAGAGGAGCCACGATGAAACGAACCTTGTGTCTGCTTGCTGCAGCCGTCGCAATGTTCTTCGCAGCGTCTTCCTACGCGTATGCGGCTCCGACCGCACGGCAGAAGCTCGCATCCATCCAATATCTCGTCGGGACCTGGAACTGCGCGCATAGGGTCGGCACGTTTTCCGGCACCTACACGACGACCTATACGAGTGTGCTTGGCGACCTCTGGCTCAGGCAGACATACGACTTTCCCGCCAACCAGACCAAGGAGAAGGAGGCGCCCATGCGCGCAGAATTCCTGGTCGGGTACGACGAGAGGCGCCAGGCCTGGGTGCGCTTCGGCGCGCTGAGCACGGGCCAGTACTTCGCTATCCGAATGACCGAAACGGGCGAGGGCGGATGGTCGTGGAAATACGTCAGCTTCTTCAAGGCGGTGAGCTCGGAGGGTAGCGACGCGACGTTCACGAAGAAGTCGGACTCGGAGTACGTGGTCGATGGCCCTACCTACCCGGAAAACGGCACGAACGTCACAGAGCACCATATCTGTAAGAAGTCGTGAGGCAGGAGGGCTCTCTCGGACTAGAATACGCCGGCCGCGGCTGGCAAGGCGGCAGGCAGCGGTCGTGGGGCCGCGGAGGTCTGATGAGAGCCTCAACGCCTTCTTTGCCGGAGACCTCGCGCGCCGCAGAGCGTAGGGCGGGCGGCAAGGCACCGGCGGCTGGTCAGGTGGCGGCGGGAACCGTCTCGGCGGCTTCCGCAACCTCGGCGCGGGCGGACGCCGCGGGATCGAACATCACTGCGCGCAGCCGGTCGAAGAAGGCAATCCAGAGGGTCCACATCTCCTCGGCGCTGGCCACGATCGCATCCACCTCGGCGGCGCTGAAGGCGGCCTCGAGAGCCTCGTTGGCCTGCTCGACGTGGTCCGGCTCCTGCTGGACGTGGATGTCGACCCAGGGCAGGTCCGCGAGCCCCGAGACTCGGCGCACGGCGCTGCCGATGCCCGCCACCATGGCGAGATCGGCGACCTCGGTGCCGTAGACGAAGCCAAGCGCGGAAAGACGGCCGGCGGAGGCTTCCTGGTAACGCTGCACCAGCCGGCGGGTCTCGGGGAATGGCGCCGCCTCGGCCACGGTCGCGCGGTCGAAGCCGGCGGCCTCCATGGTGGCGACGTAGATCCGCTCGTGCGCCCGCGCCGGGTCGCCCTCGCCCAGCTCCTGGTTGAGGATCTTGCAGACCGCGGTCTTCATCTCGAGCACGGGGACGACGTCGATGGTGCGGGAGAGGAAGTTCGGGAAGTAGTGAAGGGGATGCCACCACTGGCCCAGGAAGACGCCGACCTTGCCTCGGCTGAGATCGGAGGTCGCCACCTCCGCGAAGAAGGGATGGCAGACCAGTTTCTGGCGAAGAGGGTTCTCTTCAAGCCTTTCGGAAATGTCGCGCATGATGGCTCCTTTGCTCCGACTTCTCACTGCCGCCTGCCGCGAGTGGCCGGCTGGCATTCCGCCGGCGGGGGGCGTTCTCCGCCGCCCCCTTCACCAAGGGTTCGTGCGCCTGGTTCTCGCCGGCGTGACAGCGCCTTGTCTTGGCTAGCGCGCCAGAGCACACATTCAATGGTGGCCCTCGAGCTTTCGGGCCACCGCCTGACCGATCAAGTCCATGCAGCAGCGCCGGCACATCCCCGCTCTGTCCGCCTTGCCCCCGCCCCCCCGGAGGGATGCCGCGAGGGACTCCACCCCTGGGCCTGCAGCAAGGTTTGCCGGCGGGTGACCGGATGGTGATCGGCTCCATCGCCGGCTCGGAGGTGCGGCTGCGGACGCTGGCCGGGCTGCTCAAGGCCCGCGCCGCCGAATGGCCCGATCGCGAGGCCTACCTCTTTCTTGCTCCCGGGAAGGCTGCGGAGAGTGTGGAGAGCGCGGAGAGCGAAGAGGTCCCGGCCGAGCGCCTGACCTGGGGGGAGCTGGACGGACGTGCGCGGGCCATCGCCGCGGCCCTCGCCGAGGCTGTGCCTCCCGGCGAGCGCGCCCTGCTGCTCTTCCCCCCCGGCCTCGACTTCGTCGCCGCCTTTTTCGGCTGCCTCTACTCCGGAGCCGTGGCGGTGCCGGTCTATCCGCCGCGCCGCGACGACCGTTGCGAGGCGCTGCGGGCGATTGCCCGCGATGCGGCGCCGCGCCTCGTCCTGACCACGGCCGCCCTGGCTTCAGGCGGTCCTGGCGCCCTCGCCGGGCGCCTGCCCGAGCTGGCGGCGGCGCGCCTGCTCGCCAGCGACGCCTTGCCGCTGGGCTCCGCCGCCGAGCTTCCTGAGCCCGACCCGGGCGCGGTCGCTCTGCTCCAGTACACATCGGGCTCGACCTCGAGCCCCAAGGGGGTGGTGGTCACCCACGCCAATCTCATTCACAACGAACGGATGATCCGCGCGGCCTTCGGCGTGGACCGCGAATCGACGGTGGTGGGGTGGCTGCCGCTCTACCACGATATGGGGTTGATCGGCAATCTCTTGCAGCCGCTCCACGCCGGAGCCCGCTGCGTGCTGATGGCTCCGCTCGCCTTCCTGCAGCGGCCGCGGCGCTGGCTCGAGGCAATCCATCGCTTCCGCGCCACTGTCAGCGGCGGGCCGAACTTCGCCTACGAGCTCTGCGCGCGCAAGATTCCTCCCGCCGCCCGCCAGGGACTCGACCTCTCGAGCTGGCGGGTGGCGTTCAACGGCGCCGAGCCGGTGCGCGCGCATACGTTGGAGCGCTTCGCCGAGGCATTCGCTCCCGCGGGCTTCCGCCGCGAGGCGTTCTATCCCTGCTATGGCCTGGCCGAGGCGACGCTGTTCGCCGCCGGCGGCGACCGCCGCCGGGCGCCGCGCGTCGAGGAGGTCGATGCCGCGGCCCTGGCGCGTGGCGAGGCCATCGCGGCAACGCCGCAGGCCGCCGTGCGCCGAGTCGTCGGCTGCGGCCACGCCTTTCTCGGGCAGCGGCTGGCGATCGCCGATCCGCAGACCGGGGCCGAGTTGCCGCCGGGCCGGGTGGGAGAGATCTGGATCGCCGGCCAAAGCGTCGCCCGCGGTTATTGGCGCGACCCGGCGGCCACGCAGCGCGTTTTCGCGGCCCGGCTGGCGAGCGGCGAGGGACCGTTCCTGCGCACCGGCGACCTCGGGTTCGTGCGCCGCGGCGCAACCGATGAGCTCTTCGTCACCGGCCGCCTGAAGGACCTGATCATCCTGCGTGGCCGCAACCACTACCCGCAGGACCTCGAGCTCGCCGCCGAACGAGGCCATCCCGCTCTCCGTCCGGGCTGCGGCGCGGCGTTCGCCGTCGAGCCGGGACCGGGGGAGTCCGACGAGCGGCTCGTCCTGGTCCTGGAGGTCGAGCACCGGCGCGCGCGGGAGATGAAGGGGCGGGACGGACTCTCCGAGGTGGCCGACGCGGTGCGCGGTGCGGTTGCCGAAGAGCACGAAGTGCAGCCTTTCGAAGTGGTCCTGGTGCAAGCCGGCACGGTGCCCAAGACCTCCAGCGGCAAGATCCGGCGCCTCGCCTGCCGCGCCCGCTATCTGGAGGGAGAGCTTGCCGTCCTGGCGCGCAGCCTGCGCGCCGCCGAGCCAGACGGGCCGGAGGCAGCCGGCAGCGAGCCGGTTGACGCGCCGGTCCCGAGCCGCCTGGCTCTGAACGCCCTGGCCGCTCTCGCGCCGGGCGAGCGCACCGCCTGGCTCGCGGCGTGGTTGCGCGAGCGCGCCGCCGCCGCCCTCGGCGTTGCGCCTGCGGCGATCGATCAGTGGCGGCCGCTCACCGCACAGGGTCTCGACTCGCTGTCCGCCGTGGAGCTCGCGGGAGCGGTCGAGGCGGCGCTCGGCGTCGAGCTGCCGCTCTCCGCTCTGCTGGAAGGGGCCGGCCTGCGGACGGTGGCCGGCCGGCTGGCCTCCGCCCTGGAAGGCGCGGCGCACCGCCGAGTGGAGGCACCACCCGTCCAAGCCTCCGATGCCGCGGCCGATGCGCCGCTCTCGCCGGGGCAGCAGGCCCTGTGGTTTCTGGAGCGCCTGGCGCCGGAGAACGGGGTCGGCAACGTCGCCCTGGCGGCGCGCGCCCGCGGGCTCGACGCCCGCGCCCTGCGGCACGCCCTGGCGCAGGTGGTGGCGCGTCATCCTGCGCTACGGACCATCTTCCCGCTGGTTGCCGGCGAGCCGGTGCAGCGGATTTTACCGGTGCCCCCGAGCATGCAACGGCTCTGCGATGTTGCGGTGGAGGACTACTCAAAGCATCTATTGGATCGCCCCCCGCAACCCCTCGATCCCCTTCCCTCCCCTCCGGGGGGGAAGGGGACGCCCCCTCCCTCTCACGGCAGGAAGGGTTTCGACCTGCCGCAGGACGGGGATCCGGCGGTTTCCGAGGCCGGCCTCGACTTCCAGGAGATCGACATCCGGGCCTGGAGCCCCAGGCGGCTGCGCGAGCGTCTGTCGGCGGAGGCTTGGAAGCCATTTGCTCTCGAGCGCGGCCCGCTGCTGCGGGTCCGCGTCTTCAGCCGTCCCGGAGGACCAGGAGAACGATGCCTGTTGCTTCTCGCCGTCCACCACTCCGTGGCCGATTTCTGGTCGCTGGGCGTGATCGCGCGCGAGCTGGGCGTCTTCTATGCGCCCGCCTCCGGCCGCCAGCCGCGGGAGCTCGCCGCCAATCTGCCGCCGCCGTCCCGGGACTACGCCGACTTCGTCCGCTGGCAGGCCGAATGGCTGGCCGGCCCGGCGGGTGAGCGGCTGTGGGCCTTCTGGCGTCAAGAACTGGCGGGGGAACGCGGCCCGCTCCCCGACCTCGCGCTGCCGACCGACCGGCTGCGGCCGCCGGTCCAGACCTGGCGCGGCCTCTCCCGCGCCGCGGAGCTTCCCGCGGAGCTGGTCGCGGCCCTGCGCAGCCTCGCTGCCACGGAGGCCACCACTCTCTTCACGGTCCTGGCGGCGGCCTGGCAGTGCCAGCTCGGGCGCTACGCCGGCCAGGACGACTTCGCCATCGGCGTCCCCACCTCCGGACGCGGCGCGCCGGAGTGGGCCAGGGTCGTGGGCTACTTCGTCAACCCGGTGGCGTTGCGCGCCGACCTTGGCGGCGATCCGCCGTTCCGCGGCCTCCTGGCACGCACGCGGCGGACCGCGCTCGCGGCGCTGGAGCATGCCGGCTATCCGTTCGCGCGCCTGGTCGAGCGCCTGCGCTCGGTCCGCGATCCGGGCCGCCCGCCGCTCTTCCAGGTCCTGCTCACCTTCGAGCAGGGCCGCGCCGAGGACGACCGCGGGCTCGCCGCCTTCGCGCTCGGCGAGGACGGCGCGCGTCTCCACCTGGGGCGGGCCGTGGAGCTCATCTCGGTGGCCCTGGCCGAGCGGCGGGCGCAGCACGAGCTCGCGCTGAGCGCGGCGGAGCTCGCCGGGGGCGGCCTCGCGCTCTCTCTCGAGGTGAGCTCCGATCTCTTCGACGCCGCGAGCGCGGCGCGCATGCTCGGACACTTCCGCGCCCTGCTCGCCGCCGCCGCGGCGGCGCCGGACCGCCGGGCCTCGGAGCTGCCGTTGTTGACCGCCGAGGAAGGCGGGGAGCTGCGGCGCGGCCGGAGGGCGCCACGCACGCTCCTCCTCCATGAGCTGGTGGCCGAGCGGGCGCGCCGCTCGCCCCAGGCCCTGGCCCTGATCGCGGGGAACGAGCGGCTGACCTACGCGGAGCTGATGGGGCGGGCCGCGGCGCTGGCCCGCCGTCTGCGCCGGCAGGCGGGCATCGGGCCGGAGCGCGTCGCGGCCCTCCTGGTCGAGCGTTCAGCCGACCTGGTGGTCGGAGCGCTCGGTATCCTGGCGGCCGGTGGTGTCTATCTGCCCGTCGACCCGGACCAGTCGGCGGCGCGCCTCGCCCTGATCCTCGAGGATTCCGGCGCGGCGGCGCTGGTCACTCAGAGGAGCCTGGCTCAGCGCCTGCCGCAGACGGGAATCCCGGTCGTTCTCGCCGACACCGGAGACCTCGCCGATCTCGCCGACGTCGCGGCCGCGCCGGTCCTTCCTGCCAACCTCGCCTACGTCGTCTACACCTCGGGCTCCACGGGACGCCCCAAGGGCGTCGCGGTGTCGCACGCGGCGGCGGCCGAGCACTGCTCGACTTGGTGCCGAGTCAACCGGATCGGCGAGAGCGACAGGGTGTTGCAGCTCCCCTCGGCGGCTTTCGACGCGGCGGTCGAGCAGATCTTCTCGACCCTGATCGCCGGCGCCACCCTGGTGCTGCGCGGCCCCGCGCCATGGGGACCGCGCGAGCTGGCCGCACGCGCGGCCGAGCTCGGATTGACCGTGGCCGACCTGCCCACGGCTTTCTTCGTCCGCTGGGTCGAGGATGCAGCCGAGCTCGGCGACCCGCCGCCGTCGCTGCGGCTGGTCGGCGCCTTCGGCGAGGAGCTGCACGCCGAGACCGCGCGGCGCTTCGGCCGCACGCCGCTCGCCGGGGTGCGCCTGGTCAACTCCTATGGCCCGACCGAGGCGGTGATCTCGGCCACTCTGGCCGAGGTACGGCCGGAGGAGGCCGAGCGCGGGCCGGTGCCCATCGGCCGGCCGCTGCCCGGCAGGGTGGCGCGCGTGCTCGACCGGCGCGGGCAGCCGCAGCCGGTGGGGGTCCCCGGCGAGCTCTACCTGGGGGGCGTGCTCGCCCGCGGCTACCTTGGCCGGCCGGACTGGACGGCCGAGCGGTTCGTCCCCGATCCCTGGGGCGCGCCGGGGGACCGCCTCTACCGCAGCGGCGATCTGGTGCGGCGGCGCGCCGGCGGCGCGCTCGAATTCCTGGGCCGGCTGGACGACCAGGTCAAGATCCGCGGCTTCCGCGTCGAGCCCGGCGAGATCGAGGCGGCGCTGGCCGCGCACCCGGGCGTGCGCGAGGCCGCGGTGCTGGCCCTCCCGGAGCCGGCTGCGCCGCGGCAGCGCGGCGCCGAGAGCCCCTGGCCGGCCACGCTGGGGCAGCGGCGGCTGCTGGCCTGCGTCGCGCCGGCCCTTCCTGCCGGGCTCGGCGCTTTCCTCCGCCAGCGCCTGCCGGACTACATGATCCCGGAGCTGTGGCTGGCGCTGCCCGCCCTGCCGCTGGACGCCGGCGGCAAGGTCAACCGCGGCGAGCTGGCCCGGCGGTCCGCCGAGGCCGCGGCCCTCCCGGCCTCTCCCGCGGACGCTGGTCCGGCGCTCCCAGGCGGAGGCCCGCGCGGTCCCGTCGAGGAGCTGGTGGCCGGGATCTTCGCCAGCCTTCTCGGACGCGACGGCGTGGGCGCCGGCGACGATTTCTTCGCCCTGGGCGGCCATTCGCTGCTGGCGACGCGCGCCGTCGCCCGGATCTCGGCTCTCCTCGGCGTCGACCTCCCGGTTTCCGCCCTGTTCAGCGCGCCGACCCCCGCGAGCCTGGCGGAGCTGATCGCCGGGGCCTCGCCGGCCGCGGCGGCGCCGCCGATCGCGCCTCTGCCGCGCCTCGCCGGCCAGCCGCTGCCCCTCTCCTACGCGCAGCGCCGGCTGTGGTTCCTCGAGCAGCTCGCGCCAGGCACCGCGGTCTACAACCTGGCAGGCGGCGCCCGCCTCGCCGGCCGCCTCGAGGTGCCGGCTCTCGCGGCGGCGCTGGCCGAGGTGGTCCGGCGTCACGAGGTGCTGCGCGCGGTCTTCCCCCTCCTCGGCGGCCAGCCGGTGCAGCGCATCGGACCGGCGGCCGGGCTCGCGCCGCAGATCTTGCCGCTGGTCGATCTCTCCGGGCTGACCGGCGACGTGCGGGAGGCCGAAACGGAGCGCTGCGCGCGGCAGGAGGCGCGGCTCCCCTTCGACCTCGCCCGCGGGCCCCTGCTGCGGATGGTTCTGCTGCGCCGGCAAGCGACCGAGCACAGGCTGCTCGCCACCTTCCATCACATTGTCGTAGACGGCTGGTCGCTCGGCGTGTTCTTCGACGAGCTGGCCTCCCTCTACGCCGCCCGCGCCGCCCGCGCCGCTCCCTCCGATCGCCGCCGGCGTCAGGCGCCGCCGCCGCGGCCCGCCCGAAGCGGCGGCCTGCCCGAGCCGCCCGTCCAGTACTCCGACTTCGCCGCCTGGCAAGCGCAATGGCTGGCAGGAGAGGTCCTGGAGCGGCAGCTCGCCTACTGGCGCGAGCGGCTTGCCGGCCTGCCGGTGCTGGAGCTGCCTGCCGACCGGCCGCGGCCGGCGCTGCGCGATCCGCGCGGCGCCACGCGCGTCCTCCGCCTGGGGGGAGAGGCGGTCGGCTCCGTCGCCCCGCTCGGCGGGTTCGCTCAATTCGCCGGGTTGGCCCGGTTCGCCCGGCTTGCTCGGAGCCAGGGGGTGACCCTGTTCATGGCCCTCCTGGGCATGTTTCTGGCGCTCCTCGCCCGCCTGACCGGAGAGGAGGTGGTCGCAGTCGGCTCGCCGGTGGCCAACCGCCGCCGCCCCGAGGTCGAGCGGCTCATCGGCCTGTTCGTCAACACCCTGGTGCTCGACGCGCGGGTAGGGGACGACCCGGAGCTCGGCGAGCTGCTGGCGCGGGTGAGGCGGACCTGCCTGGGCGCCTATGCGCACCAGGACTTGCCTTTCGAGCGCCTGGTCGAGGAGCTGCAGCCGAGCCGCGACCTGGCGCAAAACCCGCTGTTCCAGGTCATGTTCGCCCTGGAGGAGCCGCTGCCGGGGCGCGCCATCGATGCGTACGGCAACGTCGGACCGGTTGCGCCGCGGCGGGGAGCCAGACCCGGGTCCGGGCTGGTCATCGAGCCGCTGCGCGGCGACACCGGCACGGCAAAGTTCGATCTTCTGCTCACCGCCTCGCCATGCTCCGACGGCGGCTGGGAGCTGCTCGCCGAGTACGCCGCGGCGCTGTGGGAGCCGGTCAGCATCGACCGCCTGCTCGGCCACTTCCAAGTGCTCCTCGAGGGTGCCGCCGCGGCCGGGCCGGTGGCGCGCCTGGCGCAGCTGCCGCTGCTCTCGGTTGCGGAGCGCCAGCAAATCGTCGAGGAGTGGAACGACACGGCGGCGCATCCGCAGCCCGCGACGTGCCTGCATCACCTGGTGGCGGCGCGCGCGGCGCTGGCGCCGGATGCCGTGGCGGTGGTGGGGGAGGGTGAGCGGCTGACCTACGGCGAGCTGGTGGCCCGCGCCGGGCGTCTCGCCGGCCTCCTGCGCGGCCTGCGCGGCGTGCGGAGCCAAGGGATCGGACCCGAGAGCCGGGTCGGCCTCTGCCTGCGGCGCACCCCCGCGTTGATCGAGGCCATGCTCGGGATCCTCCAGGCCGGCGCGGCCTACGTGCCCCTCGATCCCGCCTATCCGCCGGAACGCCTGGAGCTGATGCTAGCCGACGCCGGGGCCGAGGCGCTGCTGACCGAGCCGGCGCTGGCCGGCCGCCTCGCCCGCTTCGCCGGTCCAACCCTCCTGCTCGGCGCCCCGATGCCGCCGGAGGCGAGCGGGGCGGGAACAGCGGGACGGCGAACGGCCGCGGCGGCCGAGCGCAATCTCGCCTACGTGATCTTCACCTCGGGCTCGACCGGACGGCCGAAAGGGGTCGGCATCGAGCACAGGAGCGCCGTCGCCCTGGTGCGCTGGGCGCTCGAGCTCTACGCGCGGCGGGAGCTCGCGGGGGTCCTGGCGGCGACGTCGGTCTGCTTCGACCTCTCGATTTTCGAGATCTTCGTGCCGCTCGCGGCCGGCGGCCGGGTCATCCTGGCTCCGACCATCACCCGGTTGCCCGAGCTCGCGGCGCGTGGCGAGGTGACGCTGGTCAACGCCGTGCCCTCGCCGGTGGCCGAGCTGCTGGCGGCTGGAACCGAGCTTCCGGCGGCATTGCGCACGGTGAACCTGGCGGGGGAGGCACTGACCGCGGAGCTCGCGGCGCGGCTCTACGCCCATGGCCAGATCGAGCGCGTCCTCAACCTCTACGGCCCGACCGAGGACACGACCTACTCGACGGTCGCGCCGGTGCCCAGGGGCGCCGCCCGGGTGCCGATCGGCCGGCCGCTCGCCGGCACCCGCGCTCGCGTGCTCGGTCCGCAGGGAGAGCCGCTTCCCGTCGGGATACCCGGCGAAGTCGCCCTGGCCGGAGAGGGCCTGGCGCGCGGCTACCTGGGGCGGCCGGAGCTGACCGCCGAGCGCTTCGTCCCCGACCCCTGCGGTCCGGCCGGGGCGCGGATGTACCGCACCGGCGACCTGGCGCGCCTGCTGCCCGACGGCCAGCTCGACTTCCTCGGCCGCCGCGATCACCAGGTCAAGCTGCACGGCTTGCGCATCGAGCTTGGCGAGATCGAGTCCCTCCTGGCGCGGCACCCGGCGGTGGCGCAGGCGGTCGTGGCCCTGTGTCGGGACGGACCTCCGGGACCGCAGCTGGTTGGCTACGTGGTGCCGAGAACGCCCGCCGGCCCCCCGCGCGGAGGCACGGACCCGGCGCTCCGACCAGAGCCCGGCATGGAGGCGGCGGAGCGGTCTGCTCTCGCCGCCGCGCTCGCCTCGTGGCTGCGCCTGCGCCTGCCCGCGTTTATGGTGCCGCCGGCCTGGGTAGTCCTGCCGGCGCTTCCCCTCACCCCCAGCGGCAAGGTCGATCGGCGAGCGCTTCCGGCGCCCTCGGCGGCGGGGCTGCCCGCCGGCAGGGAGGGGCAGGTCGCGCCGCGCAACCCGGTCGAGGAGAAGCTGGCCGCCATCTGGAGAGAGCTGCTGGGGCGCGAGCAGATCGGCGTCCATGACAGTTTCTTCGATCTCGGCGGCCATTCTCTGCTGGCGGTGCGCGCGGCCTTCCGCGCCGGCGAAGCGTTCGGCATCGAGGTGCCGGTCGCGGCGCTGTTCGAGGCGCCGACGGTGGCCCGGCTCGCCGAGCGGCTGGCCCGCGGCGGCGCTCTCATGCCGGCGGTGGGTGCGCCGGGCGGCGCGGGCTCAGCCGGTGCGGGCGCCGCGGGTGCAGCCGCCGCGGCGCCGGTCCCGCGGGCGGGCGATGCCGGCGCGGCCAGCGCCTTTCCGCTCTCGTTCGCGCAGCGGCGGCTCTGGTTCCTGGAACGCCTGCGGCCTGGCCAGGCGGGATACAACCTGGGTGTGTGGGTGCGTCTCTCGGGCGAGCTGTCGGCGGCGGCGCTCGCCGCGAGCCTGGCCGAGATCGTGTGCCGCCACGAGCCGCTGCGCACGGTCTACTCGGAGGTCGACGGCCAGCCGTTGCAGACCGTGCTGCCGGCGGCGGCAGGCGGGACGGCGGCAGGGACCGGCCGCCCCGCCGGAAGCCTGGCGCAGGCCGACCTGCGGCGGCTGCCGCCGGCGCGCCGGGACGGCGCTCTGCGCCGGGTTTCGCACTGCCTGCTCGCGCGCCCCTTCGATCTCGAGCGCGGTCCGCTCGCGCGCTTTCTCCTGGTGCGTCTCGCCACCGGCGAGCACGCCCTGCTCTGCGCCTTCCACCATCTGGCGACCGACGGGTGGTCGCTGGAGATCTTCTTCGCCGAGCTGGCTGCGCTCTACGCGGCGGCCAGGGCCGGCCGCCCGTCTCCACTGCCCGAGCTGCCCTGGCGCTACGCCGACCATGTCCGCTGGCAGGCGCAGGCGCTGGCGGGCGAGAGGCTGGCCGAGCAGCTCGCCTGGTGGCGCCGGCGGCTGGCCGGCGCTCCGGTCCTCGAGCTGCCGCTCGACCGGCCGCGGCCGCCGGTATGGGAGGCGCGCGGGGCGGCCTCGCGCTTCGCTCTGGCGCCTGATCTGGCCGGCGAGCTGGCGGCGCTGGCGCGAGCCGAAGGGGGAACGCTGTTCATGGCGCTGCTCGCCGCGTTCATCACCCTGCTGGCGCGGTACAGCGGTCAGGACGACATCTCGGTGGGCGTGCCGGTGGCGGGCCGCCTGCGCGCGGAGACCGAGCGCATGATCGGGCTCTTCGTCAATACGCTGGTCGTGCGCGTCGCTCTCGACGGCGCCGCCGGATTCCGCGCCCTGCTGCGCCAGGTCCGCGACACCGTCCTCGCCGCCCAGGCGCACCAGGAGGTGCCGTTCGAAAGACTGGTCGAGGAGCTGCAGCCGGAGCGCACGACCGGCGCCTCGCCGATCTTCCAAGTGACGTTCAGCTACCTGAGCTCCGGCGCCACGGTGGAGATGCCGGGCCTGCGCCTCGCGCAGCTGGATGGCGAGATCGCCACCGCGCGCTTCGACCTGTCGTGCGCGCTCCACGAGCGGGGCGGGAGGATCCATGGCTGGCTCGAGCACGCGGCCGCCCTCTTCGCGGCGGCGACCGCCGGGCGCATGCGCGATCACTTCCTCAACCTGCTGGGCGCGGCGGCGGCGGCGCCCGACCGCCGCGCGCTCGAGCTGCCGCTGCTGGGCGCGGCGGAGCGCCACCAGCTGCTATGGGAGTGGAACAGGCGCTCGCTCGACGGCCTCTCTGCGGGCGGCGACGCCGGCGCGGCGCCGGCGACGGTGCCCGCCCTGCTGCAGCGCTGGGCGGCGGCGGCACCGGAGAGCCCGGCGCTGCTCGGCCGCGGCGAGAGCCTGACCTACGGCCAGCTGACCGAGCTGTCGGCGCGCCTGGCGCGGCAGCTGGCAGGGCTCGGCCTCGCCCCCGAGGACCGCGTCGGCCTGCTGCTCGACCGCACGGTGGGAGTGGTGGTGGCGATGCTGGGCGTCTGGCAGGCCGGGGCTGCCTGGGTGCCGCTCGACCCCGGCCTGCCCGCGGCGCGCCTGGCGGACATGGCGGCGGACGCCGGGCTCGCGATGGTGCTCGCCGACCCCGGGCGCCGGCCCGCCTGGGAGATCCCGGTGGTGGAGCTGGACCTCGCGGCGCTCCGCCACGAGCAGGGCGTGGACGGCGTGCCGGCCTGGCCTGAGCCGGGCTGGCTGGCTTACATGATCTTCACCTCGGGCACCACCGGGCGGCCCAAGGCGGTGGCGATCGAGCATGGCAGCCTGCTGCGCACGCTCGCCGGCTGGCAGGAGCTCTTCCCTTTCGCGGCGGACGACCGCATGCCCCACCTCGCCCCGCTGTCGTTCGACACCACCCTGATCGAGCTGTTCTCGCCCTTGCTCGAGGGGGGCCGGGTCGAAATGCTGGCGAGCGCCGAGATCCTCGATTTCCCGCGCCTGCTCGCGACCCTGCGCCGCTCGACCCAGGCGATCCAGGTACCGAGCCTCTGGCGGCGGTTCATCGCCTTCCTGCGCGAGGGGGGCGAGGCGGGCGAGACCTCCGGGCTCGCCGCCCTGCGGCGGGTCTACGTCGGCGGCGAGCGGGTGCCCGCCGACCTGCTGCGCGACCTGCAGGAGGTCTTCCCGGCCGCCGAGATCGTCGAGACCTATGGACCCACCGAGACCGCCATCACCGCCGCCGCCCTGCGCGTCGGGCGCGGCGCGGTGGACGAGCGCAGCCTGCTCGGCCGGCCGCTGCCGGGCTCGACGCTCTTCGTCCTCGACCGCTGGGGGAGCCCGGCGCCGATCGGGGTGGCCGGCGAGCTCTACATCGGCGGTGCCGGCGTAGCGCGCGGCTATCACGGCCGGCCGGAGCTGACCGCCGACCGCTTCCGCCCTTCCCCCTTCGCCCCCGGTGGGCGGCTCTACCGGACCGGCGACCTGACGCGCCGGCTGGCCGACGGCCGGGTCGAGTTCCTCGGCCGCACCGATTACCAGATCAAGCTCCGCGGATTGCGCATCGAGCCCGGCGAGATCGAGGCGGCTCTACGTTCGCTGCCCGAAGTGCGCGACGCCGTGGTGACCGCGGCTTCGGCCCCTGCCGCCTCTGCGATCTCTGCGACCCCTGGAAACGCCGGCGAGGCCCGCCTCGTTGCCTACGTCGTGCCGGCCGCCGCGGCGGCGCTCGCCGGGGAAGAGCGGCAGCGGCTGGTCGCCGGGCTGCGCCTGGCGCTCGCCGCGCGCCTGCCGGACTACATGGTGCCCGCCGCCTGGGTCACCCTGGCCGCCCTTCCCCTGTCGGCGAACGGCAAGGTGGACCGCCGTGCCCTGCCGGAGCCGGAGGAGACCGGCGAGATCGAGGCGGCAGCGCTGCGCACGCCCGAGGAGGAGCTCCTCGCCGGGCTGTGGGGCGAGGTGCTCGGCGTCGCCCGCGTCGGCGCCGGCGACAACTTCTTCGCGCTCGGCGGGCACTCGCTGCTGGTGACCCAGCTCTCGTCGCGCCTGCGCCGGGCCTTCGGCGTCGAGGTGCCGGTGGCCGACCTCTTCGGCGCGCGCACTCTGGCCGAGCAGGCGCGCCTGGTGGCCGCGGCCCTGCGCCGGCCGGCGGCCTCTGCCGAGCCGCCGCCGCCGCTGGTGTCGCGGCCGCGACAGGGCGCCGCGCCGCTTTCCTTTGCGCAGGAGCGCCTCTGGTTCCTGCACCGGCTCGAGCCCGGGCCGCTCTACAACATGCCGATGGCGGCGCGGCTGCGCGGTCCGTTGGTGGTGGGGGCGCTCGCCGCGGCCCTCGACGAGATCGTCCGCCGGCACGAGGCGCTGCGCACCCGCTTCGTCGAGGCGCAAGGGCGGCCGGCGCAGGTCCCGCTCCCCTGGCCGGCGGCCGGCCGGCACGGCCGGGCGCCCTTGCCGGCGCTGGTCGACCTTGGCGGACTGCCCGCCGAGCGGCGCGAGGACGCTGCCGCCGCCCTCGCCGCAGCGGCGGCGCGCCGTCCCTTCGACCTCGCCTCCGGCCGGCTGGTGCGCGCGGCTTTGTTGCGGCTCGCCGCGGCGGAGCACTGGCTGGTCCTGACTGTGCACCACATCGCCGCCGACGGCTGGTCGACGGGGGTGCTGCTCGACGAGCTGGCCGAGCTCTACTCGGCCGCCCTGGCGGGGCGCGCCCCGCGGCTGGCGGCGCTTCCCGTCCAGTATGCCGACTTCGCGCTCTGGCAACGGCAGTGGCTGGCCGGCGAGGTGCTCGGCCGCGAGCTGGAGCACTGGCGCCGGCGGCTCGCCGGGGCGCCGGAGGAGCTGGAGCTGCCGGCCGACCGGCCGCGCCGCCCGGACGGCGCCGCGCGCGGCGCGCAGCGGCCGTTTTCTCTCGCCGGCGATACCGGCGGCGAGTTGGCGCGGCTGGCACGGCGGCGGGGCTGGACGCCGTTCATGCCGCTGCTCGCGGCCTATGCCGCCTTGCTCGCGCGCTGGAGCGGCCGTCGCGACGCCACCGACCTGGTGGTGGGCTCGCCGATCGCCAACCGCAACCGGCTGGAGATCGAGCGGCTTATCGGCTTTTTCGCCAACACCCTCGCCCTGCGGCTCGACCTCGCCGGCGATCCGCCGTTCGGCGAGCTGGCCGACCGCGCGCGGGCGGTCTGCCTGGAGGCCTACGTCCACCAGGACCTGCCGTTCGAGAAGCTCGTCGAGGAGATCGCGCCGGTGCGCCGGGCGGGGCGCACGCCGCTCCTGCAGACCCTGCTGGTGCTGCAGAACGCTCCCCTGCGGCTGGAGATCCCGGGCCTCGGCGTCGAGTTGCTGGAGATCGGCACCGGCACCGCCAAGTTCGACCTCGTGCTGGTCTTCGCCGAGGCCGCGGGCGGCCTCGCCGGCGGGGTCGAGTACAGCCGCGACCTCTTCGACGAGTCGACCATCGACCGCTTGGTGGGGCACTACCGCAACCTGCTCGCGGCGGCGGTGGCGGACCCCGCGGCGCGGCTGTCGCAGCTGCCCCTGCTGGGCGCGGCCGAGCGCGCTCAGCTCGCCCGGCTGGCCGCGGGCGGCTCGACGCCCCATCCCCGCCTGGTGCATCGGCGGGTCGCCGAGCGGGCGGAGATGGCGCCTGATGCCTGTGCCGTGGTCTGCGGCGGCGAGCGGCTGAGCTACGGCGGGCTGGTCGCGCGGGCGCGGGCCCTGGGGCGGCGGCTGCGCCGGCTCGGGGTCGGGCCGGACGTGCCGGTGGGGCTCTTGCTGGCGCACTCGTGCGATGCCATGGTGGCGCTGCTCGGCGTGCTGGAGGCGGGGGGCGCCTACCTGGCGCTCGATCCCGGCCACCCCGAGGAGCGCCGGCGCCAGATGCTCGTCGACGCCGGGGCGCCAGTGGTGCTCGCCGACAAGCGGCTCGCCGCCGCGGCCCAGGCCGGCGAGGTCGCCGTGCTGGCGATCGAGGAGGCGCGGCGGCCCGACGCGGCGGCGGCGCCCCTGGCGCCGCCCGCTCCGGAAGCGCTGCCGGACCACCTGGTCTACGTCACCTACACCTCGGGCTCGACCGGCCGCCCCAAGGGAGTGGCGATGACCCACGCCGCGGCGAGCGCCATGCTGGACTGGCAGCTGCGCACCTCGGCGGCGGGTGGCGGGCGGACGCTGCAATTCACCTCGCTCGCTTTCGACGTCTCCTTCCAGGAGATCTTCGCCACCTGGTGCGCCGGCGGCACGCTGGTGCTGGTCTCCGAAGAGGTGCGGCGCGACCCGCCGGCCCTCTGCCGGCTGCTCGCCGAGGAGCGCGTCGAGCGCCTTTTCCTGCCCCTGGTCGCCCTGCAACAGGTGGCGGATGCGGCGGCGGCCCTCTGGCCGCCGCTTCCGACCTCGGCGACAGAGACCCTCCTCCCCCCTCTCCGCCTGCGCGAGGTGATGAGCGCCGGCGAGCAGCTGCAGGTCACCCCCCAGATCGCGGCGCTGTTCGCCCGCCTGCCCGGCGCGGCGCTGCACAACCACTATGGCCCCGCGGAGACCCACGCGGTCACCTGGCTGGCGCTGGAGGCCGGCGGCGGCGGCGAGTCCGCGGGGCCGGCGCGCTGGCCGGCGCGTCCGCCCATCGGCCGTCCGGTCGATCACG
Source organism: Thermoanaerobaculia bacterium (assembly GCA_035544895.1). Lineage (GTDB taxonomy): Bacteria > Acidobacteriota > Thermoanaerobaculia > Multivoradales > UBA5704 > JASLEW01. The sequence goes on from DASZZM010000031.1 coordinate 205,017, forward strand.
CGCGGGTGCTGCTGCTCGACCGCCATCTGCGGCGGGTACCGCTCGGCGTGCCGGGAGAGGTCTGGGTCGGCGGCACCGGGCTGGCTCGCGGCTACCTCGGGCGGCCGGAGCTGACCGCCGAGCGCTTCCTTCCCGACCCCTTCGCCGAGGTGACCGGGTGGCGGCCCGGCTCCCGCCTCTACCGCACCGGCGACCTGGCTCGCCTGCGGCCGGATGGCGCCGCCGAGTTCCTCGGCCGCGCCGACCTCCAGGTCAAAGTGCGTGGCCAGCGCATCGAGCCGGCCGAGGTCGAGTCCGCTCTCGCCCACCACCCAGCCGTCCTTCAGGCGGCGGTCGGGGCGTACGGCGACAGCGCGGCCTCGCGCCGCCTGGTCGCCTGGGTCGTGTTCCGCTCGCCGGCGCCGCCGCCCACCGCCGGCGAGCTGCGGCGGTTCCTCGCCGCGACGCTGCCCGAGCCCATGGTGCCGTCGGCTTGGGTGCGCCTCGACCGCCTGCCCCTGACCTCCACCGGCAAGGTCGACCGCCGGGCCCTCTCGCGCCTGGAGCTCCACGGCAGCCTCTGGGGAGAGGAGAGTGGAGAGCCCGGAGCGGCCGCTTTCGTGCCGCCGCGCAATCCGGCCGAGGACCTGCTCGCCGGCATCTGGCGCGAGGTCCTCGGCGTCGGCCGGGTGGGCGCCCACGACGACTTCTTCGCCCTCGGCGGCCATTCCCTGCTGGCGACCCAGGTCGCCTCGCGCGTGCGTGAGGCGTTCGGCGTCGAGCTGCCGCTGCGCCGGCTGTTCGAGACGCCGGTGCTGGCGGCGCAAGCCGCGGAGATCGTGGAGCTGGCGCGCGCCGGTGCCGCGCCGGCGCCGCCGCCGCTCCGCCGCGCGGCGCGCGCCGGGGACCTGCCGCTCTCCTTCGCCCAGGAGCGCCTCTGGTTCCTCGCCCGCCTGCAGCCGGAGAGCGCGGCCTACAACGTGCCGCTCGTGCTGCGGGTGAGCGGGCGGCTCGACGGCTGCCGGCTGGCGGCGGCGCTCTCCGCGCTGCGGCGCCGGCACGAGGCGCTGCGCACCCTGTTCGTCGAGCGCGACGGCGTACCGGCCCAGGTCGTGCTGCCCCCCGCGGCCGCCGGCATGCGGGTGCCGCTGGCCGACCTGCGGGGGCTGCCGGCCGAGCGTCGCGAGGCGGTGGCGCGGCGCCTGATCGCCGCCGAGGCGGCGCGCCCCTTCGACCTCGCCCGTGGACCCCTGATCCGGGTCCTCCGCCTGGCCGTCGAGGGGAGCTCGCTCGCCCCGGGGGCCGCCGGCGGCGAGCTGCTTCTGGTCAGCCTCCACCACATCGTCGCCGACGGCTGGTCGCTCGGCGTCCTGGTGCGCGACCTGACCGCGCTCCATGCCGGCCGCCCGCTGCCCGAGCTGCCGGTCCAGTACGCCGACTTCGCGCTCTGGCAGCGGCGGTGGCTGTCCGGCGAGACGCTGGCGCGGCAGCTCGCCTGGTGGCGGAAGAGGCTCGCCGGCGCGCCCGCGGCGCTGGAGCTGCCGGCCGACCGGCCGCGGCCGCCGGTGCAGAGCGGGCGTGGCGCCGAGCATCGCTTCCGCCTCGACGCCGAGCTATCCCGCCGCCTCGCGGCGCTGGCCGGGCGCGAGGGGAGCACCCTGTTCATGGCGCTCGCCGCCGGCCTGGCCGCCCTGCTCGGGCGCCTGTCGGGGCAGCGCGACCTGGTGCTCGGGGCGCCGATCGCCAACCGCAACCGCGTCGAGACGGAAGACTTGATCGGCTTCTTCGTCAACACCCTGGTGCTACGGGTGGAGCTGGCGGGGGCGGCGAGCTTCGGCGCCCTGCTGCGGCAGGTGCGCGAGGTGAGCCTCGCGGCCTTTGCCCACCAGGACGTTCCTTTCGAGAAGCTGGTCGACGAGCTGCAGCCGCGGCGCGAGCTGTCGCGCTCGCCCCTGTTCGAGGTCGCGGTGGCGCTGCAGAACGCGCCGCTGCCGGCGCACGTCGAGCTCGCCGGGGCGCGCCTCGTGCCCGAGGAGATCCCGGGTGCCGTCGCCAAGTTCGACCTCGCCTGGTTCTTCGCCGCCGGCGAGGACGGCCGCATCGAAGGGGTGCTCCAGTACGCGCAGGACCTCTTCGACGCGGCGACGGCAGCCCGCTGGGCGGGCCACCTCGGCGTCCTCCTCGGCCACCTGGCCGGCGCTCACGAGGCCGCCGGCGGCGCGCTCGCGGCGGCGCCGCTGCTCGGCGCCGCGGAATCCCACCAGGTGCTGCGCGAGTGGAACGACACGCGCACGGCGTCGCCGGCTGGGCGGCCGGTCCATCGCTTGGTCGAGGAGCAGGCGGCGCGCCGGCCGCAGGCCCCCGCGGTGGTCGAGGAAGGCCGGAGCCTGAGCTACGGTGAGCTGGAGACGCGCGCCAACCGGCTCGCCGCGTTGCTCGCCGAGCTCGGCGCCGGCTCCGGCGCGCCGGTGGCGACCTGGATCGAACGCTCGGCCGATCTGGTCGTCGCCCAGCTCGCCGCGCTCAAGGCCGGCGCCTGCTACCTGCCGCTCGACCCCGCCTGGCCAGCGGCGCGCGTCGCCGAAGTGCTGGCGGCCGCGGGCGCGCCGGTGCTGCTGACGCGGCAGGCGCGGCTGGCGGCCGCGCTGGAGGCCGTCCCCGGCGCCGTCGTCTGCCTCGACCTGGGCTCTCCCGCGGCGGGGGGCGGGCGCCTGTGGAGCGGCGGAGACGTCGAGCGCTTCCCGGCGGCACGCCCGCGGAGGGTATCCGCCGGCGACGACCTCGCCTACGTCATCTATACGTCCGGCTCGACCGGACGGCCGAAGGGGGTGGAGATCCTGCACGCTGGTCTCGCCGGCAGGGTCGAGTGGTACCGGCACATTCTCGGCCTGAGCGCGGCCGACCGCACGACGCTGGTCGCCTCGCCGGCGTTCGACCTCTCGGTGCTGGAGATCTGGTCCTGCCTCACGGTGGGCGCCAGCCTGTACGTCATCGCCGATCCCGAAGTGCGGCTGGTGCCGTCCCGCTTGTTCGCCTGGCTCGCCGCCGAAGGGATCACCGCCTGCTTCCTGCCGACGCCGCTGGCCGAGCTGGCGCTGGCGGAGGCGGAGCGGGGGGTGCCGCCCGGCCTACGGCTGCGCGCCCTGGTCACCGGCGGCGATCGCTTGCGGCGGCTGCCGCGGCGGCCGCTTCCCTTCGCCCTGGTCAACCTGTATGGGCCGGCGGAGTGCACGGTGATGGCGACCGCCGAGGTCTGGGCGGCCGGCGAGACGGCGGCCGCGGCCGGGACGGGCGAGGTGTGGGCGGCGGCGACGCGCCCGCCGCCGATCGGCCGGCCGGTCGACGGCGCGCGGGTGTACATCGTGGACGCCGATCTCGCCCCGGTGCCGGTGGGTGTGCCGGGAGAGATCCTGATCGGCGGCGCAGGGCTCGGCCGCGGCTACCTGGGACGGCCGGACCTGACCGCCGAGCGCTTCCTGCCCGATCCGTTCGCCGGCACGGAAGGCGCCGCCGGCCGGGGCGGACGCGCCTACCGCACCGGCGACCTGGCGCGATTCGGCCCCGACGGCAGGGTGGAGTTCCTCGGCCGCATCGACCACCAGATCAAGGTGCGCGGCCACCGCACCGAGCCGGCCGAGGTCGAGGCGGCGCTGCTCCGCCATCCGCGGGTGAAGGAAGCGGTAGTCGTGGCCCGCTCCGCACGCGACGACGCGGCGGGCGACAAGCTCCTGGTCGCCTACGTGGTGGCGGCGCCTGCTTCCTCGGCCTCCCCGGACCTCTCCGCCCCACTGGACACCGAGGAGCTGCGCGCCTTCCTCCTCACCCGCCTGCCCGACTACATGGTGCCGACGGTGCTGGTGGAGATCGCGGCGATGCCGCTCGGCGGCAACGGCAAGCTCGACCGCGCGGCCCTGCCGCCGCCCGAGGCGGGGCGCGCCGCCCGCGCCTACGTGGCACCGCGCAACGAGCTGGAGCGCGCGATCGGCGCCGCCTGGCGTGAGATCCTGGGGCTCGACCGCATCGGCGTTCAGGAGAGCTTCTTCGAGATGGGCGGCAACTCGCTGCTGCTCGCCCGCCTGCAGAGCCGGCTGCGCCAGGCGCTCGGCCGCGACATCCCGATCCTCGAGCTGTTCCGGCACCCGACCATCGAGGGGCTGGCGCGCAGCCTGGGCGGCCAGGCGGCGCCGCCGGCGGCGCAGGCCGAGCGGGTGCGCGGCCGGGCGGAGGCGCGGCAGGACTCGATGCGGCGGCTGCGGCAGCGCGGCCCCCGCGTGGCGCGAGGAGAGCGCGATGAGTGAGCGGCCCGCGCCGGGCGAGCGCCCCCCCTCGCCGCCGGGTGCCGACGGCATCGCCGTGGTCGGCCTCGCCGCGCGCTTCCCGGGCGCGACGGACGCCGACGCCTTCTGGCGCAACCTGCGCGACGGCGTCGAGTCGATCTCGCGCTTCGCCGCCGAGGAGCTGGCGGCGGCCGGCGTCGAGCCCGCCGAGCTCGCCGATCCGCGCTATGTGCCGGCCAAGGGTGTGCTCGCGGCGGCCGACCTGTTCGACGCCGCCTTCTTCGGCGTCACCCCGCGCGAGGCCGAGGTCATGGACCCGCAGCACCGGGTGTTCCTGGAGTGCGCCTGGGAGGCGCTGGAGGACGCGGGCTGCGACCCGCGGCGCCCGCCGGGGCGCATCGGCGTCTGGGCGGGTGCGGGCGCGGAGGCCTACCTGATCGCCAACCTGCTGCCCGAGCGCGAGCGGCTGCGGGCGCTCGGCGCCTTGCAGGTGCTGCTGCTCAACGACCGCGACTTCCTCGCCACGCGCATCTCCTACGCGCTCGACCTCAAGGGGCCGAGCGCCACCGTGCAGACGGCGTGCTCGACGTCGCTCGTCGCCGCCCACATGGCCTGCCAGAGCCTGCTCGGCGGCGAATGCGACTTGGCGCTCGCCGGGGGCGTGTCGATCAGCTTGCCGCTGCGCGCCGGCTACCTCTGCCAGGAAGGGGGCGTGATGTCGCCCGACGGCCATTGCCGCGCCTTCGACGCCGCGGCGGCGGGCGCGGTCGAGGGCAACGGCTGCGGCATCGTCGCCCTCAAGCGGCTGGCCGACGCCCAAGCGGCGGGCGACCGCGTCTACGCCGTGATCCGCGGCTCGGCGGTCAACAACGACGGCGCCGCCCGGGCCGGCTTCACCGCGCCGAGCGTCGACGGCCAGGCGGAGGTCATCGCCGAGAGCCTGATGATCGCCGGGGTCGCGCCCGAGACGGTCGGCTACGTCGAGGCCCACGGCAGCGGCACGCCGCTCGGCGATCCGATCGAGGTGGCGGCGCTCGCCCAGGCCTTTCGCGCCGCCGGGGCCGGCGCGGCGCACACCGGCTGGTGCGCCCTGGGATCGGTGAAGACCAACATCGGCCACTGCAACACCGCGGCGGGCGCCGCCGGGCTGATCAAGACGGTCCTCGCTCTCTACCACCGGACGCTGCCGCCGAGCCTCCATTTCTCTACCCCCAACCCGCGCATCGATTTCCGGCGGAGCCCCTTTTTCGTGCCGGTGTCGGCGGCGCCCTGGCCGGCGGAGCTGACGCCGCGGCGCGCCGGCGTCAGCTCCTTCGGGCTCGGCGGCACCAATGCCCACCTGGTGCTGGAGGAGGCGCCGCCGGCCGCCGCGGGCGAGGCGCCGGCGCGGCCGTGGCAGCTGCTGGCGCTCTCGGCGCGCGGCGCCGCGGCGCTCGACGCCGTGGCCGCTCGCCTGGCGGCGCGGCTGGAGAGCGACCCCGAGCTTGCCGCCGCGAGCGGCGCCGGCGCGTCCCCTCGCCTGGCGGATATCGCCTGGACGCTGCAGACCGGCCGCACGGCGTTCGAGCATCGCCGCGTCGTGGTGGCGCGCGACCGCGCCGGCGCGGTCGCGGCGCTCACGGCGCCGCCGGGGCCGGGCGGCGGGGCGGTAGGGCGGCGCGCGGCCACGGGTGCGCGGCCGGTGGTGTTCATGTTCCCCGGCCTGGGTGACCACTACGCCGGCATGGCGCGGCAGCTGTACGAAGACGAGCCGGTCTTCCGCCGCCTGGTCGACCTCTGCGCCGAGCGGCTCACGCCGTCGCTCGGCGCCGATCTGCGCCCGGTGATGTTCGGCGCGCCGCCGGCACCGCCGGCCGCCCCGGCCGGTGAGCCGGCACTCACCTCCGCCACCGCCGCCGCCGGCGCGGGGCCCGACCTGCGAGCGCTGGCGAGGCGGCTCGGCGGCGGCGCGGCGGCGATGGCTGAGGACGAGCTGGCGCGCACGCTCTTCGCGCAGCCGGCCTGCTTCGTCGTCGAGTACGCGCTCGCTCGCCTGCTCATGTCGTGGGGGATCGTGCCGCAGGCGCTGATCGGCTACAGCCTGGGCGAGTACGTGGCTGCCTGCCTCTCCGGCTCCCTTACCCTGGAGGAGGCTCTCGACCTGGTGGCGCGGCGGGCGCGGCGGATCGAGGAGCTGCCGGCCGGCGCGATGCTTGCCGTCCCCCTGGCCGAGGAGGCGGTGCGGCCTCTGCTCGGCGCCGAGCTGTCCCTCGCCGCCACCAACGGCCCGCACTTCTGCGTCGTCGCCGGGCCGCCGGCGCCGGTGGCGGCGCTCGCCGCACGGCTGGCGGCGGACGGCGTCGCCTGCCTGCGCGTGCGCACGACGCACGCCTTCCACTCGCGCATGATGGAGCCGGCCGCCGGCGCTCTCGCCGGCGTGGTCATGCGCCCGCCGTCGATCCCCTGGATCTCCAACGCGAGCGGCGGTTGGATCACGGCGGACGATCTCGCCGACCCGCAATACTGGCCGCGGCACCTGTGCGGCACGGTGCGCTTCGCCGAGGGGGTGGGCGAGCTGCTGAGCGAGCCCGAGCGGGTCTTCCTGGAGGTCGGCCCGGGCTCGACGCTTGGCACCCTGGTCCAGCAGCATCCCGCCGCGGCGGCGGAGCGGGTGACGGTGGCGGCGCTACGGCGGGCCGAGGAAGGCGTGGCCGACGTCGAGCAGTTGCTGCTCGCCGTGGGCCGGCTGTGGATCGCCGGCGCCGAGGTCGACTGGGCGCGGCTCCATGGTGGCGAGCGGCGGCTGCGGGTGGCGCTGCCGGCCTATCCATTCGAGCGCCGGCGCCACTGGATCGCGCCGCCGTCAGGAGCCGCTGCGCATCCGGAGCCGGCGGCGAGTGGCGGGGCGGAGGGCTCACCTTTCGCCGCCGGCTCCGCACCGGCGGCCGCCGGCGGGGCGGAGGGTCCACCTCTCGCCGCCGGCTCCGCGCCGGCGCCGGACCTCGGCGATTGGTTCTGGGCGCCCACCTGGACGCGGGCGCCTCGCGTGCCGCAGCGGCCGGACCTGGCCTCGCTGCCGGCCGCGCGCTGGCTCGTCCTGCTCGACGGCGAGGGGCTTGGCGAGCGGCTCGCCGCCCGCCTGCGCGCGCTGGGGCACGCCGTCTCGACGGTGCGTCCGGGGCCGGCGTTCGCGGTGCTCGCGGACGACCCTACCGGCTACGCGGTCGATCCGCTGCGGCCGCAGGATTACGCGGCGCTCCTCGCCCATTTGCGGCAGGCCGCGGCCGGCGGCGCAGGAGGGGCCGGAGCGGGGAGCGGGGGCGGCGAGCTGCCGGCGAAGATCGTTCACCTGTGGGGGATGACGGCGCTGGAGCCGGCGTGGGACGCCGCGCAGGCCAGGGGGCTGGTCAGCGTGACGCTGCTGGCGCAGGCGGTCGCGAGCGCCGGCGGAGGGACGCCGATCCGTCTCGCCGTGGCCGCCAACGGCCTGGCCGAGGTGGTGGATGGCGATGCGCTCCATCCCGGCAAGGCGACGGTGCTCGGCGCGCTGGAGGTGTTGCACCAGGAGGTGCCGCGCCTCACCGCCGGCGCTATCGACGCCGCCCTGCCGCCGCGCGGATCGCCCGCCGAGGAGCTCCTGATCGATCAGCTGGTGCTGGAGATGAGCGCGGAGGAGGAGGCCGCGGTCCCGGCGGGGACCCCGCCTGCGCCGGGGGCGTTGCAACCCCCGGGGGGCCCGCCCATCGTGGCGCTGCGGGGCCGCCACCGCTTCGTGCGCGGATTCGAGCACGTGCGCCTGCCGGTAGCCGGTGTGGCCGCCGGCGCGCCCGCCGGCAGCCTGCTGCGCCACGGCGGCGTCTACCTGATATCCGGCGCCGAGGATGGACCGGGCATGGCGCTCGCCGAGCAGCTGGTGCGCCGTTTCGAGGCGCGGGTGGCGCTCGTCGTCGCCGAGGATTTCCCGCCGCGGGTCGAGTGGGAGGCCTGGCGCGCGCCGGTGCTGCCCACCGCGCCGGCAGCCGGCGCGCCGGCGGCGCCGTCCACCGGGGAGGGAGCCGGCGCCGCCATCCGCCGGCTGCTCGGGCTGGAGCGTGATGGCGGGCTCGACCGCGTGCTGGTTCTGCGCGCCGCGGCGGGCGACGCCGCCGCAATGGGCGCTGCGCTTGCCGAGACGTGCGCCCGCTGGGGCCCGCCACGGGGCGCGTTCTGGACCGGCGGCGCCTACACCAGCGGCCTGCTCCAGCTCAAGAGCCCGGATTCTCTGCGCGCCGCGCTCGACCCGGTGGCGCGCGGGGCCGAGGCGCTGCTCGCCGTGATGGATGGGCTCGCCGTGCGCCAGGCCGCGTCCGGGGCGCCCGCGCCGCTCGGGCGCGACGCCGCGGCGGGGACGCCCGAGCCGCCCCCCTTCGTCCTGCTGTCGTCGTCGACGACGGCGGTCACCGGCGGTCTCGGACTGCTCGATCTGGCGGCGGCGGGGGCCTTCCTGGAGGCAGTGGCGGCGCGCCGGGCGGCCGCCGCGGGCGATGCCGCCGCGGCGGGCGCGGCGCTCGCTGTCGCCGCGCACTGGGACCCCTATCAGTGGGGCGGCTGGCTGGCGGCCGGCATGGCCGGCGGCATGACCGGCATGCCGCCGGCCGAGGTCGAGGCGGGCTTGCAAGCGCTGGCCATTGGCGAGGAGCGCAGCGCCGACGCCCTCGAGCGGCTGCTCGCGTGGCCCCTGCCGGCGGTCGTCGTCTCGGCGCGCGACCTGCACGGACTGATGGCCGAGACCGACAGCGTCACCGCCGATTCGATGCTCGCCCTGCTGGCGCCGGGGACCGGCGGCGGGTCGGCGCGCCCGGCGCTGGCGACCCCCTACGAGGCGCCCCGCGACGAGCTGGAGGAGCAGCTCGCCGCGCTCTGGCAGGATCTCTTCGGCATCGCGCCGATCGGCCGCGACGACAGCTTCCTCGACCTCGGCGGCCACTCGCTGCTGGCCATCCAGATCGTCACCCAGGCGCGCCATCGGCTCGGCGTCGACCTGCCGATGACCGCGCTGTTCGAGGCGACCACCGTGGCGCAGCTGGCGCAGCTGGTGCGGCGGGCGCGCGGCGAGCCGGACCCCGCTGAGCTGGAGGCCCTGCTCGCCCTCGTCGAGGGACTGTCGCCCGAGGAAGCCGCGGAGCGGCTGACGGAGATCGAGAGCCCGGCCGCGCAGCGGCTGACAGAAGTCGAAAACCCGGCCGCGGAGCGGCTGACGGGAACCGAGAGCCCGGCGGCGGAGCGGCTGACCGGGATGGAGACGCGGTGAGCGTCGCCGCACGCGTCTCCGCCCTCACCCCGGAGCAGCGCGCGCTGTTCGAGGCGCTGCGCCGCCGGCGGCAAGTGCGCGCGACGACCCTTCAGCCGCCGCCGGTCGCCCGCGTCACCGCGGGCACCGCGGCGGTGGGGGACTGGCCCCTTTCCATCGACCAGGAGCGGCTTTGGCGCTTGCACCGGGAGAACCCCGCCCTGGTCTCGTGGAACGTCGACGCCGCGAGCCGCATGCGCGGCGACCTCCAGGTGCCGGCGCTCGCCGCCGCCCTGCGCGAGCTGATCCGCCGCCATGCCGCCTGGCGCTCCTGCTTCCCGGTGGTGGAAGGGCGGCCGGTGCAGCGGGTGGCCGAGCGGGCGGCGCTCGACTTCGCGGTGATCGACGCGGCGGCCCTGCCGGCGGACCGCCGCGAGGCAGCGGCGCGGCGCGCCCTCTACGCGCGCACGCGGGCGGTCTTCGACCTCGCGCGCGGTCCCCTGGTGCGCGCCGCGCTGGTGCGCCTCGGCGAACGGGATCATCTCTGGCTGCTCACCGTCCATCACATCGCCACCGACTGGATCAGCTTCCAGATCGCCTTCGCGGAGCTGATGGCGCTCTACGAGGCGGCCCGCGCCCGGCGGCCGAGCCCGCTGCCCGAGCCGCCGCTGCAGTTTCCAGACTACGCCCTGTGGGAGCGGGAGCGGTGGAGCGGCGAGGCTCTCGCGGACTATGCCGAGTTCTGGAGGCGCGAGCTCGCCGGGTTCCCGCTCGCCCTCGACCTGCCCGCCGATCGCCGCCGCCCCCCGGTGCAGAGCCAGCGCGGCGGCATGATCCCGTTCAGCTCGGGTCCCGGGCCGGCCCACCGGCTGCGCTCCCTCGCCCGCCGCGAAGGGTTGACGTCGTTCATGGCCCTGCTCGCGGTCGTCGATGCCCTGCTCTTCCGGCTCACCGGCCGCGACAAGCTGGTGGTCGGCTCGAATAGCGCCAACCGGCCGCGGCCGGAGCTCGAGCCGGTGGTCGGCCTGTTCCTGACCCAGGTGCCGTTCGCCGTCGACCTGGCGGGCGACCCGACCTTCCGCGAGCTGCTGGCGCGGGTCAAGCGCTCCAGCCTCGCCGCCTACGCCCGCCAGAACATGCCCTTCGACAAGCTGGTCGAGGTGCTGCGGCCGGAGCCCGATCCCGGCCGCAGCCCGGTGGTGCAAGTGCTGCTGCTCGTCCTCGCCGGCCAGAGCCACGGCCGCGCGCACAGCGTCGATTCCGAGGCGGTGCCGCTGTTCGACGGCAACTCGCACTGGGACCTCATGCTCGGGCTCTACGACTACGACGACCTCGGCTTCTCCGGGCCGGTGGAGTTCAACGCCGACATCCTCGAGCGAGCCACGGTGGAGCGCTGGCTCGACCTGCTGCGGCGCATCCTCGACCGCGTGGTGGCCGACCCCGGCGTGCGGCTGTCGCAGCTGCCGTCGCTCGCCGCGGGACCGCCGGCGCCATGAGCCTCGCCGATCGCATCTCCGCCCTCGCTCCCGAGCAGCGCGCGCTGTTCGAGAAGCTGCGCGGGCAGCGGCGCCGCGCCGCGCGCCTCCGCGAGCCGCCGCCGATCCCGCGGGTGAGCGGCCTCACTGCCGAGGGGGACTGGCCGCTGTCGCTCGACCAGGAGCGCTACTGGTTCATGGAGCAGCTCTACCCGGATCAGGCGGGGCTCAACATCACGGCGGCGACGCGCATGCGCGGGCTGCTCTCGCCGGCGATCGTGGCGGCGGCGCTCTCGGAGGTGGTGCGGCGCCACGCCGCCTGGCGCACCGTCTTCCCTATCGTCGAGGGGAGGCCGGTGCAGCGGGTCCTCGCGCCGCGCCCGCAGCCGCTGCGGCGGGTCGATCTCGCGGGCCTGCCGGCGGCGCGGCGGGAGCCGGAGGCGCTGCGCCTGGTGCGCGCCGACGCGGCGTCCCCCTTCGACCTCGTGCGCGGGCCGCTGGTGCGCGCGAGCCTGGTGCGCCTGGGCGCCGGGGACCACATCTGCCTGCTCACCGTCCACCACTTGGTGACCGACTGGATCTCCTTCCAGATCGCCTGGGCTGAGCTCGCGGCGTTCGCCCAGGCGTTCGCCGCCGGCGCCAGGCCGGCGCTGCCGGAGCCCGCCGTCCACTACCCGGATTACGCGCTCTGGCAGCGCGGCTGGCTGCAGGGCGAGGTGCTCGACGAGCTGACCTCGTGGTGGCGCGAGCAGCTGGCCGCCTATCCGCCGGTGCTCGAGCTGCCGGCCGACCGGCCGCGCCCGGCCGCGCTGCGCATGCGCGGCGGCCAGCTGCCGTTCACCACCACCGGCGCGCTGGCCGGCGCCCTGCGCGGCCTCGCCCGGCGCGAGGGGGCGACCCTGTTCATGCTCATCCTCGCGGCGGCCGCCGCGCTGCTGCACCGCGACTCCGGCCAGGAGCGGCTGATCCTAGGCGCCAACAACGCCAACCGCAACCGGCCCGAGATCGAGCCCGTTCTCGGCTGCTTCCTGACCCAGGTCCCCTTCGCCGTCGACCTCGCCGGCGATCCGACCTTCCGCGAGCTGCTGGCGCGCGTCCGCCACTCGGCCCTCGGTGCCTACGCCCATCAAGATCTGCCGTTCGGCCGGCTGGTCCAGACGCTCGGGCTCGAGCGCGATCCCGGCCGGCAGCCGCTTATCCAGGTCCTCGTCCAGGTTCTCGACGGCCAGTACTCGAAAACGGCGCTCGCCGGCGCCGCCTTCGAGGGGGTGAATGCCCACGACGGCCGCTCCCGCTACGACCTGATGCTGACCGTCTTCGACTACCCCGAGGCCTTGGTGGGCGCGCTCGAATACGACGCCGACCTCTTCGACGCCACCACCACCGCGCGCCGGATCGAGCGCCTCCTGCTCCAGGCCGCGGCCGTGGTGGCAGACCCCGAGATCCGGCTCTCGGCGCTGCCGGTGCTCTCGGCGGCGGCGCGCCACCAGGCGACGATCGAGTGGAACGACACTGCGCGTCAGCGGCCGGCCTGGACGGCGCCCGAGCGATTCGCCGAGCAGGCGGCGCGCACGCCCGAGGCGCTCGCCGCCGCGGCGGCGGGCGAAACGCTGTCCTATCGCGAGCTCCACCGCCGCGCCGGCGCGCTGGCCGGCAGGCTGCGCGCGCTGGGAATCGGCGCCGGCTCGCGGGTGGCGCTGCTGCTCGAGCGCGGCCTCGACGTCCCGGTCGCCATCTTCGGCGTCTGGAAGGCGGGGGGCGCCTACGTGCCGCTCGACGCCGACTCCCCCGCCCGCCGCCTGGCGGACCTGCTGGCCGACGCCGCACCGGCGGCGGTGATCCATCGCGGCCCCCTGCCGGTGGCGCTGCCGGGCGGCACACAGCCGGTGGACCTCGCCTTCGCGGCCCCGCCGCGGGCGGCGGGCGAGGCGCCGCCGGCGGCCGCGGCCGGGGATCTCGCCTATCTCATCTACACCTCGGGGACGACGGGCCGGCCCAAGGCGGTGATGATCGAGCACGGCAGCCTCGCCGTGACTCTCGCCTCCTTCATCGGGCTCTACGGCCTGGGGCCCGGCGACCGGGTCCCGTGTCTCTCGCGCTACAGCTTCGACGCCTCGCTGCTCGACCTCGTGGCGCCGTTGCTCGCGGGCGCCGCGGTCGAGATCCTCGGCCGCGAGGAGGTGCTCGACCCGGAGCGCCTCCTGCCGGCTATCGAGCGCTCGACCGCGGTGATCTCGGTGCCGGCGCTGCTGCGCCGCATCGCTCCCGCCGCCCGGGAGCGCGAGGCGCGGCGCTTCGCCGGCGTGCGCGCCCTCAGCGCCGGCGCCGAGGTGGTGTCGCCGGAGCTGCAGGCGGAGCTCCTCGCCGCCTTCCCCGCCGCCGAGGTGGACGTGCTCTATGGCCCGACCGAGGCGGCCGTCATCTGCACCGGCCACCGGGTGGGGCGCGACCGGCCTCCCGCGCGGGCGCTGATCGGCCGGGCGCTGCCGGAAGTCGAGGTGCGGGTGGTCGATCCGCGCGGCGAGCCGGTGGCCCTGGGGCTGCCGGGCGAGCTGTGGATCGGCGGCCCCGGCGTCGCCCGCGGCTATTTCCGCCGTGACGAGCTGACCGCCGAGCGCTTCGTCGAGGCGGATGGGCGCCGCTTCTACCGCACCGGCGACCGCGTGCGGCAGGTGCCTGCCGAGGGGGGCGCCCTGGAGTTCCTCGGCCGCATCGACCTCCAGGTCAAGGTGCGTGGCTTCCGCGTCGAGCCGGGGGAGGTCGAGGCGACCCTGCTGGCGCATCCGGCGCTACGCGAGGCGGTGGTGGTGGCGCACGCCGGGGCGGCGGGCGATCACCAGCTGGCCGCCTACGTGGTAGCTGCCCCGGGCGCCGCGGCGCCGGCCGAGGAGCTGCGCGCCTTCCTGCGCGAGCGGCTGCCGGAGCCGATGGTCCCCGCCACCTTCGTGCCGCTCGCCGCCCTGCCGCTCACCCCCAGCGGCAAGGTGGACCGCAAGGCGCTGCCCGACCCGGCGGCGGCGCGCGCGGCCGGCGCGGTCTCCACCCGCGGACCGCGCGACCCGAAAGAACATTTGCTGGCCGGCATCTGGCGCTCTGTTCTCGGCCTCGCACGGGTGGGAGTGCACGACAACTTCTTTCAGCTCGGCGGCGATTCGATCCTCAGCATCCAGGTGGTGGCGCGGGCCCGCCAGGCCGGGCTGCTCATCACTCCCAAGCTGTTCTTCGATCACCAGACGATCGCCGGTTTGGCGGCGGCCGCCGCCGGCGCCGGCGAGTGGGAAGGTGGCGGCGCCGGCCAGGAGCCGGTCGTTGGCGAGGCGCCGCTCACGCCGATCCAGCGCCGCTTCTTCGCCGAGGAGCGGCGGCGGCCCTGGCACTTCAACCAGGCGGTGCTGCTCGCTCCCCGCGCGCGGCTGGCGGCGGCGCCGCTGGCGGCCGCCCTGGCGCGGCTCGCCGAGCACCATGACGCTCTGCGGCTGCGCTTCCGCTGCACCGGGGCGGGTTGGGTTCAGCTCCACGCGCCGATCGTGGGGGCGACCCCGGAAACCCCGGAAACGCCGGGAGCCATGGCGCGGAGCTCGGCGCCGCTCTACCTGATCGACCTCGCCGTGCTGCCGCAAGCCGCGCGGGCGCCGGCGCTCGCCGCCGCCGCCCGCGGCCTGCAATCGGGGCTCGACCTCGCCCGCGGTCCCCTCTTCACCGCTGCCCTCTTCCGGCGCGGCGAGGAAGGGGACCGGCTGCTGCTCACCGCCCACCACCTGATCGTCGACGGGGTCTCGTGGCGCCTGCTGCTGGAGGACCTGACCGCCGCCTACCGGCAGCTTGCCGCCGGCGCCGCGCCGGCGTTGCCGCCGAAAACCACCGCGTGGAAGAGCTGGGCGGAACGCCTGGAGACCTGGAGCCGCACCGCGGAGCTGGAGGCCGAGGAGCTTCCCTACTGGCTCGCCGCCCTGCCCGCCGTCCCGCCGCTGCCGCAGGACCGCCCCGTCCGCGGGGGCGCCGCCGGCGCCGCCGGCACGGAGGGCGCCGCGGGCGCCGCCCTGGCCTCGGTCGCCGTCGAGCTGGCCCGCGAGCCGACGCGGGCGCTCCTCCAGGAGGTGCCGGAGGTCTATCGCACGCAGGTCAACGACCTCCTGCTCGCCGCGCTCGCTCTCGCCTTCGCCGGCTGGACGGGCGAGGGCACGCTGCTGGTCGACCTCGAGGGTCACGGGCGCGAGGAGGTCTTCGCCGGCGTCGACCTCTCGCGCACCGTCGGCTGGTTCACCACCCTTTTCCCGGTCGCCCTGGCGTTGCCTCCGGGAGGAGGCCCGCGGCAGGCGATCCAGGCGGTCAAGGAGATCCTGCGGGCGGTGCCGCGCCGCGGCCTGGGCTACGGCGTGCTGCGCTATCTCGCGGGCGGCGAGGCCGGCGAGCGCCTGGCCGCGCTCCCCGCGCCGCAGGTGTCGTTCAACTACCTGGGCCGGCTCGACGCGGCGGTGGATCAGGATGGGCTCTTCGCCCTGGCGCCGGACGCTCCCGGCGATGGCGACGGGGAGCCGGTCGCCGGCCGCCACCTCTTCGCCGTGGACGCGCTGGTGCTCGACGCCCGCCTGCGCGTCAACTGGACCTACGATCCCGGCCGCCACCGCGCGGACACCGTCGAGCAACTGGCGGGCGGCTTCCTGGCCGCGCTGGAGGGGCTCGTCGCCCACTGCCAGTCGCCTGCGGCGGGAGGCTGCACGCCGTCCGATTTCCCGCTCGCCCGGCTTGGCCAGGCGGCGCTCGACCGCCTGCTCGGCAACGACCGCGGCGTCGAAGACCTCTACCCGCTGGCGCCCCTGCAACAGGGCATCCTGTTCCACACCCTGTACACGGCCGGCGCCGAGCTCTACGTCGAGCAGCTCACCGCCGAGCTCTTGGGGCCTCTCGACGTGCCGGCCTTCGCCGCCGCCTGGCAGCGGGTGGTCGAGCGCCATCCGGCGCTGCGCACGGCCTTCCTCTGGCAGCAGGAGGGACCGCCGCTCCAGCTGGTGCGGCGGCAGGCGGCGCTGCCCTGGAGGGTCGAGGACTGGCGAGGTCTGCCGCCCGCCCTCCACGACGCGCTCTGGCGGGACCTCCTCGCCGCCGACCGCGCGCGCGGCTTCGACCTCGGCCGGCCGCCGCTGCTGCGGCTGGTGCTGGCGCGCACCGGCGCGGAGAGCCACCGGCTGCTGTGGAGCTCCCACCACCTGCTCTTCGACGGCTGGTGCTTCTCGCTGCTGCTGGGGGAGGTCTTCACCCTCTACGCGGCGGCGGCCGCCGGCCGGGAGGCGCGCCTGCCGCCGCCGCCGCGCCCCTTCCGCGACTACATCGCCTGGCTCGCCGGGCGCGACGAGGAGGAGGCCGAGGCCCACTGGCGGCGGCTGCTGCGCGGTTTCACGGCGCCCACTCCGCTGCCCTTCGACCGCCCTGCGGGCGACGAAGGCGGCAGCCGCGCCAGCGATTACCACGAGCGGACGGCGACGCTGCCGGCGCCCGAGACGGCGGCGCTGGAGGCGCTGGCGCAGCGGCTGCAGGTGACCGTCAACACCCTGGTGCAGGGCTGCTGGGCGCTCCTGCTGGCGCGCTACGCGCAGGTCTCCGACGTCGTCTTCGGCACCGTGGTCTCCGGCCGCCCCGCCGAGCTGCCGGGCGCGGAATCGATGGTGGGGCTGTTTATCAACACCGTGCCGATGCGGGTCGAGATCCCGCCGGCCGAGCCGTCTTCCGCCTGGCTGGTGCGGCTCCAGGCGAGCCAGTTCGAGCTGCGCGAGCACGCGTGGACACCGCTCGCCCGCATCCAGGCGCTCGCCGAGGTGCCGGCCGGCGAGCCGCTGTTTGCCAGCCTGCTCGCCTACGAGAACTACCCGCTGGACCGCTCGCTCGGCGAGCGCCTGGGGGAGCTGCGGATCGGCGACGTCGCGGTCGGCGAGCGCACCAACTATCCGCTCACTCTGACCGCCGTGGCGCGCGGCGATCTCTCCCTGCGCCTGACTGCCAGCCGCCGCTTCGAGCCGGCGACGGCGCGGCGCATGCTGGCCCACCTCGCCAACCTCCTGGGCGCCCTCGCTGACGATGCCGAGCGGCCGCCGCGTTCCCTGCCGCTGCTCGCCGCGGCCGAGCGCCATCAGCTGACCGCCGAGTGGAACGACACCGCCGCCGACTTTCCGGCGGCCTCGTCGATCCCCGAGCTGTTCGCCGAGCAGGCGGCGCGGCGGCCGGATGCCCCGGCTCTGCTCGGCGGCGGGCTCCCGGGCCGCGGCCGCCTGAGCTACCGCGAGCTCGCGGAGCGCGCCGCGGCCCTCGCCGGCGAGCTGGCGCGCCGGGGGATCGGCCGGGGAGACCTCGTGGGCCTCTTCGCCGAGCGCTCGGCCGAGCTGGTGATCGCCATCCTCGCCGTGCTCGAGGCCGGCGCCGCCTACGTACCGCTCGACCCCTCCTACCCGCCGGAGCGGCTGGCGCTCATGCTCGCCGATATCGGAGGCGGGGGCGGCGCCGGCGGGACGGCGCCCCTGGTGCTCGTCCAGCCGGGCCTCGCGGCGCGGCTGCCGGCCGGGGCCGGGCGCACGCTGCCGCTCGCAGCTCTGGAGACCCGCGCGGCGCGCGAGGAGGGCGAGGCACCGGGCGAGTCACTGGGCGGCTGGGCGAGCGGCCGGGGCGTTCGCGTCGCGGCCGCCGGGGCCGGCTCCGACGACCTCGCCTACGTCATCTACACCTCGGGCTCGACGGGAAGGCCCAAGGGAGTCGCGGTCTCGCACCGCGCCGTCGTGCGGCTGGTGCGCGGCACCGGCTATGCCGAGCTCGGCCCGGACGAGGTCTTCCTGATGATGGCGCCGGTTTCCTTCGACGCCTCGACCTTCGAGCTGTGGGGGCCGCTGCTCAACGGCGGCTGCCTGGCGATCCTGCCGCCGGGCGAGCTGTCGGTCGACGGGCTCGAGCGGGCGATCCGGGAGCTCGGGGTGACGACCCTCTGGCTGAGCGCCGGCCTCTTTCATCTGGTCGCCGGCGAGCGGCCGGCGGCCCTTGCGCCGCTTCGGCAGCTGCTCGCCGGCGGCGACGTGCTGTCACCGCCGCACGTCGCGCGGCTGCGCCGCGAGCTGCCCGGCCTGCGGCTCGTCAATGGCTACGGACCCACCGAGAACACCACCTTCACTGCCTGCCACCGGGTGGGAGATCCGGCGCCCGCCGGCGGCGCCAGAGTGCCGATCGGCCGGCCGATCGCCAACGGCCGCGTCCTGGTGCTCGATCGCGACCTCGAGCCGGCGCCGATCGGCGTGCCCGGCGAGCTGTTCGCCGCCGGCGCCGGTCTCGCGCTGGGCTATCTCGGCCGTCCGGAGCTGACGGCGGCCGCCTTCGTCCCGGCGCCGTTCGGCGAGGTCCCGGGCGAGCGCCTCTACCGCACCGGTGACCTGGTCCGCCGCCTGCCGGACGGCAGCCTCGACTTCCTCGGCCGCGTCGACCGCCAGGTCAAAGTGCGCGGCTTCCGCGTCGAGCCGGGCGAGATCGAGGCCCTCCTCGCCGGGCATCCGGCTGTGCGCGAGGCGGTGGTGGTGGCGGTGCGCGACGGCGGCCGGGAGCGGCGGCTGGTGGCCTATGCCGTGCCCCGCGACGGCGCGCGGCCGCCGCTCGACCCCGCGGCGGTGCTCGCCGATCTCGCCGGCCGGCTGCCGGCCTTCATGGTCCCCGCCGAGCTGGTCTGGCTCGACGCCCTGCCCCTCTCGCCGTCGGGCAAGCTCGATCGCGCCGCGGTGTCCGCCGCCGCGGCCGCCGCCACGGCCGCCGCGCCGGACGGGCCGGCACCGGCGGAGGCGGCAGAGTGCACGCCGCCGCGCGACGCGGTCGAGGCTGTGCTGGCGGGCATCTGGCGAGAGGTCCTGGGCCGCGAGCGGGTGGGGGTGCACGACAGCTTCTTCCGCCTCGGCGGCGACTCCATCCTGAGCATCCAGGTGGTAGCGCGGGCGCGCCGGGCGGGGTGGGTGGTGACGCCGCGCCAAATCTTCGAGGAGCAGACGATCGCGGCTCTCGCCAGGGTCGCCGCGCCGCTCGCCGCCGCCGCGCCGGGGGGCGAGGTCGCGGGAGAGGTGCCGCTGACTCCCGTGCAGCGCTGGTTCTTCGCCGCTCGCCCGGTCGCTCCGCATCACTTCAACCAGAGCCTCCTGCTGCTGCCGCGCGAGCCGCTCGCGCCGGCGCCGCTCGGGCGCGCGCTGGCCGCGCTCACCGCCCATCACGACGCTCTGCGGCTGCGCTTTGCCGCCGACGGCGACGGCGCCTGGCGCTCCTGGATCGTGCCGCGCGAGAAGGGCGCCCTGCTCGCCACGGTCGAGCTCGCGGCGCTGCCCGAGGCGCGCCGCACCGGCGCCCTGGAGGCGGCCGCCACGGCGCTCCAGGCCGGCTTCGACCTCGCCGCGGGCCCCCTTTTCCGCGCTGTCCGCTTCGTCCTCGCCGCCGGCGAGCCGGAGCGGCTGCTCCTCGCCGCCCATCACCTCGTCGTCGATGGGGTTTCCTGGCGCCTCCTGCTCGACGAACTGGAGACCGCCCACCGGCAGGCGGCTGCCGGCCGGCCGGTCGCCCTGCCGGCGAGGACCACCTCGTGGAAGCGCTGGGCGGAGCGGCTTGCCGAGCATGCCCGCTCGGCGGCGGTGCGCGGCGAGCTGGCCTACTGGCTGTCGGCGCCCACCGCGGCCGCGCCGCTGCCGCGCGACGGCGGCGGCCCGCCAGGCGGCGGCGCCGCGGCGGGCGCCGACGTCGGCGCATTGACGACCTCGCTCGGCCGCGACGCCACTCGGGCGCTGCTCGGCGAGGCGCCGGCGGCCTGGCGGGCGGAGGTCAACGACCTCCTGCTCACCGCCCTGGTACAGGCCTTCGCGCGCTGGACGGCGCCGGCGAGCGGCGAGACCCGCCTGCGCATCGCCCTGGAGGGGCACGGCCGCGAGGAGGTGGCGCCCGACGTCGACGTCTCGCGCACCGTGGGCTGGTTCACCATCATTTTCCCGGTGGTGCTCGCCGCCGCGCCGCAGGCGCCTCCCGGCGAGGCGCTGAGGACCGTCCAGGCGACGCTGCGTGCCGTCCCGCAACGCGGCCTCGGCTACGGCCTCCTGCGCTACCTCGCCGGCGGCGACGAAGCGACGCGGCTGGCGGCGGCGCCCGAGCCCGAGGTGGCCTTCAACTACCTGGGCCAGCTTGACGGCGTGCTCGGCGCCTCCGCGCGCTGGGCGCCGGCGCCGGAGTCGGCGGGCCCGGAGCGGAGCCCGCGGCAGGCGCGGCGCCACGCGATCGAGGTCAACGCCTGGGTGCTCGGCGGCGAGCTGCGAGTGGTGTGGAGCTACAGCCCCTCCCTGCACGGGGCGCCGACGATCGAGCGGCTGGCGCAAGGCTACCTCGCCGCGCTCGCCGCGCTCGCGGCGCCGGACGCCGTGACGGAGGCGCCCGGCCGGGTCTTTCCCCGGTCGGCGGAGGCGGCCGGCCGAGCCCCGTCCGGGCTTCCGGACCTCGGCCTGGCCGGCGGCGCCGCCGCCGGGAACGGCACAGTCGAGGACGTCTATCCCCTGGCGCCGCTCCAGGAGGGGATGCTGTTCGCGGCGCTCTTCGCCCCCGGCTCCGAGCTCTACTTCGAGCACCTCACCGCCGAGCTGACCGGCACGCTCGACGACGGCGCCTTCGCCCGCGCCTGGCAGGCGGTCGTCGATCGCCATCCGGCGTTGCGCACCGGTTTCGCCTGGGAAGGGCTCGCGCGGCCGCTCCAGGTGGTGCGGCGCAGGGTGGATCTGCCGTGGACGTTCGAGGACTGGCGGCAGGTGCCGTCCGGCGAGGTGCCGCGGCGGCTCGCCGCCTGGCTGGCCGCCGACCGTGCGCGCCCCTTCGACCTCACGAGGCCGCCGCTGATGCGCGCCGCGCTGCTGCGGCTGGGCGAGCGCCGGCACCGTTTTGTCTGGAGCTTCCACCACCTGCTGCTCGACGGCTGGTGCTTCTCGCCCATCTTCCACGAGGTGTTCGCCTCCTACCTGGCGGCGCTCGCCGGACGGGCGGCGGACCTTCCCGCCGTCCGTCCCTACCGCGATTTCATCGCCTGGGCGGAGCGGCAGGACGCGGCGGCGGCGGAGAACTACTTCCGGCGCGCGCTCGCCGGCTTCGCCGAGCCCACGCGGCTGCCGCTCGACCGGCCGGCGCTGCCGGCGGGCGACGACGGCGAGCCGCGCTGCCAGGAGCTGCGCCTGCCGCCGCCGCTGGCCGCCGGGCTCGCCGGCCTGGCGCGCCGGCGCGGCCTGACGCTCAACACCGTGGTGCAGGGCGCCTGGGGCCTCCTCCTCGCCCGCCATGGCGGCGAGCCGGACGTCGTCTTCGGCACCGTGGTCTCCGGGCGGCCGGCCGAGCTGCCCGGCGTCGAGTCGATGATCGGGTTGTTCATCAACACCCTGCCGGTCCGCCTTGCCGCCGCCGCGGCGGCGCCGCTCGGCGCCTGGCTGGCCGGGGTCCAGAAGCGCCTGCTCGAGGTCCGCCAGCACGAGACCGCCGCGCTCGCCGCGATCCAACGCTGGAGCGCGGTGCCGCCCGGCGAGCCGCTCTTCCGGAGCCTGGTCGCCTTCGAGAACTATCCGGTCGAGGAGTCGCTCGGCGCCGGCGCCGGCGACCTCGCGGTCGGCGAGGTGACGGTCAGCGACCGCACCGATTACCCTCTGTCGCTCGCCGCGCTGCCCGGCCGCGGCGAAAGCGGCGGCCTCGCCCTGCGGCTGGCGCACGACCGCCGCACCGAGGCGGCGACGGCGCGCCGCCTGCTCGCCCACCTCGAGCTGCTGCTGGGCGCCTTTGCGGAGGGGATCGAGCTGCCGCTGGGCGCCCTTCCCGCCCTGGCCGCGGCGGAGCGACACCAGCTGTTGCTGGAGTGGAACGACACCGCCCCCGCTGCCGGCACCGGCGCCGCTCCGGCTCCCTGCCTGCACGATCTGGTCGCGGCCCAGGCGCGGCGCCTCCCCGCGGCGGTGGCGCTGGCCGCCGGCGGCCGCGAGATGAGCTACGGCGAGCTCGACCGGCGCGCCAACCGGCTGGCCAATCACCTTCGCGGCCTGGGGGTCGGGCCCGAGGTGTTAGTGGCGCTCATGGTGGAGCGCTCGCTCGACATGTTGGTGGCGGTTCTCGGCATTCTCAAGGCCGGCGGCGCCTACATGCCGATCGATCCCGAGACGCCGGCCGAGCGTCTGGGGTTCCTGCTCGCCGACGCGCGGCCGGCGCTGCTGCTAACCGAGAGCGCCCTGGCCGAGCGGCTGCCGGAGGCGCTGCTGCCGCGCCAGGGCGGCGCCGCGCTCGCCGCGGTGCCGGTGGTGGCGCTCGACCGCGAGCGGCGGCGGCTGGCCGCGGCGAGCGCGGCGCCGCCCCCTGCGGCCGTCGCGGCCGACAACCTCGCCTACGTGATCTACACCTCGGGCTCGACCGGCGCTCCCAAGGGGGTCGCCGTCCGCCACGGCTCGGCGGTCGAGCACGTGCTCGCCGCCGCGCGGGATCTCGGCCTGGGCCCCGGCGACCGCGAGATGCATTTCGCCGCGCTCGGTTTCGACGCCAGCGTGGTCCAGATCTTCGCTCCCCTCTGCAGCGGGGCGGCGGTGGTTCCCCGGCTCGGGCCGGCCGAGGCGCCGTTGCGATTCTTCGCCGATTGCACGGCGGAGCGCATCACCGTCCTCGACCTGCCCACCGCCTACTGGCACCAGCTGGCGGCGGCGCTCGCGGCCGGTGAGGCGGCGCTGCCCCCACGGGTGCGCGCGATCGTCTTCGGCGGCGAGCCGGCGCTGCCCGAGTGGTGGACCGCCTGGGGCCGCGGCCCCGGCCGGGGGGTGCGGCTGATCAATGCCTACGGCCCGACCGAGGCGACGGTGGCGCCGCTCCACCACGAGCATCCGGGAACGCCCGACCCCATCGCCGGCCGGCGGCAGGTGCCGATCGGACGCCCGCTCGCCGGGCAGCGCGCCTATGTCGTCGACCGCGAGCTGCGGCCGGTGCCGGTGGGAGGGATCGGCGAGCTTCTCCTCGGCGGCAGCGGACCGGCGCGCGGCTACCTGGCCCGCCCGGAGCTCACCGCGGAGCGCTTCGTGCCCGATCCCTTCGCCGCGCTGTTCGGCGCGCGCGGGGCGCGCCTGTACCGCAGCGGCGACCTCGCCCGCGTCCTGCCCGACGGCACAATCGAGTTCGCCGGGCGCCTCGACGCGCAGGTCAAGGTGCGCGGATTCCGCGTCGAGCCGGGCGAGATCGAGGCCGCGCTCGCGGCCCATCCCCGCGTGCGCGCGGCCGGGGTGGCGGTGCGCCGGAACGCGGCGGGCGACGGCTCACTGTTCGCCTGCGTGGTGCCCGCGGAGGCGGCGAGCCCGCCGGCGCCGGCGGAGCTGCGCGCCTTCCTCGCCGAGCGGCTCCCGGGTCACCTCGTCCCCAGCTCCTTCGCCGTGCTGTCCGCGCTGCCCCTGATGGCGAGCGGCAAGCTGGACCGCCGTGCGCTCGCGGCGGCGTCTGGCGAGGCCGGCGGGGCCGTCGGAGTTGCCGGGGCCGCCGGGCCCACTGCCGATGGGGCCGGCGCCGCGACGCCGCCGGGCACCCCCGTGGAGAAGGCGATGGCGGAGCTCTGGCGGCAGGTGCTGGGGGTCGCGGAGGTGAGCCTGGAGGACGACTTCTTCGCCCTCGGCGGGCACTCTCTGCTCGCCACCAGGCTTGCCTCGCGCGTGCGCGCCGTCTTCGGCGTCGACCTTCCCATCCGCCGGCTGTTCGAGCGTCCGCTCCTCGGCGACCTCGCCGCAACGGTGGCGGCGGCTCCCCCGCTGGGCGCGGCGCGGATGCGGGTGACGCCGCGGCCGCCGGGTCTCGAGCCGCTTCCCGCCTCCTTCGCCCAGGAGCGCCTCTGGTTCCTCGACCGCCTGCAGCCGGGCAACACCGCGTTCAACATGGGCGGCTCCCTGCGTCTGCGCGGGCGCCTGGACGTCGCCGCGCTGGCGCGCGCGCTCGACGAGATCGTGCGCCGGCACGAGGCGCTGCGCACGACCTTCGGCGAGGTGGCCGGCCGGCCGGTGCAGCGCATCGCCGCGAGCTTGCGGCTGCCGCTGCCGGTCGTCGACCTCTCGTCGCTCGGCGAAGCGGTCCGCGAGGCGGAGGCCGAGCGCGTCGCCGGGGTTCCGCTCTCCGCCCCCTTCGACCTGGCGGCCGGCCCGCTCATGCGCGCCGCGCTGCTCGCGCTCGCGGCCGACCTCCACCTCTTCGTGGAGGTCGTCCATCACATTGTCTCCGACGGCTGGTCCGCGGCGGTGATGCACCGCGAGCTGCTGGTGCTCTACGCCGCCTTCCGCGCCGGCCGCCCCTCGCCGCTGCCGGCGCTGCCGGTGCAGTACGGCGATTTCGCCCTCTGGCAGCGCGAGTGGCTGCGCGGCGAGGAGCTCGAGACGCAGCTCGCCTACTGGCGCGGCAAGCTGGGAGGCAGCCCGGCACCGCTCGACCTTGCCGCCGACCGCCCGCGCCCGCCGGTGCAGACCTTCCGTGGCGGAGAGGGGCTGCTGCGCGTGCCGGCGGCGACCGCGCACGCCTTGCGGCGGCTCTCGCGCGAGCAGGGGGCGAGCCTGTTCATGACCCTGCTCGCGGCCTTCCAGGCGCTGCTCTCGCGCCTCTCCGGGCAGCACGACGTGGTGGTGGGCTCCCCCATCGCCGGGCGCCGCCATGTCGAGACCGAGGAGTTGATCGGCTTTTTCCTCAACACCCTCGCCCTGCGCACCGATCTCGGCGGCAACCCGAGCTTCCGCGAGCTGCTGGGCCGCGTGCGCGAGACGACGCTGGGCGCCTTCGCGCACCAGGACGTCCCCTTCGAGGCGCTGCTCGCCGAGCTCAAGCCGGAGCGCGACCTGTCGCGCACCCCGGTGTTCCAGGTCTTCTTCAACATGCTGAACCTGCCCGGCGAGGCGGCCGCCGACCCCGGCGGCCCCGCTCTGCCCGCGCTGCCCGAGCTGGAGATCGAGGCGGGCCCCGCCCCGCGGGCGGAGTCGAAGTTCGACCTCACCCTCTACGTTGGCGAGGCGGCGGAGGCGATCGAGGTCCGGCTGGTCTACAACGCCGACCTCTTCGACGCCCCGCGCATGGAGGAGCTGCTGCGCCAGTACCGGGCGGTCCTGGAGTGGGCCGCCGGCGCTTCCGGCGAGCGCCTCGGCACGGTGTCGCTGGTGACGCCCGAAGCCGCCGCCGTCCTGCCCGACCCCTGCCGGCCGCTGGGCGCCGCGTGGCATGGCGCGGTGCACCAGCTTTTCCTGGCGCAGGCCCGCCGCGATCCCGGGCGCACGGCGGTCATCGATCCGCGGGGGAGCTGGAGCTACGGCGATCTCGCCGCGGCGGCCCTCAGCCTCGCGGCGCGCCTGCGCGAGGCCGGCCTGGAGCCGGAGGAGCGGGTGGCGATCTGGGCCCATCGCAGCGCGCCGCTCGCCTGGGCAGTGCTCGGCGCACTCGCCGCGGGCGGCGCCTTCGTCCTCCTCGACCCGGCCTACCCGGCGGCGCGCCTGGTGGAGATCCTGCGCATGGCCGAGCCGCGGGCTTGGCTCGCGCTGGCCGCGGCCGGGCCGCCCCCGGCAGCGGTCGAGGAGCTGCTCGGCGGCTGGGAGCGGGAGGGGCGCCTGCTCGCCCGCGTCGTGCTGCCCGGCGGCGGCCCGGCGGCGGCGGCGGGGCTGCTCGCGGCGCTGCCGCCGGCGAGCGAGGCGGCGGCGAGCGGCCCCGACGACCTCGCCTTCGTCGCCTTCACCTCCGGCTCGACCGGCGCGCCCAAGGGCATCCTCGGGCGCCACGGCCCGCTGTCCCACTTCCTCCCCTGGCAGTGCGCGCGCTTCGGGCTCGACGCGGCGGACCGCTACAGCCTGCTCTCCGGACTGGCGCACGATCCGCTGCAGCGCGATCTCTTCACCGCGCTCGCCACCGGCGCCACGCTCTGCGCTCCCGACCCCGAGGAAATCTTCGTGCCGGGCCGGCTGGCGGCGTGGGCGGCGCAGCAGGGGATCACCGTCGCCAACCTGACGCCGGCGCTCGGCCAGGTACTGACCGAGCCGCCGAGGGACGGCGCGGCGGCGCCGCGCATTCCCTCGCTGCGCTGGGTCTTCCTGGTGGGAGACGTGCTCACCCGCCTCGACGTGGACCGCATCCGCCGCCTGGCGCCGGGAGCGGCCTGCGTCAACCTCTACGGCAGCACCGAGACCCAGCGCGCCCTCGGTTTCCACGTGGTCGACTCCGGCGCGGGCGCCGCCGGTCAGCGGGCGCGCCAGGTGCTGCCGCTCGGCCGCGGCATGGAGGACGCGCAGATCCTGGTGCTCAACGCCGCCGAGCGCCTGGCCGGCATCGGCGAGCTGGGCGAGATCTGGCTGCGCAGCCCCCACCTTGCCCGCGGTTACCTGGGCGACGAGGCGCTGACGCGGCAGCACTTCCGCCCGAACCCGTTCACCGGCCGGGCGGAGGACCGCGTCTACCGCACCGGCGACCTGGGGCGCTATCGGCCGGACGGCGAGGCCGTCTTCGCCGGCCGCGCCGACGACCAGATCAAGCTCCGCGGCTTCCGCATCGAGCCGGGGGAGATCGAGGCGGCGATCGGGCGCCTCGCCGGGGTCCGCGACTCGGTGGTGGTGGCGTGCGAGGACGGGGGGGAGCGCTACCTGGCGGCCTACGTCGTCCCCGAGCCCGCGGCGGCGCCGGGGCTCGCCGGCCGGCTGCGGCCGTTCCTCGCCGCGCGCGTGCCCGACTACATGGTGCCGGCCGCCTTCGTCGAGCTGCCGTCGCTGCCGCTCACCCCCAACGGCAAAGTGGACCGGCGGGCGCTGCCGGCGCCGCGGCGGCCATCGGCGGACGGTGCGGGCGGCGCGGCAGGCGCCGCGGGGGCGGCGCCGCGGAGCGCGGTGGAGAAGCGGCTCGCCGGGATATGGGCCGAGCTGCTGCGCCTGGACGGCGCCGCCCTCGACGACGACTTCTTCGCCCTGGGCGGCCACTCGCTGCTCGCCATCCAGCTCGTCTCGCGCGTGCGCGAGGCGTTCGCGCTCGAGCTGCCGTTGCGGGTGATTTTCGAGGCCTCGAAGGTGCGGGAGCTGGCGGCGTGGATCGAGCGCGCGCGGCGCGCGCAGGACATCTCCGGCGCCCGCGGCGCGCCGCCGCCGCCGGTCCGCCGGGTGCCGCGCGATGGGCCGCTGCCGCTCTCCTTCGCCCAGGAGCGGCTCTGGTTCCTCCACCTCCTGGCGCCGGCGAGCCCGATCTACAACATGGCGACCGCGGTGCGGCTCGCCGGCCGGCTGGATGCGGGCGCCCTTGCCGCCGCCGTGGGCGAGCTGCTGCGCCGTCACGAGGCGCTGCGCACCACCTTCCGCGCCACCGCCACGGGCGCCGTGCAGGAGATCCAGCCCTGGCCGCTCCCGGGGCCGCCGCAGGCGGTGATCGACCTCTCGCGGCTGCCTGCCGCCGCCGGCCCTCGGGAGGCGCGGAGGATCGTGCGCCTTGCCGCCGCGCTGCCGTTCGACCTCCGGCGCGGGCCGCTGCTACGCGCCTTGCTCCTGCGCCTGGCGGCCGCGGACCACGTCGCGCTGTGGAGCACCCACCATATCGCCTCGGACGGCTGGTCGCTCACCGAGGTGCTCGTCCCCGAGATGGTCCACCTCTACGCGGCCGCCGCCGGCCGCCGGCCCTCTCTCCTTCCCGAGCCGCCGGTGCAGTACGCCGATTACGCGGTCTGGCAGCGGCAGTGGCTCGCCGGGGAGACATTGGCCGGGCAGGTCGGCTACTGGCGGCGTCAGCTCTCCGGCCTCGCTCCCCTCGAGCTGCCGGCCGACCGGCCGCGACCGCCGGCCCCCTCCGGCCGCGGTGGCAGCCGGCCCTGGGGGCTGCCGGCAGGCCCTACCGAGCGGCTGGGCCGCCTGGCGCGCCAGGGGAACGCGACGCTTTTCATGGCGCTCTTCGCCGCCTTCGCCGCCTGGCTCGCGCGCGCCACCGGGCAGAGCGAGGTGCCGGTGGGGATGCCCGCCGCCAACCGCTCGTCGACCGCGATCGAAGGGCTGATCGGGTTCTTCGTCAATACCCTGGTGCTGCGCGCCGAGCTGGCGGGAGATCCCGACTTCCCGGCCCTCATCGCCCGCTCCCGCGACACGGTGCTCGGCGCCATCGCGCATCAGGACGTCCCCTTCGAAAAGCTGGTCGACGAGCTGGGCCTGCCGCGCAATCCGCACCGGCCGCCGCTGCTGCGCGTCGTCTTCCAGCTCCAGACGCGACTGCCCGCGCCGGCGCCGCCCCCCGCCGCCGGCGCGCCGGCCGGGCAGGAAGCGCCGGAGCTCGCCATGGCGCCGTTCGAGGTGGATGTCGAGGCCGCAAAGTTCGATCTCGTCGTCCACCTGTTCGCGGCGGCGGGAGAGGTCGGCGGGGCGTTCCGCTATGACGCCGACCTCTTCGACGAGCCGACCATGGCCCGCCTGGCGGGGCAGTTCACCCGGCTTCTGGAGGCCTGGATCGACGAGCCCGGCCGGCGCTGCTCCGAGCTGCCGCTGCTGTGCCGGGCCGAGCGCCACCAGCTTCTCGTCGAGTGGAACCCGGGTGGGGACGCGGGCGCCGGCGCGGCGGAGCGCGGCCGGAGATGCCTGCACCGCCGGTTCGAGACCTGGGTGGACCGCGCGCCGGAGGCTGCGGCCCTCTCGGTGCCGGGGGCGGCCGGCGAGCCTCTGACGGCGGCGGGCGAGCTGTTCACCTACCGCGAGCTCGACCGGCGCGCCAACCGGCTGGCCCGCCACCTCCACGCGGCCGGCGTGCGGCCGGGCGATCGGGTGGCGCTGGCGCTGGAGCGCTCGGCCGAGATGGTGGTCGCCATCTTCGCCGCGCTCAAGGCGGGCGCCGCCTATGTGCCGCTCGATCCCGCCTCGCCGGCCGAGCGTCTCGCCTTCATCCTGGAGGACAGCGGCGCCTCGCTGCTGGTGACCGCGGGAGAGCCGGGCGCCAGTCTCGCCCTGGGCCCGATCCCGGTGGTCCGCCTCGACGTCGAGCGCGGCGCGATCGAGCGCCGGAGCGGCGAGCGCCTGGCCGCGCCGGACGAGGCGGAGCTGCCGGCCTACGTCATTTACACCTCCGGCTCGACCGGCCGCTCGAAGGGAGTGGTGGTGTCGCACGCCGGCGTCGAGCGCCTCTTCACCGCCACCGCGAACTGGTTCGGCTTCGGGCCCGGCGACGTCTGGACCCTCTTCCATTCCCCGGCTTTCGATTTCTCGGTTTGGGAGCTATTGGGGGCCCTTCTGCACGGCGGCCGACTGGTCGTGGTGCCCTATTGGCTGAGCCGCTCACCTGCCGATTTCCTCCGCCTCCTGGGCGAGGAGCGGGTGACGGTGCTCAACCAGACCCCGTCCGCCTTCCGCCAGCTTCTGTGGGCGGAGGCGGCCGGAGGCGGCGGCGCGGTCCCCGAGCTCGCCCTGCGCTGGGTGATCCTCGGCGGCGAGGCGCTGGAGCCGGCGAGCCTGGCGCCCTGGTTCGCCCGCCACGGCGACGAGCGGCCGCGGCTGGTCAACATGTACGGCATCACCGAGACCACCGTGCACGTGACCCGCCGGGAGGTGCGGACGGCGGACCTCGGCGGCGGCAGCCTGATCGGCGAGACCATCCCGGACCTCTCCGTCCACCTGCTCGACGCCTGGCTGCAGCCCGTGCCGATCGGCGTACCGGGCGAGATCCACGTCGGCGGCGCCGGACTCGCGCAGGGCTATCTCGGGCGGCCCGACCTCACCGCCGAGCGCTTCGTGCCCGATCCCTTCGCCGGCTCCCGCGCGGGGCCGGCCGGGGCGCGCCTCTACCGCTCGGGGGACCTCGCCCGCCGCACCCCCCGGGGCGACCTCGAATACCTCGGCCGCGCCGACCGGCAGGTCAAGATCCGCGGCTTCCGCGTCGAGCCGGGGGAGATCGAGGCCGCGCTGGCGGCACTGCCGGGCGTGCGCGAGGCGGTGGTGCTGGTGCGCGACGACGGCCCCGGCGGCGAGCGCCGCCTGGTGGCCTACTGGTCGGGGGAGGTGGAGAGCGCCGCGGCGGCCGCCGGCGCCGAGGGTGCCGGTCCGGCCCGTACGGTGGAGGGTGCGGGGGCCGCGGAGGGTGGCGAGGCGGCCCAGGCCGCGGCAGTCGCCGGTCTACGGCGGTCCCTGGCCACGCGGCTGCCCGACTACATGCTTCCCGCGGCGTTCGTCCGCGTGGAGGCTTTCCCCCTCACCGAGAACGGCAAGATCGACCGCCGCGCGCTCCCGGCGCCGGAGGCCGCCGGCGCCGCGCCGGCGGGGGGCGAGCCGCCGCGCACCCCGCTGGAGCGTTTCCTCGCCGGCCAGTTCCGCGATGTCCTGGGGCTGGCGGCCAGCCGCGAGATCGGCACCGGCGATGACTTCTTCGAGCTCGGCGGCACCTCGATCACCAGCGCGATCCTCACCCATCGGCTCCAGGAAGCCCTGGGGGAGGTGGTCCACGTGGTGACGATTTTCGATCATCCAACGGTGGCGGCGCTGGCGGGCCACCTGCGCGAGCGGCACGCCGGAGCCGCGGCGCGGCTCGCGGCGCACGATGCGTTCGCGGCAGAGAAGGTTGGGGTGGCCGCCGGAGCCGGGCTCGCGCGAGGCGTGCTGGTGCCACTGCAGGCAGGCCTCCCCGGCCGGCGGCCGCTCTTTTGCGTCCATACCGTGGGCGGCGAGGTCGTCTCCTACCGCGAGCTGGCGCGCCGCCTGGGCGCCGAGCAGCCGGTCTACGGCCTGCAATCGCCCGATCCGCCGATCGAGGAGGTCGAACAGATGGCGGCGCTCTACATCGCCGCCCTGCGCGCGGTTCAGCCGCACGGGCCGTACAGGCTCGCGGGCTGGTCGATGGGAGGCATTGTGGCCTACGAGATGGCGCGCCAGCTCGAGGCCCAAGGAGAGAAGACCGAGGTGCTGGCGGTGATCGACGCCGCTTCGCCTGCGCGGTGGGCCGGCGAGCGCGAGCGCAGCGCGGCCGAAATGGTGACCCTTTTCGCCACCGCCCTGGAGCAGCTCCATGGCGGGGAAGTCGAGATCCCTCCCGATCTCGAGCTGCCGCCGGTCGATCCCTCCGGTCTCGACGTGGACGCCGCGCTCGCGATCGCTCTCGACCTCGGCCGGCGGGTCGGCCTGCTGCCGCCGGACCTCGAGCTCGCCGAGCTGCGCCGCATCTTCACCCGCTTCAGCGCCAATCGCCGCTCGCTGGCGAGCTACTGGCCGCGCCCCTATGGCGGCAAGCTCCACCTCTTCCGCGCCGCCGCGCGCCTGGCGGCGATGGGCGAGGACGACCCCACGCTGGGCTGGGGCGAGCTGCTCGACGGCGGCTTGAAGGTCTTCGAGGTGCCGGGAGACCATCGGACCATCCTGAGAGCCGGGGTGGAAGCCCTGGCGGAACGCCTGCGCGAGCTGCTCGGGGAGCGCTAATTGCCGACG
The DNA here is from genome assembly GCA_035544895.1 of Thermoanaerobaculia bacterium. Taxonomy (GTDB): domain Bacteria; phylum Acidobacteriota; class Thermoanaerobaculia; order Multivoradales; family UBA5704; genus JASLEW01. The sequence continues at coordinate 236,422 of DASZZM010000031.1, forward strand.
GGATAGCTTGCCACCACCGAGACGACTGCCGGGGCGTTGAGGGCGTCGGGGATGAGGCTGAGGGTCACCTTGACCTGGCTGACTCCGGTGGCGGGCACCGTGACGCGGTCGGAAAGGCTCGTCGAGCCCCGCCCGTGGTTGACCGTCTTGCGCACCTCGACGTCGAGATCGCGGCCGTCCTGATCCTCGATGTCCATGGTGATCGTGCCGCGGTCGCCTGAGAGGACGTTCTGGCTGAACAGCTGGTAGTCGACGAAGGCGGTAAAGGTTACGGGGCCGCCCGGGGCCAGCCTGGTGCCGCCGGGCGGATCGATGCTGGACAGCGAAAGGCTGTCCCGCGTCTCGGGCTCGGAGCTCGAGCGCCAGTTGCAGCCGGCAGCCAAGGAGGCGACCCCGAGAGCGACGACGAGGGCGACGATGAGGAGTTGCCTGCGTTTCATGATTCGCGATCCTTACTCCTGCCACCCTGGGCAGGCCTCGTTGGGCGCTTGACTGCACAAGCGGTGCCACCACTGGGTCACGGGAGAGACGGGGCGAGCCGCGCTGCGGTAGAGCGCGTAGCTTGCGCTCTCGGCCAGCAGGTGCTCCCTGGCCGGCAGCCGCTCCGCGGGCGGCGAGGGCGGGAGGCGCCAGGCACGCTTGCCGACCAGCAGGCACGTCTCGTCCGGCAAGCGGGCGGCCGCCGGCCGCGCGGCCACCGGCTCTGCGACCGCGAACCCATCGACCACCTCGAGAAGGAAGCGCTCCGAGTACAGCAGCTGGAATGTGGAGCGGATCTCGCGGCAGCCGCCCGTCGAGCTCGGCCGGAGCGCGGCGAGGAAGCGCTGGTCCGCGGACATCGGCTCCTTGACCAGCACCCTCGCCAGGAGCCGCCCTTCGCACAGCGCCAGGGGCAGCGCCACCAGGCCGGCGAGAGCCGCCGTGCGCAGGCGGGGCGGCGAGCGTTTCACCAGGAAGAGAGCGCTGCCGGCGGCGAGCATCGCGAGCGGCGGATAGAGGGGGTCGAGATACCAGTGGTGCTGCGTGCGGACGAGCGAGATGATGGCCAGCGGAATGGCCACCCAGAGCACGAGGAGCGCCGCGGCCTGGCGGCGGCGAAGGCCGGCCCGCCCCGCCACGCCGGCGGCCGCGAGGATCAAGAGCGGCCACGGGGCAAAGCGGTCGAACAGCGCGGTCACGTAGCCGAGAGGGGAGGAGCTGCTCTTGTCGACGATCGCGGTCGAACGTGCGAGGACGTCCTCCTTGAACATGCGGACGAGGAAATCCGCCGAGCCGTCGGCCAGGCAGCGGGCGAGGGCCCAGGCGCCGGTGATGACGAGGAAGAGGCCGGCGGCCGCGAGGCATGGGACGAGCCGCTGCCGGCGCCAGGCTCCGGTCCACAGCACGTAGGCGCCCGCCACCACCGCCATCGGCACGATTGCGAACCCCTTGAGCAGGAAGCCGCAGGCGAAGAGAGCGGCGACGGAGAGCACCCGCCAAGGCGACTCCGCGAGCCCGGGCAGCCGCACGGCCACCAGCAGGAGGATGAGCGTCAGACAGGCATCGAAATCGCCGCTGCGCGCTCCGTGATGGCTGAGGAAGCCGAAGGTAGTGGCAAGGATCAATCCCGAGAGGATCGCCAGCCTGCGGTCGAACCGGCGTTGCGCCCAGCCCATGGTGACGGCCACGGCGGCCAGCGCGCAGAGCGCGGAAGGGAGGCGCAGAGCGAGCGCGGAGCCGCCGAAAAGCGAGAACGACAAGGCCATCAACCAGTAGCCGAGCGGCGGCTTGAGCGACCACAGCTCCTTCTTGCCGGCATAGGTGGTGACGACGAAGTCCCGCTGCTGCTGCATCTCGAAGGCCGAGACGCCGTAGCGTGCCTCGTCGTAGTCGTTGACGGTGCTGGTGGCGAGTCCCAGGAAGACGTTGCAGGCCATGAGCGCCAGGACGAGGAGCGCGCACAGCCGGTAATGGCGGGAGGCGAATCGCCCTAGGGAGAATCCGGCCGAGACCTGGCCCGCGGCAAGCGACACGGCCGCAGCATACCGGCGCGCGCGCCGGCGCGTCACCCTCCGCGCCGGTCAGTTCCAGCGCAGGCCGCGGAGCTGATCGAGGTTGACGTTGCCGCCGCTCAGCACGCACGCCACCCGGGCGCCCGCGGGCGCGCGTACCAGGCCGTGCAGGAGAGCGGCTACCGGAGCGGCGGCGGCGCCCTCGACGACGAGCTTGGCCCGCGACATGACCCAGAGCATCGCCGCGAAGATCTCTTCGTCCGGCAGCGTGACGATCTCGTCGACGTACTTGCGGACGACCTCGAAGGTCGTCTCTCCCACGCGCTTGACCCGCAATCCGTCGATGACGCAGTCCACGCGGTCGAGGGTCACCACCTTGCCGGCCGCGACGCTGTCGCGCATGCCCGGGGCGCCCGACGATTCGACGCCGATGATCCTGGCCGCGGGGTTGACCGCCTTGACCGCCATGGCCACGCCGGAGATCAGCCCGCCGCCGCCGATCGGCACCACGACGACCTCGACGTCCGGCCAGTCGCGGATGATTTCGAGGCCGACGGTCCCCTGCCCGGCGATGAGCTCGAGGTCGTCGAACGGATGCACATAGGTGAGGCCGCGCTCGCGCACCAGCGCGCGGGCTCGTTCGTTGGCCTCGTCCCAGATCGTGCCGTGCAGCACGACCTCGGCGCCGTAGGCGCGCGTCGCCTCGACCTTCGACGGCGTCGCGTTCTCCGCCATTACCACCACGGCCTGGATGCCGTGGATGCGCGCCGCCAGCGCGACGCCCTGCGCATGATTGCCCGCCGACGAACAGACCACGCCGCGCCGGCGCTCGTCGTCGCTAAGCCGCGGCAGCTTGTTGAGCGGGCCGCGGATCTTGTACGACCCTGTGCGCTGGAAGACCTCGGCCTTGAGGCGGACCTCGAACCCCGTCAGCTCGCTCAACGACCGCGACGACAGCAGCGGCGTCTGGTGGATGTGTGGCGCGACGCGGGAATAGGCCGCCGCGAAGACCTCCGCGCCGAGCGGCACCGTCATGGCTCCTCCACGGCAGGGCAGAGCTCACGGCAACGCCGCCGGGCATAGTCCCAGGCGGAGAAAGCGCAGTCCGGCGGCGTGATGAAGGGATCCTCTCCGAACGAGGTGTAAAGCCGCCACAGGTCGTCCGCCGACATCCCCTGTCGATGGTTGTCGAGCAGGAAGTCGTCGACGATCTGCCGGCAAGCGGCCACGGCCGATTCACAATCCGAGAGCTCCCGGGGGAGCCAATGGCTCTCGCTCTCGTCCATGTAGTGAGAGTTCTCGTAGATCTTCACCCGGTACGTCATTGCCGCACCTCCGGCCCCGCCTCAGCCCGCCTCAGGACGACCGCCGGCGATCATACTCCCGGGCCGGCAGTGGGATTAGAGCGTCGGCAGCTCGGCCTTCGGCTTGCCGCGCGGGAAGGCCTCGTCGATGCGGCGGACCTCGTCCGGGTCGAAGTCGAGGGCGCCGGCGGCAGCGTTGTCCTCGACGTGCTCAGGGCGGGCGGCCTTGGGAATGACGAAGACCGACTCCGAGCGCAGCAGGAAGGCCAGGGCCACGGCGCGCGGCGAGGCGCCGCGCCGGCCGGCGATCTCGGCGAGCACGCGGCCGCCCCGGCTGGAGGGCGACGGGAACCTGCCGGAGCCCAACGGGCTGTAAGCCACCACGGCGATGCGGCGCCGCTCGCAGAAGGGGAGCACGCGGTGCTCGACGGCGCGCTCCGCGAGGTGGTAGAAAACCTGGTCGCAGGCGATGCGGCCCTCGCCCGCGACGCCGAGCGCGAGCGCCGCATCCAGATCCCCTGTGTCGAAGTTGCTCAATCCCCAGGCGCCGATCTTGCCGGCGGCGGCCAGCTCCTCGAACGCGGCAATGGTGCCGGCGAGCGGATGATCGCCGGGCCAGTGCAGCAGGTAGACGTCGAGCCGATCTGTGCGCAGGCGCCGCAGCGAGCGCTCGCAAGCCGCCACCGTTCCGCGGCGCGAGGCATTCTGGGGCAGCACCTTGCTGACCAGGAAGACCTCCTCGCGCCGGCCGGCGATGGCTTCGCCGACCATCTCTTCGACCTTGCCGTCGCCGTAGAGCTCGGCCGTGTCGACGTGAGTCAGCCCCAAGTCGAGGCCGCGCCGCAGGGACGCGATGGCAGCCTTGCGGTCGTCTCGCTCCATGTTCCAGGTTCCCTGTCCGACGACCGGAACCTGCGCGCCCGTGGGTCCGAAACTGCGCCGCCGCATCCTGATCCTCCCCCCTCGCTTTCGCCCGCCGCGTCCGGGCCGTGCGCCACCTCGCCACCCGCAAGAGTCGCGCCAGCACGGTAGCGACACACCGGCACTCCGTCAGACCGGCACCCGCGGCGTGCCGGCGCGCCGGGGCGCGCCGCGGCTAAGATAGACCACTGCATGCTCGAACGGCTCTTCCATGTGCGGGCCGCCGGGTCGACGCCCGGGCAGGAGGTCGTGGGCGGAGTGACGACTTTCCTGACCATGGCCTACATCCTGGTGGTCAACCCGGTCTTCCTCACCGCGGCGGGGATACCGCTCGGCGGGGCGATCGTCGCGACCTGCGTCTCGGCGGGGCTCGCCACCCTGCTGATGGCCTTTCTCGCCAACTACCCGATCGCCCTGGCGCCGGGTATGGGGATGAACGCCTTCTTCGCCTACAGCGTGTGCCTGGGCGCCGGGGTCCCCTGGCAGACGGCGCTCGGCCTGGTCTTCTGGAGCGGATTGCTGTTCGTCCTGCTGACCGTGACCGGCGCGCGCCGGGTGCTGGTGCGCGCCGTGCCGCCGGTGCTCCAGCTCGCCGGCGCGGTGGGCATCGGGCTCTTCATCGCCTTCATCGGGCTGCAGCACGGCGGGCTGGTGCGCGCCGACGCCAACACGATGGTGGCGATCGGCAACCTGCGCGCCGCCCCCGCGCTGCTCACCCTTTTCGGTCTCGCGGTGACCCTCGCCCTGCTCGCCGCCGGGGTGCAAACGGCCATCTTCTGGGGCCTGGTCGCGACGCTCGGCGCGGCGCTGGCCGCCGGCGTCGTCCACCCCCCGGCGGCGGTCTGGAGCCTGCCGGACCTTGCCCTGCCCGGCCTGTCCATCGACCTCCTCGGAGCGCTCAAGCTTACCTATGTGCCGCTCATGCTGGTGATCTTGTTTTTTGCCCTGTTCGACACCCTGGGAACGCTGATGGGGCTGGCCCACCAGGCGGGGCTGCTGCGCGGCGGCGAGCTGCCGCGCATCGAGCGCGCCCTGGCCGCCGACGCGCTGGGCATGGTCGGGGGCGCCTTGTGCGGCACCTCGCCGGTGACCTCCTACATCGAGAGCGGGGCGGGGATCGGCGTCGGAGCGCGGACAGGCCTGGCGAGCCTGGTCACCGGCGCGCTCCTGCTCGTCTCGCTGTTCTTCACGCCGCTGGTCGGCCTGGTCGGCCAGGCCTCCGCCGGCGGCGGCAACCCGGTCACCGCGCCGGCGCTGATCCTGGTGGGCACGATGATGGTGCGGGCGGTGCGCGAGATCGACTGGTCGGATCTGACCGAGGCGGCCCCCGCCTTCTTCACCGCGCTGCTCATGCCGCTGACCTTTAATATCTCGCATGGCCTGGCCGCGGGCATCGTGGTCTATGCCCTGGTCAAGCTGGCGGCGCGGCGCGGCCGCGAAGTGCACTGGCTGATGTACGTGCTGGCCGGCCTGATCGTGCTGCGTTACGGTCTGCTGCCGGTCTAGCGCTAGCAGGCTTCCCCTCATTTCGGCAGGAATGCGGCAGATTGCGCCGCGGCCGGGCGCCCGCGAGAAAACGCGGCGGTCGTCCGGCTGGCAGAGCGGCAAAGGTCAGTGGCGCTTAGTCTTCGCTCTCTTCGTCGGGCGGCCCGGCCAGCTTCTCGTGCATGTAGCGGAGCAGCTTGTGGAAGCCGCCCAGCATCTCGGAGAGCGCTTGCTCCTCCTTGGGCGGCAACGGGCGTTCCACTCCGAGGATGTCGTAGAGGCTCCCGTCCAGTTGGGTGCCCTCGCCAGAGCCGTGCAGGCCCTGGGGGGCGCCTGCGCTCGCGGGCTCGCGCTGCGCGCCGGCCCGGCGTATGGCCTCCGGCCGTTCGTTGACGATCTGCAGCGCATTGTGGAGATCGTTGAGGTCGCTCGCCAGGGCGACGAGAATCTTCTCCAACGTATCCAGGGAGGGCTTCTGTTTGCCGGTCTCGTAGGCGGACAGCATCGCCTTGGTGATTCCGGCGCCGTCGGCCACCTGGTACTGACGCTTGCCTTGGCGCTCGCGCAGCCAGCGGAGAGCCCGGCCCAGACCTTGGAAGATTGACATGCGCGGGAATGTATCCTCTTGGTAACTTTCTGGCAAGCGCAAACAATTGTGTCCAAATGACTTAGATCAACAAACACGTTCTCTGAGTGCGATCGTTTATTACTTGACAACAGGATCGGCGCCCGATTAGAGTTGTTTCGAGTGACAAGATGTTTTCGCTTGACACCCCAATTTTTGTCTTCCGTCTCCTGCCCCTGTTCGCGCAAGGAGCCGGCGAATGACCGATCCCGCGGGCAGGCACCCCGATCCGGCCCTGCTCGAGAAGCTCATGCGCAACGATCTCGACGCGGCCGAGCGGCGCCGGGTGGTGCGTCACCTGGTTTCCGGCTGTTCGCGCTGCGTGGCGATCACCAGCCAGCTCTGGGCCCTGGGCGATCCGCCCGATCCTTCTCCGGCCGAGGCTCCCGCCATGCCTGCCGCCGACCCCGGGGACCGGGTGCACGGCCAGCCAGCAGGGCATGGCGCCAGCTATCGCGACCTTTTCGGCAGGCTGACACGCGCGGCCCAGGCGCGTGAGAGACGGGTCGCCGCCGAGCGCCGGCGCGCGCCGCGGCTGGTGGCGGAGCTGCTGCGCCATCCGCCGGCTGGCCGCTTGGGCCTGGTGTGGAGCGAGAAGCGCTTTCAGATCCCGCCCGTCTGCGAGCTGCTGGTCGAGACCGGCAGGCAGGCAGCCCAGCGGTGGCCGGTCGGCGGGCGCGGACTCGAGCTCGCCGAGCTGGCCGTCGCCGCCTGCGAGCGGCTGGACCCCCGTCTCTGCGGCGGCGCATACGTCCACGCCCTCTGCGCCTGGGCCTGGGCTCACTCCGGCAACGCGCGGCGGCTCGCCGGCGACGCGGTGGGGTCCGAGCTGGCGTTTGCCCGTGCCGAGCTGCTCTTCCGCGAGTCGGTGAGCGAGACCGTGCGCCGGGGCTCCGGCCTGGACCGGCAAGAAGCGGAGATGCTGGCGCTCGAGGCGGAGTTGCGCGCCGGCCAGGGACGGCTGACCGAGGCCGGGCGCCTGCTCGACCGCGCCCTCGCGCTCTTGGGCTTCCGCCCCGACCTTCGCTTCGGCTCCGGCTTCGACTTCCTGGGCGAGGGCGGCGGCCAGACATCCCTCGATGCTCGCGAGATCTGCCGCATCCTTATCCAGAAAGCCCTGCTGCACGGCCAGGCGGGGAACGTCCGGACGGCCGTGCAGGTGCTGCGCGCCGCGGCGGGCAGGCTCGAAGCCCTCCCCGACCCCGCACCGGCCGCGACCGGCGTGTCCGACCAAGCCGGGCAGGGACCCGGCGTGTCCAATCAATCCGCGACTGCCCTGCTCGCCTGCGCCCTCCACCACCTGGCCGCCTTCCTCGCCCAGGCCGCCGCCAGCCCGCAGGCCGCGGCCCCGGTGCGGCCGGGCGGCGGCGATCCCGTCGAGGCCGGTGACGTCCCGCCGGGCGCCGCTCTGGACCCCGCCGCGCTGGGTGAGGAGGCCCTTGCCGCCTTACGCCGCGCGCTCCCCCTCTATCAAGCGCTCGGCGACCGTCCGAACGAAGCCCGGCTGTTGCGCCTGCAAGGCGAGATCGACGCCGCCCTGGGCCGCGCCCAGGCCGCCGAGGCCAGCCTGCTCGCGGCACGCCCGGCGCTCCTGCGCGAAGGGCTGGGACGCGAAGCCGCCGGCTCGCTGCTCGACCTCGCGATCCTCTACGCGCGGCACGGGCGGCTGCGCGAGCTGCGCGGCCTGGCGCAGCGGGTCCCCGCGCTTCTCGCCCCTCCCGACTTCGACCCCGGCGGCCTGACAGCCGCACCGCCGGCCGATCGTCTCGTTCCTGGCGGCGCTCTCGCCGGCATGCCGGACTATCCGTCGTCGCCTTGCGGCCGGGGCGCAGGCTCCACGGCCTCCCTGGGGACCCTCGCCGCCCTCCTGGTCTTCGATCGCCTGACCGAGACCTTGACGCTTGCCGCCGAACCGGCGACCTGTTCGACCGCGGACCCCACCCATGCCGACTTCCTCGGCGAGGTGGCCCGCTACCTCGCCCCTCCCACCATGGTCTCCCATCTTCCCTGCCCACCGTGTTGACACCGCCTGCTTACCTCGACCAAGGATCGACGAGCTTCAGGCCGAGGCGGTCGAAGTGGCGAAGATTGCGTGTTGCCAGGGTCGCTTTTCGGGCAGCGGCGATGCCGGCGATCTGCACGTCGCGGATCTCGACGGGGCGACCCGAACGCCGTTGCTGCGCAGCGATGCGACCGGCGACCTGCGCAGCCGCCGCATCGAAGGACAGCACGCGATTCTCGAAGTCCTCTTCGAGCGCCTTGGCGAAGGCGTCCTCGAGAACGCGTCGCCGCCGTCCAGCCGCGAGCAGTTCCAAGCCGAGACGGACCTCGAAGACGGTAATCGAGGTCGTCCAGACCGACTCGGCCGGCAGACCGTCGAGCCACCCAACAACGATCGGGTCCGGGTCGCGGCGCATGAGGGCCGAGACCACGTTGGTGTCGAGGAGGATCACGGCTCGAAGTCGGCTGGGCGGACCGGCTGCCCGCGCAACTCGGGAATATCTTCCCTGAGACCTACGCCGGTGAAGCGGGCGGCGAGCCGCGAGCCGAGCGGCGCGCGCGCGCCGCCCTCGTTGCGGACGGCGTTGCGGAGGATCTCGCGCACTTCTTCTTCTGTGCTGCGGCCGTGGCGGCGTGCCAGGCGCTGCAGCTTGACCTTCACTTCGTCGTCGAGCCGGCGGACCACAAGCTGCCCCATAACCACAATGATATCATGATATCGACCAGTAGTGCTCGCCCACCAGGGCGACCCCGGAGGCGCCGCTGTTTCAGGCGATGGCCGGAAAAAGCGGCGAGCTCGCCGGCCATGCCTTGACCGCGCGCTCGGCTCTCCGGGTCGTCAAGAGGCGGGCCGCGGCGGGATCGGCCGCGATCTCGGCTGTCACTCCTGCCGAGCGACGGGGATTACCGCCTACCTCATCCACGGCGGGACGCTCGAGCGCGCCGCGGCGATCGCCGGCCACGCCTCGACCCGCACGACGCAGCTCGACCCTCTTCTTTGCGCTCGCCGAGAGATGCACCTGGCTAAGCAGAAGAAGCGCCGTGCGAGAGCGACCGGTCGCGCGAGGGCGACTGACCGCCGCCCCCCTCTTCGCGCCGCGCGCTTTTCCCGCACCCCTTCGGCGCTCCCTCGCCCTGATCGCCTGGTGGCACACGCCCAGCTTGCGGGCCGAGCTGCTAGGGGGCCAGGGCCCCACCTTTCGCGCATCGCAAGCCTATGTCCGTCTATATAACCGGGTGACCGTGAGGGATTTTTCTCCGGCCCGCGCGTCGCGGACTGGAGGCTACTGCCCTCGCGTGAACACTCGCACGAGCAAACGTCCACCGAGCCAGAGCGCGTCGCGCTGCGTGGCTCTCACGACAAGGAAGATGAACCCATGGAACTTCCGCAAACTACCTGGGACATCAACGGGGGAGGAGTCAAGGGAAAGCTGGACCCGAAGGTCGATCCCGATGGCAACCTAACCGGCACGGTAACGTTCGACGGAACGCCACCACATCGGATCTTTGGCTTCTGGGACAAAGATGCCGATAGAATCGTGTTCACACGGGTGCAGGCGCAGGATCAGCCTGAGGCCAATCAGATCTACACTGGTTACGCCTTCGTCCGGCCGACGCCGATCTCCGGCACCGGCCTCCCCATCGAGCTCGTCACGCTGGCGGGTTCCTTTCAAGCCTTTGCCGGAGACGTGAACGCACAGGTCAACGTCTTTGGCTGGTTCGCCACAGCCTTCACCGGTGCGAACCCGCCGGTGTGATCGCCGGGCACGCCTCGACCCGCACGACCCAGCTCTATGACCGCCGGAGGGAGACTCGTCGAGCCGGATGAAGATTGAAAGCCGGCTTCCGGCAGCGAGGGTTCGGGATCCAGCGAGGTCCGGCGGGGCCTGCTCGCGGCCGGTGCGGCGCAAGCCGTACTCGATCTCGAGCCCGGGGATCACCTCGCGCGCCTTCACCATGTCGCGGAAGGGCCGCCAGGCGCGGCCGTCCTCGCCAATGCGGTTGACCACGATGTGGATGTGCTCCTTGTCGGTGTCCTGGTGGGCGATGAGGACGGCCTGGTGGTCGGCCAGGCCCATGTTCTCGAGCACTCGGCCGGCGCTCTCTTCCCAAAGTGTGTCCTCCTCGTCAGCGACGAGGTCTACACCGACCGCGCCACCTTCGCCACCCGCGAGCACGGGCGGTACACTCCCCCCGGTGTCCGAAACCTCGCCGCCTCTCCCCGCACCCATGCCGTCCCAGGCGACGGCCGAGGCCCTGGAGCTTCCGAGCCTCCTGGCCGTGCTGTCGCGGCTCGCGGCTTGCGACCTGGGACGGGACCGCATCCTGGCCTTGCGGCCGTTCGCGGAGGAGCCGGCGCTTGCCGCCCACCGCGCGCTGTTCGGCGAGGCGCGGCAGCTCCTGGTCGAGCAGCCGCTGGTGCCCGATTTCGACCTGCCCCTGGCCGGCCTGCTCGATCGCCTGGTCAGCGGCCGCCCGCCGGTCGAAGGCGCCGACCTGGTGCGCCTCGCCGACCTGGTCAGGGTCTGCCGCGCCGCCGCCGGCAGGATCCGCGCCGCCGATCCGCCCTGCCCCGGGCTGGCCGAGAAGGTCCGCGAGCTCCCCGACCTCGCCGGCCTGCTGCGGCGCATCGACAAGACCCTCGACCGCCGTGGCGAGATCCGTGAAGACGCCAGCCCCAGGCTCACGGCGCTGCGGCGCCGGATCAGGCAGGTGCGGGACCAGCTCTACCGCGACCTGGGCGGCTACGTAGCCGAGCACCGCGCCGAGCTCTCCGAAGACACCATCCCCATGCGCGGTGGGCGGCTGGTGCTGATGGTTCAGGCCGGTGCCCGAGCCCGGGGGGGCGGGCTTCTGCACGGCCGCTCGGCGACCGGCAAGAGCTTCTACTTCGAGCCGCTCCAGGTCGTCGAGACGAACAACTCCCTGCAACAGGCGAGCGAAGACGAGGAGGCCGAGCGGCGCCGCATCTTGACCGAGCTGATCGGCGAAGCGCGCTCGGCCCTGCCGGCGCTCGACTCTCACGCCGGTCTGCTCGCCGAGCTCGACGTCTTGCAGGCAGCCGACCGTTTCGCCGAGCGCTGCGCCGGATCGCTGGCCGAGGTCGTCCCGCGCCACACGCTGCGGTTGCGCGCCGCGCGCCACCCGCTCCTCGACCCCTGCCTCGCCGACCTGCGGGCCGAGGCCCTGGGGCAGGCGGGGCACTCGGGTCCGGTGGTGCCGCTCGAGGTCGAGCTGAACGACGACCGGCGCATCCTGGTGGTGACCGGCCCCAACGCCGGCGGCAAGACGGTCGCCCTCAAGACCGTGGGGCTGCTGGCCCTGGCCGCGCAGTGCGGCCTGCCGATTCCCGCCGCCGCCGGCAGCCAAGTGCCGTTCCTGACCGGCCTGGTGGCCACGGTGGGAGATGAGCAGGACCTGCTCGCCGACCGCTCCACCTTCAGCGGCCGGCTCCTGCGCCTGAAGGAGGCCTGGGAGGCAGCGGGGCCCGGCAGCCTGATCCTGCTCGACGAGCTGGGCTCGGGGACCGATCCCGAAGAGGGCGCGGCGCTCGCCATCGCGCTGCTCGAGAGCCTGGCCGAGAAAGGCGGGCTGGCGGTGATCACCACCCATCTCACCCAGCTCGCCGCCGCCGCGCTCGCCACGAAGGGCGCCTTCTGCGCCGCCATGGAGTTCGATCCCGGCACCGGGCAGCCAACCTTTCGCCTCATCCCAGGGCCGCCCGGGGCCAGCGAAGCGCTGGCTCTCGCCCGCCGTCTCGGCCTGCCGGCAGCTTGGCTCGACCGCGCGGAAGCCCGACTGGGCTCCGCCCACCGCGACCTCCGCCGCCTCCTCGCCGAGGTGGAGAAGCTGCGCCAGGAGCTGACCGAGGCCCGGCAGCGCCTGACCGAAGAAGTGGGCGATGCCGAGAAGCTGCGCCGCCGCCTGGAGTCCGAGGGCGCCGCTCTCGCCGCGGAGCGGCAGGCCGTGGCCCGCCGCGCCAAGACCGAGCTCGAGGCCTTCCGCCGCGAGACCGCGGACCGCCTGCGCGCCGAGGTCGAGCGCATGCAAGAGCGCCATGCGGCCGGACGGCGGCGCGGGCTGGCGGCCGAGGCGGCCGAGCGCCTGTTTGCCGCCGCGCCCCCGTTCGCCGAACCGGAGCCCGAGCCCGCGGGTCCCCTGCTGGTCGGCCAGCCGGTCCGTCACCTCGGCTTCGGCTGGCAAGGCATCCTCGACAAGCTCGAAGGCGACCGGGCGGAAGTGCTCGTCCGCGGCAAGCGGCTGCGCTGCCGCCCGGGCGAGCTGGCGCCGGCCGGACCCAGCGCCGCGGCCGCTCCCGGCCCTCGTGCCGCTCGCGGTGTAGGAGGCGCGGCAACCGGGGCCAAACACTCCCCCGCCGGCGGTATCGGAGGCATGGGCGGCATCGGCGGCTCGTCGAGGGCCGGGGGCCGGCCGGGAGCCGTGGGCGATCTCGACGAAGCGGCCGCCGCGCCGGCGGAGCTCAACCTCATCGGCCAGCGCGTCGAAGCCGCCCTGGAGGAGCTCGACGGCTATCTCGACCGCGCTCTGCTCGCCTCCCGCCGCGAGGTCCGGGTCATCCACGGCCACGGCACCGGCCGCCTCCGCCAGGCCGTCCGCCGGCACCTGCGCGGCCATGCCGCCGTCGCCGAGATCCGGCCCGGCGACCCCGACGAGGGCGGCAACGGCGCCACCGTCGTGAGCTTGCGGCCTTAACAGGGATCTCGTCCTAGTTGCCACCGCATGCGGTGACACCGAGGCATGAAACAGCGCTCGCTAACTGGCGATGGAGGACTCCAATCTATCGGATCGCCCCCCGCAACCCCTCGATCCCCTTCCCTCCCCTCCGGGGGGGAAGGGGACGCCCCCGCCCCTGACGCACGAACGAATTTCTTTCTACTTGGCGCCGGTGGAACCGAGGTGGACGCGCGGCGAGGCCGGATCGATCCACAGGTCGCCGATGCGGCGGTAGCCGTGCGCACGCAATGCCGAGGTCACTTCCTCGCCCCCCCAGGTCTGCAAGAAGATGTCGGGCCGGCGCTCCCTGAGGAGATAGGCGTAGTCCCACTTCGCGTGCCCGGGCACGTAGTCTTCGAAGTTGTCCTCGGTCAGCTCGCGGGCCGGTTTCTCCCGCGCGATGTGGCGGTCGTTGTAGCCCAGCGTGTCGACCATGCGGAAGTCGCTGAAGTAAGCGGGCGTACCCGCCCAGGTCACGGCGACGACGGCCGACGGCGCGGCGAGCTTCTGCGCCAGGCGCACCAGGCCGATGATCTCGCGGTACTTGTCGGCCTCGGTCGGCCGGCTCACGGCCGCGAGCTTCCTCCAGCTCTCCTCGGCGCTCTCCGGCTGCCACAGGCCGTTGGCGGCGAGCAGCGCGGCCGCCGTCGCCGCCAGCAGCGCGCAGCGCAGCGCCAGCGGATCACGCGGCCCGCCGGGGAAGCCGTCGCCGTCCGGAGCGCCGCCGCCGGGCGCACCCGGCTCGCGCGCCGTCCGCCGCCGGCGGCGCCGCGCCGCCGCCAGGGCCTGGTTGGCCAGGGCGTTGAACAGCACGAACAGCAGCGGCATCGCGAACACCACGAAGCGGTTGGCGCTCACCTCCTCCTCCCAGGCGTCGCCTCCGACGTACACGCTGTAGGCGCAGCAGAGGACGAAAACCGCGGCCGGCAGCGCCAGCTTGTTCCCCCAGTGGCTATCGCTCTCGCCATCGCGTGGCCGGAGCCATGGGAGCTGCGGCACCACGCCGATGGCCACCGCGAGCAGCAGCGGCCAGTGCATCCGCAGGGTGTCGAGCATCGCGTCTCCGCCGCGCAGCAGCCGTACCACGAGCGGAATGCCCTGGAGCTTGAGGTAATAGGTATTGGGCAGCAGGTCGTGGAAGTAGACCCAGCGGAAGAGGGTATAGCCCGAGACCGCCGCCGCCAGCGCCGCCAACCCCAGAAGCCACCCCCTCCGGACCGCCGGCCCGGCGGCGCGCAGCCCGCCATTGGCCAGGACATAGAACAACGCCGCGACCACCAGCAGCGCCATGTCCGGGCGCAACAGCACCGCCACAGTGCCCGCCAGCAGCAACGCCAGGTGGCGGTCGCGCCTTCCATGCACCACGTCGAGAGCCAGCAGCACCAGGGCGGTCGTCAGCACCGCCTGCAGGCCCGTCTCCATGCCGACCAGAGACCAGAAGACGAGCGGGTAGTAGAAGGCGGTCGCCACGCACGCCGGCCACCAGTGATGCGCCGCGGGCCGCGTGAAGTGGCGCAGCATTAGGCGCCGTATCAGCACGACGTTGACCAGGAGCAGCGCCAGCGACCCGACCTGCACCACCAGGCTGCGGCGCTCGAGCCCGATCGGCAGCGCGTTGACGGGCACCATCAAAGCCGTCCATAGGGGGTGGGTGAACCCCTCGACCGGGGCGCCCTGGCGCGCCCAGTTGAGGCCGTAGCCCTCGACCAGGTTGCGGGCATAGGTCATCGAGATCATGGCGTCGTCGAACAGGCAGAACACGCGGCGCCCATCGATCACGAACGAAGTCCTGAAGATGAACCATCCGCCCCAAACCGCCAGGGCGCCCAGCAGTGCCGCCAGCCCCGCCGTGCCTCCCCGGGCCGGCGCGGCAACCCGCAGCGCCGCCCCGCCGGCACTTCCGGAGCGGCGCCCGGCACCGCTCGCCGGCACGCGATCTTCAGGGTTCATCGGACCGCATCATAGCCGGGTAGAGACCCGGCGCTTTCGATAGATTGCCGGCGGAAGCCCCCGCGACGGTGGCACAATACTTCCCGCATGCCCATCGGCAACATCCAGCTCACGCCTCAGCTCATCCAGGCGGTGCGCGACGCCGCCGACATCGAGTCGATCGCCTCCGAGCACACGCGCCTCAAGAAGGTGGGCCGGCGCTACCAGGGCCTCTGCCCCATCCACAAAGAGAAAACGCCTTCGTTCAGCATCGACCCGGTGCAGGGGCTCTTCTACTGCTTTGGCTGCGGCGCCGGCGGCGACGCCATCAAGCTCCACATGCTGACCAGCGGCGACGACTTCCCGGCCGCCATCGAAGCGCTGGCCGCCCGCTATCGCATTCCGCTGCCCGCCCGCGGCGCTCGCCCGGGAAGCCGCCCCGAGCGCGACCTCGAAGGGGCGCTCACCGCGGCGGCGGCTTTCTTCGCCGACCAGCTGCGCAGCTCGCCTCTCGCTCAAGGCTACCTGGAGAAGCGCCGGGTTGCGTCCGAGCTCGTCGAGCGCTTCGCCCTGGGCTACGCCCCCGATGACTGGCGCGGCCTGCTCTCGGCCCTCCACCCCCGCGTCCCGGCCTCCGACCTCGAGGCCGCCGGCCTGGTGGCCCGCCCCGAGCGCGGCGGCGAGCCCTACGACCGCTTCCGCAACCGTCTGATGTTCCCCATCCACAACCCGTCGGGCCGCCTGGTGGGCTTCGGCGGCCGCACCCTGGGCGACGACCAGGCCAAATACATCAACACCAGCGAGACCGAGCGCTTCCACAAGGGAAACCTCCTCTACGGCCTCTACCAGGCCAAGCGCGAGATCCGGGACAGCCGGCGCGCCGTGCTGGTCGAGGGCTACTTCGACGTCATCTCGGCCGTCGCCAGCGGCCGCGAGGGCGCGGTGGCGGGCATGGGTACGGCCCTCACCGCCGAGCAGGCAAGTCTGCTCTCCCGTTACGCCGACGAGGTGGTGGTTGCCTACGACGGCGACAACGCCGGCGAGACCGCGTTCCGCCGCGCCCTGCCCCTGCTCCTCGCCGCCGACCTGGGAGTGCGGCGGGCGCTCTTTCCCGCCGGCCACGACCCTGACTCCCTGCGGCTCGAGGCCGGCGGCGCGGCGGTCGCGGCGGCGCTCGACGCGGCCGAGGACGGCGTGGTCATCGAGCTGCGGCGCGCCATTCCGGGCCCGACCGCCAGCCCCAAGCTCAAGGCCGAGACGGCCACGGCGATCGCCGGCCTTCTGGCCCCGCTACGCGACCCGTTGATGCGCTCCGAGTACGTCCGCCGGGCGGCCGAGATGCTCGGCGTGTCGGAAAAGGAATTTATCAGCCGATTCAAGGAGTTGAAGGGCTGGCAGGGAGTCGCGCCACAACCCCGTTCGGCCAGCGGCCAGGTCCGTGCAGACCAGCCGCCGGGTGGCTCCGCGAGCGGCACCGGCGCGTTCGGCGCGCCCGGCGCGCCCGGACCGCACCTGGTGCGCAGCCTCGAGGAGCAAGTGCTCGCGAACCTGCTGCAGGCTGCCGAGAGGGCCGAGGGCGCGGAAGCCGCCCCTTCGCTGGCCGAACTGCCTTCTCCCGAAGTGTTTCTCGACCTGGAATGCAGGAATATTTACCAGGCCTTTTGCACTCTATATGCAAGGGGAGGCGGCTCCCCTCCGGAAGTACGCGCCGTGCTTGCCGAGATGGGCTCGCAACAGGGCGTGGTTGACCGGATGGCGGCGATTCTGTTAGAAGGGAGTTTTGGTCCGGCGAAGGCCGGTCTCCTGGAGTCTCTCGACAAATTGCTGCGCCGCTGGCGCCAACAGCGCTTGCGCGAATTGAAGAGCGAGATGGCCGAGGCGCAGCGCAGGGGTGATCGGGCGCGCCTCGCCAGCCTGGTGGAAGAGAAGACGAGCTTGAGCCAGAGCTTGCACCGGGGAGCGCGTCTCTAAGCTTGGCGCGAGCGCTTCATAGGAGATCACATTTGACCATCACCAGCCTGACGCCCGTCGAAGACAAGTACACCTCGGTCAAGCAGCTGATCGAGCTGGGCAAGGAGAAGGGCTACCTTCTCTACGACGAGATCTACGAGATGCTGCCCGAGGAGGTGGTGAGCCTTCCCGACGAGCTCGACGAGATCTACATCCGCTTTGCCGATCTCGGCATCGATGTAATCGACCGCCCCGAGCGCTACCAGAACCGGGACGACTTCGAATCGGGCACCGGCGACTTCGACAAGAAAGAGGACGAGACCACCGATTTCAGTCTCACCACGCACGAGAAGACCAACGACCCCGTGCGCATGTACCTGCGCGAGATGGGGACCGTGCCGCTGCTCGACCGCGAGGGCGAGGTCGAGATCGCGCAGCGCATCGAGCAGGGCGAGTGGATGATCTACGAGGCGCTGTGCGAGAACCCGGTCGTGCTGCGCGAGCTGCTGCGCCTCAACGAGATGGCGGTGCGCGACAAGCGCATCCTGCGCGAGCTGATCTCCGCCGATCCCGACGAGCCGCTCGATCCCAAGGCTTCCGACCGCATCCGCGGCAACCTCAAGATCTTCGAGCAGATCGCGGCCAACGATCGCGATATCCAGGAGCTGCGCAAGCGGCAGAAGCGCTGCAAGCCTCAGGGCGAGAAGTATCTCGAGATCGAGCGCGAGATCGATCGCCTGGTCGCCAAGATCGCCAAGGACATCCGCGCCATCGACTTTTCCGTGCAGACGCGCAACCGACTGGTCGATTTCCTCAAGGACATCGACAAGCAGTTCTCGCGTTTCGAGCAGGACATCAAGCGTGCGCAGACTGCCCTCAAGCGCGAGGCCAACGACGACCTCAAGGCGCTGCACCGCCGGCGCATCGAGAAGTACCGCGCCAGCCTGCGCGAGCTCGAGGAGCGCTACGACATCACGCACGCCGAGATCGCCTCGACCATCGAGAAGATCCGCCAGGGCGAGGCGACCTGCGAGCGGGCCAAAGAGGAGCTGATCGTCGCCAACCTCCGGCTGGTCGTATCGATCGCGAAGAAATACACCAACCGCGGACTGCAGTTCCTCGACCTCATTCAGGAAGGGAACATCGGCCTGATGAAGGCGGTCGAGAAATTCGAGTACCGGCGCGGCTACAAGTTCTCGACCTATGCCACCTGGTGGATCCGGCAGGCGATCACGCGCGCCATCGCCGACCAGGCGCGGACCATCCGCATCCCGGTGCACATGATCGAAACGATCAACAAGCTCACCCGCACCAGCCGCTCGCTGGTGCAGGAGCTGGGGCGCGAGCCGACCGCGGAAGAGATCGGCGAGCGCATGGATCTACCCGCCTCCAAGGTGCGCAAGATCATGAAGATCGCCCAGGAGCCGATCTCGCTCGAAACCCCGATCGGCGAGGAAGAGGACTCGCACCTCGGCGATTTCATCGAGGACAAGAACGCCATCTCGCCCATCGAGTCGGTGATCTTCGCCAATCTCAAGGACCAGACCCGCAAGGTGCTCAGGACCCTGACGCCGCGCGAGGAGCTGGTGCTGAAGATGCGGTTCGGCGTCGGCGACGGCTCCGAGCACACCCTCGAGGAGGTCGGCCGCTCGTTCAACGTCACCCGCGAGCGCATCCGCCAGATCGAGTCCAAGGCGTTGCGCAAGCTGCGCCATCCGAGCCGCGCGACCAAGCTCAAGCCCTTCCTGGATAATTCGGTCTAGGTTCCCCTAAGGTCACCCCGGCCCCGCATTTTCCAGTCGGCGCTTCTTGCCGCCGGCTGGGAGATGCTGGGTTTTCCTTTCCAGGCAAGAAATACCCGGCGCGGCTGCTCGCCGCGCTCCAGTCAACACCGGCAGGGCGCCATCGTGCAGGCAGGCTCGTGGCTCCTTCCTGGCCGGCGCGCTGTTGACCTGCGCGGCCAGCGCGACCTAGAATTAGGAAGCTCAGAACCACAATCGGCATTTGCGACTTCGAGGAGGACCGCAGTGGACATCCGGAAAAGCCAGGCGAGCTTGAGTGGCGCCGAGAGGACAGCCGCCGTCAACGCCTTCCTGGCGCTGAAGAATGACGTGCCCAGCCAGCTCGGACTGACCAACCGCTATGACGACTACGTGCAGATCCATGTCCAGTCGATGATGACCGCCCCGGGCTGGGCCCACCGCGGACCGGCGTTCTGCCCCTGGCACCGCGTATTGCTGCGGAACCTGGAGCTCGATCTGCAGGCGGTCGATGCCAGCGTCACCCTCCCTTACTGGGACTGGACGGTGGACAACTCGCCGGACCCGACCGTGCCCGGCAGCCCCTGGACGGACGATTTCCTGGGCGGCGACGGCGATGCGGCCCAGGACGGCAAGGTGCTGAGCGGTCCCTTCGCTTTCGACAACGGAAAGTGGCCGCTCAACATCCTCGACGGCGATCCGGGGCCCTTCCTCGCCCGCGCCCTCGCCGCCGAGGCAAGCGCCAGCACCCTGCCGACTCCGGCCAACGTGCAAGGGGCCCTGCAAGAGACTCCCTATGACAGGTCCGTTTGGGGGCCGGGCGTTCAGCCCAGCTTCCGCGACCGCCTCGAAGGCTGGCACGGCCCGGGCTCGGTGCACAACCGCGTCCACCTCTGGGTGGGCGGCTCGATGACGCCGGGGACCTCGCCCAACGACCCGGTCTTCTTCCTCCACCACTGCAACGTCGACCGCCTGTGGGCACAGTGGCAGCGGCTGCACCCCGGTGAGCCCTACCTGCCGGCCGCGGGCGCCGCCGGCGCGCCCCAGGGGCACCGGCTCGACGATCCGATGCAGCCCTGGGGCGGCAGCGTGACGCCGGCCAGCACCCTCGACTACCAGGCCAATCTCGGCTACCGCTATGACACCGATCCGGCGCCCGCGGGTCCCGCCCCTCCGCCCGCGGCGCCCTCTCCCGCGGCCGCCGTCGAGGCCGCGGCGCCGCCCTCTTCTCTCGCCGAGGAGTTGCGAGCCACGATCATGCGTCCATGGCAGTTGCCAGAGGCTCCAGCGGCCGGCATGTCGATGATGCACATGGGACCGATGTTCGACCTCAGTCCCGAGGACAAGGCCGCCGGCGGCCACGACAAGGGGAGCTGAGCCGCCGGCGAGTTTGACAACCGGCCTGTGCGCACCTAAGATTTTGCCTCCCGGGGCTCCCCGGAGCGAGTTCTATTCCTCGGTAGCTCAGTGGTAGAGCGATCGGCTGTTAACCGATTGGTCGGGGGTTCAAATCCCTCCCGAGGAGCCATTCGTCGATGAGCACCCGCTACCGCGAATACGCGCCGCCGGCCGACCTGCGAGATTGGGTGCAGTGCATCTGGACCATGGACTCCATGGCTCCCGGGCCGCGCTCGCACCGCGTGTTGCCGGACGGCTGCATCGACATCCTTTTCGAGGTGGCCGCCGGGAGCGCTGTCGAGAGCTTCGTCGTCGGCATGATGACGCGGCCGCTGGTGGTTGAGAGGCTGGAGCCGTCGCGCATCACCGCCGTCCGCTTCAAGCCGGGAGGCGCCGCGGCCTTCTGGCGCGGACCGCTGCACCGGCTGACCGACGCCAGGGTGGAGCTGCGCGAGGTCTGGCCATGTTCGGCCGAGCTGGCGGATCGCCTGGCTCAGGTGACGGAGATGACCGAGACGGCCGCGGAGGCCGGACGCATCGAGCTGCTCGTCGGCGAGCTGCGGCGGCGATTGGACAGCAATGGCGGCGCGCGGCGCTGGCATGCGGGCTGCCGCCAGGCGCTCCACCAGCTGGCGCGGCGGCCCGAGACCGGGGTCCGGGAGCTCTGCGCGCAGCTGGGAGTGAGCCGCCAGGCACTGGCCAGGTCCTTCCGCGAGCACGTCGGCGTCCCGCCCAAGACCTTGGCCAGGGTGCTGCGCCTGCAGCAGGCGCTCCGGCTGATCGAGCGGTCCCATGGCGCCGTCGGAGCCAGGGGCGGCGGCAGGCGGTGGAGCTTCGGCGATCTGGCTGCCGACGCCGGATTCTACGATCAGCCCCACATGATCGCGGAGTGGCGGCAGCTCGTCGGCCTGACGCCGACCGGCTTTCTCGCCGAACGCACGGCAGCGACTGGCGGGGTTCCATTTTTCCAAGACAGCGCTTCGTAGTCCGAGTAGCCTCCAGGGCATGAAGATTCAGACCATCCCGAAAGGAGAATCGACCATGCTGCTGGGACTCAGGACGGCGACGTATCACGTTGGCGATATCGAGCAGGGCCGCGATTGGTATGCCAAGGCGTTGGGGATCCAACCCTATTTCGACCAGCCCTTCTACGTCGGCTTCAACGTCGGAGGCTTCGAGCTGGGGCTCCTTCCGGAGCCGCGTCCGGCCGGTCAAGAAGGCGGCGTGGCCGTCTACTGGGGCGTCGAGGAGATCCACGCCGGCCTCGCGCACTTCCTCGCCGCGGGGGCGCGGAAGCTCGACGAAGTCCACGACGTCGGCGACGGCATCAAGCTGGTCCAGGTGCCCGATCCATTCGGCAACCGCTTGGGACTGATCGAAAACCCGAACTTCGGCCGGTAACCTCATCGCGCGGCGCAGCGAAGGAAGCGCCGCGGCGTGCGCCGGGCGCGCCGCGGCGCCGGCGCGCACCTGGCCCGAATCGCCGACTTCACCGGTACCGCGCCACGAAGCGGCGGTCGATCCGGTCTTTGAGCAGCCAGGCCCAGCGGCTGTGCGAGGCGAGGCCCTTGTAGCTCAGCAGCGCGCGGCCGTCGGCGGTGTTGAGGATCGACATGAATCCCTTCTGCGGGCGATAGCGCGGCGGCTCGCCGCCTGAGAGCGCGGCAGCCAGGCTGCGCCAGAGGACCGGCCCCTCGCGCACCGCGTAGACCCCGGCCTTGGGAGTCCCGGGATGGCCGGCGAGAGTGCCGCAGTCGCCGGAGGCGAAGACGCGCGGGTCGGCGATCGAGCGCAGCGCGCCATCGGTGAGCAGGAAGCCGCGCTCGTCGACCGGCAGGCCCGATCCGCGGAAGATGGGCCAGGCGACCGGGCCGGTCAGCCAGATGGTGAGCCTGGAGGGTATCCTCGACCCGTTTTCCAGCTCTACTTCGGCGGTTTGGACCGCGGCGACCCGGCTGCCGGTGCGCCGCGCGATGCCCCGGCCGTCCAGCAAGCGGAGGGCCTTCCGGCGGAAGCGCGCCGAGTAGCCGGCCAGGATCTCCTTGCCCGATTCGACGATCGACACGCGGTGCGGCGCCGCCGCCGCGGCGAAGACGGCCGCCGCGGCCAGGGCCACCTCGCAGCCGCCGGCGCCGCCGCCGACCACCGTGACGTCGCCCGGCTCCTCGCGGCTAGCGAGCTCGATCATTCGCCGGCGCAGCTCGACAGCGCGCCCGATCGGCTTGGCGAGCTGCGCGTGCCGGGCCACCGCCGGCTGTTCCGCGCCGGCCGTGTTCGAGCCCACGGCGAAGGCCACGAAGTCGTACGGCACCTCGCGAACCTGGCCGGGATCGTCTTCGACGAGCACCAGCCGCCGATCCGCCGCCAGGCCGACCGTTCGCCCGCGCAAGAGCCGTCCACCGGCGCGGCGAGTCAGCTCCTCGACGTCGACGGCGATCTGCTCCTCCGTGTACGTTCCCGCCAGATAGCCTGGAACCATGCCGGAGTAGAGGTGGTGGCGCCCCGGCGAGATGACCGCGAGCTCGACGCCGTCCAGCGGCCGCCGGCCGAACCGGCGCAGCACCTCCAGATGGGAGTGGCCCGCTCCCACCAGCACCAGGTGGCTCGAATTGCTTGCCGGCATCGGTGCGGCCGCAGGCGCCCCGTCAGCGCGCCAGGTAGCGGGCCAGCCGGTCCAGGCAGCCCACCCAGCCGTGATTGTGCTTGTCGCGCTCCTCGTCGGACGAGAAGGGTGAATGAGTGAGGATGACCTCCGTCGTCGCGCCCTGTTCACGGAGCTCGACGGTCACCAGGGTCTCGCCGGATCCTTCCCAACGCCAGGTGAAGGAGAGCAGCCTCGGGGGCGTGATCTCGCGGTAGGTGCCGCCGACCTTGTGCACCGCTCCCCCTTTGTGGTGCATCTCGATCCGGTAGACGCCGCCGACGCGGAGCTCGAGCTCCGGCACGACGACGGTGTAGTCGTCCGAGGGAGCGAACCAGCGCTCCATGGCGCTGGCTTCCGTCCAGGCGCGGAAGACCTCCTCGCAAGGCGCGGCGTAGCTGCGGGTCAGTTGCAGCGATCGTGTCGCGAGCTCGGGTGCCGATGTCGACATTTCCAGGTCTCCTTTGGGGTCCAGTCACCCAGGCGGCGCAGAGCCGCGAGATCGAGCGGCACCCTCACCCAGCCCGCGGCCGGCACCACCAGCGGGCGCGTGTACTGGAACCCCTGAGCCGCGCAAAGCGCGGCCACCTGGGCCGCCGCCGCAAGCAGTCCGCCGACCAGGAAAACGCTCCTTCCAGCCGGCCGAGCCGGCCTGGAGCGCGGCCGTGGAGGCGCCTTGGCACTGCCTGGTGGTCCGCCTGGTGGCACGAAGGGCGATCTTATAGCCGTCCGTCCGCGGTTCGCACCGCGAGCACCCCAGCCCGTTAGAATTAACCGAGCGGGACCCTAGCCCTTTCCGCCGCGCAGCTCGAGCACCACCAGGGCCGGCAGGCCGACCGCCAGGATGGTGGCGTAATGCAGGCCGCGGAACAGCAGCGTGCCGGCCGCGCCGGTGGCGGCGTCGACGCCCATGGCCGAGTACAGAGGCATCATCGTCGCCTCGGTGACCCCCAGTCCTCCCGGCGTTCCCGCGGCGAGTCCGGCCGCGTTGCCCACGGCGACCGCGGTGACCACCACGAGGGGGTCGACGCGCGCGCCGAGAGCCGCGAACACCAGCCACTGCGCCGCGGCGTTGAGCAGGAAATAGGCGACCCCCAGCGCAACCGCGGGCGCGCGCAGCGGCGCGTCGGCGAGCAGCCGCGCGAACACTCCGAGCGCCTCGTGCCCGTGGGCATAGAAACGCTGCGCCCGCCCCTCGGCCAGCGCCGCGCGACCCGCCAGGAAGCGCGCCAGCGGCCCCGTGGGGACGGCGCCGGCCGGAGCCACGGAGCGCGGCCGGTTCCGGCTCCACGCCGCCAGCCCGGCGAACGCCGCGGCGAGGGCCGCGGCGGCGCCGAGACCCAGGCCGGGGCGGCCGCGGGCCGGAGCGGTGACGATGATCGCCAGCCAGGTGCACGCGATCATGACCGCGTGGTGCGCCACCTGGTCGAACAGCACCACGCCGTAGAACAGGCCGAGAGGGCGGGCGTTGGCGCGCGCCACGTAGCGCGCCCGCACCAGGCCGCCGATCACGCGCGCCGAGGGAGTGAGCAGGTTGAGGGCGGCCGAAGCGAGCAGCACGAAGAAGCCGAGCAGCGCTCCCGGGTTCGTCCCGGTCACCCGCCGGGCCGCCAGCCTGAACCGCGCGTCCCACGCGGCGAAGCGGGCAAGCAGGGCAACGGCGGCGAGCGCCAGCGGGAGCGGTCTCGCCTCCACCAGCCTCGCTTCGAGCTCCGACCAGGCGATGCCCGCCAGCAGCCTCCAGGTGAGGTAGCCCGCCGCCGCCGTCAGTCCGACTTTGAGCAGGCGCGGCCACCAACGCCCGGCGGCGCTTGCTGCAGGATCATCTGGAATCGGCGCGCTCACGCTCCCTCACTGTAGCGAAACCGGGGCCAAGGGGGTCGGGCCGCCCGCGCCGGCAGGGGTTGACGGCGAGGGCCGCTTGCGCGACCCTTGCCTGCGCGGCCGGCGCCGGTGCGGCCGCCGAGCCCCGGAGGAGAGCAGACCACCATGGCAGAGACACGCGTGATCGTGCAGAAGAACGGTCCCCTGCGCCTTCAGGGCGAAGGACTCGAGATCCTCGATCCGGAAGGCAAGCCCTATGGCCTCGGAGGGCGCACCGTCGTGTCGCTCTGCCGCTGCGGCGCCTCCAACACCAAGCCCTTCTGCGACGGCAGCCACAACCATCACGGCTTCCAGGACGATCCGCACGCCCGCGACCTGCCACCCCGGGCTCCGGCGCCGCCGCCGCAGACTTCCTGATCGGCAGGAGCCCCGCATCACGTCCGGCGGAAGGCGTTTTGTTCTCGTCGTCGTCGTTGCGTTCCTCGCGTGGCTTGCGCAGGGGGGTGGGGCGGCTGCGCAGGGTCCCGATGCGCCTTGGCGCACCCTGGTGACGGCGCACTTCCGGGTCCATTACCCGGCGCCCTCCGAAGCCTGGGCGCGGCGCGCGGCGTCCCGGCTCGAGGCGATCCGCGAGAGGGTCGCCGCCGAGGCGGGCTACACACCGCCGGAAACCGTCGACGTGCTCGTCTCCGACCCGGTGGCCGCGGCCAACGGCGAAGCGCTTCCCTTTCTCGGCTGGCCGCGCATGGTGTTGTGGACCAGCCCGCCGGCAGCGGACTCGGAGATCGGCTACTACCGCGACTGGACGGAGCTGCTGCTGGTCCACGAGGAGACCCACCTCGTCCACATGCTGCGGCCCTCGCGCAACCCGTTGCTGCGCGGGTTCGCTCGCGTGGTGCCGTTCGGTCCAATACCTCTGCTTGGTGCGCAGCGCTGGCTTCTCGAAGGCTATGCGACCCTGGTCGAAGGCCGGTTGACCGGATACGGCAGGCCCAACAGCGATCTGCGCGCCGCGATCCTGCGGCGCTGGGCGCAGGCCGGCAAGCTGCCGAGCTATGGCCGGCTGTCCGGAGACCCCAAGGACTGGCATGGCATGTCGATGCCCTACCTGGTCGGCTCGGCCTACCTGGAATGGCTGGAGGAGCGGGCCGGGCCGGGCAGCCTGCGCAAGCTCTGGGCGCGCATGACGGCACGCGAGCGGCGGAGCTTCGAAGAGGCCTTTCGCGGTGTCTTCGACGGCACGCCGGAGAGCCTCTACGACCGTTTCCGCGCCGAGCTCACCTACCGCGCCATGGAAGTCGAGAAACGGGTTCGCGAGCTCGGGCCGCTGCCGCGCCGGGAGGGCGAGCTCTGGCAGGACGTCACCTGGAGCCGGGGGGCGCCGGCGCTGTCCCCGGACGGCAAGCGGCTGGCGCTCGTGCTGCGGCACCGCGACCGGCCCGCCGAGCTGGCGGTGTGGTCGACGGCGCCCGATGAAGAAGCCGAGAAGAATTGGCGGCAGGATCGCGACAAGCTCCTCAAGCTCGACCCTCAGGACGTGCCGGCCGTGCGCACCCGTCCCCTGCCGCGCAAGCGGCTTTACGAGCTGCCCGCCAGCCATGGCGTCGAGCCCGCGATGCCCCGCTTCATGCCCGACGGCCGGTCGCTGCTGCTGGTGCGTTTCGAACCGGATGCGCGGGGCTTCCTTCACCCCGATCTCTTTCGCTGGACACCGGAAGGCGGGCGGGTCGAGCGGCTCACCCGCGAAGCCGATCTGCGCGATCCCGACCCCGCCCCGGATGGAGGCTGGGCGGTGGCCACGCGCGACCGCAACGGGTTTTCGCAGCTGGTCAAGGTGGACCTGGCGACCGGCGCGGTCGAGGACCTCACGGCCCCCTCGCTCGAAGTGGTCTACGACCGCCCACGCATCTCGCCCGACGGCCGGAGCGTCGCCTTCGCTCGTCACGGCGAGGGCGCCTGGAAGCTGGGAATCCTCCCGCTTCCGGCCACGCCCGCGAGCCGTCCGCGCGCCGTCCCCGGTCCGCTCTCCTCTCCTCCGGGCGCCGCCGCTGCCGGGCAGGAGATCGACATCGCGCCGCCATGGTCAGGCACGGTCGCCTCGCCGGCCTGGAGCCCGGACGGCCGCACTCTCTACGCGGTGGTCGGCCACCAAGGGTTCATCGACGTCTACGCCTTCACCCTGCACGCGGAGGGCGCGCAGCCTCCTCCGCTGCCCCTCACTCGGACCCTGGGGGCGGCCCTGGCGCCCGCCCCCACTCCCGACGGCAGCGGGCTCTTCTATCTCTCGCTCGAGCCGGACGGGCTGGCGGTGCGGCGGGTGGACCTGCGCCAGGCTCGTGCTCCGCTGCCCCTGCCCGAGGGGCCGGCCGACCTCGTGCCAGCCGTGCGCCTGGCGCCCTCCGCACCCTCCGATCAGGCAACGGCGCCGTTCGCCGTGGCCGACCTGCCGGACCCGCGGCGCTACGCCGCCGGGCGCCAGGAGCTGCAGCCGCTAGTCGGCGGCGGCGCCTCCTCATCGTCCCGCGCCCTGGAGCTCCTGGCGCGCGGCGGCGACGTGGTGGGCAGGCTCGACCTGCTGGCCGTCGGCTCGCTCGCCGGCGGCGGCGCGCCCGCGGGGGGAGCGCTGGCCGGTGCCTGGCGCGGCTGGCCTGTCACCCTGAGCTTCCATCTCTTCGCGGCGCGCGAGCTGCCGTCGCGGCAGGACGGCCGCCTGCCGGCCGCGGCGGCGGGCCTCGATCTCGAGCGGCGCGGCGTCGAGCTCGGCGCCGGTTGGGAACGCCGGCCGAGCGGCGCCTGGCTGCGCGTCGATAGCCGGCTCCTGTGGCAAAGGGTCGACCCGCGCCGCACGGCTTCGACCTCGGCTGGCTCGGCCCGCTCGGCCAGTGCGGCCGGCGAGCAGCTGGCGTCCCTGGTCGCCCGCTACGCGATCTTCCGCGGCAACGGGCCGTGGCGCCTCGCGCCGGATCTCGGCGGTCATCTCGAGACAGGCCGCACCGCCGGCGGCGGCTGGAGCCGCTTCGGTGGCGGGCTCCACCTCGCCGTGGGACATGACAAGGACCATCTCGAGCTCAGCTGGCAGCGCGACGGCTCGCGCAACCTGAGGCGCGCCTTCGATCTCTACGAGCTGGGCGGCTGGGCCGGCAGCGTGGTGCCCGAGACGGCGCTCGCCAACCGCATCCTCATGCCGGCGCTGCCGCAAGGGGCGCTGCTCGGCAGCCAGCACGAAGGCGAGCGGGTCGAGCTGCGGCTGGGCTTCCTGCCGGTGCCGCTGTTCTACGAGCGCCACCGGTTGTGGCAGGACGGCCTGTCGAGATTGAGCGCCGGGGGAGGTGGCCGCGGCGTTGCCGGCGTTGCCGGAGCCAGCGGCGCGGCGCGCTCTGCCTGGCTGTCGGCGGCCGGCCTCGAGCTCCGCTGGTCGTCCGCGGTGTCGCCGATCGCGCGCCTGCCGGCCCTCGACCTCCGGCTGGGCATCGCGCGTCTGTTCGACGATCCGCTGCGCAACCAGACGCGCTGGTGGCTGATCACCGCCTGGCGGCCTTGAGCAGCGCTCGGAGGTCGATTCCTCGCGCCGCGGCCACCTTCTCGAGCAGCGGCGCGAAGCGCTCCGGGTCGAGCTTGACGAACAAAGCCTTGGCCGCGGCGAACGGCTCGCCGTCCTCGCCGTCGAGCAGCCTGGCCGCGGTCCATACCTTGCGGTCTTCGATCCGCTCCACCCAGGCCTCCAACGTGGCGTCGGTGCCGAGCGGCAGCATGCGCCGGAAGTCGGTCTCCAGGCGCGCCGCCACCGTGAGATGGCCTGCCATCCAGGCCGCGGCCCCCATCGCCTCGTCGAGCACCGCGGCGATGCTGCCGCCGTGGGCATGTCCGGGTGGCCCCTGGGCGCCCGGCCCGAACCAGGCCCGGCCGACGAGCCGGCCGTCGCGCTCGCGGACGAAGTAACGCACGCGCAGCCGGTGGCCCTCGGGCTCGCCGGTGATGAAGGAGCCCCGCCCGCCCTCCAGGCCTTCGAGGCGAAACGGCTCGATTGGCGTCCATCCCGGTTCGGCCACGACCGCGGGCGCCGCCGGTCTCTCCTGGCTCATCGAGCGAACTATATATACCCGTCCGCACCGTGGGCGTGCTTCTTGCGTATACGAT
Organism: Thermoanaerobaculia bacterium; assembly: GCA_035544895.1. Lineage (GTDB taxonomy): Bacteria > Acidobacteriota > Thermoanaerobaculia > Multivoradales > UBA5704 > JASLEW01. Next base: position 265,122 of record DASZZM010000031.1, read on the forward strand.
CCGCTGTTCGGTGGGACTCCGGGGGGCGAGCGTTGGCGGGCAGACCACTTTTTCAGCGGAGCAGAAGACCTCTCGAGATGGATTTGATGCCGGAGGGGCAGGTGATCGACCTGCGCGAAGCGTCCGCCAAGTCTGGCGCTACGGCGGAGCGGGAGGAGCCCGGTCTCCCGGTGACGGCGTCCCTGCCCGTCGAACAGCTCCCCGCGGCCCTGTGGGCCACCGACCGCGAGCTGCGCTTCACCTCCTGTCTGGGCTCCGGGCTCGCGGCCCTGGGGCTCGAGGCGGCAGTCGGCAGCAGCCTCTACGAATACCATGGCAGCGAAGACCCGGAGCTGCCGCCGATCCGGGCTCACCTGCTCGCCCTCTCCGGCGAGCAGGCGGGTTTCGAGCTCGAACGCGGCGAGCGGCGCTTCCAGGTGCGGGTCGGGCCGCTCCACGACGGCGGCGGCAGGATTTCCGGCACGATCGGCGTGGCGGTCGACGTCTCCGAGCGCAACGCGGCCGAAGAGGCTCTCTACGGCGAGAAGGAGCGTGCCCAGGTCACCCTCGCCTCGATCGGCGACGGAGTGATCCGTACCGACACCGCGGGAACGATCGACTACCTCAATCCGGTTGCCGAGGCGCTCACCGGCTGGAAATCGGCCGAGGCCCTGGGCCGCACCGTGGTCGAGGTCTTCCAGCTCGTCGACGAGATCACGCGCAAGCCGCTGCCCGATCCCGTGCAAGGCTGTCTGAAGAACGGGCGGGTGGTCGAGTCGCCCGGCTACGCTCTGCTGATCAGCGCCGAGGGCAAGGAGTACTCGGTGCGCGACTCGGCGGCGCCGATCTACGGCCGCAACGGCGCCGCCCTGGGCGCCGTGCTGGTCTTCAAGGACGTGACCGAGCTGCGCGGCATGGAGCGCGAGATGGCGTACCTCGCCAGCCACGACGCGCTGACCGGCCTGCTCAACCGCCGAGAGTTCGAGCTGCGGCTCAAGCGCGCCATCCGCAGCGCCCGCGGCGAGCGCCGCCATCACGCCCTGCTCTATCTCGATCTCGACGAGTTCAAGCTGATCAACGACACCTGCGGCCACCTGGTCGGCGACGATATGCTCAAGCAGGTCACCGCGCTTCTGCGCACGCGGGTGCGCAGGAGCGACGTGCTGGCGCGGCTTGGCGGCGACGAGTTCGGCGTGCTGCTCGAGGACTGCCCGCTCAGCCAGGCGCGGCAGATCGCCGAGGAGATGCGGCGCACGCTGCGCGAGTTCCGCTTCTCATGGCGGGACCAGATCTTCGAGGTGGGGGTGAGCATCGGCCTGGTGCCGCTCGGCGCCGGCGACCTGGCGCAGGTGATGAGCGCCGCCGACGCGGCCTGTTACGTGGCCAAGGACAGCGGCAGGAACCGCGTCCACGAGTATGAGCCCGACGATGCCCTGGTGGCCAACCGCTATGGCGAGATGCAGTGGGTCCATCGCATCCACGGCGCCTTCGAGGAGCGGCGCTTCCGCCTCTTCTACCAGATGATCCAGCCGCTCAAGGCCGAGACGCCGGAAAAAGAGCTGCTGTGCGAGGTCTTCCTGCGCATGCTCGACCGCAAGGGGCAGGTGATCGAGCCCGCCGCCTTCGTCGCGGCGGCCGAGCGCTACCACCTCGTCACCTCGCTCGACCGCTGGGTCGTGCAGACCGCCTTCCGCACCCTCGCCGAGGCGCAGCGCCAACCGGCCGCGCGCCCGGTGCTCTTCGCCATCAACCTCTCCGGCCAGTCGCTCAGCGACGAGAGCTTCCTCGCTTTCGTCATCGAGGAGCTGACACGCAGCGGCATCGACTCGCGGCGCGTCTGCTTCGAGATCACCGAGACCGCGGCGATCAGCAAGCTCGACAGCGCCATGCGTTTCATGTCGACGCTGAAGCGGCAGCAGTGCCGCTTCATCCTCGACGATTTCGGCACCGGCTTGTCGTCGTTTGCCTACCTGCGCGACCTGCCCGTCGACTTCCTGAAGATCGACGGCGAGTTCGTCCAGAACATGGTCGAAGACCGGGTCAAGCGCGCCATGGTCGAGTCCATCAACCAGATCGGCCACGTCATGGGCATCCAGACCATCGCCGAGTGGGTCGAGAACCGCACCACCTTGGAAGCCCTCAAGTCCCTCGGCGTCGATTACGCCCAAGGCTTCTGGCTCTGCCACCCTCAACCCCTGAAGCACGACGATTGAGAATCATGGCGGCTGCCAGGCCACGGCGTATTCCGGCGCCCATCTCCTCGGCCATCCGCGCGGGGAAGGAGGCCAAGGCCACCGCGGATGGGCTGAGTTTCGAAGTCGCACCCGTGCAGGTCGACTCCGGGGCCTGCGAGAGCGTACCTGCCGGACGGCTCGGGCCGGTGCTCATGAAGATTGACGTCGAGGTCAAACCTGCAAAGTGATCGGTCCCGAGGGGAAGCTCGGACGATGAGAGTACGAGCGTGACCGCAGGCTCAGGTGAAGGGCGCGGCTGCTTGCGAGATGCGCGATCCGCGCGGGGCTCGGCATGAGCGTCCGGAGGCTCTCGCTACTAGCGGGTGCCGGCACACTGGCACCGGTTGCAGGCGATTTGATGGACGCGCTCGAAAGGGTCGAGATCGTCGCGGCAATCGGCGAGCGCGGATCCTTCCGGCTCTGCTTCCGACTCGATCGAGGGTCGACGCTGCCCGCGCGCTATCTGCTCGAGTCCGGCGACCTCGTGCGCGTGGTCGTGATGACGGGAGATGGCGCCGATCAGACGGTGGCCATGGACGGTGTCATGGTCACGCACTGGGTGTCGGCCGGCGGTGAGGATGCCGGGCTGGTCATCGGCGGCGAGGATGTGACGCTGCTGATGGATCTCATCGACGGCAGCGGGCGTTCGTTCCCCGGGATGACCGTCGAGGCGCGCGTCGCGGTGATACTCGCCGCCTACTCGTCACGCGGCGTGACGCCCGTGGTCGTCCCGCCGCCACTGACCGATGTGACCAGTCCGTCCGAGCGCATCTTCCATCAACTCGGGACGGACTATGCCTATCTGCAGTCGCTCGCCCGGCGCGCCGGCTACCGGTTCACGCTGGACCCGGGGCCGGCGCCTGGCTCCTCGGTCGGGTACTGGGGACCCGAGCCGCGCGGCAACCGATCCCGCCCGTCACTGGTGATCCGCTTCGGGCGCCCGGGCAACGTCAAGACTCTACAATTGCGCTTCGACGCAATGGGGCGGGTGGCCCCGCAGGCCATCGTCATCGAGCCCGTCTCGAAGGCCATGATTCCGATCCCCGTGCCGGATATCTCAGGCCTCGGACTGCCGCTTGGAGCGGTGGTGCCGCCGTCCCACCGGCTTCGGCGTCTGTCCGGGACTGCGAAGCTCACCTCGGTGCAGGCAGCCGGCGCGCTGCTGGCCGAGGCCGCCCGTTCGGCGGAGGCGATGACGGGGCTGGGAACACTCAACGTCGTGCGGGGCCAGCGTCGTCTGCGCCCCGGGGACATCGTCGACATCCGAGAAGCGGCCGATCCGTACGACGGACTCTTCGCCGTCAGCCGCGTGCGCGACGTCATCACAGCGCGGCGTCACCGCCAGGAGTTCGAGCTCGTGCGCGCCGGCCTCGGCATTGCGAGCGGGGGAGCGCCATGAACGCAGAGCAGTCGCGCTATTTCGGCAAATACCGCGGAACGGTCTTCAATACGCTCGATCCGGACCGGCTCGCCCGGCTGCAGGCGGTCGTGCCCGACGTGCTCGGAACCGCACCCACCACCTGGGCAATGCCGTCCCTCCCTTTCGCGGGTCCCGGCGCCGGCGTCGTGGTGTTGCCTCCTGTCGGCGCCGGCGTCTGGATCGAGTTCGAGCAGGGCGATCCCGACTACCCGATCTGGAGCGGCTGCTGGTGGGGTGCGGCGTTCGAGCTTCCCGCCGTGGTCCAAGCAAGCCCGCCGGGGATTGGGCAGATCGCGCTCGTCACGCCGGGCGGCCACGCTCTGGTGATCTCCGACCTCCCAGGGCCGGCGGGTGGAATCACCCTGCTCACCCATGCCGGCGCGCGCATTTCCATGACCGACACGAGCATCGTCATCGACAATGGGCAAGGGGCCGCGATCACGCTCACAGGCAACACCGTGCGCCTCACCGGCGTAATGGTCTAGACCTCGTCTGTTTCAATTTTGCCTGAAAAGGCGTGCGAACACACCGCCGATCGCGCCGCACAGTGCGCCGGCCAGAGTCAGAATCGGCAGCGCCAGGAGGAATCCGCGCAACACACCCACGTTTATGTATGCGCGCATGCTTCGATAACCGGAATGCTGGAGCCCAAATATCTTCTCCGGCTGGCGGCTGACGATGTCGAGGAAGACATTGTCGACCACGGCGAAGGTGACCATCACCGACGCCATGCTCACCAGCGCGACGACCGCGCCGGCGTTGAACGCCGCGCCAAGCCGCTCCGTCCGGTTCCAGGCCAGAAACCCCGCCACTGCGAAGAGTACGCCGACACTGCCCCAACCGATGGCGTAGATCAGCGGCGTTTCCGTCTCCGCCGAAGGAAACAGGACGTTCGTAAAGACGACCCCTATGGACATCGCCGCTCCAGCGAAAGCCCCGATTCGCACATTGGTTACGCGTCTGTCGTGGGGAATCATGAGCCAGACGATGCTTGCCACCTGCCACACATACCAGAGATTGGCGCCGCTCCGGCCGCGCCGTGGCAATGCCACTTCACGATACTGTTCGAGCAGATCTCCCGAAATGGTCTCGCGATCACGATCCGCAAGGAAGAAGCAGAGGAGGGACTCCGCCCACCGCGGTGGATTCATGACCGCCCACCGAGCGGCCACGGAAGGCCGCGCCAAAGGAGATCGAATGCGGTTCTGGCTTCGTTGAGCGCACGAAGGCCCGCGGGCCCGACCGAGTAGTAGCGGCGCGCCCGGCCTCCGCGCCGCGCGGTGCCGCTAACGAGGCGCGAGGAGATGAGCTGTTTCTCCTCCAGCCGTTCCAGCGTCGCGTACACGGAACCCGCCGTGACGGCGCGCTCGAGGCGCGCCTCGACCTCATTCAGGATGGCGCGGCCATACCCCTCATCCTCGAGCCGCACGATCGCAAGAAGCACGGCCTGCTCGAACTGGCCCAGCACGATCGACATACCTACATTGTAGACATTGGGTTGCGGTTGTCAAGTGGAGATGGCCGCCCGCGCCTGCATGCTACGATCGCCGCCGGGCCACCCGCAGGCAGGCCGAGGCGCCGGGAACCTGCGGCCCGATCTCCCGCCAGGAGGCACCATGCACGACGACCGGGAACTTCAGGAGCTTGCGGCGCAGCTCTCCGTGGACAGCATCCGCTCGACGACGGCCGCCGGCTCGGGGCACCCCACCTCGTCGATGTCGGCCGCTCACCTGGCCGCCGTGCTCTTCGCCAAGCACCTGCGTTACGACGTCAAGGACCCTAAAAACCTGGCCAACGACCGCTTCGTGCTCTCCAAGGGGCACGCCTCGCCGCTGCTCTACGCCGTGCTCAAGGCCATGGGCGCGATCGACGACCGCGCGATGATGTCGCTGCGCAAGTTCGGCAGCCCGATCGAGGGCCATCCGGTGCCGGTCGCCGGGATGCCATGGGTGGATGTGGCCACCGGGTCTCTCGGCCAGGGGCTGCCTTGCGGGCTCGGCATGGCGCTGGCGATGCGGCTGCGCGGCCTGCCCGGCAGGGTCTGGGTGCTGATGGGAGATTCCGAGATCGTCGAAGGCTCGGTCTGGGAGGCGATGGCCAACGCCGCGCACTACAAGGTGGGCGGGCTGGTCGGCATCCTCGACATGAACCGCCTGGGCCAGCGCGGGCCGACCATGCTCGAGTGGCAAGGAGAGGTCTATGCCGCGCGCGCTCGCGCCTTCGGCTGGCACGCCGTCTGTATCGACGGCCACGACGTCGGCGAGATCGACGCCGCCTACCGCGAAGCCCGGGAGCGCGACGAGCCCACGCTCGTCGTGGCGCGCACCGAGAAAGGGCACGGCGTCTCGTTCGTGGCCAACCACGAAGGATGGCATGGCAAGCCGCTTCCCGCCGCCGACGCCGAGCGGGCCATCCGCGAGCTCGGGGGCGAACGCTCGATCCTTTTCACGCCAACCCCGCCCGCGCCCGCCGAGCCGCGGCGCCAGCCGCCGGGCAAGTACGAGCGGCCGCGCTTCGACAAGGCGGTGGCGACGCGCAAGGCCTTCGGAGTGGGCCTGGCCGCCCTGGCCGCTCCCCACCCGGACCTGGTGGTCCTCGACGCCGAGGTGGCCAACTCCACCTATACCGAGGACTTCCAGAAGGCGGCCCCGGAACGCTTCTTCGAGATGTACATCGGCGAGCAGAACATGGTTGGGGCGGCGGTCGGCATGCAGGCGCTGGGCGAAAAGGCGGTGGTCGCGACTTTCGCGGCCTTCTTCACCCGCGCCTACGACTTCCTGCGCATGGCCGCGATCGGGCGCGCCGACTTGCGGGTCAGTGGCTCGCACGTCGGGGTCTCGATCGGCGAAGACGGGCCGTCGCAGATGGGGCTCGAAGACCTGGCGATGATGCGCGCGGTGCAGGGCTCGACGGTGCTCTATCCCGCCGACGGCAACTCGACCGTGCGCCTGCTCGAGCTGATGCTGCGCCAACCCGGGATCTCCTACCTGCGTACCACCCGCGAGGCGACGCCCGTCCTCTACGGTCCCGACGAGGAGTTTACGATTGGCGGCAGCAAGGTCCTGCGCCGCAGCGCGGAGGACCGCGTCACCATCGTCGGCGCCGGGGTCACCGTCTACGAAGCCCTCGCCGCGGCCGACGCCCTGGCCAAGGAGGGGGTTGCGGCGCGGGTGGTCGACGCTTACTCGGTCAAGCCGATCGATGCGGCGACCTTGCGCCAGGCGCTCGCCGACACCGGGCTGCTCATCGTGGTCGAGGACCATTGGCGCGAGGGCGGCCTGGGCGACGCCGTCCTCGACGGCGTGGCCGCCGAGGGCCTGCTCTCCGGGCGGGTGGTCAAGCTCGCGGTCACCCAGATGCCCATGTCCGGACCTCCCCAGGAGCTGCGCGACTGGGCCGGTATTTCCGCGGGCAAGATCGCCGAAGCCGTCCGCCGCCACATCCGGCAGCCGGCAAAGGCCGCGCGCTAAGGGCTGTCGAGGGTGAAGATACGGGCGGCGGCGTCGTGGTAGCAGGGGTGGAGGCGGCGGCGGAAAGCGGGGGTGGCGGTGGCCAGTGTGATCTCGGGGCTGTTGAGGAGGAGGAGATGATCGGCGCCGAGGCTGCGCAAGGCGCGGAAGAGGGCCTCGGGATCGCCGGTGGGGGACGGCATGCGCAGGAAGCTCGCGGGTCCGTTCCACTCGCCGAGGAACCTGCCATCCGCGTAATAGGCCAGGTTCTCGGCGTAGAAGGCATAAAGGGTGTATCGGCTGCCCAGGGTGGAGTTGAGCCTCTGCACCGCCGGAAAGACAGGCAGGGCCTTCGCCAGATATGCCAGCCGGGCCTCTTCCGTCGCCGGCGGCCAACCCTGCCGGGCCAGGCTGTAGACGCCGTAGGCCCAGCCCGGGAGCACCAGGGCCGCGGCGAGCGCGGAAACGAACCAGGCCTCCGGCATGGTGTCCGCGAGGGTGAAGAAGGGCCGCGGCCGGGCTTCTGGCCGCGGACTGCCGGCCGGAGGCTCGGCGAGCTCTGACTCCCCGGTCGGCCGTCGCAAGCCGGCCAGCCGTGCGCCGCGCACTAGCTCGGCGAGGCCTCCCCCCAGTGCCACGCTGAGGACCGGCAGCACGGGGGTCAGGTAGCGAACGTCCCGAGGAAGAGCCACTAACACGCCGGCGTAGGCCGCGGCCAGCAGCAGGAGGCGGCGAACGCGCGGCTCCCGGCATGCGGCGAGCAGGAGGAGCGGAGAGAGCAGCAAGTAGGCCGGCGAAGGTGGGACCGTCAGGCCGGTCTGTTCGCGCCCGGTGAGCACGTCGAGCGGTAGGCGGAGCACGTCGCGCAGCCAGTGGCCTCCCGCCGCCAGCCAGGTGCCCTCGGCGAGCAGCCAGGCGTGAGCGGGGTGCGGATCGGTGAGGCTCGGCTGCCAGGGACTCGCTCCAAACAGCCCGGGGAAGAATGGAAAGACCGGGTTTCCCGTGGCGGCGAGGATGCGTCCGTACCAGGGAGCCATCACGGCGGCCGCGACGAGGGCGAAGAGCAGCCCGTCTCCCAGCCGCCGGGCGAGCCCCCGAGGCCCCCGATGAGCCCGATGAGCCCGATGAGCCCGATGAGGTGAACGCCGCGCATCCCCGGCCAGCACGATGCAACCCCCCGCGGCGGCGAAAAAGAGGCCGAGGTACTTGCCGGCGGCGGCGCAGCCCACGAAGGCCGCCGCGAGCACCAGCCATCTCCTGCCGGCGCCTTGGCGGAACCGGTGCAGGGCATAGAGCGCGGCGGTCACCCACAGCACGAGGCCCGGCTCGATATAGCCGGTGCCGGCGAGGGCGGCCACGATCGGGTTGCCCAGGAAGGCGGCCGCGGCGAGGGTGCCGGCCGCCACCGCGTACTCCGGGAAGGCATCGCGCGCCCAGACCCAGGTCAATGCAGCGGCGAGGAGTGTGGCCAGAGCCATCATGCTCTGCGCTCCGAGGTCGCCGGCGAAGAGGAAGGCGAGAGTCATCAACAGCTCGTTGAGCTGCGGAAAGATCGGGTTGCGAAGGGTGGTCAGGAACGGCGTCGTGCCGGTGGCGGCGAAAGCCCGCACGAAGGGCAGGTGGTAGAGCAGGGCGTCGAATGCCGTGGGCGGATAGAGCGGCAGCACGAGGAAGAGGAGAAGCACCAGGCCGGCTCCCGCGGCGGCGAGCGTGGAGAGGACGGGCCGCCGCCGCCAGGTCCGCCGCAACCGGCGCGCCGCCTGCTCGAGCTCTGACGGCAGGCGCCGCCACACTCCGCGGCCCAAGAAGTGAAGGACGGCGAGCAGGAGGAGCACCGGGCCGCGCCGCAGTGCCCCCGCGGCCGCCAGTCCAAGCGCCACCACCGCGAGCGCCCCCAGCCCAAGGGCCGTCGCCACGACTACGCGCTCTATGGCGCCGGTGAAGCGAAGCCGGCTGGTGAGCAGCCGGCCGGCGATGAAGCCGCTGGCGGCAAGAGCCGCGGCCACGGCGAGTGGTCGGAGCAAGAAGACGATGGGACCGCCGGCCGCGGAGAGCGGTAGCGCATTCACCCGCGGCAGCTTAGCAAGGCGATCTCAGGTGTGCACTTTGCGCGGGCCGGCGGCCTTGACGGCTTCGTCGACCGCGCTCTCGTACTTCTCGAAGTTGGCGGCGAACATGTCGGCGAGCTGGGAGGCCTTGGCGTCGTAGTCGGCGGGGTTCTGCCAGTTCTCCCGTGGACGCAGCACGGTGTCCGGAACGCCAGGGACCTGGCCGGGGACCGCCAGGCCGAAGATCGGGTCGGTCCAGGTGTCGCCGCGGTCGAGCTCGCCGGCGAGGGCCGCGCTGACCATACGGCGGGTGTAGGAGAGCTTGATCCGCCGGCCCACGCCGTAAGGCCCTCCCGTCCAGCCGGTGTTGATCAGCCAGACGCGTGCCCGGTGGCGCTTGAGCCTCTCCCCCAGCATCTCGACATAGACGCCGGGATGGAGGGGCAGGAACGGCGAGCCGAAGCAGGTGCTGAAGGTCACCTTCGGCTCGGTGACGCCTTTCTCGGTGCCGGCGACCTTGGCGGTGTAGCCGGAGAGAAAGTGGTACATGGCCTGCTCCTCGCTCAACCGGCTGATCGGCGGCAGCACTCCGAACGCGTCGCAGGTCAGGAAGACCACGTGGCGCGGGTGGCCGGCCTGGCCGCCGAGATCGACCTTGACGAGCTGGCTGAGCGGGTAGCTGCTGCGCGTGTTCTCGGTCAGCTTCTCGTCGTCGAGGTCGAGCGCGCGCGTCTCCGGGTCGCAGACCACGTTTTCGAGGACGGTGCCGAAGTTGCGGGTGGTCTGATAGATCTCCGGTTCGCCCTCGGCCGAGAGGCGGATCACCTTGGCGTAGCAGCCTCCCTCGATGTTGAACACTCCCCGGGCGCTCCAGCCGTGCTCGTCGTCGCCGAGCAGGGTGCGCTCCGGGTCGGAGGAAAGAGTCGTCTTGCCCGTGCCGGAGAGACCGAAAAACAGAGCCACGTCGTCCTTGGTGGCGCCGTAGTTGGCGCTGCAATGCATGGACAGCACCTGCCGCTTGGGCAGCAGGTAATTCATCACGCTGAACACGCTTTTCTTGATCTCGCCGGCGTACTGGGTGCCGCCGATCAGCACCATCCGCCGCGCCAGGTCGAGGAGGATGAAAGTCGAGGTGCGAGTGCCGTCGCGCCCCGGATCAGCCTTGAAGGACGCGGCGTCGATCACGGTGAAGCCCGGCTCGAAGGCGGCGAGCCTGGCGCCGTCCGGCTCGCGGATGAACATGTTGCGGGCGAAGAGGTTGTGCCAGGCGTATTCGGTGATCACCCGCACCGGCAGGCGGTAGGCAGGGTCCGCGCCGGCATAGCCGTCGAAGACGAAGAGGTCGCGGTCCGCCAGGTAATCGGCAACACGCGCCAGCAGGGCCGCGAAGCCATCGGGCTCGAACGGCCGGTTGACTTCTCCCCACCAGATGTCACCCTCGACAGAGGGGTCGCGGACCAGGAACTTGTCGTTGGGCGAGCGCCCGGTGTGCGGTCCGGTGGTGCAGACCAGGGGTCCCTCGGCGGCGGTCTGCGCCTCGCCGCGGCGGATGGCCATCTCATAGAGACGCGCCGAGGGCAGGTTCCAGTAGACCGTGCCGGCCTTGGAGATCCCATGCCTGTCGATACCGAAGCTGCTCACCTGCGGACCCTGGTTTTTCATTCCCTCACCTCGGCAGTGCGTTCAGCAATCATGGGGCCATGGCTGGCGCTGCCAGGCGCCCTTCCCGCGCCCGGCGGCAGCCCACACGGCGAAACCCCGCGAGTGTACACCTTCCCGCGCCCTCGCTTCGTGGAACGGGCGCTAAAAAACGCCAAAGGCGTCTACCGGCGGGCCGGCTGCTCGGTGGCCGCCGCCGCCGCGCGATTGTCAGATAGCGCGGGTCCCTGCCCGCTGGCTGATGCCGGGGGTCCCTGCTCGCTGGGAGGTTGCCGGGAGGCGACGGGGGGCTCGGATACCAGGATCTGGCTGGGGTTGGCGAGCTCGATTCCCTCGTTGGCCAGCTCGTGCATGAGGGCCACGGCGATGGCCTGCTGGCGATCCATGTAGACGCGGTAATCCGGGGTCTGCACGTAATAAACCACCTCGAAGTCGAGCGTTCCCTTGCCGAAGCCCTTGAAGTGGGCGCGGTCGAAGCGGACCTGCTCCTGCGGCTCGACGATGCGGCGCGCCATGGCAGGGACCTTCTCGACGCGTTCGACCGGCGTGCTCGGGTTGAGGCCGAAGCTGAGCACCACCCGGCGCTCCTGCATGCTCTTGTAGTTGCGGATGCGGCTCTTGAGCAGGTCGGCGTTGGAGAAGACGATCTGCTCGCCCGAGATGCTGCGCAGCCGGGTGGTCTTGAGCCCGACGGCCTCGACGGTGCCGATGTAGTCGTCCACCTGGATGGTGTCGCCGATCACGAAGGGTTTGTCGACCGCGATCGACAGCGCGGCGATCACGTCGCCAAAGATGTGCTGCAGCGCCAGGGCCACCGCGATGCCGCCCACCCCGAAACCAGCCACCAGGGCGGTCACGTTGACCCCGAAGTTGTCCAGCGCCACCAGGACGATCACCACCCACAAGACCAGCTTGAGGATGAGGTTCAGCGACCCGAAGAGAGTGGCCGAGGCGGCGTCGATCTCCAGGCGCCGGCGGCGCTGGCGCTCCACCCAGAACTCAATGGCGACCGTAGACCAGATGGCCACTTGCAGGAGAACGGCCACGATCGCCGCCGAGCGCAGCGCGCCGTGGACGCCCGGCGGCAGGTCGAGGGCAAGCGAGCCCAGGTAGATCGACGGCAGGACGAGGAGCAGCAAGCGGCTGTGCCGCGCCAGGTCGACCACGAACGGATCGAGGTCGCGAGGCACGCGGAGGAGCTGCGCGGCGCGGGCGAAGCGGTGGACGAGCAGCCGCTTGAGCAGCAGCAGCACGAGCAGGGTGAGGAGCGTGGTGGCGAGCGCCTGCAGCCATGCCGCCACCGCGTTGCCCAGGTATTCGCCCTCGAGCCAGACCGCCCAGTCGTGCGCTTTCATGGCCACTTGCCGCTAGAACAAGCGGCGCAGCAGATTCAGGACGAGGGTGAGGACCAGCGAGACGAGGATCATCGAGGTGATGGGGATGAACACCCGCATGCCGCCGCGCTCGACGTCGATGTCGCCCGGCAGCCGGCCGAACCAGGAGAGCCAACCGACCTGGAACAGCAGCCCCAGCACGATCGCCGCCACGCCGAGGGTGATGAGGAGCACGGCCGCGGGGCGCATATGCAAGTTCGACCGGCGGCCGGGGGTTGCGGGGCCGCGGGCAAGAATGCTATCACTCTACCGACTCGCCGCCGGCAGCCTGGAGCGCCACAACCCTATGTCCGAGACCATCAGCTTTTTCGAGCAGGTCAACCGCAACTTCGACAAGGCCTCCGCGCTCACCTCCCACCATCCCGACCTGCTGACGCTGATCAAGAACTGCAACAGCGTCTACCACTGCACCTTCCCTCTCCAGCGCGCCGACGGCACCATCGAAGTCATCCACGCCTGGCGGGCCGAGCACAGCCACCACAAGCTCCCCACCAAGGGGGGCATCCGCTACAGCCTCTCGGTCAACGAGGACGAAGTCGTGGCGCTGGCGGCCCTGATGACCTACAAGTGCGCGGTCGTGGACGTTCCTTTCGGCGGCGCCAAGGGCGGCATCCGCATCGACAACAAGAAGTACACGACCCAGGAGCTGGAGCGCATCACCCGCCGCTATACCTTCGAGCTGGTCAAGAAGAACTTCATCGGGCCGGGGATCGACGTGCCGGCCCCCGACTTCGGCACCGGCTCGCGTGAGATGGCCTGGATCGTCGACACCTATGTGGCACTGGCCCCGGACAAGCTGGAAGGACCCGCCTGCGTGACCGGCAAGCCGCTGGCGCAGGGCGGCATCCGCGGCCGCGCCGAGGCCACCGGCCGCGGGGTCGCCATCGCAACGCGCGAGGCGTGCGACGTCGCCGAGGACATGCAGGCGCTCGGATTGACGCGCGGGCTCAGCGGCAAGCGGGTGGTCGTCCAGGGCCTCGGCAACGTGGGCTACCATGCCGCCCGCTTCCTCGAGCAGGCCGGGGCGATCCTGGTTGGCTTCGTCGAGTACGAAGGCGCCATCCATCGGCCGCAGGGGATGGAGCTGGCCAAGGTCTGGGCGCACCGGCTGGAGACCGGCTCGCTTCTCGGCTTGCCCGGCGCCACCGACCTGCCGCGCCGCGAGGACGGACTGGAGCTCGACTGCGACATCCTGGTGCCGGCGGCGCTGGAAAACCAGATCACCCGTGAGAACGCGCCGCGGATCAAGGCGCGAGTGGTCGTCGAGGCCGCCAATGGCCCGGTCACCAGCGAGGCCAGCGAGATGCTCGGCGAACGCGGCGTGCTGGTCTTGCCCGACCATTTCGTCAACGCCGGCGGCGTGCTGGTCTCCTATTTCGAGTGGCTCAAGAACCTGTCGCACGTCCGCTTCGGGCGCATGGAGAAGCGCTTCGAGGAGCAGGCGTTTCGACGCATCCTGGGCGCCATCGAAGGGGCCACGGCCAAGCGTTTCGCCGCCCAGGAGGTGGCCGACATCACGCACGGCGCCGACGAAGCCGACCTGGTCAACTCCGGCCTCGAAGACACCTTCGTCACCGCCTACCAGCGCCTGCGCGAGATCCGCAACCGGCATCGCGAACACGCCGACTTGCGCACCGCCGCCTTCATCGACGCGATCGACAAGATCGCGCTCTGCTACGCGGACCTGGGGATCTTTCCTTAATAGGCGCCGCCGGGACGCCCCCTCCCTCTCGTTGCACGGGAGTTTCGTCTTAGCGGGCGGAGAGGCCGGCGGAGAAGTCGCGCAGGCGGACGGGGGCGCGGCGCGCGCCCCAGGTGCCGGGAGCGCCGGCGAAGCGGCCGGGGCAGGGAGTGCCGCAGGCCGTGCAGGCCCCCTCCGGCGTGAGGTTCCATTCGGTCAGGGTGTACCAATCGCGGCCGATCAGCCGCGCGCCGCAGACGTGGCACCAGGTGCTGCCGCCGTCCTCGTCGTGGACGTTGCCGGTATAGACATAGCGCAGGCCGTTGGCGAGCCCGATGCGCCGCGCCCGGGTCAAGGTGGCGGGCGGGGTGGGGGGCGTATCGAGCATCTTGTAGTCCGGATGGAAGGCGGTGAAGTGCAACGGCACGTCCGGCCCCAGCTTCTCGGCCACCCAGCGCGTCAGCTCGTCGAGCTCGGCGTCGGAATCGTTCTCGCCCGGGATCAACAGGGTGGTGATCTCGAACCAGACGCCGGTCTCATGCTTGAGATAGCTCAAAGTGTCGAGCACGGGCGCGATGTCGCCGCCGCAGATCTTGCGGTAGAAGCGCTCGGTGAAGCCTTTCAAATCGACGTTCGCCGCGTCCATGTGGCGGTAGAACTCGGCGCGCGGCTCGGGGCAGATCTCGCCGGCGGTGACCGCCACGGTGCGGATGCCGAGCTCGCGGCAGGCGTCGGCGACGTCCACCGCGTACTCCATGAAGATCACCGGATCGTTGTAAGTGAAGGCGACGCTCGAGCAGCCGAGCCGCCGCGCGGCGCGCGCGATCGCTTCCGGGCTCGCCTGGTCGGCCAGAGTGTCGACCTCGCGCGACTTGCTGATGTCCCAGTTCTGGCAGAACTTGCAGGCCAGGTTGCAGCCGGCGGTGCCGAAGGAGAGCACCGGCGTGCCCGGCAGGAAGTGGTTGAGGGGCTTTTTCTCGATCGGGTCCACGCAGAAGCCGCTCGACCGGCCGTAGCTCTTGAGCACGATCTGGTCGCCCTCGCGCGCGCGCACGAAGCACAGCCCCCGCTGGCCCTCGAGCAGCTTGCAGAAGCGCGGGCACAGGTCGCACTGGATGCGCCCGTTGGCGAGAGCGTGCCAGTACCTGGTGGGGACGGTGTCGCTGGGCACGACGGCGCTCATGGCTTGGGGGAACGCGGGTCGAGCATATCGCCCGCACTCTCCTCAACGGAATACTCGCGCGAACCATTCCCGGGGTCCGCCGGCTAGGGCTTTGCGGCGGGCGCGGGGACGGCCAGGGCCTTGAGCTCGGCCAGGCCGCGGGCCACGCCGCCGCGCACGACGTAGCGGACGCGCCGCAGGTTGGCGATGTCCGCGGTCGGGTCGGCGGCGACCACCAGCAGGTCGGCGACCTTGCCCTTCTCGACCGTGCCGAAGTCCTTGTCGCGGCCCATCGCGGAGGCCCCGCCGCGAGTGGCGGTGACCAGGACGCTTGCCGGCTTCATGCCGGCCTTCTGCATCGCCTCCATCTCGGCGTAGACCGCCGGGCCGTGCAGGGTCAGCGGGTTGCCCGCATCGGTGCCCATGGCGATCGGGATGCCGGCCTGCTCGACGCGCAGCAGGTTGGCGGCCATCATCTCCTCGGCCTTGCGGGCGCGTTCCGCGACCGCCTTCACCCGCTCCGCCATCTGCTCGGGGGTGCGCGCGCCGATGCCGGCCGAGGCGGTCTCCGCGACCTTGCCCAGGGTCTCCTGGTCCACGCAGCCGTTCGGGTCGTCGACCTGTGGAGCTTGCTTGCGGAAGGCGCCCTCGAAGAGGCGCACATAGCCGCCGAAGACCGTCAAGGTGGGGCAGTACATGGCCCCGTTCTTGCGCGCCAGATCGAGGAACTCCTGGTCCACCGGCAGGTCGTCGACGCTGTGGACGAGCAGCCGCGCCCCGGCGCGCAGCGCCGCCTTGGCCTCCGCCAGGCCGGTGGCGTGGACGATCAGCCGCAGATCGTGGCGCCGCGCCGCCTCGCCGGCGGCGGCGACCAGGGGAGCCAGCTCGTCCACGCTCTTGGCGTTCTTCGGATCGGGGATGAACCAGACCTTGATCGCGTTGGCGCCGGCGCGGGCCAGGTAGTCGACGCCGCCGCGGCCCGCATCGGCATTGCTCAAGAAGATGAACTGTCTCTCGGCGGGCAGGTTCAACCAGTGGTCGATGGTCGAGATCAACGGGCCGGCCGCGGCGATGCGCGGCACGTCGGAGCGCGGCTCCGCCCAGGCCGGGAGGCCCAGGGTCCAGGGATAGCCGCCGACGTCGAACACTCCGGTCACCCCGGAGCACAGGTACGAGCGGCCGAAGCGCTCTGGGTGGAGCCGCAAGCCCGCCTCCACCTGGTCGTAGGGGTGCCGCGCCCGCAGGTCGAGGGAGTCGGGGCGCCCGTCCGCCCAGCCGGTCTGCGAGAAGTGGACGTGCGCGTCGATCAGGCCGGGGGTGATCCACGAGCCGGCGAGGTCCAGGGCGCCGACTCCGGCCGGCACCGTGCAGTCGGCGCGCCGGCCGGCGCACTCGATCTTGCCGTCGCGCATCAGCACCACGGCGTCCGGGACGGGTGGCGCCCCCGTGCCGTCCACCAGCGTCGCGCCCACCAGCGCGAGCGGCGGCGGCGGCGTCCCGGGCAGGGCCGAGAAGGCGGTGCTGACCGCGATCTTCCAGCCGGAGCCGGTGTCGACGAAGAGCCGCTCGGAGAGGCCCGAGTCTTCCCGGGCGCCGTAGCGCACCCGGTAGCGGTAGGTGGCATAGACCAGGCCCGGCCGCACCGGGGTGAGGCGGATGTCTTCCGCGTCGATGTGGTCGGGCCACTCCTTGCCCGTCCTGGCGGCGAGGCCGGCGAAGCCGAGACTGAACCCCTCGGGGCCGCCGACCGCGAGCCGATCCGAATCGAGATAGCAGGCCAGATAGGCATCGCGGTTGCGGTCGCGGATGGCTTGCAGGTTGGCGGCAAACAGCGCCCGCGCCGCCGCCAGATCGGCGGCCTCCCCGCCGGCCCTTGCCGGCGGCTCGGCCTTTGCCGGCGGCTCGGCCCTTGCCGGCGCCGTTGCCGGCGGCCTGGCCGTTGGCTCCGGCTTGGCGGCCCCGACGAGCAAGATGAAGGGGAAGAGGAGGGTGAGAAGGAAGACAACGCCGGCGCGGGCCGAAGCTGAATGGCGGCCCGCGCGGCCGGGCGTGGACAGGCGGCTCGGAGGCATCGTGAGGCTCCTTTCCGGCAAGTCCGCCGCACGGTGGCGGACCGGCATCGATCCCAGGGCGGTTCGCCGCCCATCATGCCGGGGCTCACCTGCCGGATGCAAGCGCGTCAAGGCCGATCCGGCCGGCCGGTTCAGGCGTAGTGTAGGCTGACCCGGTTTTCCGGAGGCCGCGGAGCCGCAGCCAGACTTGCCTCGTTCAGCGTATCTCTCGCCGTTCCTGCTCCTCGCGCTCGCTTGCCCCTCCACTGCGCGGGCGCACGAGCTCGGGACCATCCAGGTCTTCGGGACGTTTCGCGGCGACCGGACCTACCGCATCGACCTGCAGGTCGACCAGGAGCACCTCAAGAAAGACCAGCTTGGCGGCCCGGCACGCCGGACCCGCCACGGAGCGATCTCGGGCCTGCCGGCGCCGGTCGAAGGGCGCATGGGGCGTTTCCTCAGCGACCTGGTCGACGCGGCGACCGTCGCCTTCGACGGCAAGTCCGTCGAGCCCGCGGTCGAATTCGTGCCCGGCGAGAGCGGCGCCGCCGGCTCGCCGCGCGTCGTGCTGCGCCTGCGCGGCCCGATCCCCGGGGGCGCGCACAGCTTCACCTGGTCGGCCGCCCTCCCCATCGGCTCCTATCCGCTGGTGCTGACCAGCGAGGGCGACGAAGGATCGCTCTGGAAGTGGGTGGAGGGAGGCAAGACGAGCGAGCCCTTCCCGCTGCCGGAGCGGGTGGTGCCGCCTCCGCGCTGGGAGCTGGCGCGCCATTACCTCGAGCTCGGCTTCCTCGACATCCTGCCGCGCGGCGCCGACTCGGTCCTCTTCGTGCTCGGTCTGTTTCTGCTTGGCAGGCGCGCCAGGCCGCTGCTGCCGCAAGCAGCGGCGTTCGCGGCGGCGCTCTCCGTCGCGCTGGCGCTGGCGGCCGCGGGCAAGCTGGCGTTGCCGCCGCGCCTGCTCGCGCCGCTCCTGGCGCTGACGCTCGTCTACGTGGCGGCCGGAAATTTCGTGGTTGGGACGCCCCCACCCCCTCGAGTGGGGAGCTTCGTCTTGTCACGCGCGGTCGGGCTGATGCGGCTCGCCGTGGTGTCCGCCTGCGGCCTGCTGCACGGCCTGGCCCTCGCCCATCCGCTCGCGGCGTCTCAGCCGCCTCCGCTCGAGCTTCCCACCGTTCTGGCCGGCTTCACCCTGGGCGCCCTGGCGGCTCAGCTCACGGTGCTCGCGGCCGCCTTCCTGCTCCTCGGCCTGGGCAACCGCGAGGAGACCTGGTACCGCCGCCGCGTCGTCGTCCCCGCCTCCGGCCTCATTGCCGCCATCGGCTCGTACTGGTTCGTCGAGCGTCTCCTCGGCTGATCTTGGGAGCGCGGTTTAGCGCCTTTGACTTCCGTCTTTCTCCTGCTATCATGCGGAATTAGTACCGATACGGTACTGTTTTAAACAGTGCCGGGAGCACAGGCGGCGGGCCGCGGGCGGATGACCGCAGGCAGGCCGCAGACGAGGCGGGAGGCATCGTGATCCGCATCACCAAGCACACCGATTACGGGATCGTCCTGCTCACCCACATGGCTGCCGACCAGGAGCGCCAGTACAATGCTCCCGACCTGGCCGCCGAGGCGCGCCTGCCGCTGCCCATGGTCAGCAAGATCCTGAAGCTGCTTGCCCGCGAGCGCCTGCTGCTCTCGCACCGCGGGGTCAAGGGGGGTTACAGCCTGGCACGCCGGCCCGAGGCCATCTCCATGGCCGAGATCATCGCGGCCCTGGAGGGCCCCATCGCCATCACCGAGTGCATCGACCTTTCGGGCGATTGCGCCCACGAGAGGATCTGCCCGGCGCGCAGCAACTGGCACGTCATCAACATGGCCCTGCGCTCCGCCCTGGAGGGCATCTCCCTGGCGGAGATGATCCACCCCCTGCCGCCCAGGCTCGTCACGCTCGGGCGCAGTGCGGTCACCGCCCCCGCCAGCGCGCACCAGGGCAGCTCCGGACTTTGATCCAGGACTCCGATCCGCGGCCACCGAGGACACCGAACGTCATGCAGACTGCAACCTCCACCATCGAACGCTACGCCAGCCAGGAATACAAGTTCGGCTTCGTCACCGACGTCGAGCAGGACACCGCGCCGCCGGGGCTCGACGAGGGCGTCATCCGCTTCATCTCGGCCAAGAAAGAAGAGCCGGAGTGGATGCTCGAGTGGCGCCTCAAGGCGTACCGGCACTGGCTGACGATGAAGGAGCCCACCTGGGCCAATATTCATTACCCGCCGATCGACTACCAGTCGATCGTCTACTACGCCGCCCCGCGCGCCAAGAAAGGGCCGAAGAGCCTCGACGAGGTCGATCCCGAGATCCTGGCCACCTACGAGAAGCTCGGCATCCCGCTGCGCGAGCGCGAGCTGCTCTCCGGCGTGGCGGTCGACGCGGTCTTCGACAGCGTCTCGGTGGGCACCACCTTCAAGGCCAAGCTCGCCGAGGTGGGCATCATTTTCTCGTCCTTCTCCGAGGCGGTCAGAGAGCATCCCGAGCTGGTCCAGAAGTACCTGGGCTCGGTCGTCCCCTACTCGGACAACTTCTTCGCCACCTTGAACTCGGCGGTCTTCTCCGACGGTTCGTTCGTCTACGTGCCCAAGGGCGTGCGCTGCCCGATGGAGCTCTCCACCTATTTCCGCATCAACGCCAAGAACTCGGGACAGTTCGAGCGCACCCTGATCATCGCCGACGAGGGCGCCTACGTCTCCTATCTCGAGGGCTGCACGGCGCCGATGCGCGACGAGAACCAGCTCCATGCCGCGGTGGTCGAGCTGGTCGCCCTGGACAACGCGACCATCAAGTATTCGACGGTCCAGAACTGGTACCCCGGGGACGAGAACGGCAAGGGCGGCATCTACAACTTCGTCACCAAGAGGGGCAAGTGCGAAGGGGTGAGCTCCAAGATCTCCTGGACCCAGGTCGAGACCGGTTCGGCGATCACCTGGAAGTATCCGAGCGTCATCCTCAAGGGGGACAACTCGGTCGGCGAGTTTTACTCGGTCGCCCTCACCAAGGGCTGGCAGCAGGCCGATACCGGCACCAAGATGATCCACATCGGCAAGAACACGCGCAGCACGATCGTCTCCAAGGGAATCTCGGCCGGCCACGGGCAGAACACCTACCGCGGCGGGGTGAGGATCCTCAAAGGTGCCGACAACGCGCGCAACTTCTCGCAGTGCGACTCGATGCTGATCGGCGACCAGTGCGGCGCCCATACCTTCCCCTACATCGACGTGCAGAACCCGCTGGCGCGGATGGAGCACGAGGCGACGACCTCGAAGATCGGCGAGGACCAGATCTTCTATTGCAACCAGCGCGGCATCTCGACCGAGGATGCGGTCTCGATGATCGTCAACGGCTTCTGCAAAGAGGTATTTCGCGAGCTGCCGATGGAGTTCGCCGTCGAGGCCCAGAAGCTGCTCGCGATCAACCTCGAGGGGAGCGTCGGCTGACGGGAGGACGCGAAGCAAAGATGCTCGTGATCAAGAACCTGCACGTGGCGGTCGAAGGCAAGGAGATCCTCCATGGCGTGGACCTCCAGGTCGGCCAGGGCGAGGTGCACGCCATCATGGGTCCCAACGGGTCCGGAAAGAGCACCCTCGCCCGCGTGCTGGCCGGCCAGGAAGCCTACGCGGTGACCGCCGGCGAAGTGCTCTACGACGGCAAGGACCTGCTCGACATGGAACCCGAAGAGCGGGCGCGCGAAGGCGTGTTCATGGCTTTTCAGTACCCGGTCGAGATCCCGGGCGTCAGCAATACCTACTTCCTCAAGGCGGCGCTCAACGCGGTGCGCAAGCACCGCGGCCTGCCCGAGATGGAAGCGGCCGCGTTCCTCAAGCTGGCGCGGCAGAAGATGAAGCTGGTGCACATGGAAGAGACGCTGCTCACCCGTCCGGTCAACGAGGGATTCTCGGGCGGCGAGAAGAAGCGCAACGAGATCTTTCACATGGCGGTGCTGGAGCCGCGGCTGGCGGTGCTCGACGAGACCGATTCCGGCCTCGACATCGACGCGCTGCGCATCGTGGCCGACGGCGTCAATACTTTGCGCCGTCCCGACCGGGCGTTCGTGGTCATCACCCACTACCAGCGCCTGCTCAACTACATCGTCCCCGACCGTGTCCACGTCCTGGTGGACGGGCGCATCGTGCGCTCGGGGGGCAAGGAGCTGGCGCTCGAGCTCGAAGAGAAGGGCTACTCATGGCTGGAGCAGGAGCTGGCCAGCCAGCCGGTCGGCGCATGAAGACGGACTTGTTGGAAGAAGCGCCGATGAAGGAGTCCGAGGAGCCGCGGGCGCGCCCGCAGGCCCCGCGCGGCGAGCGGCCGGAGGTCCGGCCGGAGGCCCAGGCCGCCGATGCGGTGGCCCGCTACCTCGCGGACTGGGAAGAGTTCCGGCGCGGCCTGCCCGCCGCCGAGCCGGAATCCGTCCGCGCTCTGCGCGGCGCGGCCATCGAGCGCTTCGCCGACCTGGGCTTTCCCACCCTGCGCCAGGAGGACTGGCGCTTCACCAACGTGGCGCCCATCGTCCGCACCGCCTTTCACCGCGATGGCGTGGCCGGCGCGCTGCCGGCGGCCCCGGCGGACGCCCCCGCGGTCTCCTCAGGGAGTCCGGCAGCCCTGGCCGGGGCGAGCTGGACCGCGGCCCCGCGCCTGGTCTTCGTCAACGGCCACCTGGCGCCCGAGCTGTCGTCGTGCGGCGACCTGCCGCCGGGAGTCGAGGCCGGAAGCCTGGCGGCCGCGCTCGACAGAGACCCGGCCGCCGTCGAGTCCCACCTCGGCCGCTACGCCTCCTTCGCGGCACACCCCTTCGTGGCGCTCAACACCGCTTTTCTGCGCGACGGCGCCTTCATCCGGCTGCCGCGCGGGCTGGTGCTCGAGCGGCCTCTCCATCTGGTCTTTCTCTCCTTCCAGCCGGACGGGCGCCCGGTGGTCTCGTATCCGCGCAACCTGATCGTCGCCGGCGAAGGCAGCCAGCTCACGCTGGTCGAGACCTACGTGGGCGCCGGCGTCTACCTGTCCTGTCCGGTTACCGAGATGGTCGTCGGCCCGGGGGCCGTGGTCGATCACTACAAGGTGCAGCGCGAGAGCGGCGAAGCCTTCCACATGGCGACCTTCCAGGTGGAGGGCGGGCGCGGCAGCAACTTCTCATCGCACTCGATCGCGGCGGGCGGCAGCCTGGTGCGCAACGACGTCAACGCCGTGCTCGCCGGCGAAGGGATCGACTGCAACCTCAACGGCCTCTACCTGGCCTCCGGGCGCCAGCTCATCGACAACCACATGCGGGTCGAGCACGCCCAGCCGCACTGCTCCAGCCACGAGCTTTACAAGGGCGTCCTCGACGGCAAGGCGCGCACCGTGTTCAACGGCCTGATCTACGTGCACAAGGGGGCGCAGAAAACCGACGCCAAGCAGTCCAACCGCAACCTGCTGCTGTCGCCCGACGCGATTGCCAATTCCAACCCGCAGCTCGAGATCTTCGCCAACGACGTCCGGTGCACCCACGGTTCGACGGTCGGCCAGCTCGACGAAGACGCCGTCTTCTACCTGCGCTCGCGCGGCATCGGCCGCGAGGCGGCGCGCAGCCTGCTCACCTATGCCTTTGCCTCCGACATCGTCGACCGCATCAAAGTCGAGCCGGTGCGGCGCGATCTCGAAGAGCTTCTGTTCAACCGCCTGCCCAAGGGCGACGTCGTCCGCCAGGCGGTGTGACCGGGGACGCCTGAAGCGATGCCGGCAGGGACGCCAGGACTGCGAGGGATGCCGGGGTTGCATGGCGCGCCGGAGAGGCCGGGACCGCCGGCGCCCGGAGCCGCGGCGGCGCTTGCCGAGGACGGCGTGCGCGCCGCCCGCGAAGTGCCCGGCTTCGATCTGGCCAGGGTCCGCGCCGACTTTCCCATCCTCGGCCGCCAGGTGCGGGGCCGGCCGCTCGTCTACCTCGACAACGCGGCCAGCGCGCAGAAGCCGCGCGCCGTCATCGACGCCGTGGCGCGCTGCTACGGCGAGTCCTACGCCAACGTCGAGCGCGGCGTGCACACGCTGTCGCAGCTCGCCACCGCCGCGCACGAGCATGCCCGCGAGAGCGTGCGGCGGTTCCTCAACGCCGCGTCGGCCGCCGAGATCGTCTTCGTCCGCGGCGCCACGGATGCGATCAACCTGGTGGCCTGGAGCTACGGCCGGCAGCGGCTCGGGGCCGGCGACGAGGTGCTGGTCACCGCGCTGGAGCACCACTCCAACCTCGTTCCCTGGCAGATGCTCTGCGCCGAGCGCGGAGCGGTCCTGCGCGTGGCGCCGATCGATGCGCGCGGACAGGTCGAGCTCGCCGAGCTCGAGCGGCTGCTGTCGCCGCGCACCCGCATCGCGGCGGTAACCCACGCCTCCAACGTGCTCGGCACCGTGACGCCGCTGCGGGCAATGATCGAGATGGCGCACCGGCACGGAGCGGTGGTGCTGGTGGACGGCGCCCAGGCGGTTCCCCACCTGGAAGTCGACGTCCAGCGGCTGGGTTGCGACTTCTATGTCTTTTCCGGGCACAAGGTCTACGGTCCGAGCGGCATCGGCGCGCTCTTCGGCCGCGCCGAGCTGCTGGCGGAGATGCCGCCTTGGCAGGGAGGGGGCGGCATGATCGAGGCGGTGAGCTACCAGCACTCGACCTACGCGCCGCCGCCGCACCGTTTCGAGGCGGGCACGCCCAACATCGAAGGCGCGGTCGGGCTCGCCGCGGCGCTCGACTACATGGCGCGGCTGGGGCTGGCCGAGGCCGCCGCCTGGGAGGGCCGGCTGCTGGCGCGGGCATCGGCTCTCCTGGCCGCGATCCCCGGCCTGCGGCTCGTCGGCACGGCCGAGGAGAGAGTCCCCGTTCTCTCCTTCGTCCTCGACGGCGTCCATCCCCACGACGTGGGGACGGTGCTCGACGGCGAGGGGATCGCGGTGCGCACCGGGCACCACTGCGCGCAGCCGCTCATGGATCGCCTCGGGGTGCCCGCCACGGCGCGCGCCTCGTTCGCCTTCTACAACACCATGGAAGAAGTCGAGGCCCTGGCCGCGGCGGTCGAGCGAGCGCGGGAGCTCTTCGCGTGAGAAGCGAGCTGGCGGACCTCTACCAGGAGGTCATCCTCGATCACAACCGGCGGCCGCGGAACTTCGCCGCGCTCGCCACCGCGAACCGCACCGCCGAGGGCTACAACCCGCTATGCGGCGACCGGGTCACCGTCTACGTCGACCTCGCCGGCGGCCGGTTGCGCGAGGTCGCGTTCCAGGGCTCCGGCTGCGCGATCTCGACCGCCTCGGCCTCGATGATGACCGAGGCCTTGCGCGGCAAGACCGTGGCCGAGGCGCAGGAGCTGTTCCGCAAGTTCCAGCACCTGGTCAAGACCGGCGGCGACGAGGATCTGGGCGAGCTCGCGGCCTTCGGGGGAGTGCACGAGTTTCCCATGCGGGTCAAGTGCGCAACCCTCGCCTGGCACGCCCTGCAGTCCGCGCTGGCGCAGCCCGCCGAAAAAGGAGACACATCATGACCGAGCCGAGCGGTGCGAACACCTCCCCGAACGATGCGGCAGGCATCGCCGCGGTGGAAGATGGGATCGTCGAGATCTTGAAGACCATTTTCGATCCAGAGATCCCGGTCAACATCTACGAGCTGGGCCTGGTCTACGACATCAACGTCGAGCCGGGCGGGGCGGTGCAGGTCAAGATGACACTCACCTCGCCCGCCTGCCCCGTGGCCGGTTCGCTGCCGGGCGAGGTCAAGAGCAAGGTGGAGAGCGTGCCGGGAGTCGCCTCGGCCGAGGTCGAAGTGGTGTGGGACCCGGTCTGGAACCCCTCCATGATGTCGGAGGAAGCGCGTCTCCAGCTCGGCATGTTCTGACCCTCGAAGCAGTAGACTACCGCGCGCGATGACGAGACCGCTCTCGGCAGGCTTGCTCGCCTGCCTGCTGGCCATTCCGTCGGCTTTTCTGGTGACGCACGGCCGCGCCGCGCCGGTGGAGCTGCCGGCGGCGGACGAGGGGTTCCACTACCACTGGCAGCTGCGCAACCTCCTCGGCCTCGTCGCCGGCTTTTTTCTGCCCCGGCAGGGAGACGGCGAGCTCACCTTCAAGGTACAGAAAAACGGGCACCTGCTGTGCGAGCTCCTGATCACCTCGCCGGACAGCGGGGAAGGAGAGAACTTCCGCTACGGCTCCGAGATCGACGCCCGCACCCTGCAGCCCTTCCGCGCCTGGAGCTCCTACACCTGGCACGGACGCTCCAAGAGCCAGAACGACGAGATCGAGCAGAAAGGGGTCATCGAGATCGTTTCCGGCATCTATGCGCTGCGCCGCAACCCTCCCGTCAAGCCCCGCCGGATGGAGATCTGGTCCGACGGTAAGATCTATCCGGTGGTGGTGATTCCGCTCGGCGACGAGAGCAAGCTCGTCGGCGGCCGCCAGATCGAGACCCGGCATTACTCCATCCGCCCGGTCGATCTGCCCGGCAGGCGCCGCTGGAAAGGCAAGGTCGATTGCTGGCTGGCCCGGGACGCCGTCGTGACCCCCGTCGAGATCCTCATCTCCCGCAGCCTGGCGGACGTGCGCCTCGAGCTCGCGACCGGACCCGCGCCGGCCACCCCGGCCGGAGGAGGCCCGCGCCGTTGACGCGTGCTTTCCTCGTGTGTCGCCGGAGCACCGTGAGCGCGCATTCCTAAGACGGGCAGGGACCCGGCGGCTCTGGAAAACCGGGAAGGGGATCGAGGGATTGCGGGGGTCGCGCGATAGGATGGCATCCCCAAGGGAAGGAGAAAGCACCATGAACCGAGCACGCAGGAGAGCAACCGTCCTGGCCGCTGGCTTGCTGGCGGCCGCTCTCGGTATCGGGGCTGCTGCCGCCAGGATGGCGGCGCCCCAGCGGCCTCAGCCGCCGCAGGAGGTGTCGTCCGGCAAGTCGGCCGAGGCCGCCGTGACGCCCGGCGCCTACTCCGCCCGGCTGGCGGCTCGGGCCATCCTGGTGGGCCCGCCCGGCAACCCGAAGTTTTCCGGCACCGTGTCGTTCACCCAGGAAGGAGATCATGTGCGGGTGGTGGCCGCCTTCGCGGGCGTCGACCGCGCCGGCAAGCACGGCTTCCACATCCACGAGAACGGCGAGTGCACCCACGACCCGGCCGGCAAGCACTTCACCAGCGCCGGCGGACACTTCAATCCCAAGGGACAGCCGCATTCCTGTCCCGACACCCTGGCCCGGCATGCCGGCGACCTGGGCAACGTCGATATCCAGGCCGACGGCAGCGGCCACGTGGAGACGACCACCACACTGCTCAGCCTCCACGGCCGGACCTCGGTCGTCGGCAAGGCAGTCATCCTCCACGAAGGCGAGGACGACTGCAAGACCCAGCCGACCGGAAACGCCGGCGGGCGCTTCGCCTGCGGCGTGGTCAAGCAGATCGAGGTCGGCGCCAAGCCGGACTGACCGGCTGCCGCGCCCCTCTCTCCATGAAGCCCTCGTCGAGAGAACTCTGGGCGTCACTGC
Organism: Thermoanaerobaculia bacterium; assembly: GCA_035544895.1. GTDB lineage: Bacteria > Acidobacteriota > Thermoanaerobaculia > Multivoradales > UBA5704 > JASLEW01. Next base: position 291,721 of record DASZZM010000031.1, read on the forward strand.
TGCCGACCGGAGGTGCCGCACTGGCGCTTGCCGTGGCCGCGCAGGTCCAGGCCCTCGGCGACGTCGAGCTCCTCGGCGGCTCGTGGGCGGATTTCGGCGGAGCGGGATGGCTTGCCGCGCTCTTTCTCGCCGGCGTCGCAGGCGCCTTCCACCGTCCCTTCGGCGCCACCACTCTCGGACTCGGCGCGGCGCTGGTGGCGTCGGCGGTGCTGCGCTTCGGCGTGGCGCCGGCAGCCGGCCTGGCGGCGGCGGCCCTGCTCGCCGGCGAGATCGGCTGGCGCTCGGCCCGGTCGGCAGGGGCCGTGCCGCTGCCCGAGCGCCGCCATCTGCTGCGCGTCGTCGAGGCCGCCGGCGTGACGGCGCTGGCCGTGCTGGCCGCGGGCGCGGCGTGGGCGGTCCTGCCGCGCGCACGTGCCGGCGTCGGACTGCCATGGCGCCTCGCCGCCGCCGCCGCCGCTTACCTCGTTGCCTGGACCGCTCTCGATTTTGCGCTGCGCAAGCTGCGCCGCCCGGAGCACACTTTCCGCCCGCTCGCTCTGGCGCCCCTGGCTGCCGACCTGGTCGGCTGGATCGCCGGTGCCGGCCTGGCGCTCGCCGGAACCCTGGCGGGTTGGCCGGTCGCCTCGGTGGTCCTCGCCACCTTCGCCCTGCTGGCCCTCGAAGCGGGCCGCAACGGCGTCCTGCTCGACAAGTCGCGGCGCCGCGCCCGCGATCTCGAGCGCCTGCGCCGCGCCGGCCAGCGCATGACCACGCCGGCGCAGGAGATGGCCGGAGTCGCCGAGCGCATCCACGCCGAGTGCAAGGTCGTCCCTTTTCACTATTTCCAGCTCGAAACCCTCACCCCGGGCAGCGAGTTCAGGAGCTGGTGGGCTGGGCCGGGCGGGGAGCTGCGCGCGGGCGTGCCCGAGCCCGAGCGTCACGCGCCCGCCCTTCCCGGCTTCCACCGCCGCTCGGCCTGGCAGATCCTCGAGCGCCAGCTGCGCGTCGACGGCAAGGTGATGGGGCGCCTGCGCCTGTGGTGCGATCCGCGCCGCCTGGAGCCGGAGTCGGTGGTGCTGCTCGACCGCCTGGTGCCGCAGATGAACGCCTCCATGCGGCGTTGCGTCCTCGACCGCGAGGCGCGCGAGGACCCGCTGACCGGCGCCGCCACCCGGCGGGTGCTCGAAAAGCGCATGCACGAGGTCCACGCCCGCGCCATGGACGAAGGCGGCACGATGGCGGTCGTGCTCTGCGACCTCGACCGGTTCAAGCGCCTCAACGACACCTTCGGCCATCCCGCGGGCGACGCCGCGCTGGTCGCCGTCGCCAAGGTGCTCAAGGAGGAGTGCCGCGACACCCACCTGTGCTGCCGCTACGGCGGCGAGGAGTTCGTCCTGCTTCTCGACCGCACCGGCGGCGTAGCCGCCCTGGCCATCGCCGACAGCCTTCGCCGCCGCGTCGAGGAGCTCGACCTCGTGCTCCCGGACGGCCAGCCCCTCGCTCTGACCCTGAGCGCCGGCGTCGCCTCCTTCCCCGAGCTCTTCATCAGGACCGCCGCCGAGCTCATCCTCTTCGCCGACGAGGCCCTCTACGAAGCCAAGCGCCAGGGCCGCAACCGCTGCCTCCTCGACCTCGGCCAGGGCCGCTACCTCGACCCCCAGGGCACCGTCCACGCCAGCGAAGAAGCGCCCCCCGCCCTGGTGCCGCCGCGCATCTTCGCCTGAGCAGGTCGACGCCTTCACCACCGCCGGCACCGGGAAGCGGCCGAGCGCAATACTCGCGTAAGCTCGCGTAGGCGAATTGACAGGCTTCCGCGGCCTGCCTTACACTGCGTTGCGCGTTTCCGTCGGGGCGTAGCGCAGCCTGGTAGCGCACCTGCCTTGGGCGCAGGGGGTCCCCAGTTCAAATCTGGGCGCCCCGATACCGACGGCGACCCGAGGCTTTCCCTGCCGAACGGTGACGGGCCGCGCACCCGCTGCCTGTAGCTCAGTGGATAGAGCGGCGGCCTTCTAAGCCGCGGGTCGGGGGTTCGAATCCCTCCAGGCAGGCCATTTTGCAACCGTATGGTGAGTGTAGCTCAACTGGTAGAGCGCTGGACTGTGGCTCCAGTGGTTGAGGGTTCGACCCCCTTCACTCACCCCAAGCCCGGAGCCCGCCTCGCCAAGCCTGATATCCTCCTGCCCGCGCGTCCGACTCGCCGTACCCCCGCGCGCCCTTAGCTCAGCTGGATAGAGCGACAGCCTCCGGAGCTGTAGGTCAGAGGTTCGAATCCTCTAGGGCGCACCACGTTTCGCCTCACGGGTGCAGCTCCCAGATGCCGCGGCCAAAGGTGGCGATCCTCACCAGGCTCCCATCGGCTGCGACTTGGACGTCGCTTCCCGGACGCACAGCTCTTTTTCCCGCGTGATGGTGGTTCCACGGCCCACCGTTGGTGGGACCCGCGCGACAAATGACCCGGTGGGCACGCCCTGGCAGGACCTCCGCTTCAGCCTGCGCGGCCTTCGCCGCATCGGGACCGTGGCCGCGAGAAGGCTGTCTGCTGCCGCATTCGGTCATATCAATATCAACATTTATCTTAACTGCGGCCAGTGCGCTATATTGTCTCTTGTTGACTACCGGGACGGGGACCCCGCGACTCTGCGGTCGCCGCCAGGTCCTTCGTCCAGGAAAGGCAAGATCATGCTGAGAATGCCGCACCTTATCCTGTTGCTGCTCGGGCCGCTCGCGACAAGCTGCATTCGAGTCGGCGATCTCTCTCAGAGCGCCATGCGTTACAACGAAGCCGTCGAGGAAGCCCAGAACAAGATGCTGCTGCTTAACATTGTCCGGGCTAAGCTGGCCAGGCCCCTATACATCACCGATCTTTCAAAAATAACCGGCAGCATCAAGCTGGACCTTAGTTCCGGAGGCGTCGAAACCGATTACGGGCGCAGTCTGGGCTCGCTCACCAGCGGCAAGCTCGCTCCGAGCGTCGACTATGTCCACAATCCGACTTTCGACGTCAACGTTTTATCACAACAAGACTTTATGCAGGGATTCATGCAACCAATCAGCAAGGAACTCCTTGCCTATTACTGGGAACAGCGTTGGGGTAAGGAGTTCCTGCTCTACCTGTTCGTTCACCAAGTGACCGTGCGATCACTCGACGACACAAGCGAGCCCGAAGAGACCTTCGAGAACTCGCCGCGCGAATCCATGGAGGCCGCGAGAAGGAACTTCGAGCGCTTTGGAGAGTGGGTCACGACCTTCTTGGCCTCGGAGCCGCGCTTTGTAAGGAAGGATGTTGGCATCGGCCCGTGCCTGCCCAACGATAAAGTCGCCAATCTCAAAGTGCTTGTGGCGGCCGCTCAGAAGGGTCTGACCGTAACGGCGGCGGATCCACGACACTATCAGCTTCAGCAGGCAAAGCCGGAGCTCAGCCTGGCGAGCAGAGAGGAGGCAGGTCGGACGACGGAGCTCGCGGCGGTCTGCAAGAAGGCGACTGAAGACGGCCTGGAGCCGTTCAAGGCAGCGGAAATACTGTGGCAAGACTGCAAGAGCAAACTGCCCAAGACCATGAGTTGGTCGCAGTGGGAATATCTGGAGGAAACTTGTAAGCATAGAGAGCGCATCTACCAAGGCTTATGCGCTGGGCGGCCCGACTGTTCCCGATGCCCTGCCAAGGTGGAGACCGGAGCGGGAAAGGCCGAAGAGGGGGCAAGCTACATTAACAAGGACGAGACTGGGATCGGCAAAGGTGAAGTGGGGGCCAGCTACACCACCGGGGGCGTCCGGAAGGAAGCTACGCTCTATCTCAGATCACCCGAAAGTATTCTGTATTATCTCGGAGAGATAATGAGATTGGAATCGAGAGACGGACTCGTTCCCGAGATCTATTATGATGGGAAGCCCACGTATAAAGAGCGCCCCCAGCCCCTTTTTGTAGCTCTTACGGTAGGAAGGAACGGTCATGGCGCCGTATCTCAATGCCCAGCTGTGATCTCGGTGCGTTATGAAGGAAATACTTTCATCATTCCCGGATCCCGCGACGATGGCGACTACCTTGCGCAGGCCCCTGATGGAGGCCTTGGCCAGGGCAGACCAGAGAAGCAAGGGGAGAAGCCGATGGTGGCAGAACCCTCTCCTCGAGTGTACCTGGAGACGCTGGATAACGTGAAATGCGAAGCAGGCCAGTCAATGCATGCCCTCAGCCTTTTGAGTCAGCTTATCGCGCTCCAGAAATCAGCCAAGGATGTCCCGACCTCAAGCGTCATCCGCGCGATCTCCCAGTAGCAGGGGGGAGGCGCCGGACGGACTGAGCGCGATCCTCACGCGAAGCTTCTTCTTCAATTCGTCGTCTGCTTCCGGCCTCAAATTCTTCACACTGACGCCTTGCCGGGTGATCGACTCACGGGGAACGGCGAGCGCTGGGCGGGCCGGCTCTCGGTCCCTCCGAACAGCGGATCTTCAGGGTGACCGGCGGCACCATGGCCTACAACACGGGCAGTTCTACGCTGCTGGTCTACGAGTCGCAGTATGCCGGCAGCAACCAAGCAACCGCCGTAACCTGGAACGTCGGCAACGAGCTGGAGGACATCGTGCAGGACCTCAAGACCAAGGGCGTCGTCTTCGAGCATTACGATCTGCCGGCTACCACGCGCAGTGGCGATCTTCACATCATCGGAGACTCGCTTGGTTCAAGGACCCTGACGGCAACATCCACGGCATGGCCAGCCATTAAGAACCGGCGGGGAGCCTCCGGCCGGAAGGCTCCCTGCTCACTTTCACGGCAGGTCCCAGCCAGACGGCGCGATAGACTGCGGCCTCGTGCTTGCTTGGGGTGGCTGACGGACCCACGGAGAGGACCTACATCGTCATGAACGTTGCCGTGCGCTTGCTTGCGCTCCTCATCCTCGCCGGTTTCCTGCTCCAGCCACTGCCGGCGCCGGCGCAGAAGCCGGCGCAGACCACCTACGAGGTCTACGCTCTCAGCTACGGGGTTTTCCCCGCCTTCCCGGTCGCGGAGCTCGTGGCCGGCGCCGACAAGACGCGGAAGATGGATCTGCAGATGATGATCTGGCTTCTCAAGGGTCCCGGCGGCAAGAACGTCCTGGTGGATGCGGGCTGCTATCACGACAAGTTCATAAAGGGACTGGGCATCCAGCACTTCGTCAAACCTTCCGAAGCCCTCTCCAAAATCGGACTGTCGCCAGGAGACGTCACCGACGTCGTCATCTCCCACATGCATTGGGACCATGCGGACGGGATGGATCTGTTTCCCAACGCCAAGATCTGGATCCAGAAAGACGAATACGTCTACTACACCGGCGCGGCGTGGCAGCCCGGCGGGCGCTCCGGAGGCATCGACCCGGACGACGTCCTGACGCTGGTCTCGCTCAATATGCGGCACAGGGTCAACCTGGTGGACGGCGACGACCGGGAGATCGCCGATGGCATCAGGGTCTACACCGGCGGGCGCCACACCTTCGCGTCGCAGTACGTTGGGGTGCGAACGGCCAAGGGCACCGTGGTGATCGCTTCCGACAACATGTATCTCTACGAGAACCTGCAACGCCACGCGCCGATCGCTCAGACTTTCGATGCCGAGTCGAACCTGCGGGCCCAGGACCGGATGAGACAGATTGCCGCGAGCCCGGACCTGATCGTGCCCGGCCACGATCCGGAGGTCTTCATCCGGTTTCCGAAGCCCGGCAACGGCGTCGCCAGGATCCAATAACCACTCGGGATTCCCTGGCCGGACTCCGCAGCCGGCCTCAGTCGGGGCAGCGGTGACAGAGCGGGAGGCGCTTCTCGCGCCGGATGAGCCGGCGGAAGGCGCGGAAGCGCCGTCCGTTCCAGACGTCGAGAAAAGGCGCTGCGAAGACGTTGCCCATGTCGAGGGTCAGGCATGGATAGAGCCGCCCCCGCGGATCGACGAATGCGTAGCTTTCCATCGTCGTGCAGCTGGGACGGCCATGGCGCTCGAACTCGGGCTCGGCGTAGTAGCGCACCATCTCCTCGACCGGCAGGTCCGGATGGGATTCGATGCGGAACGGGAACTGCTTGCGGCGGAGGCCCGTAAGCTGGTCGGCGAGGCGCAGGACGTCGATCTTTGGCAGCTCGTCGCGGCAGTAGGAGGCGTCTTCGGCGCGGAAAAAGGCCGGATCCGGGATTGCTTCGCGCAGCAGATCGAAGGAGGCGCGGTGCTGGCGGGACGAGAACCAGATCAGATGCTGCAACCGCAGCTTGTCGATGCCCCAGGTGGCCAGCTCGTCGGCCCAGCCGGCGAGATGCTCGTAGGTGCCCTCGGAGACGGTGGTGTAGATCTCGACCCGGGGAGTTTCTGCGCCGAGCCGCGCTTTGGCTTCCCGCAGGCTGGCGAGGCCGCGCTGCACGGTCGCCAGAGTGCCGCGGCCGCGCATCAAATCGTTGACCGGCCGGTTGGTGTCGAGCGAGATGCCGATCGCCAGCAGGCCGGAGAGGACCAGCTCCTCGGCCTCTTTCGCCACCCGCATGCCGTTGCTCACCGCGGTGCAGTGGAGGCCGCAGGAGCGAGCGTGCTCGACGATCCGCCGCCACTCTGGGTGGAGGAAAGGCTCGCCGCCGAAGAGGCGAATCATGGGACGGAAGGCGGCGACCTGGTTGACCAGACGTAGGGCCGAGCCGGTGTCCATGAAGCTGGCGGGGGCCGGGAAGACGGCATCGTCGCCCCAGATCGGGCAGTAGCTACAACGCAGGTTACAGGCATCGGTGAGCAGGAGATCGATGCCCCAGGGGACGGCGGCGTAACCCCTCCGCCAGCGGATCGATTCGAGCAGGGATGAGCTCATCGGCGGACGATGCCTCCGGGAGTGCGAGATCCTGATGATCCAATGTATACGTATCCGAGCGAAGAATCGTTGGAGATGGCCGGATACCGCCCTTTACTGAGGGATTCTCCTCCCTTCGCCTGAGGGTTTTTCCTCATGCCCGGGACTCCGCGATGGGCCTGAACAGGTATGGAGTTTGCCTACAAGCTGGCCGGAGGAGAGACATCCCATGCGCCCGACCTCTCGTTGCTCCTGCCAGAGCTATACGCCGACCCAGGCCCAGATCGACACGGGCAACAAGAGCAATCGCCGATGTGCCCGGCGTACTCCACGACGACCTGGGAGGACAAGTCGGCCCCCACGTCGCACCAGGACAGCGATCCCATCCTCTTCACCTACCACCAGACGAACCGCACCATCGCGGGGATGCTGCTCCTGCGCCGCCGCCCTGCCCGCTCGACGGCAGCAAGCTTTGCTTTTTCGCGGTGACGCCGTGCCGTGCCCTTGACACCCGTGTTCAGGGCCAGGGGCCGGCCTTCGGCGTCGAGGACCGGGTGGTCGCTGTTGCCGGCAAGTGCAACGTGCCGCTGACGGCAAGGGCCGTATCCCTCAACATCACGGTCACCCAGCCGACGAACGCCGGCCGACTGACTCCCCACGGCGACGGCAACGCGTCGCCGGTCGACGGCATGATCTTCTTCTCGGCCAACCAGACCCGCGCCGACAATACGGTCGCCGTGCTGTCCGCCGCCGGCGACGGGACGCTGCGCCTCAACGCGGCCATGCAGGGCCAGGCGCCGAGCGTGCACGTGATCGTGGACGCGAACGGGTACTTCGAGTAACCGCGGCAGTGCTTTTCTGGCGGTCTCAGGGCATACCACCGCCCAGCCTCGCCGGTTTCCGCCCCCTCCCACAGCCCCTACGACGAAGTCATATACAAGTATCACTCACTACGAAGCCGAGAGCATGAACGGGTTCTCGAAGCTCAACGCCCGCGGCAATGCGATGGTGCCCACCTGGTTCACGCAGCCGCGAAAAGGAAAGCTCGACTATTACATGTACATGGCGGACGGTGATCCAAACCAGGAGATCACCGGTACTCAAGTGGAACTGAATATCTTCCGCCGACCCGCCAGCGAGTGGACCGGTGAAGCGAAAAACAAGGAGACTCGCCAGGCGGCAGAAGCTGTACGAGGAAAAGCGGATCATCGGCTGCCCCCAAGACCAGCAAGCATCCTGCGCGTGACCTTGCCACTCGACCACCTCTTGGCCGCGCCAGTCCGGTTCGCGGAATGGATTTCGGAGTTCGAGATCGTCCGTGGGGACCTTCCATTTTCCGGATATGGCGGGCTCGCCGTCAACTTCTTTAATCAGGCTGCCCTCTCTTCCATCTACGAGCCGACCGAACGTCTCCTCACCGCGCTTCTCCTGCGGCACCCCGGCTTCGACTGGAATGGCGGCGGCGTCCTGCCACGCCTCGTTGTCTACCGGCCGGAGCCGCAGGGCTTCCGCATGCTCACCAAGCGCGCGGCGCTTTGCGGGTGCTCGCGAACCTCTTGATCGCGCGCCTGCCGGAGATCGTTCGCATCGAGACAGCGAATGCGCCGCCAGGTCACAATACGTCGCTCCTGGACCTCGCGACGCTTGACTACCCGGCGGCGCCTGGCCAGCTACCTTTCCCCATCGATCGGGAAGAGCTCTTTCGAAGCAGCCGAGACCGCTTCGTCCAGATCGTCTTCGCGCGTCCGCCGGAGGGCGAAGCGCTCGAGGCGGTGTACGCGGGTCTCGACGCCTGGTCGCAGTTGCCGCTTTTCGGCGGGTACCCCGATGAAGACACCGATCCGTGGCGATCGAGCGCGGGGCCGAGCCCCGCATTTCTGCTCGATCCCTACACGGTCGAGCAAGCTTTTCCCGACCTCTTCCGCTGCGATGACGATTGCTTCGCATGTGTCCTCAATTGGGCGATCTACGTGCATCGCTCGGTGTGCCCAGTGGCCAGCATCGTGCTTCGCTGAGCGTAGAGGCCGGCATCGTCTGAGAGCAAGGCGGGGCCTGACGACATCTCTTTACCGTGAGGGGCTGCGGGGCGAAAAGTACCAGCGGCCCGCTGGTCGGCAGATGGTAAAAGGGCCAGCCCTGCGGCAGGCCAGCCACGGCAGGCCGGCAGCGCGTCCCCGCTTCGATGTCGTATTCATATAGATATCGTTGCCGATCGAGCGACAAGCGGTAGAAATGCCCGAGTACCCGTATCCTCGCGGCGGTGGCATTTAGGTCTACAGCCGGCCTGCGATGCTCGCCCGGGCGCAGCCGCCCGCCCACCCGCCCTCGGCTTGGCCGCGGCACGTTCTTAGTAGACTCGAACGGCAAGGTCAACAAGGCAAGGAGATGGCGATGAAACTTTTCGTGCGTTGCATCTGTGTGCTGTCCATTGCGCTCGGCGCGCCGGCCCTGTGCCGGGCCGGCGGGGCCTGGGTGCCCAATCCCGGCGACGGCGACGTCAGCTTCGGCGTCAGCCGCAAGACGGCGTCCACCTCTTGGGACGTCAGTGGCAACAGCTACGTCAACGCCAACGGCGCCGGCCAGGTCAGCTATCACGACTTCCGCTATGGCTACTTGACCGGCGAGCTCGGCCTGCTCAAGAACCTGTCCGCGTCCTTCCTGCTCACCTACCTGGACGGCTTCGAGGGAGCTCACGCCACCCTGGAGGAGAACCAGGGGCCCTCGGATGCGTGGTTCGGCCTCAAGTACGCCATCGCCAAGGGCGACCTGCCGATGGCAATCGCCTTCACCTACCGCACACCGTTCCTCTACAAGGTGTCCGGACCTTACAACCGCTACGTCTATGACCGGTTCGGCCACATCCTCCATCCGAGCCCCAACTGGCGCGGCCTGCTCAAGAACGACTACACCGTGAGCTACCTGATCAGCCAATCGGTCTTCCATGGCGGCTGGTGGAACGCCCAGGTCGGCTATACCTGGCGCGACGGCGCGCCCGCCGACCAGATTCCGGTGCTGGTCGATCTCGGCTATCCGCTGCCCTTCTGGAGCTCCTACGGCAAGCTGGCCGCCTCCTATTACCGTAGCCTCGGCAATTTCTCGCCGGCGCTGCCGGACGACCGTTTCGGCAACGGGGCCAAGAACAACTTCAACAACGCCAGCATCCTGCGGGTCGCCGTCTCGATCCTAGTGCCGGTCGGGTCCAGGCAGAAGCTCTGGCTGGAGGGCGGCTACGGGCAGTGGCTATGGGGGATCTCGGCCCGCCGCTACCGCGAGCCGTTCATTTCGGTCGATCGCCGGTTCTAGTTGAGCTAGGGGAGCCGGCCCGCGGCCGCGGCACTTTCTCCTCGCAGCGGACGACGAAGAGTGCTCGCCCGGGGATGCCCTTCCCCTGCGCTCCCACCGAGTTCGTTCCTCCTTTGCTCACTCCTTGCGGCGGCGGCGCGGCTGCGAGAGACTGGAGGAGCGGTTTCGGAGCGGGGTCTTGCATGCGCTGGCGATTCGGCGACTGCGTGCTGGATGTCGAGGCCCACACCTTGGAGCGGGCGGGGAGCCCCGTCCACCTTGCGCCCAAAGCCTTCGAGCTCCTGGTGCTCCTCTTGCGGGCGCGGCCCCGCGCGCTCTCCAAGCAGACCCTCCACGAGGCGCTGTGGCCCGACACTTTCGTCACCGACACCAGCCTCACCGTCCTCATGGCCGCGGTTCGGCGCGCCATCGGGGACGACGCGCAGCAAGGCGGGTTCGTGCGCACCATCCACAAGGTCGGGTACGCCTTCGCCGGCGCGGTCGAAGAGGAGCCTCACTCGCGAGGTCCGTATTGCGCGGCAGGCTCCTGATCGTCATGACCATGTGCGGGCTGGGTTGCCTCGGCGCGTCGCCGGCGTCGCCGGCGCCGGAGCCTGCCGGGCACCGCGTCATCCCGGGCAGCGCTCTCGAGCGCCTGATCCGCGCCAATCAGGACTACGCGCTGCTGCGGCCCGAGGAGCTGCACGACGACCTCGGACTCCCGCCCTGGTTGCGCGTTCTCTGGCGCAAAACCCACCCCGACAACCGCGCCGGCCGCGCCGACCGCGCCGACCGGAGCAGGGGCTATCCGCTCGTGCTGCACGAGGTCTACGAGTGGATGCTCCGCCACCAGGACTTCCAGCCGGGAAGTGCCGAGACGCCGCCAGCGGCCGAGCGCGCGGCCGGCGGCAGCGGCGAACGGCGGATCTCGGGCGCCGCGACGGTGCCGCGCAGCGAGTCGGCGATCCGCATCGACCCCTGGCATCCGGCAAGGATTCTCGCGGCCTCCAACAACACCGCGGCCGGCCGCCAGGCCGAGTACTTCTCCGCCGACGGCGGCGCTTCCTGGGGACAGGCGCTGCTCCCCCTGGTGGCGCAAGACGTCGCGCACTTCGACCCGACGGTGGACTGGACCTCGGACGGCACGGCGTGGTCGGTAGCGCTCGGCTACCGCCTGTCGGACCTGGGGACGCAGGTCCTGGCACTGCGCGCCTACCGGTCCGCCGACGGCGGCGCGACGTGGACCTTCGACGCGACCGCGTCGGGAAACCAGGCAGTCGTCGACAAGGAGATGCTGTGGGTGGACCACGGCGCCTCGTCCCCCTACAAGGACAGGCTGTATCTGATCTGGTCGAGCCAGGGGTTCGCATTCGCCAACCACCGGGACGGCGGCGCCGGCGCGGCGTGGGGGACGCCGCTCCTGCTCAGCGGCGGCGAGACGAAGGGGGCGGCTGTCGGCGCCGACGTGACCACCAATCCGGCGGGCAACGTGTTCGCCTTCTGGCCCGACACTGGCGACGGCAGTTCGGGCGGCCAGAAGCTCCTCTTCGTGAAATCCAGCGACGGCGGATCGAGTTTCAGCCGGCCGGCGGTGGTGGCGCCGACTTTCGGCTCCTACCACATCGCCGTGCCGGCTTTCGCCGAGCGCAAAGCATTGATCTACGTCTCGTCCGCGGCCGACCGCGACGGCCTGGTGTACGCCGTCTGGACCGACCTCTCGGGCACGGGAGCCTGTGTGACGCCCGGCAGCGAGCCAGGCGCCGACGTCACCTCGCCTTGCAAGACACGCGTCTGGTTTACCCGCTCGACCGACGGCGGCGACACCTGGAAGCCGCCGGTCAAGATCAACGACCCGCCCGCTCTCGACGACCAGTTCAACCCGTGGCTGGCGCTCGATCCGACGAGCGGCGCGCTGGGAGTGATGTACTACGACACGGTGAGCGATCCCGGCCGGCTCTCCGCCGATGTCTGGTACCAGTCGTCCGTGGACCACGGTGTCACCTGGAGCGCGCCGGTGCGGGTGACCTCCGCCCCGACCGATGAAGTGGCCGCCGGGCACGACGACCGCCAGTTCGGCGACTACAACGGGCTCTCCGGCCACGCGGGCGTGTTCTTCCCCGCGTGGACCGACCGCCGCGCCGGCGCGAGCGGCTCACGCGAGGAGATCTGGACCGCTCGCATCGGCGATCAGCCGTCCTGCGGCAAGACGCTTCTCTGCCTGGGCGGGGGGCGCTTTCAGGCCGGCGCGGTCTGGCAGACCGCGGACGGCAGCAGCGGTCCCGGCCAGGCCGTGGCGCTCACCGCGGATACCGGCTACTTCTGGTTTTTCGACCCGGGCAACGTCGAGGTGGTGCTCAAGGTCCTCAACGGCTGCGCCGTCAGTCAGAGCTACTGGGTCTTCGCCGCGGGTCTCACCGACGTCCATGTGATCACCACCGTCAAGGACATGCAGACCGGCATGACCAGGACATATCGCAATCCCCCGGGAACGCCTTTCCTGCCGCTCCAGGACACCGGCGCCTTCCCGGCCTGCCCATGAGAAGAAAGTCGTTCGCCGGCGCGATTCTCTGGGCGGCGCTCGCCCTGGCGCCGCGGGCGGTGGCGGACCTGCTGGTCGGGAGCAACAGCTACTCGGCCGTGCTGCGCTATGACCAGCAGACGGGAGCTTCCCTGGGCACTTTCGTGCAGCCGGGCAGCGGCGGGCTCCATCAGACCGACGGCCTCACTTTCGGGCCCGACGGCAATCTCTACGTCTGCAGCGAGGCCGGCAGCGCGGTGCTGCGCTACGACGGGTCGTCGGGCGCCTTCCTGAGCGTCTTCGTGCCGAGCGGCAGCGGCGGCCTCGACGTCGCCGAGGACCTGATCTTCGGTCCCGACGGCAACCTCTACGTGTCGAGCATCCGCGGTAATGCCGTGCTGCGCTACAAGGGCGCCGACGGCGCCTTCCTCGATGCCTTCGTGCCCGCCGGATCGGGCGGGCTCGCCGGCCCCACCGGCCTGCGCTTCGGTCCCGACGGCAACCTCTACGTCGGCAGCACGCGATCGAGCGAAGTCCTGCGCTACGACGGCCATACCGGCCGCTTCCTCGGCGCCTTCGTCACGGCGGGCAGCGGCGGGCTCGCCATGCCCGTGGGCCTTGGGTTCGGCCCCGGCGGCGACCTCTTCGTCAGCAGCCTGCGGACCGATCAGGTGCTGCGCTACGACGGCCAGACGGGCAGCTTCCGCGGCGCGCACGTCGCGGCGGGAAGCGGCGGGCTCAAAGGCCCCTACGATCTGGCCTTCGGACCGGACGGCAACCTCTATGTGGTGAGCTCGGGGACCCACCAGGTGTTCCGCTACGACGGCGCCACCGGGGCCTCCCTCGGCGCCTTCGTCGCGGCAGGAAGCGGCGGGCTGGTGGTCCCCACCTATCTGACGTTCACGCCGCAGCCCTGCACGCCCGACGAAGCCACGCTCTGTCTCAACGGCGGCCGCTTCCGGGTCCGGACGCGCTGGCAGACCGCCGACGGCGGCAGCGGCGCGGGCCGCGCCGTGCCCCTGACCGGCGACACGGGCTACTTCTGGTTCTTCAACTCCGCCAACGTCGAGATGGTGGTCAAGGTCCTCAACGGCTGCGGCCTGGGGGGCTACTACTGGGTCTTCGCCGGCGGCCTCACCAACGTCGAGGTGACGACCACGGCGACGGATACACGAACCGGCGAGACGAGGACCTACAGGAACCCCCAGGGCACCGCCTTCTTGCCGCTCCAGGACACCAGCGCCTTCGCCACCTGTCCCTGACGGCCTGCGAGAAGCGAGAGGCGCCAGCGCGCTACCGCTGCCCGGCGGCGGCAGGGTGCAGGCGCGGGCTTTGATAGAGCTCGTAATCGTCGCCGGCCGCGACCAGGGTGAAGGTGTTGCGCAGGCGGCGCCTGATGCGCTGGCCGGGCCGGATCTTCCAGCAATAGACGTAATCCACCTGTTCCATGAGCTCGCGTGGCCGGACGTCTCCCGGCGTGGCCTCGACGGTGTAGGTGTCGTGGCTGGCGAACTCCTTGAAGCGCAGCGGGAAGTAGCCGGTCACCGCCTCGTAGTTGTTCCAGTCCACGAGGTCCTTGGCGAGCGCAACGTAGTCGATCGTATGCCCCAGGTAGCCGGCCCGCGAGCAGCTTCCGAAGCGGGCGAAGAGAAGGGGCACGACGACGGTATGGCTCTCGGCCTTGTCGAGGCCGCTGAGGAACGGCTGCAGCCTGGTGACGAGCTGGCGGTAGCAGTGGACGACGTAGCCGAGGTTGAGCACGGCGAGCAACGCGAGAGCGCCGATGGCGGCGCCCTTGGCGAAGCCGCGCAGGCCCGGCGCCAACCAGGGGATGAGGACCAGCCAGGGGTAGGCGGCGAGGCGCATCTTGAGCAGGGAGCCGCCCGACATCCCCTCGGGTCCGACGAAGTACAGGACGGCGAGGCCGACGGCGAGCAGAAGGAAGCCGAGGTCGCTCGCCGCGGCCGGCTCCCGCCGACCTGCCGGGAGTGCCGCCGACCTGCCGGGAGTGTCGCCAATGGCGGGAGCGGCGGCCAATGGCGGGAGCGGCGGCCGCTGCCGCCAGTGGCGCAGGCGGGTTCCCACCGACAGGGCGACGAGGAGGGCGAAGACGACCTCGAGGCCGACACCGAGGCGTGTCTGCTCTTCGAGGCCGAAGAACACCGAGAAGTGGACGAAGGCCGGCCACAAGGAGTGAAAGCCCGCTTCCGCGGGATAGATGGTGCTTCCCTGCGCCGACAGGAACCATAGCGGCAGGATCGTCTGCGGCGCCAGCGCCACGATATGCAGCAGGCGGCGCTTGAAGTTCTCCCGGCGGAGGGAGGCCAGCCACAGCACGGCGATCGCGGCGAGCGCCAGGACCGTCGAGATGATGTGCGCGAAGTAGCACAGCCAGAGCAGCAGGTTGAGCTTGACGGCCGCGGCGAGGTCGAGGCTGTCGCGCCGCCGCCACCAGTAGCCGACGGCGATCGCGAACAGGCCCAGGCTGTAGCAGAAGTTGTAGAAGCCGAATTGCAGGGAGAGGCTGAAGACGAAAAGGAAGCCGAAGTAGGCCAGCCAGCGGCGCTCGGGGTCGACGGCTCCAGCCAGATACCAGAGCCCGCCCAGGAACAGGAGCACATAGCCGGAGAGCAGCAGCTTCTCGCTGACCAGCGGAGGAAACACCCACATCAGCCCGGCGAGCAGCAGGTGGCTGAGCCAGTTCGGGAACGGTTTCGGAAGAAGCTCGAAGTAGCGGTTGACCATGGGATAGTGCGCCGTGTCGCCGTAGTGGCGCAGGATCCAGGCGTTGTAGAGATGGCAGGGGCCGTCGATCGTGGGGACGTAGCGCACGACCCAGAATGGCACGACGTAGAGCAGGGCGAGGCCCAGGAACAGCCACTGGTACCAGGGCCAGCGCGGCAGGCGGAGCCATCCGGGCATCGGGGCGGCATGATAGCCGACCTCCCGGCGGACGAGCGGCCACGGGCGCGGCGGCCGCCGCCGCACCGCCCTGCCCCGAGAGGGAGGGGGCGTCCCCTTCCCCCCCGGAGGGGAGGGAAGGGGATCGAGGGGTTGCGGGGGGCGATCCGATCGATTGGAGGCCGCCATCGCCAGTTAGCAAGCGCCGTTTCATCCCTTGGGGTCGGCACAGCCGGTGGCAACTAAGTTGACATTGCCCGGAGATAGTTGTATCTTGCAACCAATGGCCAGGACCTCTTCCGCCCTTCGCCAACCCGGACCCGACGCGGAGCTCGCCGCGGAGGTCGCGGAGTTCTACGACGCGCTCCAGGAGCTGCTGCGCGTCGCCCAGTTCCGCGATCGCGAGCGGATCTGCTGCTACGACATCTCGATCACCGAGTGCTACAGCCTCGAAGCGCTGGATCGCCATGGGCCTCTGATGCTCAACCGGCTCGCCGCCGAGCTGCGCCTCGACAAGAGCACGGCGAGCCGCGTCGCGGCGGCGCTGGAGGAGAAGGGTTACGTGCGCCGCGACGCCGACCCCGCCGACCGCCGCGCCCTGCGGCTGGGACTGACGCCGCGCGGCGCGGCACTGCACGCCAGGATCCGGCGCGACATCGAGACCCGCCACGCCGCTCTTCTCGCCGGGCTCGACCCCGCGACTCGCCGCGCCGCCACCGGCCTGCTGCGGCGCCTGGCCGCCGACCTCTGCTGTTCCGGCGCTCCTGCCGCGGACGGCTGCCGCGACGGCTGCGGTTGATCGCGAGCAGAGTCCTACCATGGGAATCCGGCCGCCTTGCCCGCAAATAGTTGCAGAGGACAACTTAGCGACCGCAGCAGCCCTGCGCTGCGATGGGGCGGTAGAGGACTACTCAAAGCGTCTATTGGATCGCCCCCCGCAACCCCTCGATCCCCTTCCCTCCCCTCCGGGGGGGAAGGGGACGCCCCCGCCCCCTCAAGGCTGGGAAGTCCTACGTAATCTGGAGATGCCAATGACACGGACGACGACGCATACTGACCATCCCGCCGCGGCGGCAAGCCCCGGCGAGCTTTCCACCGGCCGCGCCTGTTGCGGTCCGTCCTGTTGCGCCGAGCCGGCGGAGGCCGAGCCCCACGAGGCTCCGGGGGCCGAGGGCCTCGTCGCGGCGGTGCGCGAGCGCTATGAGGCGATTGCCGAAGGCCGCCTGCCGAGCTGCTGCGGGCTGGCGGCGGGCGACGGCGAGGCGGGCGGCGCCGCGCTCGCGCTGGGCTATAGCGCGGAGGACCTCGCGGCCCTGCCTGACGGCGCCAACCTCGACCTGGGCTGCGGCGCCCCTCTCCAGTTCCTCGCCTTGCAGCCCGGCGAGACCGTGCTCGACCTCGGCTCGGGAGCCGGCATCGACGCCCTCCTCGCCGCGCGCCGCGTCGGCACCGGGGGCCGCGTCATCGGTGTGGACATGACCCCGGCCATGCTCGCACGGGCGCGCGACAACGCCGCCGCGGCCGGGTTCGGCAACGTCGAGTTCCGCGCCGGCCGGCTGGAGGCCTTGCCGGTCGGCAACGACGAGGTCGATGCCGTGACCAGCAACTGTGTGATCAACCTGGTGCCCGACAAAGCCGCGGTCTTTGCCGAGATCGCCCGTGTGCTGCTGCCCGGTGGCCGGCTCGTGATCTCCGACATCGTCCTCGACGCACCGCTCCCGGCGGCGCTGGAGAATGACCTCCTGGCCTACGTGGGCTGCGTGGCCGGCGCCCTCCAGCGCGAGACCTACTTCGCGATGGTGCGCGCGGCGGGGCTCGGCGATCTCGAGGTGCTGCGCGACGTGGATTACCTGGCGGCGCTGGCGGCGGTTGGCGAGAACTTGCCGGCCGAGCTGCGGGAGCTGGCCGAGCTCGCCGGTGTCGCGGCCGCGGACCTCGCCGGGGCGGTGCGCTCGGTCACCTTCCGGGCGCGGCGGCCGCTCGCGGCTTCCTGAGCGGGCGCGCGATGGGTTTCGATCCCGCGCTCACGGCGCTGTTCCGGGGTCCCCGGAGCCTGTCTGCGGGCGCGGCGGGCGTCGTCAACCCGTATCGCGAGGAGGCGCCGGCACTCGACAGGCCGGGCGCGGCGCGGCTGCGGCGGCGCAACCTTGCGGCCTACCTGGAGCGGGTTGGACGGCCGCGCTGGGTGCTGGTCGGCGAGGCGCTCGGTTTTCGCGGCGGCCGTTTCTCGGGCATTACCTTCACCAGCGAGCGCCAGCTCGCCGGCAACGGGGAGCGCCGGCTGCCCTGGGCGGACGGCCCGCCCTTCCAGGCGACCAGCCGCAATCCGGCGCTCTGGCTCGAGCCGTCCGGCACCGTGGTGTGGAACGCCCTCGGCGGCCAGGCGCACGGCGTGCTGTTGTGGAATGCGTTTCCCTGGCATCCCCACGGCAGGAGCGGGCCGCTGAGCAACCGGCGGCCGGAAAAGGGCTTGCTCGCCGCCAACCTGCACGTCCTGGAGAAGGTCCTGGCCGCCGCCGGCGGCGCGCGGACGCTGGCCGTCGGGCGCACGGCCCAGGCCGCGCTGGCCCTCGTCGGAGTGGCGGCGCCTCTCCTGCGCCATCCGGCGCATGGCGGCGCCGCGCTCTTCCGGCGCCAGCTCGCGGCGTTCATGAGCACTTGAAGGAATAACGATTGGACTGCGCCGTGCTACACTCCGGGAAGAAATCTTGCGGCGGCCAGCCGCGGGAGGTCCTCCATGCGTCGGATCTCGGTGCGAATCGGGCTTCCACTGCTTGCCCTGACGCTGCTCGCGGCGCCGGCGGCGGCGGAGATCTATCACCTCAAGCTGCACAACGGCGCGGTCCTCGACACGCTCTATCCGCCCCAGCCGGCGAGCTGGGATGCCAACGTCCTGCTGGTGCTCAGCGATGCAGGCAACTGGATCGGCATCAGCAAGAACGACGTCGAGAGCATCACGAACGAGACGCAAGTCCGCGGCTACGGGATCCCGATCAACACGACCACCGTGGCCATCGGCTGGGCGCCGAACGACCTCGCCGAGCAGGCGCCGGCGGCGCAGCAGGGGCAGGCCGCGGGGCAGCAGGCCGCGCTCCAGGTGCTGCAGAGGATCTATCAAGAGCAGCAGAAGCAGGAGCATTACACCGTCCAGCAAGGCGTGCAGAGCGAACAGGCCCAGGGCATCCCGCCCAGCCTGATCTCGCCCTACCGCTCGCCGGTGCCGCAGGTTCCGGCCTCTATGCCGACCCCGGTGCCGCTCAGCATGCCGCCCGGCTGATGATCGCCCGGCTGGCGATCGTCAGGCGTGCCGCCGCGCATCTTTGACAACCCAGACGGTGCGGTGACTGCCGGCCTTTCAGTCGAGAGGCCGGCGTCTTAGAAAGGGAAGCCGGTGCAAGGCCGGCGCGGCCCCCGCCACTGTTACCGGGAACGAAACCGGAATCGCCACTGCACGAGTGGATCTCAGAGGTTGCTCGCGTGGGAAGGCCCGGGAGTAGGAAGATCCGGAAGCCAGGAGACCTGCCGAACCGTCCAATGCCGCCCGCGGGGTGTGGGGACGGGTTCGCAGGGCGGCGTGTGCCTCCTTGGCCCCCCTCTCTCCAGGGGGGCATTACTCCCACAAGGAGCACACGATGCGTCCGATCCTTTTGCTGGCCGCCGGCATCCTCGGGGGCGCGATGCCGGCCCTATCTCGAGCCGCGGTCCCTCGTTTCAGCGATAGCGTGGTGGTCAGCGCCTCCCTCGATGCCGAGGCGCGCGACGAGATGCCCGCCACGGTGACGGTCGTCGACGGACAGGAGATCGAGGCCCGCCAGGACCACACCTTGGCGGACGTGATCGCCGCCGTCCCCGGGCTCTTCGTCGCCCAGGCGGGTGCTCCCGGCCAGCAGACCTCCGTCTTCAGCCGCGGCGCCAACTCCAATCAGACCCTGCTGCTGTGGAATGGGATTCCCCTCAACGACCCGTATTTCGGCGACATCAACTGGCAGTTCGTGCCCACCGACGGGGTGGCGCGCGTCGAGGTGGCGCGCGGACCCTTCAGCGCGCTCTATGGCAGCGGTGCGGTGGGCGGTGTGGTGCAGGTGTTCAGCGGCGCTCGCCAGGGAGGCAGCTTCTCCATGGAAGGGGGGGACCGCGGCTACATGCGCGGCGGCCTCGCCGCCGGCGCCGACTTCGGCAACACCCGTCTCGACGTCACCGGCCACGTGCGGCGCGACGACGGCCGGCTGGGCAACGATTTCTTCGACAGCGAGGAGCTGATGGCGCGGGCGCTGTGGACGGCGCGGCCCGGCCTCGAGCTCGGGCTGCTGGCGCGCGCCAACGATTCCGCCACCGGCGTGCCGTTCTCGTCCGGCCTGCCGACGCCGCGCAGCCGGATCTCCTGGCAGGAGCGCGAGGTGGCGCTGCCGGTGCGAGCCGAGAGTGGGCCGTGGACGGTGGACGCGCAGCTCGCGGAAACGCGTTTCGGCGCGGGCTTTCGCAACCCTGACGATCCCTTCGGCTTCACCGCCTCGGACACCCGATCGCAGGCCTTGCGCGGCCGCGCCGTCGTGACCTGGAGCCCGGCTCGCGCCGCGGCCGGCACGCCCGGCGGAGCGCCGCAGCCGGCCGCGTGGCGCGAAGCCGGACCGGGCCTCGGGCTGGCGCTCGGCGGCGAGGCGGAGCGGCTCGAGGTGACCAGCTCCTCGAGCTTCGGCACCGCTCTCAAGGGCGCCCGGCAGAGCACCTGGGCGGCCTTCGGCGAGGCGAGCTACGGCGCCGGCCCGCTCCACCTGGTGGCCGGGCTGCGGCGGGACGACAACGACGTCTACGGCGGCCAGACCAGCCTGCGGGCGGGAGTGGTGGTGCGGCTGGCCCGCGGCACCCGCCTGCGCGCCAGCTACGGCGACTCGTTCCGCGCCCCGTCCCTGGGCGAGCTGTTCTTCCCCGGCAGCGGCAATCCAGCCCTGCGGCCGGAGACCGGCAACAGCATCGAGCTGGGAGTGGACCAGGAAATCGGAGCTTGGCGCTTCGCCGTTACCGGCTTCGAGAACCGCCAGCGCAACCTGATCGATTTCGACAATGTGGCCTTCCGCGACGTCAACATCGGGCGCGCCAGAAGCCGCGGGATCGAAGGGGAGATGGAGATTCGCCGCGGCCTGCTGCGGGTGCGGCTCAACGGTACCCTCCTCGACGCCAAGGACCAGGTGAGCGGGCTGGCGCTGCTGCGCCGTCCCAGGACGAGCGCCAACCTGCTGGCGACCTGGCGGCCGGGCAACTGGACGCTCAGCGGAGTCGCCCGCTATGTGGGCGTGCGCGCCGACGTCGACCCTTCGACCTTCGCGCGCCGCAACAATCCCGGCTTCCTGCGGACCGACCTCGCCGCCCGCCGGCGGATCCTGCCGTGGCTCTCGCCGTACGCGCGAGTCGAGAACGTCGCGGACCGCAAGTACACCGAGGTGCTCGGCTACCCGACTCCAGGACGGACGGTCTTGGGCGGCCTGGCGGTGGACTTTTGACACCGCCGCGGCGATCGTCGGGCCTCCGGCTGTGCCGGCTCCGCCGGGTCTCCGTCCCGCTCGTCGTCGGAGTCGCCGTCGCCTTCGGCTGCGCCCTCGCGGCGCTCGGCGGCTGCGGCCACGGAGCTCGCGAGGCGCGAGAGCCGGCGGCGGCGGGTGGCGCGGCCGGCGGCCCGCGGCGGATCATCTCCCTGGCGCCGAGCCTGAGCGAGACGCTGTTCGCGCTCGGGCTTGGCGGGCGGGTGGTTGGGGTCGACGATTACACCGCCTGGCCGCCCGAGGTGGCCGGCAAGGCGCGCCTGGGCGGCCTGATCGATCCCAACCTGGAGCGCATCGTATCCCTGCGTCCCGACCTTGCCGTCGTCCTGCCCAGCGAGCGGGAGGTGGCCGGCAAGCTCGATCGCCTGGGGATCGCCACGCTGACCGTGCGCACCGACACCCTCGACGACGTCGAACGCGGATTCCGCCTCATCGCGCGGCGCTGCGGCGTGGCGGCTGCGGGCGAGCGCCTGGCCGCGCGCTGGCGAGCGGCCCTGGCGCCCCGCCCCGTGCCGGGCTCGCCCAGGGTGATGCTGTCGATCGATCGCCAGCGCGGCCGCCTGGCCGGCATCCTGGCGGCGGCGCGCGGCACCTTCTACGACGAGCTCCTCGGCCGCCTGGGCGCGATCAATGTCTTTGCCGATGCGGCCACGCCCTACCCGCAGGTCGGCCTCGAAGAGGTGGTGGCGCGCGCGCCCGAGGCGATCCTGGAGCTGCGCGCCGCGCCGGCAAGCGCCGGCCTGGCCGCTGCGCTCGCCGGCGACTGGCGGCGGCTCGGGGCGCTGCCCGCCGTGCGCAACGGCCGCATCGAGGTGATCGCCGGCGACTTCGTGAGCGTCCCGGGGCCGCGCCTGCCGCTGCTCTACCAGCGGATGCGGCAAGCGCTCGGCGCGCGGAGGACGAGGCCTTGAAGGCGGAGGACGAGGCCGCGAGCACGCGAGCGGAGGTGGCGGTGGCGGCGATGGCGCCGAACACCGAGGCCGTCCTGGCGGCGCGCGGGCTGGAGTGGCGGGCCGGGGGCCGCAGCGTGCTGGGGCCGCTCGACCTCGACGTCATGCGCGGCGAATGCCTGGCGGTCGTGGGACCCAACGGCGCCGGCAAGACGACCCTGCTGCGCCTGCTCACCGGGCTGTTGCCTCCGGCCGCCGGCGAAGTCTTCTACGGCGGCCGCCCGCTGGCCAGTTTCTCGCGGCGCGACCTGGCGCGGCGCATCGCCTATGTGCCGCAGATCCGCCCCGCGCACGTGCCGCTCAACGTCGACGAAGTGGTGCTGCTCGGGCGCTACCCCTACCTGTCGCGGTTCCACCTGGCTCCCCGCGCCGCGGATTTCGCGGCGATCGAGCAGGCGCTGGACCTGGTGGGGATCGCGGAGCTGCGGCGGCGGCCGGTCGACGAGCTTTCCGGCGGCGAGCGCCAGGCGGTGTTCATCGCCGCAGCGGTGGCGCAGGAGACCGAGCTGCTGGTGCTCGACGAGCCGACCCTCCACCTCGACCCCCGTCACCAGCGCGACCTTGCCGCCCTCCTGATGCGCCTGAAGGAGGAGGCCGGCCGCACCGTGGTCCTCGCCACCCACGATCTCAACCTGGCCTCGCTGCTCGGGGACCGGCTGCTCGCCCTGGCGGCCGGACGTGTCCTGGCGGTGGGTCCTCCCGCCGCGATCCTCGAGCCCGGGCTGCTCGGCCGGCTCTTCGCGGCCGGCTTCGAGATCGTGCGCGGCGGCGCGCGGCCCGTCACCGTTCTGCGACTCGGCGGAGGAGCGCCATGAGCCGGCCAAGCCCCCGGCTCGTCCTCACACTCCTCCTCGCTGGGGGAATCCTCGTCCTGGTGCTGGCGCCGCTGGGGGGCAGCCAGAGGGTGTCTCTGGCCGCAGCCTTGCGCGGCGAGCCCGCGGCGGCGGCGATCCTCTGGCAGCTGCGGCTTCCACGCGTGCTGCTGTCGCTGCTCGCGGGCGCCGGGCTCGCCGTCTCGGGGCTCGGTTTCCAGACGCTGTTCCGCAACCCGCTGGCCGAACCCTATACGCTCGGCGTGGCGAGCGGTGCGGCGCTGGGCGCGGTGCTGGCCTTGCGCTTCGAGGCCACCGCCCATCTCGGCTTGCCCCTGGTCGCCGCGGCCAGCTTTGCCGGCGCCCTCGGCTCGACCGCCCTGGTGGTCGGGTTGGCGCTGCGCCGCGAGGGCGCCGCGACTTCGACGCTGCTGCTCGCGGGAGTGGCCGTGTCACTCTCCTGCTCGGCCATCATCCTGTTCGTGCAGTACCTGGCCGACTCCACCCAGACGTTCCGCATGGTGCGCTGGATGATGGGGGGGCTCGCGGTGGTGGGCTACGGCGAGGTCTTGTGGGCCTTGCCCTGGGTGCTGGGAGGCGGCATCGTGCTGCTGGCGCTGCGCTGGGACCTCAACCTCCTGCTCACCGGCGAAGAGCTCGCCGCCGGCCGGGGCCTCGATCTGGCCAGCCTGCGGCTCAAGGTCCTGCTCGCCATCTCGCTGATGATCGGCGCCCTGGTGGCGGTCGCCGGGCCGAT
Source organism: Thermoanaerobaculia bacterium (assembly GCA_035544895.1). GTDB lineage: Bacteria > Acidobacteriota > Thermoanaerobaculia > Multivoradales > UBA5704 > JASLEW01. The sequence continues at coordinate 315,245 of DASZZM010000031.1, forward strand.
CGGCTTCATCGGCCTCATGGTCCCCCACATCCTTCGCCGCTGGGTGGGACACGACCATCTCTACCTGGTCCCCGCCTGCCTGCTCGGCGGCGGCGCCTTCCTCACCCTCTGCGACCTCGCCGCCCGCACCTTGATGGCGCCCGCCGAGCTGCCCGTCGGCGTCCTCACCGCCCTCCTCGGAGGCCCCTTCTTCCTCTGGCTCCTCGTGCTGCGCCGCAGCCCAGCCGGGGAGTAGCCCCCATGGCGGCTAGCGCCCCTGACCCTTGGCCGCGGGTGCGGACCGCGGGCTCGCATAGAATGACGGCGTGCTCCTCTACCGCATCGCGCCGGAGGGCTTCTATGCCGTGAGGGAAACGGAGGAGGAGGGCTTGCGGGTGCTCTTTTCCGACCCGTTCACGGACCCGCCCGGCCGCTGGCGCCTGGGACGCGCGGTCGAAGAAGGCGCGGGTATTGTGCTGCCGCCGGTGCTTCCGGGCAAGATCGTCGGCATCGGGCGCAACTATCGCGATCACGCGCAGGAGATGAACAGCCCGGTGCCGGAGGAGCCTCTTCTCTTCCTCAAGTCGCCTTCGTCTCTCATCGGCCCCAACGCCCCCATCGTCCTGCCGCCGGAGAGCCAGAGAGTCGAATACGAGGGGGAGATCGCGGTGGTGCTGCGCGACCGGCTGCGGCGGGCCTCCGCCGAGCAGGCGGCCGCCGCGGTCCTCGGGATCACCTGCGCCTGCGACGTCACCGCCCGCGACCTGCAGCGCCGCGACGCCACCTTCGCCCGCGCCAAGTCCTTCGACACCTTCTGTCCGCTCGGTCCGGCCATCCAGCTCGGCCCCGACCTGGACGACCTCGACCTCGCGACCCGGGTCAACGGCGCCGTTCGCCAGCACGCGCACGTGCGCGAGATGGTCTTCGGCATCGTCGACCTGCTGGTCTATGCCTCACGGATGATGACCCTCGAGGCGGGTGACGTCGTCCTGACCGGCACTCCCGGCGGCGTCGGCCCCCTCGCCGCCGGCGATCTCCTCGAAGTCGAGATCCGCGGCCTCGGCGTCCTCAGCAACCCCGTCCAGGAATGGCGGCAGGCCTGACTCGGGTCAATCGCCGGTCAATCGCCGTTCGGGGCTTCGCCCGGCAAGCTGCGCCAGGGAAACAGGACGAGGGCAGCAACCAGCAGCAGGTGCACCGCTCCTCCCGCGCTCCAGCCCGCGAACAGCAAGGCCAGCCATCCCGACAGCAGGAGCAAGGCGACCGCCGCGCGTATCAGCGAGCGCATTGAATCGATCGGATCGGGGGGGGAAGGGGACGCCCCCTCCCTCTCGTTGCACGGGAGTTTCGTCTTAGCCATGCGCCACCGTCATGTCCCGCCGCATCTTTTTCAGACGATAGCACCGGGCGATGAACGGCGGCAGCGTGCGCTATCCTGACCGCGGGAGCCGCGCATGATCGAGGCCTTGACGTTCGACGTCACGCATACCCTGATCCATTCTCCCCGCGTGGGGGAGATCTACTCCGAAGTCCTGGGGCGGCACGGCATCGCGGTCGAGCCCGGCGAGGCGCGCCGGCTGATCTCCGTGGTGTGGCAGGAACTGGCGTGCTCCGCCGACCCCGGGCGTGACCGCTGGAGCGCCCACCCCGAGGGCGCGCGAGGCTGGTGGATGCGCTTCCTGGCGCGCTTCTGCGAGCATCTGGGCGTCCCGACGCCCTCGCGCTTCGTCGCCGCCGAGCTCTTTCACACCTTCGCCGCCGCTCCCGCCTGGGAGGTCTATCCCGACGTGCCGAGGGTGCTCGACGAGCTGCGCCGCCGCGGCTTGCGCCTGGGGGTGATCAGCAACTGGGACCACCGCTTGCCGGCGCTGCTGCGCGAGCTCAACCTCGGGCCTCGCCTCGAAGTGATCGTCTTCTCCTCCCAGGTCGGCGTCGAGAAACCCGACCCGCGGATCTTCCGCCATGCCCTCGAGGTCCTGGCGGTGGAGCCGGCTGCCGTGGTCCACGTCGGCGACAGCCAGCTCGAAGACGTAGAGGGCGCCACCGCGGTCGGCATGCAAGCCCTCCTCTGCCTCCGCCACGGCCCGTCGCGGGAGCCCGCCGCCGGCGGCCACGTCCTGCGCGACCTCTCTCCGCTGCCCGAGCTGGTTGCCTCCGGCGCCCTCACGACCCACGCCGGCCGAGGGTCGTCGTGAGCGCACGCCCCCAAGCTCGCGCCGTGGTCCGTCGCTCACCACTCACTGCGATTCTCTGTGATAGGCTATAAATAGTTAGAACGAACTGGATGCGTGCGCCAGGGGAGGGGGCGTCCCCTTCCCCCCCGGCGCCGCCGGGCAGGGACCCGGCGGCTTCAAAAAGCCGGGAAGGGGAGCCGGAGGGGTTGCGGGGGGCGATCCGATCGACGCCTCGAGTAGGCCTGGATCGCCCCAGTTTCGGGGCCGCCCACCGCCGGCGCCAACAAACCGTATGAAAATCTCCACCAAAGGTGAGTATGGCCTGCGGGCGATGCTCCATATCGGCATGCACGGCGAGAACGGGCCGGTGACCAGCCACGAGATCGCCCAGCACCAGGGAATCCCCGAGCCCTACCTGCGCCAGATCCTCGCCCTGCTCTCCAAGGAGCACCTCATTCACTCCAACCGCGGGCCGCAAGGCGGCCACCTGCTCGGCCGCCCCGCCTCGCAGATCACCTTGCACCACATCCTGATGACTCTCGAAGGCCAGACGACCTCGATCGATCAGATCCTCGCCCTGCCCTGCCACATCGAGATCGGCTCGGCGCACTGCGCCATCCGCGAAGTCTTCCTCGAAGTCAAAGGAGCCATCCAGCGCATCCTCACCACCGTCACCCTCGAAGACATGGTCGAGCGCCAGCGCCAGATCCTCCGCCAAGGCATCTCCATTCCCCACGACCTCCCCGCCCTCCTCCCCGTTCTCACCGACTAGCCCCGGCGGCGTCCCGCCCGATCGCGTCCCACCGGCCCTCCTGTGGCGCCGACCGAGACCTCTTGCGCTGCCCTTGAACGCCCCTGGTGAAGTTGCTAGACTGCGCGCCGCGAGACGGGGGGTTGCCCCGCCGTGCGCACCGGTGACTCGGCCGCCCTGGGGTGCGTAGCCGGACTGCGGTCCGGGGTCCGCCCCAAAATGCCTGAAAAACTGCAACAGCGATCGGGTGGGGCTCGGCTGGCCGGTATCGGCTTCGAGCTGGTCGCCGCCGTCGCGGGCTTCACCCTGGTCGGCTTCTGGGTCGACCATCACTACCACAGCGCCCCCTGGGGACTGTTGGTGGGTTTTGCCCTCGGCCTGGTCGGCGGGATGTATAACCTGATCCGGGAGACCCTGCGGGCGTACGGGCGCGGCGCGGCCGCCGGCGACAAGCCGAACGACGACCGGGAGCGATGACCGCGACCGGCCCGCGAGCGGCGCTGGCGAGCCGGTACCTGCGGCTGGTGGCGCCGGCCGCCGCCGCGACCTGCGCCGCGGGCGTGCTGGGATATCTGCCCACTCGCCGCATGGCAGGGGCCGGCGCGCTGGCCGGCATGGTCGGCGGATGCGCGATCGGAATGGTCGCCGGCGCGCTGGGTGCCTTTCCCATCGCCCTGGCCGGGGCCGGCTCGGCCGCCGCCAGGCTGCAGGCGGCCCTGCTGTCGATGGGCCTGCGCTTCGGCATCGTCGTGCTCCTCGGTCTCGCCGCCGTCTGGTCCGGCTGGTTCGCCCGTGGCCCGCTGCTCGCCTGGATGGCGATCAGCTACACGGTCCAGCTCATCGCCGAGACCCGCTTTGCCGTCAAAGACGCCGGCGGCCGCTAGAGGAAGCCAATGACACACCCTCCCACAGCTCCGGCAGCCAGCCCGTTCGAGCACGTACTCCAGCACCCGCTGGTTACCAGGCCGGCGCACCTGGGGTTCCTCACCCCCCAGGGCGTGATCACCCTCCTGAGCGATCACATCGTGATGCTTATTACCGCGGGCGTCCTGCTGATGCTGGTGGTGCCGCTCCTGGTCACCCGGCGGAAGGGAGCGGACGAAGTGGGGAGACTGGTTCCCGCCGGGCCGGCCAACTTCCTCGAGGCGATCTGCGAGTTCCTACGCAAGAACGTCGCGCAGCCGACCCTCGAGCGGCACACCGACCGCTTCGTCAAGTACATCTGGACGGTGTTCTTCTTCATCCTGATGAACAACCTGCTGGGGATCCTGCCGCTGGGCGCGGTGACGCCGCTGTTCGGCACCCACATCGGCGGCACTCCGACGGGCAACATCTGGGTGACCGGCACGCTGGCGCTGCTCACCCTGGGGATGATGCTGGTCAACGGCCTGAGATTCGGCGGCTGGCATTTCTTCGCCCACTTCTGCCCGGGGCCGCTGTGGCTCGCGCCGCTGCTCGTGCCGATCGAGATCCTGGGGTTCTTCGCCAAGGCGTTCGCCCTGGCCATCCGTCTGTTCGCCAACATGTTCGCCGGCCACGTGGTGCTTGCCGTCCTGCTGAGCTTCATCCTCAAGGCCGGCAGCGCGATGGGCGCGGCAGTCGGGCTCGGGATCGCCGTCCCCGTGGTCCTGGGCAGCATCGGCGTCAGCCTGCTCGAGATCTTCGTCGCCTTTCTCCAGGCCTTCATCTTCGCGTTCCTGACCTCGCTGTTCATCGGCCAGATGATCCTCTACCACGACGTCGAGCAAGCTCCCGGACACCATGCCGCCTCTCATGCCGGTCACCATGCCGGCAACGCCGGGGGGAGCGGCGCCCGCGAGGTAGCACAGGCACATTGATCTGGCGGCCCCGCACGGCCGCAAAGAAAGGACGAAAGGACGTTGCCCATGAGCAAGAGAGCTTCCAAGTTCGCGCTGCTGTTGATGGCGGCCGGCACCGTGCTGATGCTCGCCGCCGCCACCGCCGCTCCGGCCCACGCCCAGCCCGCTGCCGCCGGCGCCGCCGCCGCGGCGCAGGGAGCGGGAGTGACCGCGGATGCCGCCCGCAAGGCGGGCGGCGCGATCGGCGGCGGCCTGGCCCTGATCGGCGCCGGCATCGGCATCGGCCGCATCGGCGGCAGCGCGGTCGAATCGATCGCCCGCCAGCCCGAGGCCAGCGGCCAGATCAACGTCGCGATGATCATCACCGCGGCCCTGATCGAAGGGGCGGCGCTGTTCGCGCTGGTGATCGCAATCATCGTGGCCACCTAGAGCGGCCCATGCAAGCGTTGGCTCGACGTTTGACCTCGCGGCTTGCGCGCTCGGCGGAGGCGGTGTCTCCGGCGGCGTCCCGGGGCGCGATCGGTGCGATCGGTGCGATCGGGGCCATCATCACCATGGGGGCCGCCGGGTGGATGGGCGGGGCGGCGTCGGCCGAGGAGGCGGCGAGCGGCAACAGCGTCTTCGCCGGCGACATCGGCAACGCGTTGTGGACGCTCGTCATCTTCGTCCTCGTCCTGGTCGTGCTCGGCAGGTATGCCTGGGGACCGATCCTGCGCGGGCTCCAATCGCGCGAAGACTTCATCCGCCAGGCGCTCGAGACCGCCAAGCGCGAGCGCGACGAGGCCGAGGCCCGGCTGCGCGAGTACGAGGAGAGGCTGGCGGCGGCGCGCGTCGAGGCGACGGCCATCGTCGAGCAGGGCCGCCGCGATGCCGAGGCCGTCAAGAAGAAGATCGAAGAGCAGGCCAAGGTCGAGGCCGACCGGATGATCGAACGCGCCAAGCGCGAGATCGCCCTCGCCGCGGAGGCGGCGGGCAAGGAGCTCTATGGGTTGGCGGGCAGGCTGGCAACCGATATCGCGAGTCGTGTAATTGGCCGCGAGGTCAATGCCGAGGACCACCAACGCCTGATCGCCGAGTCCATCGAGGAGCTGGCCGAGGAGCCGCGCCACTGACCGCCGAGCGGCGCAACTGGCGCAAGACACCGAGCTGCCGACCCCCCCGACCCTAATGACGACCGTATCCGAGCGCGACCTGCCTATTGCCCGCGTCTACGCCAAGGCGATGCTCGCCCTGGCCGAGGAGCAGGTGCAGACCAACACGCTGCTGGCCGAGCTCTCCGAGCTCGCCGCCTACGTGGAGCACGACCGTGAGCTCGGCGACTTCCTGGCGAGTCCCCTGGTCGACGCCGCGGCGCGCGAGGAGGTGCTCGAGAAGACCCTGCGCGGCCGGGCGAGCGATCTTCTGGTCGACGCGCTCGAAGTGATCAACCGCAAGGGGCGCCTCGGCCTGCTGCGCGCCATCGCCCAGGTCTACCGCGCCGAGTATCGGGAGCTGCGCGGCCTGGTCGACGCCCGGGTCACGACCGCCGTGCCGCTCACCGAGGAGCTGCGCGGCCGCCTGCTCGCGGCGCTGGCACGGTTCACCGGCCGCTCGCCCGAGCTCAGCGAGAGGGTCGACCCGTCGATCCTGGGCGGCATGGTGGTCGAGGTCGAAGGCAAGAAGATCGACAGCAGCCTGACCACCAGCCTGCACGACCTCGCGGCGGCCCTGGCCCAGCGCGGATTGCAGGAGATCTATCGCGGCGCGCTGGCATTCAGCGCATGAGCCGGCGGCGGACGCAAGCGGCGCCGCCGCCCGGACGCGTCCGTCCGGCCTTAAAGCGACCTTCAGGCGAGGAGCGTACATGAGATTCAAAGTCGACGAGATCGCATCGGTCATCACCGAAGAGATCCGGCACTACCGGAGCAAGGTCGATTTTTCCGAGGTGGGCCGCGTGCTCGAGGTCGGAGACGGCATCGCCCGCGTCTATGGCCTGAGCGCCGCCATGGCGGGCGAGCGCCTGGACTTCGAGAACGGCGCCTCGGGTCAGGTCTTCAACCTCGAAGAGAGCTCGGTCGGCGTGGTCATCCTGGGCGACTACCTGGGCGTGCGCGAAGGCAACGAGGTCAGGCGCACCGGCGAGCTGCTGTCCATTGCATGCGGCGACGAGCTGATCGGCCGCGTCGTCGACCCGCTCGGGCGGCCGCTCGACGGCAAGGGCTCGATCGACACGCAGACCCGCCGCCCGCTGGAGTGGAAAGCCCCCGGCATCTCCGAGCGCCAGCCGGTCAACCAGCCGCTGCAGACCGGCATCAAGGCCATCGACAGCATGATCCCGATCGGCCGCGGCCAGCGCGAGCTGATCATCGGCGACCGCAAGACCGGCAAGACCGCGGTCGCCCTGGACACCATCCTCAACCAGAAAGACGGCGACGTCGTCTGCGTCTACGTGGCGGTGGGGCAGAAGGAATCGACCATCGCGGGGCTGATCGACCGGCTGCGCGAGCACGGCGCGCTCGACTACACGATCGTGGTCGTGGCCTCGGCGGCCGATCCGGCGCCGCTGCAATACATCGCCCCCTACGCGGGCGCCGCCCTGGCCGAGCACTTCATGTATCAGGACGGACGCGCCACGCTGGTGGTTTACGACGACCTCTCCAAGCAGGCGCAGTCCTACCGCCAGCTCTCGCTGCTGCTGCGCCGTCCGCCGGGGCGCGAGGCCTACCCGGGGGACGTCTTCTACCTGCACTCGCGGCTGCTCGAGCGCAGCGTCAAGCTGCGCGACGAGTACGCCGTGGTGCCCAAGGACACGCCGGCGGACAGCCGCGACCGCTCGCTCGCCAAGATGCACCCGCGGGGCGTGGAGGCCCCCCTCGACGTCCGTCCCGACGACGCCAACGGCCTCTATCACCGGCCGCACGGCAGGCAGAAGGCCGAGAAGTGGTTGGGGAGCCTTGCCGACCGCGAGTTCTGGCGCGTGCACCGCTTCCCGGACAGCGGCGGCTCGATGACCGCGCTGCCGATCATCGAGACGCTGGAAGGCGAGGTGTCGGCCTACATCCCGACCAACGTGATCTCGATCACCGACGGGCAGATCTACCTCGAGCCCGACCTCTTTTTTGCCGGGGTGCGCCCGGCGATCAACGTCGGCATCAGCGTGTCGCGGGTCGGCGGCAACGCGCAGCGCAAGGCGATGAAGAAGATCGCCGGCTCGCTGCGCCTGGACCTGGCCGCCTTTCGCGACCTCGAGGCGTTCGCTCAGCTCGGCACCGAGCTCGACCAGGCCACGCAGCGTCAGCTCGACCGCGGCCAGCGCATGGTGGAGCTGCTCAAGCAGCCGCAGTACCGGCCCTACCCGCTGGCCGAGCAGGTGGTCAGCATCTTCGCCGGCACCGACGGCCTGCTCGACGACCTGGCGGTCGGCGACGTCGCCAGGTTCGAGGAGGTGATGCTCCTGCACTTCCGCGACGAGCATCCCGACGTCCTCGACGAGATCGCGCGCAGCGGCGAGCTCCAGGACGACCTGGCCGACCGCATCCGCCGGGTGATCCGCGACTTCAAGACCGAGCTCGAGGCGCCGGCGCGCAAGGAGCAAGGCGACACCGACCAGGAGCCGCAAGATCAGCCGAAGAGCGGCCAGGAGCGCTAGGCGATGGCCAATCGGCGAGTCCTGGTCCGCCGCCGCAAATCGGTGCGCAACATCCGCAAGATCACGCGCACCATGCAGCTCATCGCCACCGCCCGCTTCCAGGCGGCGTTCAACCGGGCCATGGCCACCAAGCCCTACACCGAGAAGCTGGCCGAGCTGGTCGAGGACCTGTCGCGCGCGGCCGGCGGCGACGTCGAGCACCCGTTGCTGGCGACCCGCCCCGACGACAAACGCTCGGCCCTGGTGGTGCTCACCAGCTCGCGCGGCCTGGCCGGCGGCTACAACGCCTCCATCCTGCGCGCCGCCGTCAACCACCTCGACGAGCAGGCGGCTCGCGGCGTCGATACGCGGGTCCACATGGTGGGCAAGAAAGGCGTCGGCTACTTCCGCTTCTTGCGCCGGCCGATGGCCGAGCAGATCACCCATATCGAGGACCGGCCGCGGTTCGAGCAGGTCGAGCCGATTGCCAACGCGCTGATCGCGAGCTTCGTCGCCGGCGAGATCGGCTCGGCCTACGCCGCCTACATGCGTTTCCTTTCGGCCGGCCAGCAGCGCCCCGTGGTCGTCCAGCTCCTGCCCCTGGCGCGGCAGGCCGACGCGGCAGCGCCGGAAGAGGCGGAGGACCGCCGCCCCGCCCGCCGCGTCGAGTACGAGTTCTCCCCGAGCCCGCGCGAGCTGCTCGACGAGCTGCTGCCGGCGGTCGTCCGCGTTCGGCTGTTCCAGGCTTTCACCGATGCGGCCGTCTCCGAGCAGGTCGCCCGCATGATCGCCATGAAGGCCGCGACCGAAGCGGCGGGCGACATGATCAAGGCGTTGACGCGGCAGTACAACCGCGCCCGCCAGACCCAGATCACCATGGAGCTCCTCGACATCGTCGGCGGCGCCAACGCGCTGTCGTAGCGCCGAACCGGAGCTCTATCTGCGCTTGGCAAGAGATCGGAAAACACGATGGAAAACGGCAATTTCGGCAAGGTCACCCAGGTCATCGGCTCCACCCTCGACGCGCAGTTCAGCGAGGAGCGGCTGCCGGGCATCTACAACGCCCTGCGGGCGAGCATCGAGCGCGAGGTCGAGGGCGCGCCGGTGACCGAGACGCTGTGGTGCGAGGTCGCCCAGCACCTCGGCGGCGGCCGGGTGCGCGCCGTCGCCCTGGGCTCGACCGAGGGTCTGGCGCGCGGCACCGACATCGAAGACACCGGCGAGCCGGTGACCGTGCCGGTCGGCGAGGTCACCCTCGGACGGGTCTTCAACCTGGTCGGCGAGCCGATCGACGGCCTCGGGCCGATCGAGGTCAAGGAGCGGCGGCCCATCCACCACGCGCCGCCCGAGCTCAAGGACCTCTCCTCGAAGACCGAGCTGTTCGAGACCGGCATCAAGGTCATCGACCTGCTCTGCCCCCTGGTGCGCGGCGGCAAGGCCGGCCTGTTCGGCGGCGCCGGCGTCGGCAAGACGGTCATCATCCAGGAGCTGATCGCCCGCCTGGCCCGCTTCCACAGCGGGTACTCCTGCTTTGCCGGGGTCGGCGAGCGCACCCGCGAGGGCAACGACCTGTGGATCGAGATGGGGGAGGCCAAGATCGGCGACACCGGCAAGCGGGTCCTCGACCAGACCGTGATGGTGTTCGGGCAGATGAACGAGCCGCCGGGCGCTCGCCTGCGCGTCGCCCTGTCGGCCCTGACCATGGCCGAGTACTTCCGCGATCAGACCGGCGTCGACACCCTGCTGTTCATCGACAACATCTTCCGCTTCTCGCAGGCCGGCTCCGAGGTCTCGGCGCTGCTCGGGCGCATGCCCTCGGCGGTCGGCTATCAGCCCACTCTGGGCACCGAGATGGGCGACCTCCAGGAGCGCATCACCTCGACCACGCGCGGCGCCGTGACCAGCATCCAGGCCATCTACGTGCCGGCCGACGACTACACCGACCCCGCCCCGGCGACCGCCTTCACCCACCTCGACAGCACGGTGAACCTGGAGCGCAGCATCTCGGAGAAGGGGATCTATCCGGCGGTCGATCCGCTCGCCTCGAGCAGCCGCATCATCGCGCCGGAATACATCGGCGAGCGTCACTACACGGTGGCGCGCAGGGTGCAGCAGATCCTCCAGCGCTTCAAGGACCTCCAGGACATCATCGCCATCCTGGGCATCGACGAGCTCTCCGAGGACGACAAGGTCATCGTGCGCCGGGCGCGCAAGATCGAGCGCTTCCTGTCGCAGCCCTTCTACGTGGCCGAGCAGTTCACCGGCTTCCCCGGCAACTACACGCCGCGCGACGAGACGATCCGCTCCTTCGAGGAGCTGTGCGACGGCAAGTGGGACCAGCTGCCCGACCAGGCCTTCATGTACGTGGGACCGATCGAGGAAGCGGCCGCCAAGGCCGAGAAGCTCGCCGAGTAGCGAGGAGTCCGGCCGATGGCGGAGACCGAGACGTTCCATTGCAGCGTGATCACCCCCGAGCGGGCGGTGCTCGAAAGCGACGCCACTTTCGTCGCTTTCCCGGCCCACGACGGCGAGGTCGGCATCCTCAGGAACCGCGCTCCGCTGCTCTTCAAGATGGGCGCCGGCCTGCTGCGGGTGGAAACGCCGCAAGGCAAGCAGGTCCTGTTCGTTTCCGGCGGCTTCGCACAAATGGTGGACAACCGGCTGACCATCCTCACCGAGCAGGCCCGCGATCCCGGCACCATCGAGCGCGCCGGCGCCGAGCGCGCCCTCGACGAGGCCCTGGCGATGAAGGCGCGCGACGAGGCGTCGTACCAGGCGCGCCAGCGCGCCTTGCAGAGCGCCCGGGCGCAGCTCAGACTGGCGCGCTAGCCGCGTCTATGCCTTCCGAATACGATCCGCTGTTTGCCGAGCGCCGGAGTGCCGAAGACGACCTGACCCCGGTGGTGGAGCTGTTCCGGGCGGCGAGCGGGCCTTACCTGCGCTCGTACTGGTCCTGGCTGACCTGGGCGGTGGTCCTGCCGGCGGCGGCGTTGCTGACCTCGCCCGCCCTGCGCCGCGGTGCCGCAGCGGTCCTCTTCACCTGGTCGGCCGCCATCCTGATCGGCGGCGCGGTCGAGATCGTCGCCATCCGGCGCGGCGGAGGCCCCGGGCGCGGCGGGGCGGCAGGCAGCTCGATTCGCAGCCGTGCCGGCCGCACGCCGCTCGCCTCCTGGGCCTTGCGCGCCCAGGGCAACCTGTCGCTGGTCGCCGTGGTCCTGTCGCTGGCGCTCCTCTGGCAGGACCTGGCCTGGATGCTGCCCGGCCTCTGGCTGCTCCTCCTCGGTCACTCCTTCTACACTCTCGGGGGCATCGCCTTCCCGCCCTTCCGCCTCTACGGCCATGCCTACCAGCTCGGCGGCCTCGCCGCCCTCTGGCCCGGCGGCGCCCCCCTCCCCGTCTTCGCCCTCACCGCCGCCGCCGCCAACCTCTGGATGGCCTACGCCGTCTGGCGCGACGGCCGGGGGTGAAGCGGGAATCGAGAATCAGCGGGCTGGCTGTCGGGCGAGTGCCCGATCGACCAGGGCCTTGATGTCGTCCCGCTCAGCGGTTCTCTTGGCCAGCTCGCCCTCGACCTCCTCGACTCGCGCACGTAGCCTCTGGACGCGGACCTTCGTCAGGCGAAGCTCCACCTCGAGGTTATGCTTCATCTGCTCGTTCGCCCTGACTGAGACGTCAGTTGCCGTGCGGGGCGGATTGTCGAGAAACTCCGAAACCTCGACCAGGCGCCGCTCCTGACTCAGCTGCTGCTCCTCAGCGGCGTCGCGACTGGCCTTCGCCATGCGGAGGTCGGTCTGGATGGGGAGAACCTCTTGCGTTGCGAGGTCAGCGCGCTTCAGCAGCAGCTCGACCCGCTGGATCTCGACCTGAGCGCGCAGCAAGACCTCGATGCGCTGCAGCGAGGCGGCGATGTCTTCCAGCCCCGGGGTGACCGCCGCCGGCGGCAGGCTGCCCGGCGCCGTGGCCGGTTGAGCGATTGCCGCACCGGCCAATGCAACCTGCGTCATCAGGAATGTGGCGAGTCGTCGCATGAGGTGGACCTTTCTGGCCAGCGGCCGATGCCCGTGCCAAGCTCCACGGCCCCGCTCGACTCGTGCGCCAGCCGGCTACAGGCCGTAGGTCCGCGAGCCGCTGAGCAGGTCGGATAGCGAGCGGCGGCGGCGGGAGACGAGGAGGGGCAGGCCGAGGGTGGCGGCGGTCAGCAGGCCGGCCAGCCAGCGGCGGGCGGTCTGGCCGAAGGCGAGGGGCTCGCCGTTGACGTTCTGCGCGGTCAGCCCGGCCCAGGCCATCCCCAGCGTGTGGCCCCAGAAGGCGAGGGGCACGACCATGTAGAGAAAAGAAAAGGCGAGGACGAAGAGGGCCACTGCCGGCCAGTCGGCAAGCACCGGGTGGACGCCGAGGAAACGGGCCCCGACCAGGATGCCGACCGTCACCGCCAGGTGAACGAGGAGATCGGCGGCGCCCGCCGCAAAGCGCCGTCCGGCGGTGACCGGCGCCGCCGTCCGGCTGCCGGCGCCGGTAGCCGAGGCAAGGGACCGCGGAGGGGCCTCTTGCTGCGCCGCCGCCTGGAAGCCCTTCTGGGCGGATTGCGAGCCGCCCGTGGCGGTGGCGGTGGCGGTGACGGCCGCGGCCGACGGTCCGGGGCGCGCCTCCCCCTGCGAGGTGAAGAGCCCGGTCAGCGGCAGGACCTCGGCACTCTCCTGGCGCAGAGACCGCGGCGCCGGCAGACGCTGCTGCCGGTTGCGGCCGTCAGGCCTGTCGGCACCCTCCTCGGCGGCCCGGCTCTGCCGTGCCTTAGCGGTCTTGTCGGCCCTGGCGGTCTTGTCGGCCTCGGGAGGGGCAGGGACCGTGCCGGCAAGGTCCGCTCCCGGCCGGTCGAGCGGCAGATCGAAGAGCAGGGGCTCGTCCGGCTGTCGATCGCGGTGTCTCATCGGTCATCGGGGCATCGGGCGCATCAACGGATCGGCAAGTACTTGACATAAATGTGGTACATCAGATCGGGGAAGCGGTCCCGGTAGGTCTGCGCGAAGTGAAGCTGGCGGACCAGCACGGCGTCCTGGGGCGCGAGGGTCACGGCCTCGGTGAACCTCTGGATCGCCTTGGCGGGATCGTTGCGCTGCAGGTCACGCACGCCGAGATTGTAGTAGCAGTCGACGATCAGGCGGACGACGTCGCGGTTGCCGGCGTCGGATTCGTGCATCCTCCAGAGGTCGCGGAGGGCAAACTCCCAGTCCTGCTGGCGGAACAGGGTGAGCTGCGTGGCAAGCGGGGCGAGCCTCTGGCGGGAGTCGGCGAGCTGCCCGGCCTCGGCGGGCTCGAGCTTGCCGAGCTTCGCGGCTTGCTCGAGCTTCTGAGCGGCCAGCAGATAGCTGTGCTCGCCGTAGGCCCTGGTTCCCTCCTCGAGAAACGCTTTGCGCTGAGCCGCGAGCGAGGAAGACGGCGCCGCCGCGCCTGGCGCGGTTCCGGGTGCCGGCGCGGCGCCTGGGCCGGCGTTGCCGGGGCTTCCGGCGGCTAGCGACGGCCCGTCACCCTGCCCGGCCGCCGGGCTACCCGGGCTGGAGGGGGTCGCCGTCCCCGCTCCGCCCGCCGGGGCGCCAGCTTGATTCGCCGCGGCGGCGGCTCCGCCCGCGGGAACCTGCGACGCCAGTCCCGGATCCGCGGCGATCCACTCCGCGATCAGACCCTGGGCCTCGCGGTAGCTCGGATGCTTGGGTTGCAACCGGCGCAGCTGCGCCACGGCCATCGCGGTCTTGCCGGCGGCGTGCAACCGCCGGGCGCGCGCGATCGGATTGCCCGCCACCGGCGCCGCGGTGACGACAGGCTCTTCGCTCCGCGAGTTGGGAAACCACTGCTCGCGCTTCTCGACCAGGAACCATCCCACGGCCAGGGCGAGCAGGAGCACGGCGCTGCCGAGGATCAGGAAGAGACGTCTGGCGCGCCCGTCCTGGGCCCTGTCGCGTCCGGAGGCGCGGGAACGCGGGTCGCGGTGCTGTTGGCCCGTTCGCGCGGTGTCGGCAAGATCGGGTGGGACCAGGATCTCTTCTTTGAGCTCGCCGTCCTGGGCAGCCGCGCCGCCTGAGGCCGGTGGCGGGCCCCCGGCGGGCGATCTGCCGGGACTGCCGGCGCTGCCGGCGCCAAGCGGCCTGCCGGAAGGGCCGGCGGCGGCCCCGGAAGACACGGCCCGAAGCGGCTGCGACCTGCCGGGAGTGCCGCCAATGGCGGGAGCGGCGGCCGCCGCGTCGCCGGGCCGTGCGTCGCGCGCGCCGGCCGGCCCGGCCGAGGGGACCACTCCGGAATCGAGCTGTTGCAGGTACTCGCGCGCCGCCAGGTGGCCGGGCTGGATATCGAGAACGCGCTGGAAGGCTTGCCGGGCTCCCGCGGCGTCGCCGCCGTCGAGCTGGGCCATGCCGTCGTGAAAGACCTCCTCCACCTGCCGCTCGCGCTCCGCCTTGATGCGCCGCGCCTGCTCGATGCGCTGCGCGGCTTCCTGGTGATCGATGTCGATGAGGAAGATGCGCGACCAGGCGTCGATCGCGGCCTGCGGATCGCCGCCGTCGAGCGCCGTCTGGCCCTCGTCGAGCAACTGCCGGATGCGCCGCTCGCTCTCCGTATCGGCGGCGGTTTCGCCGGCAGCATTGCCGCCCGCCGCGGCGGCCGCGGGCGGGGCGTGGCCGGCTTCGGCGGGCAGGGTCTCGGGTCCACCCGCCGCTTTCCCCGCGGTCAGCTCGGCAATCCCCGGGTGGGTGGGATCGAGAGTGCGCGCCTTGTCGACCAGCCGCTCGGCGTCCTTGGCGTTGCCGGCCGCGAGCGCTTCGCGGGCCGCGCTCAAGAAACGGTTCACATAAGGCCCCGCTTCCAGCCTCTCTTGCGCCAGCCCGACGAGGTGCTGCAACTCGTGATCGGCCTTGACCGCCGCCGCTGCGCGCTCGGCGCGCGACAGCAGCTCGCCGAACCGGCGGTCGTCGAGCAGCCGCTGGAACTCCGCGCGCGAGGCGGCCGGCGGCGATGCCGGAAGCTCCGGCAGATCGGCCAGGTTGAGATCGAGTCCGAGGCCGAGGCCGTCGAGATCGCCGAGCATCGGGGGCGGGACCACGGCCTGCGGCGGCCCGGCAGGCGCGGCGGCAGCCCGCGATGCTTCCGCGGCCGGCGCCGCCGGCGGCGGGAGGCGAAGATCGTCGACCGGCACCGGGCCGGGCGCCCCTTCGAGGCGCTCCTGCAGGCGCCGGGCCGGCTCGAACAGCGGGTCCATGCGCAGCACGAAGTCACAGCCCAGCAGGGCCTCCCGCCGGCTGCCGCCCGAAGCGAGGCCCAGGGTGTGTTCGAAGGTGCTGCCGATCCGTTGCTGGACGTCCGGCGAGAGCGACGGGTTCCCGGGGTAAGGCATGACGATTTCAGAATCTGAAGCGCAGCGTATCCTAGCAGAGGAACTTCCGGCGCACAACGCCGAAACGCCTGCTGGGCCGGGATGAAACGGTGCTGCGATGTGCGTTGTTATAGTGCTTGGCGTGCCGCAGCTCGAGTGCGTGCCCAACGTCAGCGAAGGCCGCCGGCCGCAGGTGATTACGCAACTGGCGGAGGCGGCGGGCTCCGCCCGCGGCGCGCTGCTGCTCGACGTCTCGTCCGACCCCGATCACAATCGTTCCGTGCTCACCCTGGCGGGAGAGCCCGGCGCGCTGCACGAGGCCCTGCTGGCGATCTACCAGGTGGCGCTCGCCGAGATCGATCTGGCGCGGCACCAGGGCGTCCATCCGCGCATCGGCGCGGTGGACGTGGCACCTTTCGTGCCGCTGGCGGGCACTTCGATGGAGGTCGCGGTCGCCGCCGCACTGCGTCTCGCCCCGGCGGTGGCCGACCGTTTCGGCCTCCCGGTCTATCTCTACGAGGAAGCGGCGCCACGGCCGGACCGGCGCTCCCTTGCCACGATCCGCCGCGGCGGACTGGAGGGACTCGCCGCCCGGCTCGCCGGGGATGCCGGCGATACCGCGTGGGCGCCGGATTTCGGGCCGCCACGCCTCCATCCCACCGCCGGAGCGACCGTGATCGGCGCGCGCTTCTTCCTGATCGCGTTCAATGCCCTGCTCGACACCAGGGACGTCGCCATCGCCCGCGCCGTGGCGCGCGCGGTGCGGCAATCGGGCGGCGGCCTTCCCGCCGTCCGCGCGATGGGGGTCTATCTGACCAGCCGCGGCCGCGCCCAGGTCAGCATGAACCTGGTCGACTACCGGCAGACGCCCCTGCTGCGGGCGCTCGACCGCGTGCGCCGCGAGGCCGCGGCGCTGGGCACGCGAGTGGTGGAGAGCGAAGTGGTCGGCCTGATCCCCCAGGAGGCGGCCCTCGAAGCCGCCCGCGAAGCCCTGCAGCTCCCGGGCCTCAAGCCTCGCCAGCTTCTCGAAGAATGCTTGCGGATGACGTCTTCAGACCCCGAGGAATGAAACGGCGCTGCGATGTGGCGCTGGTGGACTACTCAAAGCATCTATCGGTCTCCCCCCGCAACCCCTCGCGAATCCCCTTCCCCGGTTTCTCCGAAGCCGCCGGGTCCCTGCCCGGCGGCGCCGGGGGGAAGGGGACGCCCCCGCCCCTGCCGCACTAACCAGATCTGCCATAAGCAGCTATAGCTCGACCAGGGCAGCCAGGAGGTGCCGCGGGGCGTTCTCGAAGGAGCCTGACGACATGGTGACAATGACGTCTCCCTCACGGCTCTCGCCCAAGGCGTGGCGCAGCACGTCCGCGACGTCGGCGCAGGCGGTGGCGGGAGTTCCCGCCGCCGACAGCTCGTCGGCGAGCGCGGCGAAATCCAGGCGCTCCTCGGCGGCCAGCCGGCCGCCGTGGAAAATGGGAGCGAAGAGCACGCGGTCGGCCCCGGCGAAGGCCTGCCGGTAGTCGTCGAAGAAGAAACGCCTGCCCGCCGTCAGGCTGCGCGGCTCGAAGAGAGCCACCAGCCGGCGGCCGGGGTAGCGCTGGCGCAGGGCGAGCAGCGTCTTGCCGACCGCGGTCGGATGGTGGGCGAAGTCGTCGACCACCGTCACTCCGCGCGCCGTTCCCAGCTCTTCGAGCCGCCGCTGAACGCCGTGAAACCGCTGGAAGGCGGCGGCCAGGTCGGCCGCCGGGATGCCGTCACGGCGCGCCGCCGCCCACACCGCCAGCGCATTGGCGACGTTGTGGTCGCCGGCGAGCGGCAGCACGACGTCCACCTCGCCGCCATGCTCGCCGCGCAGCCGGAACCGGCTGCCCTCGGCGAGCGCTTCGACCTCGCCGAGCGGCCGCAGGTCGTTGCCCTCCCCCAGACCGTAAGAGATCACCTGGCAGCAGGCGCGCCGCGCCAGCTCGCGGACTTCCGGCTCGTCGCCGCAAGCGACCAGCAGGCCGCTCGCGGGCAACAGATCGAGCAAGCGCGCGTAGGCCTGCCACAGCGCCTCCGGGCTTGCGTAGAGGTCGGCGTGATCGTACTCGACGCCGGTGAGCAGCACCGTCTCGGGCTGGTAGTGCAGGAACTTCGGGCCGCGGTCGAAGTAGGCGGCGTTGTACTCGTCGCCTTCGACGACGAAACGTTCCCCGGAGCCGCGGGCAAAGCTCGCCGGCAGATCGCGCGGCGCGCCGCCGATCAGGTAGCCGGGATCGCGGCCGCAGGCGCGGTAGATCCACGCTGCCATGGCGGTGGTCGTGGTCTTGCCGTGGGTGCCCGCGACGACGAGCGGACGCCGGCCGGCCAGGAAGAACCGGGCAAGCGTCTGGGGCATCGACAGCAGCGGCAGCCCGAGACGCTCGGCCGCGGCCACTTCCGGATTGTCGCGGCGCACCGCGTTGCCGATCACGACGAGGTCGGGGCGGGGATCGAGATGGGAGGCGTCGAAGCCGACATGGGGGTGGATGCCGGCGCCGTGCAGCAGCGTGCTCATGGGCGGGTAGAGCGGGCCGTCGGCCCCGCGCACGCGATGGCCTTCCTCTTGCACAAGGCAGGCTAGCGGAGCCATCCCTGTGCCGCCGATTGCCACGAAATAGATGTCCAGTTGCCGGGATTCCACCTGAGTTTTCCGGTTGCGGGCGCAGAGTGTAGCATTGGCAAGCCGAGACTCTTTGGAAGGAGCAATCTGTATGAAACGTCACCTGCAGACCGTCATTCTGGCACTCTGTGCCGCCATGCTCGCCGTACCGCTGGTCGCCCAGGGAGCACCCAAGGCGGTCGCGATCCAGCCCATCAAGGACGTCGGCATCGTCGCCAAGGGCGACAAGATCACCGCCGACTTCGAGATCCGCAACGACGGCAACGCCCCGCTCGAGATCACCGACGTGAAGCCGGGCTGCGGCTGCACGGTCGCCAGCTTCGACAAGAGCATCGCCCCGGGCAAGACCGGCAAGGTGCACGCCGTCGTCGATACGGCCGCCTTCAATGGCGCGATCGCCAAAGGGGTGGCGGTCCTCACCAACGACAAGGCAACGCCGAAGATCGACCTGACGGTCAAGGCCAGGATCGAGCCCTACATCGACGTCAAGCCCGGCTATGCCCGCTACCTGGTGGTGCGCGGCGAGTCCAAGGAAGGCAACATCGTGCAGACGCTGTGGGCGGCGGATGGGGCGCCGTTCGACGTCGTCAAGGTGGAGTCGCCGTTCCCCTACTTGACGGTGAGCTTCCGCGAGGCGCAGGAAGGGGAGCGCGATTCGGCGGGCAAGGGCAAGCAGTGGCGGGTGGAGACGCGGCTGTCCAACGAGACCTCGCCGGTGGGCCCGCTGGCGGGCTATGTGACGGTGCACACCAATCACCACAAGCAGAAGGTGGTGGAGATTCCGATAACCGGTTTCGTGCGGCCGGTGATCGCGGTGACGCCGCCGGTCGGCGACTTCGGCCAGATCGAGCTCAAGCAGCCGCTGCAGAAAAACCTCATGGTGCGCAGCTTCTCGACCGAGCCGATCAAGCTCACCAAGGTGGATCACGAGGGCAAGGGGATCGACGCGGCCCTGGTGGCGCTCGAGGAAGGACGCTCCTACCAGGTCAAGGTCACCCTCAACCCCGCAATGGGGAAAGGCCCCTTCCACAGCAAGCTCACCATCCATACCGACAGCCCCAAGGCCCCGATCGTCGAGGTCGAGCTGAAGGGCACGGTGATCTGAGGCCGGGAGGCTGACGGGCCTAGGGCTTGCCCCAGAGGTCCTTTTCCGGCTTGGGCTGGGCCGGCCGGCGGTGGCGCTTGGCGAGGACTTGTTCGACCTCGGCGGTCGTGGGGGCGAGGACGCGCGCTTGCGCGGCCGTCAGCTCGCGGATGCCTTTCAGGGCGAGATCGATCAGCGCCTCCATCTCGGCGCGCTGGAAGCTGCGCCGCTCGCCGGTGCCCTGGACCTCGACCAGCGCGCCGCCGGCCGTGGCCACGACGTTCATGTCCACCTCGGCCGCCTGGTCCTCGACGTACTCGAGGTCGAGCAACGCCGTGCCGCCCACCACTCCGACCGACACCGCCGCCACCTGGTCGAGCAGTGGCCAGGCCGTGATGTCGCCGGTCAGCAACAGCCGCCCCAAGGCCAGCGCCGTGGCCACATAGGCGCCGGTGATCGCCGCCGTCCGCGTACCGCCGTCGGCCTGCAGCACGTCGCAGTCCAGCGTCAGCGTTCGCTCGCCGAGCGCCGCGGTGTCCACGATCGCCCGCAGGCTGCGGCCGATCAGCCGCTGGATCTCGGCGGTGCGCCCGGATGGCTTGCCTTGCGCCACCTCGCGCGTGCTGCGGGTGTGGGTGGCCCGCGGCAGCATCGAGTACTCGGCGGTCACCCAGCCCCGTCCGCTGTCCTTCAAGAAAAAGGGCACGCGGGCCTCGACGCTTGCCGCGGTCAACACCCGCGTGTCGCCCAGCTCGATCAGCGCCGAACCCTCGGCGAATTTCAGCGCCCCGATCTCGATGCGGACCGGCCGCAGGGCGTCGGCGGCACGGTCGTAGGGACGGCGCGTTGAGCCGCGGGGATTGGCCATGCGAGCATTCTAGTGGCATGTTCTGTGCGAAGAGAAATGGTGGCGCTCATCCAGGGGCGCCGCTGTTTCGTACTTTCAGGGTACGAGGAATCTCAGCCGAGACATTCAACGATCGAGCAAGAGAGAGGAGGAGCCGAATGACACGACGTGCCGCATTTGCAGTCCTTGGCGCCGCCGCCATCGTGGCCGGCCTGGCCGGAATGCCAGCCCAGGCCTCCAGCCACCGCGAGGCGCCGGGAATCACCAAGATGCCCAAAGTGGACGGGACCGACTTCTACATCTTCAACAGCTATGAGCCGGGCCGCACGGGCTTTGTGACGATTCTCGCCAATTATGTGCCTTTGCAGGACGCCTACGGCGGTCCGAACTACTTCGCCCTGGACCCCGACGCGCTGTACCGCATCCACATCGACAACGCCGGCAACGGAACCGAGAGCCTCACCTTCGAGTTCAAGGTCACCCAGCGGCTGGCCGACATCCAGCTGCCGGTGGGCGGCAAGAACGTCTCGGTGCCGGTGATCAACGTCGGCCAGATCTCCGCCGGCAGCGACGCCGCGCAGAACGTCTTCGAGAGCTATACCCTCAAGGTCATCCGCGGCGCGCTGGACAGCCCCACGCGGACGGCCGCCTATGCCATCGACGCGGACACCGGCTCGCACCGCTTCTCCAAGCCGCTCGACAACATCGGCCTGAAGTCGATCCCCAACTACTCGGCCTACGCCGCCAGCTTCATCCATAACTTCTTCATCCCGGGCTGCGCCAACGGTCAGGGCAAGGTCTTCGTCGGCCAGCGCCACGACGGCTTCGCGGTCAACCTTGGCGAGGTCTTCGACCTGGTCAACATCGCCAACCCGCTCGGCGCCCGCGACGCGGAGCCGAACCTCCTGGCGGACAAGAACGTCACCACTTTCGCCTTGGAGGTCCCCGCGACCTGCCTGCTTGCGGGCTCCAACTCTGTCATCGGCGCCTGGACCACCGCCGCGCTGCCGCGCAGCCGCGTCCTGCAAGACGCTCCCGACTTCCGCGACTTCAACCAGAGCGGCGACTTCGTGCAGGTCTCGCGCCTCGGCATGCCGCTGGTGAACGAGCTGGTCATCGGCCTCAAGGACAAGAACAAGTTCAACAACAGCAAGCCGAAGAACGACGGCCAGTTTGCCGACTACGTAACCAACCCGACGCTGCCGGCGATCCTCGAGCTGCTGTTCGGCGGGGCCGGCGTCAAGGCACCGACCAACTTCCCGCGCAAAGACCTGATCGCGGCCTTCCTGACCGGCGTCGGCGGCCTCAATGCGCTCGGCGGACCGGCGGAAGAAGTGCGGCTCAACACCTCCGTCGCGGTCACGCCGGCGGCCAGCCAGAACAATCTCGGCGTGCTCGGCGGCGACGCGGCCGGGTTCCCCAACGGCCGCCGCCCCGGCGACGACGTGGTCGACATCACGCTGCGGGTGGCGATGGGAGTCCTCTGCGTAGCCTTCCCGGGCGTTTACTGCTCCCCGTCCGACGCGGCCTCCGGAGGGCTGCCGTTCACCGACGGCACGCTCAACGACGTCAGCCAGTTCGACAACGCCTTCCCTTACCTGAAGAACCCGATCCCGGGGTCGCCCAATGGGCCGGGCGGCAATGGCGTCACCAAGTAGCAGTCAGCCATCTCCGCACCGATCCGCATAACATGACCAGAGCCGGCCCTGGCGTCGCACCGCGCGCCCGCCAGGGCCCTTCAAACTCCTGCCGCGAGAGGGTGGGGGAGGAGTCTGGATGTCCGGTCCACCATCGCCCCTGAAACTGGCAGCCAGCCGCGTGCCGGTCCGGCTGATGGCGCTCGCGCTCCTGCTCGGTGTCGCCGGCATGGCCGGCACGGCCGCGCTCTCGGCGCACGACTTGTGGATCGAGCCTTCGGCGTTCACGCCGCAGCAAGGAACCCGCCTGGCGGTGCGGCTGCGCTACGGACAAGGGTTTCGCGGCGACCCGTTTCCGCGCGATCCGCGCTACCTGGTGCGCTTTGCGGTGATTCCCGGGGCCGGGACGGCCGGAGAGCAGCCGATCGCCGGCTTGCCGGGCGTCGATCCGGCCGGTTTCCTGCAAGCGGGCCGGCCTGGCCTGTACCTGCTGGTCTACCGCAGCAGCCATGCGTCGCTCGAGCTCGACGCCGAGAAGTTCGAGAAGTACCTTGCCGAGGAGGGGCTCGAGCGCGTCAGCGCGGAGCGCGCCCGGCGCGGTCAGAGTGCGTCCCCGGGAAAGGAGATATACTCGCGGTGCGCCAAGTCGCTGATCGTGATACGGGGAGTCGCCGGTCCCGGCAGTCAATCGGAACGCGCCGGGACGATGCCCGGCGATCAATCGGAACGCGCCGGGACGACGTCCGGCGCGGGGCGGATCGTCGGCTTTCCTCTCGAGCTGGTGCCTGAACAGAACCCGTATGCCCTGGAGGCGGGCGCGGGGCTGCCGGTGCGCCTGCTCTATGAAGGCAAGCCGCTGGCCGGGGCCAAGATCGCGGCGATTTCCAAGGACCATCCCGAGGCAGGAGTCGCCGCGCGGTCGGACGGCGCGGGGCGAGCTCGCCTGACGCTGCCTCGCGGTGGGGCCTGGCTGGTCAAGGCGGTGCACATGGTTGCCGCACCCCCGGGCTCGGGAGCGGACTGGGAGAGCTTCTGGGCCTCTCTGACCTTCGACCTGCCAGGTCGGCGCGCTCCGATCGAATGACCGCGCCGTGGAGGCGCTCCGGCACGAGGTAGAAGACCCGCAAGGCATGCACGCTGAAGCCAGAGAGCTCGAAGATTCCTACCTGGTGGGCCAGATCGGCAGCGGGGACCAGGAGGCGTTTGCCCGTTTCTTCGATCTTCACTCTCCGGCCGTTCTGGGCCTGCTCTTTCGCATCCTGGGCGGGCGCGGGGAGGCCGAAGAGGTGCTGCAGGAGGTTTTCTTGCAAGTCTGGCGGCAGGCTGACCGCTACGAGCCGGAGCGCTCGACGCCGCGCGGCTGGCTCTTGATGCTCGCGCGCTCGCGGGCTCTCGACCGTCTGCGCCGCCGCGATGCCCGCCGCCGGCGCGAGGAAGAAGCGGCCGGGGATGCCGACTACCCGCGGCTGGTACGCCCTCTCGGCACCGAGCGTCTGGAGGCCGTCGAGCGGCGCGACCGGGTCAACGGGGCGCTCGACCTGCTGTCGCCGGAGCAGCGCCGCTGCATCGAGCTGGCCTTCTTCGAAGGGCTCACCCACACCCAGATCGCCGAACGCCTGGAGGCGCCGCTCGGCACGGTCAAGTCCCGCATCTTGCTCGGAATGAACAAGCTGCGACAGGCCCTGAGCACTTGAAATGACCGCCCGCCACTCCCCGCGCCTCGAAGATCTCCTGCCCGCCTACAGCCTGGGTGCGCTCGATGGCGATGAGCTGCGCGAGCTCGAGGATCACGTCGCCGGCGGCTGTGCGGATTGCCGGCGCCTGCTCGCTCGCTGGACCGCCGATCTCGAGGACCTGGCAGCATCCGTGCCGCCGGTCGGGCCGGCGGCGAGCGACCGCGGGCGCATCCTCGTTTCCGTGGCGGAGGCCGCGGTCGCCGCTCCCGCCATTGGCGACACTCCCGGCAGGTCGGCCGCCGCTCCGGCGGCCGAACGCGCCTCCACGGCCGGCCAGGACAGCGCCCGCCGCGGCCGCGGGGCCCGGTCCTCCTGGCCCGCCAGCGCCTGGCTGCCGATCGCGGCGCTGCTCCTGCTGGCGATCTGGGGAGCCTGGCGGCAGTCGAGCCTCGACAGCCAGGTGCGCAGCCTGATCGCGGAGCGCGACCGGCAGGCGGCCCGGGCCGAGGCCCTCGAGCAGCGCGTCCGCCTGGTGCAGGCCCAGGCCGAGCGCATGGCGAGGACGCTCTCGATCGTCGGCTCCCCCGCCATGCAGCCGGTGTTCCTCGCCGGCCTCGCGCCCGCGCCCGGGGCCAGGGGACGGACCTACGTCGACGCCTCCGGCGGCAAGGCTGTCTTCTACGCCTTCGACCTGCCGGCCCTGGCCGCGGACAAGACCTATCAGCTCTGGTTCATCGACTCCGGCCGGCCGGTCTCCGCCGGCACCTTCGCGGTGGACGCGCGCGGCAAGGCCAGCCTGGAGGTCGACAACATCGCGTCCGCGCGGCGTATTCAAGCCTGGGCCGTGACCATCGAGCCGCGCGGCGGCGTCCCCCAGCCCACCGGCGCGATGGTGCTCAAGGGGTAGCGGCGAGTGGTAAGCGATCTCCTGGCGAGGCTGCATGCCCGGGCCAGCCGGGTGGCCGCTTCCATCGTCCTGGCCGAAGGCGAGGATCCCAGAGTCGTGGCGGCCGCCGAGCGCGCCGCCGCCTCCGGGCTCTGCCGGCCGAGCCTGATCGGCCGCCTGGCGGGGGTCAAGGAGGCGGCACAGGCGGCGGGGGTGAGCTTGACCGTACCGGTGACCGATCCCGAGAGCGTGGAGGCCGCCCCCGAGCTGTCGCGGCTGACCGCGCATCTCGCCGGCCGCCTCGCCCGGCGCGGGGCGGCCGGGCCCGCCACGCGGCTGCCGCAGCCGCCGCAGACCCTGCGGCCGCCGGCGGCCATCGAGCTGCTGGCGCGCAATCCTCTCTACTTCGCCGCCTTGCAGGTCGCCGCCGGCGGCGCCGACGGCGCGGTGATGGGTGCCGCTTCGACCACGGCCGACACCGTGCGGGCGGCGCTGCTGGCGGTAGGGCCGCGCCCCGGCCTGCGCATGGTCTCCTCGTGTTTCTTGATGGTGCTGCCCGGCGGCCGCGGCATGATCTACAGCGACTGCGGCGTCGTGCCCGATCCGTCGGCCGAAGAGCTCGCGGATATAGCCGAGGCGGCCGCCGCGAGCTGCCGCGCCCTACTCGGCGAAGAGCCCAGGGTGGCGCTGCTCTCCTTCTCCACTCACGGCAGCGCCAGCCATCCCCGGGTCGAGAAGGTGCGCGCGGCCGCCGCCTGCCTGCGCGCGCGACAGCTCGACTTCGTGGCCGACGGCGAGCTGCAGGCCGACGCGGCCCTGGTGCCGGAAGTGGCGCGCCGCAAAGCCCCGGACAGCCCGCTCGCGGGCCGGGCGAACGTGCTCGTCTTCCCTGACCTCGACGCCGGCAACATCTCCTACAAGCTCACCGAGCGGCTGGCTGGAGCACGCGCGGTCGGCCCCCTGCTGCAAGGGCTCGCGCATCCGGTCAACGACCTTTCCCGCGGCAGCTCCGTAGAAGACATCGTGGACGTCATGGCGGTGACCGCCCTCATGTCCGGGCGGAATCGCACTGGCGATTCCATGGCCGAACGGAGGCAAGAGTGAAAGTCCTGGTGATTGGCGGCGGGGCACGCGAGCACGCGCTGTGCTGGAAGCTGCGGCAGAGCCCACTGCTCAAAGACCTCTACTGCGCACCCGGCAATCCCGGCATCGCGCGCCTTGCCGACCTGGTGCCGGTGGCGCCCGAGGAGGTTCAGACCCTGGCCGATTTCGCGTCCGAGATCGCCATCGACCTGACGGTGGTCGGCCCGGAGCTGCCTCTCACCCTGGGTCTGGCCGACGAGCTCACGCGCCGCGGTCTGCGCGTCTTCGGCCCCAGCCAGCGTGCGGCCGAGATCGAAGGGAGCAAGGTCTTCGCCAAGCAGTTCATGGAGCGGCATGGGATTCCCACCGCGCCGTTCGCCGTGGCCTACGATGCCGGCCAGGCACACGACACGCGCGGACGGTTCGGTTACCCGGTCGTGCTCAAGGCCGACGGGTTGGCGGCTGGCAAGGGCGTAATCATCGCCCGCGACGACGCCGAGTACGAGGCGGCCGTGCGGGTGGTCTTCGAGGAGCGCCGTTTTGGCGCCAGCGGCGACCGCGCGGTGATCGAGGCGTATCTCGAAGGCGAAGAGGTTTCCTTGATGGCGCTCAGCGACGGCGAGCGCCTGCTGCCGCTGGCGGTCGCCAAGGACTACAAGCGCATCGGCGACGGCGATACCGGCCCCAACACCGGCGGCATGGGTGCGCACAGTCCCGCCGGCCTGGTTACGGGAGAGGCCGCCGCCGAGGTCGTGGAAACCGTCATGCGCGCCGCCGTCGCGGGGATGGCGGCCGAGGGGCGCCCCTTCGTCGGCGTGCTCTACGCCGGCGTGATCTTGACCGCCCAGGGCCCGCGGGTGCTCGAGTTCAACGCCCGCTTCGGCGACCCGGAAGCCCAGGTCCTCATGCTGCGGCTCGAAGACGACCTGCTGGCGGTCCTCGCCGCCGCCGGCGGCGGCGGCTTCGGCGCCCGCCGGCTGCATTTCCGCAAGGAGGCCGCCGCCTGCGTGGTGCTGGCCAGCCAGGGCTATCCCGGGCGGGCCGTCCAGGGCGAGCCGATCCATGGCCTCGAGCGCGCGGCGGCCCAGGGCGCCGAGGTTTTTCACGCCGCCACGGCGCTGTCGCCGGCGGGGGAGCTGGTGACCGCCGGGGGCAGGGTCTTGTCCGTCTGCGCCCTTGGCCCCGACCTGGTCGGCGCCTTGCGGCGCGCCTACATGGCCGCCGCCGAGATCGACTGGCCGGCCAAAGTATTCCGCCGTGATATCGGCCGGCGCGTGGTCGAGCAAGCCCAGCCGGCGGACCGCTCATGACTAGGACGAAACTCCTGCCGCGAGGGGGCGGGGGCGTCCCCTTCCCCCCCGGAGGGGAGGGAAGGGGATCGAGGGGTTGCGGGGGGAGATCCAATAGATCGGAGTCCGCTATCGCCGGTCAGCGAGCGCCGTTTCATACCTCGTGGTCGCCGCGGACGGTGGGGAGCTCCGATCAATGCCGATGGATGCGCGTGATAACCTCTCGTTGACCTCGCGAGAAGCAGCTGCAAGAATAGCGTGCAGTGCATCCGTCGTCGAGCGGCCCCTCTGCCCTGAGGGGCCGACACCGATCAACTTGGTACCTATCCTGCATGGGAGAGGTGCTGCTGTACCGATACGGACACGGAGCGGAACACGGGCATGGGTGGATGTAACGGCTGTGCATACAAGGGAATGTCGACCGCCGTCGAAGACACGTTCGTCGGGGTGCGCTTTCGGGAAGAGACCAACGTGACTCTCTGCTCGACCAACGGACGCATCTATGCCCGCGGCGAACAGGTCGTCGTGGAGCTGGAGTCCGGACCGACGTTCGGGAGTGTCGAGCAATCCCCGATGCCGGTTTTCAAGCCATGCCAGAAGTCATCGGCGCGGCCGGTCCTGCGGCCGGCCGACGACGAGGACCGCGCCGCCTACGACCGGCAGCGCCAGAGCGAGATGAGCGCCAAGCTGTTCGCGCAGGAGAGGGTGCGCACCCTCGGCCTGGACATGAAGATCTCGCTGGTGGAATTTGCTCTCGGCTGCAAGCGTGCGGCCTTCTATTTCACCTCGGACGGCCGGGTGGATTTCCGGCAGCTGGTGCGGGACCTGTCGAACCGCTTTTCGACGCGCGTCAAGATGGTCCAGGTGGGGGCCCGAGACGAGGCTGGGCTGGTTGGCGGGATCGGTATCTGCGGACGCACGCTGTGCTGTTCGACCTGGCTCAAGGACTTCCGGCCCATCTCGATCCAGATGGCCAAGCGCCAGAACCTCAGCCTGAACCCGTCGAAGATCTCGGGCCAGTGCGGCCGGTTGCTCTGCTGCCTGGCTTACGAGGACGATCAATACAAGACCCAGGCCCCGGGCAGCCACCCCGCGGCAGGGCTGCCGGTGGTGGCGTAAGGGCAGCGTATCGGCCGCAACCCGAGATCGGTGTACTCCATGGCAAACCGCAAGTTGATCCGCCCGGACATCAACGAGCTGAAGAAGGACTTTCCTTCGCGCAGCGTACGGCGCAAGCAGACGCCGCCCGAGCAGACCAACGCCGAGGAGTTCTACTACCTCAAGCAGATGGCGGCGAAGACGCCGATGGTGGTGATCCTCGACAACGGCGAGGAGCTTCGCGGCTGGATCGAGTGGTACGACAAGGGGGCGCTCAAGCTCAATCGGCATTCGGGGCCGAACCTGCTCATCCAGAAGCAGCGCATCCGCTACATGTTCAAGGAAGAGGAGCTCCGGCGTCGGCCCCGGCGCAGCAACGACGGCGCGGCGGAGCCTTAGAGGTCGGCGCCGGGGCGCGGTCCTGGTCCTTTCGGAAGAAAAAATCGTGCTCAGCGCGGGGAGGGGCGGGAGCCATCGGGGGTGCCCCGCAGGATCCCCCTTCGCTGGCGACGCGGCGTCTCTTAATCTGATGGGAGAGTGGTGAAACGCGCCGCCGCGAAAGGGGATCCTGCGGGGCACCCCCGGTGGCTCGGGGCACCGTCTTCTGCCTCACCAACGTATTTTCTTGCCTTTACTCAGGGCGATCCTGCTGGGATCGGGCCTGAAATCCTGCTCAAGGTGGCTGGGGGGGAGGTGGAGGTCGCGGCGAGGGGCTGGCGGCCGGTGGTGGTGGCGGAGCAGGTGGCTCTTGAGGCGTTGCGTCCTGGGCTGCCAGGGTTTCCTTGGGAGAGGCTGCGGTACGTGACGGGGCGGCCGTCGCGGGCGGAGGTGGCGGGGGCTGGGGCCGAGGAGATCCTGGTGGTCGATCCGGTGGGGTCGCGGCGCGAGGTGAGGTTGGGGAGCTCGGGGCCGGCGGACGCGGCGGGAGCGATGGCGGCACTCGATGCGGGGATCGAGGTGGTGAGGTCGGGGGCGGCGGACGCGCTGATCACCGCGCCGGTGAGCAAGGAGTCGATCGCGCGCCACCGGCTGCCGGGTTTCACCGGGCATACCGAGTACTTGGCGGCGGCGTGCGGCCTCGAGCGCTATGGCCGCGACTACCTGATGGCGTTCCTCGCCCCTGATCTACAGGTGGCGCTGCTGACGGTGCACATGCCGCTCGCGCGGGCGCTGGCAGCGATCGACGGCCGCGCGGTCGGCGAGGCGCTCGACTGCCTCGAACGGCACGCCGGCGGAAGGATCGCCCTGGCCGGCCTCAACCCCCATGCCGGCGAGGGCGGGCTGCTGGGTCATGAAGAATCCTCGCTGCTGGCACCCGCCGTGGCGGCGGCGCGCCAGCGCGGCCTCGACGTGCACGGTCCCGAGAGCGCCGACTCGCTGTTCGCCCGCGCTCGCCGCGGCGAGTTCGACTGGGTGCTCGCCCTCTACCACGACCAAGGCCTCATCGCCGTCAAGACCGCCGCCTTCGGCCTCGCCACCAACTGGACCCTCGGCCTGCCCTTCCTCCGCACCTCGGTCGACCACGGCACCGCCTTTCCCCTCGCCGGCCGCGGCCACGCCGACGCCCGCCCCCTTGCCGCCGTCGTCGCCACCACCCTGCGCCTCCTCGCCGGAGAGCTGCCGCGCCGGCATCACCGCGGGCCCGCTCCAGGCGGGTAGGCCTCGCCCGGCACGATCTTCGGACGGTCGCGCACCCTTCTCTATGAACCCGAGCCGGCACCGCCGGCGGTCGTTCTACTGAACAGGAGGCTTCGCGATGAAAAAGCTCAAGACCAAGAAGCTCACCCTCTCCCGTGAATCCCTGCAACAGCTCGAGCAGCCCTCCCTTCGCCAGGTCGATGGCGCCGGCCGGACCTTCGGCGAGTGCACCATCGGAGGCCTCACCCACTGCCTCAACTGCCCGTAGCGGAGAGGCCCGCATACCCCGCGGGCAGCGGTTCCCTTTCAGGAGGAGCGCCCGGCGCCTACTCAGCAGCGCCTTGAAAGCGAACCCGGTGCCCTGAGCCTCCGGGGGTGCCGCACAGTCCGCATTTGGCGGCGGCGCGCCCAACCACTCCCGCCGCAACCAAGAACCCCCGCGCCGCCTGACAAGCGGACTGTGCGGCACCCCCGGAGGCTCCCTCCACTCCGGCGCTGCTCCGGCCGTCGGCTCCGCCCTCTATCGCCTGTGGTTTTTTTATCTACGACGCGCCCTTGCCCGAGAGCACCGCCGGGATCGTTTTGAGCAGGATCTTCAGGTCGAGCATCGGCGACCAGGAGTCGATGTACTCGAGGTCGAGCTGCATCCAGCGGTCGAAGTCGATCTGGTTGCGGCCGCTCACCTGCCACAGACAGGTCAGCCCCGGCTTCATGGCCAGCCGCCGGCGCTGCCAGCGCTGATACCGCGCGACCTCCTCGGGAATCGGCGGCCGCGGCCCCACCAGGCTCATGTCGCCGCGCAGCACATTCCACAGCTGCGGCAGCTCGTCGAGGCTGAAACGGCGCAAGAAACGCCCCAGCGCCGTCACCCGCGGGTCGCTCTTCAGCTTGAAGACGGGCCCGTTCATCTCGTTGAGGTGCAAGAGCTCGAGCTGGCGGTCCTCGGCGCCCTCCACCATGGTGCGGAACTTGTAGAGAGTGAAGATGCGCCCGTTCAAGCCGCAGCGGGTCTGGCGAAAGAGCACCCCGCCGCTCGAAGTCGCCTTGATCAGCAAGGCAATCGACGCGACCACCGGCAGCGCGAGCAGCAGCAGCAGCGAAGAGAGCGCCACATCGAGCAGGCGCTTGGCCATCAGCTTGATCTGGCTCGTGGGAGTGGTGGCAAAGGAGAGCAGCGGCATCCCGTCGAGCTCCTCGAGCTCGACCTTCGCCTGAGTGTGGGGGAAGAAGTTGAGCGCGAAGCGAGTGCGGATGCCCTGCTCCTGCAGGCTCAGGAAGAGGTCTTCCAGGCGGTCCAGCTCACGGCGATGGACGGCGAAGATGACATCGTCCACCACGTTGGACTCCACCAGGTGAGAGATGTGCTTGACTTCGCCGAGGATGGGATAGCGGCTGGGCCACGGGTTGGCCGGAGGCTCGCCATTGATGACGAAGCCAAGGATGCGATAACCCCAGAAGCGGTGGCTGTGGATGGAGTCGGCGATGCGCAGCGCCGCGGAGTTGGTGCCGACGATCAGCACGGTCCGGTAGTTGAAGCCGTGCGAGCGCACGTAGCGGGAGGTGAGGCGCAAGGCGAGCTTCTCGGTCAGCAGGAGCAGGCTCGAAAAGATCCCGAACAGCAGCACCCATGACCGGCTGATCTGATCGTTGCCGAGAAGGCGCACGTCCAGCCGTGCCACGTAGAGCACCAAGGTGAAGATCACGGCGCCGGAAAAGCAGACCCGCACGATGGCCCAGGCCTCGTCGAGCAGGGGCACGGTGCGGTGCGAGCGGTAACGGCCCGAGAGCAGCAGCAGGCTTCCCCAGATCACCAGCGCCAGGGGCAACAGCGGCAGGTAGGCGACCAGGGGGTAGAGGCGGCTCGGAAAAGCCTGCGGCGCGACCCGAGGCAGGATCGAGCTGCGCAGGGAGAAGGCGATCAGGAAAGCGACCGAAACCAGTGCCAGATCCAGCAGAAAGATTGCAACCGCAAGGATACGAGCCCGTTCTTTCAGCATGGATCGTGCAGTTTTCCTAGCGCCGGCGTCACAGTCGCTGCTTATTGTAACGTGCGCGGGCCGCGCTCCGTCTAGGAGCGGGAGACTAGATTCAGGGGCTGCCCAGGCGGGCGTCTCCTGAAGCCAGGTGGCGCAGCAGAGCGGCGTACTGGTCGGCGACCCTCTCCCATGAATAGAGGCGGGCGGCGCGGCGGGCCGACGCCAGGCCCGCCCGCCGGGCCCGCTCCGGGCGCCTGCGCACCTGCTCGAGGCGCGCGGCGAGTGTGGCCGGCTGCTCGGCGCGGAAGTAAAGTCCGGTCCCGCCCGCCACCTCCCGGTTCTCGGGCGTGTCGTTGACCACGACGCAGTTGCCATAGCCCATGGCCTCGACCAGAGCCGGATGGGTGCCGCCGACCTCGGTGGCATGGATGTAGGCCAGCGCGTGCGCCAGCAGCTCGCGGTAACCCTCGCCGTAGATCGGACCGGGGAAGAGGATCCGCGGGTCGGCGCCGCGTTCGAAGCCGGCGATGAAGTCGCCGGCGTAGGGCGCCCCTCCCACCATGACCAGGGGCAGATCGCCGGCTACGCCGCGGTAGGCCGCGGCGACGCGGTGCGGGTTGTTCTCCGGCTCGAACCGGCTCACGTACAGGAAGTAGCGGCGCGGCACGAGGCCCAGCCGCTCGAGTGTCGCGCCGGCGGCCGGCGGCCGCGGGTCCACCCCGTAGGCGATCGGGTAGGAGTCCGCGCCGTAGCGCTCCAGGTAGTAGCGGCGGATCACCTCGGCGTCGGTGACCAGAGCGTCCGGCAGCACGCAGGCGAGGCGCTCGCACAGCGCATAGATGGCGCGGCCGAGCGATCCCCACTTGCGGCGGCGTTTCTCGATGCCGTCGACGTGCAGTGCCGCCGGGATGCCGCCGAGCCGCAGCACGGGCAGGAACAGGGCGTTGGCCGAGTTGACCAGCAGCACGGCATCGTAGCCGGCGGCGGCGGCGTGCAGGCAGGCCAGCAGGGTGTTGACCGGAGTGTCCAGATGCTTGGTGCGCAGGGTGGGGAGCACCACCAGCCCGACGCCGCGGTAGGAGGTCAGGGTGCGCGGCGTCGAGTGCGAGCGGCAGTAGACGGTGACGCGGAAGCCGCGCGCCACCAGGCGCACCGCCAGCTCTTCCATCAACGTCTCGTAGCCGCCGTAGCTCGCAGGGATGCCGCGGCTGCCGATCAGGGCCACCGCGAGCGATGTTGGCGCCGCGGGCGGCGTGGGCGGCGCGGGCGGCGCGGGCGGTGTCACAGCGGCTCTCCCTCGCGTCCGAACCAGCGGTCGAGAGCGCCGGCAGGCACCGTGCGCCTCCCCTGGATGGCGCCGCGGCGGCGCCAGATCTCGCGGCGGTGCCGCCACACCCAGGCGTAGGCCGCCAGGGACGTGCGCTCACGCAGCAGCACGTAAGCCAGCGCGCCGGCATCGCGGGCCAGGGTGGGCAGGAGAGTACGCAGCAGGTTGCGCGCGGTCTGGTGGTAGAGCCGCAGCAGGTAGCGGTTCTTCAGCGAGTGGAAGTTGACGGCCGGCGGCATGGCGGCGCGCCGGCCGGGAACGTTCCAGCGCCGGTGCTCGGCGATGGCGGCCGGCTCGTAGAGGATCTCCCAGCCGCGCTCGCGCAGGCGGAAACAGAGCTCGGCGTCCTCGCGGAAAGAGTGGAAGCGCGGGTCGAAGACTTCGCCGTCCACCGCGGCGTCGAGGAGCGCGGCGCGGCGGAACAGCGTGGCGGCCCCGGTGGCGCCGAACACGCGCTCCGCCCGCCCCCATTGTCCCCGATCGGGCTCGCCGGAGCCGCGGTCGAGGTGCCGCCAGGTGCGGGCGATGCGCATGCCGCAGGCATCGAGCCGCCGCGGTCCGCCGCCGGCCGCCGGCCGCACCAGGCGGCCGGTCACGGCGGCCACCCGTAGCTCCGAGTGGGCATCGGCGCGGGCGAGCAGACATCCGACGTAACCGGGCTCGGGGCGTGCGTCGGCATTCAAGGTCAGCACCCAAGGGGCCGGCGACGCCTCGACGGCGGCGTTCATGCCGGCGGCGAAGCCGGCGTTGCCCGGCAGCTTCACCGTGCGCAGCGGCAAACCGGGAGGCGCCTGCTGGCGCGCCAGCTCGAGGCTGCCGTCCCGGCTGCCGGAGTCGACCACCACCAGCTCGAGCGGCCGGTGCAGCAGCGCCCCGACCGCGGCCAGGCAGCCCGGCAAATCGGCCGCGGAGTCGTGGGTCACCAGGCACACCGCGACCGCGGGTAAGGGGCCGCTCATCGGGCTTCTCCGCCGGCAGGATCGGCGCGCGGCTCTTCCGGGGCGGCGCCAGCCGGCGTGGGGCCGCGGAAGCGCTCCGCCATGCGCCGTGGCCGCCGCCAACCCGAAAGCGCCCCGGCCATGGCGGCGGCCAGGCCGCGAACAGCATCGCGCCGTGAAGCGGCCCGGCGCGGGCGGCGCAGAGGCAGGGCGAGCAGGCGCAAGAACAGTCCGGCGAGAAGGCTCGCGCGGGCCGCCCGCGCCCAACCACGGCCGTGGTGCTTGGCCAGGTAGCGTGTCAAGCTGCGGTAATAGACCCACAGGAATGGCCCGTAACCCAGTCGCGGCACGCTGCCGCCGAGCCGGTGGGCGAAGCGGGCGGCGGGCCAGTAGCGGATGACCATGCCGGCCCGGCGCAGGCGGTGCGCCAGGTCCACATCCTCGAACCAGGCCGGGTAGAAGCCCGCGTCGAAGCCGCCGAGGGCGCCCAGCGCCGAACGGCGCAGCGCCAGCGCCGCCGCGGCCGGTTGCTCGACCGCGGCGCCGGCCGGCGGCTCGTTGCGGGCCGCGGGCCGGGCAGGCCAGGCAAGCGTCTGGAGCAGGCAGCTCCACGGCGACGGCAGCCGGCGCAACTGCCAGGCGAACTGGGGCTCGCCCCGCGGGCCGGCCATGCGGGGCGCCAGGCCTGCCGCATCCGGGCAGGCAGCAAAGCCCTCGAGCAGGCGATCGACGGCGCCCGGCTCGGGAACGACGTCGGGGTTGAGGACCAGCAGCAGCTCTGCCCGCGCCGCGGCAACGCCCAAGTTGACGCCGCCCGCGAAACCCAGATTGCGGCCCGGCCGCAGCAGCCGCGCCGGTCCGAGGGGCAGAGGGGCCGAGGAGCCGTTGTCCACTACCAGCAGCTCGAACCGAGGATCTTCGCGCGGCCACCCTGCCAACAGCTCGCCCAGCAGCTCCTCGTTGTGCCAATGCACGACGATGCCCGAGACAAGCGGTGCGTCGGCCGGGGGCGCCAACGCCGGCGCGGCCGTCGGCTCCGCGCCCGGCGGCCCGGCCACGTCCGCCGCGGGCCCGGCATTGCTTCCTCCCGGCAGGACCGCCCGGCTCACGGCCGCCGCGGCTCCGCGGCGAGCCCTTCATCGGGGACCGCTTCCGTCACGAACGCGCCGTCTGTGCAGGGCGCGCAGGGTGCGCAGGCGGCGCCGCGGCGGACGTACAGCGGCAGCAGCCGCAGGGCCCGCGCCCAGCCTCCCGCGATACCGGCCAGCCGGACGCCGTCGGCGCGGCGCGCGGCCTGCGCCAGGTCGAGCAGGTCGCGCGCCGCCATGCGCGGCAGGCAGCGCCAGAAGCGCCCTCCCTGGCAGCGCGCGGTCGCCAGGTAGCGATTGCCGTAGACCAGCCGCCAGCGCTTGCGGCGAGCGGTTTTGCCGCCGGCGGACGCCGAGCCGGCATGACGCGCCCGCGCCGCCGGAACCAGCAGCGCCCGCCAGCCGGCGTGGCGCAGCCGGCAGGCCAGCTCCACGTCTTCGTAGTAGGCGTGCAGCCGCGCGTCGAAAACCTCGCCGCGGCGCGCCACCCCGGCCAGTGCCTGGCGGCGGTAGAGCGCGACGGTGGCGGAGACGCCGAACACCGCGCGCCTCTCGCCGCCGAGGTCGGGCGCCGGCAGGCCGTGACCGAGCTGGACCGCCTGCCACCAGCGATTCCAGCCTAGGCCGCAGCCGTCGGCGAGGGCGGGCCGGTCGAGCATCAGGTTGACTCCCTGGGCGGCCGCGGCACGGGGATCGCTCGCCAGGGCCGCGCTCAGCAGACCCAACCAGCCCGGCTCGACCACGGCGTCGTCGTTGACCGTGGCCACGAGCTCGCCGGCCGCCGCCGCGATCCCCAGGTTGTTGCCGCCGGCGAAACCGAGGTTGCGACCGGGCCGCAGCACGCGGTCGGCCAGACCGGCGGGAAGCCGCACGGGGCTCTCCGCCTGGTCCACGACGATCAGCTCGAGCCTGGTTCCGCCCTCGCGCCGCAGGGCCTCGAGGCAGGGCGTCAGGAGCGGCGTTCGTCCCGCGGTCAGCACCACGGCGGTCACGTCCGGCGGCGGCCTCATCGGGTACTCATAAGGGCGGCAATCACTGCCAGGTGAAATCTACGCGGTCGAGGATCACGCCGTTGAGCTCTCCAGGAGGGTGAAGACCGCGCGCCGCCAGCACCAGCGGCTGCCCGGCAGGCCAGTCGAAAGGCCCCAGGACCACGGTTTCCCAGATGCGCTGACGCCCAGGCGTCCAGGTGGCCAGCAGTCGCTGGCCGGCGCCGATGTCGAGATAGAACGGCACCGGCTGGTTGCGGATGAACTCGGCGCGCAGAATGAGCCGCGCGCGCCGGCCGCCGGCGATCACCGGGGCGGCCAGCCGCTCGCCGACGCGCAGGGTCCAGCCTCCGCGGTAGAGCGGACGCTCGATGATCCAGAGCTGGGGGTAGAGCTCTCCGCCGCTCTTCCACACCTGCGGGTCTTCCAGCTCGACGACGCGCGTAGGGGTCCGTGCCGCGGCGACCGGCAGCGCCGCGGCGGCGGCGAGAAGCGCTGCGGTTCCAGCCAGGCCGGCCGTCCAGGAGGAGCGAGGGAGCGGACGCCTCTTGCCTGGAAGCCACCAGACCAGCGGCACCGCGGCGAGCGTGGCGAGAGGCCAGATCCAGGTCGCCGCGCGCGGGCGCACCGCGCTGGGAAAGAAGCGCGCCAGATCGGTGCCCAGCCTCTCGCCGAGCAGATCGAGCACGTGGGTGCGGCCATTGGCGAGGTTGTACGTCCAGCCCGGCACCGTCACCCAGACCAGCGCGAGCACCAAGGTCAGGGCGCCGAGGCCGGCAAGCAGCGCGCGGGCCCCCGGCCGGCGGCGCGCGGCCAGCAGTGGGACGAGAGCCAGCCCGAACAGCGGCAGGACGATCAAGGCGTAGCGGAAAGGCGGAGACCAGCCGCCGTACCACTCCAGCCGCGGAGCGACCACCGCCAGGTAGGGGAGAGCCAGCACCGCCAGGTGGCCGGGCAGCGCTGGCGGCGCTTGCCGGCGGGCCAGCAACAAGAGGGCGGCGGGCACGAGCAGCAGCCAGATGGGCGCGTAGGCGAACAGGCCGAAAGCCGTGTCGTAGAACAGTCCGACGAGGCCCTCCAGCGAGGCGAGAGGTGACCGCCCCAGCGGATCGAGCTCTTGCCAGGTATGGATCTTCAACGGGTTGGAGTAGAGGATCTGGTTGTACAGCAAGATGCCCGCCGCCAGGGCGGCGAAGAGAAGGCCGAGGACGAGGACCAGCCCGCGCCGCCGCCCCGTGCGCCACCAGGCCAATGCCAGCAGCGGCGCCGAGATCAGCAGAAAGC
Source organism: Thermoanaerobaculia bacterium (assembly GCA_035544895.1). Classification (GTDB taxonomy): domain Bacteria; phylum Acidobacteriota; class Thermoanaerobaculia; order Multivoradales; family UBA5704; genus JASLEW01. Next base: position 352,414 of record DASZZM010000031.1, read on the forward strand.
GGATCTTGACCAGCGGCAGCAGCAGGACCGCGGCCGCGAAGGGCAGCCAGCGGCGCCATGGCCTGGTCTCCGCTGCCGGGCCCTCCCGGTGGCGCGAGCTTCCCCGGTCTCCGAGGGCGAGGATCTGGCCGAGAGCGACCATGGTGAGCAGCGCCGCGGGAACCTCGACCCAGACTTGGTAGGAGTAGAGCGGCAGCGGCGGCGCGAGAGCCACCAGCGCGTAGGCGACGAGGACCTCTCCCGGGTGGCCGGGCGCGTAGTGGCGGCCCAGGCGGAGGGTCGTCCAGGCCAGGGCCGCGGCCATGACCGCCATCATCGCGAGCGCTCCGCTCCGGCCGGCCAGGCGATAGGCGGGCACCAGGACGAGAGGCAGCAGCGCGTTGTGCCGCGAGTAGATTTCGCCGCGCGGTCCGACCGGATCGCCCGGCTGCGGCCGGATCGGTTTGTCCATGAAGTGCCGCCAGTCGCCGGCGGCGTAGTTGTTGGTCAAGTCGGCATCGCCGTCGTAGGCCAGGCTGTGGGTGAGCAGCAGGTAGTAGGGCTCGTCGCCGTCGGGCTGGTGATGCCGGGCGGACCAGGGGAGGATGGCGCAGTAAGCGGCGAGCGGCAGGGCCAGGAACAGCAGCGAGGGGCTGCCGGCGAGCCGCCACCCGAGCAGCGGCCGGGCCGCCAGCACCTGGCGGACAAGGCGATGGGCTAGCGCCAGCAGCAGCCCGGCGGCGAGCAGCTCGTCACAGCCTCCCAGTCCGAAGTGGGAGCGAGAGAGGATCAGCAGCGCCAGGACGGCGACGGCGATAAGTTCCACGGCCGTCCCCTGCCCGCCCAGCCGATGCCCACCCAGCCGTATGCCCCAGCGGTGGATGAGCTGGAAGGCGGCCAGGATGAGAGGCAGAAGCACGAGGGTGCCGCGGAAGGCGTCGCCCGGGGGCAGCGGCAGCCAGCGCGCCGCGGCGGCCGCCGCCGCGATCCCGGCCGCGGCGAGACCGCCGGCCGCGAGCCAGGTGAGCGCGCCGGCTCGCTCGCGGCGCAGGCCCAGGGGCGTGCCGCCTGCCACGCGGCCCGCCGCCGGCCGCGCCGCGGCCGGGATCGTGGCGGCGGTCTCGAGGTCGGTCTGCGTCACCGCGTGACCTCCAGGCGGTGCAGCGCCAGGCCGAGATCCGGCGGCAGGCCGCGGGCTCGTTCGATACGCAGGTGTCCGGCGCGCAGGGGCTCGCGCAGCTGGAAACCGCCGCGATAGCGCTGGCCGAAAAAGTCTCCCGCCACCCAGGAGATCCAGGCGGGCGGCGAGACCAGGCGCGCGGTGCGCGCCACGTCGGGACGGCGCGCCGCCCACTCTCCAGTCTCTTCCCCGGCGCGCAGCTCCCAGCGCAGCCTCCTGCCGGTGCGGCCGCCCAGCTCGACGGTTGCCACCGGAGTGCCGCGCCGGAGGCCCGCACCGTGCGTCAGGCTGGACTCCACCTCCAGGCCGCGCACCGGCTGAGCAGGCATCTCCATCTCCCAGGCCGGATGCGCGCCGTCGAGCACGACCGCGCCGGCACCGCCGAGCAGGGTGGTGCCCGAGGGAGGAAGATGGAAGAGCAGGGCGAGGAAGATCACGGCTGCCGCCACCTTCCAGGACGAGCCGAGCCAGGGTGCCTGGCCGGGCCACCGGCCCTGCAAGCCGGAGAAGATGGAGGAACGGGCGAGCCGGTCGAGGGCGGCGAGCGCGAGCACACAGGCGATGACCGCGAGAGGCGCGAACGCGGCGAGCGCCGCGGGCGCGGGAGCCGTGAAGGAGTCCGGGCTGCGCATCGCGAACAGGCCGCCGAGAACGGAATCGAGCGCCGGCGCGCGCAGCCAGGGGTAGGAGGCCAGCAGGGCGGTGGCGCCGAGGAGAGTTCCGCTCCACACCCGCTGTGCCGCCGCCGCGGCTCCGGTCTCGGGAAGCGTCAGCGCCGCCAGCGCCAGCGGAGCCGCCAACGCCGACCGGTCGGGCAGCCAAGGAGCTCCGAAGGCGAGGAGGGCGGCGAAGGCGGCAAGGCGGGGACGCGCGCTCACCACCAGAGCCGGCAGCAGGAGGGCCATCCAGGCCAGGCCGTGCGCGCCCTCGACCCAGGGCGAGACTCCCCCGGCGGGCGGCAGGAGCAAGCGGCCGAACAGGCAGGCGGGGAGCGCCAGCCACCACGGCGCCGCGCCCGGATGCCACACCGCCAGGCCGGCAAGCGAGGCCGCCCATCCCGCCCGCGGCTCCCAGGCGGCGGGGGCGAGCAGCAAGGCCAGCGCTGCCGCCCGGCCCAGGCGAAAAGTGGCGGAGCGATTGGAAGGCGCCGGGTCCCTGCCCGGCAGGGGGCTGAGACGCTTGCGAGAAAGGGTGGCGAGGTGGTCGCCGGCGGCCAGGGCGAGCAGCGCCAGGGTGGTGGCCACGTTCCAGCCGGGACCGAGCATGAGCGCCGTGGCCGCGGCGAGCAGCGCCCGCCGCGCGCCGTGGCGCCGGGCCAGCAGCGCGACGGCCACCCCGCCGGCGCAGGGGAGCGCGAAAAGCGCCACCGCGGTCCGCGGCTCCAGCCGGGAAGCGAACAGCAGATCGCCGCGCAGCAGGAACTGGCAGCCCAGGGCGAGAGGCACCGCCACGGCGATGGGCAGCGGTCCGCCCGCGAAGTCGCCGGGTCGGTCCGGGGCGGCTCGAACCGGCCCGGCGTCGAGGCTCGCAAGACGCCTCGCGGCGGAGAGGGCGAAAGCGGCGACGAGCAGCAGCAGCAGTGCCGCCCCCCGCGCCGGTCCCGCCGGCAGCGACCAGGCGACGGCCGCCGCGAGCACGCCTCCCAGGCCCAGCTCGCGGGCCGGCGGCGGAGAGAGGGCGGCCACCGCGAGCAGCACGGCCGCGGCCAGCCTGCCCAGGTAGACGCTCTCGGCCGCCGCGGCCGGTTCGACCTCGTGGGCGCCGAAAGCCGCGATCGCCGCAAAACTCGCCAGCGGGACGAGCCACCGCGCTGCTCCGGCGCCATGCCGCGGGGCGCCGGCCGCCGGGGCGCTCGACCCGGCGCTCGCGCTACTGGTTTGCATCGACCTGGGCGGAAAGGCGCGAGAAGACGTGATCGAGATTCGAGCTCATCGCGGGCCAGAACAGTCTAGCAGGGTGCCGCCCGGAGCCTGCGGAAAAAGCGATAGACTCCGCGGACCATGCTCTCCCGAGACTTACTGCGCGAAGAGCCGGAACGGGTACGGCAGACCCTGATCGACCGCAACATGGATCCGGCCCCGCTCGAAGCATGGCTGCGTCTCGACAGCGGGCGGCGGGCGGCCCTGGCCGAGGTCGAGGAGCTGAAGCGGCAGAAGAACGAGGCGAGCCGCGCGATTGGCGCCGTCAAGCAGAAGGGCGGCGATGCCGCCGCCGAGATCGCCGCCGTGCCGCGGCTCAAGGAGCGGATCGAGGCGCTGGAGGCCGGGCTCTCCACCCTGGAGCAGGAGCTGGCTGCCCTCGAGCTGTCCTTCCCCAACCTGTTGCATCCGAGCGTCCCGGCCGGGCCGGACGACAGCGCCAATCGGGTCGAGCGCGTGGTCGGCGAACCCACCCGCTTCGGCTTTCCGCCGCGCCCGCACTGGGACCTGGGCACCGCCCTCGGCATCCTCGACTTCGAGCGCGGAGCCAAGGTGGCAGGGGCGCGGTTCACCGCCTCCTTCGCCGCCGGGGCGCACCTCGAGCGCGCGCTGATCTCGTTCATGCTCGACCTCCACACCGGCGCCCACGGCTACGTGGAAGTCCTGCCGCCGTTCATCGTCAACCGCCAGTCGTTGATCGGCACGGGCCAGCTCCCCAAGTTCGAGCAGGATCTCTTCCAGCTTGCCGGCCACGACTATTTCCTGGTGCCGACGGCGGAGGTCCCGCTGACCAACCTGCACCGCGGCGAGATGCTGGAGGAAGCGCGGCTGCCGATCCGCTACACCGCCTATACCCCCTGCTTCCGCAGCGAGGCCGGTTCCTATGGCAAGGACGTGCGCGGACTGATCCGCCAGCACCAGTTCAACAAAGTCGAGCTCGTGCAGCTGACGACGCCGGAGACCAGCTACGAGGCCCTCGAAGAGCTGACCGGTCATGCTGAAAGGGTCTTACAGCTCCTCGAGCTCCCCTACCGGACCGTCTGCCTGTCGAGCGGCGATACCAGTTTTGCCTCGGCCAAGACCTACGACCTCGAGGTCTGGCTGCCCAGCCAGGAGGCCTATCGCGAGATCTCCTCGTGCAGCAACTGCGAGGACTTCCAGGCCCGCCGCGCCGACGTCCGCTACCGGCCCGCGGCAGGCGGCCGGCCGCGCTTTGTCCACACCCTCAACGGTTCCGGCCTCGCCGTCGGCCGCACCCTGATCGCCATCCTCGAGAACTACCAGCTCGAGGACGGCTCCGTCGTCGTCCCCGACGCCCTTCGCCCCTACGCCGGCGGCCTCGCCCGCATCACCGCCCCAACTAAGGAGTAAGCTCTTCTCCACCCCCGGAGGGGTGGCTGAGTGGTCTAAAGCAGCGGTCTTGAAAACCGCCGGCCGGGCAACTGGCTCGTGGGTTCGAATCCCACCCCCTCCGCCATGGAATCAATAACTTATGTCCATCGTTACCGGGTGTTCTACTTGACCTGATCAGCGATTTGGTCCAAAACTGGTCCACTATGGCGAGCCTCCAGCGTCGAATGGGCCGAGGCGGTCGAGTTTCCTGGCGCGTCCGTGTCCGCGTCGCGCTCACTGGAGCCCGTCTGGACGCCCTCTACGAGGCCGGATGTGACGACGCTACGTTCTCAAGCAAAGGGGAGCTGACCTTTGGTTACTTCGACCGGGAAGCGCCGAGCTTGCCGGCGGCGATCCTGTCGGCGATTGCCGCGGTCGAGACGGTCGAGGGTCTCGAGGTGCTGCACATCGACCCGGACGAGCTCGTCTGGGCATCCGAGATCGCCGAGAGGACCGGTCGCACTCGGCAGTCCGTGGACATGCTGATCGAGGGTCAGCGTGGACCGGGTAACTTCCCGGCGCCTTCCTCTCACGCCACTCGAAACCCGCTGTGGCGCTGGTCGGAAGTGGAGGACTGGTTTGCCCGCTACGAGGGCCGGCCTGCCGACACGGAACGATCGGCGGCGATCGGAGCGATCAACGGTGCCCTCGAAGCGCGACACGGGCTGCGCAGCTCGGCACACAAGGGGCCGCTGCGCCAGGCCCTGCGTCAGCTCCTCGCTTCTTGAAGGGAAGCTGGCGACTGCGGACGGTGTGTCACTAGAGGGAGCCCCTGCACGAGTTCAACCTCTTGGTCGCCGTGGATGCGTCCCGACTGTCGTGGAAATTGGCTGGGCGGCCTCTGCTGACCGGTTGATCATGGCATAGCTGGCCATCGGACGCACATCCTGGTGCGATTCTGCGGGTGTTGGTGGTGCTGAGCGGTGCTCCATCGCATTGTGGTGCGCGGATTGATGACTGATCGGCCATGAGATGAGTGGCACGCTCACCACGCGCCGAGCCAGTCGCACCTTGAGGTGGAAGCCATCGAGGAACAGCACGGCGTAGGACTCGCCCGACAGATCCCGCTGACTCCACACCGCAAACAGCTCCTTGAGCCGCGCCACCACCCGCGACACCGCACTCTTGGACAGATGTTCCTCACCCAGCAGGGGCTGCAACGCCAACCGAATCCGCCGGCTGTTCGCGCCCGCCAGGTAGCAGCTCAGGATCGCGTCGTCGATCTCGCGCGTCCGCCGCGCGTAGCGAGGCAGGATCTCGCTGCGGAACTCCTTCGTCGAGCCGTCCTGCTGTTCCACCCGACCCCGAGGTACCCGCAGGTCCCGCGTTCCCGCCACCGTCGTGAGCCGTCGTACCTCGACGCCATTGCGGTACCCTCGCCGCCCCGCCGTGCGCTCGTAGCTCTCCGAACCGAGCGCCTGGCTCAGCTCCTCAGCCAGGACGACCTCGACCGCCTCCAGCAGCCGCTCCCGCAGCAGATCCCGGATCCGCCGCCGGAACTCCAACACCTGGCCCGTGATAGCTTCCTTCATGGCGTAACCTCCTTCGCGGGTCGCACCGCGAATTGTTTGGCCAACAGGAGGTTACGCCACTTCCCAATTTCCACAGAACGCGGGACGGATCCGTCGCCGTTTCGAGGAGTCAGTGTGACCAAACGAGAGCAGAGACCCAGTACGGAGATGAAGCCTAAACCTGGCCAGCGGCACAAGATTGCCGCAGCCGAGCTCGACGAGCTAATTGAGGAAGCTACTGTCGATTGCTACAACGAATCGGAGCAGAGAACAGGCTTCTACACAATGCTCGAGGAGAACCTCGGGCTACCTTTTGAAACCGATGTCCTCGGCGTGCCGGTCACGGTCGAGCGCATCGACTTGACCCGTGCAGAGGAGATCGTCGCCATTTGCAGGCGAGGCCGCGCTCGGCAGGCCATCCCTATTCTTGACCTGCCGCTCCCGGTTCCGGCGCCCCGGGGAGCGGAATGGATCGAGGCGTACCGGCGCTGGGTGCGCGGAGCTTAGTTGTTAGGCCGGCCATGTCCCGCGGACGCAGTCCTGAGGGGCTCCAAGTCTGGATCGCCGCGCGGAAGCGGCATCACCTCTCGCACGCCCACGTACAAATGGCGCGCGAGCTGGGGATGAACGCGAAGAAGCTTGGGAAGCTCGACATCCACCAGCAGGAAGCCTGGAAGCTTCCTCTGCTGGAGTTCATCGAGGACTTGTACCGCAAGCGGTTCGGCAAGCCACGACTCGCAGCCAATCGACGGAGGCGAATACCTGAGCCGCGGATCGCTGGGGCTACGGCGCCAAACGGGTGGTCGCCTTCCGTGGTCGGAATCAGTGATCGCCTTCGACGGAATCGGTGGTCGCCTTCGAGCGGATGAGGCGCGGCTCAGATCCCCACATGGGTTGCCGTGCCAGGCTGGATCGACTCGAGGGCGCTCAGGAGCCCGGGCACGAGATGCCGTAAGTCGGCCACCCGGTTGGTCTTGGCGTGGAGGATGACGACGGCGATCGGAAAAGAGGTCAGGCGTTGCTGAAAGGAAAGATTTCGATCGACGGTGACAAAGACATCGAAGTGGTGGGCAGCCAGGGCGAGCAGCTCACCGTTCTTGATCGATGCCCAGGTCATCTGGTGGGCGGTCTTGACGTCGTGGCCCACGATGTCGCGGGACAGCCGCCAATCGATACACTCGTCGAGGAGGACCCTCACGAGGACGCGGCCACGAGCCGCTCGGTTGCCGCCTCGAGAAAAGCGATGACCTGCTTTCGCTTGACGGAGGGGAAGCCTGCGAGGAAGTCGTCGATCGACTCCCCCGCCTCCAGATAGTCGAGAAGGGTCTGGACGGGCACCCGGGTACCGGGGAACACCGCGGTTCCGCCCATCACCTCGGGGTCGCGGGAGACGACGGAAGCGCTCATGAGGGCCAATGTACTCCGCGCCGCGGAAGGGTGCAAGCTGGGGGAGGGGCGGCGGGCCGGTGCTGGTGCGGGCGGACTTCAGTGTCTTGGGAACCGGCGGATCACCCTCGTTGGTCCAGTCCAGGCCCACCCGCCAGTCCGTGGACATGCTCATCAAGGGTCATCCTTGGCGCAGCAGCAGCGCCCGGCACTCGTGGCTCTCGCTGGCGGGCCGTTTTTGGTCCAAATTTGGTCCACTGCCGCCGACTCCGGTGCGCTCCCTCGAGCACCATGCCGCACCACAAGTAGCTGATACCTCAGCGGCTTGGGTGCCTGGCGGTGCCCGGAAGAGTCTCGGAGAGTCGCTAAGTAAGGGCTTGAAAACCGCCGGCCGGGCAACTGGCTCGTGGGTTCGAATCCCACCCCGTCCGCCATGGAATCAAAAACTTGGGGCCATTGCCCCCGGGTGTTCCATTTGAACTCGCCCAGGGATTTGGTCCAAGACTGGCAACAGGCCAGAATGTTCGGAGAACCCAGAATGGACGGCCGTTCGCCTCGGTGTCGGCGGCGGCGCGCAACCCGCTTGTTAGGCCGACTTGCTCTGTTGCCCTTCAATGATGTTGTAGATCTCGAAGACTGTCGGCTTCGCCTGGATACCCATCTCTTGCAGGATCGGCATGAGCTTCGCGCCGAAGGCGTCAAGTTTGACCGGACTCTCGAAGACGTCTATCACCTGTAGGCGCTGCCTGTCGCCATAGCAGACGTGGTACATCTGTCCGTCAGGTACTCTTTGACCTATTTCCGTGAGTCGCCGGATGACCTCATCGTATTTCGCTGAGTCTGCACCATTCACCTCAAACATCACAAGTATCGCCATGTTTTCCTCCGCTTGAATGGATCGTAGTTTCGGGCACCGTCACCGATCCTCGGCGAGGGCTCTGAGCTTGGTCATGGTGGCCCAGTTTCGCGAGGTTGCGGCGTCGCCAAGCGCGCGGCTGACGGCTGCCCAGAGACGGCTCGCCAAGATCCCCTCGGCGCACCAGAGGTAGGCGACGCGCCTGCCGAGGGCCAGGGCCTCGGGGGTCCAGTCCTGCTGCGCCAACGAGGCGAGCCGCTTCCGATCCGCCGGCTTGTTGAAGACGGTGACGAGCAGGCGTGTCGGGTCGTTGGCGACCGCCAGCAAAGGGTTCTCGCTGACAGCGTCGGCGAGCTCTGCCTCGGTGAGCACCATGACCCGTGCCGAGACGCCCAGCCGTGTGGCGATCGCCTCCTCGATGCGCGTCGCTGCCTCGGCTCGGTCGGTGGCCGGGACGGTGAAGATGACGTTGCCGCTGTTGAGCAGGGTACGCACGTCGCGGTAGCCGAGACCCTCGAAGAGGCCGCGCAGATCCGCCATCGCTACACGTTTCGCGCGCCCGACGTTGATACCGCGAATCAGCGCTACTTGCCTGCCCGCCAACCGCACCCCCTCCGCCATAGACGCTGCGGTCGCTGCCGCAAGTGCAATTCGGGAATCCTATACTGGCCCCAGGGTTGCCGCTCGGCCGGAGGCGGAGGCGGATGGAGCCCGAAGGAGGTCGATCGTGGGGTCAGGAGACGGAGAGCGTCGCGCGATTCGGCGGTAAGGTATCGCGCGGCAAGGCCAAGCGGGAGACGAACCATCTTCTGTTCCGCTGACGCGCACGCGACCAGCAGCAGGCCCACGGAGGCACGACATGGAAGAGCAGCTGATTGAGACCTGGAACATTCACGATCGCATCAACCACTATCTGCTGGCCGCCGTGCAGCCTGGGGCCCTGAGCGCGGTCTCGGCGTCCAAGGGCCGGAACGTTGGCGAGCAATTCGCCCACCTCCACAACGTGCGCTTGATGTGGCTGAGCTCGGCGGCGGCCGAGCTGCTTGCGGGACTGGAAAAGATCGAGAAAGGCGCCAGGATCGACAACCAGCTCCTCGACGCCGCGCTCGCGGCATCGGCGCGCGCCATCGAGGCCCTGCTGCGCAAGAGCCTGGCGGCCGGCGGACGAATCAAGGGTTTCAAGCCGCACGCGGTCGCCTTTCTCGGCTACCTGATCTCGCACGAGTCGCACCATCGCGGCCAGATCGTGCTCACCCTCAAGCAGTCCGGCCATCCGCTCGACAAGGCGACCGGTTATGGGCTCTGGGAATGGGGCGTCCGCTAGTTCGATGCCCCTTGCTCAGGCGAGTCGCAACTCCAGAGCCTTCGTCCCTCCAAGCAGAATACGCTGCTGCGCCGCGACTGTTACGAGGGCGCCAACGGCTGGATTGTGATCAAGGGCAGCGGTGAATTATGCTTTGAGGACAGACCGCTCGATGAGCCATGCGATGAAACCACTCAACTTCTTTATCGTGGACGTCTTCGCCGAGGAGCCGCTCGCCGGCAATCCGCTCGCCGTATTCTTTGACGCCGCCGGCCTTTCCAGCGAGCAGATGCAGCGCCTGGCCCGCGAGATGAACTACTCGGAGACGACCTTCGTCCCCTCATCTACCTCGCGCGAAGGAGCTTACGAGGTGCGCATCTTCACGCCGGCCGCGGAGATTCCCTTCGCCGGCCATCCTACCCTTGGCACGGCCTTTCTGATCCGGCAGGAGCTGGTACGGGAGCCGGTCGAGAGGGTCATACTCGACCTCCGCTGCGGACATGTGCCGGTCGACTTCACGTACCGCGACGGCGAGGTCGATTTGCTGTGGATGCACCAGCCGGAGCCGTCTTTCGGCCGTGTCCTCGACGCCGCGGCGGTCCACCCGGTCCTCGGCCTCGAGCACTCGGACCTCGATCAGCGCCTCCCGGTCCAGGAGGCGTCGACCGGCCTGCCGTTCATCATCGTCCCGCTGCGCTCCCTGGCGGCGTTGAAGCGGGCCGCCGTCCGGCGGGATGCCTATTTCCAGTTGATCGCGGAAACCCAGGCCAAGGCGATCCTGGTATTCACCCCCTACGCTGAGTCACGGGATGACCTCACGGTGCGCGTGTTCACCGATTACTACGGCGTGCCGGAGGATCCGGCGACTGGCAGCGCCAACGGCGCTCTCGCCGCCTACCTCTGCCACTACCAGGGCCTCGGTTCCGACCGCGTCGAGGTGAGCGTCTCCCAGGGGGCTGAGATCGGGCGCCCTTCGCGCCTCTTCCTGCGCGCGCGGCGCGAGGCGGAGCGCATCGCGGTCAGCGTCGGCGGCCGGGTCAAGCGGTTCGCGCGCGGCAAGCTGGAGAGTCGGCCTTGACCGCTAGCTCTCCTTGCGAATGAGCTTGCCGAGCTGGAGGCGGTCGGGCTCGAGCAGCTCGGAGATGCGCGCGGGATTGACGTCGGCGACGATGATCTGGCCTACGTCGGTGGTGACTTCCGCGAAGATGCCGTGCGACTTCATCTTCGCGGCCTGGTATTGGTTGTCGTCGGTCGGGCTCACGTAGTGCACCGAGTCGACCTTGTAGCGGTGCACCAGGAAGAGGTGGATCAGGGTCATCAGCCGCTTCTGGCGCAGCTTCTCGTCGAACGTGTTCTGGTCGCGCACCGAGAGGATGTTGCGGCCGCGGCGATCCTGGATCGGTTCGAAGACGACGTTCGCCTCCTTCTCCTGCTCGCCCGCGACGATCGCGAGCTCGAGCAGCTCCGCGCCGGCGCGGTGCGGCCGCAGCTCGACGCGCAGCGGGCCGGGAAGCTGGTAGTGCGCGCACCACATCGCCAGCCACTCCTCGAGCAGCTTCTTCGGCACTTCGGTCTGGATCAGGTGCTGGTGCTGGGTCGAACCCTTGCCCATCGCTTTGGTGGTCGACGTGCGTCCCGAGGAGGCAAGGAGCGCCGCGTCCAGACGCGGACCCCCGACCAGGGTCTGCGGCGTGCGGTACGGCGACTCGACGAGGCGGAACTGCCGCTGCAGGCGGGCGAGAGCGAGCATGCCGTCCTGGCGCAGGGCGGTGGCGAATTCCTCCGCCGCTAGGCCGTCGATCTGGTGGCCGCCGTAGGTGATGAAGTTGAAGACGAAACCCATCTTGCCGAGCTCTTCCGGGAAGCGGCGCATGTCGTCGTCGCTCATCCCGGTCGAGTCCCAGTTGAACGATGGCGACAGGTTGTAGGCCAGCATCCTGTCGGGAAACTCGGCGTGGATCGCGGCGGCGAAGCGATGGGCATCTTCGAGGTCCGCCGTCGCGGTCTCCATCCACAAGAGATCGGCGAATGGCGCCGCGGCGAGTGACTTGGCCACCGCGTAGTCGATGCCGCCGCGCACCTGGTAGTAGCCCTCCGGGGTCTTGGCGTGCTCGCAGTCCCAGATCACGTTCACGCCGAGCGACTTCGCCTTCCGGCGGGCGGCGTAGTGCGAGGCGCCGCGGGCGAAGCGCCGCCAGTCCTCGACGCTCATTGCCAGCGACTCGCCCTCGCCGGCGCGGAACTCCAGCACCTCGGCCACCGCCTCGCCGTACGTCTCGAGGCCGGCCTCGGTCTCCCACTGCTCGAGAAAGCGGGAGGCGACCTTGTCGACCAGGGCGTCGACGGAGACTTCCCCAGCTTGCTTGTGCTCCGCGACGCTCTCGGCGGCCAGCTTGGCGAGACCGCTCGTCTCCAGCCAGTCGGCGGCGGCAGCGTACTCCTCCGCGCTCATCGCGTAGAGAAGATGGCCATTCAGCTCGCCAATCCCCAGATCGTGGAGGCGCTTGACGAGCGCGAGGTAGCTCGCCTTGTAGGACGGCAGGTTGACGTTGGTGGCGCCGAGGATGAAGGGCTGGTCGCGCTCGTCGCCGCGGCTCTCGAGCAGGTTGGCGGCCTCGGCGTCGGTGCGCGCGACGATCAGACCCGCGACCTTCATCACGTCGAGCTGGAAGCGCGCCGCGTTCAGGCGCTTGATCTGCTCGTCGGAAGGGACCAACACCTTGCCGCCCTGGTGGCCGCACTTCTTGGTGCCCGGCCGCTGGTCTTCGATGTGGTAGCCCGGGACGCCGGCCTCGACGAAGCGCCGGATGAGGTTGCGCACGTGGGGATCGCCGCCGTGGCCGGTGTCGGCATCGGCGATGATGAAGGGCCGGTAATCCGCCGCGGGCGTCGCCGCGCGCTGCTCGTCGCTCATCCGCGAGCGCAGGAACTGCTGGTTGCGGTCGGCGGTGAGCAGCGCCCGCACCAGGCCCGCCGCCTCGTCGGCGACCTGGCTCAGCGGGTAGCTCGCGAGGTCGGGCCCCGGGTCCTCGGTCGTCGAGCCCTTCGCCGAGGTCGCCCAGCCGCCGAGGTAGATCGCCTCGATCCCCATACGCTTCAGGGTCACCGCCTGGCCCGGCGAATAGGGTCCGAAGGTGGTGATGCTCCGTCTCTCTTCGAAGAGCTGGCGCAGGCGCTGGTGAAACGCCGCCGCGGCCTCGCGCGCCACCGTGTAGTCGTGGGCGATGGTGCCGCGCTGCTCGACCACCTGGCGCGCCGAATACAGACGAGTGATGCCGCAAAAGCGCGGACTGTCGAACCACCGCTGGGTTGCGGCGACTTCCTCATCGAACGAGGTCATGGCACAGGGTCCTCTTCTAGCCTTCGAAGTCCAGGTTCTCGGTGAGGCGGGTGCCGTCCCGGCGGAAGGAGTCGAGGTAGAGGGCGATGCGCTGGCGGGCGGTCGCGAGGTCGTCGTGGCCGAGGTTGATGTTCAGGAGGTCGATGTACCAGGGCGGCTTCACGGCGTCGAGCACGTAGGCCTCGACGATCGAGCGCGCGATGGGCAGGGTCGTCGGCTTCGAGTCGTCGTGGACGTCGCGGTCGCGCGCGCTCTGGAGCTTGCGGTATTCCTCGTCGAGCAGGCGCGCGAACAGCTCCGTGGTCAGCGGGGCGCCGGCCTCGACGCCGGTCTCCGGGTCGCCGGCGGTGAAGGGCGCGCCTTTGTGCAGCCACTCCCAGAGGATGCCGGCGCGGATCTCTCCGGTCGCCATGTCTTCCATGAGGTAGAGGACGTCGTCGTCGCCGAAGAAATCGGCCGGCTTCAGGGCGGCGGCCTGGAAGCCGCGCAGGAAGGCGTTGCCGTACTGCATGGCGACGCTCAGCAAATCGCGCGCGCCGCGCACCGTGCGCGGCGCCGGCTCGAGCAGCATGAGGCCCTCGGCGTCCGCCGGAGTGTAGGTGAGGCGCGGGAACTCGCGCCCCAACTGATTGTCGGCGCCGGCCTTCTCCCACACCGGCCGCATGATGTGCACCATCTTCCAGTGCGCCACCCACTTGCCGCTCGCCCCTTCGCGCTGCTCGCGCTCGCCGCCGGCGACCGCCCGTTTCATGCTCGCGGCGACTCCCGCTGCCGAGCCGACCGGGATGTTGGCCTCCATGCCGCCCTGCCACAGGGCGTAGCGCCCCGCGCGGTCGGGGGTGTTCACCGCCCGCCGCACGCGGTCCTCGTAGCGGCGCATGTAGCCGTAGGTCATGCCGATCGCGTCGATGTTGGGATTCTGAAAGTCGCGATCCCACGCCAGCGCATCGGCGACGCTGTTGATGTAGTCCCAGCGGCCGGTGTTGAAGCCGACGAAGTGCCTGCCGAGGGCGGCGCGGATCTCCATCAACTGGAAGCAGGCTTCGATCTGCTCGACCAGGACGTAGACCTTGATCGCGCCCACCGCGAGACCGAGGTGGCGCTCGAGCGCCGCCAGCAGGTCATTCCACAGCGCCGCTTCCTCGGCAGTCTGGATCTTCGGCAGGTAGAGGGCGATCGAGGAGCCCGCCCCGCGCAGCGGCTCCTGGTTGTTTACCACGTAGAGCACGAGGTCGACGATCGATGCCGAGAACCCGGATCCGTCGGCCTGGCGTACATGACGGTCGTCGAGGTGCAGACCGCGGGGACGGAAGATCTTGGTGGTGAAGTCGAGCTGCTCTCGCCAGTCGGCGATGATCGAGCGGCCGAGGAAGTCCTTCGCCCAGCGGTTCATCTCGCCGGCCACGTCGGCGGCGACCTCGAGGAAGGCCGGGTCTCTGGCGATCGCCAGCTTCAGGTTGCGCTGGTTGTCGAGCGCCATGGTCTCGAGCTGCCCCAGCGCGTCCTCGCCGTCGAACATCCACCCGTCGGCACCCGAGAGCAGGGCGTAGGCGACGTTGCGCAGGCCGGTCCGCAGCGAGGAGCGCGGCCTGGTCGCCGGACCGGTCCCCTGGATCCATTGGCGCCGCAGGTCGGGAGGGATCTCGCTGCCGATGAAGTTGCCGTCGCGGGCGTCCTGGACCCGGATGCCGGTGCGTGCGATCAGCGCTTCCGGCGCCAGGAAGGCGATCCGCCGGCCGCTCCGTGCCCGCTCCCGCCGCCGCGCGATGCGCGATGCCATGACTTCCCGCCGGTCGCGGTTGAGAGGCGCGAGGACGTCGAGGGCGGCACGCGCCGCCGGCGTCAAGACCTCCGGATAAGCCTGCAGCGCCTGTTCGCTGAGCTCGAGTGTCGTGGTCATCGGGTGCCTCCTCCAAGCTCCGGCCCAGGGCTACCGCGGCGGGCCGTACGAGATCAGCAGTGCCGCCAGCATGGCCGCTCCGATCACCGCATAGATCGCGCGATAGCGCCCCTGCAAGCGGCGGATGCTCTCGAAGCTCAAGCCTGCGGCGACTACTTCTAACGACCAGTAGAGGTGGAGAGGATAGAACAGGGCGAGCCCCGCGAGCCAGCCCGGGATGACGCCGCCGGCGGCCAGCACGATCAGCTGAGCGTAGGCGAAGGCGAAGACGACGAGGCTGGCGATGAAGGCGGGCCTCTTGCCGAACCTCACCGCGTTGGTCTCGATCCCATTGCGAGCGTCGCCGTCGAAATCGCGCGCCTCCTGGTTGAGGTGCCCGGCCGCGAAGGCCAGGCCAAAAAAGAGAGCCAGGGCCATGCCACGCCCGTCGATGGCCCTGAAGACCGAGTAGCCGAGCAGGAAATGGAGGATTCCCCCACCGAGATGGAGGATCGAGCCGAGGACAGGGACACCCTTTGCCGGAGATGCCGGTCGCGAGTAAAGAAAGCTCAAGGCAGCGACGGCCAAGGCGATGGCCAGCGGGCGTAACCCGAGGAGGCTGAACAGCGCAAGGCTGAGCGCAAGCAGGGCGACCCACAGCCGCCGGATTGCCTTCCGGCTGACGCCCTTCGTCGCAAAGACGCCCGCAACCTTGTTGGTGTCGTTGAGGTCGGCATCCATCCCGGCCCAGTCGTTGAGCACGAAGATGTGCGCCACGAGCAGGACACTGGCGGCGGCGAAGAGGAGAAGCGCCCCGACCCGATCCGCGCTCATCGGTGCCAGGGCAAAGGCGGCGCCGAGCAGGGGGGAGCCCTGCAGCAGGAGGATCTCGCGATAGCGGATGCACGAGAGGTACCGGCGAGCGAGCACGGCGGGAGCCGCGCGGCCGCCCGCTCCCGCTCGAACGGCCGATCCCCTGCGGTGTTCGGCTTCTCCGGCCGCGAGCGGGGCGCTAGGGACGTGCTCTCGTGTCACCATTCCGGCGTGTGTCCTCCATATACAACCTGAGCCAGAGCGCATACCCGAAGTCTTCCGACCAGTAGAACCGCGAAGTTCGGGCGGTGAGGTCGTTGTGATAGAGCAGGGGCGGGCTCCGGCGGACGAAGGAGAAACCGTCCTTCGCGAGGCTCTGGAGGACGCCGAGCGTCTCGGAAGGAGTGGGCCGGGGTCCATCGGCGCTCAGCAGCCGTTCGAGCAGCCGGCCCGCCGCGAGCCAGACCTCCTGGCCGTCCACCGGCGTGCGCAGCCGCGCCGCGGGAAGGCGGAGCCGGCAGCCGGCCCGGCGGAGGTCGGCCTGCCGCAGGAGCGGCACCAGGGGCGCCATCCGGTAGTAGACCCAGAGCCGGTTCTCTCCGAGCGCACGGTCGAGGGCGCCGCACAGAGCCCGCGCGGCTGGCGGATCCGCTTGCGCCAGGAGCAGGAACACATGCATCTGGATGCCGGCGTCGGTCGGGTTCGGGTCCTTCCCCGGGTCGATGCATTCATAGCGCTCGCGCGGCGCCAGCCAGGTGCGGTAGAGGCCCTCGCCGGTGCGGTACCGCGCGAGGACCGCGACCGTGCGCGGCAGCAGCTCCCGGCGGTCGCCGGCGGCCAGCCTCCACACCAGCGAGGTGTCGTCCGCATCCGGAGTGATCGCGCAGCCGAGGGAGGGGATGGTCGGCCCGTCGGGCCGGCCATGGTAGCGCACGAGTCCGCTCGCCTCGATCTGGCCGTGGAGGTGAGCGCGCGCCCTGGCCAGGTTTTCGCCGAGGCCCGCTGCCGCCGCCACCGGGTCGAGCAGATCGATCATCATCGCGGTGAGGAAAGTGTTCATCTCGGGCCGCGGGTCCTCGAAACGCGGTGCCGCGGTGTAGGAGGTGAGCCAGAAGCCCGCGTGCTGCTGGTGGGAGCCGAGGAGCGCTGCCGCTTCCCGAGGGGCGGCGCCAAGCTCGGGGTCCTGCACCAGCGAACGTGGTGAGTGGGTTGCATCCGGCTTGGTGCGACTCGCGGCAACCATGATCTCCCACCGCGCCACCGGCAGGGCCATGGCGCCGCCTGGGACCCGCACCGCGGCGGCGAGGACGTGTGCTCCAGGGGCGACGCCGTCGGTCCGCAGGTCGATGCGCCAGCCGGCCGGGCCGTCCTCGCACAGAGCGGCCCTGACGTCGGGCCGATCGAAAAAGGTCGCGGTCACTCCGTGCGGCTGTCCATCCAGGGTGACCTCCAGGGCGGCTGGAGAATGGCCGCTGGCCAGGGCCCACCCTTCTATGGCCAGGGGCGTGCCGGCGGTGACGACCTCGACCTGGCGGCCTCCGGCGGTCACACTATCGATGCTCCCGAGGGTCCGGGACTCGTCTTGCCAGCAGGTGAAGGCCGGATCGTGAAGCGCCCGGCCGTGCCGCAGCTCGGCAATGAACGGAGTGTTCCTGGGATCCCAGGCCGCCCGCATTTCACCGCGGCCAGGGGAGGCGGCGAAGATTGCGCCGTCGCTCGCGCCCGTATACCAGAAGGCGCCCACTGCCTGAACCGCCATCGAGGCGCAGGCGGCCAGCACGAAGGCCAGACGGCCGGCGCCGCGCAGGGCGGCGAGCGCCGGCGGGAGCAACCAGACGAGCAACGGCAGGAGGTCCGTGAGCCAGCGTGGACCCCATGAATAGCCGGCTCGCCAATCGGCCTTGGCGTAGAACAGCACTTGGGCGAGCGCGGCGACGCCGACCGCAAGAGTCAAGGCGCGAGTGCCGCGGTCGCGCAGCCCGTGCCACAAGGCGGCGGGAACGAGGAGCAGGAACGGCGAGAAGACGAGCAGCCCCCGCGTCGGGCTGACCAGCAACCCCGCGACGCCGCTCAGCAGCCCATGGTGGAAGAAGGCCCCACGCTCGGGAATCCCGTAGGCGCCGAGGATATTGCCCGCCGCCGCGGCGTTGTAGCCCAAGACCAGGCCGAGGGGCACCGCCGCGCCCGCCGCCAGCGCCGCCAGCCAGAGCGCCCGCTGCCCCGCCCAGCGCAGACCATAGAGCCCAAGTGCCGCCGCCAGGAGGGCGTCGGGAGGACGGTTGCCGGCGATGAGGCCGCAAAGAGCCCCCGCCGCCAGCGCACGAGGGATCGTGCACGGACCCGTGAGCAGGAGGAGGGCGCCGGCCAGCAGCAGCTCGGCGAGACCGTGCTGCCAGAGAGCCTGGCTGCCGATCATCCAGGTATTGCTTCCGAAGGCGAAGGCGAGCGCGAGCAGCAGCGCGTCCGCGGGCGGGGCTCGCCGCCGCAGGAGCAGGTAGAGGAGAGCCGCCGCCGAGGCGGCCAGCAGAGAGGCGGTCAGCTTCTCCATCACTTTCGCCACGCGCAGCAGACGCGGCTCGGTCCAGCCGCGGAGGTTGAGGTAGCCGACTGCCGGGAGGTAGAGCGGCGCGATGAGCACCGGGAGCACCACCGGGTACAGCGAAAGCGAGTGGCCGGCGCGGCCGTTTGCGATCCAGTAGGGCTGGGCATTGCCCTCGCTGACGACGTCTCGGATGGGGTCGAGCAGCACGCTGCCAAACCGCCAGATGCCGAACGGCAGGTAGCGCGCGGGAAGCGTGTCGCCGGTGCCGATCGACCGCAGGTTGGCGTTGTAGACCAGCAGGCAGCAGAGTCCCAGCAGGACGCTGGCGCGAACGTCGCGACGCCTCCGCGCCGGCTCCGGGCCACCGGCTGGCGAAAAGCGCGCAGGCGCCGGAGGCCTCACATCTGGAGACAAGATCATCGGTGGGATTGGGGTAGCAAGCGGTCGCTTGGGCAGCGGAAGGTGCCTACTTGCTCGGCGGAGACCACTATGCTACCAATGAGCGCGCCAGCGCAAGCTGTGGTCGCGCCGGCCGCTAGTGACACTAGGTCAGCGCCGAGGGTCCGCGGTGGTTCCACCTCTCGGGCGCCGTCTTCATCCCACTCGAGCTCGCCGGCGATGACCCCAAGGGACGCCATCCTCCGTGCCGTCTCCTCCTACACCGAGGAGATGATCGACTTCACCAGCCGGCTGACCGCCATCTCGACCGAGAATCCGCCGGGCCGGGAGTATGCGCCGTGCGTCGAGGCGATCGCCGCCGAGCTGCGCAGGATTGGCCTGCCGGCCGAGCTGATCGAGATCGCCGCCACCGGTCCACGGCCGGACCCGAACCGCTGCATCAGGAGCTTTTATGGGCCGCCAGGCCGGACCCTATATTTCCACGGCCACTATGACGTGGTGCCGGCGGCGAGCCCCGGGCAGTTCCTGCCCCGCCGTGAGGGAGGCAAGCTCTTCGCGCGCGGCTCTGCCGACATGAAGGGCGGCCTCGCGGCCATGATCTATGCCGTCCGCGCGATCAAGGACTGCGGCATCGCCCTCGCCGGCCGGCTGGGATTGCTGATCGTCCCGGACGAAGAGACGGGAGGAGCCAGGGGTTCCGGCCCGCTGGCCAGGGCGGGGATCCTGGGAGAGAGCGGGATCGGCATGCTGACTCCCGAGCCGTCGGGCGATGT
Source organism: Thermoanaerobaculia bacterium (assembly GCA_035544895.1). Lineage (GTDB taxonomy): Bacteria > Acidobacteriota > Thermoanaerobaculia > Multivoradales > UBA5704 > JASLEW01. The sequence goes on from DASZZM010000031.1 coordinate 371,686, forward strand.
CGTCTGGAATGCCTGCCGCGGCGCCATCTCCTTGCGCGTCCATGTCCGCGGCAAGTCCAGTCACGTCGGTCTGCACTTTCAGGGCGCGAATGCATTCGAGGGGATGATCGACCTGGCGAACCGGCTGCTCGAGCTCAAGGAAGAGGTCGAGACGCGCGAGACCGGTTTTCGCATCGCGCCGGAGGCGGCGCGGCGATCTGTACTGTTGCTGGGCGGCGAGTGTACGGGCGGCGCGGGTTACAACATCGTGCCGGACCGGATGTCGTTTACGATCGATCGCAGGATCAATCCCGAGGAGGACCTGGAAGAGGAGAAGAGGCGGCTCCTCGCACTCATCGAAGCGCCGCGCCCAGGCCTCGAGGTCGGCGTCGAGGTCTTGCAAGAGGCGCCGGCGTCGAGCGTCACTCCCGACCAGCCGCTGGCGCGGGCACTCGCGCGCGGTATGGCGCAGGTCACCGGCCAGGCGCCCCGTTTCGAGCTCTGTCCCGGTCTGCTCGAAACTCGCTTCTATGCGGCGAAGGGTGTGCCTGCCCTGGCTTATGGACCCGGATCCCTGTCGGTGTCGCACGGAGCCGAGGAGTTCGTGGAAGTGGAAAAGGTCAGCGACTGCACGGCCATCTACGCCCTGACCGCGCTCGACCTGCTTTCCGGTTGAAACCGTCAGCGATGCGTGCCGGCAGGGCGTGCGCATGCCGTTCGCCTATTTGAAGTAACCCGAGACGTCGAGAATGAAGTGAGTGGTGCCGCCGGAGATGTTGCTGGTGACCTGTGCCGCGCCGACCGGATAGCCGGTCAGGGAGAGGATGGCGTTGCTGGCGCGGGTCTGGCCGGCGTTGAAGTTGAGATTCGAGGCGACCAGGGACGTGCCGCTTGGCCCCGCCTGCAAGAAGCCGGGATTGGTGGGGCCGACCACGGTGAGGTTGGCGGCGATCGCCAGCGCATCGGCAGGCACGCCGCACTGCCCCGCCACGGTGAAGAGCCGCTTGGCGCCGCCGCCTTGCAGGGCGGGCCCGCCGTAAGGTCCCGCCGGCCCACGCGTGTCGACGAGACGGCAGGGTGTCACGGTGAAGAAGTTGAGCGGCGCCGCGTTGGGCACGAAGGCGTTCAGCTTCGAGCTCTCGTCGGTGATGTACAGCGTGCCGTTGACCACGACCGGGCTCTGCCAGTGGATGCTGCCGATGGCGGCACTCCATAGCTGGGTGCCGGTGATCGGATCGAGGCCGTGAATTGTCCCCGAGCTCGCGTAGTAGAGGATGCCGTTGGCCACGATGGGTGAAGTGCCGCCGGGGCCCTGGCTCCATTGCGACACCAGCGAAGGGTTGCCCGACCCGTCGACGGTGAGCTTGAGCCCCGCGATCCCGCTGAAGTTGGTTTCGAACACCCAGGTGCTGCCGTCGGCAGGATTCACCCATACCGCGGGAAAAGTGAGCATCCCGCTGACGCCCTGCGGCGCGGAGAACTTCTGGATCTCGCCCGCGGTGTGCCCGGGTCCGCCCATGCCGCTCAGGTCGTCGAGATTGAGCAGGCGGAGCAGGCCGTCCTTGCCGCCCTGAACCGCGAGGTGGGCGAACTTGCTGGCCGCGGGGGTGGGCAGGATGGCGGGCGCGGTGCTGCCCAGGTCGGCGTCGGTATTCTGCAAGGTCTGGAACTCGGTCGGGGTATAGCTGTCGACCGGCCCGCCGGCGCCGTTGCCGGTCCCGTCCGGGTGGAGGGCCAGGATGCTGTCTCCCCAGTCGAACTTGCCGGGGTTGTTGGCATCGTAGTCGCCGTTGCCGGTGCCGAAAAAGATCTTGTCGTTGTCGGGGTCGTAGACCACGCCGGGACGCGCCCACACCGCCGATTGCATGTGAGTGCAATCCGGCGAGCCCCCGGTGGTGAAGTGGACGGCCTGGTCGCTGCAGTCGGTGTTGAAGACGTTCTGGGTGCCGGTTGCCAGGTTGATCGCGGTGACGTGGCCCTGGTAGTCGCCGGCGTCGCCGGGGTAGCCGCCGTTGCTGACGTAGAGATAGGTGGTGCCGCCGGTCGAGGTGGCGATGGCGAGGGCCGAGGAGCCTTTCTCGACGCTCGGCTTCAGGGTCGCCAGCTCCGGCCAGCCGCCGGTCGTGATTTCGCTGCCGTCGCCGACCTGGTACTTGTGCACCTTGCCCTCGAGCCCGTAGGAGTACACGAACTGTCGGTTCGGATCGACGGCCGGCGAGGAGGTGGTATAGCGGGGTGAGGTCGCCGGCTGCTTGCTCCAGACGGTGCTGCCGGTGGCGGCGTCGAGTGCCAGGATATGACCATCCTGCGTGGTGAGGAAAAGGAGATCCTTGACGCCGCCGGCCGTCGAGACGCCCGACAGGAAGGCGGGGGCGCCGGCGGCGATGTTTCCCAGTGCCACGGCGGGGTACTTGGTGTGCAGCGTGGCGACGTTGGCAGTATGGATGGTCGTCTCCTGCGGGCTCGCGCCGCTGTGGCGCGAGTCGAAGCCGAACTGCATCCAGTCGAACGACTGTCCGTACGCCGCCGGCGCGGTGGACGCCAGCAGCACCAGCGCAGTCGCGAGACAGACCGTGGAGGCAGAGACGTATGTAGATTTCATAATGTCTGCATACTATAGGGCCGCAAGAATCGCGGGCAAGCGCCCCGCGCCGCCTGGGGCCAAGGAGGCCCCGAAAGCCGACGCGAAAGATCGACAGGTCAGCTTGCCGCGCGATACACTCGGACAAGTGCCTTGCACCCCCCATCCGCTCTTCCGCCGTTCCTTCCTGCCTCCTCGATGAGGGGGGCGAGGTCGCGATGAGCGAGGAGCGGATCCAGCGTATCCTGGCACGCGCGGGGATCGCCTCCCGCCGCAAGGTCAAGGAGCTGATCCGGGAGGGACGGGTCACCGTCAACGGACAGGTGGCCGAGCTCGGCGGCAAGGCGGAGCCCGGAAAGGACGCCCTCAAGGTCGACGGCCGCCGCGTCCAGCCGCGCCGCGGTCCCTGCCGCTATCTCCTGCTCAACAAGCCCAGAGGGGTGGTGTCGACCGCCTCCGATCCCAAGGGACGGCCCACGGTGCTCGACCTCGTGCCCGCCGGGCTGCGCAAGGCCCTGGTGCCGGTCGGGCGCCTCGACTTCAACACCGAGGGGCTCATTCTGCTGACTGACGACGGCGAGCTGGCGCAGCGCGTGGCTCACCCGCGCTACGGCGGGGTAAAGACCTATGAAGTCAAGGTCAAGGGGCGGCCGAGCGAAGCGCTGCTCGACCGCCTGCGCGCCGGCATCTCGATCGCGGGGCGCCGCACGGCTCCCGCGCGGATCCTGCCTCGCCGCGCCGTTAGGGTGATGAGGCGCCGGCCGGCGAAGGGGCGCACCGCGGAGCGGGAGGGCGGCGACAACACCTGGTGGGTCGTCGGGTTGACGGAAGGCCGCACGCGCCAGATCCGCGAGATGTTCCTGCGCGTCGGCCATCCGGTACAAAGGCTGCGGCGCGTGGCGATCGGGCCGCTGCGCGACCCCCACCTGCCGCTCGGCGCCCTGCGCGAGCTCACCGAGCGCGAGGTCGAGGCGCTGCGCCGCACCACCGCCGCGTCCAAGAAGCGGCCGCGCGTCCCGGCCAAGCCCGCAAGGCGATGAAGGGCGGGCCGACGCGGCGAGCCGCAGCGGCCCTCCCGGCCGGCGTCGTGCCCAGGCAAGAGTACGGCCAGAGCTTCCTGATGACGCGGGAGATCCTCGAGCGCTCGTGCGAATATGCAGACCTCGGCCGGGAAGACACGGTCCTCGAGATCGGCGCGGGCATCGGCAACCTGACCGAGCTGCTGGCCCTGCGCGCCGGCCGGGTCTTCGCCATCGAGATCGACCGGCAGTTCGCGCCGATCCTCGCCCGGCTCCAGGCGCGGTTCGGCAACCTCGAGGTGCTCTGCGGCAATGCCCTCGAGCTGAGCTTCCCGGCCTTCGACAAGGCGGTGGCGAATCTTCCTTACAAAGCGGCCCTCCCTCTGATCCTGAAGCTCCTCGATCACGACTTCGCGGTTGCGGTGCTGGTGGTGCAGCAGCGGCTGGCCCGCAGGCTGGCTGCCCGGCCCGGCCAGGAGGGCTACAGCCGGATCAGCGTCACCGTGCAGCGCCTGGCCCGCCTGCGGCTGCTCGAGACGATCAAGCCGCATCACTTCTCTCCACCGCCGACGGTCGACAGCGCAATGCTGAAGATCAGCAAGTCGCGGCCGCGCTTCGCGATCCCCTCCGAGGACGAGTTCCGCCTGCTGCTGGACTTTCTGTTCGTCCGCCGCGAATGGCCCGCCGGCGAGGCGTTGCGGCACCTCGGGCGGCAGGCGGAGGTTCGGCGGATCGCAGCCGGTCTGCCGGCCGCGCTCGCGCGGCGCAAGGTCTGCCAGGTGAGCCCCGAGGAGTTCGGGCTTATCGCCAGCCGGATACACCAGGCCGGGCTCGCGATCCCGGCCGTGCCTGACGAGCTCAAGCGCAAGGCCCAGAAGCACTTCTGAGCTGCGCCATGGACCCATGGAACGTCTACTTCTCGACCTTCAACTCCGGGCTCGAAGATCCGATCGCTCAGGCGCTCGTGGAATCGTTGCAGGACGTCGAAGTGCGGGAAGTGCACGAGGGGCTCATCCTCTATGCCTCGCGCCGTGCTGCCCGGCGGATCGAGGAGCTGCGCTTCTTCCGCAACAGCTTCTTGCTGTTGCATCGCAGCGACGCCGCGCCGGGCGCAGCCGTCGAGAGCGTGCTGCGCGCCTTGATCAGCAGCCCGGAGGCGTTCCAGGCTCTCGAGCGGTACGGAGCGGCACTGCGCGGCAGCTTCCGGGTGATGGTGCAGGAGGGCAGCCGCCTGGTCCCGGTGAGCGGTGATGCCCTTGCCGCCCTGGAGCGCACGATCCACCAGGCCACGGGCCTGCCGGCGCGCCGCCGGGGGGCGGATCACGAGCTCTGGGTCCATCTGCGGACCGGCGGCCTGGCCCTGTTCTCCGTGCGCCTGACCCGCCACCCGGACTTCGAGAAGGTTCTCGAGCGCGGCGAGCTGAGGCCGGAGCTGGTCGACGTGCTCTGCAGGCTCTCCGAGCCGCGCGGCGGCGAGCTGTTCCTCGATCCCTTCGCCGGCTCAGGGGCGATCCCGATCGCGCGGGCGGCGAATTTTCCGCGCGGCCTGGTGCTGGCCAACGACGCGGATGAAGACAAGGTCTTGCAGCTGCGGGCCAGGGTCGCGAGCCTCGGGCTGAAAAAGCACGTCGTGGTGCGCAAGGTCGACGCGTTGGCCATGACCCGCTACGCGGATGGTTGCATCGACAAGATCGTGACCGATCCGCCCTGGGGCCTGTACCGCGAGCTGGGGATGGAGCCGCGCCGCTTCTATGGCCAGATGCTCGAAGAGTGCCGCCGGGTGCTCAAGCCGGGCGGTCTGCTCGTGCTGTTGATCGCCCGCGGCGAGTCGATCGAGGAGCTGGTCGAGTTAACCCGGGGACTCGAGCTCCGCGCCGAGCTTCCCATCCTGATGTCGGGCAAGAAGGCCACGATCTACAAGGCAATCAACTCCGAGCAGAGCTAGTGTCCCGCAGGTGGGCGGCGAGGCGGTCGACGCCGGCGGCGAAGAGGAGGGGCTCGGGGAGGAGGGAGAGCACGAGGAAACCCTCTGTCGCGAAGTCGAAGTAGTAGCCGGGATGGACGAGGACACCGGCGCGCTCGAGAAGCTGGAGCGCCAGCTCCTCGTCAGGCATCAGGCGGGGAATGCGGACCACGGCCGACCAGCCTCCCTCGGGCGCGAGGAGCTCGACCTCCGGAAGGCCGGCCAGCGCCGCCGCGAGCGCGTCGAGGTTGCCGCGCAGCCGGGTGAGGATCGCGGCGCGGATCCGCGGCGCGATAGCCAGCACGCCGCCCAGGGCCAGCTGGATGGGAGTCGAGACCGACAGATAGCTGTCGGCCACCAGCTCCAGGGCGGCGGCGATCCGCCGGCGTTGCGCGGGCGGGCCGCCGATACGGATCCAGCCCAGCTTCCATGAGGGCAGGCCGGCGCTTTTCGACAGGCCGCCAAGCGAGAAGGAGAGGACGTCCCGGCGCGCCGCCGCGGCGCCGGCGCGGCGCGCTTCCGCCGGAGGGTCGGCGAGCAAGTAGTCGGCGAAGACCTCGTCGGAGACCAGCGGCAGGCCGCGGGAGGCGCAGAGAGCAGCCGCGGCGTCTTGCTCTCCGGCCGAGAGAAAGGAGCCGGTCGGGTTGATGGGATGGGTGAGGACCAGGAGCCGCGTGCGCGGGGCGAGGGCGCGTTCCACCGCCCCGGGGTCGAGGGCGAAGCGCCTCCCGGGCTCCAGGCGGAAGTGACGGAGGGCGAGGGCGTCGAGGGCCGCCAGGCTGTCGAGAAGTGGATAGGAGGGGAGGGCGGTCAGCACCTCGTCGCCGGGATCGGCAAAAAGCTTGAAAAGGTACGAGTAGGCCTCGCTCGTCGAGGCGGTCAGCACGAGGTCGTCGGCCGCGACCGGGTCCCCGGGCCGGGAGAGGACGGCGGCGAGCGCCTCCCGCGCCTGCGGAATCCCCAGCGGATGCTGCTGAAGGCTCGGGGCGGCGGCGCGCCCGAGGAGCTCGGCGAGCTCTTCGTCCGGGTAGGCGAGCCCGACCCGCGTCGGGTTCGTCTCGACGAGATCGATCGTCGGCAGGCCGCGGACCGCCCGTTCGGCAACCGCCCGCGTCAAGAGGTTCTGCGTCTGATTCCAGGGGAGGCGGCGTGACAGGCGGAGACCGGCCGCGGGCATGGGAGGAGCTTACACGCGCAAGGCGAGGCCCGGCCCGCCCCGCCGGCCTGTCACCCGTGCCACCCCCCCCTTTTTGACTCCCAGGAGGGGGACCCCTAGAATATGGTGGCCTGTCGGACCCGCGGAGAGGTGCTGGAGTGGTCGAACAGGGCTGCCTGCTAAGCAGTTGTCCGGGGTAAACCCGGACCGAGGGTTCGAATCCCTCCCTCTCCGCCACTTTCGCCGGTTTCCCGAGACAAGGTCAATGACATCGCAGATCCAGGGGCCTGTCCGGGTCCGCTTCGCGCCTTCGCCCACGGGATTCCTCCACGTCGGGGGGGCCCGCACCGCGATCTACAACGACCTGCTGCGGCAGAGCGTGGGCGGGGCCTTCATCCTGCGCATCGAGGACACCGACAAGGAGCGCTCCGACGAGGCGATGACACGCCAGATCCAGTCCGCCCTGGCCTGGATCGGCACGGTCTGGGACGAGGGTCCCTACCTCCAGAGCGCGCGCCTGCCGCGCCACCGCGAGCGCGCCGTCGAGCTGGTCGACCGGGGCAGCGCCTACCGCTGCTTCTGCACCGCGGAGGAGCTCGAGGCGCAGCGCGCCGGGGCGCAGAAGAGAGGGGTGGCCTTCCGCTACCCGCGGACCTGTCTGCATCGGCCGGAGCAGGAAGCGGCGTCGCGCCTCGCCGCCGGGATGCCTTTCGTCGTCCGCTTCCGCATGCCCGACGAGCACATCCGCTTCCATGACCTGGTGCGTGGCGAGATGGATTTTCCACCCGAGGCTCTCGACGACTTCATCCTGCTGCGGTCGGACGGCACGCCGACGTATCACATGTCGGTGGTCTGCGACGACATCGACATGGGAATCACGCACGTGCTGCGCGGCGAGGACCACCTGTCGAACACCCCCAAGCACATCCCGCTGTTCCTCGCCCTGGGCAGCCAGCCGCCGGTCTTCGGCCACCTGCCGCTGCTCCTGGGCACCGACAAGAAGCGCCTGTCGAAGCGTTTCGGGGCGACCTCGGTCGAGGAGCTCCGCGCCGAGGGTTACCTGCCGCAGGCGCTGTACAACTTCCTCGCGCTCCTCGGCTGGAGCCCGGGCGGCGAGCGCGAGATCATGTCGCGCGAGGAGATGATCGCCGCGTTCTCGGTGGATCGTCTCAATGCCTCGCCCGCGGTCTTCGACCGCGAGAAGCTGACGTGGATGAACGCGCAGTATCTGTCGAGCCTGCCGCTCTCCACGCTTCTTCCCCATCTCGAGCCCTTCCTGCTCGAAGTCGGCCTGCACGGCGTCGATCCCGGCCGGCTGGCCGCCGCCCTGGAGCTCCATCGCACGCGCGCCCGGACCCTTCGCGACCTCGCCGCGCTGGTCGTCCCCTACTTTCGCGACCAGCTGCAGTACGACCAGGAGGCCGCCGCCAAGTTCCGCAAGGACCCCGACCTGCCGGCCCACCTCGCCGCCTTGCGCGACCGCTACGCCCGCCTCCCCTCCTTCACCAAGGATGCCCTGGAGGCGGAGCTTCGCGCCCTGGCCGAGGAGCGCCACGTCAAGGCCGGCGCGCTCATCCACCCGACCCGCGCCGCCCTCACCGGCGTCCAGGTGGGTCCTCCCCTCTTCGACCTCGTCGAGGCCATGGGCCGCGAGGCAACCCTGCGCCACCTCGACCAGTTCCTCTCCTTCCTCGCCAGCACCGCACCGCCCGAGTTGACCTGATACCCCTGTTTCGTTAGGCTTTCGCGCTGTCTTGGGAGGTCGTTCAATGGTAGGACATGCGGCTCTGGACCGCAGAATCGGGGTTCGAGTCCCTGCCTCCCAGCCAAGTTGAAAATCCCCGCCTTTAACCTCTTTTTTTCGATAGCTTCCGAGAAGGACCAAGTGTAGCTTGGGCGCGAATGATGCAGGCGGGTGGCACATTCTTCTCGTCGGTTCCTGGAGCCTCGGAGGCTCGAGCTTGAGGCGGCTTTCCGGGCGGCGCGCGGCGCAGCGCGGCCGGGGGGCGCGCTCACGATTTGGCCATCTGGTGGTGTTGGTCCAAATCCGCAACGCAGATCCATGAAACTCAACGCGCCAAGACTTTCCAGCTCCCGCGTCGCAGTGCCCCTGTGAGCCGCGACGAGCTGTACCTGCGACACATCCTTGACGCCAGCCAGAAGATCGAGCGCTACGCGGCCTCGGAGGTCAGGGCAGGAGGGTGAAGCTGCCCTTCCGCTCCAGGCGGTAGGCGCTGAAGTCGCGCCGGTCGAGGGTCAGGACTCTCCGGATGCCCTCTCGCCCTGCGACTCGCACGAGAGCGGCATCCGCCATGTCCATCGGAAGGTCTCGGTACTTCTCCATGAGCCTCTTGAGATGGGGGATGTCGTCGTCGTGCAGGGGCAGGAGCTCGACTGCACCTGTCTCGAAGATCTCCCAGAGCGCCTTCTGCGCCTGCCATGAGAAGGCCAGGAGATACATGGCTTCGACCGCTACAGGCCAGACGCTGACTAGACGGTCTCGAATTCGTGAGAGGGCGGCCACTACCTCATCGTGATGGTCATCGCTGCGATCCAAGAGCGCGACCAGCGGCCCGGCATCAATGAGGACGGCGTGCACGACGGCGCTCTTCGAGAAGCTGCCGAAGTTTCCGGCCGGTCCCGGTCGACAGTTGCTGTCCGCCGCTGTCGGCGATCCCAACGAAGGGCTGGAGTCGATGATAGGCCGTGAGGGGCTCTCGCTCTTCTTCGGCCAGGTGAGCGATGGCGTCGCGGAGCACTTCGGACTTGGTCTGTCCCCGCCTTGCCACCAGGCGCTTCAGCACTGCTTCGGTGTGGACATCCAGTCGTACGGTCGCCATATCGTCCTCCGTAATACGGACAGTGTATCACGGGCTGATCGGCGATCGACGGACGTCGCGCTTACCGCGTGCCCTGGGCTTCCGAGTCGGCGAGGAGCTGCTGCAGGTGGTTGGCCCAGATGGCGGGCAGGGAGTGGGTGCCGTGGCCGCGGGTCTGGGGAGTGATGGGGAGAAGGACGTAGCGGCCGCGGGCGACGCGATGGATGGCGTCGTCGAGGATGCCGAGCTCCGGCGGGTTGATCATGTCGTCGGCCGAGTTGACGGCGAGCAGGGGGGCGTGGATCTCGCGCAGGTGGGGCAGCGGGTTGTAGGTGCGGGAAGCCTCAACCTGGTAGATGAGGTCGTTGGCGTCGAGCGTCGCGGTGTAGCGCCTGACGAGGGTATCGAGAAGCTCCTCGGCTTTCTCCCGCGTCGGGGCCTGCTCTTGCCAGTGCAGGGGGCTCGACCCCATCAAGATCAGGATGTGGATCGCCGCTACGAGTCCGCGCGGCTCGGTCTTGTACTCGCCATGGCTCCATTCGGGATCGCTCGAGATGGCGTCGACGATCATCTTTCGCATCATGCGGTTGCGTCCGGCGATCTCGACGGGAAGGCTGGCGAGCGGCATCAGGGCGTCCATGAAGTCGGCGTAGGTGTAGCCCCACACCCAGGTGTGCATGCCGCCCATCGAGGTGCCCATGACCAGGCGAAGGTGGTTGACGCCAAGGCACTCGGTGAACATCTGGTGCTGCGCTCGCACCATGTCATCGTAGGCATACCTGGGAAAGCGCATGTGGAGCCCGTCGCTCGGGCGGCTGGATCCGCCGTGGCCGATTCCATCGGGGAGGATCAGGTAGAGACGGGCCGCATCGAGCAGCTGGCCAGGGCCGAAGAGCTGGCCGGCGAACTGCTCGGTGAGGAACTGGCGGCCGCTTCCGGACGTGCCGTGAAGGATCAGGACGGCGTTGCGCACCTGGCCGGAGCGGTCGCGGGCCGGAGTCCCGAGCGTGGCGTAGTGGAGGCGCAGCTCGGGCAGGGCCTCGCCGCTGGCGAATCGAAAGTCGCGCAAGACACAGCTGCCCTCGGTCGGCACCGGGATCCCGGCCGGCAGCGCCGGCAACGGAGCCTGCGCCCGCGGGGCTTGGGCCGCGGCTGGAGGCGGACCTGGGGCTCGAGGGGCCTGGGCCGCGGGAGCCGTGGCCTGCGGCGCGCTCGGCCGCGCCTGTATCGCGCGGCCGGCCGAGCTGCCGCGGCAGACGACGACGGCGAGCAAGGCGGTCACCGCCCACTGCAAAGCTCTTCTCATTGGCACCCGTACTCTACAAGACCGCGGCCTCCGGACTGCGTGGCGACCAGCTGCGTTACGAGGGCGCGGGCTCGGGCGCGGGCGGGGCGGGTGCTGCCAGCAAAAAGGGGAGGGCGTTGCCGCCCTCCCCGAAAGGTCGTGCCGGCGCGAGATCCCTAGAAGTCGTAGCGCACGGCGAACTGGAAGGTGCGCGGGAAGTTGGTGACCCCGTTGAGCACGCCGTAGGTGGGCAGGGGAGCGGGGCCGGGCCCGTAGGTGAGGCTGCGCCCGGTCGCGAAGCGGTTCGCGGCGTTGGTGCAGTTGAAGCATTCGATCAGCGGCGTCACCTGCCCGTAGCCGACGCCGAAGGGCTTGTAGACGCGGAGGTCCAGAGTGTAGGTGGGCGGGTTGCGGAAGCTGTTGCGCGCCAGGTTCACGCCGTTGACGGTCGGCCGGTCGTTGTTGATGAAGTCGCCGTTCGCGTCGACGCCGATCGTGGGCGTGTTGGTGGTGCCGGTGAAGTAGCGGAAGTCTCCCGCCAGCCCGATGCCCCACAAGGGGGTGACCCACAGGCCGTTGACGATCCCCTTCCAGCGGATGTCGCGGTCGGAGTAGCCCCAGTTGAGGGGCAGGTTGTTGACGTCCTCGGCTTGGATCCCGGCGAAGTTGCGCTCGTTCGAGTCGTTGTCCCGGTCCTTGGAGTAGGTGATCGCGGCGTAGGCGCTCCAGCTGTCGGAAAAGCGCCGGCGCAGAGTCAGGGTAGCCGCCTTGTAGTTACCGCTCCCGTCGGAGATGTACTCGGTGATGGTGCCGTAGAACTTGTTGGGCCGCACCGGGCTGTAGTGCGGCAGCCCGTTGACGGCCGAGGTCGTTCCGTCGTATTGCAAATTGAGGTTGGTGAGCCGCTCGAGGTTGCGGTCCTGGGCGTAGGTCAGGTCGAGGGCGAGCGCCATCTTGGGGAAGATCTCGCGCTCGGCGCCCAGGGTGACGCGGTCGCTGTGTGGGTTCTTGAAGTTCGAGGCGACGGTGAACACCCCCGGGGCGGGGATCTTGGTGAGCAGGCTGAAGTTGATGCGCTCGACGCCGGTGACCACGAAGGCGTCGCCCCAGCCGGGCGCGAGCGGATCGGTCGGCGGTCCGATGACCACGCCCCCCCTGGTGGTCGCGTTGATCTGGTACTGCGTGGCGCGGTAGCCGTTCGAGGTGTTGGCCTGGGCCCACAGCAGCGCCGGGGTGCGTGCCCAGTAGCGGCCGGCCGAGAAGCGGACCGCGGTCTTCGGCTCCGGCGCCCAGGAGATACCGAGGCGCGGCGAGAACTGGTTCTTATCGTCCGGGATCCGGCCGGTGAGGTTGAACGAGCCGTCCGGGTTGACGTCGTTGGGGTTGAGGATCGGGAAGTGAGGGTTGGTCAGGCTCTCCAGGCGCACGCCGAGGCTGACCGTCAGGTTGGAGCGCACGTACCACTGGTCCTGCACGAAGGCGGCAGCTTCCTTCTGCCCGAAGGCGGCCTTGCCGGCCTGGTCGGAAGTCAAGCCGTGCAGGCCCCCGAACTGGCGGTATTGAAACCATCTGCCGGCGATGAGGTCGGCCGGGTTGTTGAACGCGAAGACGCCGCGCCAGTTCCCCTTGAAGACCTGGCTGATCGAGGTGTCGTTGTAGTCGAAGCCGCCCTTCAAGACGTGCTCACGGAATAGGTAGCTCACCGTGTCGCCCGCCTCCTTGCGCTTGGCGGTCGAGACGATGGGCAGGAAGGCCACCTCGCCGTAGTTGGCGCCGGTCGTGGACACCGAGATCGCGGGCAGGCTGAGCCCCTTGTCGGCGCGCGGCGTGTCCTCGGTGATGTAGTTGGCATTGAAGTCGTTGAGCAGGTTGGCCGAGAACTGGGCGGTGTAGGTGCCGACGAACGCCTTGGCGTTCATCCCCTCGATGCCGTTGCTGCTCTCGGTCCCGGTGGTGCTGCTGAAGGTCCCGTTGCGGCCGGTGTACTTGGGGTTGTTGCCGCGCAGCATGACGCGCTGGCTGTCGGTGATCTGGGCGTCGAAGCGCCCGAAGAGCACCGAGCCGTTCTGGGTCTGCACGTAGTCGGGAGGCGAGGCGAGCGCCGGGTACTTGGCGAAGACGTTCGGGTCGAGGATGGTGGTGTTGATCGGAATGGTGACGTTCTGGTCCTGCTTGTCGTAGGAGACGAAGAAGAAGACCTTGTCCTTGAGCAGCGGGCCGCCCACCGCCGCGCCATACTGGTCTTTCTTCTGGTTGCGCGGCTTCCTGCCGTCGGCGAAATCGGAGATCAGGCTCTGCGGCTGATTGTAATAGAACCCCGAGCCGTGAAAGAAGTTGGTTCCGCTCTTGGTGATGACGTTGACGAAGCCGCCGCCCGAGCGGCCGAACTCGACCGAGCCGCCGTTGGTGATGACGTTGAACTCCTTGATCGACTCCTGGGAAAGCGACAGCGGCGCCCTGCCTTCGGCCACGCCGGCGGCGCCGCCGAAAAAGGCGTTGTTGTAGTCGACGCCGTCGACCATGATGCTGGTGTTGATGCCGCGCTCGCCGCCGATCGCGATGTTGCCGCGCTGGCTCTCGATCGTCGTCTCGGGGGTGAGGGTCGCCAGCCTGGTGAAGTCGCGGCCCTGGACGGGCAGGTTCTTGATCTGCTCGCTTTCCATGGTGGTCGTGAAGGTAGTGTTGGTCACCTCCACGAGCGGCGCCTGGGAAGTGACCGTGATGCTCTCGGACAGCGCCGCCGACTGCAGGGTGAAGTTGACCGTCGGGGCCGAACCGACCTCCAGCCGCAGGCTCTTGAGCTCGCTGGTGGCGAAGCCGTCGAGGCTGGCGGTGATCGTGTACTTGCCGGTCGGCAGGTCGATGATCCGGTAGAAGCCTTTCCCGTCGGTGACGGACGGCGCCTTGAACCCGGTGTCCTGGTTGGCCGCCTCGACCGTGACTCCGGGCAGAACGCCGCCCTTGGCGTCGCTCACCGTGCCCGAGATGCGGGTCGTGGTCACGTCGGTCTGCGCAGCGGCCGGCAGCGCCACGGCAAAAGTGCCGAAAAGCGCCAGCAGTGCCGCCAGGGCACACGCCCACTGGCGACGATCTGAATGCACCCTCTCCATAAAGAAGCCCTCCTTTGGCGTCGTTGGGAAGTACGCGCCCCATTCTAGTCGAGGACCCCGTCCAAGCGAAGCCCCGCCGGCGTCTCCGCGTGACGGTCTGGCGGAGCGGCGGTGGCGCGCCGGCGGCGGCCGCCCTCCGGCCGTGCCCTGTGCTAATGTCCCGTCTCAGTTTCCCGCTGCCTGCCGGCCACGGACGTAAATCCATGGACCCAGAAGATCTTCCGCTGGTGAGCGTGATCATGGGGAGCAAGTCCGACTGGGAGACGATGCGCCACGCGGACGAGATGCTCGCCCGCTTCGGGGTCGTCCACGAGTGCCTCGTCGTCTCGGCCCACCGCACTCCCGACTGGATGCGCGAGTTCGCGGCCGGCGCGGCGGCGCGCGGCGTCGAGGTCATCGTCGCCGGCGCCGGGGGCGCCGCCCACCTGCCGGGCATGGTGGCCGCGCAGACCCTTCTCCCGGTCCTCGGCGTGCCGGTCGAGAGCCAGGCCCTCAAGGGGCTCGACTCGCTGCTCTCGATCGTGCAGATGCCGGCCGGCGTGCCGGTCGCCACCCTGGCGATCGGCAGAGCCGGGGCGGCCAACGCGGCGCTCCTCGCCGTCCGCATCCTGGCGGCGAGCCGGCCGGCGCTGCGCGACAAGCTCCGCGAGTGGGGGCAAGAGCAGGCCCGGCGAGTGCGCGAAGAGACGCTGCCATGACTTCGCCGGTGCTTCCCGGCGCGACCATCGGCGTGCTGGGCAGCGGCCAGCTCGGCCGCATGTTCGCGATCGCGGCGCGGCGCATGGGCTACCGGGTCCACACCTTCTCGCCCGGCGACGACACTCCTACCGGCCAGCTCTCCGACCGCGAGGTCCAGGCCGACTACGCCGACCTCGACGCGGTACGCGAGTTCGCCCGCGGCGTGGACCTCGTCACCTTCGAGTTCGAGAACGTCCCGGCGGCGGCCGCCGAGGCGGCGGCCGAGCACGGGCCCGTGCGGCCCGCCGGCTCGGTCCTGCACACCACGCAGAACCGGCTGCGCGAGAAGGGCTTCCTCGCCGCGGCGGGTTTTCCGGTGACGCCGTTCCTGCCCGTGCGCTCGGCGGCCGAGCTGCAGGCCGGCCTCGCCGTACTGGGCTGCCCGGCCGTGCTCAAGACCGCCGGCTGGGGTTACGACGGCAAGGGTCAGGTGATGCTCGCCTCGCCGCTCGAAGCGCCGGCGGCCTGGTCGGCCCTGGGCACCGGCGAGGCGATCCTCGAGGCCTTCGTCGACTTCGCCGGCGAGGTCTCGGTCATCGGGGCGCGCGGCCTCGACGGCCGCTTTGCCCATTACGGGGTGATCGCCAACCAGCATCGCCGCCGCATCCTCGACGTCGCGGTCGCGCCCGCGCCGCGCGCTCTCGTGCCGCCGCGGCTCGCCGCCGAGGCGGTCGATCTCGCGCGCGGCGTGCTCGAGGCGCTGGGGGTCGTCGGCGTCCTGTGCGTCGAGCTGTTCGTCACCCGCGGCGGCCGCCTGCTGATCAACGAGCTGGCGCCGCGGCCGCACAACTCCGGTCACCTCACCTTCGACGCCGCGGTGACCAGCCAGTTCGAGCAGCAGCTCCGCGCGGTCTGCGGCCTGGCGCTGGGCGCGACCGATCTGCTGCGCCCGGCGGCGATGGCCAACCTGCTCGGCGACCTCTGGCGGGAGGGGGAGCCCGACTGGGCCGCCGCCTGCGGCTTTGCCGATGTCAAGCTGCATCTCTACGGCAAGGCGGAACCCCGGCCCGGCCGCAAGATGGGCCACTTGACCGCGCTCGCGGCCGATGCCACGGTGGCGCGCGAGCGGGTGCTCGCGGCCCGCGCGGCGCTGGCACGCGGCGGCCCACGGGCGAGCGGCGCGGGCGAGCTGAGCGCCGCCCGCGAGGAGATCGAGGAGATCGAGGAGCTCGACCATGGCCGTTGATGACGATGCAGCCGCGGGGCCCGGCCGTGCCCGTTAGCGGCCCCGGGCGCGCGGCCGCCGCCACCGCGCCGTGGATGATCTACGGCGCCTACGGCTACACCGGCGAGCTGGTGGCGCGCGCGGCGGCGCGCCGCGGCTGGGCGCCGGTGCTGGCCGGCCGCAACCCGGAGGCGGTCGGGGCGCTGGCGCGCGAGCTCGGGCTGGCGAGCCGCGCCTTCGCGCTCGACGATCCGCGGGCGGTGGCCGCGGCGCTGGCCGGGCCGCCGGCGGTTCCGGCAGTCCTTCACTGCGCCGGGCCGTTCGTGCGCACCAGCGCGCCGATGGTCGAGGCTTGCCTGGCCGCCGGCGCCCATTACCTCGACATCACGGGCGAGCTCCAGGTCTTCGAGGGCGTCCTGGCCAGGGGCCGGGAGGCGCGCGAGGCGGGAGTGGTGCTGCTTCCCGGCACCGGCTTCGACGTCGTGCCCAGCGACTGCCTGGCCGCCCGGCTGGCCGACGTCATGACCGACGCGACCGAGCTCGCCCTGGCCTTTGCCGCCGCGGGCGGCACCTACAGCCGCGGCACCCTGAAGACGATGATCGAGAGCCTGCCGCACGCCGGCGCGGTCCGCCGCGCCGGCAGGATCGTGCCGGTGCCGATCGCCTATGACGTGCGCGAGATCGAGTTCGGCTGCGGCCGGCGCTGGGCGATGACCATTCCCTGGGGAGACGTCTCGACCGCCTACCACACCACCGGCATCCCCAACGTCCGTGTCTACGCGGCAACCTCTCCGCGCGCCATCCGCCGCGCCCGGCGCCTCGCCCCCCTGCTGCCGCTCGCCGCCTGGCGGCCGCTCAAGCGCCTGCTGCAGCGCGCCGTGGACCTGCGGGCGAGCGGTCCGGCGCCGGCGGAGCGCGAGACGGCGAGGGTCTACCTGTGGGGCGAGGTGCGCAACGCGGCGGGGGACGCCGCCACCGCGACCTTGGAGACCCCCGAGTCCTACCGACTCACCGCGGACTCGGCCCTGGCTTGCATGGAGCGCGTCCTGGCCGGCGAGGTCACGGCCGGCGCCTGGACTCCCGGCCGCGCCTTCGGACCCCACTTCGCCGCCGAGCTGCCCGGTGTGGTCGAAGGCGAGCTCCGCCGGAAGCCGGCCTGAAAAGAGCAGGACCGGCCCGGTCACAGCCGGGCCGGTCCTGGAGGGGTCTTACAGCGAGTTCAGGAAGGTGATGAGCTGGTTCTTCTGAGTGGTGCTCAGGCCGTAGATGTAGTTCTGGATGACCGGCTCGGCCTGGTTGGTGTGGCGCAGGATGGCGTTGTTGCGCGTGATGTTCTCGCCGTCGTGCATCAGGCGGTTGCGCGTGCGCACGCCCCACAGCGGCGCGGTGCGCATCAGGTTTATCGTCCCCTGGCCGCCGTTCTGTACGATGCCGTCGCCCGTGCCCACGTCGTGCAGCATGAAGTCGCCGAAGGGGTGGATGTTCTTGCTGCCCAGCGCCGCCGGGACGATGAACTTGCCGCCGTTGAACGAGGTGCCCGTCGGGGCGCTGGTCGCCGTCTGGATATGGCAGATGTCGCAGCCGATGGCGTGGAAGTAGTACGCGCCCGCCTGGGCATCCGGCGTGCCCGCCAGCCCGGTGTCGCGCGGCGGGACCTTGAGCGAGCGCATGAAGCGGGTGAAGGCCTCGACGTCGTGCCCGAAGGGATGCCCCGCTATCGCCGGGTCCTGGATGGCGGGGACGCCGTTCTTGGCGTTCATGAAGGAGACGTCCGTGCCGCTGTCGGTGTTCTCGGTGGGCTGCATCGGACTGGTGATCCCCATCTCGTTGAGATAGGCGTCGGCCGAGAAGGAGAGCAGGCTGGCGTGCTGGTTCTTCCAGCCGAAGCGGCCGATCCTGTTGACGCCGGGCGACTCGTTGACGGGCACCGTGATGATGGTGCCGCCGAACTGCCCCTGGTTGTACTGGGTATTGGTGAAGAAGCTGTCCGGAAGCGCCTCGACGAAGCCGTCGCCGGCGGTGTTGAGAGAGGTGCGGAAGGACGCATTGTTGTCGGTGCCGAAAGCCCGCACCTGAAAGTTGGCGTCGATCGAGCGCGAGAAGATCAGCGAGCCGCCAGGGTGGGGAGTGAAGGTGAAGCCGTCGAAGGAGCCCGCCCGCAGCTCGGTGATCTGGCTGATCGCGCCGCTCACCGGGTTCTGGTGGCACTCCCTGCAGGCCTGGGCGTTGTACATCGGGCCCAGGCCGTCGGAGATCTGCTCGACCTGGTCGAACGAGGCCCGGTCCGCATCCATGGTGGGCTGGTCCTCGAAGCCGTTGGTCAGGTTGTCGAACCCGGCCGGCGCTTCGGTGGGGGTGACCGCGTAGAGCAGCGGCACCGCCACGAGCAGCGTGAGCAAGAGCCCGTGCGAGATCACGCGCCTCCTCGTCCACTTCGTCCTCTTCATTGACCAATCCTCCTTTGCGCGGGATGAGGAACCGTGGCCATGCCGGTACACCCGCCTCGGGGCCAAGGCGGTGCGCCTGGCTGCGGTCCCGACCCACAAACGTGCAGAACCGGTTCGGCTCTGCCGAGAGCAAGAGAGGTGGCGAGACGCGGACAACGGGCCTTGAAGAGCCTGCCGGCCCGGCTCCCCCTTTCAGGGGGGAGCGGGACGCGAGGATGGGCCTGGCTGGCGCTGCCGTCGAAGTAGGTTAGCCCTTATTAGCCAAAGTGCGGCGAGCGGGCGAAACCGGGTCACCGGCCTGGGGGCGACAGGTCGAGGACCAGGTAGTACGGGTCGCGATAGACCTCCGCGACGCGCGGAGCGGCGACGAGCTGCCGCGCGAAGCTCTCGAAGACCGGGTTGCGCCACAGGGTCACGTAGCGCGCCGCGAAGTGGCGGCGGACGGCGTCGGCCGCGGTGGTCTCATCGGTGCGGCGGCCCTGGACGAGGTCCACGTACTCCCGGAACCGCGCCGGATCCCGGGCGTAGAAGAAAGTCGGATCGAGGGCGACCAGCGACTGGAGCTGGGGGGCGGAGTAGAAGAGCGGCGCCGAGTCGGCCCACTGCGCAGTGAAGACCCTCGCGCCGCGCTGGCCGTGCTCGCCCAGCCAGCGCGCCATCTCCTGCGGGGCCGAGACCTGGCCGAAGCCGTAGGAGCGCACCGTGATCGAGGTCCACAGGGAGCCGATGGCGAGCGCGAAGGCGGCGATCCACGGACCCCAGCCGCCGAGCAGCCTGCCGCAGGCCTGGGGGCCCTGCTTCTCGCGCTCCCAGGCCAGGACGGCGAGGGCGAGGATTCCGAGTGGAGCTCCGAGCTCGATCAGCCGGCGCAAGAAGAGGCTGCCGATGAGCAGGAACCCGATCGCCACCGCCGCGCAGGTCACTGTCGCCCTGGTCCGCAGGCGGGGTTCGCGCAGCAGCACGGCGAGGACCAGGGCGGGAGCCAGGAAGACGGTCCACTGCTCGGCCAGGATGGCGATCCCGGGCGCGCTCAGCTCCTCGCCGATCTGCGAGCGCAGCGCCGCATTGCCGGCGGGGCTGGCCTCGAAAGGCACCACCAGGGTCTGCAACGCCAGCAGCTTCAGGTTCTGCGGGAAGTTGGGGTGAACGAGCTGGCCGAGCGTCCAGCCGGCGGCAATCCAGGCGATCGGCCGCCACAGGAAGCGCCGCGCTCCGGGCTCGCGGCCGGCCGGCCCGGCGAGCAAGCCGGCGAGCGCCCAGGCGGCGGCATAGACGATCGCGATCCAGCCGCCGGCATGGGCGAGGCCGAAGAGGGCCGCGGCGGCCAGCAGCACGGCGCCGCGGGCCTCGACGATGAGCAGGCCGAGCATCAGGACCGAGAAGCCCATCAACAGCAGATGCGGCCGGCACATGTCGAAGCGCATGGCGAACATGGAGCCGAGCGCCGCGAGGCCGAGCACGTAAGCCCAGGCGCGCCGCACCCGCAGGCGCCACAGCACCGCGGCGAAGGCCGCGGTCGAGAAGAGCTGGCCAAGGGCGGCGCCCGCCAGGCCCGCCTGCTCGATCGGCAAGCCGGCGAAGGGCATCAGGAGCAGATGAAAGAGCGGCTCCTTGTCGGCATAGTGGTCGCTCAGGATGGAGAACGGGGTCCAGGGAAACGAGCGCAGGGGAAAATGGGAGCGCAGCTCGCGCGCCACGCCGAGGTGATAGTACTCGTCATAGGACCAGGGGGCCGGCGCCGCGATCCGCGCCGCCAGGTAGAACGCCACCACCGCCAGCCCCGCCAGGACGAGCTTGACCGCCGCAGCGCGGCGGTTCTCCAACGCGCCGCCCGGCGCCGCGGCGGCCGCCGGCGTTGGAGGCGTTCTCGACGATTTCGCCGACTTCGGTTTCTTCGCCACCCCGTGCCCGCTACTTGCCGGTGGTGAAAGCCATGGTGAGCAAGGTCTGCTGCTCGAGGGCGTGGGCCTTGGCCGAGCCGGTGGCGGGGCTGCCGCTCGGGTGGCGGCGGACGGAGCGGACGGGGCGGCCGGCCAGGCGCTCCAGGCGCGAGTGAATGTAGAAGAGGGCGCCCATGTTGGCGGGCTCTTCTTGTACCCAGACGATGTCGTGGGCGCCGCCATGGCGGGCGAGCTGGGCCGCGATCTCGGCCGCGGGGAAGGGATAGAGCTGGTCGAGGACGACGATGGCGGTGTCCGTATCCTTGCGCCGCTCGCGCTCGCGGCTCAGCTCGTGGGCGATCTTGCCGCTGCAGAAGAGGAGACGCTGGGCGCCGCCGCTTGTGCCAGCCTCCGCAGAGTCGAAACGGATGTCCGGCACGACCGTGAGGAAGTGGTCGCGGCCGAGCTCCTCCAGCCCCGAGGAGGAGTCCTTGTGGCGCAGCATGCTCTTCGGGGTCAGGGCGATCAGCGGCTTGCGCCAGGGGCGCAGGACCTGGCGGCGCAGCAGGTGAAAGTACTGCGCCGCCGTCGAAGGCTGGCAGATCTGGATGTTGTCGTCGCCGGCGAGCTGCAGGTAGCGCTCCAGGCGCGCGCTGGAGTGCTCGGGCCCCTGCCCCTCGTAGCCGTGGGGGAGCAGCATCACGACTCCCGAGAGCAGGTTCCACTTGTCCTCGCCGGCCACGATGAACTGGTCGATGATGACCTGGGCGCCGTTGGCGAAATCGCCGAACTGCGCCTCCCACAGCACCAGCGCCTCGGGGTAGTCGCGGCTGTATCCGTACTCGAAGCCGAGCACGGCCGCTTCCGACAACATGGAGTCGTAGACCTCGAAGCGCGCCTGGTCCGCGGCCAGGTGAGCGAGCGGCGTGTACGTGCCGCCGTTCTCGACGTCGATGAGCACGGCATGGCGGTGGGCGAAGGTGCCGCGGCGGGTGTCCTGGCCGCTCAGCCGCACCGGCGCCCCCTGGCGCAGCAGCGAGGCCAGGGCGAGCGCCTCGGCCATGCCGTAGTCGATCGGCCGCTGGCCGCGCCCCATCTCGGCGCGCTGCTCGAGCAGGGCCTTGATCTTGCGGTGGGGGTGGAAGTCCGCGGGCCAGGTGGTGAGCGGTACGGTGAGCGCCGCGATCTTCGCCGCGTCGAGCCCGGTCCGCACCTCGTACTCGGGCGCAAAGGCACCCCCTTTGTAACGGTCCCAGTAGGCGGGCATGGTGCGCAGCGACGGCTTTTTTCCCAGCCCCTTTGCCTCTTCCTGGGCGGCGTCGAGCTCGCGGCGCACCGCGGCGGCGCGCCTCTCGGCGTCCTCCTCGGCGACGCCGATGCGCCGGGAATAGATCTTCCACAACGGCGGGTGCGCTTCGATCTTCTTGTACAGCAGCGGCTGGGTGATGGTGGGGTCGTCCACTTCGCTGTGGCCCCACTTGCGGTAGCCGATCAGATCGACCACGACGTCCGACTTGAAGTCATAGCGATACTCGACCGCCATCGCGGCCACCCGCACGACCGCCTCGGGATCTTCGCCGTTGACGTGAAAGATGGGGATCGGCAGCCGCTTGGCGACGTCGGAGGCGAATCGGGACGACTGCAGGTCCGCCGGCTCGGTGGTGAAACCGATCAGGTTGTTGACGATGACGTGCACGGTGCCGCCCACCCGGTAGCCGGCGAGATCGGCCAGGTTGAGCGTCTCGGCCAGGATGCCCTGGCCGGCAAAGGCGGCGTCGCCGTGCATGACGATCGGCATCACCTTGGTCGAGTCGGTGTCGCCGAGACGCACTTGCTTGGCGCGCACGCGTCCCAGCGCCACCGGATCGACCGCCTCGAGATGGCTCGGGTTCGACACCAGGTGGAGATCGAGCGCGCGGCCGTTGCGCGCCCGGTATTCGCCCGTCGCTCCCATGTGATACTTGACGTCGCCGCCGCCCAGGACGCTGCGCGGGTCAACGTCCTCGAAGCCGGCGAAGATCTGCGTCGCCGGCCGGCCGACCGTGTTGACCATCACGCTCAGCCGGCCGCGGTGGCTCATCGCCAGCACGATCTGCAGCGCCGCGCGCGCCGCCGCGATCTCGAGCATCTCGTCGAGCAGCGGGATCAGCGCCGCCACGCCTTCGATCGAGAAGCGCTTGCTCCCCTGGTAGCGGGTCTGCGCGAACTGCTCGAAAGTCTCCGCGCGCATGATCCGCTCGAGGATGCGCTCGCGGTCGGGCGGCTGCGGCTGCGTCTCCATGCGCTGCGCGATCCAGCGCCGGCGCTCGACGTGCGGGATGTGCATGAACTCGACGCCGATCGTGCCGCAGTACCATTTGCGGGCCTGCTCGGCGGTCGCCACATCGGCCTCCTCGTCGAGAGGCGCCTGCGGCTCGCGCGGCAGCCGGCCTAGGGGATCGAGGTCGGCCTGGAGGAAGCCCAGCCGGCGGAAGGCGTTGAGGGTCCTCTCGTCGAGCTTGCCCGGCGGCTCCAGGACGGCAGTGGCGGACGCGGCGGCGGTCTCGGTCGGCATGGCAACTCCTAGAATATCGCGTTCCGCCGGGCCGCGGCTCCGGCGCCCGCCAGCAGACTGCTAGACTGCCCGCCGGCCCGCCTCCCGGGAGGCGGCCGGGGCCACGGCAACCTTGGAACCCGATGCCCGTATGGCTGTGGGATCGACGAGTTCGGCAAGACCGATGAGAGCCACGAGATCGCGACTCGCCAGCTGGCTGCGGCTTTCCTTGCTGGCGGCCTTGCCGGCGCTGTGCGGTTCCGGCGCTGCCCCGGCCGGTCCCGCGCCCGCCGCCGCGCGGCCGGGTGCCGGTCTGGAAGCGCCTCCTGCCGCGGCGCCGCTCGCGGTCCTCGCGGACGTCAACCTCGGCCCGGCGCCGCTCGAGCCGCCGGCGACCGGCGGCGTGGCCACGCTCGACCGCGCCCTCGCCAAGCTCTCGGCCCACCAGCGGCTGCTGGTCATCGGCGCCCACCCCGACGACGAGGATACGTCGCTGCTCGCCCTGATATCGCGCGGCATGGGCGGCGAGGCGGCCTACTTCTCGCTCAGCCGCGGCGAGGGGGGGCAGAACCTGATCGGCCCGGAGCTGGGAGTGGGGCTTGGCCTGATCCGCAGCCGCGAGCTGCTGGCCGCGCGGGCGGTGGACGGAGGCAGGCAGTTCTTCGCCCGCACTTACGACTTCGGCTTCACGCGGTCCCTCGACAGGACGCTCGAGAAGTGGCCGAAAGACGTGCTGCTCGAGGACGCGGTACGGGTGATCCGGCGCTTCAAGCCGCAGGCGGTGGTGTCCATCTTCCCCGCCGCGCCGGACGCCACCAACCACGGCCAGCATCAGGCGGCGGGCGCGACCGCCTACGCCGCCTTCCCGCTGGCGGGCGATCCCGCCGCGCTGCCGCAGCTCCGCGCCGAGGGCCTGGCGCCGTGGACGCCGCAGGCGCTCTATCAATCGATCTGGTCCGAACGCGACCCCGCGACGGTGGTCCTGCCCATCGGCGGCATCGATCCGTTTACTGGCAAGTCGATCTTCCAGCTCGCCTTGGCCAGCCGCGGCATGCACCGCTCGCAGGGCATGGGCCGCCTGCAGACCCTGGGGCCCCAGGAGAGGCGCATGGCGCGTGTCTCCGCCGGCGAGGGGGTGCCGGGCAAGGAGCTCTTCGCCGGCATCAACACCCACCTGCGGGCCATCGCAGCGCCCATCGCCGGAGCGGCCCGCCGGCAGCGCGCCGCCGCGGAGCTCGACGCCGCCGAGGCGCTCGCCGTGCGCACCCGCCGCGCCCTCAACCCGGACCGTCCGGGCGAGGCGGTCGGCGGGCTGGCGGAGATCGTGCGCCATCTGCGTGCCGCCCGCGCGGTCCTGGATGAAGGCGGCATCCGGCCGGACGAGCTGCCGGCCGCAGAGCTGATCGACGAGAAACTGGCAGTGGCCGAGATCGGCGCCGCCGCGGCGGCCGGAATCGCGATCGACGCCACCACCGAGCGCGAGGCGCTGATCCCGGGCGAGTCGTTCCCCGTGCGCGCCACGCTGTGGAACAGCGGCGGCCCGCCGCTCGCCGGCGCGGCCGTGTCGCTGGTGCCCGCCCCGGAGTGGCGCGGCGAGGCGGTGGCCGGCGAGCGGCAGGCGCTGGCGGCTGGGGCGCTCGCCAGCTGGGAGCTCACGGCGGCCGTGCCGGCGGCGGCGCCCGCGACCATGCCCTATTTCCTCAGGCGGCCGCTCGTCCGCAGCCTCTATGACTGGAGCGCGGCGGCGCCGGCCGAGCGCGGCGAGCCGTTCGGCCCTCCGCCCTTGACGGCGCTCTTCTCGTTCACCCTCGACGGCGTGCCGATCACCCTGCGCCGCGAGGTGGTCCACCTGCACCGCGACGAGGTGCTGGGCGAAGTGCGGCGGCCGCTGCGCGTCGTGCCGCGGCTCGAAGTGGCGGTCGCCGAGCCGATGCAGGTCTGGCCGCTCGACCGCCGCGAGGACCGCAGCCTGCGCTTGATCCTGACGTCGCACGCGCGGGCGCCGCTGCGCGGCCGGCTGGAAGCCACTCCGGCGGGCGCGGCGGCGGACGGCGCGTTTCCGGCGGTGACGGCGCAGGCCTTCGAGCTGCCGGCCGCCGACGACGACGCCGGCAAGCAGGCCGCCGCTACCTTGACCCTCCACCCCCCGGCGGCGGCCGGTCGCTACCCGCTCAGGGTCGCGGCGGTGCTCGACGGCGGCGAGCGCTTCGACCTGGCCGTGCCGCTGATCGATTACCCGCACATCCCTCCGACCCCCAACCCGCGGCGGGCCGAGGTCGAGATCAGCGCCGCCGAGATCAGGCTCCCGCCGCTGCGCCGGGTGGGCTATGTGCGCGGCGCCGCGGACCGCGTGCCGGAGTTCCTGCTCCAGGTCGGCGTGCCGGTCGAGCTGCTCGATCCGGCGGCGCTCGGTGATGGCGCGGGGGGCGCGGGGGGCGCCGGGCCCGGCCTCGCGCGCTTCGACGCGATCGTCGTGGGCAGCCGCGCTTACGAGAGCGATCCCGCGCTCGGCCGCGCCAACCGCCTGCTGCTCGACTACGTGCGGGCGGGTGGCCTGCTGATCGTGCAATACCAGCAATACCCGTTCGTCACCGGCGGCTTCGCGCCCTACAAGCTCGAGATCGCGCGGCCGCACGACCGGGTGACCGACGAGACGGCGCCGGTCAAGGTGCTCGACCCGGCCGACCCTGTCTTTACCACCCCCAACCGGATCGGCGATGCCGACTGGCAGGGTTGGGTGCAGGAGCGCGGACTCTATTTCGCCCACAGCTGGGACCCGGCCTACAAGCCGCTTCTCGCCATGGCCGACCCCGGCGGTCCCGAGCAGCGCGGCGCTCTGCTGGTGGCCGCCCTGGGCAAGGGCACCTACGTCTACACCGGCCTAGCCTTCTTCCGCCAGCTCCCCGCCGGCGTCCCCGGCGCCTGGCGCCTCTTCGCCAACCTCCTGGCCCTGGCCCGCACCGCTCGCCAGCCCTAGCAGGCTGCTGAAAACGCCCGTGCGCCAGTGAGTCGGCCCGCCGCCACGGAATGTCAGCCAAGCAGAGAGTGTTGCCGTTCCAGGAGGCGCCCGAGATGATGTGCATACGCCCACGCCCACCTTACTCGCCCAAGCCACGGCGCCAGACGATCCTGCTCGGCTTGCTGGCGCTCTTCGCCACCAGCCAGTGCACGCGGAGCGAGCCCATGCCGATGAAGATCCTTGCCCGAAACACGGCACCGGTTGCCTTGGGCGCCGGGCCGATCGTCGTTCCCCTCGCCTCCGCCGGCAAGTCCCTCGCCGCCCAGCTCGACGCCATGCCGCCGGGCCACTCCCTCTATCTCCTCGTTCGCGGCCTCACCGCCGAGGAGGCGCCGGGGGTCCTCTACTCCGTCTATCTCGATCTCCCCGCCGGCATCACGCCGAGCGAGAACGATCCGCGCCGCGTCGGCATCATCGACTTCTACAATGCCCGGCGGCCAGGCGCCGCCAACGCCTCGGACGCCGCGTCCCCGGTCAATACCGACGCCGAGAAGGTGTTTTTCAGCTTCGATATCACGCCGGTCGTACGGGAGCTCCGCCGGCGCGGCCAGCTCGCGGAACGGAAGACCCTCACCCTGATTCCCGAAGGCGTGCCGATCCCCACTGCCAAGCCACGCATTGGACATCTCGAGCTGGTCGAGCAGTAGCCTGGCCGCGGCCGGCGCCCGGCCGCCCATCGCGCGCCGCCCCGCTTGACAAGCGGTTGCGCCATTGCTACTGTCGAGTATCACAATCGACACTACTATGGGAGGAGAACGATGGTCGCCCTGACTCGCCGTTCGTTCGTCGCCGGAACCGCCGCCATCCCGTTCGCCGTCTGGTTCGAGAGGTACGCCCGAGCCGCGGGCCCCTACGTGCGCTATGACGCACGGAGCGCCAATGGCCAGGCGATGCTCAAGAGCTACGCGGCAGCGGTCGGCAAGATGCAGACGACCGCCACCATTCCGGAAGGCAGCCCACAGAGCTGGACCTTCCAATGGTATTCCCACTTCGTCAAGGGCTCGACGACGAAGGCCGCCGAGCTGGCGAGGATCTACCCATCGGCAAACCCCTGGAAGGCCCTCGCCACCGCGATGTGGGACAATTGCCAGGCGCACAGCGGCCAGCCGGAGAACTACTTCCTGCCCTGGCACCGCATGTTCGTCTACTTCTTCGAGCAGATCATCCGCAACGTCGGCGGCAACGCCTACTTCACGCTGCCCTACTGGAACTACACTGTCAGCGGCCCCACCTACGCCGTGATCCCCCCTGAGTTCACCAAGAAGGGCGATCCCACCTTCGGCCCGCTCTATGTCGACAAAAGGAACACCGGGGTCAACGCCGGCAACCCGATCGCCCCGCCCGGCTATCTCAACCTCGACTCGCTCAAGGAGTGCATCTACGAGCAGAACGGTGCCGTCCAGGGCTTCTGCGCCAATCTCGACGGCACTTTGCATGGCAGGGTGCACGTCCGAACCGGCAACACCCTGAACATGGGCGCCGTTCCCTGGGCCGCCGGCGACCCGGTTTTCTGGGCACACCACTGCAACATCGACCGCATCTGGGCGAGCTGGAACGCCGGTGGCCGCAAGAACCCCAACGACTCGACGTTCCTCAACAAGACCTTCGTCTTCGCCGACGGCGCCGGCAACAAGGTGGTCGCCAAGATCAAGGATTTCCTCGACATCACGACGCTCGGCTACTCATACGATCAACTGGAGCCGGTGCCGCCCTGCCCGACCAACAAGAGATCCTTCCTGGCCGCCGCCCTGGCGACGGTGAGGACCCATGCCGTCCTGAAGAAGTCCGTCACGCTGGGCGCCGCCCCCGTCCACGCCACGCTGAGCCTCGCGCCCGCCGCCGGAGCATCGGCGGGAGCGGCCCATGAAGCGTTCGCCCAACGGCTGAGCAAGGTGGCACCGGACCGCAGCCTCTATCTGGTCCTCAAGGGGCTGCGGGCCAATGTTCAGCCCGGGGTGCTCTACGACGTCTACCTCCAGCTCCCCAGCGGTACGACGCCCGACAAGGCAGCGGACCACCGGGTAGGGACCATCAGCTTCTTCGATACCGGCCACGGCGATCACACCGTCGCAGGGGCGGGGACCGCGGCCAAGTTCGTGAGCTTCGACGTGACCGATCTGGTGACCAAGCTCGCCGCCGACAAGCTGCTGGCCACTGGCAAGCTGGACGTGACCTTTGCCCCGCTCGGGCATCCCGAGGCCGCGGCGAAACCGTCGATCGGCGAGATCTCGATCGTCGAACAGTAGTCGCTCCCTGCCTGGCGCCAGCCGGCAAGCACCGAGGGGGACCGTGCGAGCGGTCCCCCTTTTCCATTCAGGCCGTCGAGTCCGGCGGTTCGCCGCAGATGGGTTAAACTGCCCCCCCGCCATGATTCGACTGCGCTCAGCCCGGTTTGCCGCTTCGGGGTCGGCCCTCCTGGCGCTCGCCGTCGTCTGCCTCGCGGGTCTCGCCGCGTGGGCCTGCGGCGGCAGCGGGCGGGTGCCGCTGACGGTCTATTCGCCGCACGGCAAGGACCTGCTGGACTTGATGCAGAGGGCGTTCGAGGCCAGGCACCCGATGGTCGAGGTGCGCTGGCTCGACATGGGGTCGCAGGACGTCTACGACCGGGTGCGCTCGGAAGCCGCCAACCCGCAGGCCGACGTCTGGTATGGCGGACCGCGGTCCATCTTCGCGCGCGGCGCCCACGACGGCCTCCTCGCTCCCTACGTGCCCGCCTGGGCCGATGCCGTGCCGCCGCCGAGCCACGGCCCCGGGGACCTCTATTTCGGCTCCTACCGCACCGCGCCGGTGCTGGTCTTCAACTCGGCCGCCGTGGCGGCCGCCGAGGCGCCGCGCGATTGGGACGACCTGCTCGACCCGCGCTGGAAGGGCAAGATCCTGATTCGCGATCCGCTGGCTTCCGGCACCATGCGCACTCTCTTCGGCATGGTCCTGGCGCGCTCCATGGCCGAGACCGGCAGCACCGAGCGAGGATTCGCCTGGCTGCGCCGCCTCGACGCCCAGACCAAGGAGTACTTGCAGAACCCGGCGCTGCTCATGGAGAAGCTCGACCGCCGCGAAGGGCTGGTGACCGTCTGGGAGCTCACCGACATGCTGTGGCAAAAGCAGCGCGGCGCTCCTCTGGACTATCGCTTCCCGGCCAGCGGCACTCCGGTCATCGACGATTCGATCGGCTTGATCAAGGG
Source organism: Thermoanaerobaculia bacterium (assembly GCA_035544895.1). Lineage (GTDB taxonomy): Bacteria > Acidobacteriota > Thermoanaerobaculia > Multivoradales > UBA5704 > JASLEW01. The sequence continues at coordinate 400,565 of DASZZM010000031.1, forward strand.
GTCCAGGCACCCGGTCGAGGCCAAGGCGTTCATCGATTTCGTCGGCAGCATCCAGGGCCAGGAGCTGGCGGCGCGGCGCGCCTTCCGTCTGCCGGCGCGCCTCGATCTGCCGCCGGCCCGGCTGCCGGCCTGGGCGCGCCAGGTCCTCGCCGCCATGGTGCCGGCCAAGGTCGATTGGGCCCTCGTCGAGCAGCACGAGCAGGAGTGGATGACGATCTGGGACCGCTCGGTGCGCGGCCGCGGCGCGGCCGCCGGGAGCTAGGACGAAACGAAGACAATATCGTTGGTGCGTGAGAGGGCGGGGGCATCCCCTTCCCCCCCGGCTGCCGCCGGGCAGGGACCCGGCGACTTCCGAAAACCGGGAAGGGGAGCCGGAGGGGTTGTGGGGGGCGATCCAATAGACGCTTTGAGTCGTCCACCATCGCCACATCGCAGTGGGATCGAAGTGGGAGATCCCAAAAACCCCACACGGTTAGGCACGTAGATGTCAAATGCCATGGCGGACTTCCTGGTCCTCGACCGGCTCGGCAAGAGCTTCGGAGCGAATCGCGTCCTCCGCGACCTCTCGCTCGTCGCCGGCAGGGGAGAGGTGCTGGCCCTGCTCGGACCGAGCGGCAGCGGCAAGACCACCGCGCTGCGGCTCATCGCCGGCTTCGAGAAGCCCGACCCCGCCCCCGGCGGCGGCGGCCGCATCCTGGTGGAAGGCGAAGACGTGACCGCCCATCCCCCGGCCCGCCGCAACTTCGGCATGGTCTTCCAGCACTACGCGCTGTTCCCCCACCTCTCGGTGGGAGAGAACGTCGCCTTCGGTCTCGAGGCGCGCAAGCTCGACCGCGGCCAGGTGAGCAGGCGGGTGGCGGAGGCGCTCGCGCTCGTCGACCTGCCGGGGTTCGCGGCGCGGCGAGTCGGCGAGATCTCCGGCGGCCAGCAGCAGCGCGTCGCGCTGGCCCGCGCGCTGGCCCCCGAGCCGCGCGTTCTGCTGCTCGACGAGCCACTATCCAACCTCGACCCGGCGCTGCGCGAGCGCACCCGCCGCGAGCTCGAGCGCGCCATCCGCCGGGTGGGCATCACCACCCTGCTGGTCACTCACGAGCAGGAGGAGGCCTTCGACCTGGGGGACCGGGTCGCGGTGCTGCAAGGCGGCGAGCTGCACCAGGTGGGCAGCCCGGAAGAGCTCTACGAACGCCCGGCGACGCGCTTCGTGGCCGGCTTCGTGGGCCGGGCGAGCGGCCTGGCCGGCACCTTCGAGCCAGGACCGGCTGCCGGCATGGTACGCCTGGCGGCGGGCGGCGGCGTGGCACTCTGGCCGGGAGTGCCGGCCGAGGAGCTCGCGCCGGGCGAAACAGTGGAGCTGGTGGTCCGCCCCGAAGCCCTCGTCCTCACTTCGCCGGGGAGCTCTGGCGCCGTGGCCGGCACGGTGCAGGGGCGGCGCTATGCCGGCTCGGTCACCTATTACCGGGTGTCGCTCGACGGAGGCCCGACTCAGGAGATCCAGGAGGTTCAGGAGATTCAGGAAGCCCACGAGGTCCAGGAGATCGAGGTCGCCGCCGGCGTCCGCGCCGCGGCTCCCGGCGAGAGGGTTGGCGTCGCGCTCGCGGCAGTCCCGGCGCCCCCGGCGCGGATCTTCCGCCGCGGCCCGCCCGGTGGGGGGCCGGCATGAAGCTCCGGGCATTCCGGTCGCGCGCGGACGCAACCGATGCGGTCCTGACGTGGCGCGCCGGCGGGAAGGTACCGCCGTCCGTGGTTCCCCTGGCCCTGGCATTCGTCCTCGCCTGGCTGGTCGGCTATCCGCTGCTCCTCACGCTGCTCGAGGCGTTGCGCGGCGCCGGGGGCTGGACACTGCGCTGGTTCCTCGCCTTCTTCGCGCGTCAGGACGAGTGGCTGGCACTGTGGCGCAGCCTCTGGATCTCGCTCGCCTCGGTCTTCCTGGCGGCGGCGGTCGGCGTGCCGCTGGCGTTCGTTCTCGAGCGCACCGATTTCCCCGGCCGGCGTGCCCTCGCCTCGATCGCCGCCTTGCCGGTGGCCCTGCCTCCGCTGGTCGGGGTCATCGCCTTCCTCTTCCTATACGGCGAAAGCGGGTTCGTCTCCCACGCCGTGCAGGCGCTGCTGCGCCTCGACCACGCGCCCTGGCGCCTCGCCGGCCCCGGGGCTATCCTGCTGGTTCACACCTATTCGTTCTACGTCTATTTCTACCTGTTCACGCGCGCCGGCCTGGCCCGTCTCGACGGCGCCCTGCTGGAGGCGGCCGCGGCGCTCGGCGCCGGCCGCGGGCGGACCTTGTGGCGGGTGACGCTCCCCCTGCTGCGTCCCGCGCTGGTGGGGGGCGCGCTGCTCACCTTGATGACCGCTCTCGCCTCGTTCTCGGCCCCCTATCTGTTCGGCGGCGGCTTCCGCGTGATGCCCACCCAGATCCTCGCCTCCAAGCTCAACGGGGAGCGCGAGATGGCCCAGGTGGAGACGGTGATGCTGGCCCTCCTGGCGCTGGCCGGACTGTGGTTGCTGCAGCGCGGCGGTGGCGCCGACCTGGCGGCAGGAGTGCGCGGCATTGCCCCGGCGCGCCACCGCATGGCCTCTCCCGCCCGGCGCGCCGCGGCGGCCGCCGTGGGTTATGCGCTGGCCCTGGTCCTGCTCCTGCCGCACCTGGTGATGGTGCTCATCTCGCTCGTCCCGGCGCGCACCTGGATCGCGCAGGCATTTCCGCCGGTGCTCGACTTCGCCAACTACGCGCAGCTCGCCGACCGCGGGCATCTGCGGCCGGTCGTCAACTCGCTGTGGATGGCGGCGGTATCCACCGCGGCGGCCCTGGCGATCGGCTTTGCCGCCGCGCGGGCGGCGGCCGGGCGCAAGAGCGGCCGGATGGGCAGGCTGCTCGAGACGCTCGTCGCCCTCCCCTGGGCCATTCCGGGCACCGTGTTCGCGGTGGCGCTGGCCACCACCTTCAGCGTCGACGCCCCGTGGCTGGGCCGGTTCGTGCTGGTCGGCACGCCGTGGATCCTGCCGCTCGCCTACCTGGTGCGCAGCCTGCCGCTCACCGGCCGCGCCGCCCTGGCCGGGTTGCGCGGCCTCGATCCCGCCCTCGAGGAAGCGGCGGCAGGGCTCGGCGCCGGACGCTGGCGGAGCCTCGCGCGGGTCACCCTGCCGCTCCTGCGGCCGGCTCTCGCCGCCGGGGCCGGCCTGGCCTTCATCACCGCTCTCGGAGACTTCGTCGTCTCGATCGTGCTCTACACCTTCGACACTCGGCCCATCGCGATCGAGATCCTTTCCAACCTGCAGCTCCAAGACCTCGGAATGAGCGCTGTCTATGGCGTGTTGCTGATGGCCGGGAGCACCGCCGCCTTTTTCCTGTGGGGCCGGGAACCGGCCCGCCGAGGGGCCTGATCGCATGCCGCCCGCCGCTCCCGCATCCGCCGCCAGCCCCGCCTCCGCAGCGAGCGATCGCGGCGCCTCGATGCGCCGGCTCTGGGTCCTCATGGCCACCGTCTTCGTGGACATGATGGGCGCCATGATCGTGCTGCCCCTGCTCCCCTTCTACGCCATCCGCCTGGGGGCCGGCAAGTCCTGGGTCGTCGGCATGCTGATCTCGGCCTTCCTGGTCACGCAGCTCGCCACGTCGCCGCTGTGGGGGAGGCTCTCCGACCGCTACGGGCGCAGGCCGATGATCCTCGCCGGCCTGGTCCTGTCGGCCGCCGCCTACGTCCCGTTCGGCCTGGCGCGGTCGCTCTGGCTGCTCTTCTTCTCCCGCCTGGTGCAGGGCGCGGGCAGCGGCACGACCGGCGTGGTGCAAGCCTACGTGAGCGACTCGATCGAGCCCGAAGAGCGCGCCAAGGCGCTGGGCTGGGTGACCGCGGCGGCCAGCGCCGGGGTGGCCATCGGCCCGACGATCGGCTCGTTCGCCTTCAGTTACTTCGGGCGCTCCGCCCCGGGCTACTTCGCCGCCGGCCTGTGCGTCGTCAACTATCTGTTCGCCAGCCGCTGGCTTCCCGAATCGCGCCCGCACGACGAGGCGGGCGCCGCCGCGGCGCCCCGCCGGTCGCTCCGCCACGCCATCTGGGACATCCTCCGCCATCCGACGTCGCCGGTGGGGTCGCTGATCTGGGTCTATTCCATCGGCATGATGGCCTTCTTCTCGATGAACGGCGTGCTGGCGCTCTACCTTGGCCAGGTCTACGGGGTGACCGAGAAGACGATCGGCTGGTTCTACACCTACGTGGGGGTGATCTCGCTGGTGATGCGCGCCCTGCTGCTCGGACCGGCGGTGCGCCGCTTCGGCGAAGTCAGGGCGATGCGCCTGGGCGCGCTGTCGCTCGCTCTCGGCATGGCTGGGGCGCCGCTGCCCGCCTGGCTCGACGCCCCGCCGGCGGTGCGCATCGGCTGCATGGCCCTCGCCGTCCTCCTGGTGCCGGTGGGGACCGCCCTGCTCTTCCCCTCGACTACCGCCCTGGTCTCGCGCCGCTCGCCGCGCGGCGAGATCGGGCAGGTGATGGGCGTGCAGCAGGCCTTCGGCGGCGTCGCCCGGGTGCTCGGACCGCTGTGGTCCACGGCCGCCTTCGGCGTTAACGCCGGAATCCCCTTCTGGATGGCCTCCGCCTTCATGGTCGGCGGCGGCCTGCTCACCCTGCGCCTGGAGAGCGAAGACCGCTCCGCGCGCCCTTCCTCCGCCCCCGCCATCGCGGTCGAGGCCTCCGCCCCCGAGCCCGATCAGGCCCTCGCCGCGCCCGCCCTTGCCGCACCGCCGGACCTGGCCGCCGCGGACCTGGCGGGCACGGCGGCGAAAGCAGCCGAGGCCGAATGAGAACGGCGCTCGCTAACCCGCCCCTGACGCACGGCCGAGTCTTGTTCTTAAACCTGCGCCCGCACCGGAAGCACGACCATGGGGATGCCGAGCCATTGCAGGCGGCGCTGGATGATGATCGAGGTCTCGTTGTGCAGGAGGCGGTAGAAGAAGCGCTCACGGCGGAACACCAGCTTGCCGGCGAAGAAGGTCGCCTTGGGATAGATCCGCGCGATCTTCTCGCACAGCTCGGCGGCCTCGCTCACCACCTCGATGCCCATGGTGGAGAAGCTGGTAGCCGGAAAGCCCAGCCGCCTGGCCAGCTCGACGTACTTGGCCAGGTCCTCCTCGGTGTGGCGCTGCAGCGCCTCGAGCTCCTCTTTGCCCTTGAAGCTGCCCGAATCGACCACCGCCACCGAGATGAAGACGAACTGCTTGTACAGGCCGGGGAAGAAACGCAGGATCGACAGCATGATGTGGACGCCGAAACCGTTGAAGGCGCTGACCAGCAGCACCGCCGTCGGCGCCCGCGGATCCAGCTCGGCGCGGTTGGGCTCGCCCGTCGTAGGCAACGACTCCAGGACGTCGTCGAGCTGGCGCAGGCCCGCCTGGGCATTGCGGTAGTGGATGTTGATGGCAAGACAGAGGAGCACGACCACGGTGGTGATCAAGACGGTGACCCAGCCGCCTTCGGAAAATCTCTCGAACAGCGTGATCGCCAGGATGCTTGCGCACATGACCAGGGCGATGCCATGGATCAACAGCCGGCGCCGCCTCAGCCTCTGGCCGCGCCGCGCCCACCAGAAACGGCCCATGCTGAGCTGCGAAAGGGTGAAAGTCAGGAACACGTTGATCGAGTACATGAAGACCAGGGTGCGGATGTTGCCGCGCGTATAGAAGAGCATGCCGAGCGCGGCCGCCCCCATCAGGAGCACGCCGTTCTGCATGGAGAGCTGCTCGGAGAGCGCGGCGAAGCGGTGCGGCATGAAAGAGTCGACGGCCATGTTCGCCATCACCCGCGGCCCGTCGATGAAGCCGGTCTGCGCGGCGACCACCAGCAGAAGCCCTTCCGAGATCAGGGTGATGAGCACCAGCCAGTAGCCGAGCGGCATCGCCCCCAGGTGCCAGCCGCCGAAGACCTGGCCGGCCAGCACGGCGTTCATCGTCTTGTTCGTCACCTTGTGGACGTCGAGGAGCAGGTAGCCGATCAGGATGCCGCCGGCGGTCAGGGCGAGAGACAGCGCCATGTACAGCATCGTGCGCTTGCCGGTCTCGACTCGCGGCTCGCGCATGATCTGCAGGCCGTTGGAGACCGCCTCGATGCCGGTGTAGGTGCCGCCGCCCAGGGCGTAGGCGCGCAGCAGCAGCATGGCCATGCCCCCGAGCCCGAGAGTGGCGAGCCCCGAGGAGAAGCCGCTCGACACCCGTTGCGACACCGCCGGAATCTCGGGCAGGTGGCTCGCCACCGCCCAGGCGATGAGCAGCGCGTGGGTGAGCAGGAAGACGAGGAAGATCGGCAGCAGCGCCTGGATCGACTCCTTGACGCCGCGCAGGTTGAGCGCGATGAGCAGCCCGATCACCATGAACTCCGCGGGCAGCTTGAGGTGCTGGAGATGGGCCGGCAGGAAGCTGAAGATGGCGTCGCCTCCCGAGGCGATCGAGACGGTGATGGTGAGGACGTAGTCGACGACCAGCGCGCAACCCGACACTACCCCGATCCGGGGTCCCAGCAGGTGGGAGGCGACCAGGTATCCGCCGCCGCCGGTGGGGAACTGCTCGATGATGCTGCTGTAGGAGGCCGAGATGATGAGCACGGTCAGCGCGGTCGCCGCCGCCAGGCCGAGCGCCAGGTAGGTGTGGGTGCCCAGGGTGAGGAACGCCTCTTCCGGGCCGTAGGCGGACGACGACAGCCCGTCGGCGCCCAGGCCCACCCAGGCCAGGAAGGCGACGAGCGACATCTTGTGGAGCTGGGAGGTGTCGGTGACGTCGCGCGGCGCGCCGAAGATGGTCCGGCGCACGCGCTCCGCGAGCTTCGCCTGCAACCGCTCCGCGCTCTCGACTCCGCTCTTGTCGGCGGCCACTCCGTTCCGAAGCCTCCAAACTAAAAAGGCAGGGTGTAAGAACCACCCTGCCTTGGCAAGCCTTGCGGCTGATCTGTCGTGGTTGCGGGGGCAGGATTTGAACCTGCGACCTTTGGGTTATGAGCCCAACGAGCTACCAGACTGCTCCACCCCGCGTCAAGATTCCGCCGCCCTGCGGCGGGCGGAGCCAAATGGTCGCACAACCCTCCGGCCGTGTCAAACAGTTCAACAGCAACGATACTGCGATGTGGCGGTGGTGGACTACTCAAGGCGTCTATTGGATCGCCCCCCGCAACCCCTCAATCCCCTTCCCTCCCCTCCGGGGGGGAAGGGGACGCCCCCTCCCCCTCGTGCACCAACGAGTTGCGCTCTAGTCCAAATAGCCGAGCGAGCGCAGGCGGCGGTCGGCGGCCTCCGACCGGCGCATGGTCTCGCCGATGGCGGGGCCTTCGGTGCGGGCCAGCCAGGCGGCGAGCGCCTGGCGCAGGCGCTGGAAGTCGCGCCGGTGCTCGCGCAGGGCATCGTGGGTCTCGCCGGGGTCGCGCGCGAGGTCGTAAAGGGAAAACTGATGGGTTGCCAGATCGTGCACCAGCTTCAGGCGCCCGTCCGAGACGCCGCGCAGCGCTCCCTGCGCGCTCCACTGGTAGATCTCCGGCCCCGCCGCCGCGGCGCCGGCCCCGCCCTCGATCGCCGGCCGCAGGCTGCGGCCTTCGACACGAGGACCGGCCGCCGCCGGCCCCGCCGGACCCGCGGTCGGGATGCCCAGATAGTCGAGCAGCGTCGGGACGATGTCGAGGTTCTGCACCGGCGCTTCGCTGCGGCGAGGCGCCACGCCGGGGACATGGAAGAGCAGCGGAGTATGCACCGAGGTATCGAACACGGTGCGGCAGTGCTTGACGTGGCCGTGCTCCATGAACTCCTCGCCATGGTCGGCGGCGAGCACCAGGATCGAGTCGTCGTACAGCCCGCTGGCGCGCAGGCGGGCGAGCAGCAGCGCGAGCTGCGAGTCGAAAAAGGCAATCGAGTCGTCGTAGAGAGCCTCGAGATACCGCAGGTCCGCGGGGGTGACGCGGGGATCCGGGGCGCCCTTGTAGAGCCAGTCGCCGATCGGATTGGGGTCGCCGCGCCGGATGAACTCCTTGTCGGGATGGCCCACGGCCCAGCGCCGGGGGTAGGGCGGCGGCGGGCCGTAGGGACCGTGCGGATCCATGAAGTGCAGGTAGAGCAGCAGCGGGCGGGGACCGGGCCGGAGCTGCTCGACGGCCTGCCGCGTCACGCAGTCGGCATGCCGCCACACGCACTCCTCGCGGAAGAGGTCGAAGCCGCGGCCGAATCCCCCCAGCGGATTGAAGCGGCCGGGGCTCCGCCGCACCACCGGGCTGGCCGAGATGGCAACCGTGCTGAAGCCGCGCGCGCGCAGGATCTCGGCCAGTCCGGGCACCCCCGCCGGCAGCCCCATGGCGCCTCCCGGCTGGGCCAGGAAGGCGCTCGGGTAGCGCGAGGTGAGCATGGAGTTGACCGACGGGAAGGTGCACGAGGACTGGCTGCGCGCGTTGCCGAACAGCAGCGACTCGCGGGCCAGGGCGTCGAGGGCCGGGCTGGTCGCGCGGCGATATCCGTAGACGCCCAGGTGATCGGCGCGCAGCGTGTCGACCAGGATGAAGACCACGTTGCGCGGCCTCTTGGCGGCGGTGGACCGGGGGCACGCCGAGGCGAGCAGCGCCGCGGCTGCCGCGGCAGCCACCACGGCGATCACCGCCCGGGACAGCCCGCTCGCGCGGCGGCGCCGGCCCTCAGTCGGCAAGATGAACCAGGAACTCACGCTGGATCATGTCGTGCAGCCGCAGCAGCCGGTCCGGCTGCGGGGCCGCCTTACGCGCCTCGGCGATGATGACGTGCGGCAGCTCGGGAGTGTCCTCGTCGGTCTGGTGCCGCTCGAGGCCCTGGAAGATCCGCTGCTCGCTCTCGCCGTAGCGGCACCAGCGCAGACCGGCGAAGCCGTGGGCGAGCAGCGCTTCGCCGAGGATCTCGCGGTTCCACAGGAAGCGGTGGCGCCAGCCGTGAAAGGCGCGGTTGAGCGCCAGCGCGTCTCGCCGCTTGCGCTCGGCGCCGGCCGCGAGTCTGTAGTGGGTGAACCACACCCAGTCGAGGTTAGGTGTGGAGAGGCGGATCCAGCCGCCCTCCGCCAGCACGCGCTGGGCCTCCTGCAAGAAAGCCAGGGCGTCGACGATGGAGAGGTGTTCCAGGAAGTGCTCGGCGAAGATCGCTTCGACTCCGGCGAAGTCGAGCCCCCGGGTGACGTCGGCGACGACGTCCACTCCCGGGAGGGGCTGCACGTCGATGTTGATCCATCCTTCGAGACGGACCTTGCCGCTCCCGATGTGGAGACGGGGTGCGGGCTTGGCGACGTCGCTCGGCATCTGGGCCGGCGAGTCTAGCATGCGCCCGCGGCCGAACCCTTGAGGCCACGAGAGTTTGCGGCTAACCTTGGAGTCTGGGGGAGTCGCCCGGAGCTGTCGCGGCGATCTCGGTCGTGGAGGAGAGGGCATGTACGGCATCGAAGAGATCCTGGCGCGCGAGATCCTCGATTCGCGGGGCAATCCGACCGTCGAGGTCGAATGCGTGCTCCGGGGCGGCGCGACCGGGCGGGCCGCTGCCCCGTCCGGCGCGTCGACCGGCTCCCGCGAGGCTCTCGAGCTCCGCGACGGCGGCAAGCGTTACGGCGGCAAAGGGGTGCTCCAGGCGATCGCCGGCGTCCACGACGAGATCGCGCCGAGCTTGCACGGCATGGATGCCCGCGACCAGCCGCTGATCGACCGCTCCATGATCGAGCTCGACGGCACGCCCGGCAAGAGCCGGCTCGGCGCCAACGCCATCCTCGGCGTCTCGCTCGCGGTCGCCAAGGCGTCGGCGAGCGCCGCCGGCCTGCCGCTGTACGCCTACCTCGGCGGTCCCGCGACCACGCTGCTGCCCGTCCCCCTGCTCAACGTGCTCAACGGCGGCGCCCACGCCGACAACTCGGTCGACGTCCAGGAGTTCATGCTGGTGCCGATCGGCTTCGATCGCTTCTCCGAGGCGCTGCGCGCCGGCGTCGAGGTCTACCACACCCTCAAGGGCGTGCTGAAGGAGCGCGGCATGGTCACCGCGGTGGGCGACGAGGGAGGATTTGCGCCGAACCTCGCCAGCAACCGCGAGGCGCTGGACCTGCTGATGCAGGCGATCGAGAGCGCGGGCTACGAGCCGGGACGCCATATCGCCCTTGCCCTCGACGTCGCGGCGAGCGAGCTGGTCGATGCGCGGCTGCGCGGCGACGGCGGCCCGGTCCATTACGCCCTGCCGGGCGAAGGCCGCGGCGACCTGACCAGCGCCGACCTCATCGCCACTTATCGCGAGTGGCTCGACGCCTATCCGCTGGTGTCGATCGAGGACGGCCTGGCGGAGAACGACTGGGAGGGTTGGAAGGAGCTGACCGACGAGCTGGGCGGCCGCGTGCAGCTGGTGGGAGACGACCTCTTCGTCACCAATCCGAACCTGATCGGCGAGGGGATCGCCGCCGGCCTGGCCAACGCGCTGCTGGTCAAGCTCAATCAGATCGGCACCCTCAGCGAAACCCTGCTGGCGGTGGAGATGGCCAAGTCCAGCGGCTATGCGAACGTCATCAGCCATCGCTCCGGCGAGACCGCGGATACCACGATCGCCGATCTGGCGGTGGCCACGCGCTGCGGACAGATCAAGACCGGCGCGCCGTGCAGGAGCGACCGGGTGACCAAGTACAACCGCCTACTGCGCATCGAAGAGGAGGTGGGAAGGGTGGCGGACTATCCCGGCGCCGCCGCCTTCCCGCGCTGGTCTCCGTGAGCCGGCCGCACGCCACCGGCCGCCCCGACTCCCTCCGCCCGGTCCTCGGCGCGGTGGTCCTGCTGTTCATGGTGCTGCTGGTCATCGCCGGCTTGAAGAGCTACCGCGACCTGGGCGCGGCGCGCGAGCGCGAGCGCGTGCTCGCGGGCCGGATCGAGGAGACCCGAGCTGGGATCGAGCGGCTGCGCGGCCGTATCTCACGGCTGCGCAGCGATCCGGTCACGCTCGAGCGGCTGGCGCGCGAGGAGCTGGGGCTGGTCAAGCCGACTGACCTGGTCATCGAGCTGCCGAGAACCGCCGAGCCTGCCCCGCCTTCGGCTGCGCCGCCCGCCAAGCCGGTGCCGGCGTTCTAGCCTCCACCGGCTGTGCCGACCCCGAGGGATGAGACGGTACTGCGATGTGGCGGTAGTGGACTACTTAAAGCATCTACTGGATCTCCCCCCGCAACCCCTCCGGTTCCCCTTCCCGGTTTTCCGCAGCCGCCGGGTCCCTGCCCGGCGGCGGCCGGGGGGGAAGGGGACGCCCCCTCCCCTGGCGCACCTAGTTTCGTCGTAGCCTCGTCGCGCGACAGGGGCGACCGCCTGGCCCTGCTCGCCTCGGTGTTGCTCTTTGCGGCGCTCGCGCTGTTCGGCTGGCGCTACCACTGGGTGGAAGAGGCGGGAACGGCGGAGCGCGATGGCTATGCCGCGCAGGCCGACCAGCTCCTCGCCGGGCGGTTGCCGCACGACCCCTTCCGTCCTCTGCTGTTCCCGGCCGCGACCGCCGCGCTTGCCGGACTGACCGGCAGCACCTTCGCCGCCGCGCGTCTGCTCTCCAACCTCTCGGCGGCGGTCCTCGCCTGGCTTGCCTATGCCACCGGCAAGCGGCTGGGAGGACAGGCAGTCGGCGGCTGGGCCATGGCGCTCGCCGCGGTCAACCCCAACATCTGGATCATCGGCCAGCATGCTTCGACCGATATGTTCTTCGCCGCTCTGTCCGCGGCGGCGCTGCTCGCCGGTCTGCGCTACATGCAGGAAGCCGGCGTGCGGGCGGCCGCCGCGGCCGGGCTCGCCTTGGGGCTTGCCGATTTCGCCCGCTCCAACGCGCTCTTCCTGGTGCCCGCCCTGCTCGCCGCCTGGTGGCTGGCGCCGGGGCCGCGCGACCGCCGCCTGCCGCACCTCGCCGCGGCCGCCGGCGTCTGCGTCCTCGTCCTCCTGCCACACTGGGCCTTGCGCTACGCGGCTTTCGGCAACCCCTTCCACGACGAAAACTGGAAGAATCTGGCCTGGAAGCTCCATGGCTACCCCGATTGGTCGTACCTCTCGCGAGTGCCCTACGCGAGCGGCGCCGCGGTGATTGCCGAGAGTCCGGCCGCGGTGCTCGAGGCGGGGCTCGCGGAGCTCCGCCGCTTTGCCGCGGAAGGCGCGCCGCAGCTGCTCGGCACCTGGGGGCACGTGGCGCTGTTCCTGGCGGGGACGGCCTGGGCGCTCCGGCACCGCTGGCGCCCTGCCGCCTGGCTGCTCGGGAGCGGCCTCGTCTTCCTTGCCGCGGCCGCGGTCCTCTTCTTCACCTGGGGGAGGCTGTTGCTTCTCCTGCTGCCCGGGTGGTATGCCCTCGCCTTCTCGCCGATGGGAGGCGCCTCGAGGAACGGGCTGGCGCCCGGCCCGGCGCGTTCCGATCGCTTCCGGCTGGTGGCGGCCGGAGCCGGCGCGGCGCTGGTCCTCTTGCTCGCGGTCAAGACCTTTGCCTTTCGCTTGCCGGCCTTCGTCGCCCGGCATCCCTATGTCGAGGTTGCGGCCCTGCGACACCTCGACGCCACCCTGCCGCCCGGCGGCGAGCTGGCCGGGACCTCGCCATTTCTCGGGCGGTATCTACGGCACCCCTACGTGGCGGTGCCCGACGCGTTCGGCGCCGAGGTGGCCGACCCCGGGCTCTACTACACAAAGCTGCGCCGGCTGCTGGCGGGGTCGCGGGTTGCCTATCTGGTGGCCGGCAGCGTCGATATCCGCGACCGCCCTGCGTCCCTGCTCGGCGCCGCCGCGCCGGTTCCATGGCTGCAGCCGGCCGGCAGGTATCGCGGCGTCTCGGTGTGGCGCGTCCGCTGAGTCGCTGGGGGGAAGGGCGATGCACACGCCCCGCCGGAGGCAGCCCGGCGGGGCAGGATATGGGCGCGGAAGTGGCTCAGGAGATCTTGACGACGTTCTTCGCCTGCAGCCCTTTCGGGCCCTCGACCACCTCGAAGGAGACGCGATCTCCTTCATTGAGGGTGCGGAAGCCCTCGGCGATGATCGAAGCGTGGTGGACGAAGACGTCCGCGCCCCGCTCACGCACGATGAATCCGTAACCCTTGGCGTCGTTGAACCACTTCACGGTACCTTGCTCGGTCATACTCTTGCTCCTTGCATCGGGTTGTTTATCTGTTCGCCGCCGATCAAAGCGGCATCGTCCGCCCACAAAGGCAGATTAAAATCGTAGAAATGCCTAGCTAGATCCCGGATTTGCACGCTTGATGATCCTTCAGCTCAAGGCGATCCCACTCACTCGCTGCCATCTGTCTCGAGGGTTTCCGGTATCTCTTAGGTCTTGGGTCTGCCTGTGCTCTGGTCGGCTTTCCAGCGGAGGGATTACAAGGAGGGTGTGTCTGAAGCCGCTTCCGATTCTATGCCTGCAGGATGTTGCGCGGAGTATGCCACGCCGCCGGAAGGAATGCAAGAGTCGCCCGGAGGGTCGTTCAGGTGCCGCCGGCTGTGCCGTCTCCCTGCCCCTCTCGGACTGGGGGTTTCGGATTGGGCGCCCCCGGCGGATGGCCGCGAGCTCCCGTCGCCCGGCGGACGTCCTCGCGACGTGCCGGGCGCACCTCTGGCGGACGCGACCGGGTAAGATACGGGTTCGTCCGGTCCTTGATCGATTTACTTTCCCAGAGGAGGCTCCTGCATGTACGGCAGACTTTCGGTTTCGCTGGTCGCCGAGCTGATCGGCACGTTTGCGCTGATCTTCATCGGGGCGGGCGCGGTCGCGCTGATCGCTCATCCCGTGGCGATCGCTTTCGCACATGGGCTGGTCGTCGTGAGCTTCGCGTACGCCTACGGCCATCACTCCGGCGCACACATCAATCCCGCCGTCACGCTTGGCGTGTGGGTGGCGGGCAAGATCGACGCGGTACGCGCCATCTCCTACATCGTGGTGCAGTGCGTGGGGGGCGTTCTGGGTGCGCTGGTGTTGCGCTGGGTGCTCGACGGCACCACCACCAGCCTTGGCGTCACCAAGCTGGCCCAGAACTTCGACGTTCACGGCTCGCCGCTCAGCTTGACCCCTGGCGTCGGTATCGTCGTCGAGGCGATTCTCACTTTCTTCCTGGTCAACGCGGTCATGAACGCGGGGATCAGCGGCAAGGCCACCATCCCGGGCGGCCTCTCCATCGGGCTCACCCTTACGGCTGCCATCCTGATGGGTCTTCCGTTGACCGGCGCCAGCCTGAACCCGGCGCGCAGCCTGGGACCGGCAGTGGCAGCCGCCGACTATGGCGATCTGTGGGTGTACCTGGTGGGCCCGCCGCTGGGCGGCATCGTTGCCGGACTGCTCTACAAGGGCTTTTTCGAGGAGCGCGCGGTCTCCGCCTCCGGGCGGTGATCTAAACTCCCCAGTCACCGCGAGAGCGAGGAGACCTGCAGCGCCTATGAGCAAACCGCCACGAGCCCGACAGATATGGCGTCGCCTGGGACTGGGGATGGCGGCTCTGGCGGTGCTCGTGCTGCTGCTGCCGGAAAGGGCGGAGGCGAGGCCGGGGGGCGGGCATACCTACTCGGGGAGCAGCCACTCGCACGCCGGCGGCGGGCTCTCCGGCGGCGGCCGATCGGGTTCGAGTTTCCGGCCGGCGCTGCCGATCGGCGGAAGGAGCGGCAGGGGCATCGGCGGGCCGCTGATCGGCGGGGGACTGGCCGGATGCGGGGGGATGGGCTGCTTCTTCCTGCTGCTGTTGCTGGCGGTGGTGATCCTGATCGTCTACCTGGCGATGAAGGCGCGGAAGGGAGGCTCGCCGCCGCCGCCGGACCTGCCGCCGTCAGTAGACCTCGACGCGATCCGCGGGCTCGATCCGGAATTCTCGGTGGTGCTGTTCGAAGACTTCGTCTACTCGCTGTACGCCAAGGCTCACGAGGCGCGGTCCAACCGTGCCGAGCTGGAGGCGCTGTCGCCGTACCTCGGCGAGCAGGCGCGCGGCGAGCTGGCGGGCCGGCCGCCGATCGGGGCGCCAGTGGCCGGCGTGGTCATCGGCGCCATGCGGGCGGTGGAGCTGGCCCTGCCGGCGCCGGACGATGCCCGGCCCCAGGTCAGGGTGGTGCTGGAGTTCGAGTCCAACATGACGGTCGGCGCCGCGCCGGCACAGATCACTCAGTACGTCCGTGAGCGCTGGCGGCTGGTGCGCGACGCCGGCGTGCGCAGCAAACCGCCCGAGGCGGTGCGCACCTTCCACTGCCCGAACTGCGGCGCGCCCTTCGGCCCAGCGGGCGGCGACCGCTGCGAGTACTGCGGTGAAGTGGTCTCCGGCGGGCGTTTCGATTGGAGCGTCGCCGCGATCGAGCCGCTCGAGATCGAAGACCGCCCGCCGAGCCTCACCGGCACCGCGCGGGAGGCGGGCGGCAATCTGCCGACGATCTTCCATCCGGCGGTGCAAGCCCGCCGCGCCGAGCTGCTGCAGGCCGATCCGGCGAGCAGCGACGATGCGCTCCTGGCGCGGCTGCAGCTCATCTACCAGGAGCTCAACACCGCCTGGAGCGCGCTCGACCTCGGGCCGGTCCGTCCCTACGTCTCGGACGGACTGTTCGACTACTTGCAATACTGGATCACGGCCTACCGCCAGCAAGGGCTGCGCAACGTCCTCGAGGGGATGCGCCTGACGCGCTGGACACTGGTCAAGGCGATCCGCGACCGGCACTTCGATTCGCTGACCTTCCGCATCTGGGGGACCGGGCGCGACTACACGGTGCGGCAAGCGGACGGCGCGGTGCTGGGCGGCGACCCGCGGGCGGATCGCGAGTATTCGGAATACTGGACGCTCATCCGCGGCTCCGGCGTGCGCGGCGCGCCGCGGACCGACAAGAACTGCCCCAATTGCGGCGCGCCGCTCGACGTCAACATGGCCGGCCGCTGCGAGCACTGCGACGCCAAGATCACCAGCGGCGACTTCGACTGGGTGCTGAGCAAGATCGAGCAGGATGACTCGTATACCGGCTGAAGCCGCGCCAGGAACGCGGGCCGCTCGAGATGTGTATGAATTCATCATACAGCACCATCCTGGCAGGCCCTTGATCCCACCGCTCTCAGCCTCTACTCTGGACGAGTGCACGGCCACTCCCTGACCGCGGCGCTCGTCCGGCGCGCCCTCTCCCTGCTCTCTGTGTCCGCGTTGCTTGCCGCCGGCGGCATGCGGGCGGCGGAGCCCCAACCCGCTGCCGCGCCGCAGGCCCGGCCCGCTCCGGCGCCGCAAGCCCCGGCGGCGGCCCCGGCGCCCGTGCCGGCGCGCAAGCCCGCCGAGGTGATGAGCTATCACGGTGCGGAGTGGTTGGAGCGCCCCGAGCGGGAGGTCGACGAGAAGCCAGCCGAGGTCGTGCGGATCATGGGCCTCAAAGACGGAGACGTCGTGGCCGAGGTGGGCTGCGGCACGGGTTTCTTCACCCGGCGCCTGGCGCGCGCCGTGGCTCCCACGGGGAAAGTCTACGCGGAAGACATTCAGCCGGAGATGCTCGCGCTGCTCGAGCGGTATGCCGGCAGAGAGGGGATTACCAACATCGTGCCCGTCCTCGGCACCGAGGTCGATCCGAAGCTGCCCAGGCGGACCTTGCGCTGGATCTTGCTCGCCGATGTCTACCACGAGCTCCAGAAGCCGCGCGAGATGCTGGCGCGCATCCGCGACAGCCTGGCGCCTGGCGGCCAGGTGGCGCTGGTCGAGTTCCGGCTGGAAGGCGACACCGCCGCCCACATCAAGCCCGAGCACCGCATGTCCGTCGAACAGGTCCTCGCCGAGTGGAACCAGGCCGGTTTCGAGCTGGTCAAGCGCCTCGAGACCTTGCCCCGCCAGCATTTTTTTATTTTTAGTGCACGCCGTGGGGCACGAGTGCTTCCATAGCTGGCGGTAGAGAACTCCTCAAAGCGTCTATCGGATCGCCCCCCGCAACCCCTCGATCCCCTTCCCTCCCCTCCGGGGGGGAAGGGGACGCCCCCGCCCTCTCGCGCACCAACAGAGTTTCGTCCTAAAAGAAGTGCCGGCGGCCCCGAGGGGTGCCGGAATCCGTGATAAAATCCGCCGCTTGCGAAGCCTGCGGGCGGAGCCTCAGCGGCGCCGGCGCAGCCCCGACCATCCGTTTCCTGCCTGATCGAGGAGCTTGCCGGAAGCAAAATGACGACTGCTGCCACGATGACCAGCCGCTGGACCTCCGCCGATTCGATGGATCTCTACAACATCCGCGGCTGGGGGAACGAATACTTCTCGGTCAACGATCAGGGGAACATCGTGGTCCATCCCGGGGGTCTCGGCGCGCCGGCCATCGATCTCAAGGAGCTGGTCGACGAGGTGCGGGAGAGGGGCATCGGGCTGCCGCTCCTGATCCGTTTCTCCGAGATCATCAAGGCCAGGGTGATCGAGCTCAACGAGGCCTTCGGACGGGCCATCGCCGAGTACGGGTACCGCAACGTCTACCGCGGCGTCTACCCGATCAAGGTCAATCAGGACCGCTATCTCGTCGAGCGCCTGGTCAAGTACGGCCGGCCCTATCACTTCGGCCTCGAGGCAGGCTCCAAGCCCGAGCTGCTGGCCGTGATGGCCATGCTCGACGACGAGGAGGCGCTGATCATCTGCAACGGCTACAAGGATGAGGCCTACGTCGAGACGGCGCTTCTCGCCAGCAAGCTCGGCCGCACCGTCATTCTGGTCGTCGAGAAGCCTTCCGAGCTGCCGCTCATCCGCAACATCGCGCAGAAGACCGGCGTGCGGCCGCGCATCGGCATCCGCGCCCGCCTGACCACCCGGGGCGCCGGCCACTGGGAGGCGTCGGGCGGCGACCGCTCCAAGTTCGGCCTCTCCAGCCGCGACCTGCTCGACGCGGTCGCCTATCTGCGCGAGCACGACCTCCTCGACACTTTCGAGATGCTGCATTTTCATCTGGGCAGCCAGATCTCTTCGATCCGCACCGTCAAAGACGCGCTGCGCGAGGCGGCGCAGCTCTATGTCAACCTTCTGAAGACTGGCGCTTCGATGCGCTATCTCGACGTCGGCGGCGGCCTCGGCATCGACTACGACGGCTCCAACACCAACTTCTCGTCGTCGCTCAACTACACCCTCCAGGAGTACGCCAACGACATCGTATTCGGCGTCATGGAGGTCTGTGATTACGAGGAGCTACCGCATCCGATCCTGGTCTCCGAGTCGGGGCGGGCCACGGTGGCCCATCATGCGGTGCTGGTCCTCGAGGTGCTGGGCATCGCCGAGTTCGCGGTGGGCACTCTGCCGCAGCAGCTCTCGGCGGAAGCCGAGCTGCCTCTGAAAAACCTTTTCGAGACCTATCGCGAGGTGTCGCGCAAGAACCTGCTCGAAGCCTTTCACGACGCCATCGGCTACCGCGACGAGTGCCTGAGCCTGTTCAGCCTCGGCCATCTCTCTCTCGAAGACCGCGGGCTGGCGGAAGACCTGTTCTGGGGGATCTGTCAGAAAATCTTGAAGATCACGCGCGGCCTGGGGCAGGTGCCGGAGGACCTCGAAGGGCTGGAGCGCGCCCTCGCCGACACCTATTTCTGCAACTTCTCTGTTTTCCAATCGCTGCCCGACTCCTGGGCCATCGACCACCTCTTCCCGATCTTGCCCATCCATCGCCTCGACCAGGAGCCGTCCTCCCGCGCGGTCCTTGCCGACATCACTTGCGATTCGGACGGCAAGATCGAGCACTTCATCGACCGCCGCGACGTCAAGCACGTTCTCGAGCTGCATCCGCCGCAGCCCGGAGTCCCCTATTACCTGGCGGCGTTCCTGGTCGGCGCCTACCAGGAGATCCTGGGCGACCTGCACAACCTCTTCGGCGACACCAACACGGTTCAGGTCTCGCTCGACGCCGAGGAGGGCTACAAGATCGAAGGGGTGGTCAGCGGCGACACGGTTACGGACGTGCTGCGCTACGTGCGCTACACCAAGGGAGACCTGGTCGCCCGCGTGCGCCAGGCGGCGGAGCAAGCCCTGCGCGCCAAGCGCATGACGCTCGAGGAATCGCGGCTGCTGGTGCGGCGCTACGAAGAGGGATTGGCGGGCTATACCTACTTGGAACAAGATTGAACGCCCGCGCGGCCCGTCTCTAACCGGCGAACCGGCTCCCGGCCGGCGACGACGAAAGGATCTCTCCCCATGAAAGCCCAGGAGATCGACACCCATCCCCTGATCGAGCGGCTGCGCGAGGCGGTGCGCCTGGGCGATACACGGGCGGTCACCGAGCGGATCAAGCACGATCTCGAATCCTTCATTCCAGCCGAGGGTCTGCGGTTGCCCGAGAAGTTCCGCCGCGCCAGCCCTGATTGCTACTGCCGCCGCCTGTTCTACCGCGATCCGGAGCTCGGCTTCACCGCGCTGGTGATGACCTGGGGGCCCGGCCAGAGCACGCCCCTCCACGATCATGCCGGCATCTGGTGCGTGGAAGGCGTGCTGGAAGGGGAAATGCAGGTCACCCGCTTCGATCTCGAGGAGCAGGAGGAAGGTGGGACTTGCCGCTTCCAGGAGAAAGGACGCGTCTGCGCACGCGCCGGCCAGGCCGGCGCGCTCATCCCCCCCTTCGAGTACCACGTCCTTGCCAACGCTCGGCCCGATCAGGTCTCCCTCACCCTCCACGTCTACGGCGGCGAGATGGACCACTGCTCGATCTTCGAGCCAGTGGGTAGGGAAGGGCGCTACCAGAAGCGGTTCAAGGCGCTGTCCTACGACGAATAGATAGGCGGGGGGCGGGACAAGGACCGGGATGGCATGGGAGCCTCCGGGGGTGCCCCACAGGTCACTCTGGCTGGCGGCTCGGGTGGTGGTGATTGAGGCGGCAGTGACTGAGCGAGCCGCCGCCAAAAGTGACCTGTGGGGCACCCCGGAGGCTCCCGGCACCGTCCTCGCCTATGGTTGGTCCGCGCGGTCCTCGCAGCTCTTCAGCTCTTCGGCGTTGAGATCTCCGACCCAAGATCGGTCAGCAGGCATGCGGTGGTCTCGGCGCGGCTGCGCCAGAAGAGTGCCAGCGGAGCGGCGAGGTGGATCTCGGGTAGATGCCTCGTGGCCCAGGAGGTGGCCTCGATGGCCAGCCAGCTCAGCGTGGCTGCGGTTTCCTGTTCGAGCAGGGAGCGGAGGGCGAGGCGGCGCTCGCCGAGGCGCAGGCCGAGACCCAAGTCACGCGCGGCCCTCGCCAGGTCGGCACGGACGAGGACGATGCCGCTGCGCACCGGGCTGAGCAGGGATTGGAGAAAGGAATCCAGACCCTCGGTCTGGGGGGCGGCGAGACTTGGCGCGTCGCGCAGGTGGGCCGGCAGTTGCGACGGACCACCGAGAGCTTCGACCTCTTCCTGCAAGGCTTCCCTCAGCAGGGCCGCCCATTTCCCGTAGAAGGCGTCCGCGCTCCCCGCGATCTGGTCGAGCTTGAGCAGGAAGACAGGCAGCCAGCTCGCAAGATGCTCCCACAGGTAGGCATGGCGAGCGCGCCGCCAGGGCGCGGCCCCCTCCGCCGGCCCGGCGGCGCCTTCCTCAAGCTCGCCCAGCCGCGCGTAGAGGGCGAGCATGACCGCCAGATGATCCGGCTCGCCCGGCGGCTCCTGTCCCAGTGCGCGCCAGAACCCCGCGATGCGGTCCCGGGCCTCGCCCCCCATCATTCCTTCCGCGCCAAGATACACAGAAGCGTAGGGATATAACTGGAACAGGAAGAGCTCGCTATGCGCGGCCGGCGCCGGCAGCGGCCCGAGCTCCAGCAGGTCTGCGATCCCCTGCATCTCCGGCCGCGGCGCCTCGCTCAACACGCCCAGCGCCCGGAACAGCTCCGGCCTGTCCCCCTGCGCACTCCCTTTCTCCCCTGCCACGTTTCCCAACCCGCCCAACGGCCTCCTACCCCGCGCCTTTTCTTGCTTTTTCCCCCCGCCCACACCCGCCGGCGCCGACCGCTCAGAAGGTCCCCGGGCCCCCGGCGGTCCCTCGCAGGTCTCCTTTGGCGGCGGCGCCCTCTTCACCTCCCGCCACCTCCAGAGCCAACCAAGCCGCCAGACAAGGGAGACCTGCGAGGGACCGCCGGAGGCCCTGCGCTCCTCACTTTTCCGGAGCTGGGGCCGCCCCCGCACCCTTCGGCAATCTATAAGCCTCCCGCGACGGCCTGAGCGGCCGGATCAGCCAGTACGGCCGGCGCGTTCCATCGGGCGAGTGCTTCGCCGCGGGGCGGGTCATCGCCAGCCACTGCGCGAAAACCTGCCGCGATTTCTCGGTGTCGACCGCCACCTCGCCGTAGCGGTCGCCCGGCTCCGCTTTCCTCACCCGCACCGCCTGGTGCCAGCAGTGCATGCCGGAGACCGGGTCGGGGTGGACCGGGAACGTCAGGTTCTGGTGCACCCCCACGTCGGTCCACCAGATCCGCGCCGAGTCCGGATCGCTCGACACGTAGGGCCCGACGCCGGCGCGCCGCGTCATCGTCCAGCGGCTGCCCTCGCGCCCCAGGGCCGCCGTCACCATCATCTGCCGCTGCCCCTGGTCCGCGAGCTTCCAGCGCCCCATGTGGTGGCTGCACGCCACCACCCCCGGGCGGATCCCCTCCGTCACCCACGCCTTGTCCACGAAATGGCCGATCTCGGTCTCGATCCGCACCAGGTCCCCGGTCGCGACCCCGAGCCCGGCCGCGTCGCGGGGGTGGATCCACAGCGGATTGGAGTGCGCGATCTCGTCCAGCCACTTGGCATTGGCGCTGCGCGTGTGGATGTGCACCGGCAGCCGGAACGTCGAGATCAGGCACATCCGCCCCTCCCCGAGCTTCTCCGGATGCACATGGCTCTTGATGTAACCCGGCACCGCCTGCTCGCGCCAGCCCCAGTGGGCCAGAGTTCCCGAGTAGAACTCGAGCCGGCCGCTCGGGGTGGGAAACCCGGCCAGCACCTGGCCATCCACGCGCACGCCGGCGGGGCGCCGGCCCTCGGGGTCCGGCTCGGGGCTGCCGGTCGGGACGACGTTGAGAGAGGGTGGTTTCGGCGCCTTCGTGAAGACGCGGCCGTAGCGGTCCTCGGCCACCTCCACCAGCTCCGCCGCCGGCACCACCCGTTCATGGATCGGTCCGATCTTCCTGGCGATCTCGAAAGCGCCGTAGCGGCGCATGTAGGCGAGCGGCTCGAGGCCCTCCGCGGCGGCCCGCTCGGGCAGGCCGGGCACCGAGCTGGCGAAGATGTAGCGGTAGTACTCGTCGACGCCCAGCCGCTCGCCCGGCCGCTCCGCGGACTCGGCGAACTGGCGGATTCCGAGGCTGTCATCCGGGTCGATGCGCCAGGTGAGCTCGAGCCAGAATTCGTTCTCCTCCCAGACCTCGCCGGGGTTGACCTCCCGGCTGTCGCGCACGGTCTCTCCGCAACGCTCGCGCGCGGCGCGCAGGACCGGCTGGCGGAAGCCCAGCCACTGGGCGTCGTGGGTCTCGTAGGAGTGGAGGTCGTGCCGTTCGGCGCCATGCCCCATGGGCAGCACATAGTCGGCAAAGAACGCCGTCTCGCTCCAGGTCGGGGTGAGCGCCACGTGCAGGCCGACCAGCTTCTCGTCGCTCAGCGCCTCGATCCAGGTGAAGCCGTCGGGGTTCGTCCACACCGGGTTGTAGACCCGGGTGAAATAGACGTCGAGGCGGCCGCGGCCCTCCTTGAGCAGGTGCGGCAGCAGAAAGGAGAGCTCGTACATGCCGAGGGGATACTCCTGCGGCCAGGTGAGCTCGTTCCAGTGCTCCGGATGGCGCGGCAGGCGGATGGGCTTGGGCACGAACTTGTTCCAGGCGTTGGGGTAGGTGCCGCCCTCGGTGGCCACCGCCCCGAGCAGGGCGTTGAGCAGGAACAGCGTGCGGGCGACCTGCCATCCCCCGAGGTTGCCGGAGGCGGCGCTACGCCAGGTGTGAGTCGCCAGCCGCGTGCCGGCGCTCCCCACCATCTCGGCGATCCGTTCGAGGACCTCGGCGGGCACGCCCGACTCGGCGGCCGCGTAGGCGAACGTATAACCGTCATACAGGGTCCGCAGCACCGCCTCGAAGCTGACAAATGTCGGCGCCAGCTCCGGATGCTCCGCTTCCAGGAACTCTTGCCAGTTCCACCAGCGGCGCACGAACTCGCGGTCGTACAGGCCCTTCTGGATGAGGTGGTTGGCGATGGCGAGGAAGATCGCCGCCTCGGAGCCGGGGACGGGCGCCGCCCAGACGTCGGCGTGGGTGGCGGTGTTGGAGAGCCGGGTGTCGAAGACGATGAGCTTGGCGCCCTGCTGCTTGCCTTCGACGATGCGCTGGGCGTGCGGGTTGAAATAGTGCCCGCTCTCCAGGTGCGCGCTCACCAGCAGGATCACCTTGGCCCGGGCATGGTCCGGGCTCGGCCGGTCGATGCCGCACCACAGCTCATAACCGGCGCGGGCGGCGGCCGAGCAGATGTTGGTATGGGAGTTGTGCCCGTCGACACCCCAGTTGGCCAGGATGCGCTCGGTGAAGCCGTCCTCGCCCGGGCGGCCCACGTGATACATGATCTCGCCCTGGCGCTTCTCCACGATGGCCTTGCGGATGCGCCGGGCCAGCTCGTCGAGGACCTCGTCCCAGCCCACTCTCTCCCACCTGCCCTCGCCGCGGCGGCCGGCGCGCCGGAGCGGATAGAGGATGCGGTCCGGATCGGTGACCTGGTTGAGAGTCGCCGGGCCCTTGGCGCAGTTGCGCCCGCGCGAGCCCGGATGCTCGGGGTTGCCCTCGAACTTCTGCACCCGCCAGGAGTCGCGGTCCACGTAGGCGAGCAGGCCGCAAGCCGACTCGCAGTTGAAACAGGTGGTGGGCACCAGCATGTAGCGCCGCTCGACCCGCCGCGGCCAGGACCGCGAGTCGAGCTCCACCCAGTCGTCCCAGCGCTCCTTGGGCGGGAAGGCGGCGAGATGAACGCGGCTCGGGCCGGGGTAGAACGTCTCGCCCCGCGCCTCGGCCGCCGCCCGCGCCGCGCTCACTCGCCGCGCCAGCTCGTCGAGACTCATCGCCGATCGATCGCGAGCTTGATCCATCGTCTCGGCCCGATCAGGCCAGGGGCACCGACTGGCCCGCCTGGACGTAGGCATGCTCGAAGGCCAGCAGCCCGAGGAGAGCCAGGGGCACGGCCAGCAGCCCAAGCCACCAGGCCGCAATCCAGCTACCCGCGGCGCCGGCCAACCCGCCGATCCAGGCCGCGGCGGCGCCGGCTCCGGCGAGCCCGACCCCGGTCCAGAACCAGCTCCGGAAGCGGCCGGCGAGCATCTCGCGGATCGCCAGGTGCGTGTGCGCCGTCGCGTGCGTCAAGGTGCACTCGCCGGCCACCAGGGCGAGGTGCATCAGGCTGGCGCCCGCCAGGATGGCGAGCAGCGGCGGCAGCAGGCGCGGCTCGCCGAGCATCGCCGCCGGCGCCAGGGCCGCCGCGCCGGCGAGCACCGCCTGCACCGCGAGGTGCGGCGGCAGGAGCGGGTTCTGCCAGAGATCGCGCGCCTTCGCCTGGGCGAAGAGGTACGCCGTGTAGACGGCGGTCAACAGCGCGAGCGGCATTCCCGCCCAGACGAGCGCTCGGGCCCACTCCGGCCGGCCGGCCAGCGCGGCAAGGAAGTGCAGGGTGAGGACGGCCGCGTAGGCGGCAATGAGAAACGCTCCCCGCACCAGCCAGCTACGCCATTGCGGCCGGGTAAAGATGAGGTAGAACCGTTCGGGGTGCTCGAGGTCCCAGATGAGGAGGGCGCCGGTGGCGGCCAGGAAGAAGCCCGCCAGGACCGGGACGTGGAACAGCCAGACCGGGCTCGCCGCGTCGAGGCGTCCCAGGGCGAGGAGGGCGGCCGCCACCAGGTAGACGCCGGCGGCGACTCCCTTGGTGAGCGTATAGAGGCTCACTCGCCAGTCCCAGGGGATGGCGTGGGGGACGTCGTAGGAAAGGAGGGCCGCAGCCGAGGAGTTGGCCGGCTCGGGGTGGCCCGAGACGAGCTGCCCGGCGGCGGTCTTACTGGATGCGCCGCCAGGTCCCTGCTGGCTCCACATGAAGAGACCGCCGGGCGGCCGCCGGGCGGCCAGGGGATCGAGCGTGGCCTGGTGGGCGCCGCGGTAGAAGAGCTTCGGCCGTGTCTCCTTCTCGGGCCGGCGCACCGCGACCGGCTCGCGGTGGACGATCTGGGCTACCTTGGAGGCAGGATCGTTGAGGTCGCCGACCAGGATGGCTTCGGTGGGGCAGACCACCACGCAAGCCGGCTCCAGCCCGACGTCGAGACGGTGCGCGCAGAAGTTGCACTTCTCCGCGGAGTGGTCCTCGGGATTGATGAAGATGGCGTCGTAAGGACAGGCCGCCATGCACGCCTTGCAGCCGATGCAGATCGTCTTGTCGAAGTCGACGATGCCGTC
The DNA here is from genome assembly GCA_035544895.1 of Thermoanaerobaculia bacterium. Taxonomy (GTDB): domain Bacteria; phylum Acidobacteriota; class Thermoanaerobaculia; order Multivoradales; family UBA5704; genus JASLEW01. The sequence continues at coordinate 425,857 of DASZZM010000031.1, forward strand.
GGGCCGCCGATACATCGCGGTCGTGGGACAGGCAGTGGTGCAGGGGGCCGAGTCGCACTGATTGCAGCGCGTCACTTGAAAGGCGCGCCGGGCCTGCGGAAAAACGCCCACATCCACGTACTTCACGTAGGTGCGGGTGACCGCGAGCGGCACCTCGTTTTCTGATTTGCAGGCGGTGGTGCAGGCGTGGCAGCCGATGCAGCGCTGGTTGTCGATGACCTTCGCCCACTTCACTGGCTCGGCCGCCGCGGCGGCGACTGAGATCGGCTCGGTCATCGTGGCTCCGCCAGCGATCTTAACCGACGGCGGGGCCTGGCCTGCAACCGCCGGCCGCGAGGTTAGCCTGAGCTACCGCGTCCCAATTGGGACGCGGCTCGCGGGGGGGGAGTAGGCGAGGGCGAAGCCGAGGCGGGCGAAGATGCGCTGGACGTAGTCTCGCGTCTCGGGGAATGGAGGCAGCCCGCCGAAGCGCTCGACGTTGCCTTCGCCCGCGTTGTAGGCCGCCAGGACGCGCAGGGGGTCTTCGCCGAAGCGGCTGACCAGCCAGCGCAGATAGCGGCAGCCGGCGATCAGGTTCTTGCTCGGGTTGAACAGGTCGCGGCGGCGCATGCCGAAGCGGCGGGCGGTGGCGGGGAGGACCTGCATGAGCCCGCAGGCGCGCTTGCGCGACACCGCCCGCGGATTGAAGTCCGACTCCACCCGGATGAGCGCCGCCACCAGCTGCGGGTTGAGCGCGAAGCGGAGGGCGGTCTTGTAGATCAGCTTGCCGAAAGGCGTGCGCGGCACGCCTTGCGAGGGGTCGAAGGCAAGCGGCGGGACCGCCTCGGCAATCTCGGCGAGGGCCAGCTTGGCCGCGTCGTCGAGCAGCAAGGCCGCGGCCAGCCAGCCCGCTGCCGGCTGAGCAACCGGGGGAAGCGTCGCCGCCGGGTTGGCCGGTGTCGTCTGAGCCGCGGCCGGGTTAGGCGGGGCTGTCTGAGCCGCCGCCGAGTTGGCCGGGGCCGTCTGAGCAGCCGCCGAAGCGGCTTGAGGTTCCGGAGCAGTTAGAGCCGGAGCAATGACCTCAGCGGCTGTAGTCGTTGCAGCTGCTCGCGAGGCCCGAACTACTGGATTGCTTGGACTGGGGGGAGCGGCGGGGGAAGGAGCCTGCAGGGAATCGGTCGAAGCCGCGGGTGGATTCGGGCCTAGACCGGGCGGTCCGCCGGCCGGGTCGGGTGGCGGTGCCGGGTCCTGCCTTGCGGCCGCCGCTCCTGCCGCGGTGTCGGCCCGCCGGACGAGAGGCGCCAGCGGCGGCGCAGTATCCACCGCGGTCACCGCGGTCGCGCACCCTACGCTGGCGCAAAGCGCCGCGGATGTGTCGGAGACCGCGACGGCGGACTGCTCGGCGGCCGGCGCACTATCGCCGGCCGGCAGCGCCATCGATGGGGAAGTCGAGACGAAGAAACCACCGCAGAGGGCGGTGGAGAGCAGGAGGACGCGGCGGACGGTTGGGGATGCGGGGCTGCCGACGGGCCGGTAGTAGCGGGTCGACACAGAGGCAGGGCCGGTCGAAGGCGAACGCAAAGGTCCTCCTGTCAAGTGCGCCTCATCATTAATCGAACAGGCAGCCAAGGGGCTGCCTTGGGCGAGCAGGCAACCAGGACTCCAGGGGCTGCCGTAGGGCTATGTCCGTGCGGACGTAAGAGGGGATTGATACTAGACTGTCTATGTCTATGTCAACACGGCCGCCTGATTCCCGCCCTCGTCGCGCTTCCCGCCGCCTGCCGAGGCGGCGGCGTTCCCGGAGGCGGCGCGCCACCCCTCTCTTCTGGCTGCTGGGGCTGAGCGCCGCCGGAGCGGTGGCCGTGGTCCTGGCGGGCCGGCGCGGCGGGCGGATGGGTTTCGCCCTCGGGCTGGAGGTGGACGACGAGCCGGGCGGCCGGGAAGGCTACCGGCCGGACTACGGAAGGGCCTTCGCGACGGGGAAGGCAAGGGACGAGAGCGCCCGCGCGGCCGAGGCCGCGGCAGAGCCCGAAGTAGAGCAGATGGACGGCGGGATCCCGACCTGGATCGCCGGTCCCGCCGGCAACCTCTACGTGCGCGACACCTGGGGCGGCAGAGACGGCGCGGCCGGGGCTTCCACGAGGGCCGGCGCCGGCGTATGGGGGCCGCGGCTCCCAGTGCTGTTCGTCCACAGCCTGGCCGGCAACGGCGGCCAGTGGGCGCTGCAGCTCGATCATCTGCGGCGCAGCCGCCGGGCGGTGGCGGTCGACCTGCGCGGACACGGCGACTCCGATCCGGCCGACGACGGCGCCTACGACCTGCCAGCCCTGGCGGGCGACGTGGGGGCTGTCGCCGACCAGCTTTCGTTGCGGCGCTTCGTGCTGGTAGGCCACAGCCTGGGCGCCTCGGTGGCGATCACCTACGCCGGGCTCCACGGCGAACGGGTGGCGGGCTTGCTGCTGGTGGATCCCAACGGAGACCAGACCCTGATCCCGCGCGCCGAAGTCGAGCCCTTTCTTGGGGCGCTGCGCGGCGACCCCTTGCGCGAGCTCGAGAGCTACTTCCGCCAGCTCTTGGTGGGCGGCGACCGGGATGCCGCGCACTGGGTGATCCAGGACCTCCGGCTGACCCACGAGGACGCCATCGTGAACGCGGTCGAGGCTTCGATCCTCTCCTCCCCGCTGCCGGCCCTGGCGCGCTACCACGGACCCAAGCTCTCGGTCATCAGCGACATGAACCGGCTCCCCTTCAGCCTGCACAACCTGGTATCCGACCTCCCCGTCCACCTCATGCGCGGCACCGGCCACTGGCTGATGCTGGACCGCCCAGAGGCCTTTAACCAGATACTCGACTCCTTCCTCCTCCGCGTCGAGGGCTGATCCGGTCCCTAGCCCGCTGCCCGGGAGGCGGCCGGCGGTGCCCACTAGAACGAAACTCCCGTGCTCTGAGAGGGTGGGCGGGGGCGTCCCCTTCCCCCCCGGCTGCCGCCGGGCAGGGACCCGGCGGCTTCCGACAGCCGGGAAGGGGATCGAGGGGTTGCGGGGGGCGATCCGATAGATCTGAGTCCGCCATCGCCAGCTAGCGAGTGCCATTCATATCCTCAGGACCGCACGGAGCGTAACATTTAGGTTCAGGCGTCGTCCTTGAGATGGGAAGAGTTAGGCGAAAGGAGGGTGGAGGACGTGCAAGCTGCTGCCCATGAGACGCCACCCGCGGGAAAGGCTCCCGAGGTGCTGACAGCCCTGTTCAACAAGCATCACGAGGCCGTCTTCCGCGCCGCCTATCGCGTGACCGGCAACGCCATGGACGCCGAGGACGTCTTGCAGACGGTCTTCGTGCGGCTCCTTCGCCGCGGCGACGATCTCGACCTGGCGGAAAGCGCTGGGGGCTATCTGCATCGCGCCGCGGTCAACGCCGCCCTCGACGTGATGAGGTCGCGCAAGCGCGCGCCGGCGCTGCCCCTGGAAGACGTCGAAGAGCGGACTGTTGACGTCGCGGCCGTGGCGCCGGACCGCAACAGCGCCAGCCGCGAGCTCGCCCGCCGCCTGCGCCGGGCATTGACCCGCCTGTCGCCCCGCCAGGCCGAAATCTTCACCCTGCGCTACCTCGAAGGCCTGGGCAACCTCGAGATCGCCCGACTTCTCGGCAGCTCCCAGACAGCCATAGCCGTGATCCTGCACCGTGCGCGTCACCGGCTCCAGCGCGAGCTGGGATCGCTTCAAGGAGAACTTTCATGAGCCGCAACGAGCACAACGACGAACTGGACCGGGCGGTGGCCGCGGTAACGGGAGAGCCGATCGATCGGGCAATCATCGCGAGCGCGGCCGCGCGGGTATGGGAGCGGCTGTCGCGGGCCGGCGCGCCCGCCGGGGCGCAAGGCGGCGCCCAGGCGGAGGAGCGGGGCAACGCTCCTGCCTCCCACCCGGCGGCCGGCGCCGGACTGCGCGGTTGCGCCGACTTCCAATCCATGATCCCCGCATACCTGCGCGGCGAGCTGACGCCGGCGCGCGCAATGCTCATCGAGGACCACACGCGCGGCTGCGTTCCCTGCCGCCGCGCGCTGCGCCAGGCGCGCGAAGCGCTGGGTAGGGACCCAGCGCGTTCCGATCAATTGCGTTTCAGTCTGTCCTCGGGCGGCGCCCCGGCGCCCTCCGTGCAATCAAGGCGGATGTCGTCGCTGGCGCCGCGCATGCGATGGGCCGCCGCGGCGGCGCTGGCCGCCGCTCTTGGCGCCGGCGTGCTCTGGCTGGCCCAGCAGGTCCTCCCCACCTTGGGCGGCGCGCGCATGGCCCGGGTGGAAAGGATCGAAGGCAGCCTGTACCAGGTCTCCGGCGAGAGCAGCTTTCCCATCGGCGCGGGCGACGCCGTGGCGCGAGGAGAGGAGATCCGCACCGCCAAGGACTCGCGGGCCCTGGTGCGCATGACCGACGGCTCGTTGATCGAGATGAGCGGGCGCACCGACCTGTCCCTGGCCGCCGGCCGCAAGGGCAACACTATTCGCCTGCAGCGCGGCCAGGTCATCGTGCAGGCCGCCAAGCAGCGCCCGCGCCACCTCTACGTGGCGACCGACGACTGCCTGGTCGCGGTGACCGGCACCATCTTCGCGGTCAACCACGGGACCAAGGGATCGCGAGTCTCGGTGGTCGGTGGCGAGGTGCGGGTCACCCAGTCGCAGCGCGACACCATCCTGCATCCCGGCGGCCAGTTGACGACCCGCGCCAACCTGGCCCGGGTGCCGGTGCGGCAGGAGATCGCCTGGAGCGGCGACGCCACACGCTACCAAGGGCTGCTCGCCGAGCTGACCGCGGCTGCGCAGGCGATCGACCAGCAGGTGCCTGCCCCGGGGCTGCGCGGCTCGACGCGCCTTCTCGACCTGGTTCCCGCCGGGACGACCATCTATGTGGCGCTCCCCAACATCGCCTCCAGCCTGGGCGAGACCCATCGCCTGCTCGATCAACGGATCGCCGCAAGCGACGTCCTGCGGCAGTGGTGGAGCGATGCGCTCGGCACCTCCGCCAACCAGGAGCGGTTCCGCGACCTTATCCGCCAGATCGGCGACCTGGGGAAGAATCTTGGCGATGAGCTCGTCATCGCCGCCGGCCCTGTCTCAGACAGTTCAGACAGCGCCGGCAGCCCGGGCACCTCCGGCGGCCACTCCGGCGCTCTCCCGGTGCTGCTCGCCGAAGTCACTCGGGAGGCCGCCTTCCGCGCCACGCTGGAGCAGGAGGTCGCCGCCATCAATCTGCGGCGCCAGGCCCCGGGGACGGCCGGCGCGCCGGGCCAGCCGCTGCTGCGTATCGTCGACGACCCCTCCGTGGCGGCAGCCGGGACCGGGTCGGGGAACGGCGCCGACGGCCGGCAGGTTTTCCTGTGGGTGGGGCACGGCCTCTTCGCCGCCTCGCCGAGCCTCGAGCAACTCGCCCAGGTGGCGAAGCTGCGCGCGGGAGCGGCCAACCCCTTTGTCGCCAGCCGCTTCCACGACCGGATCGCCCAGGCCTATGCGGACGGCGCGGGCTGGCTCTTCTCGGCTGACCTGGCGCGGCTCGTCGCCGCGCGGCGCGGCAGCGGCCAGAACGCCGAGCACGAGAAGATCGCCGAACAGCTCGGGATCTACGACCTCGACAACTTCATCGTCAACTACCGCGAAGAGCAGGGCGGCGGCGAGACCCGGGCGGCGCTGACCTTCGATCAGCCGCGCCGCGGCATTTCCTCCTGGCTCGCCGCCCCGGGGCCGATGGGAAGCCTCCAATTCTTCTCCCCCGACGCAAACCTGGTGGCGGCTTTCGTCGTAAAGAGTCCTGTGACGCTGCTCGATCAACTGCTCAACGTCAGCCCGCAGCTCGCCGCTGAGCTGGCCAAAGCGGAAACCGAGCACGGCTTCAACCTGCGCGACGACCTCGCGGCGCCGCTCGGCGGGGAGGTCGCGCTCGGCATCGACGGTCCGCTGCTGCCCAGCCCGAGCTGGAGACTGGTGGTCGAGGTCTACGACCCGGTCCGCTTGCAGCAGACGTTCGCGCGGGCAGTCGCTCAGGCCAACCAGGAGCTGCGCGCCGCCGGCCGCCCGCAGCTCGAGCTGCGCGAAGAGCGCTCCGGCGGGCGCACCTACTACTCGCTCCTCGGAGCGCAGACCGGCCAGGAGATTCACTACCTGTTCGAGGGCGGCTACCTGCTGGCGGCGCCCGCCAAGGCGCTCCTCGACCAGGCGCTGCAGCAGCGCGCCTCGGGAACGACGCTGGCCGGCGTCGCCAAGCTGCGCGATCTCCTCGGCCGTGACGGGCAGATCAACGTGTCGGCCCTCTTCTATCAGAACGTGGCGCCGGTGATCTCCTCGATGGGACAGGTCCTGCCTGGGAGGCCAGCCGGCGCCGGCGCCGCGCCGGACTCCGCCCTCGGCGGCCTGCTCAAGGGCCCGTCGCTGTTCTACGCCTACGCCGAAGAGAGCCGGATCGTCTTTGCCGGACGCAGCGAGCTCGGCCCCCTCGGCCGCAACCTCGCCATGCTGACCGGCTTCGGCGCCATCCTGGGCCACATCGAGCAGCATCGAGATGCCAGTCCGGCGCCGGCGCAGGTGGAGGCTCGCTAGTCTCGGCGTCTGCCGCGTCCGGCGGTGAGGGTTCATGACAGGAGGAGCTCCGAGTCCTTCGCTCGACGTGCCTGGCCGTGAACCGCCAGGCACGCCGCCCGCCGAGTCCGGCGAACCGCGCGGCCGTCCGGGCAAGGAGCCGGGCGGCGATCCGGTCGCCGGTGCGCCCATCGTCGAGCTCGACGGGCTCACCGTTCATTTCGGCCGCCGGCCGATCCTGCGCGGCCTGACGGCTTCCCTCTCCGGCCGCTGCATCGGCCTGCTCGGCCCCAACGGCGCCGGCAAGACCACGCTGCTGCACACCCTCCTGGGCTTCCATCCGCCCGCGGCAGGCACCGCCCGCGTCTTCGGCCGCGACATCCGTGCCGAGGGACGGGCGATCCGCGCCCTGATGGGATACATGCCGGAGACCGACGCCTTCATTGCCGGCATGAGCGCCGTGCGCTTCGTCAGCCTGATGGCCGAGCTGTCGGGCCTGCCCCCCGCCCATGCCCTGGAGCGCGCCCACGAGGCGCTGTTCTACGTGGGGCTGGGCGAGGCCCGCTACCGGCAGGTCGGCAGCTATTCGCTGGGCATGAAGCAGCTCGCCAAGCTGGCCCAGGCCCTCGCGCATGGCCCCCGCCTGCTCTTTCTCGACGAGCCGACCAACGGCCTCGATCCGCCGGCCCGCGAGCGCATGCTCGAGCTCATCCGCGGCATCCGCGACAAGGGCGACGTGAAAGTGATCCTCTCCTCGCACCTGCTGCGCGACGTCGAGGAGTGCTGCGAAGAGGTGCTGGTCCTCAAGGCCGGACAGATCGCCGTCTACGCCAACCTCGAGGAGGAGCGCCGGGCCAACCGCAGGTTCCTCGAGCTCGAGGTGCGCACCGGCCGCGGCGAGGACGGCATCGGCGCCTTCGCGGCGGCCGCACAAGCGCTGGGATGCGAATGCGCGGCCGGTTTCCGGCAGCGGCTCAAGCTGGTGCTGCCCGAAGGCGTCGGCGTGCGCGACCTGTTCCGCCTGGCGGCCGAGCGGCAGCTCCAGATCCGCCGCCTCGACTTCAAACGCACCTCGCTGGAAGACATTTTCCTGCAAGCCATGGAAGGGAGCGGCAGCCATGGCGGTCTATGAGCGCACCTACCGCCGGTACGACGGGGAGCTCACCCCGGCCTGGTCGCGCTTCCTCATCGTGCCGCGCTACGCGCTGCGGGAGGTGTTCCGCAAGCGCCTGTTCGTCGCCTTCTTCGCGCTCTGCTTCGTCGCCCCGTTCATCAGCATGCTGGTGATCTACTTTCGCCACAACCTCCCGGCCCTGCAGCTCCTCGAGATCCCGCTCGACAGGCTCAAGGACAAGCTGCTGATCGACGCCCGCTTCTTCTGGCTCGGCATGTGGTTCCAGGGCATCGAGTCGGCGGTGCTGGTGCTGCTGGTCGCTCCGGCCTTGCTCTCGCCCGATCTGCGCAACAACGGTCTGGCGCTCTATCTGTCGCGTCCTTTCTCGCGCGCCGAGTACGTGGCCGGAAAGCTCGCGGTGCTCGTCTACCTGCTGTCGCTCATCACCTTGGTGCCGGGCCTCCTGCTGTTCTTCTTTCAGGGCTACCTCGAAGGAGCCGGCTGGATCGGCGAGAACCTGCGCATCGCGGGCGCCGTGATCGCCGGGAGCTGCATGTGCATCCTGGCCTTGTCGCTGCCCGCGCTCGCCATCTCCGCCTGGGTGAAATGGCGTCCGGTGGCGCGGATCGCGCTGATCGCGCTGTTCCTGGTGCCGATCGGCTTCGCCAAGGCGGTCAACGTCGCCCTCGACACGCACTGGGCGTGGCTGCTCTCTCTCTGGCACTTGATCGCCGCGCTGTGGGCCGGGCTGTTCGGAGTCGAGAGCAGCGTCGACTTGCCGGCCGGCGCGGCGGCGGCGGCGCTAGCCGGGCTCTTCCTGGCCTGCCTGTGGCTGCTGGCGCGGCGGGTGCGGGCCTACGAGGTGGTGCGGTGAGCGCGCCGAATCCCGGCGCGGCGAGGGCGCTGGATCCGGGCGCCGCGGCGGCGGACCTCCGGGTGGTGTTCGACGACGTCTCCAAGTTCTACGGCGAGGTCCTGGGGGTCAACCGCGTGAGCCTGTCGATCCCGCCGGGCATCACCGGCCTGGTCGGGCCCAACGGGTCGGGCAAGACGACGCTCATGAACCTGATCACCGGACTGTTGCAGCCGACCCGCGGCGCGGTCAGCGTGCTGGGCATCCCCGCCAGCCGCCCCGAGGAGCTGTTCAAGCGCGTCGGCTACTCCACCCAATACGACGCCTTCCCGCGCGGCCTCACCGGCTACCAGTTCATCCACTCGTTGCTGCTCGTCCATGGCCTGGAACGCGACGAGGCCGAGGCCCTGACCTGGCGCGCCCTCGAGCGCGTCGATCTGGTCGAGGCCGCCCCGCGCAAGGTCGCCGCTTACAGCAAGGGGATGCGGCAGCGCATCAAGCTGGCCCAGGCGATCGCCCACCAGCCCTCGGTGCTGGTGCTCGACGAGCCGCTCAACGGACTCGATCCGATGGCGCGGGCGGAGGTCATCGCGCTGTTTCGCGAGCTCGCCGCCGGCGGGCTGTACGTCATCGTCTCGAGCCACATCCTGCACGAGGTGGATCTGATCTCGGACCAGGTGGTGCTGCTCAACGGCGGCTACGTGGTGGCGGAGGGCAACATCGTCGGGGTGCGCGACGAGATGGAGAAGCAGCACCCCATCCAGGTCTTGATCCGCTGCGCCCGCCCCGCCCTCGTCGCCTCTCGCCTGTTCGAGCAGGACCACGTGGTCGAGGCGCGAATCCTCGACGACGGGCGGAGCCTGCTGGTGCGCACCCGCGACGCCGACCGCTTCTACCCGCTGCTCAGCCAGGTGGTGCTCGAAGACGACCCCGGCCTGGAGGCGGTGGCTCCGGCCGACGCCGACGTTCAGGCCGTCTACCAGTACCTGATCGGCTCGCCTGGAGGCAAATCATGACCGCGCCGCCCATCCCGCCGTCGCCTCGGGGTTGGGGGCTGTGGCGCAGGCAGGTCCTCGCCATCCTGCGGCTCGAGCTGCGCAAGGGATTCTTCGGCCGGCGCGGCCTCTGGCTCTACCTGCTCGCCCTCGGACCGGTGGCGATACCGGTGCTGTTCGCCATCGTCAGCCGCGGCTTTCCCGCCATGCTCGGCGACCCGACCAACGTCGGCAGGGCGACGCTCGTCTTCGCCCATCAATACCAGGAATTCATCCTGCGGATCGTCATCTTCCTCGCCTGCGTGGCCATCTTCGGCAATCTCATCCGGCGCGAGATGCTCGACCGCAGCCTGCACTATTACCTGCTCGCGCCGGTGCGGCGCGAGATCCTGCTGGCGGCCAAGTTCCTGGCCGGAGCGCTGGTCGCGATCGTCCTCTTCGGCGCTTCGACGCTCGCCTCCTTCTTGCTCACCTATCTTCCCTACGACACCGGCGCGGTCGAGCGCTTCATGCTCAACGGGCCCGGGCCCGCCCATCTCGGTGCTTACCTGCTGGTCACCGTCCTCGCCTGCCTCGGTTACGGCGCGGTGTTCCTCGCTTTCGGCTTCTTCTTCAAGAGCCCCGCGGTGCCGGCCTTGCTGGTCTTCGGCTGGGAATCGATCCACTTCCTGCTGCCGCCGCTGCTCAAGAAGATCTCCGTCATCCACTACCTGCAGTCGCTCTGCCCGGTGCCGCTCTCCCAGGGGCCCTTCGCCCTGCTCTCCGACGCCCCCCCGCGCTGGGCCGCCGCGGGCAGCCTGCTGCTCCTCGCCGCCGCCCTCCTCGCCCTCTCCGCCCAGCGCATCCGCCGGCTGGAGATCAGCTACGAGGAGGATTGAGAAAGGTGCCTCTCCGCTGAGGGGTTGCAACTGACGGCGAGAGTCGCCCTATCCCTGCCGGCAGCCTTCAGTAGAATGCCAGCTGGCCTACTTCGAATATGCAGTACGAAGACGGGACCTCCTCATGCTCCATGCCTGGAATCTGAGGCGCGAGCTGAACCCAGGCTACCGGCATAGAGGTTCCCTCTTTCATCTTTGTGAACAGTCGATGGAAGAAAATGCCAAATGCGTTACCCTCGCGGTCGAAAATAAAGACGAGATTGGCGCGACCATACCGCTTCTTCTTCGCCGCTGCCATATAGGCGTCGTTGTTGTTCGGCATCGCGAGAACGACCACCTGGGCTGCAGAGTCGCGAATTATCTCTCGAAGACCGAGCGAACACCCTGATATTATCCCATCTGAGGCTACCTTGCAGTAGAGAAGTAATACGTTGCAGATAGGCACTCGGTCGGTGCTCGTGGTCACACTTGCGAAAAGAGGACCCAGAGTACCTTGATCGGCGGCGGCGATCTCTGCTCCCTCGCCTCCGGAAAGATCAAGAATTCCAAGGATCGGTGCCTTGACCCTTGGTACACCCGGAGCGCCGAGAAGGAGCCGCTTGAAGAAGCCAGGCATGAAAACGTTCCTCCATTTATCGGTACGGCAGGGTAAGCGCCAGGGACGTTGTCTTCCAGCTCTCCGGCGTTGAGTATTGGCACCAGTCCGGCGTCAGTTTAATACATGCGCTGTCTCCGGAATCCCGCGCGCCAGGTTTGGCGGGCTCAGCGGCCTTGGCAGAACTGGAAGTGGGAGGCGAAGTCGGCGAGGGCTTTCGGGTCGGCCGGGGTGCCGGCGAGGTCGGCCGTCTCGGCGGGCTGCCCGGGTGCGGGGTCGGGAGCGAACCAGGTTCCTTTGCGGTAGAGGTGGTCGTTTGGACACTGGATGACCAGGCCGGTGGCGATCACGCCTTCGGGCCTGCTGCCGTCCCGGCGGAAGGTATTGCGGAAGGAGATGAAGGAGATTCTCGCCTCCCCCGACGAAAAGGAGCCGCGGCCCAGGAGCCGCGGGCGAAGGCTCCGTCCGGATGACGGGAACCAGCGCGGCGGGCCTTCCTGCCTGTCGATCCAGCGCCGCAGCCCTTCGTCGCCCGAGGCGTTGAGGTGGAACCTCATGCGGAAGTAGATGAAACCGCGGGCGCCGAACCCGGGGGGCCTTCGGCGCGGGCGCGGGCGATCTCCGGGGTCTCTGTCGGACAGGATCGCGTAATCGACCACCGCGGGAACCGAGAAGGCTGCCGCCGGATAGTAGCCGGGTGGCAGCTCGCGGTAGGGAAGGATGGACCGCACCTTCTCGGCGCGCGTGCGGGGGTCCGCTCGCATGGCGGAGCGCACCTCGCGTCCGAACCAGGCGGCCGCGAGGACCAAGGCCACCAGTGCGCATCCGGCGAGCAGGGCGCAGCCGCAGCCGGCGTAGATCCAGGGCGAGATCGCCTTGCGTCCGGCCCGCGGGCCGGCAGTCTCCCCGCTGCCGATCTCGCCGGGGTCCATGTCACATCATCCTATCGGGCGGCCCCCATGACGCGGCAGCGCGGTGTGTCAAGAGCCCTGACGTGTGACCATGGCCGGCTCACATTCTCTCCGGCAAGGGGATGCCGAGCAGCTCGCCCAGGGTTTCCAGCCCGCGACGAAATATTGTCACCGTCGCCAGCCGGGCGGCGCGGAGCTGCGGGTCCTTTTCCTGGAGGATCGGATGGCGGTGATAGAAGGTGTTGAAGAGCTGCGCCATCTCCAGCGCATGGCGCGCCACCAGCGACAGCTCGAGCGACTCCCCTGCCTTCTCGACCAGCTCGCCGGTCTGGGCGACGGCCAGGACCAGGTCCCAGAGCTCGTCGCCGAGGTGTCCCGGCGGCAGCTCCCGCACCTCGGAGGCGGAAACGTCCGTGGCCAGGCCCTCTTCCCGCAATCGCCTGCGGATATTGCGGGCGCGCACCAGGGAGTACTGCAAGTAGGGCCCCGACTCGCCCTCGAAGTTGAGCGCCTCGTCGAAGTCGAAGGCGATGACGCGGTGGGTCGAGGCCTTGACCATGAAAAAACGCAGGGCGGCAGTCGAGATCTCGCGCGCCAGGCTGTCCAGCTCGAGGCCGCCGAGCTCGCGGTTGCGCTTGCCGATCTCTTCCCGGCTCTTGCTTTCGAGACGGTCCATGAGGTCGTCTGCCTTGACCCCGACTCCCTTGCGTCCCGACATCTCCAGGACTCTGTCGCCGCTTCCCTCTTCGCCGGCAAAGCCGAACAGGCGCGCGGTGGCCGGCGAGAGAGCGACCATCTCGTAGGCGAAGTGGATCGAGCGCTCCGCCTCGGCTTCGTGGCCGAGCGCCTCGAGGCCGGCGCGCACGATTTTCTGCAAGTAGCTCTGGCGGACGTCGATGACGTTGATCACGCGATGGGCGCGGCCGAACAGGGGATGGACCTCGGCACCGTTGGCGCAGGTCTCCCACACTCCTTCCTCCTGCCAGAAGCGATAGCCGAAGTCGCGCCCCAGCAGGCCGAACTTCCACATCTGGTAGGCGATGTCCTTGCCGACGTAGGTCACGGTGCCGTCCGAGCGCACGATCACCTTGTCGGGGTCCTCGAGGCCGGCGAACTCCTCGCTCTCGGAGAGCGGCATCACCCAGCAGCCGGCGTTCTTGCCCGCGGTCTCGAGATGGACGGCGCCGCGCTCTTTGAGCTGGTGGAAGGCGTTGGCGAAGAAGTCGAGCGCCAGGATGTCGCTTTCGCGGGTGAGCAGGTCGTAGGTGACGCCCAGCCTGCGCATGGTGGCCAGGTGCCGGCGCACCACGCGCCGCGCCACCAGCCGCGCCGCCTCCGCCCGCTCGCCGCGTCCGATCTCCATCTGATGCAACGTCTCCCGCACCAGTGCCTGGCGCTCGGGATGGCCTTCGTGCCACCGGCGCACCTCGGCGTAGAGGTCCCAGCAGTGGAAGTCGAACGGATCGGGGACCGCGGCGACGTCGGCCAGCGAGGCGCCGCGCAGGTCGAGGAAGCCGACGACCACGTCCGCCAGCTGGACGCCGGTATCGTCGATGTAGTTCTGCACCTCGACGGCATAGCCAAGGCTCTTCATGCAGCGCGCCAGCACGTCGCCGAGAACCGCATTGCGCAGGTGGCCGATGTGCGCCGCCTTGTTCGGGTTGATATTGGTGTGCTCGATGATCACCTTGGCGAAGCGGATGCCGCCTGGCAGGAGGGGAGCGTCGAGCAGGCCGGCGGCGAAAGCGCGGCGCGCCAGGAAGAAATTGAGGTAACCCGCCCCGAGGACCTTGACCTCGCGCACCACCGCGGGCAGCCGCAGGTTGCCCGCGATCTGCTCGGCGATCGCCCGCGGGCCGCGCTTGAGAACGCGGGCGAGCTGCATGGGAGCCGGAGTGGCGAGGTCGCCGAGATCGCGGCGCGGCGGCACTTCGAGGACCGGCTCGTGATCGGCAGCGAAGCGCTCGCGGATCACCCGTGTCAGCTCGGCGGCCAGCTCCTTGCGCAGCTCCATCCACATGGCGGCCCGGAGTCTACCTCAGCGCCGGAACGGCGCTCTTTGGCACGGTCCGGGCACCCCGGAAGCGGGCGCCTGGCCGGCCTTGGTAGAATCAGGGGAGACGCTGGGGAGGAGATCCGGGGAGACGATGATCGACAAGAAGATCGAGAAGAAGAGCGACAGGAGCCTGGCGGTGACCCTGGAGCGCACCCAGCTCGAGCTGGTCGAGGGGGACATCACGCGGCTGGAAGTCGATGCCATCGTCAATGCCGCCAACGAGAAGCTGCGGCTGGGCTCGGGCGTCGCCGGAGCGATCCGCGAGCGCGGCGGGCCCTCCATCCAGGAGGAGTGCGACCGCATCGGCCGCACGCCGGTGGGCACCGCGGTGATGACCGGCGCCGGCAACCTGCCGGCCCGCCAGGTGATCCATGCCGTGGGTCCGCGCATGGGAGAGGGCGACGAGGACAAGAAGCTGGCCTCGGCCGTGCGCTCCTCGCTGGCCCTTGCCGACCGCCGCGGCTTGAAGTCGATCGCCCTGCCGGCGATCTCGACCGGCGTCTTCGGATTCCCTGTCGAGCGCGCCGCGCGCATCATGCTCACCGAGATCCATCGCTACCTTCAGGGGGGGACCAAGCTCGAACGGGTCGTCATCTGCCTGTGGGGAGACGAAGCCTTCACCGCCTTCAGCCGCGAGCTCAGACGCGGCTTCCGCTAGCCCCTCTCAAGAAAACGCTTAGGCGCCGTACTTGGCGAGGCGTCCGGCGTTGGCGAGGAGGAGGCCGAAGAGCTGGTAGGAGGGAATGGTGCCGAGCTCGCCGCGGGCGGCGGCGCGCTCGCTGAGCTCGGTGCTGCCGTCGCGGGAGCAGCTGTCCGAGTGGAGGAGCAGGGGGACGGGGTGCCAGCTGTGGGCCTTGAGCGGGGCGGGGGTGGAGTGGTCGCCGGTGACCGCGAAGACGGCGGGGCGCAGCGCGAGCAGGCCGGTAAGCGCCCCGTCGACCTCCTCGAGCACTCGCACCTTGGCCGCCAGGTCGCCGTCCTCGCCGGCCTGGTCGGCCTGCTTGACGTGAACGAAGAAGAAGTCGAAGCGGTCCCAGTGGCCCCGCACGGCTGCGAAGATCTCGCCTGCGCTCTTACCGCAGGGAACCACTTCCATGCCGCAGGCCGCGGCGACGCCGCGATAGAGCGGGTAGCCGGCGAAGGCGCCGCAGTCCAGGTGATAGAGGTCGCGCATGCTGGGCAGGTGCGGGAGCTGGGAGAAGCCGCGCAGCAGCGCCCGGTTGGCGCGCGGCTCTGCTGCCAGCACGCGCTCGATCACGGCCATCGCGTGACGCGCGGCGGCGGCGGTCTTTTCGCCTTGCGGACCGCGCGCGCGGATGGGCAGCGGCGGCACCCCCAGCCGCTGCGGGTCGGTGTCCTCGAGTTCCGGCGACAGCCCCTGTCCGCGTAGCAGCAGCACAAAGCGGTGCCCTTCCCCTGGCTCGACCGTCACCTCCGCCCCGGGAGGGGGTGCGGCTGCGAGTGCGGCGTTGATTGCCGCGCACAGGCGGCGGCACTCTTCGGTAGGGATGCGGCCGGCGCGGCGGTCGGTCAGGTTGCCGGCGGCGTCGGCGGTGGCGAAATTGCCGCGCGCCGCAACGTCGCCGGGAGCGACCGGCACGCCTTCGCCGAGCGCTTCGAGGACGCCGCGCCCGATGTCGGCCTCGGGGCTGGTGGGATCATGGCCGAACAGGGCCAGGTGGCCGGGTCCGCTCCCCGGAGTCACCCCGGGCGCGACCGGGACCAGGCGGCCGAGCGCCGAGCGGCGGGCGAGACCGTCGAGAGTGGGCAGGGCGGCGCTTTCGAGCGCGGTCGCGGGCTGCGTCTCGGTGCGGATGTCGCCCAGGCCGTCGATGACCAGCAGCACTATCCTGCCTTCGCCGGCAGGAAGCGGCTGCGCGAGCCGGGAGAGGAGTTGCAGATGGCTCAAAGATCAGGCCACGAAGTACGCGCTGGCGCGGATCTGCAGCCTGGCCCGCGGCTCGAAGCCGCTGCCCACCAGCGCGAAGGCGGTCGTGCTGCCGAGGATCGGCAACACGATCCAGCCGTCGAAGCTCTCGCCGCCGGCATACGGAGGCACGACGGGCTCGATCTCGGCGATCTTGGTCCAGTGCTCCTCCTCCGAATCGAAAGAGGCGCGCAGCTCGACATAGGCGCGGTCGAGATCGATCGTGCGCTGACCGGAAGGGTGCCAGATCGAGAAGACGAAGCGCACCTCGTCGTAGGACCCTGAGGCCAGGAACGCCTTGCCGGCCACCAGCAGCGGATAGTTGAACGAGCCCGCGGTATCCGTGGCGTAGATCTCGGGAGTCGGATCGAAGACGACCTGCAAGGCGGGAGTCGTCGTGGGCGCGGTCATGGCTTCTCCCTGCCGCGTGCGAGAGCGAGCGCGTGCGCGATGCGCCGCCGCAGGCCGTCGCCGGCTCCGCCCTCCGGCTCCGCTCCGGCGAGCAGGGGGAAGCCGATCCCGAAGGCGGCCGCGCCGGCCCGCCGGTAGGCGGTGATCTCTTCGACCGAGAATCCCCCCGCGGCTAGCATGCGGATGTCGCCCAGGGGCTGGCGCACGGTCGACAGGTAGGCGGGCCCGCCCACCGGCGGCAGCGGGTAGACCTTGACCAGGTCGGCCCCCAGCTCGTGCGCCGCCACGATCTCGCTCGGACTGAGAGCGCCCATCACCAGGAAGAGACCGGCCTCGCGCGCTTGCCGCGCCACCGTTTCGTTGACGTTGGGGGTCACGAAGAACTCGGCGCCGGCAGCCCCGGCCTCGCGGGCGCGCGCCGCCGTCGTCACCGTCCCCATGCCGATCCAGGGAGGTCCGGAGGCGGCGCGCTCGGCGAGCAGCCGGCGGACCAGCGCGGGCGCGTCGGGGACCGTGAAGGTGATCTCGATCAGCTCGATCCCGGAGCGGGCGAGCTCGTGCGCCTGCCGCTCCGCCTCCTGCGTCGAGGCGGTGCGGACGACGGCGATGATCGGAGCCAGATCGAGGCTGGACGCCACCTGCGAGCGGGATTCGAGGGTCGTGATCATGTGGGGCGGGAGTCTATCACTCCTGCTTCTCGCGGCCCGATGCCGGCTAGCCGGCGCCCTGAGGAGAGTCCCGAGCCTCCAGGCAGCGCCCGGGGGCTCGGAATGAGCCGCCAGGTAGCAACTGCGGCGCGCCGGGTTTATCATTGGCGCGTAGACGCGCGGAGTGCGCCCGAAAGCCCAGCAAGCATGGCAGTCCACGACGAGCCGTTGGAGAGGGAATCGATCGACGAGCTGTTGCTCCGGATCCGGCCGCGCCTCAAGCAGGTGCTCGGCCGCTATCGCATCCCGGCGCATGACGCCGAAGACCTCGTACAAGAGGCGCTGGTCTCGACCATCCAGAAATGGCACGAGATCCAGGACCCGCAAGCCTGGCTGGTGGTGACGCTGCGCAATCGCTGTATCGTCTACTGGCGCAAGCGCCGCGCCAGCCTATATAACTCCGTCGACATGGTCCTCCTCGAGCTCCTGTCGGAGCCGGTCGTGGCCCCGCAGGAGCGCGCCGAGCTGCTCTTGGACCTCAACAATCTCCTCGAGGAGCTGCCGCCGCGCTGCCGCAAGCTCCTCCGCCTGCGCTATGGGCTCGGCTACGACTCCTCCGAAGTCGCCGAGCGGATGGGTTACCACCCCTCCAGCGTGCGCAAGGTGGCACGGCGCTGCATGGCCGCGCTCACCTACCAGATGGTGGTGCGCGGCTTCGCCAAGGAAGACCTGCACCAGGACGCTCTCGAAGACCTGAAGAGAGAAGCCTAGCCGTCCCGGTCCGTGCCGCGGCGGACCAGCGACCAGTGTGCGCGGCGGCAGATGCCGCGCAAGATGGCGACCTCGCGGCGGGACGGTCCGGCGCGGGCGGCGAGATGGCGCAGGTCGCGCAACACGCCGGAGAAGGTGCTGTCACGCGCGAAGCCGATGCGCGCGAGCAGCGGGGTGAGCTGATCGAACAGGCCGTCCAGCTCGCCGGTGGCCGCCGGCGGCACGCGGTCCCCGCGCGATCCAGCCGGATCCCCACCAGGTGGACGAACCACACGCGCGGGGGCGGCGGCAAGGTGGAGCTCGTAGGCGAGAATGAGGACGGCCTGTGCCAGGTTGAGGGTCGGAAGAGCCGGCGCGCAGGGGATGGTGACCAGCAGGCTGGCTAGCGCCAGCTCGTCATTGGTGAGGCCGCCGACCTCGGGGCCGAAGACCAGGGCGGCGGCGGTGCCGGGAGGGTCCTGCGCCAGCAAGGCGGGAAGCTGCGATGGAGCAATCGGGGCCGAGCCTGTCTGCCGGTCGCGGGACGACGTGGTCGCCACCACCCGCGCGAAGGGAGCGAGCGCCTCGCGGAGGCTCGCGGTCCGCTGGCAGCCGTCCAGGATGGGCCGCCCTCCAACCGCGAAGGCCCGCGCCACCTTGTCAATCGGCGCCGCCGGCTCGACCAGGATGAGCCGGGAAAGGCCCATGTTGGCCATCGCCCGCGCCGCCGCCCCGACGTTGCCCTCCTCGCGCGGCCTCACCAGCACCACCGCGGGAGCCCCCTTGACGTTCTCCCCGATCCGCCTCATGCCCGAACTCTAACTCTAACCGCAACGCCGGCCTGTCGCCCTGCCAGCCGAACGGCCGCCCGGCGCGGTTGACACTGCATCTCGGGGACGTTAGTTTCGCTGCAACCGTTCAATGGGGGACAGCCACGCGATGAGCCCGAAGGCCGCGATCCGCGCTTACCTTATCTTCACCGGCACCGGTCCGATCCTGGTCCTCTCGACCTACCCGAAGCTGACCGACGAGCGCCTGGTGAGCAAGCTGCGCTACAAGGGCATCGACAAGTTCATCGCCTACGAGGTGGACCTCGAAGCCGTCAAGGGCCGCTACGAGCACTCCTTCGCCAACATCATCAAGGATCTCGAGCGCGAGGAGGACATCCGCGTCCTCGACTTCAACGGCCACCAGATCATGGCCAACTTCTCCCTCGAAGAGCTCGGCGACCCCATCAAGTTCGGAGGGTGAGGCGGGGCCGCAAGAAATCGCGCAGGGCGTAGCCGAGCTCATCGAAGAGCCGGTAGGTCGCAGGGAGCGGCAGCCCCACGACGTTGGTGTAGTTGCCGAAGACGGCGTCGACGAAGAGGGCGCCCTGGCCTTGGACGGCGTAGGCACCGGCCTTGTCGAGCGGCTCGCCGGTGGAGACGTACCAGGCGATCTCCTCTTCGCTCATGCGGGCCATCTCGACGTGCGAGCTGGCCACGACGGCGGCGCGGCGGCCGCGCGCGGCGTCGTGGAGGGCGACACCGGTGAGCACCTCGTGCCGGCGGCCGGCGATGCGCCGCAGCATGCGGCGGGCGTCGCCGGGATCGCGCGGCTTGCCCAGCATCTCGCCGTCGATCACCACGATGGTGTCGGCGGCGAGGACCAGTTCGTCCGGGCCGCCCCGGGTCTCGGCCTTCTCGCTCGCGAGCCGCCGCACGCACGCGGCGGGTTCTTCTCCCGGACAGGGCGTCTCGTCGACGCCGGAAACGCGGACCTCGAAGGACAGCCCGAGGCCGGAGAGCAGCTCGCGCCGGCGGGGCGAGGCCGAGGCAAGAACCAGGCGCGGCTGGAACGCTCTCAGGGATAGTACCCGCGCATCGTTTTGGCCTCGAGGCCGGGGCGGGAGAGCTTGACCTCGACGGCGCGGAATTTGCCGTCGTTTCCCGGCTTGGAGGACTGATAGGCGACCAGGTATTGCGAGCGCAGCTCTTTCTCGATGGACTTGTAGATGCTGGCCAGGTCGGACGAGCGCTCGATGAAGAACGAGTGGCCGCCGGTCTCCTCGGCGAGCTGCTGGAGCTTCAGGCGGATGTCCGGCTGGCTGGCGATCCCTACGCCGACGGGGTAGAACGCCACCAAGCTGCGCCGCGCGTAGTCGAGCGCCTCGGTGTAGGAGTGGCGGCTCCCTTCGTCCTTGCCGTCGGTGAGCAGGATGATCGCCTGCTTGCCGCGGATGCCGCCGAAGTAATGGAGAGCGAAGATCACGGTGTCGTAGAGCACCGTGTTGCCATTGGCGGTGAGGCCGGCGAGGCCGCCCGCCAGCACCTCCTGGTTGTTGGTGAAGCGCACCGCGAGGTTCGGCTGGCTGGCGAAGGTGATCACCGCGGCGCGGTCCCGCGGCTTGATCACCGTCTGGAAGAAGCTCAGCGCACCGTTGACCGCCTTGTCGAGCTGGTCGGCCATCGAGCCGGAGGTGTCGAGCAGGACCCCGGCGAAGATCGGCAGGTCGCGGACCAGCTCGAAGCGGCGGACCGTCTGCTCGACGCCGTCCTCGTAGACCTTGAAATCGTCGCGGCCGAGCCCTTCGACCGTGAGGCCTCGGCGATTCACCACCGTGGTGTAGAGCTCGACGAAGTGCAGGTCGAGGCGATCCACCGGATCCGGGGAATTGACCACCACCCCGTCTTCGGCGCTGTTGCCTCCGGCCAGGTAGGCGACGGCGCGGACGTAGGACAGCTTGCCGCTCTGCGGGATCAGGATGGGCTGCACGAAGGGGGCCTGGAAGAGAGTCGCCAGCCTGGTGTCGTTGAGGAAGAACTCGACCTTCTCGAGAGTCTCTCCCTCGGGCACCTCGACCTGCGCCTGGGCGCGCAGGCTCGCGCGGTAGGTCTTGCCGCTCTGCGGCTCGGTCAGCCGCACGGCGAAGCGGTGGGGGCCGGCGTTGAGCACCACCTGGTCTTCGGCCAGCTTCTCGCCGGAAGCCGAAAGCGCCATCGCCTTGAGCAGGTGCAGGCGCGGCTGGGCGCCCAGGTTGAGCTCGACGCTGTAGGGGGCGCGGCTCTTGGCCAGCACCGGGTGGCCGTCGAGCAGGAAGCTCACCCGGCCGATCCCCTCTCCCGTCGTCACCGCCTCGACCCGCAGGGCGCCGGTGAGCAACTCCTGCGGCGTTGGCAGGATGCGGATCGTCCGTTCGGCGGCGTGGAGCGAGGCGTTGGCCTCGGCGAGCTCGGGCAGGGCATCGGCCCGGGCAGCCCGCCCCGCCGCGCTCCGGGACGAAGCGCCGGCCGCGGGACCGGTCCCTTCCGCCGCGGGAGCCGCCGCGTCCGATGGCGCGCCCCCCATAACGGTGCCGGCTCCTCCCGCCGGATTGGCGGCAACCGCGGCCACTGCGCTTTCGGCCGCCGCCGGGACGTCGAGGTCGCGCTGGTCTCGGAAGAAGCGTCTGCCCGTGCTGTCCTCGACTTTGACGATCAGAGTGTAGGCGCCGGGCCGCAGATAGCGCTGGAAGACCAGGGGGATCAGGGGCTCTCCCTGGGGGGGGACCTGGGACGCCGGCAGGCTGAAGCGGTAGCGGAAGTGCTCGAACAACTCATCCCGGCGCAACACTTCGCCGTCGACCAGGAAATTGTAGAAGGCGTTGCCTTGCAGCCGCTCGGGCTCGACCGCCTCCCTGGGCACGCGCACCAGCCCCTGCACCACCGTGCGGCTTCCGTAGCGGCCGGGGTAGGAGATCTCGATCTGGGCGGGAAGGCTCGGCGCGCCGGCCGGCACGTCGGTCGAGTAGGAGGTGAACTCCGAGAGCCACTCGTCAGCGGGCCTGGGCAGCACCTTTCCCGTCGCCTCGAGACGCGTCCAGTCCACCGCCGAGGCGATGTCGCCGGCGATCTCCTGGCCTTGCGGGCAGTTCTCGGCGATCGTGCCGAGCCGCGTCCGGCCGGGCGCGCGCGCCTTGATGTCGAGGTTGAGCAGCGCGTCCAGCCCCTCGCTCGGCGCCCACAGCCGGTACGGGCCGCGCAGGGCCCCCTGCGGCTGCACGAAGACGAGCACGAAGCCGCCGTGGATGCGGTCGGTGCCGTTGTAGATCCAGGCCTCGAGAGGCAGCAGCAGGTCGGAGCAGTGTGAGCGCACCGTGCGCGCGGGCTCGCCGTTGATCAGCAGGATGCGGGCACGGTCTTCGCCGTAGCCGCCGTAGCGCTCCTTGGCCAGCCGCGCCCTCTCCTCCCAGGCGTCGCGCAGCTCGTTGCGCACGGTCTGCGGGAACGGATCGCGCACCGCCCAGAAGCGCTGAATGAACGCGTCGCGCTGGTAATCGCGCTGCAAGGCGAGAAAGACCGCGCGCTCCTTGGGGCTGATGAGCGGCGCCACCTCCTCCAGCCACTCGCCATACCTGGCCGGCAGCTCGGCAGGCCGCGCCTGCTCGGCCGCGCCCGCCGGCCTGATGATCAGAGCCGAGATCGACAACGCGAGAACAGACAGACCACGACGCAAGCCCGACATCGCGCCGATCCTACCGCCGGGACCAAGGACCGGCAACCAGTGCTTGAAACGAGAATCGTTGGTGCGTGAGGGGGAGGGGGCGTCCCCTTCCCCCGACCTAGGGGTAATACCCGCGCAGCGTCTTGGCTTCGACGCCCGACCTGCCGACCTTGACCTCGACGGAGCGGAAGGCGCCGTCGGTGCTGGTGTTGGTGGACTGATACGCGATCAGGTACTGCGAGCGCAGGTCCTCCTCGATGGTGGCATAGATCGCCGCCAGCTCGCCGACGTTCTTGATGAAGAAAGCGCGGCCGCCGGTCTCTTCGGAGATCCGCGACAGCTTCTTCTTGTCGAGCTGGTCGCCGAGGCCGATCGAATAGATGGTCACGCCGGCCCGGCGCGCGTACTCCAGGCAATCCTCGAAGCTGAAGCGGCTGCCCTCGTCCTTGCCGTCGGAGAGCAAGAGGATGGCGCGCTGCCCCTTGACGCCGTTGAAATAGAAGAGAGAGAAGATGATCGTGTCGTAGAGGGCGGTGCCGCGCTCGGCCTTGAGCCCCGCCAGGCCTCCGGCCAGCGCGGTCAAATCGTTGGAGAACTTGACCCCGATGTTGGGATGGTCGTTGAAGGTGATGACGGCGGCGCGGTCCTTGGGCTTGATCGCGTCTTGCAGGAAGCGCAGCGCGGCCTCGCGCGACGTATCGAGGGCCTTCTCCATCGACGCGGAGGTGTCGAGCACGACCGCGGCATGCACCGGCAGGTTGGTCACCTGGTCGAAGCGTACGACCTCCTGGCGGGTGCCGTCCTCGCGTACGCTGAAATCCTTCTGGGAAAGCCCCTGCACCGGCCTTCCCTGGCGGTCCAGCACTGAGGTGTACAGCTCGACGAACTGGACGTTGAGCTGCTCGACGTTGTCCGGAGAGTTGATGAAGACGATGTCCTCGGTCGAGTTGCCGTCGGCGGTGTAGGCCACGGCGCGCACGTAAGCGACAGACTCCTTCGGCAGCACGATCGGCTGGGTGTAGGGCGGTTGGAAGAGCGTCGCGACCAGGCTCTCGTTGAGGTAGAGCTCCACCCGATCGATCGCCTCGTCCTCGGGAGCGTCGGTCTCCGCCTTGGCCAGCAGGCTGCTCTCGTATCTCTTGCCGCGCTGCGGTTCGGTCAGCCGGACGCGGAAGCGGTGCGGCGCGGCGTTGACCAGGAGCTGATCGCTCGCCAGCTGGTTGCCGGCGGCGTCGAAGGCGGTGGCGGCCAGGGTGCGCGGGCGCGGCAGCCGGCCCATGTCGAATTCGACGCTGTAGGGCGGGCGCCGCTTGGTGAACACGGGTTTGCCGTCGAGCGCGAAAGCGACGTGATCGACTTCTTTGCCGGTGATCACGGTGTCGAAGCGCAGCATCCCGGTCTGCAGCTCGCCGCGCGGCGCAATGAGCTTGATGGTGTTCTCGCCAAGGGCGGCGGTGGCGTTGGACTCGGCGAGCAGCCGCGCCGTCTCCGGGTCGCCCGGCAGGGGAGGGGGCAGGGCCTGGTCGACCCGGGGCACCGTCAGCCGGCGCTCGGCGCGGAAGATCTTGGGCGAGTTGAGGTCTTCGACCTTGACGATCAGGGTGTATTCACCCGGCCGCAGCAGGCGCTGGAAGACCAGCGGCAGCTCGGCGTCTGCCCCGACGTTGCCGGGAAGGACGAACTTGTAGCGGAAGTTCTCGAACAGATGTTTGCCCTCCAGGACCTCGCCGGTCACTAGCAGGTCGTAGGAGAGGTGGTCGCCGAGGCGCAGCAGCCCGGCGGAGCCGGCCCGCACGCTGATCACGCCCTGGACGGCGGTGCGGCCGCCCTCGCGTCCCGGATAGGCGTAGTCGATCTTGGCCGCGAGCTGCACGGCGTCCGCGGACACGTCGGTCGAGTAGGAGTGGAAGGAGCTCACCCACTCGCCTCCGGGGCCCTCGGGCTTGGACTCGAACCGCGCCTCGAGCATGCCGTAGCCCAGGCCCTGGCCCCCCACCCAGCCGATCATGCCGGCCAGAGTGTCGCCGTCGCGGCAGCTGCCGGCGATCTCGCTCAGGCTGTGCCGGTTGTTGCCGTCGACGAAAAGGGCCCCCAGCCCATCCATGGGCTCCCAGATGCGGAAGGGGCCGGCCCCCCAGCGCTGGTAGAACACCACCACGAACTCGCCGGCATAGCGCTCGCCGTGGCGGTAATACCAGCCCTCGACCGGCCAGAGCAGGGTGGCACAGTGCGCCACCACGACGGCCCCGGGCGGGCCGTTGAGCAGGAAAACCCGCGCGCGCTCGTCCAGGAGGCCGTGGAAGCGGGCGCGGGCCTCCTCGATCCGGGCCTCCCACTGCCGCTGGAAGTCGCGGCCGGCCCCATGCTCCCGCACCTCCCAGAAACGGCTGATGAAGGCATCGCGCTGGTAATCCTTGTCGAGGGCCAGGAAGGCGGCGCGCTCCTGGTTGGTGATCAGCAGGTCGACCACCTCCAACCAGTCGCGGTACTGCTGAGGCAGCTTCTTGAGCGCCTCCTTCTGCTCTTTGCGGGTCTGCTTGTCGGCCGATGCGCGCGCGGGGGAAGCGCCGGCAAGCCCGAGGACGACCGCGCAGCCGATGCAGGCCAGGAAGAAGATCAGATGTCGGTGTCGGCGCATCGCGTTCGCACGAACGAGTTTCGCTTATCTGCACCGCCTGGACGCCCCATCCGGCTTCTTTCTGGTGACATGGTACCGGTTCCAACAGGGCCGGGTGCGCCGCCATTCCGCCGCGGCGCGCAAAGACGGGGCCCGCCATGCCGCGGAGAGGGGCGCCAGGCAGGAGATACAATAGCGCGGTCATGGCGGCCGTCTACCTGGACCACAACTCGACGACCCCGCTCGACCCGCGGGTGCGCGAAGCCATGCTGCCGTGGCTCGGAGCCAGCCATGGCAACCCGTCGTCGCTGCACCGCTTCGGCCAGGCGGCGCGCAACGCCGTCGAGGAGGCGCGCGAGCAGGTGGCCGCCCTGCTCGGCGCCAGTCCGCCGGAGATCGTCTTCACGGCCTCAGGGACCGAGGCCAACAATGCGGTCCTGGCGAGCGCCGCGGGAGGTGATGGCGGGCACCTGGTGATCTCGGCCCTCGAGCACCCGTCCATCCGCGAGTCAGCGGCGCGCCTGGAGCGCGGCGGCGTGGCCGTGACGCGGGTGCCGCCCGCCGGCGATGGCGTCGTGCCCGCCGGCGCCGTGACCGCGGCGCTGCGCGGCGACACCAGGCTGGCCTGCCTGATGCTCGCCAACAACGAGGTGGGAACCCTGCAGCCGGTCGAGGAGGTCGCCGCCGAGTGCCGCCACAGGAGCATCGCGGTGCTGTGCGATGCGGTGCAGGCGGTGGGCAAGATCGAAGTGCGGGTCGATCGCCTGGGAGTCGACTTCTTGACCCTGGGCGGCCACAAGTTCCATGGCCCCCTGGGCGCCGCGGCGCTGTGGGTGCGCGGCGGCCGCGAGCTCGCCCCCCTGCTGGTCGGCGGCAGCCAGGAGCGCAGGCGCCGCGCCGGCACCGAGAACGTGCCGGCGATCGTCGGCCTGGGCGCCGCCGCGGCGATCGCCATGGCCGAGCTCGACGAGCGCCGCGCCCACCTCGCGGCGCTGCGTGATCGCTGCGAAGAGGGCTTGGCGGGCATCCCCGGCGCCGCGGTCCACTGCCGCACCGCGCCGCGCCTGCCCAACACCTCGCACGTCTCCTTCGCCGGCGTCGAGGGCGAGTCGCTGCTCATCCGCCTCGACATCGCCGGCTTCGCGGTCTCGACCGGCTCGGCCTGCGCCTCGGGGACGGTCGAGCCGAGCGAGACCCTGCTGGCCATGGGCCTGCCGGCGGACGAGGCGCTGTCGTCGCTGCGCGTCAGCTTTGGCATGACCAACACGGTGCGGGAGGTGGACGCCTTCCTGGCCGCCCTGGCCCGCGAGGTGGCCGAGCTGCGCCGCTTCGCGCCGGCCGCGGCGCGGACGGCGCCCACGGCCGTGGCGGTCCCGGCGGCCGTCACGGCCGCCGCGCTGGAGAGGCGATGAGGGCCGGAGGCGTGGGCTCCGATGGCGCCGATCGCGCCGATCGGGCGGATCAGGGGCAGGGCGTGGCGACGAGAGCCGGGAGCGAGGGCCTGATCGCGGCGGCCATGAGCGGCGGCATCGACTCCTCGGTCGCCGCGTGGCTGCTGGCGTCGGCCGGGCGGCCGGTCGTGGGGCTCTCCATGCTGCTCTGGGACCGCTCGGGCGAAGCGGTCCATGGTCGCTGCTGCGGCGCCCTCGACCTGGGAGACGCCCGGCGCGTGGCGCAGCAGGCTGGCATCCCGCACTACACCTTGCGGCTCGACCGCGAGTTCCGCGCGCGGGTCGTCGATCCTTTCGTCGCCGACTACCTGGCGGGACGCACCCCCAGCCCCTGCGTGCGCTGCAACACCTGGATCAAGTTCGACCTGTTGCTCGAGCGGGCGCGGCGCCTGGGGGCCGAGCGTGTGGCCACCGGCCACTATGCCCGCATCCTGCCCGGCGCCGACGGGCCCGAGCTGCATGCCGCGGTCGACTCCGGCAAGGACCAGAGCTACTACCTCTTCGAGCTCACGGCCGAGCAGCTCGCCGCGGCTCTCTTCCCACTCGGCGAGATGCGCAAGGACGAGGTGCGCGCGCTCGCCCGCCGGGCGTGCCTGGCGGTGGCCGGCAAGGGCGAGAGCATGGAGGTCTGCTTCGTGGCGGGGGGGGTGCGGGAGTTCGTCGAGGCGCAAGTGGCCGAGGCCCCGGAGCGCTTCGCCGGTGCGGCGGTCGGGGTGCCGGCCAGGCTGGTCGACTCGTCGGGGACCGAGCTCGGCGCCGGACAGCCCTACTACCGCTACACCGTGGGCCAGCGCCGCGGCCTCGGCCTGTCCGCCCGGCACTCGCTCTACGTGCTGGCGATCGACCCGCAAGACAACCGGGTAGTGGTGGGCGGGCAGGACGAGCTCCTGGCCCGCGGCCTGCGGGGCGAGCGCCTGCACTGGACCGGACGCGATCCGGGCGCCGCGCAGGCGCCGATGCTCGACGGCTCCTCGACCGGCATGGGCGAGCCGATCGAGGCCACGGTCAAGATCCGCTCGCGCCATCCGGGCGTGCCGTGCCGCATCCATCCGCGCCGCGGCGGCCTGGTGGAGGTGGAGTTCTCCCGGCCGCAGCGCGGGGTGACACCCGGCCAGGCGGCCGTCTTCTACCAGGGCAGCCGCGTCCTCGGCGGCTGCTGGATCCTGGGCCGCCTCGACTAAGTGTCCCTTACGGAGCGGACGTTCCAACGGCTGGCGGCTCTGACGCTTGCGGCCGGCGTGCTGCTTGCCGGGTGCGAGGGCCGCGCGGCTTCGCGCCTGGTGCGCCTGGGTTCTCTCGTCAAGATGCCCCGGGGCGCGGTGGTGCGCCTGCCTGCCGGAGCGGCTTCGCCGGGAGCCCCCTACCAGGTCGCGACCCGCCTCGTGGCGGCCCAGGTGGCGCGGCTGCGCTTCACGGCGCGCGGCGGCGCCACGCTGGCGACGCTGACCTGGAAGCTCGCCCCGGACCGCGGCCTGCCGCCCTATCGCAGCCTGAGCTTCCCGCTCGTCGCCGACGGCCAGGCGCACGCCTACGAGGTCGACCTTCAGCGCGAGGTCTACTGGACCGGCCGGGTCGAGGCGCTGCGCCTGGCGGTCGAGGGCGGGTGGCTGGACCTGCTCGAGCTCGCGGCCGAGCCGCCCTCCGACCCCTACCGCTCGATGGCGCTGCATGGCGAGACCATGCCCGCGCTTCCCGGCGTGGCGCGCATCGACGTCGATCTGCCGCCCGATCTGCCGCGCGGTACCCTCTTCGAGAGCCGTCTCGGCCTGGTGCCGGACTACGACCGGCCGGGAGTGCGGGCAGACTTTCGCGTCTACCTCGAGGACGGGGACAAGGGCCGGCGCGGGAACGAAGGCGGACGGCATCTCTGGCTGCAACAGACCATCGAAGGCAGGAGCCCGGAAAACGCGCGCTGGCGCCTGCTGCGCGGCACGCTGCCGCCCGGCGGCGGCGGCGTGCGCCTGTCGCTGGAGGTCTCGGCCACCCGCGCCGGCGCGGCTTTGCCGCAGGGCGTGGCGCTGTGGGGCGACCCGCTCCTCGCCACGCCGGGCCGGCCGGCCGGGCGGAGCCTGATCGTCATCCTGATCGACACCCAGCGCGCCGACCTGCTCGGCGCCTACGGCGACAGGTCCGGCTTGACGCCCCACCTGGACGCCTTCGCCGGGGAGGGCGTGCGTTTCGCGGAGATGGTCTCGCCCGCGCCGTGGACGTTGCCGACCGTCGCCTCGTTGCTCACCGGCCTCCAGCCGCAGACCCACGGCGCAGGGTTCCAGCCGCAGGCCGCCGGCGCCGGCCTGGCCAACGACAAATACGCGCCGACCGGTCTGCCAGGCGGCGTGCGCACGCTCGCCACGACGCTCGCCGGCCGCGGCTTCTACACCATCGGCGTCTACCACAACGTCTACGTCAATCCGGCTTTTGGGCTGCAACAGGGCTTCGACGAATATGCCTCGCTCGAAGAGCCGGCCGGCGCGCTGGTCGACGAGGCGCTCGCCCGGCTGCGCGCCAGCTCCGCCCACCGGCCGGTCTTCCTCTACTTGCACCTGTTCGATCTGCACAACCCGTACTCGCCCCCCGCGGCCGACTGCCAGGAGGTGGCGCGCCGTTTCGCTCCCGACTACCGCGGCCCGCTCGGCTGCACCGCCGACCGGCGTCCGGAGCTCCCCCTGCCGCCGCCGCGCGACTGGCGCTGGTTCGAGGCGCTCTATCGCGCCGAGATCGCCTACACCGACCGGCAGGTCGGCCGCTTCCTCGCCGGGCTGCGCGACCTGGGTCTCGAGGACGGCAGTGTGGTGGCGGTCGTGAGCGATCACGGCGAGGAGTTCTGGACCCGTCTCGCGCGCGAGCGGCAGCTGGGCTACACGGCCAACTCCGATCACGGGCACACTCTCTACCAGGAGTTGCTGCACGTGCCCGCCATCATCCGCATCCCCGGCCGCGCTCCCGCGGTGGTGCCGGGAGCGGCGGAGATCGTCGACCTGTTCCCCACGCTGCTGCGCGCGGTCGGCGTCGAGCCGCCGCCCAGCCAGGGCGTCGATCTCACGCCTCTGCTCGACGGGCATCCCGCCGCCGCGCGGCCCACCCTGCTGGCCGACGTCATCCTGCACGGCGAGCCGCGCTGGTCAGTACGGCGCGGACCCTGGAAGCTGATCGTGCCGCGCAACCCCGCGCTGCCGGTCGAGCTCTACGACCTCGCGCACGACCCGGGCGAGCTGCGCGACCTCGCCGGCCGCGAGCCCCGCCTGGTGGCCGACCTGCGCGGCTGGGGAGAGCGCGAGCTTGCCGCGCGCCGCCAGGCCCGCCCCCGCTTCCTCTCCGGCAAGGACCCCCTCGCCGCCACCTACCTAGAATGGAAATACATCACCCGCCTGCGCTCGCTCGGCTACCTCAAGTAGTACTGGGGGAGAACCAAGGCTCCGAGGATAGAGGCTCCTCTGCTCACCAGGTGCAGGTCAGATGGGTCAAGCAGTTGCAGAGGCAGGTGGCACAGCTCCCCTGGCTCGGTCATCCGAGTGTAGCTCCAGGGCATCCGAGGGCCCTCCTCGACCACAAGAAGAAGGGACTCCGCGGGGTGTACAACTTGTACGAATACGACCGGGAGAAACAGGAAGCTCCCATCAGGCAATAAATCGAAGCGCGGCTCAGACCGCCCGGCACGGACTCGATTTCAATTGTTTGATGTGAGGTCCGCGCGCGCCGCGAAAAATTGAGAGACAACGCTGTCTTGTCGAGCTGTTCAGGGGGCTCGGCATCGGCGGCCAGGGTGAACTCGAGGTCGATCAGCCAGGCCGGCCGCGCGTCTTGGCGTGAGGCCTCTCGGAGCATGGAGGTGGCTGGGGGCCGAGAACGCCAGCGGCGGCACTGTGCGGGCGTCCGTCCTCGTCGCCCAGCGCGGCGAGGACACAGTGCCACGGCGGCCCGGAGATTCTTTGTTCCACACGATGGAAGTGGGCTTGCTGGGGCTGGAGCCGCGGATGGCAAGCGGCAAAGGACGGACGAAAGCCCTTACCTGAAGTGGCTGTGCTTCCCAGCTGGTCCAGCAGGTGGTCCTCGGCGGGCGGCGGTGGGTGCACCGCGCCTGGCCCGCAGGAGATTCGCTGGACGACGCATGCAGGGTTAGGAGAACCACAAGCGAGCTTAACGACTTCGGGGAGAATCGAGACTGCCAGTTTGGTCCAAGTGCAGTATCCTAATAGCGATGGCCGACTTCGGGTGGATGACCCATCGACGGAAGCCCCTTCACTGCGAGGGGGCTATGCAGGCTTCGCTAGAGAGCACGACGAGCCGCGCTGTGCCGACATTACGTCCGAGCAATCTGACGCCGCGATCGACCGGCCGAGCGAGGGTCTCAAGATGGCACTGAGCGAGAGTCCCGCACCTCGCTGGTCTGGCGGTCGGGCGTGGCCGACTGCGGTGGATTTGTTCTGCGGATGCGGTGGCGTAACCGCCGCCCTAAAGGCGCGCCACTTCCGCGTTGTCGCGGCGGTTGACCGCGATCCAGTGGCCTGCGCATCGTTCAGGAGCAACCACCGGAGCGTGAAAGTCTACGAGCGAGACATCGCTGACGTCGACCCGAGCGAAATCCGTCGCATTCTAGGAGAGCGCGACCTGGACTTGCTGGTCGTCTGCTCACCGTGTCAACCGTTCAGTCAGCAGAATCGGAGTTCGCCTGCCGACACGCGCGCGAAGTTAATCCTCTCTTCTGTGCGCTTCGCAGAGGTACTATCGCCACGTCTTGTCCTCTTC
The DNA here is from genome assembly GCA_035544895.1 of Thermoanaerobaculia bacterium. Lineage (GTDB taxonomy): Bacteria > Acidobacteriota > Thermoanaerobaculia > Multivoradales > UBA5704 > JASLEW01. The sequence goes on from DASZZM010000031.1 coordinate 456,813, forward strand.
GAGAACGTACCCGGCTTGACGCGGAGGCGCTTCGCATTGATCCTGACCAAACTTCGTTCTGGGCTGACGAAGCTTGGGTACGTGGTAGGAGAGCCGCAGGAGCTCGACGCCGCCGACTACGGGGTGCCTCAGCGCCGCCTGCGGTTTGTTATGCTGGCACGGCAAGGAGCGGCGCCGCCTCCTCTTCCAGAACCAACCACGCCAGCCGGTCACCGCATTGACGTCATATCAGCCATTGGCGATCTGCCGGCCTTGTCCTCCGGGGAGGCCGACGCTGACGATCCTCTTCACTTCGCACGAGAACATCAGGCAATCGCACTCGAGCGACTCCGTCACATCCCAAAGAACGGAGGCAGTCGAAACGTGCTGCCTGAGCGGCTTAGGCTCGAGTGCCACCGCGACCGCAGGGGACATCCCGACGTGTACGGACGCATGCGGTGGCAGGACATCGCACCGACACTGACCACCGGATGCACGGACGTGACTCGCGGCCGCTTCGTGCATCCACGTGACGACCGTGCGATCAGTCTGCGTGAAGCAGCTCGTCTACAGACATTCCCAGACACCTATCGGTTCGCTGGGTCGGCGAAGCACATCGCCGCACAAATCGGTAATTCGGTGCCGATTCGGTTTATCGAGGCATTGACTCCGGTTCTTCGGAGAGCGCTTGTCGCGGCTGGGCCAGATGCGGACACGTATCGGGACGCTGACTCGCCAGAGCAAGTGGTCCCGCTTGCGCATACACTCTCAACGGTGACAGGGGTGCAGGGGAAATGATGGCGCGATTCCGTGCGCGTGCTCGAGCGGTCGACATGCTTGGCCGGCAACAAATCGCGGGGATCCCCACTGCGATTAGCGAGCTCTTTAAGAACGCGCATGATGCATATGCAGACCACGTCGAGGTCGATTTCTACCGTTCCGACGGCCTGTTCGTCTTACGCGACGACGGGGTCGGGATGGACAGGGAAGACTTCGAGAGCCGGTGGTTAACGCTTGGTACCGAGAGCAAGCTCGCCGCTCTCGGAGGGCTCCCTCCGCCGCCCACGGACCCTGCCAAGGAGTTACGGCCGGTGCTCGGCGAGAAAGGAATTGGGCGCCTCGCGATAGCGGCCATCGGCCCGCAGGTCCTCGTCCTCAGCCGACCGAAGCTGCACGACAGTCAGACGAAGCAGCGGGACGAGCTTGTGGCGGCCCTCATTCACTGGGGACTCTTCCAACTACCCGGAGTCGATCTAGACGAAATCGAGATCCCGCTGCGCACGCTTCCTGGCGGGACGCTGCCGACTGGTGCCGACATTGCCGACATGGTTGCCGCCATGCGCGCCAACCTGAACGTGCTCGCCCGCCACGCCGACCCGCATCTCCGTGACGCTATTCGGGCGGAGATTGAATCCTTCGCTGTTGACCCTCGGAAGTTGGATGAGGCGCTCGGCCCGCCATCACTCGCCGAGGGCGGACACGGAACACATTTTTTCATCCAACCCACGGACGAGTCACTTGTGCCGGCGATCGATGGCTTGGCGGGCGAGGACATTGCGCCGCCGCTCATCAAGACACTTGTCGGCTTCACGAACACCATGACACCCGGGCATCCGGAGCCCTCAATCCGGGCAGCCTTCCGTGACCACAAGATCGAAGATGTCGCTGACGACCTGATCGAGGAGCGCGCGTTCTTCACGCCCGAGGAGTTCCGGAATGCGGACCATCACATTGAGGGCCGTTTCGACGAGTTCGGGCAGTTCGTGGGCACGGTAACTGTCTACGGCGAGCCGACCGTAGATCACGTCGTGCCGTGGCCGCGCGCCCGGGGGCGCACTACCGACTGTGGCCCATTCCGAATCAACGTCGCCGTCGTTCAGGGCCTCGCTACGCAGAGTACCCTACCAACGGATGACTGGGTACTCATGACGCGGAAACTCAATCGCATCGGTGGCCTGTACATTTACCGCGATGGTGTCCGAGTCCTGCCCTACGGGAATAACGACTATGACTTCCTGGATATCGAGCGGCAGCGCACCAAGTCGGCATCCGACAACTATTTCTCTTACCGCAGGATGTTTGGCGTAATCGAGATCGGTCGCGAGCAGAACGGCGACCTTGTCGAGAAGGCCGGCCGCGAAGGGTTCCGCGAGAATCGCGCCTATCGACAGTTTCGGGAGGTTCTAAAGAATTTCTTCTACCAGATCTCCTTCGACTTTTTCCGGGAGGGCGGAACCCACGCCGATCGATTCCGAACCCGTAAGGACGAGATCGATCGGTTAGAGCACGCGCGGCGCGCGCGCGAAAAGCAGGTCACCGCGAAGCGCAATGCATTCCGCGCACGCCTTGAAGAGGTTCTCGAAAAGATACGCGACGGAGCGCCAGCGAAGGAAACGTTGGTTGTCGTAGGGGCGCTTGGGCGTGGTCTCGCGGCAGCGGCAGCGGTCCGTGATCCCGACGGCGCGGCACTCGCGTTCATCGAGGCGGAGGCGAGCGCGCGTCGGGCACTCTTTGACGTTCGGGAACGCTACCGCGTGGTTCCTCCGCGAGGAGTCGGTCTGCCGCGGGCAGTGCGAAGAAACCTTGACATATATCGCGACCAATTCGACCGGCTGGTGCCCGGCGTTTTCGAGCTGGCAGACGCCCGCTTGGAGGCACTCGTCGAAGAGACGGCGGCGCGCGCGCGCGTTGCTATTGACCGACGCATCCGGTTCGACCGAGCGCTCACCGAGAGTACGGACGAAGCTCGCCGAACGGTGCAGACCGAAGCGCAAAAGGCGCGAACCGCCGCGAACGAAGTCCACGAGCGGGTTACCACTCTTGCACGCGAGAGCCTCGCCGACATCGACCGCGTTATCAAGGATGTGTTGAGCCGTTCGGCCCGCCTGGACGTGAGCCGACTCGGGGATAGCCAATTCGTCGCGCAGAGGACGCAGCTGGAGGACGAGGTCCGGCAGATCGCTGAGACCGAAAGGCTGCTGCTGAGCGGCGTAGTCGAGGAGCTTCGGAACATCGTCTGGAGCTCTAACGATGATGGAACCCTTGGAGCCGTTAGTGACGGCGCGGCGACGGCTCTGGATATGGCCGAGGCACTTGAAGAGGAAGTGCTCGAACTTCGCGAGAGGTCCGAGGCAGACCTTGAGTTAGCGCAGCTCGGAATGGCGATTCAGGTCATCAATCATGAGTTCGAAAAAACAATACAGTCGGTTCGCACAAGCATACGCGAGCTCCGAGCCTGGGCCGACGCAAATGAGGGGCTTCGTGGAGTGTACACCAACATCCACCGCAACTTCGACCACCTCGACGGCTATCTTACCCTCTTCACGCCCTTGCAGCGTCGCCTCTATCGCAGTAAGGTAGCGTTTACTGGTAGCGATGTGTTCAAGTTTCTTGCCGATTTGTTTGAGGAGCGGCTGGAGCGCGAAGGTGTGACGATCGAGGCGAGTACGAGGTTTAAGCGACATACGATAACCGGGTATCCGTCGTCTTTTTATCCGGTCTTTGTTAACTTGATTGATAACGCATTGTACTGGTTAGAGCGGAGCCCGGAGCCGCGGTGCATCCGGCTTGATGCAGAGACTGGCCGGATAGTCGTTGCCAACTCTGGTCCGCCGATTGGTGAGCTTGACCGCGAGACGATCTTCGAGCAAGGCTTCACACGAAGACCGGGCGGTCGCGGCCTGGGCCTCTACATTTCGCGCCAAGTTCTTCGCCGCGAGGGCTACGCGATTGAAGTGGCCGAACCTCCTGCTGGAATGCAAACGGCTTTCGTTATCGAACCGGTTGCCGCGCGCGAGCGCGGAGACCCATCGCCTAACGTGGTACCTGGTGAGCCTTCGAGCGAGATCTTGTCTCCGGAGCGAGGGACGTCCCGGTGACTGCGCGCGCAGCAGCGCTCCACGCCGATATGACAGCAACGGCTCGCGCCCTTGCAAAGGAGTTTCTACAGTCCGTCGTGGTAGTGGATGATCAGGCAGCTTTCGCCGGGGAGGATGCGGCTGCGACTGTTGGCTGCACGCCGGCCGGCGCCGCTGCCGGGACTGTTTCGCCGGACGACTGGCAGGACTCTGGGGGGGCCGGAGCGTCGCGAGGCCGCGCGCGCCGGCGACTTCCTAAGGTGCGTGCGCCGCTAGGTGGGGGGCCTCAGCCGGTACCGGAGCAGGCACTCAATGCTAAGGTGCTTGTCGACGGGTTCGCAGAACAGGGACTCGTGTGCGCGATTATTCGCCCAGAATCCTCTGAAGGATCACCCGTTGCTCGTACCGTGCTTGCCGCTCAAAGAGCGGATATCGTAATCCTCGACTGGGACCTCAACGGGGATCGCGGTGCGTCGACACTGAAGATCGTTCATCATTTAGTTCACGAGGCAGAACCTCTTGGGCGACTACGCCTGATCGCCATCTACTCCGGCGCGCTCACACTTCGCCAGATCGGCCATCTTTTACGCACTGCTCTCGCCAAGGAGAGGGGCATCGCCCGCTTCAGGAGACAAGGAGCTTTCGCGATCACGCGGGACGCCGTACGCATTGTGATTGTTGCAAAACCTACAACGCGGCTTAAGCTCGGGGATAGGGCGCTTCGCGCACGCGTCGTGGCGGCGGAAGAACTGCCCAGCCGCTTGGTAGACGAATTCGCCGAAATGACGACAGGCCTGGTGCCACACGTCGCAGTCGCGTCACTCGCGGCCCTCCGAAAAAACACGCACCGAGTGCTTGGACGGCTCCTGTCTAATCTCGACCCCGCTTATCTGTGGCACCGCGCGACCCAGCAGCGGCCGGCCGACGCGGAGACGCATCTCGTCGATCTCGTAGCGGGCGAACTTCGGTCTGTTCTTGAGGATGAGCGCGTCGGAGACTGGGCTAATCTCGATGCCATCACGCAATGGATCGCCCGCGATAAGCGAACCGACTTTGCCACGGCGTTCGGGGAAACGACGCCGCGACCGGCTGCCGACGTACTGACCTTGCTCGAGAAGGGGGCAGCGGACAGGGGGGACGCCAACAAAGATGTCCGCATGAAGTTTCCGAAAATGTGTGTGGAACGGAACAAACCGAAGAGCAAGGGTGCTCATCGGGAGGAAGGTATCGCAGGGTTCGCCGCAACCCCTGCGGTATCCAAGCAATCGAACGAAACTCTGGCAGCACTCATGTCACTGCGAACGCGGTATGAGCATCCACCTCCTCGGCTCGAGTTGGGGACAATCCTCATGTGTGGTCGCGGCAAGTCACGTACCTATTGGCTCTGCGTGCAACCCCGGTGCGATAGCGTACGCTTGAAGGGTAATACAGCGTTCCCGCTGCTCCCCTTGCGGCTCGTAGGCGATACCCAAAAATTCGACGTGCTACTGCCAGGAGACCGCAAGGGTTACCGCCGCTTTCGACTGTCCAAAAAACCTGCTCATATCGATATGGCAATCTTTCCGGTACATCCGTCTGATAACGATGCTGTTGTCGCAGAGCGTTACGGGAAGGGCTTCGCGTTCAGATCGCGCAAACGGCGGCGCTACGTCTGGGTCGCAGAGTTGCAGCCTGAATATGCTCAGCGGATTGCTCAGCAGGTAGCAAATGAGTTTTCTCGCGTCGGGCTGACCGAGTCCGAATGGCTGCGACTGTGGGCGACAAAGGAATGAGCGGTCTGGTCTCCCGTGAAGCAGGTCAACAAGCCCCCGAATGCTCACGTGTGTACCGCCTTAATCAGCCACGTTATCTCGTTTGCGCAGACGTCGATGGCTGACGTGGTTGATCGCAGCACTCGAAGCCGCATGATGGCGGCGGTACGCACTAAGGATACCCTGCCCGAAATGCGCGTCCGCAAGTATTTGCATTTTGCCGGCCTTCGATTCCGAGTACATGTCCGTGGTCTCCCTGGGTCGCCCGACATTGTCTTACCTAGGTACCGCACCGTCATCTTTGTACACGGCTGTTTTTGGCATCAACATGGGAGCTGTTTAAAGGCGAAGCTGCCAACCACCAATCAAAGGTTTTGGAGCGAAAAGATTTCTGGCAACGCTCTTCGCGATCGACTGACAAAGGAGGCTTTGCAAGCAGAGGGATGGAGAGTTCTGACTGTGTGGGAGTGTGAGACACCAGACCTGAAGCGGCTAGGGCGTATCGTAGATCAGGTTCGCGCCTCCGCTGACAGGTCCAGGTAACCCGAGCCTAACGGCGCGGGCTGACCAGCAAGAATTGCATCATTTAACAAGTAGCGAGGAGAGAAGCATGAGTGGGCCGATCGATCTCTACGGACACCCCTGGAGTTGGCGTGAGTACGTTGTGGTTCTCGACGCATATTTTCAACTTCGCGGTCAACCGCGAAATCCGGAGAGTCAAACCGTGCAGGAACTGGCTCGCCTCACGGGCCGGACTCCGGCTTCTATTTGCATGCGGATGGAGAACTTTGCCAGCATCGATCCGGAACAAACTAATGCTCGACGCGGCCTTGCCCATGTATCTCCAATGTGCAAGACAGTCTTCGACGAATGGAAAGCGAAGCCTCATGAGCTACGGCAAGTGGCGACGGCATTTCGGCGTGATGCTGAGGAGAGATGGGATAGCGCAAGAACATTATTCGATTTAAACCCGGTTCGGGTTCCAAAGGCGTTTAAGCGATATGAATTGCTTGATCTCATTGGACAAGGCGCATTCGCACGGGTGTTTTCATCAATTGATATAGACACGGGTGAAGCAGTGGCTATTAAGGTCATCGACACGGAGAAGATCAGTGATCGCGAATGCTTGCAGCGCTTCGTGAGAGAAATACGCGCTTTGAAGTCGGTGTCTCATCGCAACGTTATTAGGTTGCGTGAAGACAACATCGACAGCGAGGAAAATTTTCCGGGATATGTGATGGACCTCGCGGAGTGTTCGTTAACAACTCATGTTACCGAGTGCCGCCGTGAAACCGCGGGACGCCCCTTTCTCGGGAGAGAAGAAGCGGCGGGCGTAATGATTGCCGTTGCAGATGCCTGCGTGGCATTGCATGGGCATACCCCATGCATTATTCATAGGGATATCAACCCCAATAACATCCTAAGGCTACCAGGTGGCCGATGGGTTTTGGCGGATTTTGGTTTAGCCAAGTTTATTGGCTCTGCGCAAGTGACAACTGCGTTCGCGACTCAAACTCAGGTGGGCTGGGGTACTTCGTATTATGCTGCACCAGAACAATATAGAGATTTCAAGGGAGCTGACGAGCGGACGGATGTGTATGCCCTTGGCGTGCTTTTGTGGGAACTCTTTTCATCGTCTTGGCCACCACCGATGCACCAGAAGAGCGGTCTTCCAGAAGACCTCCAGCGCGTCTTCATCAAGGCAACTGAGCGCGAGCCCAACGACAGATATCGATCTGCATGTGAGTTCTTAGAGGATCTGCATCTTGCCGAGTTAGTTAGAGCTTAAGAAGTGGCGCAGGAGGTGGCGCCTCCATGAGCCGTTGGCCCGCGAGAGCCGCTGAGGGGCGTTTGTTAACACTCACCGAAGAACGGGTGGCCGTATTCGCATTGAGGGCGTGCTGGCCTTAGGAGGAGCCGCCGAAATTGCACAATGAGGGTTGCCGGATGTTGTGGCTGCTCAGCTGATGGAGGCGCTGTGCGGCGTCGGGGCTGAAGTGGAGATAGATCTGGTAGTAGGTCGGCGTCAGTGCCGAACCAACCTCAACTTTGGTGATGTCGCGCTGGGTCAAAACCGTTTCTGCCCCTGGCCGTCGTTGTAAACGAGGACGAGGGTCTTGTCGTCAAGGTAGCGGATCTCGGTCCGGGTCTTCGCTGGCCGGCCCCGCTCGACGGTGATTGGCACCGTTCCTCCGGTGTCAAAGCACAATGTTCCGCGCAGCCGCGCGGTCTGCACGCCTTCGACCTTGTCCTTGCCGCCGCGAGCCGCAACGTTGTGCGCGATGACCTCATCGGCGCTCTGTGCTCCCGCAACGAAGGAGAACAGCGCCCCACCAAGAACGAACGCGCTCACCCGACCCGTCATCCTCCTCCGACCTCCCGCCTCAAATCCCTCTAGGGGGTGGCTGCCGCCGGGGCGCACTCGATCGCGGAAGCGCCCGGCGGAGCCGGGTCGGCCGCGAGGCGGCAGTGGCGGCTGCCGCTCCCGCCGGTCGCGGCGGCCGCGCGCGCTGTCGCGACCTTGTAGACCACCCGGTCCGGCGGCAGCCGCACGGCGCCGGCAATGAACATGCCCAACGCCGCGCTCCCGAGCTCGGCGAGGACCACGACAACGCCCTGGTTGTTGGAGCGCCGCGCTCGCACCGCGTTGTTGTTGATCAGCAACGCCGCCGGCAAGCCGGCGACGGCGCCCCAGGCGAGGCCCTTCGCCGCCCGCCACCGCACCTGCCGCGTCACGCGGCTCACCTCGGCGGTCGGCACCGTCCGCACCTGGTCGCCGTCGTGCCAGGAGGTGAGCTCCGCCGTCATCTTCACGCCTTCGACGTCGTGCACCCTTTCGCCGCTCTTCAGCTCGACGATCGCCGGCTGGTCCTCGAGTGCGCGATTGACCGCCTCGAGGTCCGCCGGCCCACCGCCGGTCACCACCGGCTGCCGCGCCAGCCGGCCGGTCGCGCACCCCTGGGCCACCACCAACAGCAAGAGCATCAGCGCTATCTCTCGTCGCATGGCATGCCTCCTGGCCGCAACTCGGACCGGTCCGGATTGGGCGTCTTTTCTCCTTAGCCGACATCTCCCATGTGGACTTGACCCCGCCAACATCATAGACGGTCCCGCCGAATCTGGTGCCCGCTTGCCGAGAGCTGGCCTGGTCTCGGCGGAGATCAGGGGCAGGCGGGGAAGGCGGTGGTGTCCTGCATGGGGGGAAATGGGATGCCGAGTGAATTGGAATAGATCTGCACGCTGCCTGTCTGCGAGTCGGTCACCCGCAAGGTCACGCCGACGTTGGTCAGGCCGGCGGCGAAGATCCAGAAGCTCTGGTTGAGTCCACAGCCGTTGAGCACCTTGACGACCGCCTCCACGTTGCTGGAGGCGAAGAACCACAGGTAGCCGGTGTCGGGGGTCAGAGGGGCGACCTGCGCGAGGCCCGCTGCCTCCGCCGTTTGCCAGGTGGCCTCCACCCTGAAGCGGCCGCCGTTGAGGCAGAGCGTCGTGGGGCCCGGGATGCAGACGGCCGGGACGGGCACGGTCAGGCTCTCGATGCCGCCGGGGAAGGCGAGGGCCAGCAGGCGGTGCGGGTCCTGAGGATCGACCGCGAGATCAAACGGAATGCCGGCCAGGCCGGCCGTGGTGACCGCTTGCCAGGTGGCGCCACCATCCGCGCTCGTGATCACACCGCCGCCGACCGGGGCGTAGATCGACGCGGGTTGGGTGGGCGCCAGAGCGAGACCGGCCACGGGGGTGCGCACGTCGGCCGGCGTGTAGACCACGGTCCATGAGGCGGCGCCGTCGCTGCTCTTGACGATCCGGCCGCCGGCCACCGCGTAGAGAGCCGAGGTCGAGGGATCGATCACCAGAGCGCTGATGAAAGGGCCCGCCGCGAAGTCGCCAGGAGGAAGAAGGCCTGCGACCTCTCTCCAGTTGACTCCCCGATCGGAGCTCTTGTAGAGCAGCCGTCGGGAAGGCGGCTGGGAGCCTGGTCCGCCAGGGGAGCGGCCGAATGCGTAGAGCGTCCCCGCGGAGCCCGGATCGGTCACCACGCCGCTCAGCACGGCCTGGTCGATGCCCGCGCCGGTGCTCGCCGTCCAGGTGACTCCCGTGTCCGTGCTGCGGAAGAACCCGAGTGTGGGCACCAGGTAGAGGTCCTGGGAGACTTGCGGATCGATGGCGAAGGCGATGGGGAAGGCCGGCGTGGCGAGCTCGCTCCAGGTGGCGCCGCCGTCGCGGCTGCGGCAGATCCCGCTGGCGGGCGACCTGCCGCAGGCGCTGCGGACGGCATACAGGGTCGTCGGGTTCATGGGATCTTGCACGAGGGCGGAGATCCCATCGGTCAACCCGGTCGCCGGCGACCAGGACGTGCCGCCGTCGGTGCTGGTCAACAAACCGAGGCCGGTTGCGGCGTACAGCGTCGACGGCGTCAACGGATTCACCGCGAAGGAGGAGACGCGGAGGGCGCTCAGTCCCTGCAAGCGCGCCGACCAGGTCGCACCTCCATCGAGGCTCTTGAACACTCCGCCGAGCACCGCCTGGCTCGCGGTCCCGGCATAGACGGTCGCCGGCGCCGTCGGATCGATGGCCACGGCCTGGACGTGGACGTCCTGCAGGCCCTGGTCGATCGCCACCCAGGTCGCGGCTCCGTCGCCGCTCTTGAACAGGCCGGAAGTAGTGGCCGCATAGAGGACTCGATGGTCGTCGGGAGCGATCGCCAGTGCGGTGACCCTGGCGTGGTCCAGGCCGCGGCGCGCCGGCCTCCAGGTGGCGCCGCCGTCCGTGCTCTTGAAGACTCCGTCCCCTCCGGCATAGACGATCCGGGAATCGCCAGGGTCGACGGCCAGAGCCTCCGCCACGGGTGGCGCGTTTCCCGCCGGTTGCCAGGAGACGCCGCCGTCCGTGGTTTTGTAGATGCGGACGTCTCCGACCGAGGTCCCGGCATAGAGCGTCCCAGGAGCGGATGGATCGATCGCCAAAACGCGGATGGCGACGCCGTCGCGAATACCGTCATGCGCCGGTCCCCAGGTGGCGCCGCCGTCGACCGTCTTGTCGACGCCCGCCTCCGTGCCGGCATAGACGGTGTCGGGCTGCAGCGGATCGATGACGAGCGCCGAAACCATACCCCGCGCGTTCATCAGGAAGGGGCCTGGCGGCACCCAGTTGGCGCCGCCATCCACGCTCTTGTAGACCCCGAAGCCGCCGACGCTGCCGACATAGACCGTCGACGGGGATCGAGGATTGACGGCGAGGGCTCGTGCCTGAAAGCCAAGAGGAAGGCCGTGGTTGATCTGCGTCCAGCTCGCTCCGCCGTCGCCGCTCTTGAAGATGCCGCCGCCGGCGAAACTGGCGGCGTAGATCACATTCGGATGCACGGGGTCGACGGCCAGGCCGTGCACGTCCCCGCCGTTGGGACCGAGCGCCGTCCAGCGGCCGACGTCGGCGGCGAGGGGCGCCTGCGCTACGGCGAAGGCCGACACCCAGGCGAGGAGCAGGAGGGGGCAGACCGAGTCTCTCACCGGCTAACGTCTCGTCGAACATGCCTCCTCCGCTGCCTCATCCACCTCTGATACCGTTCTTACGAGCCACTCCTCCAGAGCGTTGCAAGAATCGAACACGGCAACTAAGAGGTGGAACGATGCCCAAGACCATCCGTCAGAGTGTGATTCTCCCTGCCGAGCCCGCGCGGCTCTACGCGATGTACCTCGATCCCAAGGTTCATGGGGCGATCACCGGCAGCCCGGTCAAGGTGTCGGCGAAACCGGGGGCGGCGTTCTCGGCCTTTGGGGGCGCTATCTGGGGAGCCACCCTCGCCACGATTCCCGGCCGGCTCATCGTCCAGGCGTGGCGCTCGGTCAACTTCGCGGAGCAGGATCCCGATTCCATCTTGATCCTGGCCTTCTCGCCCGAGGGCAAGGGCAAGGAAGGACGGATCGACCTCATTCACGCCAACGTCTCCGATCAGGACAGCGAAGGGGTGCGGAAGGGCTGGAGGAAATTCTACTGGACGCCGTGGAAAAGGTACCTCGCCGAGCATCGGTGACGAGCTGGCGGAGTTGCAGTGTTATATCCTTTGTTGTGTCAACGGATTTTTAGGAATCGGGGGTGGCTCCTATGGACATGACTTGCCGGAAAACGAGGCTTCGCGGAGCGGCCGGGGTCGTGGTGCTGGTCCTGTCTGGCGGGGTGGCGCGGGCACTTGCCCAGGGCGCGCCGGCCGCAGGCGCGGTCGCCGCGGGCGGAGATCTCGAGCAGGCCGAGAGACTCTTGCAGCAGGGAAAGGTTCTCGAAGCCGCCGGCGCCTTCCAGCGGGCCAACGAGCAGGCGGGTGGGCGCTGCGCCAGCTGCCTCTTGGGCCTGGCACGCAGCCTCTCCCACATCGAGGTGCCGGAGAGTCTGGAACGGGCGATCGCGGCCACCCGTGAGGCGATCGACCTCTTGGGCCGCCGCGACCCTCTGCTCGCACGGGCTTATTTCCAGTTGGGCGACCTCCTCCTCATGGGCTCGGGAGCGGAGGCCCTGGCGGAGGCCGAGGCGGCCTATGCCGATGCGGCAGGCGTGGGCGATGACTACCGAGCCCGTGCCCTCGCCAGCCTGGCGGTGGTGCGAGTGCGGAGGAAGCACTACGCCGAAGCGGTGGAAGCTGCCAAGCAAGTCATCGACATCGATCCCGCGGGCCAGGCCGGCGGCCAGGCGCGCTCGGCGATCTGCCGGGCCCGGAGCGAGCGCTACCCGGCTCCCATGCCACCCTTTCCGGGTTCCCTCGCGAAGACCCGGCCTGCCGGCGAGGCGCCGGACAGCGGCGAGCCGCTCAGGCTGCAAGGAGAGGTTCAGAGGCCGAGGGTCGTCTATTCTGCCCCGCCGGTCTACACGGAGGCCGCGCGCAAGGCCCGTCTCCAGGGAGTCGTGATCGTCGAGGCCGTGATCGACGAGAGCGGCTGCGTCGTCGAGGCGAAAATCCTCAAAGGCATGCCCATGGGCCTCGATCGGGCCGCCATCGAGGCAATCCGATCCTGGGTCTTCGAGCCCGCCACGCTCGACGGCAGCCCGGTCAAGGTCTACTACACCCTCACGGTCAATTTCCAGGTGCAGTAGTCAGAGGCGGCGCCTCGGGCTGGAGAACCGGCGCTTCAGTTGCCTCTGGTAGGCTCTGGCCTTCTCGTTGCAGCCCGCCCGCCGGCGGGGTGCTCGACGGAGGGCGGCAATGGGGTTCGCGAGACACCTGGTCGACATCTTCCTCCATCTCGACAGCTACCTGGGCAACGTGCTGCGCGAGTACGGCGGCTGGACCTACCTCCTGCTGTTCGTGATCGTTTTCTGCGAGACCGGGCTGGTGGTCACGCCGATCCTGCCGGGGGACTCCTTGCTGTTCGCCGCGGGCGCCTTTGCCGGCCTCGGCGCGCTCTCGGCCGGATGGCTCATCGCCGTTTTCCTCGCCGCGGCGGTGCTGGGCAACACCGTCAACTACTGGGTGGGACGCCTGCTGGGCACGCGGCTGGTCGAAGGAGGCAAGCGGAAGCTGATCAAGCCCGAGCATCTGGAGCGCACTCACCGCTTCTACGAGAGCTACGGCGGCAAGACCCTCGTGCTCACGCGCTTCGTTCCCATCCTGCGCACCATCGCCCCTTTCGTGGCCGGCCTCGGCCGGATGTCCTTCGCCCGTTTCACCGCCTACAACGTGGCGGGCGGCGCCTTGTGGGTGGTGGTCGGCGTCGTTTCCGGGCTGCTGTTCGGCAATGTCCCGGTGGTCAAGAAGAATTTCTCGCTGGTCATCCTGGCCATCGTGGCGGTCTCGCTGGTGCCGGCGGCCGTCGAGCTGGTGCGCGCCCGCCGGTCAGGCCGCCTCCGCGGCGCCGAGCCCCCGGCCGCCGGCGGGGAATTAAACGACCGGTCGGCGAGGTTCTAAGAGCTGGAAGTCCCGCCAGCCGTTCTCGCTCTCATCCGGAAGCCTGGATCTGAGGCAGATAGGCGGGGGGTTGGCAAACGCGGCCGGATGTGAAAGTCTCTGCCGCGTTGCGCCGGTGCCGCAGGCGGACCGAAACAGGTCAGCTCGAGCGGCCGGCGTCAGTTCCTGGCCAGTTACTGGAAGATCGTGCGGGCAACGCGCGCGCTTCCTCGGCATCAAGTTGGCTCCTCGCCCGCACCACTCTGCGCGGGTAGCAGCCCGAGCGGTGGCCCTGCCGGCAAGCCCCTCCGTTCCTCTTCGATTCTCGCCGGGTTTCTTCGAGCGGCCTCTCCCCCCACACCCTGGGAGCGCGCCTCTCAGAAAGATGGGTTCATGAAAGATTTCTCTTCCTTTGGCCTCGACGCCGACCTGCTGCGCGCCGTCGCCGACTGCGGCTTCACCCGCCCCACCCCCATTCAGATCGACGCCATGCCGCCGGCCCTGGCCGGCCGTGACGTCCTCGCCTGCGCCATGACCGGAAGCGGCAAGACCGCGGCCTTCGCGCTGCCGATCCTGCAGCGGCTCAAGGACAGGCCCCGGGGCACCACGCGCGCCCTGGTCGTCACTCCGACGCGCGAGCTGGCGGCGCAGATCGCCGAGCACCTGGACGCCCTTGCCACCCACACCGGCGTGACCTCGGCGGCCGTCTACGGCGGCGTCGCCGCCGGCCCCCAGGAGCGCGCCTTCCGCCAGGGAGTCGATGTCCTCGTCGCCACTCCCGGCAGGCTGCTCGACCACCTGCAGCACCCCTACGCGCGGCTCGACGAGATCGAGGTTCTGGTCCTCGACGAGGCCGACCGCATGCTGGACATGGGATTCCTGCCCGACGTGCGCCGCATCCTCGGCCATCTGCCCCGCGAGCGGCAGACCCTCTTCTACTCGGCCACGCTGCCGCCGCCGATCGTCGCCCTGTCGCGCGAGATGTTGCGCGATGCGGCCGCCTTCAACGTGGAACGGCGGGCGGAGCCGGCGGTCGGCGTTACGCAGGCCATCTATCCGGTCCGCGAGGATCTCAAGTCCTGGCTGTTGCTCGAGCTGCTGCGGCGCGGCGAGATCGCGAGCGTGCTGGTCTTCACCCGCACCAAGCACCGCGCCAACCGCGTGGCCGATTTCCTGGACAGGAATGGCGTCGCCTGCGGCCGCATCCATGGCAACCGCAGCCAGGCGCAGCGCACCGATGCTCTCGCCCGCTTCAAGGACGGCAGGCTGCGGGTGCTGGTCGCCACCGACATCGCCGCCCGCGGGCTCGACGTCGAGGCGCTGTCGCACGTCATCAACTTCGACATCCCCAAGGCGCCGGACGACTACATCCATCGCGTCGGACGCACCGCGCGTGCCGAGTTGACCGGGGACGCCTTCACCTTCGTGTCGCCGCAAGACGCGGGCGAGCTCGCCGCCATCGAGAGAGCGTTGGGCAGGCACCTGCCGCGGCGCACCCTGGCCGACTTCGACTACGAAGCGCGGCCGGCCGAACGCCTGGAAATCCCGCTTGGCGAGAGGATCGCGGCGATTCGCGCCCGCAAGGCCGGAGAGCGGGCGCGCGCGCAGGAGAAGGCGCAGCGCCGCCAGGCCCAGCCGGAGCGCACCGCCGGGCCGGCCCGGCAGGGCTCGCCGCGAGGCGCCGGCCGAGGCGCGCGCGATACCCGGCGCTCCCCGCAAGCGGCCAATGGACCCGGACCACGATCGCGCACGGCTTTCGGTCACCAAGGCCCCGCCGGCGACCACCAGGGCGGTCAAGCCGGGCCGGGCCGGCATCCGGGCCTCTCGGCTGGCTCGGACGCCCGCGGCCGGCAATTCGCGGAGGCGCGTGACCGCCAGCCGATGGACCGCGAGTGGCGTCCTGCCGGCGGACGGCCTTTCGACCGGCACCGGCGTGTGGCCGAGCGCCCGGCGCGGGAGCGCATGCCGGCCGGGGACCCGCAGTTGCAGCCGGCCGACCCGCAGAAGCTCGGCGATACGGAGACCAGGACGGCAAGGGCCCTCCAGCTCTTCCAGCCTCGCCTCTACAAGCGGCTCAAGTAGCCCGCTCGCCGCGCCAGGCTTCAGGCTTCGGCGGGAGGTGCGGCGCCGCCGCGGCGGCGGCGATGGCGGAACAGCGCCCGCGCCTCGTCGATCGATCTGCCGCTGACGAAGTAGGCGGTGGCGGCCTCCCCGATGCCCCAGGTGCCGGCGAAGGCAACGCCGGCCGAGATCACCTCTCCGGCCGCCGGGAAAACCACCTTGCCGAGCGCCCGCGCCGCTTCGCGCAACACGAAGGCCGCGCCGATGTTAGCGCCCAGGGCGACCAGGAACTCGCGTGCCGACGCCGGCGAGAAGTCCCTGCCCGAGAGGTAGGCGATGCCGGTGATCAGACCGATCTGCAAGGAGGTAATGGGCAGGATGTCGGCCACCGGGATCGGCACCGCGGCGATGCCCGCGCACACGGTGGCCGCGGCGCCGGTGAGGCGGCGGGCCATCTTCTCCTGCACCGCGCGCACGCGGCTGAGGCGCGCCATCTGGATCTGGGCGCTTTGCGGCAATCCCTCGACCAGGTATTCCACCAACCGGTCGACGTTCCAGTAGTTCTCGTAGACGGGCCGGGCGTCCGCGCCGTGCTCCGCATACGCCGAGACCGGGATGACCCGGGCCAGCTCGATTCCCTGCTCGCGCAGCGCCGCGGCCATGGCCTCGACCGCGGCCGCGATATTGGCCTGTTTGGCGGGCTCCTCGTAGGGCGGCTCGACGCGCTTGGGATCGAGCTCGTCGACCTGGGTGACCACTCCGACCACGGGGGGCTCGTAGCGGTGCCTGGAGGCGATGTGCTTGCGGATGTCCCGGATGTTGGCGACGTCTTCGCGGATGCGGGAGTCCACCTCCTTGGCCTTGCACAGGAACAGGATGCAGTCGGGGTAGTCGGTGCGCAGCGCCGCCTGGACGTCGCTCAGTGCATCGCGGAAGCTCGCGGCCTCGGGCCGGCTGCGGTCGCCGAGGCCGCGCGTATCGAGGATGCGCAGCTCGCCGCGCGGCGTCCGGTAGGCATACCAGGTGGGCTGGCCGGTGGCGGACAGCACCGAGCCCACCGCCGCCACCTTCTCGCCGAAGATCGCGTTGATCAGCGACGATTTGCCGGCTCCCCTCCGGCCCACGATCATCAGTTTGGGCGGCCTGGTGTCCATCAAGAGCTCCTTGAGGGTCTGGATCTCCTGGCGCAACGCTCCGGGAGAAGTGCCCGGCAGGTTGGCTGCCGCGCGCGCGACCGCCTCTTCGATCGCGCCGAGGATCGGATTGCCGGCCACGAGCGCGATGATAGCGTGCGCTACATGATGTCGATGCCGACGGACCCTGAGGAGCCCTGCGGGACGGCGGCGGCCCGCCGAGCCCTCCCGGTGCTGTGGAGCGACGCCGCCGTGCTCGCCGTCAACAAGCCGTCGGGGATGGTCGTGCACCGGGGCTGGGCCCGCGACGGCGAGATCGTCATGGTCCTGGCGCGCCGGATCGCCGGCGCGCATGTGTTTCCCGTCCACCGTCTCGACCGCGGCACCAGCGGAGCGCTGGTCCTGGCCCTCGATCCCGGAATCGCCCGGCGGTTGCAGGACAGCTTTGCCGGCGGCAAGGTTCTCAAGCGCTACGTCGCACTGGTGCGCGGCATCCCGCCCGAGAGCGGAGTGATCGACAGTCCCGTCCCGCGCTCGCCCGGGGGACCGCGAGTGCCGGCGGTGACCGAGTTCCGGCGGCTCGCCACCTTCGAGCGCTATGCCCTGATCGAAGCAGTCCCCAGGAGCGGGCGCCTGCACCAGGTGCGCCGCCATCTCAAGCACCTCGCGCACCCGTTGATCGGCGACGTTCGCTACGGCAAGGGTGAGCACAACCGCCTTTTCCGCTGCCGTTTCGGATTGCACCGCCTCGCTCTCCATGCTTTGGAGATCGAGCTCGCCCACCCCGTCGGCGGAAACCCGCTGCGGCTCTTCGCCTCGATTCCCGAGGATCTCGCCGGTCCGCTGCGGCGCATGGGGCTGCCGGTGCCAGGAGAGCCTCCTTCCGGCCCGCTTCAGCGGTCTGGTCCAACGGATTGAATGAGAACCATCCATTCCCCCGGAGCGAGGGCAAGTCGAGTCGCCGCGTTCTCCGCGTCGCGCCCCCTGATCGCCCGGCAGGAACGCCCTCGGCCGGCCCGCGCGGCGCTGGCACCTCGATTGCTCCTTCCGGCTCTGTCCGTCTTCGGCAGCTGCTGGCGAGAGGATGTCGGGGGTCGCTCGTGAAACCGCGCCGCCGCGTGCTGGCAGCCGCTTCGATCTGTTTTCTATCGTATGGCTGGCCGGCCGCGGCGGACGCGTTGTCGGAGCCTCCAAGCGCAGGGCAGGGGTCCGGCGCGCCCAATTCAGTTGGGCAAGGACTCGGCGCGCCCAGCTCGACAGCTCCATCGACACCCGTCGAGTCGGCCGTAGTCGAGACGGGGGTGCCGCTGGTGGAATCGACCGCCGGGCCGGCAGCCGGCGGGCCTCAGTCGCCTGCTGGCCAGGTACCCGGCGTCGTGGTCGACGAGCTGAGCCCCTCGCCGGGAGCCGGCAGGCCGAACGCCGGGCCCTGGACGGCGGTGGCGCGGACGCCCGGTGTGTTGACCGACCGGCTGCGCGTCGGCGGCTATGTCAGCGGCCCGAGCTCGGCCTTCCTCGGCCCGGGCCTGACGGGGGAGCAGAGCATCCTCAAGATCGACGGGTTCGAGCTCGGAGCCGCCAGCTCGACGGGCTATCCGATCGGTCTCGGCGTGGACTCCTCCGCCGAGATCCAGGTGTCGAGCGGCGCGCTCGACGTCGAATCGGCCCTTCCGGGGACCCTGATCGACCTGCTCGGGAAGCGGGGCACCAACGAGTGGCGTGCCTCCGGCCGCCTGCGCGGCAGCGGCGGCCCTCTCGTCGAGCACAGGGCGGCGGCCCATCTGGCGCCCGGGCAGACGGCGGCGGTCGAGGACGTCACCTCCAACCGCCTGCGCGATGCCGGCGCTCTCGGCCTGGAGCTGGGCGGCCCGCTGCGCAAAGAGCGCCTGTGGATCTGGGGCTCGCTCGACCGCGACGAGGTGCGGCAGACCGTCTTCGGAGGTCAGACCGTCTCCACCCTGCTCGCCGGCGGCGCCGGCAAGATGAACTGCGCGCTTTCCCGCTCGACCTCCGTTGTTCTCGCGTTGAACCGCGGCGATCAGCGCGGCAGCGGACAGGGTGCCGCACCGGAGCGCGCACCGGAGACCACCTGGGAGCGCCACGACCGCACCGACGTCTGGAGGCTCGACGCGGCCCACATCTTCTCGGGCTTCTTCTATCTGCAGGCGAGGGCCGGCGCGGTGGACGGCGACGCCCGCGACGTTCCGCGCGGCGGCTGGCAAAGGGACATCGCCGTCGACGCCGGAGGCGTGGCGCGCGGCAGCTGGTTTGCGCAGAGCGCGGCCAGGCAGGCGCGGGCCGCGGAGGTCACCGCCAACGGCTTCTGGGGGCGCGGCGGCGCCGAGCACGAGGCAAGGCTCGCCGGCGAGTGGCGCCACACCGGCGAGCAGTCGATCTACGCCGCGCCGGGCCGCGGGCTGGAGATCGCGGCGGGGGAAGGTTACGGCCTGCCGGCGGGCGTCGACGTCCTGTCTGCCTGGCGGGATGGCGACATGCGCAACGCCGCCGACCGCGCGAGCCTCCGGCTGGCCGACACGGTGAGATGGCGCAATCTCACGGCGGCGCTGGGCCTGCGCTACGATGACGAGAGCCTCGCCAACCGGGCGAGCACGGCGCCGGCCAGCCCGGTCGATCCGTTGCTTCGAGCGGTGGATTTCGCCGGCGGCCACGCGGCGCGCTGGCGCAGCGTGGCGCCCCGTCTCGGTCTGACCTGGGCAGTGGGCGGGGATCGGCGCGGCTTGCTGCTGCGCACCTTCATGGGACGCTTCGCCGCGCGGCTCGGCAGCGAGATCGCCGCGCAGGCCAATCCCGCCGCCCCTGCCGCCGGCTGGTACTTCTTCTACGACCCTGACCGCAATCTCGCCCTCGACCCCGGCGAGGCCGCGCACTTGCGTTCCTGGGTGCCCGTCAACTTCGATCCTCGCCTGCCGGGAAACGTCACGCCCAACTCCGTGGCCGCGGGCTTGCGCCCGGAGACGACCGACGAGGCGGTGGCCGGGTTCGAAGCCACGCCGCTGCGCGAGACCGTCGTCGGCCTCTATGCCACCTACCGGCGGACCAGCCATATCCTCGAGCGCCGCCGCTTCGTGCGCGACCAGGCCAGCGGCGAGGTCGTCGTCGCCACCGCGGCGGACTATGTGCCCGCCGGACAGGTCTACGGCGGCGGGTTCCTGGCGCCGTACTTCGATCTGCGCCCCGGCCTGGAACCGACCGGCGGCACCCTGCTGGTCAACGGCGACCGCCGCCAGGACTTCGTCGGCCTGACGCTCGAGCTCAACCGGCGGCTGGCCGGCGGCTGGATGGCGCACGGGCACGCGAGCTGGCAGGACTGGAGGTGGAAGCTGGGGCCGCGTTTCGTGCGGTTCGCCGACCCCACGCACGCGGTCGGCGGCGGCGACATTCAGAACGAGCAGGTCGTCCAGACGGGCGACCGGTTCGGCGAGGCCGGCCTCTACATCAACAGCCGCTGGGAGCTCAACGTCGACGGCCTGGTGCAGCTCCCCCGCGGCTTCAGCGCCTCCGCCAACTTCAATGGGCGGCAGGGTTACCCTCTGCCGTACTTCGTACAGGTGCCGCGCGCCAGGGCGGGACCGATCAGCATCCAGCTCTATGACCGGCCGGACGAGTTCCGCAACGCCAACCTTTTCACCCTGGACTCGCGCCTCGACAAGGACGTCGAGCTCGGCGACTGGTCCCTGACCCTGAGCCTCGAGGTCTTCAACCTGCTCGACGCCGGGACCGTCCTGCGGCGCCAGACCGACCTCGGCCTCACCCGCGCCCACTTCGTCGACGAAGTCCTGGCCCCGCGCACCCTGCGCCTCGGCCTCCGCGTGGCCTGGCGCTAGCCCGGCTCACTGCGCTCGCGGACCTGCTCGGAGGTCAGACCGTACAGGGGCGGGGTGGGGACGCCGAGGATGCCCAGCATGAGATAGATCTGGCCGCGGTGGTGGACCTCGTGCTCGACCATGGCGCGCAGCCACTTCCACGCCGCCATGGACGCTCCTCCGGGGGTCTGGCATCTGCGCGCCAGGTCCTCCGGGGAGAGGGCGCCGACGATCTCCATGGCCTCGCGATGCATGCGCTCGAGGAAGGCGAGCACCTCGTCGCGGCCGTCGGCGAGCTCACGGCCATGGCCCGGGTAGCGGCTGGGCAGGCCCCGTACGTTCTCGGCGAACATGTAGCGCTCGATGGCTCCGAGGTGGCGCAGGAGGTCCGCGAAGCTGAACGCGCCGGGCTTGTACGTCCAGTCGAAGCGCGGTTCGGGAATGCACGCGGCGACCCTGAGCGTGCGCGCGCGGATGCCGTCGAAGTAGCGGACGAAAGACTCCGCGGAGGCGATCTCCATGGCGAGAGTCGAAAGCGGATGGCCTGGCCTACCCAGACGGAGGAGTCGCGCCGGCCGGCGGCTTGTCTCCCGCGGGTGGCGGCGTGGCGGGCGGCTGGTCGCCGGCGGGCGGCGTTTTTTCCAGCTCCCGCTGGCGTTGGGAGATCATCTCCGCGAGCTCGGCGCTGTGCTTCTGGGCCGCCTCGGTGCCGAGCGACATCCCCTTCTGCATCAGCTCCGGGATCTTCAAGACCGCTTTCTTGCCCGTGGGCGTCCGGTAGAAGGCGATCATGTCCCGCACCTCCGGTTCCGAGAAGGCCTCTTTGTACAGCCGCACCAGGCTCGTCTCGATATCGGCCTCCCGGAGCACCTTGGCGACGAATGACTGCAGAATGTCGGCATAAGGCGCGAGCTGCGGGTTGTTCTTGATCTGGGCATCGAGCATGAGGTTGGCGGCCTCGGTGGTGACCTTCATTATCTCCATGAGCTGCAGCAGCTCGCGCACCGCCGTCTCGTGGCTATCGGCCGCGGCTTGCGGCTGGCCTTGCGCCAGGCTACCCATGAGAAACGCTCCGACTGCCAGCGTCACCACTCTCGAGAGTCTCTTCACGGCGGCCTCCTCGAAGGTAAGGGCGAATCCGCCATTCAGTTTACAGGAGGCTGATTGTCCAGGGCGCGCGGGCATTCTTCAGAGAGCCGCCGCAGCGCCGCGCCTCGACGATCGCCGAAGCGCGGCGGTGAAAGCGGTTCCTGGTCCTGCCCGCGGGCCGGCAAGCGCGGCCCGTTCGCCTCAGGGGCAGGTGGCGAAGGCGTCCGTGTCGGTTACCGCTGGGGCCGGCGGGCCCGGGTAGTTGAAGTAGACCCTGGTCGTCCCGGTGCGCACGTCGATCACCGTCAGGCGGTAGAAGACGTTGGTGGTGGCCGCCGAGAAAACCCAGAAGCGGTTGTTGAGCGAGCAGCCGTCGATCAACTTGACCATCAGCTCCCAGCTGTTGGAAGCGAAGAACCAGAAGACTCCCGAGTTTGGATTCGGGCTCGACACCGTGGTGCCGACGCCGACGGTGGGTGATCCGGGGCCGCCGATGCGCCAGCTCACGGTGGCAAAGAAGTGGGTATCGAGGCAAAACGAGTGGAGTCCCGAAGAGCCGCAGTTCGCGACGACCGGGAAATCGAGGGCGGTGACGTTGCCGACGAAGGTGCCGTTGTGGTTGCCGAGCGAGTCGGCAGGGCCTTCCATGCTCCACACCGCCACCAGCCCGGCCTGTGGGCTGGTGAGCTGGACGTTGATGGTGGAGCGGATCTGGTCGATGGTGCGGGCGACGTTCCACAGCCGGACCTCGGTCATCGAGCCCGTGGGGCTGTAGGGCCAGCTGACGTCCTCGCCGATCCACAGCGGATCGGCGCTCGCGGTCGGCGGCCCCGCCACCGCAAAGCTCTGGATCAGCTCGCCGTTGATGTAGTGCTTCTGGGTGGTGCCGTCCGAGGTGACCGCGATGTGGGTCCACTCGCCGCCCGGCACGGTGCCGGCGTCTTTGAAAGACCCGTTGCCGCGGCTGTAGAACCGCACGGTCGAGCCGCAGACTCCCAGCCAGTACGAGGCGTGGTAGTTCTTCCCCACCAGGCTGCGGCAGGTTTCCGTAGTTGCGAACGGCGTCGACAAGTTGACCCAGGCCTCGACGGTGATGGCACTGGTGGGGTTGAGCGCCGGGTCGTTGGGAATGTTGTTATAGCCGTTGCTCGAGCCGGCCGTCCCGTCGCCATGAAACGTCGCCGAGGGCGCCCACGGCTGCGCACCGGCGGCGCTGGCCAGGGCCAGCGCCAGCAATGCCGCGCCGTAGAGCGGCCGCAGCCGGCCGGTGGATGGAGGAAGCGAGGATATCGCGAAGCCGCGCATTGAGGTCTCTCCTCTAGACAGAGACAGCGACCGTTCGCTGCCTCCGAAGTGCCGCGCTCGGCGGAACGAGAGCATCGGCCATCAGGGTAGGCGAAGAGTCGGGATCGAGTGTTACAGCCTCGCCGCCCCGGCCGATGGCAAACGGTGCGGGGGGACCATGTACTCCTGAGCCCGGCGACGAGTCCGGCCGTCAGGTAGCAGAGCCACCACCCGGCTCCCGGCGCTACGCACGCGGTTATGTCCTGATCTGCCGAGAATTCTACCACGCACTGCCACGCGCGCCTCGGCCTTGCCTGGCCAGGGGCCTTTGGCTAAGCTCGCGGGCGGCCTGTTTTTCCTCCACGGCTGAATCTGCGAGGTGCAAGGATGCGCTACCCGATGCGGCATCGAAGGCCGGGCTCGACCCCGGCTGGTCTGCTCGCCACCCTATCTGCCCTGCTGCTGCTCGGCGCCGGGGCCCTCCCCGCCGCCGAGCGGGCCAACGCCGCTGCCGGGCTCGAGGATCCCCCGGCGCTCAAGGGGCTGAAATACCGCAACATCGGCCCGGCCTGGGGCGGACGCGTCTCGCGCGCCGCGGGCGTGCCTGGCAACTCCAACGTCTACTTCGCGGCCGCGGCTTCGGGCGGCGTCTGGAAATCGGTCGACGGCGGCCTCACCTGGAGCGCGGTCTTCGACGAGCAGCCGACGTCGTCGATCGGCTCGATCGCCATCGCCCCGTCGGATCCGAACGTCATCTACGTGGGCTCCGGAGAGGCCAACATCCGCGGCAACGTTGCCGCCGGCGACGGCATCTACAAGTCGCTCGACGGGGGCAAGACCTGGACCCGCGTCTGGACGCAGGTCGGCCAGATCGGCACCATGGCGGTCCATCCGTCCAACCCGGACGTCGCCTTTGCCGCGGTGTTCGGCCACGCCTTCGCGGCCAACCCCGAGCGCGGGGTCTATCGCACCCGCGACGGCGGCAAGACCTGGCAGCAGGTGCTCAAGAAAGACGCCGACACCGGCGCTTCCGACGTCGCCCTCGACCCGTCGAACCCGCGCATCGTCTTTGCCGGCCTGTGGCAAGCGCGGCGCCGCCCATGGACGATGACCAGCGGCGGCCCGGGGAGCGGCTTCTACGTCTCGCGCGATGGGGGAGATACCTGGAAACAGCTCACCGGCAAAGGGCTGCCGGAAGGCATCTGGGGCAAGATCGGAGTCGCGGTGGCGCCCTCCGACGGCCGCCGCGTCTACGCCCTGATCGAGGCCGAGCAGGGGGGCCTGTTCCGCTCCGACGACGGCGGAGAGACCTGGACGCTGCAGAACGGCGACCACCAGCTCCGCCAGCGCGCCTGGTATTACTCGACTCTCACCGTCGCGCCGGACAACCCCGACGACGTCTGGTTCCCGCAGGTTCCCCTGCTGCACAGCATCGATGGCGGCAAGACCCTCAAGCACGTCCTCGGCGTGCACCACGGCGACAACCACGACCTGTGGATCGATCCCAAGAACCCGAAGCGGATCATCGTCGCCAACGACGGCGGCGTCAGCCTGTCGAGGGACGGCGGCGAGACGTGGAGCGCTCCGCCGCTGCCGATCGGGCAGTTCTATCACGTGGCGGTGGACACCCGCGTGCCCTTCCACGTCGCCGGGGCGCTGCAAGATATCGGCACGGCGCAGGGCCCGAGCAACAGCCTGCTCCGGGGCGGCATCCCCAACTCGGAGTGGCACGGCGTCGGCGGCGGCGAGGCCGGCTGGGTGGTCTCCGACCCGTCGGACCCCAACGTCGTCTATGCCGGCGAGTACGGCGGCTACATCTCGCGCTACGACCATCGCACCCGCCAGGAGCGCCCGATCAGCGTCTACCCCGAGAACCCGTCGGGCCACGGCGGCGAGGACCTGCACTACCGCTTTCAATGGACCGCCCCCATCGCCGTGTCGCCGCACGATCCGAAAGTCATCTACCACGGCGCCAACGTGCTCTTCCGCAGCGCGGACGGCGGCCAGAGCTGGACGGCGATAAGCCCCGATCTGACGCGCGACGACAAGTCGAAGGAGACCTGGTCCGGCGGCCCGATCACTGGCGACAACACCGGTGTCGAGATCTATTGCACCATCTTCGTGGTGGCCGAGTCGCCGGTGCGCCAGGGGGTCATCTGGACCGGCAGCGACGACGGCCTGGTGCACGTCACCCAGGACGCCGGCAAGGCCTGGAGCAACGTCACCTCTGGGCTCGCGGGGCTTCCCGAATGGGCCACCGTCAGCATGATCGAGCCGTCCCACTTCGACGCCGGCACGGCCTACGTGGTGGCCGACGCGCACCGGCTGGACGACCCGCGGCCCTACTTGTGGAAGACCGGCAACTTCGGGCGCACCTGGGCGCGGCTCGACGGCAAGCTGCCGCGCGACACCTACCTGCACTCGGTGCGGGAGGACCCGCAGCACCGCGGCATGCTGTTCGTGGGGACCGAGCACGGCGTGGCGTTCTCCAGGGACGACGGGGCCAGCTGGCAGCCGCTCAAGCTCAACCTGCCGGCCGTGGCGGTGCACGATCTGGCGATCAAGGACGGCGAGCTGGTCGTCGGCACTCACGGCCGCTCCTTCTGGATCTTCGATCACCTGCCGCTGCTCTACGCGTTACCGGTGAAAGCGGGGGTCCAGGGCGGTCCTCGCCTGCCGGCCGTGCCGGACGCGACCCGGTGGGCCTATGGCGATGGTCCGCGCGGCTGGAAAGGCGAGAACCCGCCGCAAGGAGCGGTGATCTACTACCTGCTCGACAGTGCGCCGAAAGGAGAAGTCGTCATCGACATCCTCGACGACCGCGGCACCGTGGTCGACACTCTCACTAGCAAGGAAAAGGAGCCAACGGGCAGCAGCGAGTACGTGGAGGAGGAGCAGAAGGACCTCAAAGAGCTCGCCCTGTCGAAGGAGCCCGGCGCCCAGCGCGCCGTCTGGGACCTGACCTGGGCCGGCGCCGAGATGATCAAGGGCTCGAAGCTCGATGCCGGCTACCCGGCACGGGGACCGCGTGCAGTGCCCGGCACCTACACCGCGCGGCTGACCGTGGACGGCAAGACCTCGACCGGGAGCTTCCGCCTGCTGCCCGATCCGCGCTCCATTGTTCCGGCAACCGACCTCGCCGAGCAGCTGCGCTTCGCCCTCGAGGTGCGCGACTCCTTGAACCGCCTGGCGCACATGGCGGTCCGCCTGCGCAGCGTCCGCCGGCAGCTCAACGCGCGCAACGAGCTGCTCAAGGACGACCCGCGCGCCGCCCCCCTGGTCAAGGCCTCGACCGAGCTGGCGGCAAAGCTCGACGCGCTCGACGCCAAGATCGAGAACCCGAAAGCCGAGATCGTCTACGACGTGCTGGCCCAGAAAGGCGGCGCCCAGCTCTACTCTCGTCTTGCGCCGCTCTTCGATTGGGCCACCACCGGCGACGGCGCCCCCACCGCCGGCATGCGCCAGGTCTACGCCGACCAGAAGCGCGAGCTCGACACCCACGAGGCCCGGTTGCAGCAGCTGCTCGGCACCGATCTCGCCGCCTTGAACGACATGGCCGTCAAGCTCAACCTGCCGGCGATCTACGTTCCGGAGCGGAAGTGACGGGGGCCGCGGCGCGCGCCAGGAACGCGCGTGCCGCGCTCGCCAGGCTCTCGGCGCTCGGCGGATCCAGGTTGGAGAGCACGATCACGGTATAGCCGCTGTGCCAATCGTCCTCGAGCACGGCGTTGCAGCCCACGCGGCGCGGCTTTCCGCCTTGAAGACGAGACCGATGCCGAGGTCGGAGAGAACTTGGACGTCGACCAGCTCGCCGCGACCGAGATCGGCCAGCATTGGACCGAGATCGCCGGCGCGCGCCTCGGCGGAGCGTTGCGCCAGGGCCGACCCAGCATAATTCTCGGCGATGAACGCGCGGACCGCCCCTGTGCTGCCCGTGCGAAGGGCCGCGACGAGCGCGGCGCCGCGGCGGCCGGCGGGCGTGTCGGGCAAGACGGGTCCGGCGGCTGCCGGGGGGCCGGCCGGCGCCGCACGGCCCGTCGCCGCAACGACGAGGACGCCGAGCACGCAAAGTGCGGCGAGGGTGAGGACAACGCGTGCGGCGGTGCATCGAAAGCTCGGCATGGTTGGACCTCCTGCCGCCTCTAACGCGTGAGCTGGCCGGAGGTTCCCGCGGCGAAGCCTGATCGATGGCCCTCGCGGTCGTCCTGCCGGAAGAGCGCGGCAGCCAGCGCCATCGCCAGGGCGAAGGCGGCGACGACTCCGGCGGCCGCTTCGGGCCAGGCTGAGACTTCGACCGTGACCCGATGATGGCCGGGGGGAACCGCGACGCCGAGGAGGTTGAGGTTGACGGGGAGGGTGTGCAGGGAGTGGCCGGCGGCTCGCCAAGAGCGTGCCGTGTGCGCCCCCGTGTGCGCCCCCGTGTGCGCGCGGTACAGCGGCTGGTAGGCACGGCGCAGCACCGCCACGCCCCCTCCTCCCGCGACCTCCAGCTCGATCCTGTCGGGGGTCTCCATCAGGACGCGCACGGTCCCGCGCGGATCGTGGGCCAGGTTTTGCGGCATCGTCACCTCGGCCACGGGATCGGGCGAGGCGGAGACCGCCTGGAGAGCCGCCAGGGAGCTCGCGGCGGTGCGCAGGCGCCGCGGCCACCAGGCACGCGGAGCGGGGGCGGCGAAGGCGTATAGGCGGCTGATCACGCCGTTGCGTTCGGCCTGGTCGAGCGGCGTCAGCTCCGGCACCGCGGGTTCTTCGTACAGCACCGCCCCGTCGAGGCCGAGCGAGCGGAACCAGCGCGCCCGCTCCGGCCAGCTCAGGCGCGGAAACCGCCGGATCAGGAGGGCGGTGAGCGGGCTCTGCATGCCTTCGAGATCGGCCTCGAGTGGATAGGTGAGGCCGTGGAGGACGCCGGGCGATTCGGCCAGGTCGAGGGCTTCGAGGCGGGTGATGGCGGCGCGCGTGCCGGGCCAGCGGAAGGCAGGCTCCGGCCCCCAAGGGGGGACCACGAGCTGTTCGTCGACCACGGCCAGTCCCGGCGGCGCGGCGTGCCTGGCGGCGGCGAGCCGCCGCGCCCACGGGGCGTCCTGGCGGTAGGGCGCCGTCGAATCGGTCTGCACCAGGGGCGAGAGCTGGATGAGCAAGGCGAGTTGCAGCCCGGCAATCATGGCCACGCGGCCGCGCCGAGCCGCCCAGGCGGCGGCCAGGAGAGCGGCGCCGCCGGCCAGCAAGGCAAGGGCCCAGGCGGCGAGCTGGGTCGAGACGATGGACAGGGCGGCGGCTCGCTGCGCGCCGCCGAGCTGCTGCAGCCGTGAAGCCGCGGCGGACCCGATCACCGGTGTGAGGACGAATACGGCCGCGGCCAGCGCCAGCGCCGCCGCGCCGGCGGCGGCAGCGGCGGTCCGCCAGCCCCTTCGCTCCCTGCCGAGCACCTCCTCGACCCCCCAGCCGGCGAGCAGGGGCAGGGCAAGAGCAAACCAGAAGAGGAACTTCTCCGGGTAGCGGAAGAGGCCTGCCGAGACCCGCACCAGGAAAGGACCGGCAGAGCCGGCCGCGATGGCCGCCGCGAGGCCGCCGGTCGCGAGCAGCGCCCACAGCCGGTGGCGCGGCGCCGCGACGCCGGCGAGCCACGGGGCAAGACCCGAGTAGAGGGTCAAGAAGAGCGGGATCTGGGTGAGCACCGCGACGGCCCAGACGCCTTGCGGACCCGGGGTCTCGGGCTGGCCGAAGGGGAACGGGACGATGAGCTCGAGGAGACGCGGCAGGGTGAGAGCGTGGGCCGCGGCCACGGAGGGCGCGAAGCCCATCTGGCGCACGGTGAAGGGCAGCACCCGCAGGGTGGCGACCAGTTGCGGCAGGGCCACCACCAGGCCGAGGGAGAGGACCGCCGCCGCGGACGCCGTGCCCCGGCGCCAGCCGCGAGCGGCGGCGGCGGCGAGCACCAGCGGCAGGACGCCCAGGGCTGCGGCAACCGGCTCGCCTCCCAGAATCGCCAGGCCGCAAGCCACCCCGCCGAAGGCGATGCCGCGCCTGCCGCCGCGCACCGCTCCCCAGATGGCCAGCGGCCACCAGGCGGCCACGGCCAGCAGGTTGTAGAAGGTGAGAGCGGAGAGCATCCATCCCGATCCCGCGTAGGTCAATCCGGCGACCAGCGCCCCGGCGCGGCCCTGCCCCAGCCCGCGCGCCAGCGCGCTCATCGCCAGGAAGGCCAGCAGCCAGTGCAGGGCGTAATGGAGGTTGAAGGCGCTCCAGAACGGCAGCGCCAGATAGATCAGGTTCCCCGGGTAGAACGGCAAGGCGTTGGGATTGCCGCGAAACGGGTAGCCGAGACCCAGGGCGGTATTGAAGGCTGGAATGCTGGCATGACGGAGGGCGGCGGCGCCGAACGCCTTGAAGGGCAGGTGGGTGGTGAAAACGTCGCGCAGGAAGAAGGTACGCTGTCCGCCGATCACCGGCACGCAGACCCAGGCCCAGAGCAGCAGCGCGGCTGCCACCACCGCGACCAGCGCGCGCCCGCGGACCTCCGATGCGCCGTCGTTCAGGCTGGCCACGATATCGCAGCGTTGCCGCCTGGACGACTCGCCGCCGGAGTAAAGTAATGATCTGTGAAATGGTGTAAGATCTCTGGTGGCCGGACCGTCGCTGTCGCGACGGGAACGAATCACTCATCTACCTAGCAAGGAGCGGGACCCATGGCTAACCCCCCGACGCCGTATCCCACACCCCATCCCCCGACGCCGCACCCGACGCCCCATCCACCGCACCCGACGCCGCATCCGCCCCATCCGACGCCGCATCCACCGCCCCATCCGCCGCACCCGACGCCGCATCCTCCGACCCCGTATCCGCCTCCGCACCCCCCGACCCCGCACCCAACGCCGCACCCGACCCCGCATCCGACGCCGCACCCGACGCCGCATCCTCCGACACCGCATCCGCCCCATCCACCGCACCCGACCCCGCATCCAACCCCAACGCCGAAGAGCGGCGGATGACATCTGCTCAGCCCGACGATCCCCGCCTGACCGCTTCGGCAGTCGGGGATCGGGAGGATCCGTGCCAGGCCGTCATCTCCGACGAGTGGCGGTTCTGGATCGCCGAGAACAAGCTGCTCGAAGTCGGCGACGAGAGAAT
Organism: Thermoanaerobaculia bacterium; assembly: GCA_035544895.1. Classification (GTDB taxonomy): domain Bacteria; phylum Acidobacteriota; class Thermoanaerobaculia; order Multivoradales; family UBA5704; genus JASLEW01. Next base: position 486,789 of record DASZZM010000031.1, read on the forward strand.
CGTCTCCGAGCTCGTGCGGCAGGGCATCGAGGTGGACGCGGCGGCGCGCGAGGTGCGCGCCGCTGCGCAGCACCCCTACTTCCAGGCCGGCGAGCAGGTGGCGCAACGGTTGCGGAAGCTGGAGTCGGTCCTCGACGTCCGCAGGTCGCTTGCTTCGCTGGCTTCAGACGCTGAAACGCCCGAGCGCCGGGCCACGCTTTCCCGCACGGAGTTCCTGGAGAGCTACTATGCGCCAAATCGGCCGGTGATCCTGACCGCGATCATGGAAGACTGGCCGGCGCTCGCGCGCTGGAACCCGGCGTACCTGAAGGAAGCGTGCGGCGACGCAATCGTCGAGATCGTGAGCGGGAGGGACCGAGATCCCCGTTACGAAATCAACTCGCCCGCGCACAAGACCAACATCAGGTTCGGCGATTATGTCGACCTGGTCACCGGCGGAGGCGAGAGCAACGACTACTACCTGGTGGCCAACAACGGGTTCTTCGGGCGTCCGGAGGCGCAGCGGCTCTACGCTGACATCCGCTTCTTTCCCGAATTCCTCGACCCGGCCAACGGCAGCGGGCGAGTCTTTTTCTGGTTCGGGCCCGCGGGCACCGTCACGCCTCTGCATCACGACGTGATGAACGTCCTCCTCGCCCAGGTCTATGGACGCAAGCAGATCACGCTGATCTCGCCGGACCAGACTCCCTGGGTGTACAACGAGGTCGGCGTCTACAGCGAGGTGGATTGCGACAACCCGGACCACCGGCGCCATCCTCTGTTCAGCCGCGTCAGGCCGATGCGCTTCGTCCTTCAGCCCGGCGAGTCGTTGTTCCTCCCCGTGGGTTGGTGGCATCACGTCAAGGCGCTCGACGTCAGCATGACCGTGACCTTTACCAACTTCATCCATCCGAACGACTTCGAGTGGTCGCAGCCGCACCTTCACCGGTGAAGGTGTCCGGTTGGCGAGAGCAGAGCGTTGAGCGCCGGCGATCGTTCGTACAGAGCCGTGAACCGGCGAGGTTGGGAGCGGCTGGCGCGCCAGGGATGCGAGTCCGCGCGGCCTTGGTGCCCGCGGTCCGCGCAGCACGCTCGCGAGCATCTGGACCCGGCGGCGTGGATACCGTGGGCGGAGGTCGAGTCTGTCCTCTGCCTTGCGGCGGGCGGAGGACAGCAGGCACCTCTGTTAGCATCGCTGGGATGCCGCGTCACCTCGGCAGATCTGTGCGCCGAGCAACTGCGGCACGACCGAGAAGTCGCTGAACGGCGCGGATTGGACGTCGAGTGCCTCGAGCTGGACATGCTCGACCTGTCGACGTTGCACGGACGTGACTTCGACCTCGTCTACCAGGCGGTGTCGGCATGTTACGTCCCGGACGTGCGGCGCCTGTATGGGGAAGTCGCCCGGGTGCTGAGGCCCAACGGATACTATCGGGTGGAACACTGGAACCCTGTCCACATCCAGTTGGCGGACCAGCCTGCCCGGGGGGAGGAGGGCTACCGGATCGTGCGTCCTCAGGTTCCTGGGCGGGCGGTCCCCTGGAGCGGCGGCGGCGCGAACGGCTCTGGGAGCGGCACGATCTGCTGGCACTACGTGCATCCGCTTCATGACTTGATCGGCGGCCTGGGCGATGCCGGACTGGAGCTCCTGCGGTTCGCGGAGCTGCAGCGAGGAGATGAAGCTGCGGAGCCCGGCTCGCCAGAGCACCTTGCCGCCTACCTGCCCCCGTTCTTCACGCTGTTGGCCCGGCGCCGCGCGTCCTAGTAAAGTGTCCCGCGCCGTAAATCGGTAACGTCCAAGCCTGGCCTCCCCGCGGTGGACGGAGCGAAACTCGCCTGCCTTGAGAGGGAGGGGGCGTCCCCTTCCCCCCCGGCCGCCGCTGGGTAGGGACCCGGCGGCTTCCGAAAACCGGGAAGGGGATCCGTGGGGGTTGCGGGGGGCGATCCGATAGATCTGAGGCTGCAATCGCCAGTTAGCGAGCGCTGTTTCCTGCCTCGCTATTAGTACTACTGTGTCATAAACACTAGCCAAGCGGCGGTGACTTGTGGCAGGCTTGCGCCATGCCCAGCCATCAGCCACCGGAGGCGAAGCGGTTCGACGCATACCTGGAGAGAATGAGCAGGGCCGTCCGGCACGCGGACCGGCGTGAGCCGCTGAAGGCCTATCTGTCGGGTCTGCTCCTACCTGGAGAGCGCAAGAGCGTGGAGCCGATGGCGGCCAAGCTTGACCCGCTGCACGTGCAGGCCCGTCATCAATCGTTGCACCACTTCGTGTCTCAGGCACCTTGGGCGGAGCGGGACCTGCTACGGGTAGCGCGTGACTATGCCCTCGCGGCCTTCGAGCGCCATGCCCCGGTGGCGGCGTGGGTGGTCGATGACACAGCAATTCCGAAGAAGGGCTCGCACTCGGTGGGGGTGACGCATCAGTACTGCGGCGTGTTGGGTAAATCGGCCAATTGCCAGGTGGCAGTGACGGTGTCATTGGTCAACGCGGTCCTGAGCGTACCCGGCGGATTTCGTCTCTATCTTCCGAAGGAATGGGCCCAAGACCGTGAGCGTCGACGGGCCGCGGGAGTGCCGCCGGAGGTGGAGTTCCAGACGAAAGGAATGATCGCGCTGGCTGAAATCGATGAGCTCCTGGCCGAGGAAGTCCCTGCGGCGCCGGTGGTGGCCGATGCGGGGTACGGGGCGTCGACGGAGTTTCGGGACGCTCTGACGGAGCGAGGTCTTTCCTACATGGTCGGCATTCTGCCTGACACAGGCTTGTGGCCTCCTGGCGAGGAGCCCTTGCCACCCAACCCTTGGAAGGGTCAGGGGAGGCCTCCCAAGCTGCTGCGCCGTACGGACAACCGGCGCCCGGTGTTGGCGCGGGAGTTGGCCCAGGGGTTGCCGCGGCAGGCATGGAGGAAGGTCCGCTGGCGCGAAGGGACGAAGGGAATGATGAGTTCTCGATTTGCGGCGCTACGCGTCCGTGTGGCTCATCGAGACTACGAGCGCACGCAGAGCCGAGAACCGGAATGGTTCCTGGTGGAATGGCCGACCAGCAGCAAGGAGCCCTCTCGGTACTGGCTGTCTACGGTTGCTGAGGAGGTTGCGCTTGAGGAACTGGTTCGCCTGGCAATGATTCGCTGGCGCATCGAGCGCGACTTCCAGGAGCTCAAAGACGAGCTCGGCTTAGACCACTACGAAGGGCGAGGATGGCGAGGTTTTCACCATCACGGCGCTTTATGCATCGCCGCCTACGCATTCCTGGCGGCCGAGCGAGCTCGGCTTTCCCCCCCAGCGCCTCTTGCCTTCCTCCGTCCGGCTCGCCTACCCAAAGATTTCCGCCCTCGGGGATCGCCGGCGACCTGAGCGCCACAACCCTGCTTC
>DASZZM010000032.1:0-66772 GCA_035544895.1 Thermoanaerobaculia bacterium
GCCCATCCTTGTCCTCCCTCCTCCCGAAGGGAGCCGCCCCTCTTTCCCCTACGCCTGCCGTCTCCCTCATCGTCCCTGCTCTCCGGAGCAGGAAGCTCGCCTCGACCGGCTCCCGCCCCACCACCTTCCGAAACGGCTGCCCGCCCCGTGCCTTTCTGGCACCTGGTCAGCGGCCTGTGCTAGGCTGGCACGGGTCCGGCACCCGCCACCCGGCCGCAATCGCGGCCGCGCAACCAACCACCGTCGGCGAGAGGGAACCATGAAGACGATCGTCCACATCGTGGGCACCGGCACGATCGGCGAGCCGCTCCTCGGCCTGTTTACCGACTTCAGGGACAAGATGGGGATCGACGAGGTGACGTTCCACAAGCGCACCCCTCTCGCCTCGGACCGCGCCAAGCTCAATCACCTGATGACGCGCGGCGCCCGGCTGGCGGTCGACGAGGAAGTCCGCGACGCCTTCGAGAAGCTCGGCCACACCGTCAGCCTGGAGAGCCGCGAGGCGCTGGAGAGGGCCACGGTGGTCGTCGACTGCACGCCTGCCGGCAACGAGAACAAGGAGAAGTTCTACCGCGACCTCGAGGGCCCCAGGGGGTTCCTCGCCCAGGGCAGCGAGTTCGGCTTCGGTAAGCCCTATGCGCGCGGCATCAACGACGAGGTCTTGGTGGCAGAGGAGGACCGCTTCGTCCAGATCGTCTCGTGTAACACCCACAACATCACGACCCTGATCAAGACGCTCTGCGACGACGGCGAGAGCGGCTACAACCTGAACAAGGGCACCTTCGTCTGCATGCGGCGGGCGAACGACGTCTCGCAGGCCGACAGCTTCGTCCCCGCGCCCTACGTGGGCAAGCACGACGACGCGGACTTCGGCACGCACCATGCGCGCGACGCCTGGCACGTCTTCGAGACCATGGGCAAAGACCTCAACCTCTTCTCGAGCGCGGCCAAGCTCAACACGCAATACATGCACTCGATCTGGTTCAGCATCGAGCTCAACCGCGACTGCACGCTCGAGGAGGTCCACCAGCGCCTCAAGGACAACCCGCGGGTGGCGGTGACCGACAAACGCTATGCCAACTTGATCTTCAGCTTCGGCCGGGACCACGGTTACTACGGGCGGATCCTGTCGCAGACCGTGGTAGTCCTGCCCACCGTGATGGTGCGGCGCCGGCGCGAGGTCTACGGCTTCTGCTTCACTCCCCAGGACGGCAACTCGCTGCTCTCCTCGATCGCCGCCGCCCTGTGGCTGATCGATCCCGACTGGGACAGCGTCGCCAACCGTCTCACCCCGGTGCGCCGCTGGCTTTACCGGGAAATCTGAGCGGAGCCATCGCGGATGCGCGCGCGGACACAGTGGCGAGGCCGCCGCGGCCATGCGGCCGGCTGAGCTCCGCCTCGGCGACCTCGCCATCGAGGGGTGGTCCCGTGCCGGCGACGCCACCTGGTTCCGCGTCCATCCGCCGGGGCTCGCCTTCGACACCGGGCGCGGCGCCGTCCAGCTGGCCGGCTCGCGCGACATCTTCCTCACCCATGGACACCTGGACCACGCGCTCGGGCTGCCCTATGTGCTGTCGCAGAGGTCCCTGCACCGGCTGGCCCATACCCGGGTGTTCTGTCCCGCCGCGACCGCCGATGCGCTCGCCGGCCTGGTCGCCGCGGCCGAGCGCCTGGAGCGGGCCGCCTACAGCTACGAGATCGTGCCGCTCGAAGTCGGCGACCGGGTGGCGGTCGGCAGGGACCTCGCGGTCGAGGCCTTTGCCACCGATCACGTGGTGCCGAGCCTGGGCTTTCACCTGCTGCGCAGCAAGCGGCGCCTGGCCGCCGGCCTGGCCGGGCGTTCCGGACGCGAGCTGGTCGCGCTGCGCGAGCGCGGCGTCGAGACCACCGAGGCCGTCGAGGAGACCTGGCTCTCGTACTGCGGCGACACCGGCCCGGCGGTGTTCGACCTGACGCCGAAGCTCTTCGACAGCCGAGTCCTGCTGCTCGAGTGCACCTTCCTGGGCGCCGAACAACGCGACAAGGTCGAGCGCTACAAGCACCTCCACATCGAGGACCTGCGCCGCCGGGCAAGCGAATTCCGCAATGCCGCTTTGGTGCTGCATCACCTGTCGCGCCGCTACCGAGTCGGAGAGCTGCGCGCCGAAGTCGAGCGGCTGCTGCCCGAGCTGGCCGCGCGCGTCCACCTGCTCGTCGAAGGAGATCCGTGAGCAGGCGGCCCGCGCCTCCGGGCCGGGGACCGGGCCGCGGCCGGCGGGACCGGCCCCCCTCTGGCATCGGGTCGGCGCCCCCGGGAGGCAAGACCGGCGGCCCGCGGCGGCCTGACGCCGGAGGCCGGCGGGCCCCCGCGCCCGCCCCGGAAGGCGCGGCTCGTGGAGGTGCGGGAAGGGCGGCCCTGGCTCGGACATCGCGGACATCGCGGGCATCGCGGGCATCGCGGACATCGCCGGCGCCGCAGGTGCCGCCGGCGGGCATCCTCCTGGCCGGAGTCGGCGAAGCGGAGGTGGAGATCGAGAAGCTGGTGATCGGAGGCGAGGGGCTGGCGCGCCTCGAGGGCGTGCCGCTGTTCATCCGGCGCTCGGCCCCCGGCGACCTGCTGCGCGTGCGCATCACCGAGCGGCATCCCGGCTATGGCAGGGCCGAGATCGTCGAAGTGCTGCGTCCGGGTCCGGGCCGGCGCGCCGATCCTTTTCCCGAGCTCGCCCGCACCGGCGCCTGCGACCTGCAGCATCTCGACGATCAGGTGCAGCCGCTGCTCAAGGCGGCGGCGGTGCGCGAGGCCCTGGAGCGCCTGGGCAAGGTTGAGCTGCCGCCGCACCTCGAGCCGGTCACCGGCGAGCCGTGGGGCTACCGGCTGCGCACCCAGCTGCATGTGGCGGCTGGTGCCGCGGCGGGCACCTCGCCCGGCCCCTCGTCAGGTATCACCGTCGGGTATTACGCGCGCGGCACCCATGAGGTCGTTCCGCTGCCCCGCTGTCCCCTGCTGGTCCCGGAGCTCGAGGAGCTGCTGCCCGAGCTGCCGCTTGTTCTCGGCGCTATTGGCGCCATGGGCGCCAGCCCGCCGCGGCGCATCGACCTGGCGGCCGGCGACGGCGGCGCGGTGACCGCGGCGCCGGTGGTGCGCGGGCTGCCGCAGGGAGAAGTGACGATGACGTTGGGCGGGCTCGTCTATGGCTTCGACGCGCGCTGCTTCTTCCAGGTGCACCGCGGCCTCCTGCCGCGCCTGATCGAGACCGCTGTCGGGCCCTGGGAGGGGGACGAGGCGTTCGACCTCTACGCCGGGGTCGGCCTGTTCAGCCTGGCCCTGGCGCAACGCTACCGGCGCGTGGTAGCGGTGGAAGCGGACCCGGTGGCAGCGCGCTATGCGCGCAACAACGCCCGGCGCAACAGGCTCTCCGGCGTCGAGTTGGTCCCACGGGTGGTCGAGAGCTGGGTCGCCCAGTTGCCGTCCCGGGCCGCCCGGGTGCTGGTCGACCCTCCCCGCGCCGGCCTCTCCTCCAGGGTCCGCCACGCCTTCCTCGATCTCCGGCCGCAACGGCTGACCTATGTGTCGTGCGACGCCGCGACCCTGGCCCGCGATCTGCGCCAGCTCGATCCCGGCTTCCGCGTCGAGAGCGTCACCCTGCTCGACCTCTTCCCGCAGACCGGCCACATGGAAGCCGTGGTCCAGCTCGCCGCGCGGAACGAAGTAAGCTAGAAAGAGAGTTGGCCGCGCGCCAGGGGTGGGGGCGTCCCCTTCCCCCCCGGAGGGGAGGGAAGGGGATCGAGGGGTTGCGGGGGGCGATCCAGTAGACGCATTGAGTAGTCCACCACCGCCAAATCGCAGTGCCGTGGTTTCCTTTCGTCCGCCGTCCGTGTCTCTAGGATTAGGATGCGTGCTGGTGGGGAGGCGAGTTGCAAGATCTGGCGAACTGGCCGGAAGCGCAGGAGGCAGACCTGGTGGCCGCCCTGGCGGCCGGCGACCGCGCCGCCGCGGACCGGCTGGTCGAGCGCAGCTACCGCGGCGTCTATGCCCTGCTGCGGCGCCTCTGCGGCGATGCCGATCTGGCCGCCGACCTCACCCAGGAGAGCTACCGCAAGGCATGGGACGCCCTTTCCGGCTTCAATGGCCGCTGCCAGTTTTCGACCTGGCTGTGCCGCATCGCCTACAACACCTACCTCAACCATCTACGGCGGCCGCGCCGCTTGGTGCCGCTGGAGGAGAAGCACGAGTCCGCCGTCTACGATCCCGCCCCGGCCGCCGACGAGGTCCTCGGCCAGGCGCTGGCCGGGGAGCGCCTGCGCCGCGCGGTGATGGGTTTGCCGGAGGACTTGCGTTTCACCACCGTGGCGCTCTTCTGGGGGGAGCGCTCGGTGGCGGAAGTGGCGCGCGATGCCGGGGTGAGCGGGGTCGCCATCCGCAAGCGTCTCAAGCGCGCCCTGCAGACGCTCGCGCGGACGCTCGAGCTGGAAGGGAAGCCGGGATGAGCCGGGCATTCGCGAGGGGAGATCGATGAGCAGGCTGAGCGAGCGCGAGGTCGGCAAGAGGCTGGCCGAGCACGCGCGGCGGGAGGGCGGGGCGCCGCCGCCGGAGCTGCTGGCCCGCCTGCGCGCCGACATACCGCCGGCCGTCGCGGCCGCGCCGGATCTCGCCGAGACCGGCCGGCCGGAGGCTCCCCATCCAATCGATTCCCGGCGCCTTCCCGGCGGCGCCGCGCCGCGCCGCTGGCTGATCGCGGCCACCCTCGCCGCTTCGGTCGGCGCCGGGGTCGTGGCGGTGCGCGTCATGGAGAGAACGCTCGCCAAGAACGAGAGTTGGGCCGCCCCGCCGGCGCGCCTGGCGAGGGAGGGTCCCCGGCCGCACCCTGGCCCTGCTTCCCCTCTGCCGGGGTACGCCGCATCCGGGCCGCCCGCCACGGCGCCGCCCATCCCGCGGCCAAACGCCGCCGCGCAGCTCAAACCGCCCGCCGCGACGCCGCTAGTCCCGCGGCCGATGGCGCGGGCGGCCTCGCCCGCGGCGACCTCGCCGGCGGGCGCCGTTCGCCGCTTGGCCGCCGGCGCCGCGGCGGGTGGCGAGCCGCCAGGGCAGTCCGCGGGAATTGCCGCGGACCGTTCGGCCACGCCGCCGCCAACGCGTGGAGCCGGTCCCGACCGCGCCGGGGCTGGCGAGGCCATGGCGAAGGCGATGGCGCTCGATCGCCTCGATCAGCCCGGTGGCCGGCCGCTCGCCGCTCCCGAGCCTGCCGCGGCCCCGGCAGCTCCCTCGGGACCCAGGGGAGCGGCTGGAAGCGCCGGCGCCGCGCAGGAGGAGCTGAACGAAACCCTCACGGTTCTCTCCGAAGCCCCCCTACAGGATGCCCGCAGGGAGCGAGCGAAGAGCGCCGTCGCGGGCGCCGCCGCAGCACGCGTTTCCAGCGCGCCCGGGGCGGCGGCCGACCTCCTGATCGCCACGCTGCTCGCCCCACGCTCCGCCGTGGAGCTGCGGCAGGAGCCGAGCCCCGGCTCCTACGCCCGCGTTCGCCGTGCCCTGCTCGAAGAGCGGCGCCTGCCGTCCGCCGCCACGGTGCGCCCGGAGGATCTCGTCGCTGCCTTCGCGATCTCCGAGCCGCCGTCCCCGGCCGCGGACGGCTTCCTGATCGGCGCCGAAGGTGCACCCTCGCCCGCCCTCGCCGGCGAGCGCTACATCCTGCGTCTCCGGCTGCGCGCCGGCCAGGCTGGGGCGACGGCGCCGCAATCCGCCGCCCCGGGGCCTGGCGCGCCGCGGCTGGCGGTGACCTTCAACCCGGAGGCGGTGGCGGGCTATCGGCTTCTCGGCACGGCTGCCGGCAAGCCGCCCGGCCAGGAGTCGATCGCTCTCTACGAGATCGCGCTCGCCCCGGGCGCGGCCGCCGCGGACCGGCGCACGCTGCTCGCCACTCTGGACGCGAGCGGGGTCTCCGCGGACGGCGTGGCGGGGAAGGGGCAGGCGGGCACGGTGCGGCTCTCCGCTCTCCGCCCGTCCTGGGAGGAGGCTTCGCCGGCATTTCGCCTCAACGCGATCGCGGCGGAGCTGGCCGTGCTCCTTTCCGGGCGAGCGATGCGCTCCGAACCCGCCGATCTGCTGCGGCGCGCCCGCGACCTTCGCCGCGACCTTCCCGGCGACAGCCGGCTCGCCGAGCTCATCCGCCTGATCGAGCGGACCGCCTCGCTGACCCGCGCCGCGCCGCCTTAGGCAACGAGCGTGCTCCAGGCTAGAATCACCCGGTGTCCGAGTCGCCTCGTTACCGGATCGTGCTGGCCAAGGAGGACTTCAAGTTCTCGGCCGCGCATTTCACCCTGTTCGAGGGAGGGCGCGCCGAGCTGCTGCACGGCCACAACTACCAGGTCGAAGCCGAGCTGAGCGGCAGCGCGCTCGACGAGCACGGCCTGTTGATCGACCTCGAGCGCGTCAAGAGCGCGCTGCGGGCCCTCTGCGAGCGCCTCGACACGCGCACCCTGCTGCCCGGACAGAGCTCGCGCCTGCGCTGCACGCGCCAGGGCGAGGCCATCGAGGTCCGTTTCGCCGACCGCACTTACCGCATTCCGGCCGCGGATGCTCTCGTCCTGCCGCTTGCCAATACCTCGATGGAGCTCCTGGCCAGGATGCTCTGGCAGGACCTGGCGCCCCATCTCGCCGGCTCGCACGTCGACACCCTGGCCATCTCGGTGGAGGAATCAGCCGGTCAAGGCTGCTGGTACGAGAACCGGCTGTAGAACAGGTCTGCCTAGTTGGCGCCGCCGTGGGTGGCCCCGGGGTATGAAACAGCGCTCGCTAACTGGCGATGGCGGCCTCCAATCTATCGGATCGCCCCCCGCAACCCCTCGCGGATCCCCTTCCCGGTTTTCCGAAGCCGCCGGGTCCCTGCCCGGCGGCGCCGGGGGGGAAGGGGACGCCCCCGCCCCTGAAGCACAGACGGGTTTCTTTCTAAACGTTCATCTCGCGGCCCTTCCAACTGCACAGGTGGCCGCGGCGGAAGTCGTGGGCGCCGCGGGCGAGCACCCAGGCGAGAAGCAGGGCGTCGAAAGGGTAGAGCAGGCCGAAGCCTGGACGATGGCCGCTGCCCGAGCGCAGGATGGCCGAGGAGGCCGCCCCGGCGCCCCACATCAAGACGGCGGCGGCGAGACATCCGCTGGCGCAGGCGTAGAACAGGATGGCGGCGGGGGCGGCCAGCACCGCGAGAGCGGCGGCGACGGCCGCCGGCCGCGGGCCGAGGAGACCGCCCAGGTTGCGGCGCCAGCCCCGCAACGCCGCGGACGATCCCTGATACATGCGCACCTTGAGCAGGCCGAGGGCACGGAAGAAGCCGCTGCGGAAGCCGTGCCGGCGCAGCCGTGAGACCACGGCCACGTCGTCGATCGCTTCGCCGCGCACCGCCGCGAAGCCGCCACTGCTCTCCCATGACTGCCGCCGCAACAGCAGGAACTGGCCGTTTGCCACCGGCGGACCGGTGCTGCGCGCCGCCTCCCGCCAGTCGCCGAGCAGCGCGTCGAGCAGCGCGAACACGAGGGGGACCAGCAGGTGCTGGTAGAGGCCCGCGGTCTCCTGAGCGCCGGCCAGCGAGACCGCGTCGAGTCCCCAACGGTCGGCCGCGGCGAGCGCGCGTGCCAGCAGCTCGGGGTCATGCCGGGTGTCGGCGTCAGTGGTCAGCAGCCAGGGCGTCGTCACCCCCTGGGCCCCCATCCACAGGGCATGGACCTTGCCGCGCCAGCCGGGAGGCGGCGGACCCGCCGCCAGCAGGGTCAGGCGGGGCTCGACGGCTGCGCGTTCCGCCACCAGGGCCGCGGTCGCGTCCGCCGAGCCGTCGTCGATCACCCGTATCCATGGCATCGCGGTCTGGGCCAGCAGCGTGTCGAGGCAGGCGACGACGTTGCTCTCCTCGTCGCGCACCGGCAGAAGCACCGTCACCATCCCCCTTCCGGCGACGCCCGGGGACGGCAGGGCCGGCGCCCGCCGGCGCCGCTCCCAGGTCGCCAGGGCAAGCCAGAGCAGACCGGTTCCCGCCAGCAGGGCAGCGGCCCAGCAGCCAACGTGGGAGATGGAAGGGACGGCGGGTCTCAGGCCAGCTTCTGGCGGAGTGCGGTCTCGACCTCTCCGGGCTGAGGGAAGCGGCCGGTGCGTTTCTTGGAGAAGATCAGGTCGTCACCGACGGCGATGTCGAAGACTCCCCCGGTGCCTTTGACGAGCTTGGGCTTCAACCCGAACTGCTTCTCGATCTCGTCCGCCAGACCGGCGGCGCGAGGATGATAGTTTCAGGGTACGCAATAGGTGATGGTAACCTGCTCGGCCATGCTACCTCCTCTCGGCGGGATTATAAGACCGCACGCCGCTTGTCGGGCTACGCCCGATTTGCGCCTTCCGCCCCGCTTGCGCTTGCTTCAGGAGTTGCGACCTCGGCAGAAGATGCCCTCGGCGAGCCTTTAAAGGTGCGTCCCGAGGCTCCCGCGGGACAAAGTCGCAAAAAAATTTCGTCTACCCCCTAGATTTTGCCCGCGAACTGAGTACAATCGAGATTGTTCAATAGCGTTGCCTTTGCCTCGAAGGTCTTGGCGGAGGGGTGGCGGGGGAGAAACTGGCCGGGCGAGGAAGGCAGCCATCGCGTGAGAGCTTGGGCCTGTCAGACGTCGGCTTGGCAGGCCCAGGGGTAGTCATTACGGACTTCTTTCCCAACGCCGGAGGAAAGCAATGAAAGGTGAAGCCCCGAACATGTCGCAGAAGGAAATGGCCCAGATCAGACAGAACCTGGAGGGCACCCCGGACATCGAGGAGGCGGCGGAGCTGATGAATCTCGCCGGCAACTCGACCAGGCTCAAGCTCCTCTACTTGCTCGAGAACATGAAGGAGCTCTGCGTCTGCGACCTCGCGGAGATGCTCGGCGTCTCTGTCTCGGCCGTCTCCCAGCATCTCGCCAAGCTCAAGGCCTACGGCCTCGTGGCCCCTCGCCGCGATGCGCAGACCATCTACTACCGTCTGACGGATCACGCCTTCAACGGCAAGCTGCGGGATAACTTCTTTCGTCAATTTCAGGTCTAGCACGGTCTAGACCGGCCGCGAGGACCTTCCCGGCCTCGCGTACTGACTCCCTGGAGAGCGGCCGCAGCCTGGCCGCTCTTTCCTTTCTGGGAGGAGCTAACGGATAGAATGGCCCTGGCGAAGGGGGGAGGGAGAAACGATGACCCAGCATCCGCGTCCGAAGTTCGTCTATCTCGGCCACGCCACCGTGCGCTGCGATCTTCCCTCCGGCGAGGTGATCCTGATCGATCCATGGGTCATGGGCAACCCGGCCTGCCCCGAGAAGCTCAAGCGCCTCGAGCGACTCGACGCGATGCTGATCACCCACTCCCACCCCGATCACTTCGACGATGCGGTGGCCCTGGCCAAGAGCCTGAAACCCCGCATCGTCGTGGCTTCGTTCGAGATCTGCCACTGGCTGGGCAAGCAGGGAGTCACCGGCTGCTCGCCGATGAACCTCGGGGGCTCCCAGGAAGTGCTTGGCACGACCGTCTCGATGGTGCGCGCCGATCACTCCAGCGGGCTGCTCGACGGCGACATCATGATCTCGGGCGGCCTGCCGGCCGGCTATGTGGTCAGGTTGCCAGGCGGCTACACCTTCTACCACGCCGGCGACACGGCGCTGTTCTCGGACATGCAGCTCATCGCCGAGCTGTACCGGCCGGAGCTGGCCTTGCTGCCGATCGGCGACCTCTTCACCATGGACCCACAGCAGGCCGCCCGCGCCTGCCGCTATCTTGGCGTCCGCCGCGTGATCCCGGTGCACTGGGGAACCTTCCCGGTCCTCACCGGCACACCGCCGCAGCTCGTCAGTGCCCTCGAGGACCTCGGCGTCAACTGCGAAGTCATAGCGCTCGACCCAGGCCAGACGTACTGAGGCCTGCCCGGCGGTGGCCGGGGTGGAAGGTCTAGGCCAGCAGGCGCAGCAGCTCGCGCTGCGGGTCGCCGCCGGTGATTTCGGCGGCCTCGGGGGAGAGGGCGACGTTGATCTCGCTGCGCACCCCGAAGTCGCCGGTCAGGTAGATGCCGGGCTCGATCGAGAAGCCGGTCATGGGCAGCAGGCGCCGCGTGTCATGGGTCTCGAGGTTGTCCATGTTGGCGCCCTGGCCGTGGTCGGAAATGCCGATGGAATGGCCGGTCCGGTGGATGAAGCGCTCGCCGTAGCCGGCCCGGCGGATCACCTCGCGGGCCGCATCGTCCACCTCGTAGCCGCAGATCGGCTGGGCGGGAAAGCGGCGGCGTACCAGGTCGAACGCGGCGTCCCGCGCCGCCGCCACGGCGGCGAAGACCTCGGCCTGCCGAGCGCTGGGCGAAGGCGAGCAGACGCCGCACCAGGTGATGTCGGCGTAGACGCTGCCCGGCGCCTTCTCCTTGGCCCACAGGTCGATGAGCAGGAAGTCGCCGGCGCGGATCGGCGAAGAGCCGGCCGGTCCCGGCTGGTAGTGCGGATCGGCGCTGTGGGCATTGACTCCGACGATCGGGTCGGACTCGGCCCACAGCCCGGCGCGCTCGAAGGCTTCGACGATGCCGCGCTGCACGGTGTACTCGTCGAGCAGATCGCCGCGGCGCAGGGCCGCGGCGACGCGCCCGAAGGCATCGTGGACGATGGCCTGGAGATGGGCGCAGGCGCGGCGGTGACCGGCGAGCTGCTCGCCGCTCCAGGTGGCGGCGAAGCGCTGCACGAGATCGGCGGCCGAAACCAGCTCGAGTCCGGCGTCGCGCAACAGCTCGGCGGTGCCGGCGTCCAGGCGCGAGACGGACGGCAGCTCGTTGCGCGGGCTGTACTGGGCCGCCACCCGCAGGCCGCCGAGCCCACCGACCAGCCTGGCGAGCCCCTCGCGATGCTCGCTCCAGGTCAGGTAGGAGCTCTTGGCGCCGGGCAGGTGATCGAGCATGGCAGGCTCCAAGGCGTGCACCAGCTTGGCCGGCTCGCCCTGCCGCGGCACCAGGTAGTAGCACCGGCGGGTGATCAGCTTGCCCTCGCCAGCCAGGCCTAGCAGCTCCAGGCCGATCGGGTCGTTCTGTTGAAAACAGGCGAAGAACCAGCCGTCGCAGCCGGCTTCGGCCAGGGCGCTCTGGATGGCGGGGATCTTTTCAGCCAGCATCGCACCTCCGCGGGCCGGGCGGTTTGCCGGCGCCGCCCGGCGATGCTAGCAGAGCTACCGCCCGCCGGCCGCGAGAAGAGTCACGTCGACCCTGCGGTTCTGGCCGCGCCCCTTGCCGGAGTCGTTGCTGGCGACCGGCTCGTCCGCTCCCTTGCCCTACGGCACGGGAGATCCTAGAAAGGGGTTGCGGCGGGGCCGTGGCGGCGCTGTGACCAAGGAGAGACGCCTCGGGCTGGTGGTCCTCGTCGAAAATCCGGTAACGTTAGGCGCCGGGCAATCCGCGTTCCCGGCCCAGACGCGCCGGCACAAGCCTGGCGGGACGTCTCCGACCTCATGAAACAGAAAGGCAGGGCAGATCTCATGAACCGGATTTCTCGCCGCGGCGTGGCCGCCGCAGTCATGCTGGGCCTGGCTCTGGCCGGCGCTGTCTTTGCCGTCGAACAGGGCCGCATGACCGGCACGGTGGTGGACGAGACCGGCGCCCCGGTCGCCGGCGTGCACGTGATCGTGACCAGCCCGGACATCTCCAGCTACAAGATGGAGAAGACCACCGACGCCAGGGGCCAGTTCAACTTGATCGTCCTCGACGCCGCGCTGAACTATCGGATCCGCCTGGAGAAGCAGGGCTATCCCACGCTCGAGCAGCCGCTCAAGCTGAAGATCCAGGAGACGATCAAGGAGACTTACACCCTGAAGCGGGGCGCGCCGGCGGGTGCCGCGGCCGGCGCCAAGGCCGCCACGCCGGAGGAAGCCGCCGCCCTCGAGAAGCTCAAGGGCAAGAACGAGGCGATCAATGCGTACAACCAGGGAGTGACCGCGCTCAACGCCAAGGACATTGCCGGCGCCATCGCCGGCTTCGAGCGCGCCGCCACCCTCGATCCCAGCCTCGCCGAGGCGCAGGGGGCCCTCTCCGAGCTTTACCTCGAACAGGGAAAGAAGGGCGAGGCGCTCGCCGCCGCCGACCGCTTCCTGGCGCTCCAGCCGGGCAAGCCGCGCGGCTTGATCGCGCGCTACGAGGCGCTCAAGGCCATGGGAGACCGCACGCGGGCCGCCGAAGCGCTCGAAACCCTGGCGGCGGCCTTTCCCACCCGCGAGACCGCGGTTCGTTACTTCAACGAGGGCGCCGAGGCCGCGCGCGAGAACAAGGTGGACGCGGCGGTGACCTATCTGAAGCGCTCCCTCGAGATCGACAAGACCCTCGAGCCCGCCTACAGGGCGCTCGCCGGCATCTACCTGTCGCGCAAGAACAACGCCGAGGCCATGGCCTTGATCGACCGCTGGATCGAGGTCCGTCCCGACAACCCCGATGCGCTGACCTACCGCTACCAGGCCCTCCTGTCGATGAAAGACCCCCGGGCCAAGGAAGCCAAGGCCGCGATGGAGCACGCCAAGGCCAGCAACAGCAAGCCCGGCGACGCCTACAACCAGGGCATCGTCTTCTACAACGCCAACAACATCGCCGAGGCCACCAAAGCCTTCGAGAGCGTCGTCCAGGCCGACCCCAACCACCCCCGCGCCCACTACATGCTCGGCCTCTGCTATGCCAACTCCGGCGACCTCCCCAAGGCCAAAGAGCACCTGCAGACCTTCATCCGCCTCGCCCCCAAGGACAAGGACGCCGCCACCGCCGAGGAGATGATCAAATACCTGAATTAGTTGATGCCGATGGTAGAAACGGCGCTGCGATGTCGTGGTCGAAGCCTACTCAAAGCGTCTATTGGATCTCCCCCCGCAACCCCTCGATCCCCTTCCCTCCCCTCCGGGGGGAAGGGGACGCCCCCTCCCTCTCAGGGCAGGAACCTCAACTCGGTCTACGGCTGCAGGGGCAGCCGGAGGATTGCCTTGCAGCCGGGGTCGGGGGTGCGGTTCTCCAGGGTGAGAGTGCCGCCGTGGGCCTCGGCGATCTGGCGCGAGAGCGCGAGCCCGATGCCGCTGCCCTGGGGCTTGGTGGTGTAGAACGGCACGAACAGGTTCTCCTGGCTCGCCAGCCCAGGCCCCTCGTCTTCCACCCGGACCTCCAGCGCGGAGCCGTCGACCCGCCACCCGATGCCGATCCCGCCGCGGGTGGGCAGGGCAGCGTCGGCCGCGTTGCGCAGCAGGTTGATCAGCAGCTGCTCGAGCTGGTCGGCGTCGCCGCGCAGCGTCACCTCCTCGCCGCGCTCGACGAACACCGGCAGCCGGGTCTCGAGAGCGGCCACGCGGCGCACCAGGGCGGAGATCTCCAGCGCCGCGAGTCTGGGCGGCGGCAGGCGGGCCAGCCGGGAGTAAGCCGCCATGAAGCGGATCAGCGCCTGCGAGCGCTCGCCGATGATCTCCAGGCCGCCGCGCGCGTCCTCGCGCCAGTCCGCGGGCAGCGGCTCGCGGCCGATCAGGCTCGACAGCGTCGCCGCCATCGAACGGATCGGCGCCAGGGAGTTGTTGAGCTCGTGGCCGAGCACCCGGATCAGGCGCCTCCAGGCCTGGCGCTCCTCCTCGCTCAGCGTGCGGGAGAGGTCCGAGATGACCAGCAGGCTGTGCGGCCGGCCGCCCTCGCGGAAGGCGCTCCGGCGCACGTCCCAGCGCCCCGGCCCCACCGGGAAGGTGCGCGCCAGGATGCGCACCGGCTCGGCCTCCAGGCAGTCGGCCAGGCCCAGCGCCGCGGCCGGCTGGCCCAGGAGCCGGTCGGCTGGCTCGGCCAGCAGATGCTCGCCCGCGCGGTTGACCAGGCGCAGGCGCTGCTGTTCGTCGAAGGCGAAGATCGCCACCTCGACCTCGGCGATGACGCGGTGCAGGAGGGCCGTGGCTTCGACGGCCCCCAGACGCTGCTCGCGCAGGATTCGCCCCAAGGCGTTGACCTCCTCCAGCACCTGGGCGAGGGCGTCGGCCTCGCGCGGCCGCCGAGCGCGCAGCGAGAAGTCCCCCTCGCGCAGGGCGGAGAGCAGGTTGGCGAGGGTCTGCAACGGGCGGATCACCTTGCCGCGCAGATTGCTCGCGAGGCCCCACCAGAAGGCAAACAGCAGTGCCGACAGGAGCCATCGCGTGCCAGCCGAGAAAGAGCCGGTCCACAGCAGCAGCAAGGCGAGCAGCGACCCCGGCAGACCGACTGCCAGGGCAAGCAGCAGCAGGCGGGCCTCGAAGCTAAGGGCCGGGCGGCCCCCGCGCGCATCAAAATCCATGCTTTTCGAGACGGCGGTAGAGTGCGCTGCGCGACAGGCCGAGGGCCTGCGCCGCCTGGCTGACACTGCCGCGATGACGGGCCAGGGCTTTCTCGATCAGCACCCGCTCGACCTCCTCGAGCGGCAGGTCCTCGAGCGTCGCTGCTCTGGGCCCTGCGGCGGGTTGCAGCCCGAGGTCTTCGCCGCGCACCCGGTCGCCCGCGGCCATCAATACGCCGCGCTCGACGGCGTGATCGAGCTCCCGCACGTTGCCGGGCCAGCCGTGGGCGAGCAGGGCGGCGCTGGCCTCGGCGGTGAACCCGCGCAGCGCCTTGCGGTAGCTGCGCGAGTGCTGGCGCAGGAAGTGCTCGGCGAGCGGCGCGATGTCCGCCCGCCGGGCGCGCAACGGCGGCACGGGGATCTCCACCGTGTTGAGCCGGAACAGCAGGTCCTGGCGGAAGCGGCCGGCGGCAACCTCCTGGCGCAGGTCGGAGTTGGTGGCGGAGAGGATGCGGACGTCGGCGGTGCGGGTCTTCGACGAACCCAGCCGCTCGAACTCGCCCGTCTCGAGCACGCGCAGGAGCTTGGCCTGCTGGTTGAGCGTGATGTTGGCGATCTCGTCGAGGAAGACAGTGCCACCGTGGGCAAGCTCGAAGCGCCCGACGCGGTCCTCGCGAGCGTCGGTGAAGGCGCCGCGGACGTGGCCGAAGAGCTCGCTTTCGAACACCGACTCGGAAAGGCCGCCGGTATTGACCGTCACCATCGCCGTCCCGGCCCGCGGCGAGACGGCGTGCAGGGCCTTGGCCACCAACCCCTTGCCCGTGCCGTTCTCGCCGGTGATCAGCACGTTGGCGTGTGACGGCCCGACCCGCTCGACGAGCTCGAGGACCGGGCGCATCTCCGGTGCGCCGGCGATCAGCAAGGGCTTCTCGGGGCCGCGCAGCAGGCGGTTCTCGGCCTCCAACCGCTCGCCGCGGCGCAGCGCCCGGCCGAGGTCGATCTGGGTGCGCAGGACGGCCAGCAGCCGCTGGTTCTCCCACGGCTTCTCGACGAAGTCGCGCGCGCCCTGGCGCATGGCCTCCACCGCGAGCTCGACGGTGGCCCAGGCGGTCATCACCACCACCGGCAGCCAGCGGTCGATGTCACGCAGGCGTCCGAGCAGGGTCAGGCCCTCGCGCCCCGATGTCGTGTCGCGGGTGAAGTTGAGGTCCATGAGCACGACGTCGAGCTCGCGGCTGGTGACCGCCTGGACGATCTCGGCGGGCGTTGCGGCGAGGACGGTCTCGAAACCCTCGGCCTTGAGCAGCAGGCGCAGCGCCTCCCTCACCTCCCGCTGGTCGTCGGCAATCAGCGCACGGGGCGGAGGCGAGGTTGCGGGTGCCATAGCGCAACTCTATCGAACCAAAGCAAAATCCGCTCGACAGGAAACCCTGGCCGAGCTTAGAGAAGGTCGTTGCAACACGCGGGGCGGGTCAGGCGACCCGCCCCCTGTTTGCGGTTATGGAAATAGCGGCGTCTTCGACCAGACGTTATGCGGCTTGAGAATGAACCCGACCCACATGAGGTGGGTCATCTCGGTATCCTCATCGCGCACCAGATGATGCAGCCCGCCGTAGTACCAGAGGACGACATCGCTGTTCGCTACCGGCTCCGGCGGGTCGATGTAGTGCGGGAGCTGGTCGCCGAACGTCTCCCCCCACTTGTAAAGCGTCACCCAGAAAGCGTTTTGCGTGAAGTCTTCCTGATGGATTGGCGTGCCATCACGCAGTGGCATCAGGTGCCATTCCGAAGGCTTTCCGTTGGAGTTCTTGAGCGTCTGGTCGCGAATGTGCAGCATCGTGAACGACGACGGATCCCATTTGAGTCCGGTCTCCTGGGTGATGTCGGTCATGGAGTCGGACGCGGTCGGGCCGGACTCGGTGTGCTTGAACTCCGATACCGTGTTGCAGCAGCTACCGTTGAGATCGAGATCGAGGCGCCAGATCGGCCCGTGCATGTGGGCGTTGGTGCCGGCGATCTGACCGGTCGCTCCGACCCGGCCGACGACGATGCCGTCGTCGCGGAAGGTCCACTCTACGATGTAGTTGTAGT
Organism: Thermoanaerobaculia bacterium; assembly: GCA_035544895.1. Lineage (GTDB taxonomy): Bacteria > Acidobacteriota > Thermoanaerobaculia > Multivoradales > UBA5704 > JASLEW01. The sequence continues at coordinate 16,338 of DASZZM010000032.1, forward strand.
TCGCCGCCGCCATCACGCTCCAGAGGACGAGCTCTTCGCCACGGCGCGCCAGCGCATCGTGTTTCCAGGTGAGGCCGCGGTCGTGCACCAGCTTACATACCTCTTGGTTCGCGCCAAGAACCATTCCCGGTGACGGGCAGTCCAACGGGCAAGCGGCACCGAGCCGAAGCCGTAGTTGACGTCCTTATACCGGGGGGCTCCGGGGTGGTATGGAACGAAGAGCTGTGACACGCGCGCGTCGTAGATGAGCTTGATCCACTGCGCAGCCGGATCAGGACGGAACCAGGCGCCGGTGATCACGAGGTTCGGACCGTTAAGGACTTGCCAGCAGAGCTTCCAACGTGTCTGTTCGGGCCCGGCCGTTGGAAACGACTGCTCGACATAGTAGGGTGACGAGCAGACCTGCGCCTGCGCGCCGGCCGCGGCCGGCCAGAGAGCGCCGACGACCATCAAGCAGAAGTGGAGCCTGCGCCGCGCGTTCACTTTTCACCTTCTATGACCCGCACGCGCCGCGACGTGAGGTCGACGACGACACGGTTCATGTGAACGTAGCAAAGCTCGCCACGGCGAAGGCGAGGGATCGGCCAGCTAGATCATTCCAGATGCTGACCGGATGTCAAGCTTATTCGCAGAGCGACAAATGCAGATTATCGGAATTACTCCAGAGCAGCAGATCTCCAGCTCTCCAGCACAGCGGTGGCCACTTCGCGCAGGCGGTCGAGAGCCACCGATCTGCCGTTGACAGACAGAGCCCTTTCCGACCTGCCGGGAGTGCCGGCATGGCGAAAGCGCCGGCCGGCTCCGCAGCAGAAAGCCTGTGAGAAGTCCGGGCCAGCGGCAGCCCTTTAGCGCCCGGGCGGTTCGATCAGACGACGAAGCCGCGCTCTGCCAGCTCCTTTTCCTCGACCTGGCGCTGCGGCCCCTGCTCCTCCTCGACCACCCGGCCGTCGAACAGGTGGATGCTTCGCTCGGCGTAACGCGCGAAGCGCGGGTCGTGGGTGACCATGCAGATGGTGGCCCCCTCCTTGTGCAGCTCGGCCAGGAGATCCATCACCGCCTCGCTGTTGCGCGAATCGAGGTTGCCGGTGGGCTCGTCGGCGAGCAGGATCGAGGGCTTGCCGACCACGGCGCGGGCCACCGCCACGCGCTGCTGCTGGCCGCCGGAAAGCTGCGACGGATAGTGCTTCATGCGGTGGGACATGCCCACGCGCTCGAGCGCCTCCTGCACGCGCTCCTTGCGTTCCTTGGCGGGCATCCCGCGGTAGGTCAGCGGCAGCTCGACGTTCTCGTAGACCGTCAGGTCGCCGATCAAGTTGAACGCCTGGAAGATGAAGCCGATCTCCTGGTTGCGGATGCGTGCCCGGTCGGAGAAGGAGAGGTCGGCGACCTGCTTGCCGTTCAAGCGGTATTTGCCCTCGGTCGGCGTGTCGAGCAGCCCGAGAATCGAGAGCAGGGTGGTCTTGCCGCAACCCGAGGGACCGGCGATCGACACGTACTCGCCGTTGTTGATCTCGAGGTGGATGCCCGAGAGCGCGTGGGTCTCGACCTCGTCGGTGAGGAAGACCTTGGTCACTCCGTCGAGCTGGATCAAAGATTCGGTGGACATACTCTTTCTCTCCTGAAGTCGGGATCGGTTCAACCGGACAGCCGGATGCGATCGAATCCGTCCTGCGCGGAGGTGTCCGACAGGATGACCTGATCGCCGGCCTTGAGACCGCTCACGATCTCGATGGTATTGACCGAGCTGCGGCCAAGCTTGACCGGCACGCGCACCGCCTCCTTGCCGCCTTCGGTCAGTCTGAACATCTCGACCGTGCTTTGCGCCTGGCCGTAGGCGGGCCGTCCCACGAAGAGCACGTTGGCAAGGTGCTCGATGAGGATCGTGCCATCCACCGAGAGATCGGGGCGTGCCCCTTGCGGCAGCGGACCCAGGATTGCCACGTCCACCAGCACGGTGCCCTCTTGCACGGAAGGGGCGACGCGCGACACGCGGCCGGGGGCTTCGCCGTTGCGGGTATCGATCGATGCGTCCTGGCCGACCCGCACGTCCTTGGCCTGGGTCTCGGGGATGCGCAGCTGGGCCTTGAGCTTGTCGGGGCGGGCCACCCGCGCGAGGTTGGTGCCGGCGACGACCCGCTGGCCGACCTGGACCGGCACGTCCTGCAGCACCCCCGGGATGCCGGCGCGGACCTTGAGCGAGTCCACCTGGCGCCGCCGCAAATCGTAGAGGGCGCTCTGCTGCTCGACCCTGGCGCGCTGCGCCGCGAGCTGCGCCTGCGCCGCCTTCTCGGCCTCCTGGTACTTGTTGCGCTCGATCGCCGCCTGCTTGACGAGCTGGTCGGCCTGCAGGTGGGAACGCTTGTAGGTGATCTCGGCGGTGATTCCCTGGGTGAACAGCTGCTTGTCGGCTTCGGCCTGCATGTCGGCCTGGGCGCTCTGCGACTCGATCTGGTTGACCTGGCTCCGCTGGTTGAGCAGGTTGTTCTCGACCGTGGCGCGCAGGCTCTGGTAGTCGGCCTCGGCGCCCTTGAGCTGCGCCTGGGCTTCGACCGCGTTGCGCTCGATCTCGGGATTGCTCATCTCCATGAGAACGGTCTCGGTGGTAACGGTGATCCCGGGCAGGTTGGGGATGCGCTCGACACGCCCCTCGACCTGCGCCGAGATGAAGCGGATGTCCTCGGGGACGAGGGTGCCGGAGCCGCGGACCTGGCGCAGCATCTCGCCGCGCTTGACGGTGTCCACCCACACGGTCTGCCGCTCCACGGTGGGCGCGGCAGGCTTGAGCCGCGCCAGGGCCATGGTGATCGCACCGATCAGCAACAACCCGCCGGCGGCGATGATGATGTTGCGCCGGCGGCGCTTCTCTGCTTGTCCCGTGCGGGCGATATCCATAGACACACCTCTTGCTTTCCCTTACTACGCAGGCCCGATGCCATGAGTTTCGAGATTCTACGGAGAGACGGCAACTACCTGAAAACAAACGCATTCTACGCTACTTCACGAGCCGCGCCCCAGGCCGCCGCCGGGCCCTCCCTGTCCGGGTCCGGGATGGGCGCGTCCCAGAAGCGGACAGCGGCCGCTAGCTAGCTCTTGCGCCTCACCTGGCCGAGCAGGTGTGCGGCCTCGGGCAGGATGAGGGCTTCCATGGCGAGCTTGACGGCTTTGGGGGAGCCGGGCAGGAGGAACACGGCGCGGCCGCCGATCACCCCGGCGGCGGCGCGGCTGAGCATCGCGGCGGCCCCGACCTGCTGGAACGAGAGCATCCGGAAGAGCTCACCGAATCCTTCGATCGGGACGTCGAAAAGGTGCGCGACCGCCGGGAGCGTCACGTCGCGGGGCGAAAACCCCGTGCCGCCGGTCAGCACGACGACATCGACCGACGGCAGAGCCAGCATCGCCGACAGGACATCGCCGATCGCAGGCGCTTCGTCGCGCACCAGGGCGCTGTGCTCGACCCGATGGCCGGCCGCGGCCGCCAGCTCGCGCACCAGGTCGCCGCTCGCATCCTCGCCCGGCCCGCGGCTGTCGCTCACCGTGATCACCGCGAACCCGAGCATCTCGGGCGCATACCGCCGGTGCTCCTCGCGACTCACCGCTAGCTCCGTCTACCGCGCAACAGCCTCCAGATGATCAACAACAGAATCGCCCCCAGCGTAGCAATAATCAGATTCCGGAAGTCCAGCCGGCCCGCCAGGCCGCCATAGCCGAGGGCCGTGGAAAGAAAGCCGCCGAGCAGCGCGCCGGCGACGCCGATGACCACGGTCACCAGACACCCGCCCGGCCCCCGGCCCGGCACCAGCAGCCTGGCGATCAGCCCCGCGGCCAACCCGAGAACGATCCACGCCACCAGTGACATGCCCGGCCTCCTTTCCCGCGAAAACCGCGCCGCCCCCCCGGCGGGCGGCAGCTACGGGCGTGCCGATCCGCGTGCTACCATCCCTCTCCCGGTTTCCCCGGCCGCCGCGCCGGGCCGCCCGCGCATCCTGCCGCCATGCCCGAAGTCCGCCCCCGCCTTTACCTGATCGACGGCTACTCCAACATCTTCCGCGCCTTCTACGCCATCCGCAACCTCTCCAACTCCAAGGGCGAGCCCACCAACGCCGTCTACGGCTTCGTCCAGATGCTGCGCAAGCTGCTGCGCGAAGAGAAACCCGACCTGGTCGGCGTCGCCCTCGACGTCGGCAGGACCTTCCGCAGCGACCGGTTCGAGGCCTATAAGGCCAATCGCATCCCCATGCCCGAGGACCTGGCCAGCCAGATCCCCTGGATCCGGCGCGTCCTCGAAGCGCATCGCATCCCGGTCCTCGAGCTGCAGGGCTACGAGGCCGACGACGTCCTCGGCACCCTGTCCTGCCGCGCCGCCGAGGCCGGCTACCAGGTGGTCCTGGTGTCGGCCGACAAGGACTTGATGCAGCTCGTCGAGCCGCGGGTCGCCTTGTACCACACCGGGCGCGCCAAGCTCTACGGCCCGAGCGAGGTCGAGGAGGACTTCGGCGTGCCGCCTTCCAAGGTGGCCGACGTCCTCGCCTTGACCGGCGACTCGATCGACAACATCCCGGGCGTCCCCGGCATCGGCGACAAGGGAGCCAAGGCCCTCATCCAGCAATACGGCTCGCTCGAAGAGCTGCTGGCGCGGGTCGCCGAAGTGCAGCGCAAGAGCTATCGCGAAGGGCTGGAGACGCACGCCGAGCAGGCCAGACTGTCCAAGGAGCTGTCGACCATCCACACCACCCTGCCGGTCCCGTTCGACCCCGAGAGCCTGCACCACGACCCTCCCGACTCGGAGGCCTTGCGCCGACTCTACACCGAGCTCGAGTTCTTCTCGCTGGTCGAAGAGCTGCAGCCGTCCCCGGCCGCTCCCGGGGACCTGCCGCAAGCGCGCGAAGTCTCCACCCCGGCGGAGTGGCTGGAAGGCGCCGCGGAGCTGTCCGCCCCGGGAGGCGCCGGAGAGGTCTACGTGGCCGTCCTCGGCGAGGCGCCGGTCGTCGGCCTGGCGGCGACGGCGGGGGAGGGAAGCCCCATCCTGCTGGCCGATTTCCGCCGCCCGGGGCTGCGCGAGGCGGCGGTGGCGACCCTCGACCGCTGGATCGAGTCGGCCGCCGTCCACCTGGCGGGCCACAACCTCAAAGAGGTGCTGCGGCTCAGCCCGGCGGCCGCGGCGGGCCGCGTCTGCCGCGCGCCGCTGTTCGACGCCATGCTGGTCTCCTACCTGCTCAAGCCCTCGGTCCACGGCCACACCCTCGACGAGCTCGCCCTCGAGCGCCTGAACGCCAAGCCGCTCACCGCCAAGGAAGCGGGCTGGGACAAGGGACAAGATCCGCCGGCCGGCGACCCCCGCCTGGCGGCCTACGCCGCCGAGCGGCTCGTCCTCGCCCGGCGCATGGCCGGCGGCATGCGGCGCGAGCTGGGCGGCGGCGGGCCGCTGGCCCGCGTCTACGATGAAATCGAGATGCCGCTGGTCCCGGTGCTCCTCGGCATGGAGGAAGCGGGCATCCTGCTCGACGCCGATTACCTGCGTGCCATGTCGGCAGAGCTGGGGCAGGAGCTCGGCAGCCTCGAAGAGGAGATCTGGAGCCTGGCCGGCGAGCGCTTCAACCTCAACTCGCCGCAGCAGCTCGGCGTGGTGCTCTTCGAGAGGCTAGGCCTGCCGATTCTCAAGCGCACCCAGAAGACCCGCAGCTACTCGACCGGCGCCGAGACGCTCGAGGAGCTTGCCGGCCGCGGCTTCCCGATCGCCGAGCGGCTGCTGCGCTACCGCGAGCTGTCGAAGCTCAAGTCCACCTACGTCGACGCGCTGCCGGCCCTGATCGGCCCCGACCGCCGCCTGCACACCCGTTTCAACCAGGCGGTGGCGGCGACCGGGCGCCTCTCCTCGGCCAACCCGAATCTGCAGAATATCCCGGTGCGCACCGAGCTGGGCCAGCGCATCCGCCGCGCCTTCGTGGCCGGGCCGGGCAACGTCCTGCTGGTCGCCGACTACAGCCAGGTCGAGCTGCGCATCCTCGCCCACATCGCCGACGAGGCGGAGCTGCAGCGCGCCTTTGCCGCCGGCGAGGACATCCACCGCGCCACCGCCGCGACGGTCTTCGGCGTCGCGCCGGAGCTGGTGAGCGGCGAGCAGCGCCGCGCCGCCAAGGTGATCAACTTCGGCATCCTCTACGGCATGAGCGCCTTCGGCCTGGCGCAGAACCTGGGCATCGCGCCGCGCGAGGCCGAGCGCTTCATCGCCGCCTATCTCGATCGCTATCAAGGGGTCAGGCGCTACGTCGAGGAGACGCTGCGCGGCGCCGAACGCGAAGGCAAGGTGGAGACCCTCTACGGCCGCGTGCGCTGGCTGCCCGACATCCAGAGCAAGAACCGCAACCTGCGCGAGAACGCGCGCCGCATGGCGATCAACGCGCGCATCCAGGGCACCGCGGCGGACCTGCTGAAGAAGGCCATGATCGCCGCCGACTGCCGCCTGCGCGGCGAGCACCCGCGCGCGCGCCTGCTCCTCACCGTCCATGACGAGCTGGTCTTCGAGCTGCCCGAGGCCGAAGTCGAGCCGGTCGCCGCCCTGGTGCGCCACGAGATGGAGACCGTCGCCGACCTCAAGGTCCCCCTCCACGTCGACATCGGCTCCGGCCCCAGCTGGTACGCCGCCAAGGCCTAGCCCTACTACTTAGCGCCGGGCAGGGACCCGGCGCCGCCCCTACTCGTAGACGAACTGCACGTCCTTCTCGATCTCGGGCAGCAGGCTCCGGTGCACCGGGCAGGTCAGCGCCGCGTGCTCCAGGCGCTGCCTGTCGTCCGGGGCGAGACGCGCCGGCATGCGGATGCGGACCGGCAGCTTGCCGATGCGGCGAGGGTCGCTGACCATGTTCTTTTCGACGTGGAAGGAGACGCCGGAGAGGTCGATGCCGCGGCGCTCGGCGAGGATCGCCATGGTGGTGACCATGCACGAGCCGAGGGCGGCGGCGACGAGGTCGGTGGGCGAAAACGAGCTGCCGTCACCCTGGTTGTCGACCGGGGCGGCCGTTCCCAGAACGACCCCCGACGGGCCGTGGGTCATCTCCGTCTTGAGCTTGCCGGTGTACCTGCCGTCGATCTCGACCGCCATGGCGCGACCCTCCCCGTGGAATCCCGGCCGCCGGGGCCGGCCAGGCGCCAGTTTAGTCTAGGGGCCGCTCGCCGGCGGCCCCCTCCCTATCTGCCGGCGATGATCAGGATGCCGGCGAGCAGAGCCAGCAGCCCCATGATGATCGGGCTGTATGGGAAGTGGAAGCCGGCGATGAGCGCCATCAAGCCGACCAGGACCAGGTAGATACCCAACAGAATCATGCCGATGCTGCGGCCTCTCATGATCTGCGCACCTCCTCGCGGCGGGCGGCGCTCCATGCGCCGTCTCCATAAACCGGCCATCTGCCCTCCTTCCGCCTAGGCTGATCGTCCGGCGGCCCCGCTCACGCGGGGCTGGGATATGGTTGCCGCCGGATGCCAGGCACCGTGCAGCATATCCTCGACCTGAGCGGCAAGGTGGCGGTGGTCACGGGAGCCTCGCGCGGCATCGGCGAGGCGGTGGCCGCGGCCTACGCCGCGGCAGGAGCCAGCCTGGTGCTGGCCAGCCGCAGGCGCGAGGGGGTGGAAACGGTGGCCGAGCGCATCCGCGCCGCCGGCGGCACGGCGCTGGCGGTGGCCTGTCATACGGGCAGGCAGGCCGAGGTCGAAGCGCTGGCGCGCCAGGCGCAAGAAGCCTTTGGCGGCGTCGACGTGCTGGTCAACAACGCCGCCACCAACCCTCACTTCGGTCCGCTGCTGACGGCCGAGGAGAGCCACTGGGACAAGACTTTCGAGGTCAACGTCAAGGGGTACGTGCACGCCGTGCGCGCCTGCGTGCCGCTGATGCGGCAGCGCGGCGGCGGCGTGATCGTCAACGTGGCGTCGGTGGCCGGCCTCGTCCCCCACGGCGGACTCGGCGTCTACGGCGTGACCAAGGCCGCCGTCCTGATGCTGACGCGGACCCTGGCGGCCGAGCTCGCCGGGGATTCGATCCGGGTCAATGCCATCGCGCCCGGCCTCATCGCCACCCGCTTCAGCGAGGCGCTGTGGACGGCACCCGAGATGCGCAAACGGGCGCTCGCGGCGATTCCGCAACGGCGCCTAGGCCAGCCCGAGGACCTGATCGGCGCCGCCCTCTACCTGGCGAGCGACGCCTCGCGCTTCACTACCGGCGCCGTCCTGGTCGTCGACGGCGGCCAGACGTTGGGCGGGGCTTATTGAAGAGTTTCGTCCAAGTTGGCGCCTCCGGTGGGCCGCTGCGATGTAGCGCTGGTGGACTACTCAAGGCATCTATTGGATCTCCCCCCGCAACCCCTCCCGGATCCCCTTCCCGGCTTTCCGAGACCGCCGGGTCCCTGCCCGGCGGTGGCCGGGGGGGAAGGGGACGCCCCCGCCCTCTCGGAGCAAGAGGTCTAATCAGTGCCTCCGGCGGAGCGTAGGGCTTCGCTGAAGTCCGAGAGCTCGGCCAGGAAGTCGTCGGCGCGGCCGTTCAGCCAGGCGGACTCCAGCTCGGCGAAGCGGCGGTCGCGGCGCTGACGGTTGAGCCGGGCGAGCACCAGGATCCCGGGCTCGTGGTTGCGCCGGCGCACGGCGCGCAGCGTCTTGTCGCCGTCGCCGTCGGCGTCGGCCAGCGATGCCGCGAACAGACGGCGGGCTCGCAAGGCGGCCGCTTCGGCCACCGCCTCGCCGAGCTCCGTCTCCAGCACGTGGGCGTCGTGCAGCTCGCCAAGGATGTCCTGGAGCCCTTTGAGGCGCTGCACCAGCGGTGCCGCGCGCGGCACCTCGCCGGCCAGCGGATCGAGCAGGTAGCGCACACGCTTGGCGCTGATGCGGGCGCGGTGGGCCGGCTTCTCGTCGCCGGCGCCGCCGATGCCTGCCAGCCGGTCGCCGAGGTCCTCGGCCAGCTCGCCGAGCACATCGGCGGTAGCCTCGGCGAAGACCGGCCGGCGTTCGCCGCCGAGATGGACTTCGGCGCGATAGACCGAAAGGCAGCGCCGCAGCTCGCCGGCGCAGTCGGCGAAATCCCGCCCCACCCTCTCGCGCAGCGCGCGTTGCGCCTCGCGGTTGCGCTCCTCCAGGCGGTCCAGCAGCCAGGCGAGGCCGAGGCGATGGTAGGAGCCGAGCGACTTGCCGGCCGGCCGCAACCACTCGATCTGGACCTCGGCATCGCGCCCGGCGCCGGTGCTGCGGGCCAGGCGGCGGAGCCGCCTGCTCAGCCGCTTGGGTACCCCGCGGGCCAGGTAAGGCTTGTAGGCGCGCAAGCAGCTGCGCAGCCGGCGCAAGGCGACGCGGAAATCGTGCAGCGCCTCGTCGTCTTCGGGATCTTCCAGACGGGGGCGGGCCGCGGCGTCGTCGTCGAGATAGGAGAGCGCCAGCAGCCTGGCGCTCTCCTCGGGGGGCCGTGAGAGCAAGCCGCTGGGGACGGTCACTATCCCGCCAGGGCCCGGAGCTGTGCCGGCGTCAGGGCCCAGAGCAGGGTCGCGGTGCCGGCGCCGATCTCGCCGGCGAACTCGACGAGACAGGCGCCTCCCTTGCGGAAGGAGAAGATCCGCCGCTCGGTGCCGGTCAGCAGCCAGGAGAGGATCAAGCTGATGCTCGGCTCATGGCCCACCACCGCCACCGTCTCGTGCTCTTGCTGGCGCAGCCAGCGCAAGAACTCGACGGGCGGGGCTTCGGGGGAGAGCTCCTCGACTTCGACCTCGCGCACGCCGCCGTAGACCGAATCGATGACGGCGCCGGTCTGCGCGGCGCGGGTCAGCGGGCTGGTGGCGAGCAGGTCGATCTCGGGGACGATGTTCTTCAGGCCGCGGACGCCCTGCTTCATCTTCTTGCGCCCTTCGTCGGTCAACGGACGCAACCGATCGTCCTTGCCAGTGCGCGCGAAGTCCTCGCGCTCCTCGGCGGTGGCATGGCGGATGATCAGGAGTCTCATGGTCGCTCACCTCGCACGCGTAGACATACCCCGTTCAGCCCCGTTTTGCAAAGTAGAGGGGTGGCGAGGCAATGGCGAGGCGGTGACAAAGCCTCGGCGGCGGCCGCGAGGCAGGCGCATCCGGCGTGATAGCGTTGCCGCACCCGGCCGCGGAGGCGAAGGAGCGGCTCTGCGCAGGCCAGCGCGGGCCGCCCCGCTCGCCCGAGACGGCAGGAGGGCCACATGAACCCCGAGCTCGCCGGCACCGATCGAGCCGATGGCGTCGATGGCGCCACTCGTGCCGATCAGACCGATCAAACCGATCAAAACATCGGCGATGCGCCGGGCCAGCCCAGCGCGGCCGCGTTGCGGCGCACCCCGCTCCATGACTGCCATCTCGAGCTGGGCGGCCGTATGGTGGCCTTCGCCGGCTGGGAGATGCCGGTCCAGTACGCCGGCGTCATCGAGGAGCACCGGGCGGTGCGCACCGCGGCCGGGCTCTTCGACGTCTCGCACATGGGCGAGATCCGGGTGCGCGGCGCCGGGGCCGAAGCCCTGCTGCAGCGGCTGACCCCCAACGACGTCGCCAGGCTGCGGCCCGGAAGAGCCCACTACAGCGGCCTGCTCACCGAGCGCGGCACCTACCTGGACGATCTCCTGGTCTACCGTCTGGGGGACGACGATTTTCTCGCCGTGGTCAATGCGTCCAACACGGCCCGGGACTTCGAATGGATGGCAGCCGCCGGCGCGGCCGATTGCCAGGTGATCGACGAGAGCCCTCTCCATGCCTTGCTGGCCTTACAAGGCCCGCGGGCGCTCGACATCCTGGCCCCGGTCGCCGGCCTCTCCGGCGGTGGAGACCTCGCGGCGATCCGCTACTACGGGTTCGGCAAGGGCGAGGTGGCCGGCCGCCCGGCGCTCATCTCGCGCACCGGCTACACCGGCGAAGACGGGTTCGAGCTGTACCTGGCGCCCGAGGACGCCCCCGAGGTCTGGCGCCGGCTGCTGGCCGCGGGAGCGGCGCATGGCCTGGTCCCGGCCGGCCTCGGGGCCCGGGACACCCTCCGCCTGGAGGCGGCGATGACCCTGTACGGGCACGAGATCGACCTCACCACGACTCCCTACGAAGCGGGCCTCGACTGGGTGGTCAAGCTCGACAAGGGCGACTTCGTGGGGCGCGAAGCGCTGCTTGCCCAGCGCGCCCAGGGCATCCGGCGCAACCTGGTGGGTTTCGAGGTGCCGGGGAGGGGAATCGCGCGCCAGGGTCATGCGGTTCTAGCCGAGGGGCAACCGGTAGGGACTGTCACCAGCGGCACCTGGAGCCCGACCCTGGGCAAGGCGCTGGGGATGGCTTACGTGCCGCCGGAGCTCGCCGCCCCCGGAACCTGGCTCACCCTGGACGTGCGCGGCAGGAGCGTATCCGCGGTGGTCGTCGGGCTGCCGTTCTATCGCCGGCCGGGCGGCCCTTGAGCGCCAAAGCAGCAGCCTTCTTTGATGGTATAACTGGGTCCAGGCCGCTGTTCATCGCGAAATGAGAATCCCTGCGGGCGACCGCTCCCCATGAACGTCGCACGGTCCGGACCTCCTCGTCGGACCTGCATGAATGGAGGGTGAGAGAGAGCATGTATCCGAGCAACTACCTTTATACGCGGGAGCACGAGTGGGTGCGGGTCGAGCAGGACATCTGCGTGATCGGCATCACCGAGTTCGCCCAGCACGAGCTCGGCGAGGTGGTCTTCGTCGAGCTGCCCGAGGCGGGCCAGGTGTTCAACGTGCAGGACGAGCTGGGCACCATCGAGTCGGTCAAAGCGGTTGCCGAGATCTACACGCCGGTGGCCGGCGAGGTCGTCGAGATCAACGAGGCGGTGGTGGAGGACCCGGAGCTGCTCAACGACGATCCGCACGGCGAAGGCTGGCTGGTCAGGATCCGCTTCTCCTCGGCCGACGACTTGAAGGCGCTGATGAACGCCGAGCAGTATGAGGAGTACGTCAAGAGTGGAGAAGGTTAAGAACGGACCGCGGGCGGTCGCCCCCGCCGCCCCGGCGACCCCGGCGATCATCGGCGACCCCGAGCCGGGCGCGCCGCCGGCGGGTCCTTCTCCGCCGGGCCGCGAAGGCTTCGTGCCGCCGCCCGGCGGCGCCGGCTCGCTCCTCGCCCCCGCCGACACTTTCCCGCGCCGCCATCTCGGCCCGGGCGAGGCGGAGATCGAGGAGATGCTCTCGACCCTCGGGCTCGACTCGCTCGACTCGCTGGTGCGTGAGACGGTGCCCGGATCGATACGGCTCGAGCGGCGCCTGTCCCTCTCCGCCGTCTCCAAGCAACGCCAGCTGGGCGAGCAGGAAGCGCTGGCGGCGCTGCGCGAGATCGCCCGCAAGAACCGCGTCTTCCGGTCTTTCCTGGGCATGGGCTATCACGACTGCATCGTACCCGGGGTCATTCAGCGCAACATCCTGGAGAGCCCGGGCTGGTACACCCAGTACACGCCCTATCAGGCCGAGATCGCGCAGGGGCGGCTGGAGGCGCTGCTCAACTTCCAGACCATGGTCGCCGATCTGACCGGACTGCCGGTCGCCAACGCCTCCCTGCTCGACGAGAGCACCGCCGCGGCGGAGGCCATGCACATGTGTTTTGCCCTGGCCAAGGGCCCCGACAGGAACCTCTTCCTGGTGTCGGAGGACTGCCATCCCCAGACGGTGGCCGTGATCCGCACGCGCGCCGAGGCGATCGGGGTCGAGGTGCGCGCGGGCCGCCACGAGGCCTTCGATCTTGGCGCGCCGGCCGCGCCCGCCGCGGCCCAGGTGGCCGGCGTGCTGCTGCAATACCCCACCACGGACGGGCGGGTGCTCGACTATGCCGGCTTCGTCGAGCGCTGCCATGCCGCGGGGGCGCTGGTGGTGATGGCCGCCGATCCGCTGGCGCTCACTCTGCTGCGTCCCCCCGGCGAGCTCGGCGCCGACATCGCGGTCGGCTCCGCGCAGCGCTTCGGCGTGCCGCTCGGCTACGGCGGGCCGCACGCCGCCTTTCTTGCCACCCGCGAGGACTACAAGCGCCAGATCCCCGGGCGTCTCATCGGGGTCTCGCGCGACGCCCACGGCCACGTTGCCTACCGCATGGCGCTGCAGACCCGCGAGCAGCACATCCGGCGCGAGAAGGCGACGAGCAACATCTGTACGGCGCAGGTCCTGCTCGCCATCATGGCCGGCATGTACGCGGTCTATCACGGGCCGGAAGGGCTCCGGGCCATCGCTCGGCGGGTGCGCGCGCAGGCTCTGACCCTGGCCGCGGGGCTGCGCCGGCTGGGCCACCGGGTCGGCGATACGCCCTTCTTCGATACTCTGCGCGTCGAGCTGGCGGGCGGCTCGGCCGCCGAAGTCCTTGCCGCCGCCGAGGCGCGCCGGATCAATCTCCGCCGCCTGGACGAGCGCACGGTCGGCGTTGCCCTCGACGAGGCCACGACGGCGGCGGATCTCGATGCCCTGCTCGAAGTGTTCGCCGGCGTCGCCGGCGCCAGGGTCCCCGACGGCACGCCGCGGAGCAGCGCCGCCGAGCTGGCCGCGGAGCTCGGCCGGATGCCCGGAGGGTTGGCCGAGATCCCGGCGCCCCATGCCCGCACCTCGGCTTTTCTCACCCATCCCGTGTTCAACCGCTATCACACCGAGCACGAGATGCTGCGCTACCTCAAGCGGCTGGAGTCGCGCGACCTCTCGCTGGCCATCTCGATGATCCCGCTCGGCTCCTGCACCATGAAGCTCAATGCCACCAGCGAGATGGTGCCCATCTCGTGGCCCGAGTTCGCCGCCATCCATCCGTTCGCGCCGCTCGATCAGACGCGCGGCTACCAGGCCCTGTTCGGCCAGCTCGAGCGCTGGCTGTGCGAGATCACCGGCCTCGCCGCCGCGTCGCTGCAGCCCAACTCCGGCGCGCAGGGCGAGCTCGCCGGCCTGCTGACGATCCGCGCCTACCATGGCTCGCGCCGCCAGTCCTCGGGCGGCGGGCGCGACGTCTGCCTGATCCCGGTCTCCGCCCACGGCACCAATCCCGCCTCGGCGGTGATGGCGGGCATGAAAGTCGTCGCGGTGGCCTGCGACCGGGCGGGCAACGTCGACGTTGCCGATCTCAGGGCCAAGGCAGCCGCGCACCGCGAACGCCTCGCGGCGCTGATGGTCACCTATCCGTCCACCCACGGAGTCTTCGAGGAGGCCATCCGCGAGATCTGCGCCGTGGTGCACCAGCACGGCGGGCAGGTCTACATGGACGGCGCCAACATGAACGCGCAGGTGGGCCTCTGCCGGCCCGGCGACTTCGGCGCCGACGTGTGCCACCTGAACCTGCACAAGACTTTCTGCATCCCGCATGGCGGTGGGGGACCGGGCATGGGGCCGATCTGCGTCGCCGAGCATCTCGCCCCCTTCCTGCCCGGTCACCCGGTGATCCCGACCGGCGGGCGGCAGGCCATCGGGCCGGTCGCCGCCGCTCCCTGGGGAAGCGCGGGCATTCTGCCGATCCCCTGGATGTACATCGCCCTGATGGGGCCGGCTGGATTGACCCGCGCCACCGAGATCGCGATCCTCAACGCCAACTACATGGCCGCCCGGCTGAGCGCGCACTACCCGATCCTCTATACCGGCCGCCATGGACGGGTGGCGCATGAGCTCATCCTCGACCTGCGCCCCTTCAAGGCGAGCGCCGGCATCGACTCGGAGGACGTGGCCAAGCGGCTGATGGACTTCGGCTTCCATGCCCCCACGCAGTCGTTCCCGGTCGCCGGCACGCTGATGATCGAGCCGACCGAAAGCGAATCGAAGGCCGAGATCGACCGCTTCTGCGCCGCCATGATCGCCATTCGCGAGGAGATCCGCGCCATCGAAGAGGGCAGGGCGGACCGCGAGGACAACGTCCTCAAGCACGCGCCGCACACCGCGCTGGCGGTGACGGCGAACGACTGGAGCCATCCCTACAGCCGGGAGCAAGCGGCTTTCCCGGCTCTCTGGGTGCGCGAGCACAAGTTCTGGCCTGCGGTCGGCCGGGTCGACAACGTCTGGGGCGACCGCAATCTCTTCTGCAGCTGTCCGCCCGTGGAAAGCTAGCGCGGGCGGCCGTGAAGAGCCTCGGGCTCGGCCTGATCGGTCTCTGCCTCGCCTGCTGGGTCGTCTTCTTCCTGCAGCTCGTGGGCCTGGTGCGCGTAGATGGCAGCCTGCCGCTGTCGTATTACGCCCTCTACAGCGCCGCCTCGGCGCTGGGCTGGGCGGCGGGAACCGTCTACGTTCAGCGCACGCGGCGGACCGAGAAGCCGCAGCGCCGCCGCGTCTTCCTGGTCTCCTTCTTCTTCCCCCCCGGCTGCCTCTTCCTGCTTCGCTCCATGGCGCCGCTCGCCGCCCAGCGCCAGGCCCCCCTGGTGCCCGTCTGGGCCCTGTGCGTCTTCGCGATTTTCTTCTTGGTTCCCGTCTCCCTGCGCGGTGTTGGACGTGGGGAGCCTTAGTGGTTCAAGGCGCGTGCTAGCATCGCGCCGATGGGCGGCGGGGACTATTCGGCGCGGATCGACGAGCTGGTGGCGGACCTCGCGGGGCGCGGGTCGGTGCTGGTGGCTTACTCGGGCGGGGTGGACTCCGGGCTGGTGGCGGCGCTCGCGTGGAGGGCGCTGGGGCAACGGGCGCTGGCGGTGACGGCGGCGGCCGAGACGCTAGCCGGCGCGGAGCTCGATCATGCCCGCCGCCTGGCGGCCGAGATCGGCATCCGGCATGAGATCGTCACCTACAGCGAGCTCGACGAGCCGCGGTTCGTGGCCAATCCCGCGTACCGCTGCTACGTCTGTCAGGGCATGCGCATGGATTGCATGTTGCGCGAGGCGGTACGCCACGGCTGCGCGGTGGTCTGCGACGGCACCAACGCCTCCGACCCCGGGCCCGACCGGCCGGGCCTGCGTGCCATCCAGGAGCGCGCCGTCTACTCGCCGCTGCTGGCGCACGGGGTGGACAAGCAGACGACCCGCACCCTGGCGCGCCTCCTCGGCCTTTCGGTCTGGGACCGGCCCGCCAACGCCTGCCTCTCGTCGCGCATCCCGCACGGCCAGGTGGTCACCCTGGGCAAGCTCCGCCGCATCGAGGCCGCCGAGGATCTCCTCGCCCGCGAAGGTTTCCGTCTCGTCCGCGTCCGCCACGAAGGGGCCGGCGCGCGCGTCGAGGTCGGCCCCGACGAGGTGAGCCGCCTGGCCTCGAGCTGGGCCGGGATCGAGCCGCGCCTCCGCTCGCTGGGCTTCGATCCGGTGGTCTACGACGCGAGAGGCTACCGGCGCGGCGGCGCAAACCAGCCGGCGCCCACCTCGTGAACCGGGAGCGCCTGCAGCGGCTCCTCGAGGAGGTCGCGGCCGGCGCCATCTCCCCCCGGCGGGCACTCGACGAGCTCGCGGACCTCCCCTACGCCGACCTCGGGTTCGCCAAGCTCGACCTTCACCGCGACCTGCGCAGCGGGCTTCCCGAAACGATCTATGCCGAAGGCAAGACCGCGGCCGACCTGCGGGCGATCGCCGAGCGCCTGCTGCAAGCC
This sequence comes from Thermoanaerobaculia bacterium, assembly GCA_035544895.1. GTDB lineage: Bacteria > Acidobacteriota > Thermoanaerobaculia > Multivoradales > UBA5704 > JASLEW01. The sequence goes on from DASZZM010000032.1 coordinate 32,831, forward strand.
CATGGCCGGCTGCTGGTGACCCGGCTCGCCCCGGAAGCGGCCGCCGACCTCCGCCAGGCCCTCCCGGAGGCCGTCTACCACGAGCGCGCGCGGGTGCTGACCTGCGGCGAGCCCCGGGCGGCGGAGGGCGCGCCGATCGCCGTGCTGGCCGCCGGCACCTCCGACCTGCCGGTTGCCGAGGAGGCCGCGGTGTGCGCCGCCTGGTTCGGCCACACGGTCGAGCGCCGCCACGACGTCGGCGTCGCCGGCCTGCACCGGCTGCTCGATCACCTCCCCGCCCTCCGCCGCGCCGGCGTGGTCATCGCCGTGGCCGGCATGGACGGCGCCTTGCCCACCGTGGTCGCCGGCCTGGTCCCGGCGCCGGTCGTCGCGGTGCCTACCAGCGTCGGCTATGGCGCCAGCTTCGGCGGCCTCGCCGCCCTCCTCACCATGCTCAACGCCTGCGCCCCCGGCATCGGCGTCGTCAACATCGACAATGGCTACGGCGCCGCCGTCCTCGCCAGCCGCATCGCCCGCCGGGTTAGCCCCGCGGACAAGTGCTAGGCTGGAGAGCGCCATGGGCATCCCGCGACGGGCGTTTCTGCTGTGCACGGCTCTCGGCCTTGCCTGCGCCGCCGCGGGAGTCGGCGCCGATTCGGGCTCGTCCGCCCCGCCGCAGTCGCCTGGCCCGGCCGACGTCCTCTTCCCTTGCGTGCCGGATGACACGACCCTCTGCCTCAATCATGGGCGCTTTCGGACCAAGGCCAACTTCATCACCAACGACGGCTTGGCCGGGCAAGCTCACGGCGTCGCCTTGACCGACGACACGGGCTACTTCTGGTTCTTCAGCTCCAGCAACGTGGAGATCGTGGTCAAGGTGCTCAACGGCTGCGGCGTCAACCAGCATTACTGGGTATTTGCCGGCGGCCTGACCAACGTCAGCGTGATCATGAGAGTTGCCGACACCACCAACGAAGGGTTCACTCAGTACAACAACCGTCCGAACACGCCTTACCAGCCGGTGCAGGACACCACGGCCTTCCCCTACTGTCCGTGAGATCAGCGTCCCGCCCAGGCAAGCGGGCCGGCGGGGAGGACGACTCGCGGTGGCGACCGAGATCAAGCTCCTGGAATTTTGGCGGGAACCACGGTCTGGCCGCGCTCTGTCACCGTCGTCTTCATTGCAGCCGCGGAAGACTACCTCGGCCTGCTCTGGTTCGCTGCCGCCTTCAATTGCTCGACGTCGCGCGTGAGCTTGGCGACACGCAGGCGGAGCTCCTCGAAGTCTCGCGCAGGAACGCGCGTCCTGACGTGCACCGCGGCCTGGACACCGTCCGGCGCGACCAGGCCCTCCAGCTTCTGCAGCAATGGGCTGCGCCGGTCAGGCTCCTTGAAGACGATCCGGAAGAACTCCAACGGCTCGAGGCCGAGAACGCGGCTCAGATCGAGGACGTGGCGAAGCTTGAGATCGAGCCTGCCGCTGAGAAGACCGGCCAGGTTCGTGCCGGAGCCCTGTTCGACGAGCCGCCTTCTAACTTCGCGCCGGCTCATCCCTGAGAGCTCGATGAGATGACGAAGGGCGTCCCGAGCGCGCTCGACTTCCGCCTTACTACCGCCCATTGAGGTAGTGTATAGGAAAGGGCTACTCTGTACACTATAGGTAGTATTTTGATTCCGATATGAGCAAATCAGTTCCGTATGATACAATTCTGTCTCAGCGCGAGCGCTCGAGCCGCGTCTGGCTGAAAGGAGTCGGGGGATGGTGACGCAGCGCATCGTCGATGGCCGCAGCCTCCTGGTCCTGCGGACGATCCGAGGCTTGACCCAGGACTGGGTGTCGAGAACTGTCCGCATCACGACAGCCAAGCTATCCAGCTATGAGAACGGCAGGGCGGCTCCCGACCTGGCGACCGCCTTGGCAATCAGCAGGGCAATGGGGTTTTCTCCCGCTCACTTTTGGCTCGCTCTCTCCCTGGTCGAGCTCGCCTACCGGCGGCGTTGACGAGCACGTCCTAGCTACTTGACGCCGCCGGTGGCGGTCCCGAGGCATGAAACAGCGCTTGCTAACTTGCGATGGAGGACTCCAATCTATCGGATCGCCCCCCGCAACCCCTCGATCCCCTTCCCTCCCCTCCGGGGGGGAAGGGGACGCCCCCACCCTGCCCACTTGGGGCCTCGGTTACCCAGTCCGCCGCTCGGCCAGCATGGCGTCGCCGTAGGAGTAGAAGCGGTAGCCGGCGCGGATGGCTTCGTGGTAGGCGGCAAGGATGCGGTCGCGGCCGGCGAAGGCGCAGACCAGCATGAGCAGGGTCGAGCGCGGCAGGTGGAAGTTGGTAAGCAGGATGTCGATGACCTGGAAGCGGAAGCCGGGAGTGATGAAGAGGTCGGTCGTGCCTGGCCCCGGCTGGGGCTCGCCACCGGCCGCCGCGGCGGCGCCCTCCAGGGCCCGCACCACGGTGGTGCCGACGGCCACCACTCGCCGCCCGTCGGCGCGCGCCCGCCGCAGGGCCGCGGCAGACTCCTCCGGGATCTCGTAGCGCTCGCGGTCCATGCGGTGCAGGCCAACGTTTTCGACCTTGACCGGCTTGAAGGTGCCGATCCCGACGTGCAGGGTGATCTCGACGATCTCGATGCCGGCCGCCGCCACCTCGGCGAGCAGCGGGCGCGAGAAGTGGAGGCCGGCGGTCGGGGCGGCGATGGCGCCGGGCCGCCGCGCGAAGACGGTCTGGTAGCGCTCGCGGTCGGCGAGCTCGTCGGGCCGTCTGATGTAGGGCGGCAGCGGGACGTGGCCCAAGCGGTCCAGATGCCCCTCGACCGGTGTCGAGAAGCGCAGCCGCCGCCGGCCGTCCTCGTGCTTGCCGACCACCTCGGCGGCGAGTCCGGTCGCGAACTCGATCCTCATCCCCGGCCGCGCGCGGCGGCCGGGGCGGGCAAGCGCGTCCCATTCCAGATCGCTCCGGCGCTCGACCAGCAGCAGCTCGACTTGCCCTTGGGCGCCCGCGGCTGAGGGGGTTCCCTGACCCTTCCCGATGGCACGGGGAGTCTCGAGCTCCCCAGTGCCTGGCCTCCCCGGGACCCGGTTCCCGAACAGCCGTGCCGGAATCACCCGCGTGTCGTTGAGCACGAGCAGGTCGCCGCGCCGTAGCAGCGCCGGCAGGTCGCGGACCCGCCGGTGCCGCTCGGGGCCCTCTTCGCGGTCCAGCACCAACAAGCGGCTCTCGCCGCGCGGCGCGGGCTCCTGGGCGATGCTGGAGGCGGGGAGCTCGAAGTCGAAGTCGCGGGTCAACACCGGCGTGGAGGATATGAGCACCACGCCCGCCCTTGACAGATTCAAACGTTCGTTTCAAACTAGCCTCCCCCGGGGCCGCCCACGGGCGGCGTCAACCGTGACCTGTACCAGACGTTAAGAGCCACCCCAGGAGAGCTTCGATTGCAACCCCTACGAGCGACGACTCCGGCGACCGAAGCGGCGCGGAGCACGCGCGAGCGGCTCCTCGACACGGCGGAGAGGCTTTTCGCGAGCGGCGGCTTCGCGGCGACCTCGGTGCGCACGATCACCGCGGAAGTGGGTTGCAACCTGGCCGCCGTAAACTACCATTTCGGCAGCAAGGACGGCCTCTATCGGGAGATGTTCCTCCGCCGCCTGGGACGGCTGCGCGAGCACCGCATCGCCGCCATCAACGGCGTCATGAAGGCGGCCGCGAAGCCGTCCCTGGAGCTGCTGCTGCGCGCCTTCACCTCCGCGTTCCTCGGGCCGCTGGTCTCCGAGGGAGACGGGCGGCTGTGGGCGCAGCTCACCTCTCGCGAGCTGCTCGAGCCGCGGCTGCCGCCCGGCATGTTCGCGGCCGAGCTCATCGATCCGGTGCACGAGGTGCTGGTCGACGCCCTGCGGCGGATCTGTCCGGGACTGGACGCCCAGGCGGCGCGCCGCTGCACGCACTCGCTGGTCGGCCAGCTGCTCCATTTCGTCAACATGGAGCGTTACTACGAACGTTCGCCGCAGGCGCGCCCGGGAACGCTGGCGTTGCCCGAGCTGTTGCACCACGCGGTCGCTTTTTCGGCGGCGGGCATCCGCGGCCTTGCCTCCCGAGCCGCGGCCGGCCGCGACTCGGCCGGAATCCCGTAGAGAGTGGGGGGGCTAGTGGGCAAACGATCGGTCTGCGTGGCGAGTCTCGGAGCCGCCGGCGTGTCGAGCAGGAGCCGTGGCGTGCTCCCCACCACAATCGGACTGCTGGCGGCCGCGCTCCTCTGGCTCGCCTGGCTCGGAGGATGCGCCACGGTGATTCCCGTGCCCACTCCCCGGCCCGAGACCTCTCCGGCTCCGCACATTCCCTGGACGCCGCCGCCCGGCGCCACCCCGGCACCGGCGCCGCGCAAGCCGGTGGAGATCCCCGAGGACCTGCGCCGCCAGGCGGAGAGCCTGACGCTGGCGCAGGTCGTCGACGTGGCCCTGCGCTCGAGCCCGCTCACCCGCGAGGCCTGGCAGCAAGCGCGCGCCGCCGCCGCCGAGCTGGGCGCGCGCCGCGCCGGCTACTACCCGGAGCTCGACTCCGAGATCGACGCCCGGCGTTCGAAGTCGGTCGCGCTGGGCGGACGGGCCGCCTTCCTGCAAAGCACGGTGGGGCCGGCTCTCGCTCTCAACTACCTGCTGTTCGACTTCGGCGGCCGCAGAGCCGACGCGGAGGCGGCGCGCCGGCAGCTGATCGCCGCCGACTTCGCGCACAACGCGGCGATCCAGGACGTCGTGCTCCAGGTCGAGCGCGCCTATTACCAGTACCTCAATGCCAAGGCCTTGCTCGCGGCGGAGCTCTCCAACCTCAAGGGGTTCCAGAGCAACCTCGAGGCCGCCGACCAGCGCCGGCGGGCTGGGCTCGCCACGGTCGCCGACGTGCTGCAGTCGCGGACCGCGCTGGCGCAGATCGAGCTCAACGTCGCGAGCTTCCGCGGGCAGATCCAGTCCTTGCGCGGCGCGCTCGCCAGCGCGATGGGCCTGCCCGCCAGCGTGCCGTTCGACGTCGGCGAGCTGCCGGCCGAGGTTCCCGCCGCGGCGCAGGCAGCGGCGGTCGAGCCGCTGCTCGAGCGCGCGCTGGCCGGCCGGCCCGACCTCGCGGCCGCGCGCTCGCGCGCCCTCGCCGCGGCGGATGACGTGCAGAAAGCGCGCTCGGACACCCTGCCCAGGCTATCGCTGCTCGGCACCTACAACCGCCTGAGCTATCTCGGCACCGCCGCCGGCCCCTTCAACAGCAGCTATTCGGGCTCCCTGGTCCTCAGCTACCCCCTGTTCGACGGCTTCCAGCGCCGCTACCGGGTGAGGGAGGCGGAAGCCAACTCCGAGCTGGCCAGGGCGCGGGTCGACGACCTGGAGACGCAGGTTACTCTGCAGGTCTGGACCGATTACTACAACCTCAAGACCGCCGAGCAGCGGCTGGTCACCAGCCGTGCGCTGATGGCCAGCGCCACCGAATCCGAAGATGCCGGCCTCGCCCGTTACAAGGCGGGGGTGGGCAGCATCCTCGACCTGCTCACCGCCCAGAGCGCGCTGGCCAACGCTCGCGCGCAGGAAGTCCAGGCGCGCGCGGACTGGTTTCAGTCGATGGCCCAGCTGGCGCACGACACCGGGTCGCTGGGCCCCGCGACGGCATCGCCCGGCGGACCGGCCGCGGCGAACGAAGCCGGCGGCGCCTCGATCCCTGAGCCAGCCGCGGGCGAGCCGGCGCTCGAGCCATCGGCCGCCTCTCCCGGCAAAGGACAGAAGAGATGAGACCAGTCGAGACTCTTCCCCCTCCAGCTCGGTCATCGGAGCCAGCGGCCGCGCCCGCCGCCAGCCAGCCCGTCGCCTCTTCGCACGGCCTCTCCAACTCGCGAGTGGCCCGGCCGGCCGCGGGCCTGGCCCTCGTCGCCCCCACCCTCATCGCACTGCTTTCCGGGCTCGCTGCCGCTTGCTCGGGCGGCGGCCAGCCGGCCGCCCAGGCCCAGGCGGCGGCGCGCGCCGAGTCGGTGCCGGTGACGGTGGGCAGCGTCGTGCGCAAGACCCTGCCCGTCGAGCTCACCGCGATCGGCAGGGTCGAGCCGCTCGACACCGTGGCGGTCCGCGCCCTGGTCGGCGGCGAGCTCGAGCGCATCCATTTCCATGAAGGCCAGGACGTGGTCAGGGGCGAGCCGCTCTTCACCATCGATCCGCGCCCCTTCCAGGCGTCGCTCGCCGCCGCGCAGGCCAGGCTGGCGCGCGACCAGGTGCTTGCCGGCAAGGCCGGAGCCGACGTGCGCCGCTATGGCGAGCTGGTCGCCAAGGAGTACGTGACCCGCGAGCAATTCGAGCAGACCCAGGCCAACGCCCAGTCGCTGCAAGCCACGATCAACGAGGACAAGGCGGCCATCGAGACCGCGCGCCTGCAGCTCAACAACTGCTCGATCAGGGCGCCGATCTCGGGGCGCACCGGCAGCCTGATGGTGCACGCCGGCAACCTGGTCTCGCCGGCGAGCGAGCAGCCGCTGGTGGTGATCAACCAGATCCGCCCGATCTATGTCAGCTTCGCGGTGCCGGAAAGCGAGCTGGGGGCGATCAAGCAACGCCAGGCCCAGAGGGGGCTTGCGGTTGCGGCCAGCGCGCCGGGGACGGGCCCGGAAGCCTTCCGCGGCGAGCTGACGTTCATCGACAACCAGGTGGACCGCGCGACCGGCACCATCCTGCTCAAGGCCACGTTCCCCAACCAGGGCAGCGCGCTCTGGCCGGGCCAGTTCGTCAACGTCGTCTTGACCCTGAGCCAGCAGGCGGGCGCCGTGGTGGTGCCCGCCCAGGCGGTGCAGACCGGCCAGCAGGGCCAGTACGTCTTCGTGGTCAAGCGCGACGCGACCGTCGAGTCGAGACCTGTCGTGGTCAGCCGCACGGTCGGCGCCGAAGCGGTCGTCGCCAGGGGCTTGCAGCCCGGCGAGACCGTGGTCACCGACGGACAGCTCCGGCTCGTCCCCGGGGTCCGCGTCAAGGCGAAGCAGGTCTGAGTGTCCCGCCGCTGCCCGATTGCCATGCGAATTAGCCGAGCGGGACACCAGCCGGGGGCCGCCCCCGGGGCATCGCCGAGGAGAGACAACGCATGAGCGAGCTTTTCATTCGCCGGCCGGTCACGACCACCCTGGTCATGCTCGGCATCCTGATCTTCGGCATCTTCGCCTACACCCTGCTGCCGGTCAGCGACCTGCCGAACGTCGACTTCCCGACCATCAACGTCTCGGCCTCCCTGCCCGGAGCCAACCCCGACACCATGGCGGCGGCGGTGGCGACGCCGCTCGAAAAGCAGTTCACCACCATCGCCGGTCTGGACTCGATGACCTCGGCCACCGTCCAGGGCTCGACCAATATCACGCTGCAGTTCAACCTCAGCCGCAACCTCGACGCCGCCGCCCTCGACGTGCAGTCGGCGATCTCGGCCGCCGCCCGCCAGCTGCCGCCCGACATGCCCACCCCGCCCTCGTACCAGAAGGTCAATCCTGCAGCGCAGGCGGTCCTCTACCTGGAGCTCACATCCGACACGCTGCCGCTGTCGACCCTCGACGAGTACGGCGAGACGATGATGGCGCAGCGCATCTCGACGGTGAGCGGCGTGGCCCAGGTGCTGGTCTACGGCGCGCAGAAATACGCGGTGCGCGTGCAGCCCGACCCGCGGGCCCTCTCCTCGCGCGGCATCGGGATCGACGAGGTGGCGCAGGCGGTCCAGAACGCCAACGTCAACCTGCCCAACGGGATCCTCTACGGGCCGCACCAGGCCTACACGGTGCAGGCCACCGGGCAGCTCACCAGCGCCGCGGCTTACCGTCCCCTGGTCGTGGCCTACCGCAACGGCTCGCCGGCACGTCTCGAGCAGCTAGGCCGGGTGATCGACAGCGTCGAGAACGACAAGACGGCCGCCTGGTTCGGCGACAAGCGCTCGGTCATCCTGGCCATCCAGCGCCAGCCGGGGACCAACACGGTGGCGGTGACCGACGACGTCAAGAGCCTCTTCCCGTCGTTTCGCCGGCAGCTTCCGGCATCGGTCAACCTCGAGATCCTGTCCGACCGTTCGCAGTCGATCCGCGCCTCGGTCCGCGACGTCAAGTTCACCCTGCTGCTGACGCTGTGCCTGGTGGTGATGGTCATCTTCCTTTTCCTGCGCAACGTCTCGGCGACGGTGATCCCGAGCCTCGCCCTGCCGATGTCGCTCGTCGGCACCTTCGCGGTGATGTACGCGCTCGACTACAGCCTCGACAACCTGTCGCTGATGGCGCTGACGCTGTCGGTCGGATTCGTGGTCGACGACGCCATCGTCATGCTCGAGAACATCGTCCGCCACATGGAGATGGGAGAGCGGCCGTTCGCGGCGGCGCTCGCCGGCTCGCGCGAGATCGGCTTCACCATCATCTCGATGACCATCTCGCTCGCCGCCGTGTTCATCCCGATCATGTTCATGGGCGGCATCCTGGGACGGCTGTTCCGCGAGTTCGCGGTCACCATCGGCGTGGCGGTGCTGGTGTCGGGCTTCGTCTCGCTGTCGCTGACCCCGATGCTGTGCAGCCGCTTCCTGCGCCACGTCAGAGACGAGAGCCACGGCCGTTTCTACAAGGCCTCCGAGCGCGTCTTCACGGGCATGCTCGAGCTCTACAAGCGCGGGTTGCGCTGGTCGCTCGCCCACCGCCGCGCGGTCATGGCCGGATCGCTTGCCGTCCTGGTCGGGACCGGCTGGCTGTTTGTCAGGATTCCCAAGGGCTTCATTCCCGACGAGGACACGGGCCAGGTCATCGCCTTCACCGAGGGGGCGGAGGACATCTCCTTCCAGTCCCTGGCCGAGCACCAGCGCAAGGTGGCGGCCATCGTGCAGCGGGACCCTTATGTCGAGGCCTTCATGTCGAGCGTCGGCGCGCGCGGCAGCTCGACGGGCGCCAACCAGGGCATCCTGATCCTGCGCCTCAAGCCGCGCTCGCAGCGCCCTCCCGCCGCCGCGGTCATCCAGGAGCTGCGTCCCAAGCTGGCGCAGGTGCCCGGCATCCGCGTCTTCCTGCAGATCCCTCCGGTGATCCGCATCGGCGGCCGGCTGACCAAGAGCTCCTACCAATACACGCTTCAGGGCTCGGACACCGGCCAGCTCTACGGCTACGCGCCGCTGCTCGAGGCCGCGATGCGCAAGCTGCCCGGCTTCCAGGACGTCACCAGCGACCTGCAGATCAAGAATCCCCAGGTGCTGGTCAACATCGACCGCGACCAGGCCGCCGCGCTCGGCGTCAACGTGCGCCAGATCGAAGACGCTCTCTATTACGCCTACGGCTCGCGCCAGGTCTCGACCATCTACACGCCCACCAACCAGTACCAGGTGATCCTGGAGCTCGACCCCAAGTACCAGACCGACCCCGCCGCGCTCGGCATGCTCTACATCCGCTCGGCCTCGGGGTCGCTGGTGCCGCTCAGCTCGGTGGCGCGGCTGACGCGCGCGGTCGGGCCCCTGTCGGTCAATCACCAGGGCCAGTTGCCGGCCGTCACCATCTCGTTCAACCTGGCCCCCAACGCCCCGCTCGGCTCGGCGGTGGCGGCGGTGAACAGCGCCGCGGCCGGACTGCTGCCTGCCACCATCCACACCAGCTTCCAGGGGACGGCGCAAGCCTTCCAGTCTTCCCTCCAGGGCTTAGGGCTGCTGCTGGTCATGGCGGTGCTGGTGATCTACCTGGTGCTCGGGGTGCTCTACGAGAGCTTCATCCACCCGCTGACCATCCTCTCGGCGCTGCCCTTTGCCGGGTTCGGCGCCCTGCTGACCCTGCTGCTCTTCCGCACCGAGCTGTCGATGTACGCCTTCGTCGGCATCGTCATGCTCGTCGGCCTGGTCAAGAAGAACGGCATCATGATGGTCGACTTCGCGATCGTGGCCGAGAAGGAGCGCGGCCTGCCGGCGGCCGAGGCCATCTACGAGGCCTCGGTGGTGCGCTTCCGGCCGATCATGATGACCACGATGGCGGCGCTGATGGGCACCTTGCCGATCGCCCTGGGCCTCGGCGCCGGAGCCGAGGCGCGCCGTCCGCTCGGCCTGGCGGTGGTCGGCGGCCTGCTCTTCTCCCAGATGCTCACCCTCTATGTGACGCCGGTCTTCTACGTCTACATGGACGAGCTGCAGAGCTGGCTGCGCCGCCGCGCCCGCCGCCGCCGGCCCGCGGCCGAGCCGGAAGGCGAGATCGCCGCCGCCTCACCCCGGCCCCGCCTCGAAGAAGTCGCGGCGGGCCGATGAGCGCCGCCGAGCGCCGCTTGAGCGGTGCCCGGCTCTCTTACGCGACCTCGAAGCGTGGGGGACCGGGCAGCACCTCGCCGATCTCGGCGGCGCGGTGGCCGGAGGCGAGCAGGGCTTCGAGCAGCGCCGGCGCCGACTCGGCGGGGGTGGCGAGCAGCAGGCCGCCCGAGGTCTGCGGATCGAAGAGGATCTGGCGGCGAATATCGTCGAGGCGGGCGTGGTCGGCGAATAGGGCGCCCGCGTTCTCGCGGTTGGCCGCGGTACAGCCAGTGGTGACGCCGGCGCGCACCAGGCGGAAGAAATCCTCGTGGACGGGCAGCCGGTCGAAGGCGACCCGCAGGCCGACCCCGGAGGCGCGGGCCATGCCCAGGGCGTGGCCGGCCAGGCCGAAGCCGGTGATGTCGGTCGCCGCGCTCACCCCGTGGGCGAGCGCCAGGCGGGCCGCCTCGGCGTTCAGGCGCTCCATCTCGCGCAGGGCAGGCTCGAGCCCCGCCTCGTCGAGCTTGTCGAACTTGAAGGCGTTGATCAGAACGCCGGTGCCGAGCGGCTTGGTCAGGAGCAGCCGCTGGCCCGGCCGCGCGCCGGAGTTGGCGAGCAGCCGCGCGGGATCGGCCTCGCCGACGACCGCCAGGCCGAACTTGAGCTCCGGGTCGCGCACGGAGTGGCCGCCGAGCAGGGCGGCGCCGGCCTCCGCCAGCGCCTCGGCGGCGCCGGCGAGGATGGACGCCAGGACGCCCTCGGGAATCCCGTCTTCGGGGAAACAGCACAGGTTGAGGGCGAAGAGCGGGCGTCCGCCCATGGCGTAGACGTCCGAGATCGAGTTGGCCGCCGCCACCCGTCCGAAACGGCGCGGATCGTCGCAGACCGGGGTGATGAAATCGGCGGTGGCGACGAGGGCGCGCCCGTCGAGCAGGTAGACCCCGGCATCGTCGGCCGTCTCCGGACCGACCAGCACCCGCTCGTTCCCGCCCGCCAGGCGGGACAGCGGCGCGATCAGCTCCGCCAGGTCCCCCGGACCGATCTTGGCCGCTCAGCCGCCGGTCGAAGCCGTCGCGGTGAGGCGGAACTCACGTCGCAGCCATCTCATGGTCCGGCAGTATAGCCGGCTAGTCTAGCAGCTCGGCGAAGAGCTCGAGCAGTCCCTGCGAGGACTTGTCCCAAGTCATTTTGCAGTCTCCGTTCTAGCCCCACCGGCCCCCGCCCTCTCAGGGCAGGGCGAGTTTCGTCTCCCCGGCCGTGGACTGGCGTAGCCAGGCCGCGACGCTTGCCGCGTCCGCGTCCGGAGGAAAGACCGGATACCGGACGTGCTCGATCCGTCCCCCGGCGAGGATCAGAGTCAGGCGGCGGAGGAGCACCCGGCCGGCCGCCTCGAAGGTCGGCAGCCGCAGGGCACGGGCGAGCTCCAGCCCGGCATCGCTCAGCATCTCGAAGGGGAGGGCGAGGCGCGCGGCCGCCTCCCGCAGGTCTTCGGTGGGCTGGGTGCTCACCCCGTAGACCTCCGCCCCGAGGTCGCGCAGCTCCTGGTGGTGGTCACGGTAGGCGCAGGCCTGCGGCGTACATCCCCGCGCGCCGGGGATCGCGTTCCAGGCCGCGATGCCGCCCGGCGGCTCGAGGTCCGGGCGACCCACCGCTGGAAAGCAGTACACGACCGTCCAGCGGGCCGTAAGGAGGTCGAGCCGCACCGTCCCGCCGCGGCTCGAAGGCAGGGCGACCGGCGGCATCCGCCGCCCCGCCAGGTGGGCGGCCGCCCCGTCGTCCTGCGGCACCGGCAGATCCGCCGGCAGCCTGTTGAGCTCATCTCCACGTGCTGCCATCAGTCGCTCCTTTCTTTTTAGAGCTCGGCGAGGCGGGCGGCGAGGAGGGGAAGGTCCGAGTCGTCGAGGGTGCGGACGTCGAGCAGCAGGGCGCCTTCGTGGATGCGCGCCAGGACGGGAGGATCGCCGCGGCGTAGGGCGGCGGCGAGGTCCTCGACCGGCCCCTCGGGCAGCAGGCGCACCGCCCAACTCGGCAGGTCGCGCGCCGGCAGCGAGCCGCTGCCGGCTTGCGAGGCGCAGGGAACCACGGCCACCGCGAGGCCGGGGATGCCGCGCAGGCGCCGGGCCAGGCGCCGCGCCCGCCGGCGCAGCTCCTCCGGCGCGGCGGTGAGGCGCGCGAGCACCGGCACCCGCTCGACCGCCGCCGCCTCGCCCCCGGCGTAGAGACGGAGAGTGGCCTCGAGGGCGGTATAGACCAGGCGGCCGGGGCGCAGCGCACGCATCATGGGGTGGCGCCGGCAGCGCTCGACCGCCTCCTGGCTTCCGAGGATGACGCCTGCCTGCGGCCCGCCGAGGAGCTTGTCGCCGCTGAAGCAGACCAGGTCGGCGCCGGCCGCGACCGAGCGCAACAGCGGCGGCTCTCCCGTCAGGCCGTAGGCAGCGAGGTCCACCGGCGTTCCCGAGCCGAGGTCGTGGACCACCGGGACGCCGTGCTCGCGGCCGAGGGCCACCAGCTCTTCGATCTCGACTTCGCTGGTGAATCCCTCGATGCGGTAGTTGGAGGCGTGGACCTTGAGGACCATCCCGGTGGCCTCGCGGAGCGCCGCCCGGTAGTCGCGCAGGTGCGTGCGGTTGGTGGTACCGACCTCGACCAGGACCGCTCCGCTCTCGCGCAGGACCTCCGGGATACGGAACGAGCCGCCGATCTCGACCATCTCGCCGCGCGATAGCAGCACCTCCTTGCCGCGGGCCAGGGCCGCGAGGATGAGCAGCGTGGCGGCGGCGTTGTTGTTGACCACGGTCGCGGCAGCGCAGCCGGTGAGCTCGCGCAACAGCGCCGCGCAGCCCTCGTCGCGGCCGCCGCGCGCCCCGGTCTCGAGGTCGATCTCGAGCCGCTGCGGATGGGGAGCGAGTTGCGCCAGCGCCGCGGCGGCCTCTGGCGCCAGGGGCGCGCGGCCCAGGCCGGTGTGCAGGATCACTCCGGTGGCATTCACAACACGGCGATAGTAGGGCAGGGAGCGGCGGGCGAGGCGCTCTCCCGCCTTGCGGCCGATCGCCTCGGCCGTGAGATCGGCCGCGGCCAGGCGCCCGGCGCCACGGCGCAGCTCGGTCAGGACCTCGCGCAGCTCGCGAATCACCGCGCCGCGCGAGTGCGCCGCGATCAACGGCTGCAGCTCATCGGCCGCCAGCAGCCGATCGACCTTGGGGATGGCGCGCCGCGGGTTGGCCGCGCTCACCGCGGGAGGCTTTACATCCGGGGCGGGAGGCTTCGCGTCCAAGGCCGCAAGCATAGCGTAGAGGCCCGCGGCCGGTGCCCGCCCGGCACCGGCCGCGCTCGACCCTGCCGCCGGCGCAAGGCAGCACTAGGCTAGCAGCGCTAACCGCCGTTCTCGGGCCCTTCGATCTCCACGGTCTGCTTGAGGTCGGTGGACTTGCCCTTGAGGTCGAAGCGCACCGTCACCTCGTGGCTTTCGCCGGCCTTGGGCGACTTGAGGGTCGCGAAGGCGTCGGCCTTGCCGAAGCGGGCGAGTACGTGGTCGCCGTCGCGCCGCGCCTCGGCCGGCGCGAGCGGCGCAGCCTTGGGATCGTCGCCGATGAGCCGGATCGAGTGCAGATCGACGTCCTTGACGCTGCCGCCGCGCAGGATGGCTGCCACCGTGCCCTTGCTATGAGGCCAGTTCGTGTTCCAGTCGTCGGGCACGATCTGGAGCCGGACCTTGTCCGCTCCGTGATGGCGGCCCCCGCCGTCCGGACTCACGATCCGCACGCTCGCGGTGAGCTGCTGCGCCTTGCCCTTGAGCAGAAACGTCAAGGTCAGGGTCTTGGTGTCGCCCGGCAGCGGATCGGCGAGCAGCTTGAAAGCGTCCGCCTGCTTGAACTGCGCCACCGCGTACTTGCCTTCCCGCTTTGTGGCGGCCGGCGCGAGCGGCGCGGCGCTGCCATCCCCGGCGAGCTTGATCGAGGCGAGGTCGATGTCGGCGGTGCCTTTGCCGCGGACGACCGCTTCGACGTTGCCCTTGGACGTCGCGAAGCTGGTGCTCCAGACGTCAGGGTGCAGCTCGAGGGTCAAGGCACCCGTCTCGTCTCCTTCCCCCGGCCCGGCTTTCCCCTGCGGCGCGGGCTGGCCGGCTTGGCTGGCTCCCGGCCCTGGGCTCATGCTCTTGGCGGCCGGCGCGGCCGCGTTCTCCGGCGCGGTGGGGCCGCGCTGGCCGTCGCCGCACCCGACCGCGAGTCCACCGATCAGCAGCGGTGCCAGAATGCGAATGGCTGAGAGGCGTGAAAACATCTCGGTCTCCTTTCGCGATGCTCGTCGTCTCCGGCGCCCGCCCAGACGTCATGGCGCCGCCTGTGCTCCGGCGTCCCATTCTCGCCTGGCCGGCGCAACCGGGAATTGGATACAGCCGTAGGGATGCGACTCGTCCCCGCTTATGGCTATTTGACTATAACACATAGCGCCGCGGCGGCAGCTCCCTGCACCTGGCGTCCCGCCCGGGCGGGAAACTAGGCAGCGCTGACCCTGCGCAGCAGGTCCCAGGCGATGAGCAGGGCGACGAGCATCAGGCCGCCGGCGCTCCAGAAGGGCCAGGCGGCGCCGGCCAGGGCGAAGATCCAGGTCCCGGCGGCCGGTCCGACGGTGCGGGCGAGCGCGCCGAAGGAGCGCGAGACGCCAATGGTTTCCCCCTGGGAGTCCTCGCCGGTGAGCCGGCTGAGCAGGGCGAGCAGCGAGGGGTTGTGCACGGCCGACCCGACCGCGAGCAGCGCCAGGCTCGCGAACAGCCCGCCCGCCCGCGACGGCAAGGGGAGCAGCAGCAGTCCCGCCGCCATCAGCCCGATGCCGGCCAGGATCAGGCGCCGGTCGCCGAAGCGCCGCACCAGCGGCCCCAGGAACGCGCCCTGGACCGCCACCAGCAGCAGCCCGACGTAGGTGAACAGCCAGGAGGTCTCGCGGACGCCATAGCCAAAGCGGCGCTGGCAGAACAGGGCGAGAGTGGCCTCCATGGCCGAGAAGCAGAACATCACCAGGAAGAAGAGCAGCATCAGGTTGCGCATCGGGGCGTTGCGCCAGAGGCCGAGCAGCTCTTCGTAGGCCAGCAGCGGCCTGCCGCGCGACCGCGCGCGCGCCGCGTCCCCCAGCGACTCGCGCAGCCAGGCGAAGGCGATCAGCAGGTTGACGGCGGCGAGCGCGGCCGCGGTCAGCGGTACCGCCTGGCTGCCCAGGCGGGCCAGCAAGCCGCCCGCCGCCGGGCCGAGGATGAAGCCCAGGCCGAACGCCGCTCCCACCAGGCCCATGGCCCGCGAACGCCCGGCGGGGGGCGTGATGTCCGCCACGTAGGCTTGGGCGATCCCGTAGTTGGCCGCGGCGATGCCCGCGAGCATGCGCGCCGCCAGCAGCGCGGCGAGCGACCAGGCCGCGGCGAACAGCAGGTAGGCGGCGATGCTGCCGGCGATCGAGGCGAGCATCAGCGGCCGCCGGCCGAAGCGGTCCGACAGGCGACCCAGCACGGGAGCGAACAGCAGCTGCGCAAGGCTGTAGACCGAAAAGACCAGCCCGATCTGCGCCGGCGAGGCGTGAAAGCGCTGGGCGTAGAACGGCAGCAGCGGCAGGATCATGCCGAAGCCGATCAGGTCGAGGAGGATGGTCAGGAAGACGGTCGCCAGCGCGCCCCGCGGCGGGGCCGCCGGCGCGCCCGCGGCGCTGGCGCTCACGAGCCGGGCAGTGTAGCACCGGCTCGGCGCGGGTCGAGGAGGTCGCGCAAGCCGTCGCCGAGCAGGTTGAAGGCGATCACGGTCAGCGCCAGCGCCGCTCCCGGGAAGGTGGCGACCCACCAGGCTTGAAACAGCTCGTCCTGCCCCTCCAGGATCATGTTCCCCCAGCTCGGCGTCGGCGGCTGGATGCCGATGCCGAGGAAAGAGAGAGCGGACTCCACCAGGATGAGGACGCCGACCTGCAAGACGGCCTGCACCAGCACCGGGGCGAGCGCGTTGGGCAGCAGGTGGCGAAACAGGATGACGACGGGCCGCTGCCCCATCGCGCGGGCGGCGAGGATGAATTCGCGTTGCTGCAAGGAGAGCAGCTCGGCCCGGACCAGGCGGCTGATGTAGGGCCAGGCCGTGGCGCCGAGGATGAGCACCAAGGTCGTCGTGCCCGGCCGGAAGAGCGCCGACACGGCGACCATCAGAAACAGCCAGGGAAAGGCGAGCAGGGCGTCGAGGCCGCGCATGATCAACATGTCCAGGACGGGGCCGCCGAGCGCCGCCAGCGCGCCCAGGGCGATGCCCAGGCTCGCGGCCAGCGCCACGGCGACGACCCCGATCGCCAGCGAGACGCGGGCGCCGTAGAGCATGCGGCTGGCCACGTCGCGGCCGAACTTGTCGCTGCCCAGCAGGAAGAGGCGGCCATCGGCGACGCCGGCGGCGGTGAGGTTGCTCACCTGCCCCGCGGCGAGCACCTCGTCGCCGCGCCCCCGCCGGTGCAAGAGCAGGCCGCCGTCCGCCCTGCGTTCGACCCGGTCGGCCAGGAGCCAGCCGCCGCCTGCCAGGCGCACCGCCGCGAGCGCCGTTCCCGGGGGGCGCAGCATCGCCGTCGGCGGATCGAGCTGCTCTCCCGGATCGTAGGGAGCGAGCAACGGCGCCGCCGCTGCCAGCGCCGCCAGCGCGGCAACCAGCCCGAGGCCCCAGCGCAGGGTGAAGGTCTGAGCGTCCATCCTCACCGGCTCACGCGGTCCGGCCCCCCTGGCTCGGCTCCCTCACCCGCGGGTCGGCCGCGGCGTGCAGCACGTCGGCCATGAAGTTGCTCGCGATCACCACCACCGCGGTGAGGGCCGTGATGGCCAGGATCACCGGATAGTCGCGGGCCAGGATGGCCTCGAAGGTGGCGCGGCCGAGGCCCGGCCAGGCGAAGACGACCTCGGTGATCAGCGAGCCGGAGAGCAGCAGCGGTATGGTCAGGGCGAAGACCTGGATGATCGGCACCAGGGCGTTGCGCAGGCCGTGCACCCAGACGACCCTGCGCTCGGAGAGGCCCTTGGCGCGGGCGGCGCGGATGTAGTCGCGCCCCATGACCTCGAGCAGGCTGGCGCGCACGAAGCGCGCGGTGGCTCCGGCCATCGGGACTCCGAGCACCAGGGCGGGCAGCAGCAGGTGGCGCGCCAGGTCGAAGAAGCTCTCGGCCGCTCCCATCCGCTCCGCTCCGACCGCGTGCATGTGCGAGCTGGGCAGCAGGTGCCAGGCATGGGAGAAGAGCAGGATCGCCATCAGTCCCAGCCAGAAGACCGGCTGCGAATAGAGCATCAGGGACACGATCCGGATCAGGTGGTCGAAAGCGCTGCCGCGCCGGCGGGCCGCGGCGACGCCGAGCAGCGTGCCGAGGCCGAAATCGACGACGAGTGCGGTCGTCCCCAGCAGCGCGGTGGCCGGCAGCGCCTCGCGCAGCAGGGCGGTGACCGGCCGCCGCTGGGCAAAGGAGAGGCCCCAGTCGCCGCGCACGGCCACGGCGTACAGCCAGGCCGCGTACTGCTCCGGCAGCGGCCGGTCGAGACCGAACACCTGCCGCAGGTGAGCGCGCTGGGCGGCGGAGATCCGCGGGTCCTCCAGGATCTGCGTCGGATCGCCCGGCGCCAGATGGATCAGGAAGAAGACGGCGCTCAGGACGAGCACCAGGAGCAGGAGCGAAGCGGCCAGCCGCCGCAGCAGGAAGCCGGTCAAGAGCGGCGGGAGGTCAGCGGCCTTCCACCCACCAGTCCGCGAGGTTGAAGAGCGACCAGGTCATGGTGGGGCGCGCGTCGTGGATGCGGCGGCTGATCCCGTGCAGGCGCTGTGACTCCCAGAGGAAGGAGTAAGGCTGGTCGCGGTGCAGGATGTCCTGGATCCGTTCGAGCTCCGGCCGGGCCAGGGAGATATCGGGGTGGCTCATCGAGGCCTCGATCAGCCGGTCCACCTGCGGATTGGCGTAGCGGGTGAAATTGGCCTTGTCGATCGAGCGGCTGTGGAAGAAGGCGGTGAGGTCGAGGCCGGTGTCCATGGTCTGCCCCATCACCACCGCCTCGAAAGCGCCGCTGTCCAGCCGCGAGTTGAGGGTGTTGAACTCTACCGGCCGGGGCTGCGCCCGGACGCCGATCCGCCTGAGCTGCTCCTGGATCATCACCAGGGCGTCGACGCGCTGCTGATTGCCCGTGTTGGTGGTGAGCTCGAAGGCGAAAGGCTCGCCGCCGCGCCGCAAGATCCCGCCGGCGCCCGGCGTCCACCCCTTGGCGGCAAGGATGCGGCGCGCCTCGTCGGGCTGGTAGGGCCATGGGCGCAGCGAGCGGCCGTGCGCCCAGGCCTCGGCCACGATCGGAGAGTCGGCGACCCTGGCGTAGCGCCCCCAGAGCGTACGGACGATGGTCTCGCGGTCGATTGCCAGAGTCAGGGCTCGGCGCACCTCGGGATCGGCGAACAGCGGGTTGGTCGTGTTCCAGGCCACTCCCACCCAGCTGCGGAACCAGGTGGGGAACAGCTCCAGCCGGGGATTGGCTGCGATGCGCGCCGCGTCGGCGGGGTTGACGGCCGGATCGAAGTCGAGCTCGCCGTCGAGGAACTGGGCCACCAGGTTGGCCTGGCTGGGGACGATGCGGAACACCACTCGTTCGAGGTAGGGGCGCGGCTGATCGAAGTAGCGCGGGTTGCGGCGCAGCACGACCTCCTGCTGCGGCCGCCAGGACTCGATGGTGAAGGGTCCGTCCACCACCAGGTGCTGCTTGAACCAGTCGGCGCCCCGCTTCCACTGGTCGAAGGGCAGCTTCTCCCAGGCGTGCTTGGGCAGGATCAACCCTTCGTTGACGTCGAGCATCTGCGTGGCGTAGGCGCGGGAGAAGTGGAAGCGCACGGTGTGCGGGTCGACCACCTCGGCGTCGGTGATGCGCGCCTTCACGTAGCTGTAGTTCCAGGCCACCCGCGGGTCCTTCTGCGCCTGCCAGCTCCAGCGCACGTCGTCGGCGGTGACCGGCACGCCGTCGCTCCACGTCACGTCGTCGCGAAGGTGGAAGGTGAGGAGCTTGTGGTCCGGCGACCAGTCGTAGGAGCGGGCGAGCAGAGGGGTGAAGGTAGGAGGGTGCCGCTCGAAGTCGGGTTGCTCCTCGACCAGGTGGAGGAAGAGCTTGCGCAGCATCTCGCTGGTGACCTGGGTGGAAGTGCCGACCAGCTCATTGACGCCGGAGGGCTCGGCGGTCCAGCCGATCACCGCCGTGCCGCCGCGCCGGGGCGAGGCGGGCTGCCCTCCGCGCAAGGCCTCCGACCGCCTCTCGCATCCCGCGGCGGCGAGCGCCGCGATATTGATCAGGGCCGCGGCGCTGATCAGGGCCGCGGCGCTGGGCAAGGGCAGCAGCCGGAGCCGGCCAGCGCGGTTGGGGTGGTTTCGCATCGACCGGCGGATCGTACTCCTTGCCCCGAGGGGGGTCAAACCCGAACGGGCGTATCCGGGTGTATCCTCAAATACATGGAACGAGCCGCGAAACCCGACCTGTCGCGCCGGCTGTTCGCCGCCTGGCTGGTCTTCGCGGTCTTCATCCTCTCCGACATCGGCCTGTTCGGCTGGCTGATCTTCCGCTCCCTGTCGCAACGCGAAGTCGAGCGGGTCCTGCTCGAGACGCGCAGCGAGGCCGAGACCCTGGCCAAGCAGATCGCCCGGCGCGCCGACCGCCAGGGCAAGGACCTGTTTACCGCCGTGGCGGTCGAGCAGGAGACCCAGACCTTCATCGACTCGATGCTGCGCCAGCGCGAGTTCGTCAGGACGGTGGAGATCCGCGACAAGAATGGCCTGCTGGTCTACGAGAGCCGCAGCCGCGCGAAGTTGCCGGCCGGGCCCAAGGGCGGGCCTTTCATCCGCTCTCCCGAACAGCCGCCGCCGCGCATCGAGAAGAAGACGTTCGAACAGGCCACCACCCGGGAGATTCCCAACATCCAGGTGCCGATCGGCGACCTGGGCTCGCTCGAGATCGGCATCAGCGCCGGCGAGCTCGCCAAGCGCATCGAGGTCCTGCGCGAGGACCTGGTGCGCCAGGCGGCTGCCATCGGCGCCGCCTCGCTGGCCCTCCTGCTGATGGCGTTCACCGCGGTCTGGATGCTGTTGCGCCGCTCGCGCCGGCTGGAGCAGCAGGCGGCGGAAGCCGAGCGCATGGCCTACGTCGGCACCCTGGCCTCCGGGCTGGCGCACGAGATCCGCAGCCCGCTCAATTCGCTCAATCTCAACATGCAGATGCTGGCCGAGGAGCTCGAGGAGGAGGGACCGGGCAACCTGCCCACCGGCAAACGCCTGCTGGCGATCACCCGCTCCGAGCTGCAACGGCTGGAACGGCTGGCGAGCGACTTCCTGGCCTACGCCAAGCCGCGCGCGCTCGAGCTCGAGGAGATGCCCGCGGTGCGGCCGCTCGAGCGCCTGCGCGAAGTGCTGGCGGGCGAGATCGAGAAGCGCAGGGCGCGGGTGACGGTCGAGGACCGCAGCGGCGGAGCGCGGGTGCGGGTCGATCCCGCCCAGATCAATCAGCTCCTGATGAACCTGGCGCAGAACGCCCTGGCGGCGGTCGAGGAGTCGGGACGCCAGCCGGCCCTCAAGCTGACCGCGTACCGGCACGGTGGATCGGTGGTCCTCGAGCTGGTGGACAACGGGGTCGGCATCAGCGCCGGCGAGGAGAGCAAGATCTTCGATCTCTTCTATTCGACCCGCAAGGGGGGCACCGGGCTGGGCCTCGCGATCGTCGAGCGCATCGCGCGGGCCCACGGCGGCAGCGTCGAGGTCAAGAGCACCCCCGGCGTCGGCACGGCAGTCAGCGTCGATCTCCCCGCCGCCGGAGCGCCCGAGCCCGCCGCCCGTCCCGCCCTCAAGCCCTCCGCCGTGGCTTGAGCAAAAAAAAGCCCGCTCCGCAGAGGAGCGGGCGCCTGCGAGACGCAGGACACTTCTGAATTAGCTGCCGATCTCGATCTTGCGCGGCCGGGCCTTCTCGACCTTGGGCACGGTGATCGTCAGCACGCCGTTCTCGAACTTGGCTTCGACCTTCTCGGTTTCGACCTGAGTTGGCAGGGCGAAAGAACGGGTGAAGGTGCCGTAGGCGCGCTCGATGCGGTGGTAGTTCTCCTTCTGCACGTCCTTCTCGAACTTGCGCTCGCCGGAGAGGCGCAGGACGTTGTTCTCCAAGGTGATCTGGATGTCGTCCTTGGTGAGGCCGGGGAGCTCGACTTCCAGCTTGAAGGCCTGATCGGTCTCCTGGATGTTCACTGGGGGCGCCCAGCCGCGGCTGGCGACGTCTTCCTGCGTTTCGTTATTGAAGAAAGTGTCGAAGAGTCGGAACAGCGGCTCGCGGGCCGCCACGGTGGCGGGACTCCAGCGGTTCATTGCGTTGGCCATGATGGTTCTCCTTTAGGTATTTAGCTCTCGAGCGGGTGCCTCGGCTTGTGTGTGTCTTGAGCACGCTCCACTCATCTTCAGCGAAATGATAATCCACCGCTAAGATCTTGTCAAGCCCCTACTGCAGAAATCTTAGTCTTCGGGAAGCATATTCCTGGCGACCGGCAGGCGTCAATAGCCTTCGTCTATGTCTTCAGGCAGTGCGAACTCATCCGGGTCGTCGTTGCCGCAGGCGCGGCAGAGCGCCTCTCGGATCGTGCCGTCCTGCCAATCGAAGTCATAGCAGGGGGTCTCGCAGTCGAGGCACACCAGGTAGTCGGGAGTGGCCATGCCGGAAGCTCCTCTCAGCTCCCGCCGCGGCGGTCCGGGGAGAACAGCGGCCGTGTCTCCGCTGCCGCGGCGGGCGGGAAGGCCGGGGCCGGCAGAGAGACCCTGGCCGTCGTGGACAGGGTCTCGGCGCGGAAGCGCCGGATGGCTCCCACCAGCGACGACGGGCATTCGAGATGGACGGCATGGCCGCAGCCGGAGAGCACGTAGAGGCGTGAGCGGGGCAGCGCCGCGGCCATGGTCCGGCCGGTCTCGAGCTTGAAGATCCCGTCGCGCTCTCCCCAGATGAGGGCAGCCGGCACCTCGATCCTGGCCAGGTCGCGCTGGTCATAGGTGTCGCCCTCCGTCAGAGCGCCGAGCACGCTGCGCACACCGGGAGAGGTGTAGGCGCGGAGGAAGCTGCCGCGCGACCAGCGCATCATCCAGGGCGTGCGGCCAAACATGGCCGGGTAGAGGCGGTCGACTCCCGCCAGGTCGTCGATCGCGACCAGCTTCTCGATCCGCTCCCATTCCTGCTGCCGATAGCCGGCCGGGTCGACCAGGACCAGCCGGGCGACCAGCTCCGGCCGGCTGAGCGCCAGGCGGACCGCCATCCAGCCTCCCAGGCTCAGGCCCACGAGGGTCGCCGGCCGGCCATCGAGCTCCTCTTCGATCAGCCGGGCGGTCATGGCCGCACCCTGGTCGACGGTGAGGCCGCCGCCGGGCGATCGGGTCCCCCCCAGGCTCGAGAGCTCGGGCACCAGCACCCGGCAGTCACGGCGCAAGGCCCAGATCAACGGGATCCAGGTCGCCCCGACCGACCCCAAGCCGTGCAGCAGCACCCAGCTCTCGCCCCCCTGCCCGCGGCGCCGGCCCATGGAGTAATAGCGCAGCGAAATCGGACCTTCCTCCAGCAGCCGCCGCGGCCGTCCCCCGAGCAACCGCATCAGCAGGCCCGCCACCGCGATGTAGGCGCGCAAGAGCACGCCGTCAGGATACCAGCAGGCACTGCCCGTCCTCCGATGTACCATAGCCCCCGCGCCGGCGGCGGAAGCGGACCGGCGAGGAGGAGACATGGCAGAGACGAGGGTCGAAAAGGACAGCCTCGGCACGGTGGAGGTGCCGGCCGATGCCTACTACGGCGCCCAGACCGAGCGGGCGCGGCGCAACTTCCCGATCTCGGGGCTGCGCCTGCCGCGCCGCTTCATCGCTGCGCTCGGAGCGATCAAGCGGGAGGCGGCCGCGGCCAACGAGGAGCTCGGCCTGCTTCCGCCGGAGATCGCCGGCGCGGTGCGGCGCGCCGCCGGCGAGGTGGCGGCCGGCGTGCTCGACGAGCACTTCCCGCTCGACGTCTTCCAGACCGGCTCGGCGACCTCGAGCAACATGAACGCCAACGAGGTCATCGCCAACCGGGCGATCGAGATCCTCGGGGGCGCGCTCGGCAGCAAGCAGATCCATCCCAACGATCACGTCAACGCCAGCCAGTCGAGCAACGACGTGATCCCGAGCGCCATCCACGTCGCCGCCTACGGCGCGATCCGCGAGGACCTCGAGCCGGCCCTGACCCGTCTGGCAGAGTCGCTCGAGCGCAAGGCCAAGGAGCTCGACCCCGTGGTCAAGATCGGCCGCACGCACCTCCAGGATGCGGTGCCGGTGCGCCTCGGCCAGGAGCTCGGCGGCTACGCCCAGCAGGCCCGCAACGGCCTGGCCAGGCTCGCCGCCGTGCTGCCGCGCCTGGCCGAGCTGCCGCTGGGCGGCACCGCGGTGGGGACCGGGCTCAACGCTCCGCCGGCCTTCGCGCCGCGGGTGATCGCAAGGCTGGCCGAGCGCAGCGGCTACCCCTTCGTCGAGGCGCCCAACCGCTTCGAGGCGATGGCGGCCAAGGACGCCGCGGTCGAGACCTCGGGCGCCCTCAAGACCATCGCGGCCTCGCTGACCAAGATCGCCAACGACATCCGCTGGCTGGCGTCCGGTCCGCGCTGCGGCATCGGCGAGATCGCGATCCCCAGCTTGCAGCCGGGCAGCTCGATCATGCCGGGCAAGGTCAACCCGGTGATCCCCGAGGCGGTGCTGATGGTGGCGGCGCAAGTCGCCGGCAACGACGTGACGATCACCCTGGCGGGGATGTCGGGCACGTTCGAGCTCAACGTCATGATGCCGCTGATCGCCTACGACCTGCTGCAGTCGATCGAGATCCTGGCCGCCGCGGCCCGGCTGCTCGCCGAGCGTTGCGTCGACGGCATCGAGGCCAACCGGGAGCGCTGCCTGGAGCTGGTCGAGCGGTCGCTCGCCATGGTGACTTCGCTGGTGCCGAAGATCGGCTACGACGCCGCCGCCGAGATCGCCAAGGAGTCGGTCAAGACCGGGCGCACGGTGCGCGAGATCTGCCGCGAGCGCAAGGTGCTTCCCGAAGCCGAGCTCGACGAGGCCCTGGATCCCTGGGCCATGACCGAGGGCGGCATCCACGCAGGCGGGGGTGGCGGGGGCTAGGCAGGCGGCAGAGGTAAGCTTAGGTCCGTGCTCGGACGCCAAGAGTCAGAGGGCGGCGGGACCGCGCTGCCTGGCGGCGGCGAGGAAACCGGCCGCGACGGCGACGGCGGCGCCAGGCGCGTCCTGCATTGCGACATGGACTGCTTCTACGCGGCGGTTCACGCGCGCGACGACCCGTCGCTGCGCGGCCGGCCGGTGGTGATCGGCGGCCGGCCGGAAGGGCGCGGCGTCGTCGCCGCCGCCAGCTACGAGGCGCGGCGCTACGGAATCCACTCCGCGATGCCTTCGGCGCGGGCCCTGCGGCTCTGCCCGGAGGTGGTCTTCATCCCCCCCGACTTCCGCCGCTACCATCGCGAGTCGGAGAAGATCTTCGCCATCTATCGCGAGCTCACCCCGCTGGTGCAGGCCGTCTCGATCGACGAAGCCTACCTCGACGTCACCGCCCACCTGGGCGAGGGCGGCAGCGCCACCGCCGTGGCGCGCGAGATCCGGCGGCGCGTCCGCGAGGAGCGGGAGCTGACGGTCAGCGTCGGCGTCGGTCCGAACCGCCTGGTGGCCAAGATCGCGTCGGATTTCCGCAAGCCGGACGGCCTGACCGTGGTGCCCCCCGCCAAGGTCCGGGAGTTCCTCGACCCCCTGCCGGTGCGCCGGCTGCACGGCGTGGGTCCGGCGACCGAGCGCGTGCTGGCCGAGATGGGAGTCGACACGGTGGCCCAGCTGCGGGCTCTCCCCGCGGCGGCGCTGGTCGAGCGCTTCGGCCGGCAGGGCCGGGTGCTCTTCGAGTTCGCCCGCGGCATCGACCACCGCCCGGTCGAGACCGAGCGCGAGCGCAAGAGCCTGGGAACGGAGAACACCTATGGCGTCGACCTGGTGCGCCTGGAGGCCATGGAGGCAGAGGTCGAGCGCCTGGCGCAGGAGGTCGCACGGGCGCTCGCCGAACGGCAGATGGCCGGCTGCACCGTCACCCTCAAGGTGCGATTTGCCGACTTCACCACCATCACCCGCTCGCGCACCCTCGCCTTCCCGCTGCGCGACGGCGGCGCCATCGCGAGCTGCGCCAAAGACCTCCTGCGCAAGACCGAGGCGCGCGCCCGCCCGGTCCGCCTCATCGGCGTGACCGCCTCCAACCTGCTGCGCTGCACCGTGGACCAGCTCGAGCTCTTTTCTTGACTGCCACCGGCTATCCCGGCCCATGGATGAAGCGGCGCTGGTGGACAATGGCATACCCCTTGCGTGGCTCAGTGGGGCGATAGAGCGATCGAGATGAGCAAGCCCACCTCTCCTTTCCCGGTCGAGCCCCCTGACGAGCCGGCCCCAACGGCGCGGAAGGCGTCGTCGCGCGAGGTCAAGAAGCTGCGCGAGCTTCTGGAGGGACCCTTCGGCATCCGCTCGCCGCTGTCGCTCACCGGCCTCTTCGTGCTCGCCTCCTTCTACACCCTCTACTTCTGCCGCTCTTTCCTGCTGCCGGTGGTGCTCGCGGTGGTGTTGAGCCTCCTGCTGTCGCCGGTGGTGCGCGGGTTGAGGCGGCTCCATGTGCCCGAGGCGGTCGGGGCCGGCCTGGTCCTCCTCATCCTTCTCGGGGCGTTCGGGACCGGTCTCTATCAGCTCGCCGGCCCCGCCTACGACTGGATGCAGCGTGCCCCGCAGAGCCTGCGCAAGGTGGACGCGCGGCTGCGCACGCTCAAGAAGCCGGTGCTGACTCTCGGCAAGGCGACCGAGCAAGTCGAAAAGATCGCCGAGGTCAGCGGCAGCCCCAAGCCAGCGGCCGTCGCGGTGCAGGCGCCGTCGCTGCGCGAGCGGCTGTTCAGCCAGGCCACCGAGCTTGCGGTCGACGGGGTGGTGATGTTCGTCCTGCTGTTCTTCCTGCTCGCCTCGGGCGACCTCTTCTTGCGCAAGCTGGTCCGCGTGCTCCCCCGCGTCGAGGACAAGCTGCGGGCGGTCGAGATCGCGCGCCGGGTGCAGCGGCAGATCTCGGCCTACCTTTCGACCCTGACCATGATCAACGTCATGCTGGGGGTGGCGGTGTGGGTCGCCATGTCGCTCATCGGCCTGCCCAACCCGCAGCTGTGGGGGGCGATGGTGGCGGTGACCAATTTCGTCCCCTACCTGGGCCCGGCCGTCAACTACGGCGTGCTCGCCATGGTCGGGTTCCTCACCTTCGACACCTTGCGGCACGCCCTGCTCCCGCCCGCCGTGTTCCTCGTCCTCAACGTGCTGGAGGCGTGGGTGATCAGCCCCATGATCATGGGGCGCCGCATGACCCTCAATCCGGTGGTGCTCTTCCTGGCGCTGACCTTCTGGGGCTGGATGTGGGGCATCGTCGGCGCCATCCTCGCCGTACCGATCATGGTGGTCACCAAGATCCTCTGCGATCACGTCGAGCCCCTCGCCCCGATCGGCGAGTTCCTGGGCGACTAGCTCTCCTCGTCTTGCCAGCGCTCGATCTGGCGGCGGTCCTTCTTGGTGGGGCGGCCGGCGCCGGGCTCGCGCCGGACGGGCGGGCGGCGCAGCAGGCGCTGCAAGGGATCGGGCGCGGGCCGCGGCGGGCTCTGGTCGTCATAGAGGCCTGCCGCCTGCGCCTTGGGCAGCGGCCGGTCGCGCAGCTCCTTGACGATGACGACTCGCTCCCAGTCGCCCTGCCGGACCTCGACGCGGTCGCCGACCGCGAGCTGACGATGGGGCTTGACCGTCTGCCCGTTGACCCTGACGCGCCCCAGGTCGCAGGCATGGGTCGCCTGCGTCCGAGTCTTGAACAGGCGCGCCACCTGCATCCACTTGTCGACGCGGACCGGCATGGCGCGAGTCTAGCCCGCATCGCCCTGCACCGGCAGAGATAAGCTAACCGCATGCGCTGCTCGCGCGAAGAGTTCGAGGCCCTGGTGGCGCGTGCGCTCGACGGCTTGCCCGAGGAGTTCGCCGAGATGCTGGCCAACGTCGCCGTGGTGGTGGAAGAGGAGCCCGACCCGGACGATCTCGAGGAGATGGGAATGGACCCCGACGAGGAGCTGCTCGGCCTCTACCAGGGCGTGCCGCAGCCGGAGCGCGGCTCGTTCTACTCGGCCCTGCCCGACCGCGTGATCCTCTACCGCGGACCGATCCTGCGCTGCTGCGACAACCGCCGCGAAGTCATCCGCGAGATCCGCGACACCGTCGTCCACGAGCTGGGCCATCACTTCGGTCTCGAAGAAGACGACATGCCCTACTGATAGAAACAGACTTCTGAGCGCACCGCAGGCTGAATCTGCCGCCAAGGTTGACGATTGCTCAACTGCTTGACACCTTCCGGATCGCGGTGTTACGTTTTTGAGCAGGAGGGGACATCATGAAAACCTCGAAGGTGGCGATGCCGCCGGCTGGGCGCGCTATGCGGGGGATTACCGGCTTTCTTCTCGCAGGCCTTCTTGCCGGCTTCGCGCCAGGGGGGGCGGACCCTCCGGCGCGGACGCTCCGCATCCTCGGCCGCGCGCCGCTGCCCACCGCGCGCTCGGTGGCCAGGGACATCCGATGGGCGAGCGCGGACTCGGTCTACGTCGTCCATGCCTTCGATGGAGTCTCTGAGGTCGGACTCGACGGTGTCAAGAAGCGGGTGATGTTGCCGAACAGCGGGCAGCTTCGCTTGAGTTTTTACGGCCATCTTGCCGTCTCCGACCAGAATCTCGCGGTCACCTCTCGGGCTTTTTCCGTGGCCTGGCGCCCTCTCAAGACCAGCAAGGATAAGAGCTTCCAGGTGAAGACCTTACCTTTCGGCGTGCCGGAAGCCATGGACCTTCAGGGGGACCGGATCCTCCTGCTTGGAATGCGCCACAACGTTTATTTGCCGGAGGTGCCAGCGAACGGAGAAATAGCGTGGCTCGGCACCTTGAGCTCGGGCCTCGACGATCTCAAGCCGGTGTTTTACGACCGCAGTGGGCCGCGGTTGCCCACCTATCGCCACTGCCAAGGCGCGGCCATCGGAGCCGCCCGGTTCCTCGCGGACGGTTCCTTCGTCATCGTTCCAGGCTTCGAGAAAGGCGTGCACCTGTTATCGCCTGCCGGCCGCCCGTTGCGCTCCTGGAAGGGCGAAGAGATCGGGGCAGATTCGGACTGCTCCGGGATCAGCGACGAGCAGAGGAAGGAGCTCGTCACGAAACCGGCGGCTTGGGAGCGTTGGCTCAATCGCCATCGGATCGTGGACGACGTCCTGCCCTTGCCGCAGGGTCCCGGCCTCTTGGTGCGCTCCTGGGGGGAGAGCGGCCAGGTGTACTGGCAGCTCAAGGTTCTGCAGGGCTCCCGTGTGGAGACCTGGACGGTACCGCTCATCGGACAGCGGCCGACGGACCGCCTGCGGGGAGACGTCCGGGCCGGCAGGATCGCGTTCCTCCTTTCGGCTTCCGGCTTCACCGGTCCACCGACCGAGTCGGATCCGAAGGGTGAGATCGTGGTAACAGAGGTTCCCGACGAATGAGGGGAGAGAAGACGATGACGCGCCTCTCGCAGAGAGCTCGGCTGACCGTTAGACTCCTGGCAGTGCTTCTGGCATGCCTCACCGCTGCCAGCGCGAAGGTATCAAGGCAAGAGTTGCCGCGACCGAAAAACGCCTCCGGGTGCGTTCGCATCGACAACACCTCCTACCAGTTCGGCTTTTGCTCCTGGCCCGGAGGCGGATGCTATTACTGCGAGTACTCGGACAAGTTTGGCATATTTGGGTGCTACGAGGCCCCCGACCCGAGGGACGGCATGAACTGCTTTCCCATCTACAATCAGATCCCGGATTGAGGCGCGCCGGCAAAGGTCCTCGGCAGGATCGGTGCCCGCAGCAATCGTGGCGCTCGTGCCGACAGGAGGCGCCTGTAGAATCCCGGCGTGCGCCGTTCGAGCAAGCGCTTGATCTGGCTGCTGGCGTCGGTGCCGGCGCTGGTGGTCTGCATGGCGTTGCTCTACCTGACGGGGATGGCGACCCTGGAGGGCAAGCAGCGCGGCTTCTGGGACAGCGTCGAGTGGGCAGCCGAGACCCTCACCACCACCGGCTACGGTGCCGACAACCGCTGGCACCATCCGGCCATGGTCGTCTACGTGGTGACGGCGCAGTTCGCCGGGCTCTTCCTTCTCTACCTGATCTTTCCCATCTACCTGATCCCGTTCCTGGAGGAGCGTTTCGAGGCGAGGCTGCCGCAGGAAGCGCCAAAGGATCTGGCGGGCCACGCGGTGATCTTCCGCTACGGCCCGGCGGTCGAGACACTGCTCGCGGAGCTGGCGGCGGCCGGCCTGCCGACACTGGTCCTCGAGGGCAATGACGCGGTCGCCCGGCGGCTGTTCGAGCGCGGGCAGAAGGTCGTCCACCGCGACCTCGGAGATGGCGGGCTGGCGGCGGCGCAGCTCTCCCGCGCCCGCGCCCTGATCGCCAACGGCACGGACGACGAGAACGCCGCCTTCATCCTGTCGGCCCGGCAGCTGGGCTTCACCGGCACCATCCTGGCGCTCGTCGAGGAGCCTCTCCACCGCCGTCCGATGATGCTGGCGGGCGCCAACGCGGTCTTCACTCCGCGCCACATCCTCGGCGCCGCGCTGGCCGCCCGCGCTTCCGCGCACATCAGCCCGCGGATCGCCGGGGTGCAGCAGCTCGGCCGCAATCTCGAGGTTGCCGAGGTGCGCGTCCTGGCGCGCAGCGAGCTGGCGGGCCGGTCGCTCGCCGAGGCGGAGATCGGCCCGCGGACCGGGGCCACGGTGATCGGGCAGTGGATCGGCGGCGAGCTGGTGTCTCCCAGCGGCGCCGGCGCGCGCATCGAGCCCGACGGGATCCTGGTCGTGGCGGGGAGCCGGCGCAGCATCGACCGCCTCGACGAGCTGGCCGGCGGCGGGGCCGGGCTGCGCCGCAAGGGCCACTTCGTGGTCGGCGGCTTCGGCGAGGTCGGGCGCAAGGTCGTCGAGCTGCTCCGCACGGTGGGCGAGGAGGTCAAGGTCGTCGAGAGGCAGGCGATGGAAGGGGTGGACCTGGTGGGCAATGTGCTCGACGCGCGAGTGCTCGAAGCGGTGGGCGTTCGCCAGGCCCAGGCGGTCATCCTGGCCCTCGACACCGACGCCGCCACTCTCTTCGCCACCGTCATCCTCAAGGACCTGGTCCAGGAGGTGCCGGTCATCGCGCGCGTCAACGAGGCTGAGAACGTGGAGAGGATCCACCGCGCGGGCGCCGATTTCGCCCTTTCGATCAGCCAGGTTTCCGGCCAGATGCTGGCCAAGAAGCTGCTGGGCGAGGAGGCCCTCGCGGTCGACCCCCACCTCAAGGTCCTCAAGGTCCCCGCCCCCGCGGCCTTCGCCGGCCGCCACCCCTCCGACCTCAACATCCGCGCCCGCACCGGCTGCACCGTCGTGGCGGTCGAGCGCGGCGAAGAAGTCCTCGTCGAGTTCGACCCCGACTTCCGCTTCAGCCCCGACGACACCGTCTACGCCTGCGGCAGCAGCGCAGCGGTGCGGCGGTTCACGGAGGTGTTCCGGGTGGGGTGACGCACGCCCAGCGCACCGTGGGTCTGCGAGCGACCGGCCTTGCCGGTTACTGTGATTAGCCGGCCGGGATGCTACCGGCTTGTCCGGCGACGGCCTGCTCGAGTCCTGGCAGCGAATGAGCCGGAACCCCGAGGTTCAGGTCCAGGTCGTCGCCGGCACTGGCGCCTGCTGTATGCGGCGGACACAAGTCGGTATCGGACTCGCGCTCCACGATCTTCGCCGCGTCCTTGACCACAGAGCCCGCGATGGCCGTCCGCCCGGAGGCCGCCGCATTCGCCGCCAGCATCCTGCCGATCGCGCGGATTCGTTCGAGGACCTGTACGGCCACGCGGTCCCAGCGGTGGATCACGTCGTCGGTGATCCGGCCGTAGTAGCGCTCGCGGAGATCGAGGCAGGCCTCCTGGGCGACGCGCACCGGTCCTGTCCCCTGACCGAAGGCGACCCAGACCTGGGCCATGATTCCGTCTCGAGTGTAGGCAGTCGATGCCGCCGGAGCAGGCCGCTCGGCGTCCAGAACGGGGCGATCCTGCTGATCGGTCGCGTGCTTCGTCGAGCGAGGCGGACACCAGTCAGTATCGGACTCGCGCTCCACGACTTGCGCCGCGGGAATCACGTCCTCGCCTGCGATCGCCGTCCTGCCGGCCGTGCTCGCATTGCTCGCGAGCAACCTGCCGATCGCACGGATCCTTTCGAGGACCTGGACGCCATCACTCCCCCAGGACAGGACCAGCTCGGCAGTGATGTGGCGAAGGTAGCGGTCGCGCAGCGCCAGACACGCTGCCTGCGACACGCGTATCGGTCCGGTCCCCTGTCCCAGGGCGACAAGAAGCTGCGACATGATCCCTTCTTGGGTGTAAGGCATTGGAGCCTCCGATCTCGATCGCCGGGGCAGCGCCATGCCGCCGCGGCCCGGGAGCTGGCGCCTGGCAATACGGTGAGAGTTTCGCTGCCACGAGACGCAGTCCTCTTGGTGTATACGAGCGAGCAGCCGCCCGCCGTCTACGCCTGCGGCAGCGCCGCCGCCGGCCGCCGCTTTACGAGGTCTTCCGGGAGGGGTTACCACGAGCTCTTGGAGACCGTGTGTCGCAGTGGGGGTGCGGGTGGGGCGTGGAGGTCGCTTCCGTCAGGAGGCTGGGCTGGCTCTGCAGGTGTGGAAAGGTGCTGATGCCGCCGCCGCCAAATGCGACCTCCACGCCCCACCCGCACCCCCGAGGCACCGTGGGTCTGCGGGCGACCGGCGAAAGCCGCGCTGGTAAAAAGTCACCGGAGGCCGACCTCTACGGCGGTCAACTCGGTGAAGGCTGCGAGGCTCGAATTCCCTTCAGCCTTTGATGAGAGTTTTCTTCCATCGAAGGCCGGGAAAGCGCGCTAAATCCCTATCCGTAGGCGTGGATGAAAGGATTGATATCCGGGAGGATCACTTCCCGATTTTCTGTGCGGCTCCCGCAGCCTCCAAGTCGTCCACCAGCCGGTTCATCTTGTCGAGGTCGAGCCCGGCCGCGAATCTGAAGTCGTGGGGCTCCACACGGAACGGCTGTTGCGCGCTGGCCTCTCCCTTGAGCCCGAGGCGACCGCGCAGCGCGTCGTTGACCACGGCATGCGCCGGCTTGCCTGCCCGGCGTACCTCTTGCTCGATTCGCTCGGCGACATCCGGGTCGAGAGTCACAGTCATCAGCATGAACCGATGATGTTGTCGCCAGCGGCCGGTTGTCAAGACTGCGGGCGGTTGGGTGTTTCGCGCCCAGGGTTTTGGACCTCCCGCCCTACGTCTTGCACCAGCTCACCGATGATTGTGGTTAGCCGGCCGGGATACTACCGGCGTGTCCGGCGGCGGCCCGGTCGAGTCCTGGCAGCGAATGAGCCGGGACTCCGAGTTTCATCTCCAGGTCGTCGTCGGCACTGGCGCCCGCCGTATGCGGTGGACACAAGTCGGTATCGGACTCGCGCTCCACGACCTTCGCCGCCTCCTTGACCACGGAGCCCGCGATGGCCGTCCGCCCGGAGGCCGCGGCATTCGCCGCCAGCATCCTGCCGATCGCGCGGATCCGTTCGAGGACCTGTACCGCCACTTTTCCCCAGGTCGCGATCACGTCGTCGGTGATCCGGCCGTAGTAGCGCTCGCGGAGCTCGAGGCAGGCCTCATGGGTGACGCGCACCGGCCCTGTCCCCTGACCGAAGGCGACCCAGATCTGGGCCATGATTCCGTCCCGAGTGTAGGCGGCGGATGCCGCCGGAGCAGGCCGCTCGGCGTCCAGAGCCGGGCGATCGTGCCGATCGGTCGCGTGCTTGGTCGAGCTGGGCGGACACAATGGGGTGTCCGACTCGCGCTCTACGACTCTCGCCGCGGGGATCAGGTCCTCGCCGGCGATCGCCGTTCTGCCGGCCGTGCTGGCATTGCTCGCGAGCAACCTGCCGATCGCCCGGATCCTTTCGAGGACCTGGACGCCATCACTCCCCCAGGACGAAGCCACCTCGCCCGTGATGCGGCGAAGGTAGCGCTCGCGCAGCGCCAGACACCCTGCTTGCGACACGCGTATCGGTCCGGTCCCCTGTCCCAACGCGACAAGAACCTGCGCCATGATCCCTTCTTCGGTGTAAGGCATTGAAGCCTCCGATCTCGATCGCCGGGGCAGCGACATGCCGCCGCGGCTCTGGAGCTGGCGCCTGGCACTACGCTTGAAAACTTCGCTGCTACCATGCGCCGTCCTATTAGGGGTATACGAGCGAGCAGCCTCACGCCGTCTACGCCTGCGGCGGCCGCGCCGCCGTCCGCGGTTTCACTGACGTTCTCTGCGAGGAGTGACGACGAGCAGCTCTTGGAAACCGTGTGTCGCAGCGGGAGTGCGGGTGGGGCGTGGAGGTCGCTTGTCAGGCGGCTGGGTTGGCTCAGTAGGTGGGGAAAGGTGTTGAGGCCGCCGCCGCCAAATGCGACCTCCACGCCCCACCCGCACCCCCTAGCAGCCCGTGGTAGAAGCCGTCGTTTCAAGCAAACCGAGGCTCTTGCGACGGCATAGAGAGGAGTGAGTTGTCGACGCTGCTTCTGAGAAAGTTTCGGATCCCGGACCACCAGATCGGCAGCAAGGCCGAAATCGAG
>DASZZM010000033.1:0-36284 GCA_035544895.1 Thermoanaerobaculia bacterium
ACACAGACAGGGCCGAAGGCAAGCCCCACCTGAGGAATGCGAAAATAGCACTCCCCGTCCCGCGAGCGCCTGCTCGCTCCCACCTCGCGGCCCTACAAGCACTTAGGAGTTGTGTGTCCTGCTAACGTTCCGAAACGGCTGCGGGGCGGGCGAGCCCGCTCCGAGTCAACCCGGGTCAATCCGTCGGGTCCCCATCACCCACCGCCCCGTGCTTGCCGCCGCCCCGCCAGTCGGGGTCTCGGCGCGCGAACGCGTCGAGCTCGCGCGGCACCTCGATCAGCGTCCGCGTCACTCGCGGATCGCAGATCTCGTTCTCGCACTCGTAGGTGTAAACGTTCCACTCCTCCCGCCGGCTGAACCCCGACAGGGTCTGGTAGGTGTTGCAGTGCCCGCACTTCACCGAGATATCGCGGATGTTGATCTGCTGGCTCATCGCATCTCCTCGCCTCCTCCACCTCATCGTAGAACGAAAGATCGACCTGGCGCGCCCGGCAGCTGCCGGGCGCTTGATCCCTGGCCTGCCTCTTGCACTTTGAAGCTCCGCTATGCTTCGGAAGTTTCTGGCGCTGGTTTCGGCGGTCACTGCATTGGCGGCTGCCGCGGTGCCCGCCGCCAGCTCGCGCCCCGCGCCGCCCGCCATCCAGCCGACTTCCGGCGACCCGGCCGCGGCCTTCAAAGAACAGCTCGCCGTCCGCTACGTTCTCGTCCCGGTCGTCGTCCGCACCCGCTCGGGCTATGCCAACAACCTGGACGAGAAAGACTTCCGCTTGCTCGTCGACGGGCGTCCGGTGCGCATCGAGAGCTTCGATCGGCGGACCGAGGCGCCCACCAGCCTGGTGTTCTTGCAGGACCTCTCCGGCAGCATGGACACCGGCGGCAAGATCGACCTCAGCCGGCAGGCGGTTCGCTTCTTTCTCGACCGCGCCTTGCCGGGAGACGAGTTCGCCCTCGCCACTTTCGCCAGCGGCCACGGCCAGGTGGAGGTGCCCTTCACCGGCGACGCCGCGGCGGTGCGCGAAGCCGTCGC
This sequence comes from Thermoanaerobaculia bacterium, assembly GCA_035544895.1. Taxonomy (GTDB): domain Bacteria; phylum Acidobacteriota; class Thermoanaerobaculia; order Multivoradales; family UBA5704; genus JASLEW01. The sequence goes on from DASZZM010000033.1 coordinate 1,028, forward strand.
GCTGTGGAAGGGCTACGGGACCACCGCCTTGCACGACGCGGTGGCCTGGATTCCCGAGATCTCGAACGAAGGACGCAACAGCCGGCGTTTCGCGGTCGTGGTCACCGACGGCGTCGACAACGCCAGCCTGCTGGCGCCCGAGCAGGCGCGCGCGATCGTGCGGGCATCGCAAGTGCCGGTCTACGTGCTCGGCCTCGGCGCCGGCAGCCCCTACCTGCTGTCGCGGACCGGCGAGAAGGTCTATCGTTACGCCGACGTGCTCAATCTGCTGGCCGCCGTAACCGGCGGCCGCTACTTCCCGGTGGCGGGACAGGCCGAGCTGGGCAAGGCCCTCTCGGCCATCGCGGACGACTTGCGCCACCAGTACGTGCTCGGATTCTCCACCTCGGAAGGGGAATCGGCCTATCGCAAGCTGCGCGTCGAGCTCAAGAAGGGGGGAGACCGCATGACCGTGGTCTTTCGGCGTGGCTACAACGGACCACCTCCCGCCGGAGCGACTCGAGGCAGCTGACCAACCCAAGGAGGACGGATGATGCGAATCAGAAAGTTGCCGATATCAATGGCGTTGCTGCTGGGCCTTTCCTGCCTGGCTGGCGCCGGATGCGCAACCAAGAAATACGTGAAGGAGGAGACGGCACAGGTCGGGAAACGCGTCGACCAGGTGCAGGGCCAGGTCGAGCAGGCGCAGACCAAGCTCGGCGAGCACGAGCAGCGGCTCAGCTCGCAGGACCAGAAGCTCAACGCCCAGGAACAGAAAGTAGGCGAGATCTCCAAGACCGCCCAGGAAGCCCTGCAGCGCGCCCAAGAGGCCGGCAAGCTCGCCGAGGGCAAGTTCCTCTACGAGACGGTGCTGACCGACGACAAGGTGAAGTTCGGCTTCAACAAGTCGGACCTTTCAGCGAAGGCCAAGTCGGCCCTTGACGAGTTCGCCGCCAAGATCAAGGCCGACAACAAGGGGGTCTACGTCGAGGTCCAGGGGCATACCGACAACGTCGGCTCCGAGCACTACAACCAGCAGCTCGGCCAGTCGCGCGCCGAAGCCGTCCGCCGCTACCTCAACCAGAAGGCAGGCTTCCCGCTGCACCGCATGAACGTCATCTCCTACGGCAAGACCGCCCCAGTCGCCAGCAACAAGACCCGCGAAGGCCGTTCCCAGAACCGCCGCGTCGCCCTGGTCGTCCTGCTGTAACGGCACGGCCGCTTACTCTCTAGTCCCCACGGGCTGTGCCGACCCCGAGGGATGAAACGGCACTGCGATGCGGAGGTCGAGGACTACTCAAAGCGTCTATCGGATCGCCCCCCGCAACCCCTCGATCCCCTTCCCACCCCTCCGGGGGGGAAGGGGACGCCCCCTCCCCCTCGCGCACCAACGAGTTTCGCCTTAGGCCCCGGCTTCGCGGATGATGCGCTTGAGGCTGTCGCCGTCGTGGATGCCGGGCTCCAGGAAAGAGATGCGGCCGTTCTTGTCGATGACCATGAGGGTGGGGAGGGCGTTGATGCCGAAGGAGTCGGAAACCTTGCTCTCGGGGTCGAGCAGGACCGGGTAGGGATAGGGGCTGCCCGCCAGGAAGCTCCTGACCGTGTCCTCCGGCTCGCCCACGTCGGCAGCCAGGAACTGGACGCCATGGCCGGCGAGGTCGCGGGAAACCGGCTCCAAGATCTTGGCTTGCAGGTGGCACGGGCCGCACCAAGTGGCCCAGAAGTCGACCACCACCACCTGGCCCGGGAAGTCGCGCGGCCCGAGCGTGCGGCCATCGGTCGTCTTGAGACGGAAGTCCGGCTTGCCGCCCACGGCAGCGGTCGCGCCGCCGCCCGGAGAGCCGCCGCCGCAGGCCAGGACCAGCGACAGCGCGGCGGCGAGCATCAGTCCGCCGAGCGCACAACGTCGCCATGAGCTCCCGCCGGCCATAGGCCGGCTAGCATACGGCAATCGGTTGCCGCGGTGAAGCAGGTCCGGTCAGCTGCAGCCGCTCGTCGAGCCGCAGTTGAGGCACTTGTAGCAGCTGCCGTTGCGCACCATGATGGCGCCGCAGTCGTGGCAGCTCGGCGCATCCTGCTGGTAGAGGAAAGCCGGCCGGAGCGGGGCGGCGGAGACCGTGGCTTCGCGCACCGGCTCGAGCCTTCCGCCGCCCAGCAGGGGCAGCGGCGCCTGGGAATCCATCGCCATCGTCAGCATCGAGGGATCCGCGACCGGCACATCGCGCAGGATCACCCCGGCGGCTTCCTTGTCCTCGCGCGACATGAATTTCGAGGCCAGCCAGCGGAAGATGTAGTCGGTGATCGATTTGGCGATCGGGATCTCGGGGTTCTTGGTGAAGCCCGAGGGCTCGAAACGGGTATGGCTGAACTTGTCCACGAGGGTCTGCACGGGCACCCCGTATTGCAGGGCGATCGAGATCGCGGTGGCAAACGAGTCCATGAGGCCGGAGATCGTCGAGCCCTCCTTGGCCATCACCAGGAAGATCTCGCCCGGCTGGCCGTCCTCGTAGAGGCCGACCGTCAGGTAGCCTTCGTGCTCGTTGATCGAGAACTTGTGGGTGATGGCGCGGCGCTCGTCGGGGAGCTTGCGGCGCACCGCCCGCCGGTCCGGCGCCGCGGCGGCGGACTCCCGCGACGCCTCGCGCGCCGCGGGCTGCACCGGGTCGTCCTTGCGCGTCGACAAGGGCTGGCTGCGCTTGCAGCCGTCGCGGTAGATCGCCACCGCCTTGAGGCTCATCTGCCACCCCTCGATGTAGGCCTGCATGATGTCGTCGGGGGTCGAGTCCTCGGGCATGTTGATCGTCTTGCTGATGGCGCCGGAGATGAACGGCTGGACGGCGCCCAGCATCTTGAGATGCCCCATGTAGTGGATCGAGCGCGAGCCCTTGGCCGCCTTGAACGCGCAGTCGAAGACCGGCAGGTGCTCCGGCTTGAGCTGCGGCGCCCCTTCGATCGTGTCGTTCTCGTCGATGAATTCGACGATCTCGCGGACCTGCTCCTTGTCGTAGCCCAGCCGCTTGAGCGCCCGCGGCACCGTGTTGTTGACGATCTTGATCATCCCGCCGCCAAACAGCCGCTTGTACTTGACCAGTGCGATGTCGGGCTCGACCCCGGTGGTGTCGCAGTCCATCATGAAAGCGATCGTGCCGGTCGGCGCCAGCACCGAGATCTGGCTGTTGCGGATGCCATGCTGGCCGCCGAGCTCGACGACCTCGTCCCAGGAGCGCTTGGCGGCCTGGAGCAGCTCGAGCGGCACATGGGCCGTGTCGATCCGCTTGAGGGCCTCGCGGTGCTGGGCCATGACCCGCATCATTGGCTCACGGTTGACCGCGAACTCGGAAAACGGTCCCTTGGCAGCGGCGATGCGCGCCGACTGGGCATAGGCGGCGCCCGACATCAGGGCGGTGATCGCCGCGGCGTAGTCGCGGCCGGACTCGGAGTCATAGGGCAGGCCGCGCGCCATGAGCAGGGCGCCGAGGTTGGCGTAGCCGAGGCCGAGCGGCCTGAACTTGTGCGAGTTGACCTCGATCTGCGTCGTCGGATAGCTGGCGTTGTCGACGACGATCTCCATGGCCGAGATCACCACCTCGCAGGCGTGCTTGAAGCTCGCGACATCGAAGCCAGCGAAGCCGGCCCCGGGCTCTCCGGCCTCGCCGCCGGCCGCCGCCTCGTCGTAGAACCGCATCAGGTTGAGAGATGCCAGGTTGCAAGCGGTGTCGTCGAGGAACATGTACTCGCTGCACGGATTGCTCGCCTTGATGCGGTCGGTCCCGGCGCAGGTGTGCCAGCGATTGATCGTGGTGTCGTACTGCATGCCCGGGTCGCCGCACACCCAGGCCGCATCGACGAGCATCTTCATCAGGTCGCGGGCCTTGTAGGTGTCCATCGTTCGGTGATCGGTCACCGCGTGGGTGGTCCAGTCGCCGCCGTCGAGGACCGCTTGCATGAATTCGTCGGTGACCCGCACCGAGTGATTGGCGTGCTGATAGGCGATCGAGTCGTAGGCGCCGCCGGTGACGTTGAAGCCGCCCTCGTAGCCGGCCTCGATCAGGGCCCAGGCCTTGCGCTCTTCGATCTCCTTGCAGCGGACGAACTCGACGATGTCGGGATGGTCGGCGTTGAGGATCACCATCTTGGCCGCGCGCCGCGTCTTGCCGCCGCTCTTGATCACTCCGGCGAAGGCGTCGAAACCCTTCATGAACGAGACCGGCCCCGAGGCGGTGCCGCCACCGGCCAGATGCTCGCGCGAGGACCGCAGGCTCGACAGGTTGCTGCCGGTGCCGGAGCCGTACTTGAAAAGCATCCCCTCGGTCTTGGCCAGCTCGAGGATCGACTGCATGGTGTCTTGGACCGAGTTGATGAAGCAGGCCGAGCACTGCGGCTTGGGCTCGATGCCGACGTTGAACCACACCGGCGAGTTGAAGCAGACGTACTGATAGAGAAGCAGGTGCGTGAGCTCGGCATGGAACGTGTCGGCGTCGGCCTCGCTGGCGAAGTAGCCGCCCTGGCGCCCCCATCCCGCGATGGTGTCGGCGACGCGGCCGATGAGCTGGCGCACGCTGGTCTCGCGCTGGGGGGTGGCGAGCTGGCCGCGGAAGTATTTGCTCACCACCACGTTGGTCGCGGTCTGCGACCACGGCTTCGGCACCTCGACTCCCTTCTGCTCGAAGAATTTCTCCCCCTTCTCGTTGGAGATGGCGGCATCGCGGACCTCCCAGTCGACGGTGTCGAACGGGTGGACCGCGGGAGTGGTGTGATAGCGCCGGAAGCGGAGGCCGGTGCCCCCCTCAGGCAGCGGCAGCGTCCCGGCTTCGCGATGGATGGCCGCCGCCCCCGCCTCGCGATGGGCGGCCGCCCCGCCCTGTGCGGCCTTCGGGCTCCCGACCGTCTTGTCGGCACCGGCCTCCCTGATTGGCTCGGCGGCCGGCTCGGCGGCCGAGCTGCGGATCCCGGGGTCGCTGGCTGGGGCGGGCTTGGCGGCGGATGGGCTGCTCATTGCGGACTCTCCTCCAAGGACTGGACGTCCGGTTAGCGGAAACAGGTGCCTCTTGCCTCTTAGGCGCTCGACCAGCCTAAGCCAGCTCGCCTGCCAAGTCAAGGTGTCGGCCACAACATATTGGGGCTTCCAGGAGGCTCAGCCCTAGATAGAGTAGAATTTGCACGCTCCCCTTCGGCCAGGGCGAAATTCCCTGCCGCGCGGGGGCGGGGGCGTCCCCTTCCCCCCCGGAGGGGAGGGAAGGGGATCGAGGGGTTGCGGGGGGCGATCCGGTCGATTGGAGTCCGCCATCGCCAGTTAGCGAGCGCTGTTTCATACTTCGGGCCGCCCACCGGCGGCGCCAACTAAGACGGATTTACAATACCGCCGGTGGATGTCCTCTTCATCTTGGCGGCGATTCCCGAGGTCCGCGACACCGCGGGGTTCGCGTGGCCGGTGCTGGCTCCGCCGCTGACCCTGCCGCTGCTCGGCGAGATCTGCCGGCGCGCCGGCCACGCCGTGGAGCTCATCGACACCCGCCTGCTCATGCGGCCACGCGGCGGCGAGTGGCTTCTCGACTGGGACCGGCTGCGCCGCGGCATCACGGGGTCGGCCGCCCAGGCGGTGGGGGTCAGTTTCCTCTCCTCCTCGGCGCCGGAGGGCTTCAAGATCGCCGCCTGGGCCAAGGAGCAGGGCAAGACGGTGATCGGCGGCGGCCTTCACGCCGCCGTCGCCGAGGAAGAGTTCCGGAGCCATGGCGCCTTCGACTACCTGGTGCAAGGCGAGGCCGAAGAGGCGCTGCCCGCCCTGCTGGCCGATCTCGCCGCCGGCCGGCGCCCGGCCCACCCCGAAGCCATGGCGGTGATCAAGGCCGAGCCGGTGCGCGACCTCGGGGCCGTCCCTCCGCCGGTCGACCTGGCGCCCTATGCCGGCGTCTATGAGCGGAGCGCGGCCTGGCGGGTCATGTACGTGGAGCTGTCGCGCGGCTGCTTCAAGGACTGCGGCTTCTGCGAAGTGGCGCGGACCGGCATCGCGTGGCGCCCCCTGCGCCCGGTGCCGGTGGCGGCAGTCGCCGCCTGGCTGCCGGCGGCGGTCGAGCGCCATGGCATCAACTACCTGCTGGTTGCCGACTCGATCGCCACGGCGGTGAAGAAGAATTTTCTGGCTTTCCTCGAGCTGGTGGCGCGCCGGCTTCCCGGGGTGCAGGTGCAGTTCAATTCGACGGTGGACCGCTGGGACGACGAGCTGGCCGCCGCCGCGCGCAGCGTGCCCTGCTCGGTCTGGTTCGGCTTCGAGAGCGGCTCGCAGCGGGTCCTCGACGGCATCCTGCACAAGGGCACCACGGTCGAGCAGGCCTACCGGGCCGCCAAGCTCTGCCGCGACCACGGCATCCGCTGCGCCTTCAACGTTCTGCTCGGGCTGCCGGGCGAGGAAGAGAGCGACTATCGGGCCACTCTCCGGGTCTTCGCCGACTGCCCCTGGGTCTACCCCAACCCCAACATCTTCAACCCTCTCCCCGGCACGGCGCTCTACCGCCACTGCCTCGCCGGGGGACTGCTGCGCACCCCCGGCGACTACTCCATCTGGGACGCCGATCTCATCGCCCAGCGCGGCTCCGGCCCGGTGCGCGGCGTCGACTACGACCTCGTCCTCGCCTATCACCAGCGCCTCCTGGCCCTCCAGTCCGTCCTCAGCCCCCGCTGGGAGCAGCCCGCCCTGCCCGCCCCGGGCGAGCTCTAGAAAGAAACTCCCGTGCTCTGAGAGGGTGGGTGGGGGCGTCCCCTTCCCCCCCTCCCCGTGCCGCGATTGCCGGCTGCTCGGAGCGTGGACTAGACTGACTCGATGGCCACCAGCACGGTCGAGAACTACGTCAAGCGCCTGTACCTGGAGCAGCAGCGATCGCCGGAGCGGCTGGTGCCGCTGGGTCGCCTGGCTGCCGCGATGGGCGTGGTGCCGGGGACGGTGACCACCATGGTCAAGTCGCTGGGCGAAGACCGGCTGGTCCACTACGAGCCGCGCAGCGGCGTGCGGCTCACCCGCAGCGGCGAGAAGCTCGCGCTCCACGTGATCCGCCGCCACCGCCTCGTCGAGCTGTTCCTGGTCAAGGTCCTGGGCCTGGACTGGAGCGAGGTCCACGAGGAAGCCGAGGTCCTCGAGCACGTCGTCTCGGAGAAAGTCTTGCAGAGGATCGACGAGCTGCTGGAGCACCCCACCACCGATCCGCACGGCGACCCGATCCCGGATGCCGCCGGCGCGGTCGCCCATCCCGACGTCCGGACCCTGGCCGACTATCCGGCAGGCCGGCAGGTCCGGGTCGCCCGCGTGCAGTCCGAAGACCCCCAGTTCCTCAAGTTCGCCGACGAGCACGGGCTCGTGCCGGGCAGCACGGTGGTCGTCGAGAGGCACGACCCCATCGCCGACGCCGTGACCGTCCGCGCCGCCGGCCACGAGCCGGTCGTCGTCGGCACCGCCGCGGCACGGCGCATCCACGCCGCCGCCGGCTAGTCCGCCTCTCCCCCACTGCCGGCTGACACCTCGCCGGCTCCTCTCCCACACCTCCCGCGGGGCTCGCCCGGCGGAGTCCGCATCGGAGAAGCGCCCGGGGCCTCCCGACTTGACATAGTTTGAATCATCATAGTATTAATTTTGAGGTCTCAAACAAGGCCGAGCGGGCAATCTGGGGGGAAGGCCGCAGAGGGAAGCCGACGGGATGAGTCCTCACGAGTCGCAAGAGATTGCCGGGCAGACTGGTCATCGATCGCTCGAGGGCCTCCATTCCACGGTCACCGTGCCGCATCCGGACGCGGGGTTCTGGCGCCACTGGCGGGCCTTCGTCGGACCGGCGCTGCTGGTCAGCGTCGGCTACATGGACCCGGGCAACTGGGGCACCGACCTGCAAGCGGGCGCCCAGTTCAAGTACGGGCTGCTCTGGGTGGTCGCCCTGGCCAGCGCCATGGCGATCGTCCTCCAGGTAACCGCCGCGCGCCTCGGCGTGGTCACCGGCAAGGACCTGGCGCAGTGCTGCCGCGACTGGCTGCCGGGCTGGAGCCGGTGGCCCAACTGGCTGCTGTCCGAGGTGGCGATCGGCGCCTGCGACCTGGCCGAGGTGCTGGGCAGCGCGGTGGCGCTCAACCTGCTGTTCCACATCCCGCTGCAATGGGCGGTGATCATCACCGCTCTCGACGTCCTCCTGCTGCTGGCGCTGCAGAGATTCGGCATGCGCACCATCGAGGCGGTGGTGCTGCTGCTGGTGGGAACCATCGGCGTCTGTTATTTCATCGAGATCTTCATCCTGCCGGCGACCCGGCCCGAGTTCCTGGTCATGGGCCGCGCCCTGATCGCGCCGGACTTCCGGCGCCCGGGTATGATGTACGTGGCGATCGGCATCATCGGGGCCACGGTCATGCCCCATAACCTCTACCTGCATTCGGCGCTGGTGCAGAGCCGGCAGCTGCAGAAGGACGACCTTCACGTCCGCAAGGCGATCCGTTTCAACACCATCGATTCGACGGCGGCGCTGGCCGTGGCCTTCTTCGTCAACGCCGCCATCCTGGTGCTGGCAGCGATGGTGTTCCATGGCCGGAGCAGCGTGACGGTGCCCGGCGGCCGGGTGATCGCCTTCGGCCCCGAGAGCGACTGGATTCGCATCGCCTACCTGACCCTGGCCCCGCTGCTCGGAACGTCGGCGGCGAGCCTGCTGTTCGCCATCGCCCTGCTGGCGAGCGGGCAGAGCAGCACGATCACGGGCACGCTGGCCGGCCAGGTGGTGATGGAGGGTTTCATGCGCTGGCGCCTGTCGCCGTGGCTGCGGCGGCTGATCACGCGCTGCCTCGCCATCGTGCCGGCAGTCCTGATCATCGGGCTGCGCGGCGAGAGCAGCGTCACCGATCTGTTGACGCTCAGCCAGGTGGTGCTGGCCCTGCAGCTGCCCTTCGCCATGTTCCCACTGCTGCGCTTTACCGGCTCGCGCCGCCGGATGGGCGCGTGGAGGAGCGGCTGGTTCCTGGCCGCCGCCGGCTGGGCCAGCGCGCTGTTGATCACGGCCATGGACATCTACGGCCTGCCGGACGCGCTGCGGACGGCCTGGCGGGTGATCGCCGGAGGGTAACCCATGTACCAGTCGATCCTGGTCACGCTCGACGCCACCAAGACGGACCGCGCGATCATCGAGCACGTCAAGCCGCTGGCGAAGCTGACGGGCGGGCGGGTGATGCTGCTGCACGTGGCGACGGGCTGGGCGGCGCGCACGTTCGGGCCGGACGCGGTGAGCCCGGAGGTGCAGGAGGATACGGCCTATCTCGAGAGCGTGCGGGTGGAGTTCGCGGAGGCGGGGATCCCGGCGGAAGCGGAGCTGGCTTTCGGGGATCCGGTGACGGAGATCGTGCGCTGGGTGAAGGAGCGCGGGTGCGACCTGGTGGCGATGAGCACGCATGGGCACCGGCTCCTGGCGGACCTGTTCTTCGGGGTGACGGCGAGCAGGGTACAGCACAACGTGAATGTGCCGGTGTTGTTGCTGCGGGCGACGTAGGAAGGAGGGTGGGTGGGTGGGTGAGGGCCCACGGGTGGCTCCCGCAGGTCGCCCTTGGCTGGCGGCTGGGTTGGCTCTGTGGGTGGGGATGGGTGTTGAGGACGCCGCCGCCAAAGTTGACCTGCGGGAGCCACCCGTGGGCCGGGGCACCGTGTTCCTCTTCGGTCGGCGGTTCCTTCCTGTACTTATAATCGGTTCATGGCTGCCAAGATGAGATCCGAAGGGTCCCCGGGTACGGCTGATGCGACTGATGCGGGGGCCGCCCCCGGCGCGAGGGGTGAGGGGGAGGCGAAGCAACGCGAGACGTCGTCGGGGATCTCGATTGCGCCGCGGTATGGGCCGGGGGAGGTGGCGGGGATCGATTATGAGGGGGAGATTGGCGACCCGGGGGAGTTCCCTTATACGCGCGGGCTGTACGCGGAGATGTACCGGCGGCGGCCTTGGACGATGCGGCAGTATGCGGGGTATGCGAGCCCGGAGGAGTCGAACAGGCGATACAGGTACTTGCTGGCGCAGGGGACGACGGGGTTGTCGGTGGCCTTCGATCTGCCGACGCAGATCGGGTACGACTCGGACCATGCGCTGGCGCGGGGAGAGGTGGGGCGGGTAGGGGTGGCGATCGACTCGATCGAGGACATGCGGCTGCTGTTCGAAGGGATTCCGCTCGAGCGGGTGACGACGTCGATGACGATCAATTCCACGGCGGCGATCCTGCTGGCGCTGTACCTGGCGGTGGCGGAAGAGCAGGGGGCGGGGTGGGAGAGGGTGGGGGGCACGGTGCAGAACGACATCCTCAAGGAGTATGCGGCGCGCGGCACCTATATCTATCCGCCTGCGCACTCGCTGCGGCTGGTCACCGACGTCATCGCGTTCTGCGCCGAGCGGGTGCCGCGGTTCAATCCCATCTCGATCTCCGGCTACCACATGCGCGAGGCGGGCGGTACGGCGGTGCAGGAGGTGGCCTTCACGCTGGCGCATGCCCTCGCCTACGTGGAGGCGGCCCTGGCGCGCGGCCTGTCGATCGACGAGTTCGCGCCGCGCTTGTCGTTTTTCTTCAATGCGCACAATAACTTCCTCGAGGAGGTCGCCAAGTTCCGGGCCGCCCGGCGGCTGTGGGCGGAGCTGGTGCGCGAGCGCTTCGCGCCGCGCGACCCGCGCTCGCTCTGGCTGCGCTTCCACACCCAGACGGCGGGCTCGACGCTGACTGCCCAGCAGCCGGCCAACAACGTCGTGCGCGTCACCCTGCAGGCGCTCGCCGCGGTGTGCGGCGGCACGCAGTCGCTGCACACCAACGCCCTCGACGAAGCCCTGGGGCTGCCCACCGAGGAAGCGGCGCGCCTGGCCCTGCGCACTCAGCAGCTGATCGCGCACGAGAGCGGCATTCCGGCGGTCGCCGATCCGCTCGGCGGCTCTTACGTGATCGAGGCATGGACCGACGAGATCGTGGGACGCGCCCGCGACTACATCCGCCGGATCGACGAGATGGGGGGCGCGCTCGCCAGCCTGGAGGCTGGTTTCCAGCAGCGCGAGATCGCCGAGGCCGCCTATCGCCACCAGCTCGCCGTCGAGGACGGCAGCGAGAAGGTCGTGGGAGTCAACGTCTTCACCGCCACGGCGGGCGAGGAAGAGAGGCCAACCGAGATCTCGAGCATCGACCCCGCCGCCGAGCGCACCCAGGTCGAGCGGCTCCAGGCCTTGCGCCGCCGCCGCGACTCCGCCCGGACGGCCGCCACCCTGGCTGCGCTCGCCACGACCGCCGCCGGGGAGGGCAACGTCATGCCCGCGATCCTCGAGTGCGTCCGCGCCGAGGCCACGCTCGGCGAGATCTCCGATACCCTGCGCCAGGTCTTTGGCGAATACCGGGAGATCAGTGGCCAGTAGCATCGACTAAGTCCTTGAGTGGGCGTACAATCCGATCTCTCGCCCGATCCAGTCGCGCAGCAGGGCGGGAACTGTGGCTTTGCCGTAGGTCCTGAGCAGGAGGGGTGCGGGCCGCGCGGGCGCAAGCCGGCTGGCGCGGCCGGCGCCGGGCGGCGCATGAGGAGCCAAACCGTTCATCTCGCCGCGGGACACTGTCCTCCGGAAGACTTGCGCGCCGCCTGCGCCGAGCCGGGGCGCGACCCCGACCTGGTCCTTGCCTTCCTGCCGCCCGGCGACGAGCTCGCCCCGGCGGTCGCCGCCCTGGCGGCGGCGTGGCCGGACAGCCTGCGCGTCGGCTGCGAGGCGGTCACCCAGTTCGCCGACGCCGAGATGACCAGCCGGGGGAGCATCCAGCTCTTCTGGTTCGACGATCCAGATCACCTGCCGGCGGTCGAGGTGATCGAAGCCAGCCACCAGGAAGTCCCCGCCGCCGAGCGGATCGCGCGGCTCGCCGGTTCGTTCGCCGACGCCGACGGCGTCCTGCTCCTGTCCGACGGCCTGCGCTTTCCCGCCGAATTCCTGCTCGACGGCCTGCGCGACTGCCTGGTCGATGGCTCGGGCGACGCCGGCAATTCCGCGCGGCGGTTTCCGCCGGTCGCCGGCGGGCTCGCCTCGCACCGCGAGCCGACCAGCAAGGAGTGCCGCGACAGGCGACCAGCAAGGAGTGCCGCGACAGGCGACCAGCGGAGCCGCGGCCGACAGGCGGAGCCGCGGCCGGCCGAGCTCGCGGGCGCGCGAGTCTTCTGCGGCGACGAGATCTTCCCCTCGGCCTGTGTGGCGGTGGTCTTCCACGGCGTCGAGATGCGCGTCGAGGTGGTGCGCGGCTGGGAGCCTGCCTCGCCGATCTATCGCGTCGACCGGGCCGAGGGCAACGTGATCTTCGAGATCGACGGCCAGCCCGCCACCGACTGGTACCGGCGCTTCTTCATCGCCGGCGACCAGCTCGTCCCGCTCCCCGAATCCTCCTACCGCTTTCCCCTGCTTCTCGAGGGGCCGAGCCCCGAGCGGCAGGGGCTTTATCGCAGCATGCGTTTCTTCGACGAGCCGGCGGGAGCGGTCACCTTCTGGGGCGGCGTCCAGCCGGGCGACCTGGTGCGCCTGGGGATGGGCAACGGCGACTCCTTGGTGCGCACCGCGGCCGAGCTGCCGCGCGGCGCGGCACCCGAAGCGGCGATGCTCTACTCGTGCGTCGGGCGCGAGGCCGTGCTGGGCGACAGGGCCGGCCAGGAGGTGGCGGCCATTCACGGCGCGCTCGGCGGGATCTCGCTGTCCGGATTCTTCACTCATGGTGAGATCGGCCCCACCCCGCGCGGCCGCCTGGCGTTCTACAACCTCACCGCGGTCCTCGTTCTGCTCGCGGAGGCCAGGTCATGAGCCCTCCCGGCGCCGCCGCCGACCCCCTGGAGCTCGACAATGCAATCCTGCGCAACCTGCTCAAGCAGACTACCCGCGCCTACGAGCAGCAGATGGCGGAGCTCTTCGCCGAGAAGGAGCTGGCCCAGGTCACTCTGGCCTCGATCGGCGACGGGGTCCTGACCACCGACGCCCAGGGCAAGGTCGAGTTCCTCAATCCGGTGGCCGAGAAGCTGACCGGCTGGCAAGCTGGGCAGGCGCTCGGCCAGCCGCTCGCCGCCGTTTTCCGCCTGGTCGGCGAAAGCGCCGGAGGCGAGCTCGCAACGCGGCTCCGGCACTGTCTCGAAGCGGGCGAGAGCCTGCGGCTGGTCGAGGTCATCCTCGAGAGCCGCGACGAGCGCCGCTACGCGATCGAGAGCGTGGGCTCGCCGATCCGCGATCACGACGGCCGGATCGTCGGCGCCGTCCTGGTCTTCCAGGACGTCTCGGACAAACGCCTGATGGCCTTGCAGCTCGCCCACCAGGCCACCCACGACGAGCTGACCGGCCTGCTCAACCGCCAGTCCTTCGACGGCCACCTGCAGCGCGCCCTCGACGAGGCGCGGGCGGCCGGCACCACCCACGCGCTCTGCTACATGGACCTCGACCAGTTCAAGCTGGTCAACGACACCTGCGGGCATCTGGCCGGCGACGAGCTGCTGCGCCGCATGACCGCCTTGCTCCAAGACACGCTCGCCGACACCGATCTGGTGGCGCGGCTGGGCGGCGACGAGTTCGGGATGCTGCTGCCGCGCTGCTCGCTGCCCACCGCCGAGTACAAGATGAAGCGGCTGTTCCGCGCCCTGCAGCGCTTCCGCTTCAACTGGCAGGACAAGTCCTTCGCGGTGGGCGCCAGCATCGGCCTGGTCCCCATCACGCGCGACTACAGGACCATAGCCCACCTGATGTCGGCCGCCGATCACGCCTGCTACGTGGCCAAGGAGAAGGGGCGCAACCGCATGCAGATCTACCAGGAGGACGATGCCACGTTCGTCCGCCGCCACGGCGAGATGAACTGGGTGGTGCGCATCCAGGAGACCCTGGAGAACGACCGCTTCCGCCTGTTCTGCCAGACCATCCAGCCGCTGTCGGAGCGCGCCGCGCGGGGACTGTTTTTCGAGGTCCTGCTGCGCATGGTGGAGAGCGACGGGCGCGTTCATCTGCCGAGCGACCTGATCCGCGCCGCCGAGCGCTACGGGCTGATGCGCAGCGTCGACCGCTGGGTGATCCACAACTCGATCCGCGCGGTGATGGACCAGCCGGCGTCGTTCCTCGAGCACCTCGCCACCTGCGCCATCAATCTCTCGGCGATGTCGCTCAGCGACGAGGCTTTCCTCGGCTTCGTCGAGGAGGAGATCGCCGCCTCGGGCGTGCCGCCGCAGAAGCTCTGTTTCGAGATCACGGAGACCGCGGCGATCGAGAACCTGGCGCAAGCCCAGAGGGTGCTGCACCGGCTCTCCGGGCTGGGGGTGCGCTTCGCGCTCGACGATTTCGGCACCGGAATGTCGTCCTTCAGCTACCTGCGCGAGATCCCGGTCAGCTTCCTGAAGATCGACGGCAAGTTCATCAAGGATATCGTCAACGACTCTCTCGACCGCGCCATGGTGGAGTCGATCAACCAGCTCGGCCACGTCATGGGCATCCAGACCGTGGCCGAAGCGGTGTCCGGCAGCGCGGCCGTCGATCGCCTGCGCTCCCTGGGCGTGGACTACGCGCAAGGCAACTGGCTGGCCGCGCCCCGCCCCATCGCCGAAGTCTGCGCCGCGCAGGTGGCGGCGGCGCGGGCAGGCGGGCGGTGAGGAAGGGAGGCCTCGACACCCTGGTGGTATTGGTGTAGCGGGCATCTCCCGCAGGGTCCCCTTTCGCTGGCGGCTCTGGGCTGTTATGCCGGACCTTTAGGTGCAGAACGAGCCGCCGCGAAAGGGGACCCTGCGGGGGATGCCCGCGACCCCACCACCGTGTGCCACTCCGCTTGGCGGTCGTGGAGAACAAGTAATTTAGGAGGCGACAGTTCGTGCATGCGGCCCCGTCGTAGGGGCTTTGCCAACGGTGCCTGGACCTCGGGCGGTCCCTCGCAGGTCGCATTTGGCGGCGGCGCCCTAGACACCTTTCCCGACCTATAGAACCAACCAAGCCGCCAGACAAGCGACCTGCGAGGGACCGCCCGAGGTCCGCGTGCAAGGCGCATTGCCCGTGACACGGGGCGGCGCAACCTTGTAGGATGCGGACACTTCAGAGAGCGAGGGACCCCGGGAGGGGGCGTAGGAGGTGGCGGAGAGGTCATGGCGGAGATCAGCGCTGGCGCGCCCGTGCGGGAGGAGAGGGCGGGGGGGTTCGTTCGCGAGCTGGGACTGCTCGACTCGACGATGATCGTGGCGGGGTCGATGATCGGCTCCGGGATCTTCATCGTGCCGGCGGATATCGCGCGGCAGGTGGGCTCGGCGGGGTGGCTGCTAATGGTGTGGGTGGTGACCGGCCTGCTGACCGTGGCGGCGGCCCTGTCGTATGGCGAGCTGGCGGCGATGATGCCGCGGGCGGGCGGGCAGTACGTCTACCTGCGGGAGTCGTACTCGCCGCTGTGGGGCTTCCTCTACGGCTGGGCGATGCTCCTGGTCATCCAGACCGGCACCATCGCGGCGGTCGCGGTCGGCTTCGCCCGCTTCCTCGGCGTGCTGGCGCCGGCGATCTCGCCGACCGCCTGGATCGTGCCGCCGATCGACCTGACGCGGAAGTACGCGATCTCGCTGTCGTGGCAGCAGGTGGTGGCAATCCTGATGATCGTCGCCCTCACCTTCATCAACACACGCGGCATCCGCCTCGGCAAGCTCATCCAGAACACCTTCACCACGGCCAAGACGCTATCGCTCGCCGCCCTCATCCTGCTCGGCATCCTGGCCGGCCGCAACGCCGCCGCGATCAGCGCCAACTTCGGCGACCTGTGGACGCCCAGGAATGCGGCCGTGATCCGGCCGGACCTGCCCGGGCTGCCGGAGGCGGCCGCGACGGCCGGGCTGTTCGGCCTGTTCATCGCCTTCTGCGTGGCGCAGGTGGGATCGCTCTTCTCCGCCGACGCCTGGAACAACATCACCTTCACCGCCGGCGAGGTCAAGAACCCGCGGCGCAACATCCCGCTCTCGCTCGCCGCCGGCACCATCCTGGTGATCACGCTCTACGTGCTGGCCAACGTCGCCTACTTGTCAACCCTGCCGCTCACCGCCATCCAGCACGCGCCCGATGACCGCGTGGCGACGGCCGCCCTCCAGGCCATCTTCGGCCCGGCCGGGGCCACGATCATGGCCCTCGCCATCATCGTCTCGACCTTCGGCTGCAACAACGGGCTGGTGCTGGCAGGGGCGCGCATCTACTACGCCATGGCGCGCGACGGGCTCTTCTTCCGCGCCACCGGCAGGCTCAACGCGCGGCATGTGCCGGCGGTCGGCCTGGCCCTGCAGTGCGTGTGGGCTTGCCTCCTGGTGCTGCCGCGCACCCGCCAGCGCGACGCCGCCGGCGCCCTGCAGCTCAATGCCGCCGGCCAGCCACAATACGGCAACTTGTATGGCGAGCTTCTCGACTACGTTGTCTTCTCGGTGCTGATCTTCTACGTGCTGACTATCGTCGGCCTCTTCGTGCTGCGGCGCAAGCGCCCACAGGCCGAGCGGCCGTATCGCGCCTTCGGCTACCCGGTCGTGCCGGCGTTCTACGTGCTCGCGGCCACCGTGATCCTGGTGGTCTTGCTGCTCTATAAAACACAGACCAGCGGGCGCGGCCTGCTCATCGTGCTCACCGGCATCCCCGTCTACCTGCTCTGGCGGCGCCGAGGCACGCCCCTGCCGGCGGCCGAGCAGGACGCGGCGCCGTGACCGTTCCGTCCAACCACCTGCGGAGGTCCACCTGCCATGGCTAACCCTCTCTTTGCGACGAAACCGCTCAGCCTGCTGCTCGAGGAGATGCGCGGCGAGAACCGGCTGAAACGGGTGCTCGGCCCGGTGCATCTGTCGGCCCTGGGCGTCGGCGCGATCATCGGCACCGGCATCTTCGTGCTCACCGGCGTGGCCGCGCACGACAAGACCGGCCCGGCGCTGATGCTGTCGTTCGTGGTCTCGGGTCTGGCCTGCATCTTCGCCGCGCTGTGCTATGCCGAGTTCGCCTCGATGGTGCCGATCGCCGGCTCGGCCTACACCTACGCCTACGCGACGCTCGGCGAGCTGTTCGCCTGGATCATCGGCTGGGACCTGATCCTCGAATACGGCGTGGGCTCGGCGACGGTGGCGCACGGCTGGTCGCACTACTTCCAGGACCTCATAGGCATCTTCGGCGTCCATCTGCCGGCAGGCCTGACGCAGGCGCCCTTCGACTACGTGGCGGGGCACTTCGTCAGGACGGCGGCCGTCATCGACCTGCCGGCGATCGTCATCACCTTCATCATCACCGCGATCCTGGTGATCGGCATCAAGGAGAGCGCCAGCTTCAACGCCGGAATGGTGATCGTCAAGCTCACCGTCGTGATGTTCGTGATCGTGGTCGGCGCCTTCTATGTCAACCCGGCCAACTGGCATCCGTTCGCGCCCTATGGCCTCAGCGGCGTGAGCTTCTTCGGCAAGACCCTGTTCGGCCAGACCGGGCCCGGCGGCGAGCCGCTGGGCATGCTCGCCGGGGCGGCGGTGATCTTCTTCGCCTACATCGGCTTCGACGCGGTCTCCACCCAGGCCGAGGAGGCCCGCAACCCGCAGCGCGACGTGCCGATCGGCATCATCACCTCGCTGATCGTCTGCACCGTCCTCTACATCGCCGTCTCCGCGATCCTGACCGGCATGGTGCCCTACAACCAGATCAACATCGACGCGCCGGTCTCGACCGCCTTCAAGCAGGTCGGGCTCCCCTGGGCGCAGCTGCTGATCTCGATCGGCGCGCTGACCGGGATCACCTCGGTGCTGCTGGTGATGATGCTGTCGCAGCCGCGCATCATGCTGGCGATGGCACGCGACGGACTGCTGCCGCCGAGCTTCTTCGGCGCGGTGCACCCGCGCTTCCGCACGCCCTACAAGTCGAGCATCCTCACCGGCTGCTTCGTCGCCCTGGCGGCCGGCCTCCTGCCGCTGCGCATTCTGGCGGAGCTGGTCAACATCGGCACCCTGTTCGCGTTCGTCATCGTCTGCGCCGCGGTGCTCATCATGCGCCGCACGAACCCGGACGCCGAGCGCCCCTTCCGCGCTCCCCTCTCGCCGCTCACCCCGATCCTCGGCATCGGCACCTGCCTGTTGCTCATGTTCTCGCTGCCGGCCGAGAACTGGGTGCGGCTGTTCGTCTGGCTGGTGCTGGGATTCCTGATCTACTTCCTCTACGGCCGCTGGCACAGCGTCATGTCCAAGTACGTCGCCTCCGACCATCCGCCCGCGCCGCCCTCCGGCCCCGGCGGGCCGCCGCGGCCCTGAGAACGGAGCGCGCTGGCCGCGCGTCCGCAGAACAGATCCCGCGGGCGGCGCTCACTCCCAGGATGGGAGGGCGCCGCCCGTTTTCGCGGATGAGGACCCCACGGATGCCGTAAGGGATCTAGAGAGGCACCGCAGTTATGGACGCCGTCGTCTCGCCCATGTGCAGGGTGGGATAGAAGGTGTGGGTCGCGCCGTTGGGGCTGGTGTAAGTGTCTCGGGTGACGTCGGTGGTGAGGGGTGCGTCAAACCGCCCCAGGGAGAGCGTCCAGCCGATCTCGGCATTGAACATCGCTGCTGGGACGGAGGCGGTGAGCGAGGCACCGTTGTAGTCGACGACCTCGTACGTGTACCAGACGAGGTTGTTGTAAGCGAGGGTCAAACCGTAGGAGAGATGATCGCTCACCTTGAAGCGCTGACCGATCGGGATCGTCAGAATGAGATTGCCATTGAACAGGTTGACATGATCGATGTCGCCGAGCTGAAAAGCTTTGTCGGCGGCAAAGCCGCGGGCGCTCGATCACTACAGGATCAATATCCCGCCTACGGAGGTGCGAATCAATAAGGGAAATCCCTCAGCCGGCGGTGGGAATTTCCCCCAGGCCGCCGATGGGACTCCGCTCCGCGAGGCGATACCCTTACGTTCGAGACTTCGGGCTTCCGGGCTACTTTCCCTTCCCTGGCTTCTTCTCCGGCGCCAGGGGGGCGGCGGTGCGGACGGCGGCGAGCTTGTCCTGGATGTCCTTGAGCTTGGATTCGGGGAGGAGGAGGACGACGTCGCGGCCGCTGGCGCGGGCGGGGACCCGCGCGGTGGCGGGGGTGTCCCCGGGGGCGGCCTTGCCGGCGGGCGCGGCCAGGGGCGGATAGAGGGTTAGCGTCTCGTTGCCGGCGGCTCCCGCCTTGAGCTCGAAAGCGAGGAGCGGCGGCCTGGCGAGCGCGGCGGCGAGGGCGCGCGCCTCGTCGGGGGCGAGGAGGCGGTCGGCCTTGGCGTCGGTGACGGCGAAGAGGAGGTCGCTGACCGGCAGGTAGGAGATGGTGGCCGCGTTGCGCTTCCAGTCGGTGCCGCTGCGCGTCAGAGTGATCGGCGGCGCGCCGGCGCCGCGGACGGTCGCCGCGTCGATCTGGTGCACCTCGAGGCCGGAGAGCGAGGGCGAGCGCCAGCTCGACGGGGGGCGCGCCGCGGCCTCGGCGAGCGGGGTGCGGGTCTCGAACAGGGTGCCGGAGGCGCGGGCGTAGGTCAGAAGGCTCGGCGGCGAGCCTGCGCCGCTGTCCGGCGGGTCCGGCGACGCCGCGTTCTCCCCCGCCGGCGGCGCGCCCTGCGGCGGCCCGGGATGGCTGGCGCCCAGCTCGATGCGCAGTGGCTGCGCCTGCCGGGCGAGCACCGCTTCGACCACGGCGCGCGGGGGATCGAGCCCGAGCTGGCCCGCCGGCGGCGCGGGGCCGTCCACGAACCGCTCGGCGCTCAAGCCGGTCAGGTCGGTGAGGAGCTTCTCGACCTGGTCGCGGTCCGCGCGGTCGGCAATCGGGCTCTCGATCCAGAAGCGGTCGCCGCGCCGCGCCAGCAGCACCTTCGGCCCGCCGCCGGCGGCCAGCGCGATGCGCTCGATGCGGTCGCGGTCGCCGTGGAAGATGCGGCGGTCGCGCCAGTCGCCGGGCGGCTTGCGCAGGTCGCCGAGGATCGAGTCGCTCACCACGTAGGCTTCCGGCTTGCCCGCGATCGCGGCGATCAGCGAGCCGCCGGTCGGAACCTCGGCCCCCAGCTGGAGAACGGTTTCGCCGCCGCGCCGCGTCTTCGGATCCAAGGTCGCCAGGCGCACGACCGCTTGCGGCCGGTCCAGGCCCACCGCGGCGGGCGAGACCTTCTCCATGGTCCGCGTCTTCTCCAGGCCGGCCAGCGCCTCGAGCAGGCGGTCCACCGCCGCGGTGTCGGCGCGCGCGGCGATGGGCTTGACGATCCGCCACTCGATTTCGGAGGGGGCTTTCTCCGCCGCCGGCGGCGCGGATTTCTCGGCGGTTTTATCGGAGGCGCCGGGTCCCTGCCCGGCTTGGTCGGAGGCGCCGGGTCCCTGCCCGGCGCCGGGACTGACTCGCTCCAGGCGGACCTCGGTCGGCCCGGCGGCGATGGTCACCCCCCTGACCTGGTCCTTGTCGAGCTCGAGCACCTTCTTGGCGCGCGCGGTGCGCTCCGTGCTCGACGGCAGCTTGCGCTCATAGAACTGGATGAACGCGGCGCAGGCCAGGACGAGGCCGAGCAGCACCAGCAGCGTCCGCGGACGCATGTTCAACGCCTCCTGCGGAAGTAGATGTAGAGACCGCCCGCCAGCGCCAGCCCGGGCAGCACCAGCACGACCAGCGCCCAGACCGTGTGCAGCTGCCCGGGGGTCAGGCTGAGGCGGACCTGCTCCGTCTTCCGCGGCGGAATGCCGAGCAGGCTCTCGCGCTCGACCAGCCAGTTGAGCGAGTTCGACAGCAGCATCGAGTTGGCGACGTTGGCCCGCATGAGCTGGTTGGCGGCGAAATCCGAGTCGCCGAAGACAACCAGCCGGGCCGGGCGCTGGTTGCCGCCGCCGGTCGACTTGATCTCGACCGCGACCCCGAGCGGCACCGGACCGGGAAGGTCGGCGGCGTCCCTGGCCACGTGGTCGAGGTGCGCGAGGTCGGTCTCGCCCCACCCTTCCGACGAGGTCCGCAACAGCTCGGTGACTTCGGTGCCGGCGGGAGCCTCCCCCTTGCCGACCGAGCGCGCCAGGCTGACCAGCACCGGGAGGTTCCCCGAGCGCAAGGCCCTGGTGATCGGATGGTCGCCGTACTCCTTGACGAACAGGGTCTCGGAGCCGAAGAACGGCAGCGGGTTGACGGGGTCGACGACGATGTTCTGGCCGACCTTGACGCCGTAGGCGGAAAGCCAGGACTCGAGGCCGGTCTGGACCAGGCCGCCGCCCCCCTGCGAGAGGGTCGGATCGAGCAGCACGAGCAGCCGGCCGCCGCCGCGTACATAGGCGGCGAGCGCGTCGAGCTCGGGCTTGACGAACGAGCCGCTAGGGCCGGGGATGACCACCAGGTCGGTCTTGGCCGGCACCGCGGCCTTGCCGAGCGATGCCCATTCCTCGATGTCGAAGTTGTCGCGCCCCAGGATCTCACGGGCGCTCGCCAGGCTGCGCGGGCCGGTGTCGTCGAGCGAGCGCTCGCCGTGGCCGGTGGTGAAGAGCGCTTTGGGCTTGCGCCCCTCGGCGATCTGCAGGATCGCGCTGGTGATGAGCTGCTCGCCCTTGTAACCGGTCATCTCCGGCTGCTGCCCGAACTGCACGCCGGAGAAGTCGAAATCGCCCAGCTCGCCGGCGTCGATGATGCGACGGTCCTTGCCTCTCGCCACCACCACGCCGGCGGTGGTGACCTGGTACTTGCGGGCCAGCTGCTGAGTCTGGATGGGGTTCTTCTCGGGATCGGCGAACTGCACGTGGATGCGCGGCGAGGCGGCGGCATAGCGCGCCAGCAGCTCCTTGGTCGGCGCGTAGAGGTTCTGCTCGGGGGGCATCAGCACCACCACGTCGACGTCGCTCTTGAGCTGCCGCAGCACGTCGCGGCTCTTCTGCGACAGGCTGTAGAGATGGCTGCTGGTCCAGTCGAAGCGCTTGTAGTACTTCCAGCTGAAGTAGTTGACGATGACGAGCAGTGCGGCGAGCAACACCACGCCGGCCGAGAGGGTGCCGGTCCTGACCAGCCGCCGCCGGCTCGTCTCGCTGACCTCCGGGTCTTCCGTCGGGGTCTGCGGAGTCTCCGGGGTTTCCGGAGTCGGCGGAGTCGTCGAGGTTTCGGGGTCCGTCATGGCATCACCTCCACTTCCGGTCCTCGAGCGCCCGGCTGGTCAGGAAAAGAAAGAAGAAGATCACCGACAGGTAATAGACCAACCGCCGCGAATCGACGATGCCCTTGGCGAACTCGTCCATGTGGTCGAGCAGATTGACGTAGCCGAAAACCTGCTTGGCGGTCTCGTTGTTGACCAGGTTCGCCAGCAGGCCGATCGCCCACACCACCATCAGCATGGCGAAGGTGATGATCGCGGCCACCAGCTGGCTGCGCGTCAGCGACGAGGCGAACAACCCGATCGAGAGGAACAGCGCGCCGATGCAGAGGATCCCGAAATAGCCGCCCGCGATCGGTCCCCAGTCGACCTTGCTGTAGTGAGCGATGATGACGGCGTAGACCAGGGTGGGCAGCCACAGGGCGACGAAGAAGGCGAGGGCGGCCAGGTACTTGCCGGCGACCACCTGGCTCTCGGTGATCGGGGCGGTCATCAGCACCTCGATCGAACCGCTGCGCAGCTCCTCGGAGAGCAGGCGCATGGTCAGCACCATGCACACGAACAGCAAGATGATCCAGAAAAAGATCGTGTTGAACATGGTATCCATCGGCCGCGCCGTGGCCGGCGTGCGCGGGTCGTTGAGAAAGCTCATGATCACCGAGAAGATGAAGCCGTTGGCGAAGAGGAAGAAGATCAGCACCAGGTAGGCGAGCGGCGACAGGAAGTAGGCGCGCAGCTCGCGGTTGAAAGTCGCCCACAATGCGCTCACGACGGCACCTCCCCGCCGGCGCCGCCCTCTTCTGCCATCCCCGCCGCATCGCGCGTGGTCAGGCGCACGAAGATGTCCTCGAGCGAGGCGCGCTCCAGCGCCAGCTCGAGGAGGACCCACCCATGCTCGACCGCGGCGTGGAAGACCGCCTCGCGCGGATCGGCGCCGCGGTCGCACTCCAGCACGTAGCTTCCCGCGCCGGCCGCGCCCGGGCGCACCGCCAGCACGCCGCCGATCTGGGCCAGCGCCGCGGCGGCGCCGGCCGGCGCGTCTTTCACGGTCACTCGCAGCCCCGGGTTGCCCACCCAGCCGGCGCGCAGGCTCTCGGGAGTCCCCTCCGCCACGATGCGGCCGCGGTCGATGATCACCACCCGGTGGCACAGCAGCTCCACCTCGGGCAGGATGTGGGTCGAGAGCAGCAGGGTGCGCTCGCGCCCCAGCTCGCGGATCAGCTCGCGGATGGCGATGATCTGCTTGGGGTCGAGGCCGACCGTGGGTTCGTCGAGAACCAGGACGCTCGGCCGGTGGAGGATGGCCGTGGCGAGCGCCACCCGCTGCCGGAAGCCCTTGGAGAGGGTGCCGATGATCTGCCGCCGCACCTCTTCGAGCAGGCACCGCTCGACCGCCTCGCCGAGGGCCGAGCGGATCGCCGCGCCGGACAGGCCTTCGAGGCGGGCGCGGTAGGCCAGGTATTCTTCGACCCGCATCTCGGGATAGAGCGCGACGTTCTCCGGCAGATACCCCACCTGGCGGCGCGCCTCGATGGGGGCGGCGAAGAGGTCCTTGCCGGCGACCGTCACCCGTCCGCCCGAAGGCGGCAGGAAGCCGGTGATCATGCGGAGCGTGGTGGTCTTGCCGGCGCCGTTCGGCCCCAGCATACCCAGGATCTCGCGGTCGCTCGCGGCGAACGACACTCCGTCGACCGCGGTGAAGTCGCCGTAGCGGCGGCTCAGGTTCTGCGCTTCGATCATTCGGCTCGCCTCCCGCACCGTTCCGGTGCTCGGCACCTCCTCGGCGCCTCTCGCTTGCCCCACGCCTGGCCCATACGCCTCGAGGGGCAGACCCCGCGAGGCCGGTGCATGGTACCACCCCTTCACCTGCTACAATCGCGCACCGCAAATGCCGGCCAGCGAACCACTTCCGACCCCCGAGCGGCTGCTCGGCCTGATCGACGAGATGGCCGGCCAGCCGGTCTTGATGCTGGTCGACCTGGTGGCGGACGTCTTCATCACCGGCACGCCCAAGAGGATCAGTCGCGAAGCGCCGGTGCTGATCTTGAGCTACCAGGGCGAGCGGCTGGCGCCCGGAGGCGGCGCCAACGCGGTTGCCAACGTGGCCGCGCTCGACGGCAGGCCTCTGCCGCTCGGAGTGGTCGGGGACGACGCCCACGGCGGCAAGCTGCGCGCCGCGCTGGCGGCCCTCGCCGTCCCGACCGATGGCATCCTGGTCCGCCCGGGCTACCGGACGCCGACCAAGATCCGCATCCTGGGGGGCGGACCCCACCAGGTCAAGCAGCAGATCGTGCGCTACGACATCGAAGACTACCTGGCGCTCTCCTCCGGAGAGCGCGAGCGTTTCGGCGAGGTGCTCGCCCGCTGGGCGGGAGGGCCGCGGGTGGCGATCCTCTCCGACTACGGTTACGGAGCGGTCGAGCCGGAGCTGCTCGGGCCGGTGCGCGCCTGCCTGGCTCCGGCGGGGGTGGTGGTCGGCGACAGCCGGCATCGGCTCGCCGGCTTTTCCGGCCTGGATGGGGCGACTCCGAACGAAGAGGAGACCGAGGCGCTGCTCGGCTGGGGGCTGCGCGACGACCCGGCGCTGATCGAGAGGGCCGGGCGTTGCCTGCTCGAGCGCCTCGCCGTGCGCTTCCTCCTGATCACCCGCGGCAGCCGCGGAATGAGCCTCTTCCTGGCGGCGGGCTCCGCCGGGGCGCTCATCTCGGCCCACCTGCCGGTTTCCGGGACCGACCAGGTGGCCGACGTCACCGGCGCGGGCGACACCGTGATCGGCACCTTCGCCCTCGGTCTGGCCGCCGGCGCGAGCCCGCTCGAGGCGGCCCTCCTTGCCAACTATGCCGGCGGCGTCGTTGTCATGAAGACCGGCACCGCCACGCTGAGCCGCGACGAGCTGCGGCGGGCGGTGCGCGGCGACCTCCGGCCGCTCGAGGAGCTGCGGTGGGCGAAGTCCTGAGCGCCGCCGAGCTGGCCGGGCGGCTGGCCGAGCTGCGCGCCCAGGGGCGCCGGATCGCCTTCGCCAACGGCCATTTCGATCTGCTGCACGTGGGGCACCTGCGCTACTTGCGGGCGGCCAGGTCCGAGGGCGACGTGCTGGTCGTCGGGCTCAACGGCGACGCCTCGGTCGCCCGTCTCAAGGGCGCCGGGCGGCCGCTGGTGCCGGCCGCCGAACGGGCGGAGCTGCTGGCCGCCCTCGCGCCGGTCGATTTCGTGGTGGTCTTCGACGAGGACTCGCCGGCCGATCTGCTGGCGCGGCTGCGTCCGGACGTGCACTGCAAGGGGACCGATTACGGCACCCCGGACAACGTCCCCGAGCACGCGGTGGTGCAGGCCTACGGCGGCCGCACCGCCCTGGTCGGCGACCCCAAGGATCATGCCACCCGCGATCTCATCGCCAGGGTCAAGCGCCTGCCGGGCGGCGGGTAGTGTCCCGCTCGGTTAATTCGCATGGCAAACGCGCAGCGGATCCGCGGTCCTGGCAAGGCGTCGCCGACGAGGCGTACCGGGGAGTACGTCGAGGAGGCGCAACGCAGCCAGGGCCGCGGAGACCAAGCGATTGACATGCGAATTAACCGAGCGGGACACTCGCTCTTGCGTATTCTCATCATCCGCACCAGCGCGCTCGGCGACGTCGTCCACGCCTTGCCGGTGCTGACCGCTCTGCGGCGGCATCTGCCTCGAGCGCGGCTGGGGTGGGTGGTCGAGGAGGCGATGGCTCCCGTGCTCGCGGGACATCCCGACCTCGACGAGCTGATGGTGGCGCGGCTGCGCAGCTGGGGCCGCCGCCCCCTGGCCGGCCGCTCACTTCGCGACCTCGGCGCTTTCGTGGCGACCCTGCGCCGCTTCGCCCCGGACGTGGTGCTCGACCTGATGGGCAACCACAAGGCCGGGGCGATCGCCGCCGCGAGCCTGTGCCGGCTGCGGGTCGGCCCGGCGCGGGCGCAGCGACGCGAGCCGTCGAGCGCGCTGTGGATCAACCGGCCGGTCGTGACGCGGGGGCCGCACGCGGTCGACCGCGGGCTGTCGCTGCTCGACGCCCTGGGCCTGCCGGCGGAGCCTGCCGACTTCGGGGGCGACAAGCTCTTTCGCCGCGCCGCGGAGGCTGAGACGGACGCGCCGGCCAGGGATGACTCCGGGGCGGCGGCCGCGGCTGGGCCGGAGCCTGGGGCACTGGCAGAGGCAGCGGCGCCGGCTGAGGAGCCTTTCGTCTTGATCCATCCAGGCGCTGGGTGGGCAAACAAGATCTACCCGCCGGCCTGGTGGGGCGAGGCGGCGCGGCGCCTGAAGGTCGCCACCGGCCTCGCCACCCGGGTGGCGGCCGCCGCGGGGGAGGAAGGCCTGGCAGCCGCGGTCGCGGCGGCCAGCTCCGGCGCGGCGAGCGTCGTGCCGGCCCCCGATCTGCCGGCGCTGGCGTTCCTGCTGCGGCGCGCCCGCCTGGTGATGGGCGGCGATTCCGGCCCCGTCCACCTGGCCCACGCCCTGGGCGCCCCCGTTCTCATGCTCATGGGTCCCACCGACCCTGAGCGCAACGGCCCCTACGGCGCGCCCCAGCAGGCCCTCGTCAAGCGGCTGCCCTGCAGCTTCTGCTACCGCCGCTTCGACGACACCAAGGCCTGCCTGCTCGAGATCCCACCGCGCCAGGTCGCCGACCGCGCCATCTCCCTTCTGGCGGCGCGGTAGCGTCCCCGCGTTGACCCCTTTTCGCGCGCGCTGCTAGACTGCTGGGCAGCCAACCTGGCGATGATCCGAACGCGCGGAGCTTCAGCAGCCTGCGCCAGGAGAACGGATGGCACCACCGGAGCAGGCAGCGGTACGCAAGCAGCAGCAGGCAGCCAAGTTCGGCGAGCTGCTGATCCGCGCCGGCAAGATCAACCAGCCTCAGCTCCACGAGGCGCTCGCCTATCAGAAAGAGCAGGGCGGCAGGCTGGGCACCGCCCTGGTCAAGCTCGGCCACATCAGCGAGCACGACCTCGTCGAAGCGCTCTCCCAGCACTTCGGCGTCCCCTCGATCGACCTGACCGGAGCCGAGATCGACGACTCGGTCATCAAGATCATCCCGGCCGACCTGGCGCGCAAGTACACGATCGTGCCGGTCAGCAAGGCGGGCGCGACCGTGACCGTCGCCATGATCGACCCGACCAACGTGTTCGCCATGGACGACGTCAAGTTCATGACCGGCTACAAGGTCGAGCCGGTGGTGGCGGCCGAGACCGTGGTGCGCCTGGCCATCGACCGCTACTACGGCTCGACCCATGCGATCGAGCTCAAGAAGGTCATGGAAGACCTTTCGGAGGACTACGGCAGCGCCGGCGACCTCGAGGTGCTCGAGGAAGAGCACGATCTCGACCTGGCCACCCTGGAGGAGGAATCGGAACAGGCGCCCGTGGTCAAGCTGGTCAACATCGTGCTGACCGACGCCATCAAGCGCGGCGCCTCGGACATCCACATCGAGCCCTACGAGAAGGAGTACCGCGTCCGCTACCGCATCGACGGCATCCTCTACGAGATGATGCATCCGCCGCTCAAGCTCAAGGAGGCGATCACCAGCCGGGTCAAGATCATGGCCAAGCTCGACATCGCCGAGAAGCGCCTGCCGCAAGACGGCCGCATCAAGATCAAGACCAAGATCTCGGGCCGCAACAAGGATCTCGACTATCGCGTCTCGGTGCTCCCCACGCTGTTCGGCGAGAAGATCGTCATGCGGCTTCTCGACAAAGACAAGCTGATGCTGGACATGGCCAAGCTGGGGTTCGAGCCGGACTCGCTGCGCCGGTTCGAGATGGCGATCCTCAAGCCCTACGGCATGGTCCTGGTAACCGGGCCGACCGGCTCGGGCAAGACCAACACCCTGTATTCGGCCCTCCAGCGCATCAATACTCCGGAGGTCAACATCCTCACCGCCGAGGACCCGGTGGAGTTCAACCTGACCGGGATCAATCAGGTGCAGATGCGCGAGCAGATCGGACTCAATTTCGCCGCCTCTCTGCGCTCGTTCCTGCGCCAGGACCCGAACATCATTCTGGTGGGCGAGATCCGCGACTTCGAGACCGCGGAGGTGGCGATCAAGGCGGCGATGACGGGGCACCTGGTGCTGTCGACACTGCACACCAACGACGCGCCTTCTTCGATCAATCGCCTGATGAACATGGGGATCGAGCCGTTCCTGGTGGCCACTTCAGTGCACATGATCGCCGCCCAGCGGCTGGTGCGTAAGATCTGCGTCTTCTGCAAGGAGCCGGGGTCGGAGGTGCCGCCCAATCACCTGCTGGAGATCGGTTTCGGCGAGCACGAGGCGCGCTCGATCAAGCTCTTCCGCGGCCGCGGCTGCGAGCGCTGCAGCAACACCGGCTACAAGGGCCGTGTCGCCCTCTTCGAAGTGCTGGACATCGACGACGAGATCCGCGAGATGGTGCTGTCGGGCGCAAGCGCCTACGAGCTGCGCACGCGAGCGATCCAGAAGGGCATGATGACGCTGCGCGGCAGCGGCTTGCAGAAGATCCGCGACGGGATCACGACGATCGAAGAAGTGCTGCGCGAAACAGTGATATAGCCCTCCCCAGGACGCCTGAGTCTCCTCCGAAGGCCGGAGGCGCGCACGCCCCGGATGGCCGCCCGCCCCCCAGCGGCGCGCCGAGGAAATAGGCGCGCCACTGCCATTGCGCTCGTCTGTAGAGGGTGCGATGGTGGTGACGGAGAATCTGCGCCAAATATGACTGGCGCGCGGCCATCCGGGGCTGCTGGATCGTTCAGGGCGGCACGGAGTCCTGCCCACCCACCCGGCTGTGGTGAAAAATCAGGCGTTGGGCAGAGGAGCCCGGGGGTTATTGATCGGGCTTGGTCTTGCTCTGGGTGTTGGTGACGGCCTTGAGGATGCCCAGGCCGACGAGGACGATGACGCCGACGCCGATCCAGACGTCAGGGACGTGGGCGAGATGAGCGCCGTAAGCCAGGCCGACGACCACGACGATGAAGCCCACGAGGTAGACGGCGAAGGATGAAGACATAGGTTCCCTCCTTGCCTGGAAGGCAGCCGGATCACGGCGGCCATGCCGGCAGTCGCAGGAGATAGATTCAAAAGCCGGGCCAGTGTGCTAGTTCTACGGGGAGTTACCGGCCAGGCAGGACCTTCTTGGCCTTCTTCCCAGGCCCTCCTTGGCCCGGCCGGCGCAAGGTTCCGTTCTTCCAGAGTGCCTCCACTGCCACGGGATCGCCAGGGTCATAGGAGCATTCCGGATCGTGGACCCGCTCCGGCGCTTTGGCGATCACCGCCTCCACTTCCTCAGGGCTGACTGGAAAGGACTCTGAAGTAGAACCACGCTTCATATTCAGTTACCTCTTCTGCCCTTACCGCTCTGAGCAGGCTTTTTTCTCAGGCTGAGGACGGAAACGGTGCGGCAGCCCCGGATGGCCGTGCGCCAGTCACATTTGGCGCGAAGCCACCTCCACACCTTTCCCCACCTATTCCGACGAGCGCAATGGCAGTGGCGCGCCTATTTCCTCGGCGCGCCGCTGGGGGGCGCACGGCCATCCGGGGCGTGCACGCCTCTCCCCTTCAAATTCGCCGTCCTACCGGCTGCTCAGCGAGCCAGTTGCTCCCGGACAGCCTCGCCGACCGCGGCCAGGGCGGTGGGGAGGTTTTCGGGCTGCTTGCCGCCGGCTTGGGCGAAGTCGGGGCGGCCGCCGCCGCCGCCGCCGACGAGGGCGGAGAGTTTCTTGACCAGGTCGCCGGCTTTGATGCGGGCGGTCAGGTCCTTGCTCACGGCTGCCACCAGGGACACCGAGGAGTCGTCGCGGGCGCCGATCACCACGACGCCGGAGCCGAGCTTCGAGCGCAGGGCGTCGGCCATGTCGCGCAGCTCGCTTGCGGGGGCGGCGGGAACCTCGCGCGCCAGGACGCGGACGCCTTCCACCACCAGCTCCTCCGCGGCGGTTGGCGCCGTACCGGAAACTAACTGCATGCGGAGACGGCGCATCTCCTGCTCGAGCTCGTTCTGGCGCTCGCGCAGCTGCTCGGCGCGCTCGAGCTGCTGGTCGTAGTCGGCCGCGCGGATCCCCAGCCGGTTCATCAGCTCCTGGTAGGCGGTGCGCTGGCGGCGCACCTCGGCCAGGGCGTGGCCGCCGGTCAGGGCCTCGACCCGCCGCACTCCCGAGGCCACGCCGCGCTCCGATTCGATCAGGAACAGCCCGACCTCGCCGGTATTGTGGACGTGGCAGCCGCCGCACAGCTCCAGGCTGAACCCGGGGACATTGATCGTGCGCACCCGCTCGCCGTACTTCTCGCCGAACAGCGCCATGGCGCCGGCGGCGACCGCCTCCTGGTAGCTGCGCCAGACTGCCTCGACCGGCACGGCGCGCCGCACCCACTCGTTGACCAGGTCCTCGGTTTGCTCTTGCTCCTGCCGGAACATGCCGCGATGGTAGGTGAAATCGAAACGCAGCCGGTCGGGAGCCACCAGCGAGCCGGCCTGGCGCACGCTCTTGCCCAGCACCTGGCGCAAGGCCGCGTGCAGGAGGTGCGTGGCGGTATGGTTGCGCTGGATGGCAAGGCGCAGCTCATGGTCCACCCGCAGCCCGACCCGCATGTGCCGCGAGAGCTTGCCCCGCTCGACCTCGACGAAGTGGAAGACTACCCCCGAGGCGTCTTTCTGCGTGTCGACCACCCGCGCGCGCCCGCCGTCCCACAGCATCTCGCCGGTGTCGCCTACCTCGCCGCCCGCTTCGGCGTAAAAGACGGTCTGGTCGAGGACCACCACCCCGGACTGGCCCTCCTCGAGAGCGGCTACCCGCACCGGCGCGCCGTCCTTCCAAGTGGCGAGGCGCACCACCTCCGCGGCCGGCTCCGGCAGCTCGGTCCGGTCGTAGCCCGCAAAGCTCGTCGCCGCCAGATCGGAGTGGCCGCGCACCGCCTCGCGCAAGGCGGCGAGACGGCCCTGCATCTCCTGGGTAGCCTTGCGCGACTGCTGGCGCTGCGCCTCGAGAGCTTCCTCGAAACCGGCTTCGTCGACGCGGAAGCGCTCCTCCTCGGCGATCTCGCGGATCACGTCGATCGGCAGGCCGTACGTGTCGTAGAGCCGGAAGACCACCGCGCCGGGCAGGACCGGCTCGCCGGCGGAGCGCAGGCGTTCGATCTCGTCTTGCACCTGGCGCGCGCCGCTGGCGATGGTCGAGAAGAACTTCTCCTCCTCCGCCAGGATGGTGGCAACCGACGCCTGGCGCGTGGCCGCGAGCTCGAGATTGGCGCTGCCCATCACCTCGCCGAGAATCGGGACCAGCCGGTTGAGGAACGGCCCCTCGAACCCCAGCCGCATGCCATGCCGGACGGCGCGGCGCAGCACGCGCCGCAGCACATAGCCGCGCCCCTCGTTGCCCGGGATAACCCCATCGGCAAGCAGGAAGCAGACCGCTCGCAAGTGGTCGGCGATGACCCGGAGCGAGACGTCCTGCTCCGCGCCGGCGCCGTAGCGCACGCCGGCGAGCTCCGCGGCGGCGCCGAGGATGGGGCGGAAGAGGTCGGTGTCGTAGTTGGAGCGCACGCCCTGGAGCACCGAGGCAACGCGCTCGAGGCCGGCCCCGGTGTCGATCGAGGGGTTGGGCAGCGGCCGCAGCTGCCCCGAGGCGTCGCGGTCGTACTGCATGAAGACCAGGTTCCAGATCTCGAGATAGCGCCCCGACGCGGTGCCCTCCTCCCAGGCGACCGGAGGCTGCCCGGGCTCGACGTCGACGAAGATCTCGCTCGAGGGCCCGCAGGGGCCGGTCTCGCCCATGACCCAGAAGTTGTCGGCGCTGCCGCAGCGGTGCACCCTGGCGGCGGGCAGGCTGGTCACCCGCAGCCAGAGCTCGCCGGCCTCGTCATCCTCTTCGTAGATCGAGGCGAAGAGACGATCGGCCGGAATGCGCCAGACCTCGGTCACCAGCTCCCAGGCGGCGCGGATCGCCTCTTCCTTGAAGTAGTCGCCGAAGGAGAAGTTGCCCAGCATCTCGAAGAAGGTGTGGTGGCGCGGGCTGGGGCCGACGTTTTCGAGGTCGTTGTGCTTGCCCGAGACCCGCATGCACTTCTGCACCGACACCGCGCGCGGCGCCGGCGGCGTCTCGATGCCGAGAAAAAAGTCCTTGAACGGCGCCATGCCGGAGTTGGTGAATAGCAGCGTCGGATCGCCTTGCGGCACCAGCGGCGCGCTCGGATAGAGACGGTGGCCGCGGGCGCGGAAGAAATCGACGAAGCTGCTGCGGATATCGGTGGTTTTCACGACTCCCCGTCCCCGAGGAGGCTGGACGAACCGCCCCGTTCTGCGAGAACGGCAACGATAGCATGGCGAGAGAAACCCTTCCGTTCCAGGTGGCGGGCCAGCCTGCCGGCGTCACGCCCGGCAGGCGCGCCGCCGCCCGGCAAATGCGCGGCACTCCACCGCTCGGCCGCCGCGCGCGCCGCCGGCAGGTCGTCTTCGGGCAGCTCGCCGAGCGCCGCCGCCACCGCCTCGGCGGCGGCCCCCCGCCGCTCGAGCTCGGCGCGCAGCCGGCGCCGTCCCGCCCCTCCGCCCGCCGCGCGCGCGCCCACGAACCCTAGCGCCGCGGCCGCGTCGTCGAGGTAGCCCTGGCGCTCCAGAAGGTCGAGCGTCTGCTCGATCTCCGCGGCCGGGTAGTTACGGCGCGCGAGCTTGCCGGCGAGCTGCGCGCGGAAGTGCGGGCGGGCCGCCAGCAGCTCGCACGCCTTGTCGTAACAGGAGGAGATCCTGGCCACCCCGCCGCCGCCGCGGAAACCGGGAACTAGTGCGGCTCGACGTCCATGCCGCTCAGCAGGTCGCTGTCCGCGGGGAGCTGCAGGGCCTCTTCCATCTGCTCGCGCGAGATGTCGGAGGTGAACTGGACCCCTTGAATCTTGAGCTTGAACTCGTCGGGGTTGGTGGCTCGCTTGAGCGCCTCTTCGAGGGCGATGAGTCCGCTCTTGTAGAGCTGGTAGAGCGATTGATCGAAGGTCTGCATTCCGTACTGGCTGGTGCCGAGCGCGATCTGCTCGCGGATGTACTTGGTCTTTTCCTTGTTCTCGATGCACTCGCGAATGTAGGCAGTCGAGATCAGCACCTCGACCGCCGGCACGCGCCCGATACCGTCGGCGCGCGGCACAAGGCGCATCGAGATGATCGCCTTGAGCACCTGCGAGAGCTGGATGCGGATCTGCTTCTGATGGTGCGGCGGAAAAACCGAGATGATGCGGTTGATCGTCTCGGTGGCGTCCAGGGTGTGCAGGGTCGAGAAAACCAGGTGGCCGGTCTCGGCGGCCAGCAGGGCAGTCTCGATGGTCTCGAAGTCGCGCATCTCGCCCACCAGGATGACGTCGGGATCCTGGCGCAGCGCGGCGCGCAGGGCGCTCGAGAAGGCGCGCGTGTCGACGTCGACCTCGCGCTGGTTGACGATCGACTTCTTGTCGCGGTGCAGGAACTCGATCGGATCCTCGATGGTCATGATGTGCTCGCCGCGCGTGCTGTTGATGTAGTCGATCATCGCGGCGAGCGTCGTCGACTTGCCCGAGCCGGTGGTGCCGGTGCACAGGACGAGGCCGCGCCGCTCCTCGCAGATGCGATCGAGCACGGGCGGCAGCATCAGCTCGCGGGTGGCCTGGATGCGCGCCGGGATGACGCGCAGCACGAGCCCCACCGCGCCGCGCTGCTGAAAGACGTTGCAGCGAAAGCGGCCAAGCCCGGGTACCGAGTAGGCGATGTCGAGCTCGAACTCTTCTTTGAAGCGCTGCTTCTGGCGCGCGTTCATGATCGAGAAGGCCATCGCGATGGTGTCTTCCTGCATCAGGCGCTTGAGCTCGCCGAGCGGCAACAGCTCGCCGTCGACGCGGATGACCGGATGGCTGCCGACCTTGAGGTGGAGGTCGGAAGCCTTGCGCTCGACCGCGATCTTGAGCAGGTCGTTGATGTTCATGCCGGCAATCTCTCGCCGGACGCCGCGCTGACCAGGTCGCGCTCGGCCGGTTGGGAGGCGACCGGCGTCAGCCAGCCGTGGCGGTCCCTGATCTCGCCGCTGGTGATGCCGAGGAACTCGTCGAGGAGGCGGCGGGTGATAGCGCCGGGACGTCCCTCGCCGACGACGATGTGATCCACCGAGCGGATGGGGGTGATCTCGGCCGCGGTGCCGGTGAAGAACAGCTCGTCGCAGGTATAGAGCAGCCCGCGCGGGATCGCCTGCTCGCGGACTTCGAGGCCGAGGTCGCGGGCCAGGGTGATGACGGTGTCGCGGGTGATGCCGGGGAGCAGAGAGGCCGCCAGCGGAGGCGTGAGCAGCGCTCCCTGGTAGACGAGGAAGAGGTTCTCGCCCGATCCTTCGCTGACGTAGCCGCCCGCGTCCAGAGCGATGCCTTCGACGAAGCCGTTGGTGAGGGCTTCCATCTTGACGAGCTGGGAGTTGAGGTAGTTGCCGGTGGCCTTGGCCATGGACGGCAGGGTGCTCGGCGACGGGCGGCGCCATGAGGAGACGCAGACTTCGACGCCCTGTGCTGCTTCTTCGCCGAGGTATTTGCCCCAAGGCCAGACCGCGACGACGACTTCGACGGGGGAGCGGAGTGGGTTGACTCCGAGGGTGCCGAGCCCGCGGTAGACGATGGGGCGGACGTAGCAGGCGTCGAATCCGTTGGCGCGGATGGTGTGGGCGATGGCGTCGACGATCTCGCCTGCGGAGAAGGGGAGCTCCATGCGGTAGACCTTGGCAGAGAGCAGGAGGCGCTTCATGTGCTCGGGGAGGCGGAAGATGGCGGAACCCTGCCGGGTGCTGTAGCAGCGGATGCCTTCGAACACTCCCGAGCCGTAGTGCAGGGCGTGGCTGAGCACGTGAATGGTGGCTTTCTCGAAGTCGACGAGCTCGCCGTTCTGCCAGATCCAGCGGACATCGGCAAACGGACTGAGTTTGGGAGTGGCCAAGGCGACCTCCTTGCGGGGGGGTGTGGCGCAACGTGTCGATGCTAGCTTGAAGGCTGGCGGCTGTCTAGGTCGGGGCGGTGGAGGGATGGAGGGAGCGGAGGGATGAAAAGAGGTAGCGAAGGTGCGTGGCGCGCCAACTAACTTTAAAGAGATTCGTGGGGGAGGAGGAGGAGGGCGGAGCCTAGGAGGGCGGCGGTTTCGGTGCGGAGGGTGCGGGGGCCGAGGTGGAGGGGGTTCCAGTGGGTGGAGAGGAGGGTGGCGTGCTCGGCGGGGGAGAAGCCGCCTTCGGGGCCGACGAGGAGGGTGGCGGAG
>DASZZM010000034.1:0-3454 GCA_035544895.1 Thermoanaerobaculia bacterium
CTTCTCCAACTCCTCGAGCGCTGGTCGCTTTGGCATCGGGTTCTCCTTATCTGACAGCTTCTAAGGCTGTCAGATAGTACCCGATCTCCTCCCCTGCCGTAACGTTACGCCCCCACCCAGCAGATCTATGTCGTGCACCCCTACATCGTGGCCAAGTATGCTGACGTGGAGCAGGCGGATATGCTAGTGGATTGGGTTCTCGCGCATCTGGAGATCGTGCAGCAGGATCGCGCTCAATTCGTGCGGGCCAGGACCCTGAGATTCGAGGACTTCGAGGACGCCGCGCTAGCCAGCGCAGCCGAAGCAGCCAAGTGTGAGCTGATCATCACCCGAAACGTGGCGGACTTCATTTACTCGCCGGTCCGTGCCGTCACCCCAGAAGAGTTCTTTCTTACCGGAGGGCGGAGCTTCACGGTCGGCTGAGGTGTCCGGCCGACCGCGCCCCCACTCGCGACACAGGGTCCTGCACGTTCATCCCCCAACGCGCCCATCGAACAGCTCAGCGGAAGCCACCCTCCCGCCCTGCGCTTCAGGCGCGCGGTGCCGGGGGGGATGGTTCCCTGGCCGAGCTCGCCGAGCGATGGCTGCCACACGATCCCTTGGCGAGCGGAGACGCCAATCATGCAAATGCTCAGTGAGGACGACCTCAACTTGCAGGAGATGACCCCCGACGAACTCGATCTCGCCTGGGATCTCTGGTTCGACCTCGCACAGTCGACGAATGCCTTCGATCCACCCTATACCCACGGAGTCTTCGTGCTCTGCCACCCTCCCCCACCACCGGCAGACAACGGCGCGGGAACCGAAGCATCCGGCGTCTCCGATGGGGCAACCGGGGGGCGTAACCCGTGACCGCGCGCGGTCACCTCGAGCCGCCGCGCCTTCGCCCGCTGCGCGCCGCCGGCTGGTCTTTCGCCTCGAAGCGCAGCTCCGGGTCGTGCCGCGCCCGGTAGAGGTAGGCGATGAGCCGGTGCACCGCCGCGGCGCTCGCCGCTTCCTCCTCGGCGGCGCGGCAGAACAGCGCCAGCGCCGCCCGCGCCTCGCGATGGACGCCCTGGGCCGCGAAGACCGGCGCCGATTCCCGCGCCAGCGCCTTGACCTCGGCCGTGCGCCCGAGCGACGCCTGCACCTCGGCCAGCTCCAGGGTCGCGAGCGCCGCATCGTAGGCGATCCCTGCCACCAGGAACTCGCCGCGCACTTGGTGTAGCAGGTCGAGCGCCTCCTCGCCCCGCCCCAGCCCGGCCGCCACCTTCCCTTCGAGCCATCGCACCCGCACGGCCTCCAGCTTCTTGCCCTGCCGCGCCGCCCCCGACCGGATTTCCGGCAGGAGCTGCTCGGCCTCACCGTGCCGCCCGAGGTGGCAGAGGTTGACAGCGAGGTTCGTGCGCACCACGAAGAGCCTCCACCCGTCCCGCCCGCGGTTGAGCCGCGAGTCCGCCTGCCGCAGCAAGCCAATTGCCTCCTCGTAGTTTCCAAGCTCTTCCAGGGCCTTCGCCTTACCGATCAGCAGCGACGGGGTCTCGCCCCACCGGTCGGCCGCAAGCGCCTGGTCGAAGAGAGCGATTGCCGCCGCCAGATCGCGTTTCTCTCGACGTAGCGAGGCCTCGATCTCGAGCACCCGGGCCGTGTTGAGCAAGCCCGGATCGGCCGCCGCGCCGGCCAACCACTGCGCCGCGCCGCGCGCGAAGGTCTTCTCGGCCAAGGGGAGCTTGCCGCCGACGCGCACCGCGTTCGCGAGGTGGAGAAGAGCGTAGCCCACGAGGCGCGCCCGCCACCTTTCGCCGCCCTCGACTCGCCTTGCGACAAGGACGCCAAGCCCGGCGAGCCGCGCCGCTTCCGTTGCGCTCTCGCTCGCGGCCTCGACGCTTTTCTCGCACAGCAGCACGCACAGGCCCGAGCTGTGAAACTCCGCCGCCTCGCGCACCAGCGCCAATCTCCCCGCGCGGGAGTGGCGCGCGAGCCGCTCCAATAACGCCGGTGCCGCCTTGCACGCCGCCGCGAAGCCCGCCGCGCCGGCGGGCGGTTGCTCTGCGAGGCCGCCACGCTCGGCGCGCAGCAGCTCGCCGACGGCGCGCCCGAGGTCTCCCCTGGCCCTGTCATACAGCGGCGCCGGCGCCGTGCCGCTCGCGCCCGCACCATCGCGCAGCCGGCGGATCAGCGCCGCCAGCTCGCCGAGATCGGCGAGCGAGATCCGCAGCGCCGCGGCCATGCGCGCCACCGTCTCGACCGATGGCTGCTTGTCTCCCTGCTCGATCGCCGAGATCGAGCTTTCGCGCCGCCCCGCGGCGTCCGCCACTTCTCCTTGCGTGCGCTTGAGGATCTGGCGCGCCGCCTTGAGCGCACGGCCCAGCTCCCCGCTCCCCTTCTTCGCGGACATGCCCCCCTCCTGTATCGTGAAGGTCAGAACCGGGAATTCGGGAAATCAATGGATGCCGCGACCACTTTCCCCGGAACGTCCCGCACTCCCGGCACACTCTCGCACTTGAAGGCGCCCCGCCGCCCATTCCGGCCCTGGCGGAGGTCGCCTCGGGTCAAAGGAGTTCCCCATGCTCCGCTCCTCCCTCCGCGTCGCCATCGCAACCGTCCTCCTCGCCGCCGTACTCGCCCCCCCGTGCGCGCTCGCCGCACCCGGCGCGTCGCGGCCGGCCCTCGCTCCCTCGGGGCTCCTCGACCTGGCCCCGGCCTGGCAGCCGCTGGCCCGCTTCTGGGGCTGGCTGGGCACCCTGTGGTCAAAGGAAGGGTGCTCAATCGATCCGTTGGGCGTCCACTGCGTCCGCACGCCTGCCGCGGGGAGTGGGGCAGCCAGTCCGCGCCCAGAGCCACAGCTCGTGCTCCGGGCTGGCACGACCTCCGCCGCCACCGCAGGGACCCGTTTCGGCGTCGCACATAACGCCGCTCCTTGGCCGCCAGTGCGCCCGGCCGGCGATAACGGATGTTCCATCGACCCCCTCGGTCAGTGCATGCACTAGCTTTGTGCCAGGCCGGCGAGAGAAGCGCAGCGTAGGGAAGGCCGCGCGACCTTCCCTGAGCTTCTCTTCGCCGGCCGCCGTGGCTCGGCACATCTGCCGCCTCACGCCGGCGCCACGAATGCAAGGCCCGGTGCATGTCGCGCTCGGTAGAGATACGAGATGACCCCATGAACGAGGCCGGCGCTCGCTTTCTCCTCTTCGGCCGCGCGGCCGAAGAGTTCCAGGGCCCGCCGCGCCTCACGATGCACCCCCTGCCCGGAAAAGACCGGCGCAGACTCACGCGCCAACGTCTTGACCTCGGCGATGTGCCCCAGCGACGCGTGCACCTCGGCCAGCTCCAGTGTCGCTAGCCCGCATTTCTCAAGCCCGGGCCGATTTTGGCTGAGCGGTGGCGAGCTGCCGATGAGACGCGGCCGTCAAGGCGAGAAACCCGACTCCGTGGGGGAAATGAGAGCAGCCGCTGACGGTAACCGAGCGCAAGTTGG
>DASZZM010000035.1:0-222882 GCA_035544895.1 Thermoanaerobaculia bacterium
AGCTCTTCGAGCTAGGACGGCTCTCTGCGGGCGCGGCTGCCGAGCTGGCCGGGGTCCCGAAGCCGCTGTTCCTGGTCCGCCTCGGAGACTATGGTGTCGCGACGTTCCGCCACTCCGAGGACGACCTGCGGCGGGATCTGGGCGAATGCCTGAGGTCATCGCCGACACGTCACCCCTGCAATACCTCTTTCAGCTCGGCCTCCTGCAGCTCCTACCTGACTTTTACGGCGAGGTTTCGGTGCCTGCCGGTGTCGTCCAGGAAGTCCACTCCGGCCTCGCTCGCGGCGTGGCGCTTCCAGACCTCGACAGCCTGCCATGGCTGCGTATCTGTGAGGCGCGGAACGCCGCGGTGCTGCCCCTGGCCGTCAGTCTGGGAGCGGGAGAGCGAGAGGTTCTGGCGCTCGCCGTCGAGAGCGTGGACCCTCTGGTCATCCTGGACGATGCCCTGGCCCGACGCTTCGCAGTACGGCTGCGACTTCGTCTGACCGGGACACTGGGCTTCTCCTGAAGGCCAGGAAGACGGGACAGATCGAGTCGGTTCGACCCTACCTCAACCGCCTCGAAGA
Source organism: Thermoanaerobaculia bacterium (assembly GCA_035544895.1). Taxonomy (GTDB): domain Bacteria; phylum Acidobacteriota; class Thermoanaerobaculia; order Multivoradales; family UBA5704; genus JASLEW01. The sequence continues at coordinate 567 of DASZZM010000035.1, forward strand.
TCTCCGGTTCAACGGCGCAGCGTTCTAATTCTCGCGGATGAGAGTTCCGGATAAGCGTCGCCTGAGGATCGCTTACGACTATCACTCACACTATCGTGACGCGCGTCGGGTGCCGTTTCCTGGTGTCGAACCCGCGATGCAGATCTGGGTCTTGCAGTAGCACCAGGGCTGAGACCGGACCATGAGCAACTCAGAGAAACCAAGAAATCGAAACCACTGGGCCGCCCATCCACTGGATATCAGCAACATACTGGTCAACCGCTGGCCATCGCTGCGGCTGTTGTCTGACAAGCCAGAGCTGCCCGCGGCGCCGTTGCTGCTCGAGATCCTGGAGTGCGCGCACTCAGCTAGCCTGACGCGAGAGGAAGGAAGGACCATCGCCTTCAGGCTGCTTCTGGTCCCATCGTTGCCAGGCCTCGCCAGGATCTGCAGCGAGCACGGCATGACCCTGGTCGGTTTCGATCAGCCGCGGGACCTCACCCCGCAGGAGCTACGGCGTCTCGCGGCGCGCTCTGTCGCGCCAGGCCCCACGCGGCGCCTTGCAGCGAGCCGGCGATGGCCCAGGCGGCGCCGGCGACCGCCGCCGTGATGAAGAACTCCGGCCAGGGCAAGAGAGTCGCAGGGCTGGCAACGATGCGCGGGACCCAGACCAGGAGCGCGAAGATGCTGATCATCATCGCCTCGGCTGTCGCTGCCAGGCGCGGCAGAACCCCGAAGAGAATACCGAGCCCGGCGGCGATGTGCCCTGCGCCCGTCAGGTAGGCGAAGCCCATGTGGTAGGGAAGCCACGCCGGCACCATCGATGCCGTAAGCTTGAGATAAACGAAGTGTGATTGCCCGACCGAGGGGAGTGCGATGGCGTAAAGGACGAGTGCCAAGCGCAGACCCCGAGCGCCGGTGGCAGATCTCACCACGGGACTGCCGCCCTGCCCCGCGAACGAGCCCAGCAAGGTCCATCCGCCGGTCACCAGCATCAGGGTCTGGCCGAAGTTCAGCCAAATGATCGCGTTCGTGGGATGCGCCACGACGCGGGGGAGGCCGAGCAGCAGCAGCCACAGCAAGACGTTGACCGTGATGAGGAGCGTGGCGAGTCTGGCCGTGCGCGGCAGCAGCATTCCAACCCCGCCCGCGAGCAGCATGAGGCCCCAGGCATAGGCGATGGCCTCCCGACCTGGAACCCACGCCGGGACGGGCTGCCAGACGGATGTAAAATCACCGGAGATAAGGCTCAGCACGCCAAGCCCCGCAAAACTTACAGCGAAGATCACCTCTCCCAGCCGCGTCAGGCGCATCGATGGACCTCCTCAGTCACTGGTCGCGAGCCGGTCACTGATCAGCAGCGGTGCCTGGTTTGACCGGGCCTGGAAGCGAGGGCAAGCCGACGGCTAGCCGGACTCGTAACGATCGTGGTGTCGGACCCACGCCATCGTGTAGGGCAGGCTCTCCTCGTCGCGTCCTTTCGGTACGAGGTCCAGGTAGTTGTAGGCGCCGATCAACACGTCAAGGCCGCGCGCGTAGGAAGAATAGGTGTGGAAGATCGCGCCGGCCTCGTCCCGGTAGAAAACGCTCGTGCCGGGGGCTTCTTCGCTCGGGAAGTCGCTCGCGCCGTAGTTGTAGAACACCTTGCCGCTCGCCAGCTCCTCTTTGGTGAACGACACGTGATAGTCGCGGTTGAAGTCGCTGCCATGCGACGACACCCACTTGAAGCGCCAGCCCATGCGCTTCTTGAACGCTTCGATCTGGGGCAAGGGGGCGCGTGAAACCACGACCAGCGTCACGTCGCGCTGCGCGAGGTGGACGGCGGCGCCGTCGAGATGATCGGCCAGCAGCGAGCAGCTCGGGCATCCCTGGTCCCATCCCGGACCGAACATGAAGTGGTAGACGATGAGCTGACTCCTGCCGTCGAAGAGGTCGCCCAGGGTCTCCTTTCCGCCGGGCGAATCGAAGACGTACTCCTTCTCCACCCGAACCCAGGGGAGCTCGCGGCGCTCCGCGCTCAGGGCATCCCGCCGGCGGCTGAAATCCTTCTCCTTGGCCAGGAGATCCTTGCGGGCCTCCAGCCACTCGGCTGGCGACACGACTCTCGGGTCCTTTATCTGGCTCTTCGTCATGATCGATCCTCCTTGGATTGGAGTTGCGGTGGCGTTGCCTGCGCGTTGCTCTTCGCACGCAGCTTCCTGATGGCGAGCGCGGTCAGTCCCCCCGCCGACGTGGCGCCGGTGGCGATACATGCCACGGTCGCGATGCAGACTGGACACATGGCGTCAGGAGGAGGCGAGACGAGCGGCCTCGGCTTTCCGGCGGACTCGCGCCAGGAGGTGCGTCCAGCCTTGCGACATCCCTTCCTTGTGGTCGCCCGGGACGAATCCGAGCGCGGTGTGACGGAAGGTGATCAGCGTTCCACCGTCGACCTCGGTCAGGCGGTACTGCAAGTTGGAGAGGACCGGAAGGGACATGAACAACGGCCCCGTGATCTCGAGCAGCGTGGGCCGCTTGATGGCTTGCACGTGACCCCAGAAATGGCCATTGCTCTCACCCAGGTCGCGGTACCACCGGCCACCCGGCCACGGCTCGAGCTTCATCGGCATGGGCTTGCCCTCATCGGCTTCGTTGTGCGGCCCGACCTCTTCGAGCAGGGCGTCGAAGGTCGCGGCGAGCGATGCCCGGACATGGATTTCCTGCGTGAGGCTCAGGGTCAAGTCTTCGATCGTCGGTGCGGTCGCAATCATGTTTCCTCCTTCGCTTGAGATCCGATTCGACTCGGTTCGGCAGAGCTCTTGCGCTCGGCCCTTTCTTTGACGCGGCGCAACTGATGGCGCCAGAAGCGCTCGAACTGGCTCGACCACTCATGGAGCGGCCTGATCGCCTCGGCGTTGGTGCGATAGAGCATCCGGCGGCCGTCGCGGCGGACGTGGACCAGGCCGACGTCGCGCAGCACACGGAGGTGCTTCGAGACCGAGGGCTGCTCGAGTCCCAGGGCGGCCACGAGGTCTCCGACCGGACGCTCCCCGAGCGCGAGATAGCTCAGGATCGCACGCCGCCGCGGCTCGGCGACCGCGTTGAAGGCATCAGAGGTGGTGGCGGCGCGCGGCATGGAAGCGATAATACATGCCCGCATGGGAATATGTCAAGCCTAGTCTCTCCCCCCTCTCCTCCCTGATACCCCCACTACCGGCTCACTCGACGCCGCCGAAACAGCGGATGCCAAGGAAGCGCCCTTGGAGAAGCGCCGAACCGTTGTACCGCTTCGGTAAGAACCTGGCGCGCCGTGCCGACCGCGGCCAGGGGCGCGCATTGACTTCGCGTGGCCCAAGCTGACCAGGGTTCCAGAACCAGGCGATGCGCGCCGGTATCGGTATGGACCTCCTTGCTGTGTACGAGAAGCCGCCTTGCGAGCTCTCTGGCGGCCGGACCCGAAGCCTCTACGGAACCGTGCCTCTCGGCTTCGGCCAGAAGTCGCCTGGCGGGAAGCGAGAGACTCCTCAGCTGCCAGGGCTCGCGTGACAGAGCGACTGCCAGGAGAGCGGGCCACAGGTTGCGGTGCACGAACGTGACCTTGCCGGCCATGAGCTTGGTTGCGAGAACGTCAGGATGATCGGCGAGCTCGGTGAGGGTGTGAAAGATGAGGTGGGCCTGAGGATGGGACCACCAAGAGGTCTTGAGGGGCTCCCCGGTGATAAGGGAGACGATGTTCGGAAGGGTCTTGTCCTGCTCGAGGAGCAGGCCGAGATCCTCGAGGACGGCCAAGATGCGCGACATCATGGCGGCGGCTAATCCAGTCTCAGGTCCCCGTCGCGGTCAAGGCGGGAGAGGATGGCGCGGTCGTCGCGCCAATCGGGCTCGAGGCGGACTTGCAGGTCGAGGAAGAGGGGACGTCCGAGGAACGCCTCGAGGTCTAGGCGGGCGGCTGTTCCGATGGCCTTGATCTTCTGACCCTGGCGGCCGACCAGGATCTTCTTCTGCCCGGGGCGCTCGACCAGGATCGTCGCGTAGAGGCGCAGCAGTTTGCGGCCGGGTTCCTCTTCCCAGCGTTCGATCACCACCGCGGTGGCGAAGGGAAGCTCCTCCCGCGTCTGCTCGAGCACCTTCTCGCGGATGCGCTCGGCGGCCAGAAAGCGCTCGGGGTGGATGGTCAACAGCTCCGTGTCGTAGAGCGGCGACCCTTCCGGCAGCGCGTTCCACAGCGCGTCGAGCAGCCGGTCGCAGCCGTCGCCGGTCGCCGCCGACAGCGGCACGATCTCGGCGAAGACGGCCTGGCGCCCGTAGCGCTCGATCAGCGGCAGCAGCGCGCTCTTTTTGCCCAACAGGTCGATCTTGTTGAGGGCCAGCAGGCGCGGACCGGGTGTCTTGGCAACCAGGTCCAGCATGTAGGCGTCGCCGCCCCCGAAACCTTCCGCGGCGTCGACCAGCAGGCACACCACGTCGGCGTCGTCCATCGCCTGCACGGCGTGGCGCACCATCTGGCGGTTGAGCCGATGCAGCGGCCGGTGCATGCCCGGCGTGTCGAAGAAGACCATCTGCCCGCGCGCGCCGCTCAAGATCCCCACCAGGCGGTGGCGCGTCGTCTGCGGCTTGTCCGAGACGATCGCCACCTTCTCGGCGAGCAGGCGGTTCATCAAGGTCGACTTGCCGGCGTTCGGCCGGCCCACCAGCGCCACCGTGCCAGCCCGCATCTCGCTTACCGTCTCCCGTCGCGAGTCATCCGCTCGACTCAGCCCGCCTGCGCCACCACGGCGCCGTCCTGCGCGTCCGCGGCGGGCACCCGTTCGACCCGCACCGTCTGGATGCGCCGGTCGTCCACCGCCTCGACGGTGAGGCGCAAGCCGTACTGCTCGACGGTCTCGCCGGCCTCCGGCACGCGGCCGAGAGCGCTGAAGATGAGGCCGGCCACCGTCTCGTACGCCGGATCTTCGATCTTGACGCCGAACAGCTCGTCGAGGACCTCGACGCGGGCGCGGCCGTCGAGGCGCCACACTCCCTCGGCAACCGGCGCGAGGCCGCTCTCCTCCGCGTCGTGCTCCTCGCGGATCTCGCCGACGATCTCCTCGAGCAGGTCCTCCACGGTCACCAGGCCGGCCGTGCCGCCGTACTCGTCCACCACGATCGCTACCTGGCGGGAGCGCGCCTGGAGCTCCTTGAGCAGCTCGGCGAGCGGTTTGGTCTCGGGGATGAAGAGCGGCCGCTTGAGCAGCTCCTTGAGCGGCGGCGGCGCCGGGCTGCGCAGCGCGCGCAGCAGATCGCTGATGTGCAAGATGCCGACGATGTGGTCGATCGATTCCTCGAAGATGGGGATGCGCGTGTGGCCCGACTCGATGAATCGCTCGGCGAGCTCGTCGAGGCCGCTGTCGGCCGGAGCGCAGACCATGTCGATGCGCGGCGTCATCACGCTGCGCGCCTGCTTGTCGCCGAAATCGACGATGTTGGAGAGCCACTTGCCCTCTTCCGGCTCGAGAATCCCTTCCCGCGTGCCGACGTCGATGAAGGCCTCCACCTCTTCGTCCGACGCCTCGTCGTCTTCGCCGGCCTCCTCGGGGCGCGGCAGGGCGCGCCGTGGGATCAGGGACGTCGCCGCCGCGACCAGCGGGCCGAGGAGCAGCAGCGCCGCCCGGTACATCAGAGTCAGCGAGCGCAGCGCCGCCTCGGGATCGTGCGCGACCAGCGCGCGGTTGCCGGTCTCGACGACGGCGAGCAGCACCAGCGTGAGGCCGAGCGCCCAAGCGATTGGGTGGGCCCGGCCGGCGGCACGCAGAAGCGCCGCGAGGGCCACGCAGAGCGCGATTGGCGCGAACCGTCCGGCGATCGAGAGCAGGGCGCGGAAAGCCCCGAAGCGCAACGGTGCGTCGTAGAGATCGCGCAAGCGGCCGCCCGCCTCCTCCGCCCAGTGGCTCAGGCGGATCGGGCCGCTGCGCTCGAGCATGGCCGAGAGCACCGAGAAAAGCGCCGTCGCTGGAAGCAGCAGCGCGACCCCCCACGCCGGGCCCAGCAGGGCCGAGGGAGGGTCAGCCATCGCTGTCCCCGCCAGGCCCGCCGCGCCCGCCATGGCCCACCCAGGCGCGGCGCAACCGGCGCTCCAGCCGCTCCATCTCCCCGCCGTCGGTTTCGTGGTCATACCCCATGCAGTGCAGCAGACCGTGCAGCAGGAGCACTTTGAGCTCGCGTTCCGCCGACCTTCCGGCCGATCCCGCCTGCCGCCGCGCCTGCGGCACCGAGATCAGGATGTCACCGAGATGGAGGCCGTCGCCCGCTCGGAACGAGAGCACGTCGGTGGTCTTATCCTGGCCGCGGAACATCCGATTGGCACGGCGCACCAGACGGTCGCCGGCGAACCGCACGCCGAGGCTCAGCTCGCCGCCGGGCGGAGCCGGGGCGAGATTTCCGAGCAGCCGCGCCAGCCAGGGGCGCAGCCGCCGCGCCGCGGCCTCCGGGTAGCGGTTGGGGTTCTGCCAGCCGATCTCCAGGCCGCCTTCCGCCGCCGCCCGTTCCTCCCTTCCCGCGTCCACCGCTCAGGAGGCCTTGAAAGCGCCGGTGAGCGGCCGCTTCTCACGCCGCGGACCGGCGGCGGCGTTGAAGTCGAACCCGGGGTAGTCGACGCGCTGATGGAAGATGGTCGAGAGGATGCGCCCAAATGCATCGGAGGCGCTTTTGAGGTCCGACAGGGTCAGGTCGGTCCTGTCGAGCTGGCCGTCGGCGAGGCAGTCTTCGACGATGGTGCGAATCAGCGCCCGGATCTTGGCCGGCGTCGGATCGACCAGGGTGCGGCTGGCCGCCTCGACCGCATCGGCCAGCATGAGCACCCCCATCACCTTGTTGCGTGGCCGCGGCCCCGGGTAGCGGTACTTCTCCTCGGTGATCAACGTGGCGTCCGGGTCGCGCTGCTCGAGCGCGCGGTTGTAGAAGAAGCTGATCAGCCGGGTGCCGTGGTGCTGCTCGACGGCGTCCTGGATGACCCTGGGCAGGTGATGCCGGCGCGCCAGCTCGAGGCCTTCCTTGACGTGGCTGATCAGGATCAGGGCGCTCATCGACGGCAGCAGCCGGTCGTGGCGGTTCTGTCCCGGGCGCTGGTTCTCGATGAAGTATTCGGAGCGGTAGACCTTGCCGATGTCGTGGTAGAGCGCGCCGGTATAGGCGAGGACCGGATCGGCGCCGATCGCCTCGCACCCCTCCTTGGCCAGGTTGGCGACCATCAGCGAGTGCTGGAAGGTGCCCGGAGCCTGGAAGGCCAGCCGGCGCAGCAGCGGCAGGTTGGTGTTGGAGAGCTCGACGAGCCGGATGTCGGTGGTGATGCCCAACATGGATTCGAGGATCGGCACCGTGAAGCTCGCGACGGCGGCGGCGAGCAGCGCGCCGGCCGCGGCGCAGACCAGGTCGAAGGCGATCTGGATGACGCTGTGCTCGGCCGGTCCGGCCAGCGCCGAGAGGATCAGCACCATCAGCACGTTGACCACCGCGACGACCACCCCGACCCGGGGCATGACCAGACGCTGCCGGAACTGGTAGCGGTCGACCGCGAAGATGGCGGCGAGCGAGCCGGCGAAGCCGTAGAGCACCTCCCACACCGGCTCGCCGTCGAGGACCAGGCGGCTGGCGAGGAGAGCGAAGAGGATGGCGAGGACGAGCGCGGCCTGGCGGCGCAGCAGCAGGGCGGCGAGCAGGGCGAGCGCGGCGAACGGGATGGCATAGGCGTAGCTGCGCCACGAGTTGAACGGCGGCGCCTCGAAGGTCCTGCTGAGAGAGCCGGCGACCAGGAACCAGAACTTGGCGGCCAGCAGGGAGAGCAGGAGAAGCAGCAGGCTCTCGCCGAAGATGCGCTCGCGGCTGTGGTCGGCGACCCGCGCGCCGGCGAGCCCCAGCCATACCACCAGCGCCGCCAGCCCGACCAGCAGGAAGGTCGCGAGGAGCGCCGGCACCTGCACCCGTGGGTGCCTCTGGCCGCGCAGCTGCGCGATGACGCGGGCCTTGGAGTCGTCGATCAGGTCGCCTTTGCGGGCGATGACCTGGCCCTTGCGGATGTGGGCGAAGACCTGGTCGGCGCCGGCCGCGGCGCTCTCCTGCCGCGCCAGCGTCTCGCTGCGGTTCAGGTGCAGGTTCGGACGCAGGTTGTCGAGCAGCAGGTCGACCAGCAGGCGGCGGTCCGCGGCGGTGTAGCCGCTCCAGGCGCTCAGCTGCGCCTCCAGGAAGTCGCGCGTCTCCTCGGGATAGCCCAGGTGGTCGAACAAGGCGACGTGGGTCTGCTCTGCCCCGGTCGCCAGGTTGCGCAGCAGCACGCCGCTCATCCGGTTCTCGAGCAGCAGCGCCTTGTTGGCCACCACGCCCCGCCGCAACGAATGGGCGAGGACGCCGCGGAGACGGTCCTCGATCTCGGGAGAGAAGCCCTTGCCGGCCAGCAGCGCCATCTGCTTGTCGGAGATCTTGAGGCTGTCCGGCGCCGGGTTGGTCGAGACGAGCTGGCGGGCCACCGCGGCCCGCGACGCCTCGTCGCGCGCCCCGGCCACCAGGCGCCTGCCGGTGGCGAAGAGCTGCTCGAACTGGCCGTCGCGCTGCACGATGACCCCGGGGTCGAAGTCATAGACCGGCAGCACCTTCTGCCGCGCCTCCTGCTGCTTGAGGCTGGTGGCGGCGTCGTCGGCGAGGAGAAGGTCGCGCCAGGCCACGTAGTCGCGGTCGGCCACCGCGCCTGCCGCGACGCGCGGCGAGAAGAGGAATCCTCCCGGGGCGAGCGTCCAGGTTCCAAACACCAGGAAGAGTCCCACCCACAGCCAGGGCACCTCCAGGGCCTGGAACCACAGCCCGCTTCCGGGCAGCCGGCGCCGCCAGCCGGCCAGGCGGCTGCTGCGCAGCAGGTCGATGCGGGCGGTGCTGTTGTCGGCTGGGGCCATGGTGACAATTGGGGCCAGGGGGGCGGCGGAGAAATCCTCACCGGCCGCCCCGCTCCTCCGGCAGCCGGCGAAGCCGCGGCGCTCAGGATACCGCGGGGGCCGGCTTGGCCGCCTCCTCGCGCTCCCGCCGGGTGCGGTCGTGCTGATCGTAGGCGCCGACGATCTGCTGCACCAGCGTATGGCGGACGACGTCACGCTGGTCGAAAGCGAAGAACCGGATTCCCTCGATGCCGCACAGCACCTCTTGCGCCTCGCGCAGGCCGGACTGCCGGCCCTGCGGCAAGTCGATCTGGGTGATGTCGCCGTTGACCACCGCCTTCGAGTTGAAGCCGATGCGGGTCAAGAACATCTTCATCTGCTCGGTGGTGGTGTTCTGGGCCTCGTCGAGGATGATGAAGCTGTCGTTGAGGGTCCGGCCGCGCATGAAGGCGATCGGGGCCACCTCGATGATGCCGCGCTCCATCATGCGCTGCACCTTCTCGTAGCCGATGATGTCGTACAGCGCGTCGTGCAGCGGCCGCAGGTAGGGATTGACCTTCTCGTTGAGGTCTCCGGGCAGGAAGCCGAGCTTCTCGCCGGCCTCGACCGCGGGACGCGCCAGCACGATGCGCCGCACACGCTTTTCGAGCAGCGCCGCGGCGGCCATGGCCACCGCCAGGTAGGTCTTGCCGGTGCCGGCCGGGCCGATCGTGATCACCAGGTCGTACTCGGCCATGGCCTTGATGTAGAGCTGCTGCTTGAGGCTGCGCGGCGTGATCAGCCGGCGCACCGAGGCGAGCAGGCCTTCGGGCAGGAAGAACTCGACCAGCGAGGTCTCGGGCGCCTCCGAGATCACCCGGATGGCCGTGTTGACGTCGCCGGGGCGGAAGCGATAGCCCTTCTCGCAGATGGCCGACAGCTCGGTTAGCAGGCGCTCGACGACGCCGACCGGCTCGGCCTCGCCCAGGATGTTGAGCTCGTTGCCGCGCGCGGTCAGGGTGACGCCGAAGGTGCGCTCGATGCGCCGCAGATTCTCGTCTTGGGTGCCGAGGAGGGAAACCAGCCCCTCTTCGGCCAGGATGACTTGCGTCATGGCTGGGAGGAGCTCGCAGCGAATGGGCCGGAGACGGGCCGCGCCTGCATGCCCGTGGTTCTCCAAGGCCTGCGCCCGGCCGCCGAGGAGTGGAGCCCGTGTAGTTGGTGCGCTGTCACCGCTGCGGTTCTTGAAACGGCCGCGCCTCGCTGAGAGGGCGGCCGTCGCGAGGACCCTAGTCTAGCAGAACCCTATGGCGGGGGGGCGCGGGGGCGCGGGCGCCTGCCCCGGGTGCGAAGCGGATTGACTGCGAAGAGGGGGCGAAGTGGAAAGGGCCGGCATTAGACTGCAAGGAGGACTGGTTATTTTCCTTGCTCTCGCTTAACTTGCCTTGCGCTGGCCTACAAAGTCTTGCTAAGATGTCATGGGCGAGGGCAATATGGAAACGACTGTCACCCGGCGCGGCCAGACCAACATCCCGGCGGCGATTCGCCGGCGCCACGACATCAAGGAAGGGGACCGGATCACATGGCTGGACGACGGCGAGACCATCCGCGTCGTGCCCGTGCCCGCAGATCCGATCCGCGCCCTGCGAGGATCTGGGCGCGGCCACTCTTTGCTCACCGCGCTCCTGCGCCAGAGACGAGAGGATCGCGAGCGTGACCGCTGAGTGTTTCGTCCTCGACAGCTCGGCTCTCTTGACCCTGATCGAGGACGAAGCCGGAGCGGACAGGGTCGAGGAAGTGCTCCGGCAACATCGTACGCTACTGCCTTGGGTGGTCTTGATGGAGGTCTACTATGTCACCAAGCAAGAGCGGGGGCAGCTCGAAGCCGAGCGCCGCCATACCTTGATCAAGCAGATGCCCGCCGAGATCCTCTGGAACGCCGACGAGCCGACAATCCTGCTTGCCGGCGACCTCAAGGCTACTCTCCACCTCTCCTTCGCCGATTCCTTGATCGCCGCCATCGCCCGCCTGCGCGGCGCCGCCCTGCTCCACAAGGATCCCGAGCTCGCCGCCCTCGCCGGCCAACAACCGATCGAGCCCTTACCGTTCAAGCCCGCGGGCGGCGATGTAAAAGATCCCCACTAGCCGCAGCCTGTCCGCTTCATTTCTTGCCGTACTCGTAGAACCCGCATCCGCTCTTCCTGCCCAGCCGGCCGGCGAGGACCATCTGCTTGAGCAGGGGGGGCGGCGCGAAGCGCTTCTCGCGGTACTCGTCGAACATGATGTCGGCGATGTAGTAGGTGGTGTCGAGGCCGACGAAATCGAGCAGCGTGAAGGGACCCATCGGGTAGCCGCAGCCGAGCTGCATGCCCTTGTCGATGTCTTCGACGCTCCCCACCCCCTCCTCGAGCGCGCGGACGGCGTCGAGCAGGTAGGGGACCAGCAGGCGGTTGACGATGAAACCCGAGTTGTCGCGGGCGGCAATCGGCTCCTTGCCGAGCGAGCGCACGAAGTCGCGCGCCGTGTCGAAGGCCTCTTCGGAGGTCAGGATGGTGCGCACCACCTCCACCAACCTCATCACCGGCACCGGGTTGAAGAAGTGCATCCCGACGAAGCGGTCGGGGCGGCGGGTGGACATGGCGATCTGGGTGATGGTCAGCGACGACGTATTGCTCGCGAACAGCGCCCCCTGCTTGACGACCTGGTCGAGAGCGGCAAAGGTCTTGCGCTTGTCCTCGAGGTTCTCGACGATGGCCTCGATCACCAGGTCGCAGTCGGCGAGCGCCGCGAGCTCCACCTCTCCCGACAGCCGCGCCAGCGCCTGGTCGCGCTCGGCGGCCTCCAGCTTCTGCCTCTCGACCGCCTTGGCGAGCGAGCCCAGGATGCGCTCCAGACCCTTGTCGACGAGCTCCTGGCTGACCTCGCGGACAACGGTCTCATAGCCGCCGCGCGCCGCCACCTCGGCGATTCCCGAGCCCATGAGCCCGCAGCCCAGGATTCCAATCTTGCGGATCTTCATTGGAAACTCCTCCTAAATCGGCGCCGTCGGTAGACGGCCCCGGGACATGAAACGGTGCTGCGATGTGGCCGTGAGGGACTGCTCAAAGCGTCTATTGGATCGCCCCCCGCAACCCCTCGATCCCCTTCCCGGTTTTCCGAAGCCGCCGGGTCCCTTCCCGGCGGCCGCCGGGAGGGAAGGGGACGCCCCCACCCCTGGCGCACTAAGTGTCGTCCTAACCCGCATGAGCTTCGTCATCACCTGCGACCACGATCTCCCGTTCCTCCGGGCCTTGACGGCGCAGCTCCAGGCGGAGCGCAGACGGCGGCGCGAATGGCAAACGCTCCGCCCATTCGACCACCTTGACCCCCGGTGCGGCGAGCAGCTCGTCGAGCCCCAGGGCGGCGACCTCGGCCGGTTCGAGCCGGTAGAGGTCGACGTGCAGCAGCCGGCCGCGCGGGCCGCGGTGCTCGCGGATCAAGCTGAAGGTCGGCGATTGCACCTCGCGCGGGTCGATGCCCAGCCCCGCGGCCACTCCCCGTGCCAGCACCGTCTTGCCGCTCCCCAGCTCGCCCGACAGCAGCAGCACGCCATCGGGCGCGAGCGCGCCGGCGAGGCGGCGACCCAGATCTTCGGTTTCAGCCTCGCCGCGAGTCAGCCAGCGCCGCGCTTCGCTCGTCACGCCGATCACGCCGATCAGGCCGATCCGGGAATCCGCCGCGGGTCGCCCGGCTCGGCCGCACCGGCCGGCGGCCCGCCAAGCTCCGCCAGCGCGGCGGGCAGGGCCTCGATCAGGTCGCCGGCGGCGAGACCGTGCCCGCCCAGCCGGGCCAGCGCCCGGTCGCCGGCCAGCCCGTGCAGATAGACCGCCAGGCAGGCCGCGTCGGCCGGCTCGAGGCGCTGGGCCAGCAGCCCGCCCAGGATACCCGTCAGCACGTCGCCGGTGCCGCCGGTGGCCATCCCGGAGTTGCCCGTGGGATTGACCCACAGCGGGCCGCCGGGGACGGCGATCAGAGTCAGGTTGCCCTTGAGCACGACGATCGCCCCGGTCTCCGCCGCGGCCCGCCGCGCCGCCGCCGGGCGGTCCGCCTGCACTTCGCGCGCCGAGCAGCCGAGCAGGCGTCCGAGCTCGCCGGGATGCGGCGTCAGGATGGTCGGGGCCTGGCGGCCGGCCAGCTCGCCGGCACGGCCGGCGAAGGCGTTGAGCCCGTCGGCGTCGAGCACCAGCGGCAGGCCTGCCCCGAGGACCAGCTCGCGGATCGCCGCGGCGGCCTCCGGCTCCTGGCCGAGACCCGGCCCGACGGCCAGCGCGCTCTTGCCCACGGCCGCTTCCAGGACCCGCGCCGGCGCCGCACCGGCCAGCTGGCCGGCGGCCCCGGCGGGCAGCGGCAAGGTCATCGACTCGATCGAGCCGAGGTTGACGATCGCTAGGACCGGCTCGGGCACCGCCGCCGTCACCAGCCCGGCTCCCGCCCGCACCGCGGCGCGGCAGGCAAGCACCGCGGCTCCCGCCTTGCCGGTCGAACCGGCGACGATCAGCAGGTGCCCGAAGTCTCCCTTGTGCGCGCCCGCCGGCCGCGGCGGCAGCAGGCCGGAGAGCTCTTCGCCGACCAGCAGGTGAAGGTCTCCTTCCGCCTCCTCGATCAGCCGCGGCGGAAAACCGAGGTCGGTGACCACCAGCTCGCCGACCGCCGCCGCGGCCGGCGGAAAGACGTGCGCGATCTTGGGTGCGGCGAAGGTAACCGTCAGGTCGGCGCGCACGTGCGGCCCGAGCGGCTCGGCGCTGCTGCCCCCGAGCCCGCTCGGCAGGTCCACCGCGATGCGCGGCAGCGGCAGATCGTTGAGACCGCCGGCGATCGCCGCGAACAGGCCGGCGAGCGGCCGCGCAAGGCCGGTGCCGAACAGGGCGTCGACCAGCAGGTCGTAGTCGCGCGCCTCCGCCAGCGCCGCGGCGACCTCGCTTTCCGCCGCCACCTCGCGGATGGGCAGGCCCAGGCGGCGGCAGATCTCGAGCTGGACGGCGGCGTCTCCAGCCGGCTGCCGCCCGCCGCCGACCAGATAGAGCTGCACCGCGTAGCCGCGCGCCGCGAGCTGCCGCGCCAGGGCCAATCCGTCTCCGCCGTTGTTGCCGGGGCCGCAGAAGATCGCCGCCGAATCCGCCGCCGGGAAGGCCTGGCCGATGGCGTCCGCCACGCCGATGGCGGCGTTTTCCATCAGCACCAGGCTGGGAATTCCCAGCCCCTCGATCGCCGCCCGATCGACGGCCCGCATCGCCTCGGCGGTCAGGATGCGCATCGATCGGCCTGCCGGTGCGAAGCCGGCTCGGGAGCCGGGACGGGGAGGAGCTGCCAGCGGCCCAGCAGGGCGCGGGTGCGCGGGCAGCCCAGGTCGGCCGCAGCGAGCTGGCCCGCCAGGCGAGCAAGGTCGGCAGGGGTATCCACGTCGCAGCCCAGGGGCAGCAGCTCGACCGCCAGGCCCAGCTCGCGGCAGCGCTCCAGGGTCTGCGCCAGCACCCGGCTAGTGCTCCAGGCGATCCCGGCGAAGAGCCGGCGCGACACCGCGCCGGCGGCGAGCGCGATCAGGTAGTAGCCGCCGTCCTCGGCCGGTCCCAGCACCACCTCGGCACCCGCCTCGACGGCGGCAAAGGCGCGGTAGATCAGGTCGAGGCCGACGGTCGGATGATCGCTGCCCAGCGCCGCCACAGCGGACGCCTGGCCTGCCGCCTCGGCCAGGGCGCCGTACAGCCGCTCCCCCAGGTCCACTCCCTCCTGGCGGACGCCCGGGAAGGGCGCCGCGGGCAGCTCTTCGCCGGGCTCCACGGCCCAGGCCAGGCGCAGGTCGAAGCCGCCGCCGCCCAGGCGGTCCAGCATGTCCGCCAGGAAAGCGCCGTGCAGCTCGGCCGCCTGGGCCGCGCTAAGATCACCGATGAGACGGGTCTTGACCCGCCCCTCGCGGGCCGGTTTGGTGAACAGCAGGAGGAGGCGGCCGCCAGCGCGGGACACGCCGCGCATTCTACCCCGGCGGTCTCGTCGGGAGGTGTCATGGCGCTGCTGACCTTGCTGACCGACTTCGGGCTGGCCGACTACTACGTCGCCGCGGTCAAGGGGACGGTGCTGCGTCTCGCGCCGCACAGCGAGCTGGTCGACGTCTCGCACCTGGTGCCTCCCGGCGACTTGGCGGCCGCCGCCTTCCTCCTCGCGGCAGCCGCTCCTGCCTTTGCCGCCGGCACCGTGCACTACGCGGTGGTCGATCCCGGCGTCGGCAGCCCGCGCCGCATCCTGGCCGCGCACACCGCCGCGGGCCACTGGGCGGTGGCGCCCGACAACGGCTTGCTGACGCCGCTGCTGGCCGGCGCCCGCCTCTGGTCGGTCGTCCGTGAAGATATCTTCCTGGCCGGGGAGGGCCAGATCTTCCATGGCCGGGACCGCTTCGCGCCGGTCGCCGCCTGGCTGTTGCGCGGCGAGCCTGCCGAGGCCCTTGGCCCCGAGATCCACGATCCCGTGCGCCTCGCCGCCGCCGTGCCAGAGCGCGCTCCCGATCACCTCGCCGGCACCGTCGTCCACATCGACCGCTTTGGCAACCTGATCACCGACATCCCCAGCGCCTGGCTGCCCGATCCCGCTCCGCCGCTACGTGCCGAAGTCGGAGCCCACGCCACCTCCCACACCGCCACCCACTACGAGGCCATCCCGCCACGCGCCGCCGCCCTGCTTCCCGGCTCCCTCGGCACCCTCGAGCTGGCCGCCGCCGGCGACGACCTCGCGCGCCGCTGGAGCGTGACCCGCGGCACCCCTGTCCTCGTCCGCTGGACCGGCTAGCCCCGCTCACGCCTGGCTGTCTTAGTATTTACCTGTGCGAATCAGCGGCATCGTCGTGGTGGGCGGCGCCGGCGAGGCCGAGAGGGCGGGGCGGCGCTGACTGTGTTCGAGCTCTGGCAGGACCTCCGCTACGGCTTCCGGCTGCTGGTGAAGTATCCCCGGGTGTCGGCGTGGGCGGTGCTCTCGCTCGCTCTCGGCGTAGGGGCCAACTCGGCCATCTTCTCGCTGGTCGATGGACTGCTCCTGCGGCCGCTGCCGGTGGCCGACCCGGGGCGGCTGGTCGCGGTGTACGGCACGGATGAGAAGGACTCCGGCAACCTCTCGTTCTATCCGCTCTCCTATCCCAACTTCCTCGATCTGCGCGACGACAACACGTCGTTGTCCGGCCTGTTCGCCTTCCGCCGCCACCGGCTGAGCTTCGCCGATGGTCGGGGGGAGCCGGAGCTGGTGACCGGCCAGATCGTCTCGACCAACTATTTCGCGGTCCTGGGCGTCCACCCGGCCCTCGGACAGACCTTCACCCCCGGAGCGGACCGCGCCATGGGCGGGGACCCGCTGGTCGTCCTCGGCCATGGCCTCTGGCAGCGCCGCTTCGGCTCCGACGCGCGGATCGTCGGACGCAACCTGCGCCTCAACGGCCAGGCGTTCAAGGTCCTCGGGGTCGCGGCGCCCGGTTTCCGGGGCACCCAGCTCATCTCGCCGGCCGAGTTCTGGGTGCCGATGACGCTGTTCAAGTCCCTCTCGCCGCGCGCCAACGTGATGGACCAGCGCGAGTGGCAGATGTTCCTCGCCATGGGACGCTTGCGGCCGGGCGTGAGCATCGCCCAGGCGCAAGCGAACCTGGCGGCCCTCGCCCGGCGGTTGCGGGAGACCTATCCCAAGGCTAACGCCGGAATGGGCGTGGCACTGTTTTCCCTGACCCAGAGCATGATCGACCCCAACCAGCGCCAGGTCTTCACCCGTTCGGCCTCTCTCCTCATGGTCGCCTCTGGGCTGGTGCTGCTGATCGCCTGCGCCAACGTCGGCAATCTCCTCCTTGCCCGTGCCAGTGACCGCCGCCGCGAGATCGCCGTCCGGCTCTCGATCGGCGCCGGGCGCGGCCGCCTGGTGCGCCAGCTGCTGGCCGAGAGCGCCGCCCTGGCCCTGACCGGCACGGCGCTGGGGCTGCTGTTCGCCCACTGGTCGAGCCGCCTGCTCTGGTCGCTGCGCCCGCCCCAGCTCGACCCCAACACGGTCGACCTGGGAGTCAATTTCCGCATGCTCGCTTTCACTCTTGCCGTCGCGCTGGTGACCGTGCTGCTGTGCGGCTTGGCGCCGGCGCGCGAGGTCTCGCGGACCGACCTCAACGACGTCCTCAAGACCGGCACTCCGCTCGCCGAGCGCCATCGCCGCCTGGGCTGGCGGGAAATGCTGGTCGGGGCGCAGGTCGCGCTCGCCCTGGTCGCCCTGATCGGCGCCGGGCTGCTGCTCGCGAGTTTGCGGCGCGCTCAAGGAGTGGACCCCGGCTTCCATACCGAGGAGCTGCTGCGGGTGACGGCTCAGCTGGGGGCGCAGGGGTACAAGGAGGCGCAAGGACGCAACTTCCAACACCGCGTGGTCGAGCGGGTCGCGGCGTTGCCGGGAGTGCGCTCGGCCGCCCTCGGCAGCCAGAGCCTGTTGACCGCCGCCCCTGAGCTGGACAAGGTCTTGCTCCCCGGCGAGTCGGAGGCCCCCGAGGGAAGGCTCACGATGATCGGGTATGTAGGCCCCGGCTACTTCCAGACCCTGGGCATCTCCTTGCTCAGGGGCCGGGAGCTCAGCCTCGCCGACCGCCAGGACACGATGGAGGTGGCGATCGTCAACCAGGCCTTGGCGCGGCGGCTGTGGCCCGACCGCGACCCCCTGGGCCAGCATTTCAGGCTGGAGGCCCAGCCAGGCGAGCGTACCGTCGTCGGGGTCGCGCGCGACAGCAAGTACATGAGCCTGACGGAGCCACCGCAGCCCTATATCTACTCTCCCCTGGAGCAGCACTACCAGTCGGTGGTGACGCTCTACGTCCACGCCGACGGCCCCGCGGAGCGCTTGCTGGGGCCGGTGCGGCGGGCAGTGCAAGAGCTGGATCGCTCGCTGCCCTTGCTCGACGTCTCGACCTTTCCCACCTTGATCGAAGGCGCCCTCTGGGCGCAGCGCATGCGCGCCGCCATGCTCACCTTGCTGGGCGCCCTCGCCCTGGTCCTCGCCGCGGTCGGGATCTACGCCGTCGCCGCCTATTCGGTGCGGCAGCGCCGCAAAGAGATCGCGCTGCGCATCGCCCTTGGGGCGCAGCGCAACGACATCATGCGGCTGATCCTCCGCAAGGGGATGCTGGTGGTGATCGCCGGTATGACCTTCGGCCTCATCGCGGTGGCCGCCATCACCCGCTATCTCGAGGCTGTGCTCTTCGGCATCCGCACCACCGACCCCTGGATCCTCGGCGGCACCGTCCTGCTGCTCGCGGCCGTGGCCCTGGCCGCCAACAGCCTGCCCGCCTGGCGGGCGACCCGCGAAGACGCCAGGAACGCGCTGCGCAACGAGTAGCGACGCTCGACGAGGCCTCGGTAGGTGAGAACGGGATGGTAGACTGTCGACGATACCTGCACGTCGGCGCGTCCGCGGTTTCTTTGGCAGGCGGTCCCCATGAAGATTCCGCCCGACGCGCTGATTGCTGCCGAGAAGATCACTCACTACCTGTTGGTACAACGTCCCTGGGATGACAAGTCGAGATTCCTGGCACAAGCCGGCTTTCATAAAGAGAATCCGGAGGCCCTGATCGGCGCTCTGCGAGAGCTGGCCGCCGGGGTCGATGCCATCGACGACGGCACCAACGAGTACGGGGAGTTCCTCCGCACCGACGGCGAGATCCTGGGGCCGAATGGGCCGTCGGTTGGTGGTAACCGCGATATAGTTTCGCCAGCACCTCGACAGACGAGTGCGGTTCGTGACGCTCAAGCCCAGAAAAGAGAGACCAGCATGAAAATGCCCCTCTACGAGCGTGTGGCGCTATCACGGGACCTTGATGAGCACGGGCTGAAAAAGGGAGACGTGGCCGTGCTCGTGGACCACGTTCCCCATCCAGAAGGAGGCGAGGAAGGCTGCCTGCTCGAGGTCTTCAACGCCCTCGGTGAGTCGATCGCCGTGATCGCTGTGCGCGCCTCCGACGTCGAGCCGATGAACGCGGACGAGGTGCTGGCGGTGCGCCACTTCGCCCAAGCAGGCTGAAACAGAGTCGAGCAAACAAGAGCGGCCAGGGCAGGACAGCCAACCAACTCGGTTTAGCTCACCGTCGACGCGGAGGCGTAGAACGCATTACGTCGGCCACAGGCGCCCAATTGGGGGGCTCACCCGCCCGCAACGGCCAGCGCGCGACTCGGACGGGCGGCCTCCAGGCCGCCCCACCTGTCTGGTTTCGCCTGGAGCACGGTTCCCTGGCTGGCGCCCCGCAGTCGTTGTATCAGTAGGCAATGAGCTCGAGGCCGGGTACGTCCAGGAAGTCCTTCTGGTCGCGCGTGACCAGTCGAGCTCTCTCCCGGATGGCGGTCGTGGCAATGAGGATGTCCATGGTTCCAACATTCCTCCCGGAGCGCCGCAGAGAACGGAGGATCTCGCCAAAGGAGTCCGGGAACCTCTCATCCGGGTAGACCACGCGGAGGTTCGCGCAGACCTTCTGCACCTACGCGCTCTCCTCGTCCGCGCGGCCAGCCAGCGCCACACCCGCGGCGAGCTCACAGGCGACGAAGAGACTTATCGCCACCTCGTCCTGCCTGAACGAAGTGAGCAAGGCTCGCGCCGGCCCCTGTTTTCCTGCCGAGGCTTCGCGCATCAGATCGACCACGAAGGAGGTGTCGAAGTGGATCACAGCTCCGGAGCGCGCGCCGGGCTCTTGCTTCGCGCCTGGACCTGCTCCTCAATAGCATCGAGGGTGTCCTCGGAGATCTTGAGGTCGGCCAGGACTTCCTCGAGATCGGCGCCGGTCGTGCGACGGCCGAAGTGCGCCTTGATGACCTCCGAGAAGGTCTGATCCTGACCCTTCTGGCGAGCGAGCGCTTCGTAGGCTTCGGCGTCGAGAGAGATCGTCTTGAGGGCCATGACTAGAGGATGCACTACCAGCGAATCAGGGTCAAGGCGGTTGCAATCAGGAGAACGACCCGCCACCCGGGCTGTGCGTCTCACTATTGAGCTGGACCGGGAAGAGGACGGGCGATGGATTGGCGAGGTCATCGACCTCCCCGGGGTTCGGCTGCACCGGGCCGCCGAGAAGGGTGCCGCAGCCGGCGCAGGGCGGCTGGCGCCTCTCGATCGGTGGACTTGGAGGCGTTGGTAGAGCCGACGGCCGCTGGCGATCCTCAGTCGCCCCTGCGTTGGACGTCGAAGAGCGTGCGTCGCTTGGCGGCGGAGCTTCAGGCTCTGGGGTAAAACTGGACCTGAGTCTCCGTCTTGACTCCGCCGCTACCCGGCAACTAGCATTCCCGCAATCTCGCGAACCAAGGATCGCCCTGTCTTTTCCCTCGGGCGTCGGCGCAGGCGCGCGAGGCTGGGGCTCCTTAAGAGTCGATCAGGAGAGAAGATGTCGGTCGAATACATAAGAGTCGAGCCATATCAGGATTTCAGATTCGTTCTAAAGGTGGCCGGCGGGTTGATCTCGGCTACAGCGGCACTCATCGTGACATGGCGCGGCCATCGCACCTGGGAGCCCCCAGAAGACGAGCTCAGCAACTCCTCGCGCAGAGTTGCGGTTCTACTTAGCTCGGTTCCACTATTGCTGCTGTGGACACTCTACTTTCACTGCTCGGCCATGCTGCGACTCAGTGAAATCCTCGTTGGCTGCGCCGCCCTGCTGGTGGTGCTATTCTTGTTCTATCGGTACTTGAACCACATGCTCATCTTTGCTATCCCGGGCCCCGCAGGAACCCCAGGGCGCAGAATCATCGGCGGCTTTAGCCTCACCGAAGAAGCGAATGAAATAGCGGCCTTCAAGGATCCCTCTCCAGGACAACTGCTGACGTGGTTCTATAATGAGCCAGATAAGGTCTGGACCCATTCCTCCCGGGGCCTCGCAAAGAACTGCGTGATTCTGGCCTATCTGGTCCTCATGGTTGCAGGGACGGCCGTGCTCACCTGTGGCGCGATGATGGTCTGCATTGCATTCCTATCATCGCAACAACATGTACCACTCTCGATTCAGCCAAGGTCGAGATCGCTGAAAGCAATGAATTACTATCAATTCGATATTGCAGGCCGGCTGTGTAAGCCTGACCTGGCCTACTCACTGAAGCCGAGGATCGGACGCTTCGATAATGGGTTGTACGTTGCCCCAGACAAGATCGTGAGCCCACAAGCAATCGAATTGAGGGTTGTCAGCGAGTTTGACGATCGAGACCTAGCCACAGCGATGGTCCACCTCCTGCCTGAATCCTCCGATGCAACGCGAGACACCGAGCCCGTGCAGACTCCCGAAGGCAATGCTGGAATGGTCGATATCATCACGCTTAGCGATCAATACGCATGGAGGTTTGAGGATGTGGATCTCCTGTCGAACGGCCAGCCCGCGCGCGAGGTCATCAAGAGGTTGACGGAGGAGCGCCTGTTTGAGCCGTATCAGGATATCGTGGCGGTGGGCACTGCCTCACACGAATTCACTACGGAGTCTGACGAGCTCAATCGCGCCCAGACACGGGCCAGCACCGTCGCCGAGGTCATCTGCAACTCTCATCGCGCAGAATTCGAGGAGCAGCCCGGGCGCACTGTCTACACCCTAAACCTCGGCCGGTTTCGAGCCGATTCGTCTCGTCTCGTGGACAGGGACGCGAGCGCCAAGGAGCGCCGGATCATTGTCTTCGGCGTGGTCCGCAAGACGCGGGTGCTCGACATCAGTTGGGCAGTGCGAAGCGCTGTGGAGCGTAAGAGCTCCGACGAGCACGCAGGATTCTTCACGACTCTCCTTCAGCGCTATCCCAGACCATGGCATCTAAACGTTCAGTGTGGGCGTTGAGCCAGCGGACCCCATCCTGGCATGACCGCCAACGGCCATGCTCCGAGGTTGCCAGCGAGATGCGGTTCCGCGCCTCGCCCGATCTGATGCATCGTCGCCACGACAAGTTCCCCCAACGCACTGGCCTCTCCATCACCGTCTGCCACTTCCCGCCGGGAACCAGCAAGTGGAACAAGATCGAGCACCGCCTGTTTTCTTACATCGCGATGAACTGGCGCGCCAAACCGCTGGTGAGCCTCGCCGCCATCGTCAGCCTCATTGGATCGACCACCACGACCGCTGGACTCAGGATCAGGTCTGAGATTGACGAGGGCACCTATCCGCAAGGTACCGTCCCGACAGACCCACAAATGGCTGAGATCGATCTCGAGCGCCATAGCTTCCACGGCGACTGGATCTACACAATCCACCCCGGCACCTGGACAAGCCGACCAGGACCGGCAGGAGTGGCGACCGTCTTTCCGAGGAAGGGGTACAGGCGCGCATGCCACTGGCCGAAGCGCTGCTCCGCGTCGATCGACTCCGGCGGCCAGCCCTTGCGGTCAAAGCACGAGAATACGGCCCCAGGTGGCAGGCGCCGCAGCAGCTCCGCCTTGTGGGCGCGAATCTCCTCCACCAGCTCGGGCGGGACCGCCTCGACCGGGCGGAACTGGAGACGGTCCCCAGCGGCGCGCAACTCGACTCCGCGGGTCTCCAGCTCAGCCAGGATCGCCTCGACGTGCATTGTGTTTTCAGACCTCGCCCCACGACCCGGAGAGTGCATCTAACTCCTCCGCGGCGGAAATGGCGGGGCTCTCCGGGCCTTGATTTTCCAGGGGGGTAGACAGAACTCTGCCGAGTCGCGAAATCCGTCCGCAGGGAGCCCATAGGGAGCCCAGGACAAATTGACCCGATTTGGGCCGCAGCCTGCAATCGTTCTAAATTATTGATTTTACGGTACTTACATGGTGCCCAGGGACGGAATTGAACCGCCGACACCATGATTCTCAGTCGCTTACCCGGCGCTTACCTTTATTGCGATCGGTCCGCCGAGACCCGCGCCGAGACGCGCGCTCAGCCGCGCCGCCAGGACCTCGACCTCGGGCGGCCGGACCAGGCTGTAGTGGTCCCCGACGACGGGCTCGATCTCGACGGCCGCCGCCAGCGCTTCCCAGCCGAGGGTGGCGCCGGCAGCTGCGCCGTCGGCCGGGGGGGCGCCGCCCGCTTCGCCGGCGCCGTCCGCAGACGGCGCAGGCGGCGGGCCGGCCGCGCGGAAGAGAGTGACCCAGCCGGGATAGGGCTCTCCGGCATAGGCCTGGAGGCGCCGCAAGTTGGCGGCGAAGACGGCGAACATCCTCCGTGTCTCGGTAAAGTCGAGCTCGGCGGGGAGGAGCCCGGCCGCCTGGGCCGCCGCGAAGGCCTCGGCGAGCGGCGTCTCGGGCCCCAACCGCTCGAGGTCGGCGGCCGCGGCCGGCAGCTCCCGCCCGAGAAGACCCGAGAGGTCGCGGGCGAAGAGGGCGCGCACTGCCGCCTCGTCCAAAGGGGCGCGGCCGACGCCGCCGGGATGTCCCGGCGCGTAGGAATCGATGAGGGCGAGGATCTCGACCTCCTCTCCCGCCTGCCGCAGCTGGCAGGCCATCGCGAAGGCGGCCACCCCGCCCATCGACCACCCGCCCAGCCGGTAGGGTCCCCGCGGCTGGATGGCGCGCAGGGCGGCGACATAGCGTTCCGCCATCGCCTCGAGGGTCGCGGGCTCCTCTCCCTCCCAGTCCGGCGACTGCAGGCCGTAGACCGGCAGCCCGGCACTCCCGAGGGCGCGGGCGAGGCTGGCGTAGCAGAGCACGCCGCCGCCGACCGGGTGGACGAGGAAGAGCGGACGCCCGGAGTCCCGGCCCCCGCCAACCGCGAGCTCGACGAGGGGGGTGCGCGGGGTGCGGCGCGCCGGTTCTCCTTCCTCCGCCGGCTCCGCCAGCTCGACCAGGGAGGCCAGGCGCTCGATCGTCGGGCCGGCGAAGAGCGCGGCGAGCGGCAGGTCGCGGCCGCACTGGCGGCGGATGCGGGCCATCAGGCGGACGGCAAGCAGGGAGTGCCCGCCGAGATCGAAGAAACTGTCGCGCACGCCGATGCCGGCGACCCCCAGCAACTCGCGCCAGATGCCGGCCAGGAGCTCTTCGAGTGGCGTGCGCGGGGACATGGAGCCAGCCTCGGGATCCGCGGCCGCCGGGTCGGGGTCGGGGAGGGCTCGCCGGTCGACCTTGCCGCTCGGGGTGAGCGGCAAGGAGGGGAGGAGCTGGAAAACGGCCGGCACCATATGTTCGGGGAACAGCTCGCGCAGCCGGCCGCGCAGCTCCGCCGCCGTCGGCGCCGGCTCCGCCGCCACCACGTAGGCCACCAGCCGCGCCGCGCCGCCGCCGGCGGCGCGTCCGCCGCGGGCGACGACCGCGGTCTCGCGGACTCCGGGAAGGGTGGCGAGCGCCGCCTCGATCTCCCCCGGCTCGACGCGGAAACCGCGGATCTTGACTTGCTGGTCGTTGCGGCCCAGGAACTCGACCTCGCCGTCCGGCAGGTAGCGCGCGAGGTCGCCGGTGCGGTAGAGCCGCCGGCCGGCGCCGCCCACCGGATCGGGGACGAAGCGCTCGGCGGTCAGCTCGGGGCGGCGCAAGTAGCCGCGCGCCAGGCAGTCGCCGCCGATGTAGAGCTCGCCGGGCACACCTGGGGGGACCGGCCGGGCGGCTTCGTCGAGCAGGTGGATGCGGGCGTTGGCCACCGGCCTGCCGATAGGAGGCAGGGCGGACCAGCCCCGTGGCGGGCCGGTCAAGGCGAAGGCGGTGGCGACGTGGCTCTCCGAGGGGCCATACTGGTTCCACAGCCGCGCCGACGGCAGGCGGGTGAAGAGCTCGGCGATAGGGCCGGTGATCTGCAGCTGCTCGCCGGCGGTCACCACCTCGCGCAGCGCCCGCGGGTAGAGGCGGCGCTCGGCTGCCGTCTCGGCGAGCTGCTGCAGGGCGACGAAGGGCAGGAAGAGGCGCTCGACCTGCTGGCGCACCAGAGTATCGAGCAGGGCCGCGGCGTCGAGCCGCACCGCCTCCACGATAAGGACCAGGGCGCCCCCCGCCGCCCAGGTGGTGAACATCTCCTGGCATGAGACGTCGAAGCTCAGCGAGGCGAACTGCAGGGTCTTCGCCCCTGGCCCCAGCGCCGATTGGCCGAGCTGCCAGCGGCAGAGGTTGACCAGGGCGCGGTGCGGCAGGGCTACCCCTTTGGGCACTCCCGTCGAGCCCGAGGTGAAGATGACGTAGGCCAGGTCGTCCGCCGCGACGTCCTCGGCGGCCGCGGCGTTCGCCGCGGCCGCGCCCAGCCCGACCACCGTGACCTCGTGGCCCGCCGAGGCGGACGGACGAAAGAAGTCGCCCGCGGGAGCGGGGAGAGAAATGGCGTCAGGGAAGGCAGGGAGGAGGTCCTCCTGGGTGAGGAGCACCCGCGCCTCGGCGAGCTCCAGCATCTTCGCCAGGCGCTCCCGCGGGTAGGTGGGATCGAGCGGGACGTAGGCGCCGCCGGCGGCGAGCACGCCGAGGACCGCCACCGCCATTGCGGGCGAGCGGCGGAGGCAGATCGCCACGGGCAGGTCGGGCCCCACCCCGAGGCGGCGCAGCCGGCGAGCGAGGACGGCGGCGCGGCGGCCGAGCTCGCGGTAGCTCCAGCTCCCGCTCTCTTCACTTCCCACTTCCAGGTTCCCCCCCTCGCCAATCCAACCTTCCCGGCGCGCGCCTTCCCAGGTCAAGGCGACGGCCTCGGGAGTACGCTCCGCCTGCGCCGCGAAGAGGTGGTGGAGGCAGCAGACGTCCCGCGCCAGCCGATCCGCGGCGGCGGCGGTGTCGTTCCACTCGGCGAGGAGCTGGTGGCGCGCCGCGGCAGGGAGAAGCGGGAGGGCCGAGAGCGGGCGCTCGGGGCTGTCGAGAGCGCCGGCGAGCAGGGTCTCGAACTGCTCGCCGAAGCGGCGCACCGTCGCGGCGTCGAACAGGTCGGTGTTGTATTCGAGGAAGCCGGCCAGGCCGCGCGGCTGCTCCCAGAGCTGCAGCATCAAGTCGAACTTGGCCGTCCTCCCTTCGACCTCCAGGGGAGTGAGCGCCAGCCCGGCGATCTCGGAGGCGGGCAGCGGATCGCTCTGCAGGATGAACATGACCTGGAAGAGGGGGTTGTGGCCGCGGTGGCGCTCGATCGCCAGCTCGTCGACCAGCCGCTCGAAGGGCAGGTCCTGATGCGCGGAGGCGTCGGCGACCACCCGCCTTACCCGTGTCACCAAAGCGGCGAAGGCGGGATCGCCCGCGAGGTCGGTGCGCAGCACGAGGGTGTTGACGAAGAACCCGATCAGCTCCTCGAGCTCGCTGCGGCCGCGGTTGGCGGCCGGCGTCCCCACGACCACGTCCGGCTGGCGGGCATGGCGGCGCAGCAGGGCCTTGAAGACGGCGAGGAGGACCATGAACGGGGTCGCCTCGAGGCCGCGGGCGAGGGTCTGGACGCCGCTCCAGAGACCGCCCGGGAGGGGCAGCGGCAGGGTGCGGCCGCGCAGGCTCTGCAGCGCCGGACGGGGACGGTCGGTGGGCAGCTCGATCAGGGGCGGGCTCGCCGTGAGCTGCCGCTTCCAGTAGGCGAGCTGCCGCGCCAGGGCCTCGCCGGCGAGCGACTGCCGCTGCCAGACAGCGAAGTCGGCGTACTGGATTGGCAGTGGCGGCAGAGGGGACGGCCGGCCGCTCGCATGGGCCCCATAGAGCGCCGCGAGCTCACGCACCAGCACGCCGAGCGACCAGCCGTCGCAGACGATGTGGTGGAGAGCGAGCAGCAGCGCATGATCGCGCTCCCCCAGGCGCAACAGCAGGGCGCGGCAGAGCGGCCCGCGGGCGAGGTCGAAGGGCCGCGCCGCCGCCGCCGCCAGCAGCCGCTCGAGCTCGGCCGTGGCCGCCGGCGTGGGGAGTCCGGCGAGGTTGGCCAGCGGCAGCGCCAGGCCGCGGGGAGGAGCGATCGCCTGGGCGGCTTGCTCGCCGGCCAGGGTGAAGGTGGTGCGCAACACCTCGTGCCGCCGCTCGACGTCGTGGAAGGCCCGGCGCAGCGCCGGCAGCGCCAGCGGCCCGCGCAGGCGCAAGAAAAGAGGCATGTTGTACCAGCCCTGGCCGGGCTCGAGCTGGTCGAGGAACCAGAGGCGTTGCTGGGCGAAGGAGAGGGGGAAGAGGCGGCCGTCCCGTGGCTGCCGCGCAATGCGCTCGACGGCCGCCGCCGGCGGGCCGCCGCGGCCCAGGCGCTGCAGCAGCAGCCGGCGCTGCGCCGGCGAGAGCTGGGCGAAGCGCGCGGCGAGATCAGGCACCGGTCCCCTCGCCGTGCGGCTCCTGCCCGAGGAGCCGCGCGACTTCCTCCGGCGAGAGACCCTCGACTTCGGCCATCAGCGCCTCGACGTCGGCGCCGGCCGTGCCCACCGTCTCCGCCTCGACCGCTTCCCCCGACCCGCCGCCGCCGCCATCGCCGCCCGCACGCAGGAACTGCCGGCTCTCCACCGCCGCGGCGAGGCCGGCCACGGTGGGCGCCGCGAAGAAGCCGGCGATGGGGAGCTCGACCGCGAAGGCGTCGCGCAGCCGCGAGACGATCTGCGTCGCCAGCAGCGAATGGCCGCCGAGCTGGAAGAAGTTGTCGTGCGCCCCGACCCGCTCGATCCCCATCATCTCCTGCCACAGCTCCGCCACGGCCTGTTCGACCTCGCCCTGCGGCGCGACATAGGGATTGCGCAGCGCGGGCCGGGCCTGGGCGGCGAGCGCGGGGCGCGCCGCCGCGAAACCGGCCAGGGGGTCCACCGCCCCGCCGCGCTGTCGCGCCTGGGCGAGGAGGGCGTGGAGGTCGCGGGTCGCGACCACGAGGCGTGGCAGGGGGGCGCGCAGCGCCCGCGCGAAGACCTCGACCCCCTCCTCGGAGCTCATGCCGTGGCGCAGCCCCTCGCGGTGCAGCGCCGCGAGGTCGGGCGCCACCTCGGCCTCGGCGGCGGCCCCGACGTCCCGCCAGGTGTCCCAATCGATCGCCAGGCACGGGGACGGCCCCGGCCAGGCGGCGGCCACGGCGTCGAGGGCGGCGCTCGCGGCGCACAGGTCGACCTGGCCGAAGCCGCCGAGGACCGAGTTGGCCGCCGAGCAGAGGACCACGAAGTCGAGCTCGGCGCCGGCGAGGAGACGCGCCAGCACCCGCGCCCCGCCGAGCTTGGGAGCGAGGACGGCCGCCGCGGCCTCGTGCGTCTTCCACTCCACCATGCCGCCGGCGGCCACCCCCGCGGCGTGGAGCACCCCGTGGAGCGCCCTGAGCTCGGCCCGCACCGCGGCGAGGACGCCGCGCATGGCGTCGAGGTCGGCGGCGTCGGCGCGCATCACGTGGACCTCTCCGCCCAGGGCCTCGATGGCCAGCAGCTTGCGGATCCGGCGCACGGTGCGGTCCGCCTCACCCTGCGGCCGCGGCGCAATTTCCGCGTCCTCCGACTCCCGCGGCCCCTCCGACCGCTCCTCGGGGCGGGCGGCGAGCCAGCCCTCCCATGCGGCGCGCGGCGGCAGCTCCGCACGGGTGGTCAAGACCAGCCGGGCGCGCACCGTCCTTGCCAGGTAGGCGGCGATCTCGAGCCCGACGCCTCCCAGCCCGCCGGTGATGAGGTAGGCGCCGCGCTCGCGCAGCCGCCCCGCCATCGCGTCTCCTCGTGCGAGCCGCAACGGCGCGAACTCCTGCACCCAGCGGTGGGCGCCGCGGTGGGCGAGGTCGCCGCCGGGGTCGGCGGCGGCGAGCTCGTCGAAGAGGCGGTCGATCCGGCGCGCCGCCGTCCGATCGGCCCGGGGGGGCTCGATGTCGACGCTGCGCCAGGAGAGGTGGGGCATCTCCTGCGGCACCACTCGGACCGCGCCGAGGAGCGCCGCTTTCTCCGCCAGGAGATCCTCTTCCCCGGTCACCGGCTGCACCCCGGTCGATACCACGCACACCCGCACCGGGTGCGCGGGCCAGTGCCCGAGGGCCTGCGCCAGGGCGAGCAGGCTGTGGAAGCCGAGCTCCAGGGCGCTGGCGGCGGTCGCCTCCGCCGCCCTCGGCGCGGGAGCGTCCGCGGTGACCGTCCACAGGTGGACGATCGCCTCGGGGAAACGGCCCTGGGCGTCGAGGTCGCGCAGCAGCTCGGCGAAGTCCGCCCGGCCGCACGGCGCGACGGTGTAGGCGCGCTCGCCCTGGCGCGCGAACCCTGCGCCCGCCAGCGCGGTGACCACCTCGCGCCCCCGTCGTTCGAGGCGCTCCGCCAGGCCGGCGCCCACACCGCAGCCGTCGAGCAAGAGAAGCCAGCGCCGAGCCGGCTCCTCCCCGCGCGCGCCGTGCTCCGAGGCCGAGGTCAGTGGGGTCCGAGCGTCCTCCGGGTCCGCGGTCTCCTCGGCGGGGAGATCCGCCGGCAGGTCGGCGGCGGCGGGGAGAGGGATCGCCTGCCGCCAGATCGGAGCGTAGAACCAGGAGGCGAGATCCGGCCGTTTGGCGGGCGCTCCGGCGGCAGGAGCGGCGGCGCCGGCCGCGCGGGAAGAGCTGGGCTCGATCCAGTGACGCCGGCGCTCGAACGGATAGGTCGGCAGCGGCACCCGCCGCCGGCGCTCGCCCGCCGAAAAGGCGCGCCAGTTGACGCGCACTCCGGCGAGCCAGAGCTGGCCCAGGGCTTCGAGCAGGACGTCGGCATCCGGCCGGCAGTCCTGGGGGTGGCGCAGCGAGCCGAGGAAAACGTGCTGCGGCCCGCGGCCGGGGTGCTGCATCGCCAGGGTGCCAAGCGTCTGGCCGGGGCCGACCTCGAGCATCACCCGTTCGGGCTCGCGCAGCAGCTCGCCCACTCCCTCGCCGAAGCGAACCGTCTGGCGCAGCTGCCGCACCCAGTAGGCGGGGTCGGTCGCCTCCTCGTCGCGGATCCAGGTGCCCGTGACGTTCGAGAGGAAGGGGATGGCGGGGGGCGCCAGGGGGAGGTGAGCCACGGCGGCGCCGAACTCGGCGAGGATCGGCTCGACCATCGGCGAGTGGGCGGCGACCGAGATGTGCAGGCGGCGGACGTCGAGTTGGCGGGCGGCGAGCGCCTGCTCCGCCTGCTCGATGGCGGCGATCGAGCCCGAGAGGACGCAGAAGTCGGGGCTGTTGACCGCGGCCACCGAGAGCTCCGCCCCGGCGGGCAGGAGCGGCAGCACCTCGGCCTCCGGCCGCGGCACGCTCAGCATCACCCCCTCGGGCAGGGTCTCGAACAGACGCCCGCGGAGGACCACCAGGGCGAGCGCGTCGTCGAGCGACATCACCCCGGCCAGGCAGGCCGCCGGGTACTCGCCCAGGCTGTGTCCGATCATCGCCTGCGGGCGCACGCCGAACGACATCCAGAGCTGCGCCAGCGCGTACTCGACGGCGAACAGGGCGGGCAGCGCGATCGAGGTGCGCTGCAGCCGCCGCTCGGCTTGCTCGACATGCTCCGCGACGGGGAAGAGGTCGGGGCGCAGGTCGAAGCCGAGCAGCGGATCGAGCCGCCCCAGGCAATCGTCGAGGTGCCGGCGGAAGACCGCCTCGACCTCGTAGAGCCCGCGCGCCATGCCGGGGTGCTGGGCGCCGCCGCCGGGGAAGAGGAAGGCGACCGGCCGCGCGAACGACTCGGTGAAACCGGTGGCCAGCCGCCGCGGGTCGCGCTCGGCGAGGGCCGCCGCCGCCTCCTCGCGCTCGTGGCAGAGGAGGATGCGGCGGTGGGAGAAGGCCTTGCGGCCGACCTGGAGGGTGTAGGCGGCGTCGGCAAGCGACAGCTCCGCGGTGGCCGCGAGGTGCCGCGCCAGGTTGCCGGTCGCCTCCTCCAGGGCCGCCGCGGTCTGCGCCGAGAGGACGAGCAGCTGAGCCGGCCGGGCGGGCGCGGCCGGCGGCCCGGCCGCCGGCGCCTCCTCCAGCACCACGTGGGCGTTGGTGCCGCCGATGCCGAAGGCGCTGACCCCGGCGCGGCGGGGGAAGGAAGCCGCCGGCCACCGGGTCAGGCGGTCGACGACGTGGAACGGGCCGGCGCCGAGGTCGAGCCGCGGGTTGGGGGCGGTGAAGTGCAGGGTGGCCGGGATCTCGCCGTGGTGGAGCGCGAGCACGGCCTTGATCAGGCCGGCCACCCCGGCGGCGGTGTCGAGGTGGCCGACGTTGCTCTTCACCGCGCCGAGGCCGCACCAGCCGGGGCCTGGCTTGGCGGCGCCGAACGCCTGCGTCAGGGCGGCGATCTCGATGGTGTCGCCGAGGGCGGTGGCGGTGCCGTGCGTCTCGACGTAGCCGACCGTCGCCGGGTCGACCCCGGCGACGGCGAGGGCCTGGGCGATGACCGCGGCCTGCCCCTCGACGCCGGGGGCGGTGAAGCCGATCTTTGCGGCGCCGTCGTTGTTGATCGCCGAGCCGCGGATGACGGCGTAGACGGTGTCGCCGTCGTCCAGGGCATCGGCGAGGCGCTTCAGCACCACCGCCGCGACGCCGCTGCCGCCGACCGTCCCCCCGGCTCCGGCGTCGAAGGGGCGGCAGTGCCCGTCGCGAGAGAGGATCCCCCCCTCCTCGTAGAGATAGCCGGCGCGCAGCGGCAGCAGCACCGTCGCGCCGCCGGCAAGCGCCATGTCGCACTCGCCGTGCAGCAGCTGCTGGCAGGCCAGGTGGACGGCGACCAGGGAAGTCGAGCAGGCGGTCTGTACGTTGAGGCTGGGGCCCTTCAGGTTCAGCTTGTACGACACCCGGGTGGGGAGGAAGTCCTTGTCGTTGCCGATCATCGCCTGGAAACCGCCGACCGAGGCCAGGAGGTCGGGATGCGACACCAGGTGGCCCAGGTAGGTGTTCATGCCCGCGCCGGCGAAGACGCCGATGGCGCCGTCCCAGCTCCCGGCGTCGTAGCCGGCGTTCTCCAGGGCGTCCCACGCGACCTCCAGGAAGAGGCGCTGCTGCGGGTCGAGGATGGCCGCCTCCCGCGGCGTGTAGCCGAAGAACGCGGCGTCGAAGAGGTCGACGCCGTCGAGGAAGCCGCGGGCCTTGACGTAGTTGGGGTCGGCCAGGAGGCCGGCATCGACGCCGGCGGCGACCAGCTCCTCGCCGGCGAAGAATGTGATCGATTCGACTCCCTGCCGCAGGTTGCGCCAGAAGGCGCCGACGCTGGGAGCGCCGGGAAAGCGGCCGGCCAGGCCGACGACGGCGACCACCTCCCCGCCCCCGCTTTCTCCCCCTCCCCCTTCCCCGACCCCTCCCCCTCCGACCGCGCCGCCGGTGGCCGCACGCCGCCGCCGGAGGTCGGCGCGTCTGCGCCCGGTCTGCGCCGCCGGCTCGGCGGCGGCTGCCGGGCCCGCCGCAGTTGCCGCGGCTGCCGCGTCGGGGCGCAGGCGCTCGGCCAGCGCCGCGACGGTCGGGTACTTGAACAGGTCGAGGAGCGGCAGGTCCGGGTCGACGCTCTCGCACAGCCGCGCATGCACCTGGGAGAGGAGGAGAGAGTGGCCGCCGAGGTCGAAGAAGTTGTCGTGGATGCCCACCCGTTCGACTCCGAGGGCCTCGCGCCAGGCCTGGACGATCGTCCGCTCCACCTCGCCGCGCGGCGCGACGAAGCCCGCCGCCGGCGCTGCCGCCGGCCCGGCGGGAGCGGGCAGCGACTTACGATCCACCTTGCCGTTGGGCAGCAGCGGCAGCGCCGCAAGGGTGACGTAGTGGCCGGGGATGATGGGGTCGGGGAGGGTGGCGCGCAGGTGGGCGCGGAGCTCCGGGGCGGCGAGCGCGCCGGGATCCGCCCCGGCGCGCGGCACGACGTAGGCCACCAGCCGCACGTCGCCGGGCCGCGCCTCCCGCGCCACCACGGCTGCCGCCCGCACCGCGGGATGGCGGACGAGGGCGGCCTCGACCTCCCCCGGCTCGAGGCGATAGCCGCGAACCTTGAGCTGATGGTCGACGCGGCCGAGGAACTCGAGGGCGCCGGCGGGCAGGCGGCGGACGAGGTCGCCGGTGCGGTACAGCCGAGCTCCGGGCTCCGCGGCGTAAGGGTCGGGGATGAACCGCTCGGCGGTCAGGTTCGGCCGCCCCAGGTAGCCGCGGGCGAGACCGGCGCCGCCGATCAGCAGCTCGCCGGGGACCCCCAGCGGCACCGGCCAGAGCCGCGGGTCGAGCAGGTGGAGGCGGGTGTTGGCGATGGGATGGCCGAGCGGGATGGAGCCCGGCTCGCCGCCGTCCACCCGGTGGACCGCCGACCAGATGGTCGTCTCGGTAGGACCATAGACGTTCCACAGCGAGCCGGCGCGCCCGCGCACCTCCGCCGCCAGCGCCGGGGGCAGCGCCTCGCCGCCGCAGAGCGCCTTGATCCCCTCGCCGCCGCGCCAGCCGGCGGCAAGCAGCAGCTGCCAGGTGGAGGGGGTGGCCTGGAGCACGGTCGTCCCGGCGGCAAGGCGCGCCAGGAGCCGCCTCCCGTCCGCCGCCGTCTCGCGGCTTACGAGGTCGATCTCGGCGCCGACGAAGAGGGGGAGCCAGATCTCCAGGCCGGCGATGTCGAAGGACAGCGAGGTCACCGCCAGCAGGCGGTCCACCGGCGTCAGCCCGGGCTCCTCGGCCATGGCGGCGAGGAAGTTGACCAGGGCGGCGTGGGCCACGCCGACCCCCTTGGGCCTGCCCGTCGAGCCCGAGGTGTAAAGGACGTAGGCCAGGTTCTCCGCCTGCAGCCGCCCCAACAGCGGGGGGGAGCCGGGGGCGCCGGCGTCGGGCGGGACCGCCGCGGGCTCGACGTCCGGAGGGCAGCCGCCGGTCTCCAGGTCCGCGGCGGCGCCGCCGGCGATCACGCGCCCTTCGCGGTCCAGGCAGACGGCGCGTGCCGCGTGCGGCGGCAGGGTGGGGAGCAGCCGCTCCTGGGTCAGCAGCACCGCGGCGCCCGAGTCGGCGAGCATCCAGGCCAGCCGTTCCGGCGGGTAGGACGGGTCGAGCGGCAGGTAGGCGCCGCCGGCCAGCCACACTCCCAGCAGGCCGATCACCATTTCCGGCGAGCGCTCGCAGGCGATGGCCACCAGCACCTCCGGACCGACCCCCAGCGTTCGCAGGTGCCGCGCCACCTGGCCGGCGCGGGCGGCGAGCTCGCCGTAGCTCAAACGCGCTTCTCCCCAGGCGAGGGCGGTCGCTTGCGGACGCTCCGCCGCCCGCCCGAGGATCAGCTCGGGGGTGGTGCCGCGGAGGGCCGCGCGCGCGGCGGCGTTCCACTCCCAGGCGAGCTGCTGCGTCTCGGCCGGGGCGAGGAGGAGGAGCCGGGAGAGGGCCGTCGCCGGAGCCGCCGCCGCCGCCGCCAGGAGGTTTTCCAGATGGGAAACCAGCCGGGCGGCGGTGGTGCGATCGAAGAGGTCGCGGTTGTACTCGAGGTGGCCGGTGATCCCGTCGCCGCCGCTCTCGCCGCTCTCGCTGCTCTGAGCCAGGAAGAACGTGCACTCGAACCGGGAGGCCCCGAGGTCCACCTCGAGCGTGGTGGCGGCGAGTCCGGGCACCCGCCACGGCGCGGGCGACGCGGTCTCCAGCCCGAGCATCACCTGGAAGAGCGGGCTGCGCGCCAGGTCGCGCCGCGGCTGCAGCTCCTCGACCAGCCGCTCGAAGGGGAGATCCTGGTGGGCGTAGGCGCCGAGGGTAGTCTCGCGCACGCGGCCGAGCAGGGCCACGAATGCGGGGTCGCCGGCGAGGTCGGTGCGCAGCACGAGGGTGTTGACGAAGAGGCCGATCAGCCCCTCGATCTGGCTCTGGTTGCGGTTGGCGACGGGCGTGCCCACCAGCAGGTCGGTCTCTTCCGTGTAGCGCAGGAGGAGGGTCTTGAAGCCCGCCAGAAGGGTCATGAAGAGAGTCGCCCCCCGCTCCCGCGCCAGGGCGCGCAGGCGAGCGGTGAGCGGCGCCGGCAATTCCACCGGGGCGCGGGCGCCGCGGAAGGTCTGCAGCGGCGGGCGGGGGCGGTCGGTGGGGAGCTCCAGCACCGGCAGGCTGCCGCCGAGCCGCCGCCGCCAGTAGGGCAGGAGCTTGGTCTCCATCACCGCGGGGAGCGCGGCGCGCTGCCAGGCCGCGAAGTCGGCGTACTGGATGGGCAGCGCGGCGAGCGGCTCCCCGGCTCCGCCGGTGGAGCGCTCGTAGAGCGCCCCCAGCTCGGCGACCAATACCCCCATCGACCAGCCGTCGGAGACGATGTGGTGAAGGGTGAGGAGCGCCATGTGGCCGGCGTTGCCCAACCGCAGCAGGCGCACCCGGCAGAGCGGACCGCGCGCGAGATCGAAGGGCCGGCGCGCCTCCTCGCCGGCGAGCCGGCGCGCCTCCGCCTCACGCGCCCTGGCGGGGAGGCCGGCGAGGTCGGCGACCGGCACAGGGACGGGGGCCGGCGCCGCGATGACCTGCACCGGCCGTCCCTGGCGCGATGCGAAGGTGGTGCGCAGCGACTCGTGGCGGGCGGCGAGGGTGTCGAGCGCGCCCGCCAGGGCCGCGACGTCGAGGGCGCCGGCGAGGTGGACGGCGAAGGCCAGGTTGTACCAGGGACTCCCCGGCTCCAGGCGGTCGAGGAACCACAGCCGCTGCTGGGCGAAGGAGAGCGCTAGCGGCCCCTGCCGCGGCAGCGGCCGGATCGCCACCCCCGCGGCGAGCACGGCGCCCTTCTCCTCCCCCGCACCGTCAGATCCCGCCCCCAGGCGCGGCGCCAGCCTCGCCACCGTGGCGGCCGCGAAGAGGGTCTCCAGCGGCACCTCGAGAGCGAAGCGGTCGCGGATGCGCGAGGTGAGCCGGGTGGCCATGAGGGAGTGTCCGCCGAGCTCGAAGAAGTCGTCGTGAACCCCGACCCGATCGATCCCCAGGACCTCCTGCCAGAGCGCGGCGAGACCTTCCTCGAGCGCGCCGCGCGGGGCGAGATAGGCGGTCTCCAGGTCGGGTCGCGGATGGCGCGGGACGGCCCCCGGCGCTCGCCCGGGCGCCGCCGGGGGATCGGCCGCCGGCACTCTCGCGAGCGCGGCCACGGGAGGCGCTTGCCCGGCCTCCCCTGGAGCGCTCACCTCCTCTGTCGAGGTAGTCGGCGGCGGCGGCAGGATCGCCGAATCGGCCGGCGTCGCGGGCGCCGGCATCCATGCCGGACGAGGCGGGTCCAGCCAGTAGCTCCGGCGTTCCAGCGGGTGGGTGGGGAGCGGCACTCGCAGGCGCCGCTCGCCGCGGTGGAAAGCCTCCCAGTCGACCTCCACGCCGGCCAGCCAGAGCCGGCCGAGGGCGCCGAGCAGGAAGGCGGGCTCGGGCTGAGCGTCGCGCCGGTGGGGCAGCGCTTGGACGACCACCGGCGGCGGCGCTGCCGGCGTCGTCGGCGCATGGCGGCGGACGAACGAGGCGAGCGTCCGCCCGGGTCCCAGTTCCAGGAGCACGCGGCCGGGGTCCCGCAGCAGCTCCTGCACCCCGGCCGAGAAGCGCACGGTCTGCCGCAGGTGGCGCACCCAGTAGGCGGCGTCGGTCGCCTCCGCCGGCGTGATCCAGGTCCCGGTCAGGTTCGAGAGATAAGGGATGCGGGGAGGCTTGAGCCGCAGCCTGCCGGCCTCGCGGGCGAAGGCTTCCAGGGCCGGCTCCATCATGGCCGAATGGAAGGCGTGCGCGGTGGCGAGGCGCCGGCTCTCGATGCCTGCCGCGGTGAGACGGGCCTCGAGGCCGGCCACCGCCGCCTCGGGTCCGGCGGCCACCGTGAGCCCAGGAGCGTTGACGGCGGCAAGCGCCAGCTCCTCGCCGAGCAGGGCAAGCAGCTGCGCTTCCGGCAGCGCGGCGCTCAGCATCGCCCCGGCGGGCAGCTCTTGCATCAACCGCCCGCGTGCCCCGACCAGCGCCAGCGCCTCTTCGAGTGAGAAGACGCCGGCCAGGCAAGCGGCCACGTACTCGCCGATCGAGTGGCCGAGCATCGCCGCGGGCGCGATCCCCCAGGCGATGAAGAGCCGGGCCAGCCCGTACTCGACGGCGAAGAGGGCGGCCTGCGCGATGGCGGTGCGCGCGAGATGAGCCGCCGCCTCCTCCTCGCCCGCGAACAGCACCTGCCGCAGATCGAGGCCGAGCTCGGGGCGCAGGATCTCGGCGCAGCGGTCGAAGGTCTGGCGGAAGCCCTCCTCCGCGTGGTAGAGCGCCGCTCCCATGCCCGCGTGCTGCGCTCCCTGGCCGGGGAAGAGGAAGACGACCGGGCGGCCGGCGCGCTCCTCGAAGCGGCTGCGGACGAGGTCGGGGTCGAGATCGGCGAGGGCGCGCGCGGCCTCGGCGCGGTCGCGGCAGACCATGATGCGGCGGTGGGCGAACGCCCGCCGCCCGATCTGCAGGGTGTAGGCGACGTCGGCGAGGTCGAGCTCGGCATGCTGGCCGAGGTGGGCGGCCAGCTCGCCGGTGGCGGTGTCGAGGGCGCTCGCCGTGCGTGCCGAGAGCGGCAGCAGCTGCCAGGGGCGCGACGCACTGCCCGGCGCCCGCTGCGGCGCCTCTTCGAGGATGGCATGGGCATTGGTGCCGCCGATGCCGAAGGAGCTCACCCCGGCGCGGCGCGGCCCGGCGGAAGTCCACTCCCGCAGCGCGGTATTGACGTAGAACGGGGAGCTGGCGAAATCGATCTCCGGGTTCGGGATCTCGGCGTGGAGGCTCGGGGGGATCTGCCGGTGCTCGAGGGCGAGCACCGTCTTGATCAGGCCGGCCACCCCGGCCGCGGCGTCGAGATGGCCGATATTGCTCTTGACCGAGCCCAGGGCGCAGAAGCCCCGCCGCTCGGTGCGGGCGGCGAAGGCCTGACAGAGAGCGGCAACCTCGACAGGGTCGCCCAACGAGGTGCCCGTGCCATGCGCCTCGACGTAGGAGAGGGTGTCGGCGTCGACCCCGGCAAAGCTCTGGGCGGCGGCGATCACTTCGGCCTGGGCGCCGACGCTCGGCGCGGTGAACCCCACCTTGCCCGCGCCGTCGTTGTTGATCGCCGTGCCCAGCACGACGGCATGGATCGCGTCCCCTTCGGCAAGCGCGTCCTCCAGCCGCTTCAGCACCACGACCCCGACGCCGCTGCCTGGGACGGTGCCGCGCGCCGCGGCGCCGAAGGCCCGGCAGTGCCCGTCGGGGGAGAGGACCCCGCCCTCGCGGAAGAGATAGCCGGCGCGGTGCGGCACGACCGCCGAGACGCCGCCGGCGAGCGCCATGTCGCACTCGTAGCCGAGCAAGCTGCGGCAGGCGAGGTGGACGGCGACGAGGGAGGTCGAGCAGGCGGTCTGCACCGACAGGCTGGGCCCCTTGAGGTCGAGCAGGTAGGACGCCCGCGTGGCGAGGAAATCCTTGTCGTTGAGAAAACGGGCCGAGAGCCAGTCGGCGTCGGCCAGGGCGTCGCGGTTGGGGAGCAGGTTGAACAGCAGGTAGCCGTTGATCTGCGCCCCGGCGAAGACGCCGATGGCGCCGCGATAGCGGCCAGGGACGCAGCCGGCGTTGCTCAAGGCTTCCCAGGCGCACTCGAGGAAGAGCCGGTGCTGAGGGTCGAGGAGGGTCGCCTCGCTCGGGCTGAAGCCGAAGAAGCGGGCGTCGAAGAGGTCGATGCCGTCGAGGGCCCCCTCCGCCCGCACATAGCGCGGGTCGCGCCGCGCTTCGGGCGGCACTCCGGCGGCCGCCAGGTCCTCTTCGGAGAGGGTGGCGATCGACTCCACCCCCGACGCGAGATTCTCCCAGAACTGCGCCAGGCCGTGGGCCCCCGGGAAGCGTCCGGCGAGGCCGACGATCGCCACCGCCGCGCCGGCGTCCCGATCTTCCGGCTCGCTCATCGGCCGCCGCCGCGGGCGCCGCGGCGCTGCCGCACCACGGCCTGCCGGCCGCGGCGCGCTCGCTCGTCGACCTGATCGAAGCTGGGCCGCTGCGGCAGCTCCGTTGCCAGCCGCGCGGCCACCGCCGCGACGGTGGGGAAACGGAAGAGCTCTACCAGGGGGAGATCGCGGCCGGTCGCCTGGCGCAGACGGCGGCGCACCTGGACGATGGCCAGCGACGTGCCGCCGAGGGCGAAGAAGTTATCGTCGCGCCCCACCCGCTCGAGCTTCAGCACCGCGCGCCAGATGCCGGCGACGGTGCGCTCGAGCTCCGTGCCCGGCTCGACGTAGGCGACCTCGAGGTCCGGCCGCGCACCGCCCGGCGCCGGCAGGGCGGCGCGGTCTACCTTGCCGTTGGCCGACAGCGGCAGGCTGGGCAGGACGACGAAGTGCGCCGGCAGCATGTACTCGGGAATCCGCAAGCCGAGATAGGAGCGGAGCTCGGAGACCGACGGCGGCGGCACTGAGGCCGCCACCTGCCGCACGACGAGGTAGGCGGCCAGCGCGACGCCCGCCCCCTCCCCGTGGGTGGTCACCACCGCCTGCGCCACCGCCGGATGGGAGGCGAGCGCCGTCTCGATCTCGCCGAGCTCGATGCGGAAGCCGCGCACCTTGACCTGGAAGTCGGAGCGGCCAAGGAACTCGACGCTGCCGTCGGTCAGGTGGCGGCCGAGATCGCCGGTGCGGTAGAGGCGCGCCCCCGGCTCGGCGCCCAGCGGATCGGGGACGAAGCGCTCGGCCGTGAGGTCAGGCCGCCCCAGGTAGCCGCGGGCGAGCCCCTCGCCGCCGAGGAAGATCTCCCCGGTCACCCCCACCGGCACCGCCTCGAACCGCCTTCCGAGCACGTGGACGCGGGTGTTGGCGATTGGCCGGCCGATCGGCACGGCCCGCCGTGGGCTCGCCGGATCGCAGGTCCACGCGGTGACGTCGACGGCGGCCTCGGTCGGACCGTAGAGGTTGTAGAGCGGCGCGGAGAGGCGCGAAAAGTAGCGCTGCTGCAGCTCGTGTGGCAGCGCCTCGCCGCTGCAGATTACCCGCCGCAGCGAGGCGCAGCACGCGGCCAGTGGGGAGTCGAGGAAGAGCTGGAGCATGGAGGGGACGAAGTGCACGGTCGTCACTCCCTGCTCGGCGATCAGTCCCGCCAGGTAGTCGGGGTCCTGGTGGCCGCCGGGACGGGCGAGCACCAGGCGCGCCCCGGCGAGCAGCGGCCAGAAGAACTCCCACACCGAGACGTCGAAGCTGAACGGCGTCTTCTGCAGCACCCGGTCGTCGCCGTTCAGCCGGAAGGCCTCCTGCATCCAGAGCAGGCGGTTGCGGATGCCGCGGTGACGATTCATCACCCCTTTCGGGCGGCCGGTGGAGCCCGAGGTGTAGATCACGTAAGCAAGGTTCTCGGGGTCGAGGCGGACCTTCGCCGCGGGCGGCGGGGGATCCTCGCCGATCTCGCCAATCTCGCCGATCTCGCCGATCTCGACGATGCGGGCGTGGTGGGCCGGCAGGCTCGCGGCCAGCCGCTCCCGGGTGAGCAGGACGGAGGCGGCCGAGTCCGCCAGCAGAAAGGCCAGCCGCTCGCGTGGATAGTCGGGGTCGAGTGGCACGTAGGCCCCGCCGGCTTGCAGGATCGCGAGCAGCCCCACCACCATTTCCAGCGAGCGCTCGGCGCAGATCCCCACCCGCGCTTCCGGGCCCACCCCGAGCTGCCGCAGGCGGCTCGCCAGGCGGCCGGCGCGCCGGGCGAGCCCGCGATAGGTCAGGGCCCCTTCGGGCGCCACCAGGGCGATCGCCTCGGGAGTGCGGTCGGCCTGCGCCGCGAACAGCTCGTGGATCGGGCGCCCCTCCACGTCAGCAAGGTGGTCTACCCCCGTGGCGTTCCATTCCACCACCAGCTGCTGGCGCTCAGCCGCGGTGAGGAGCGCCAGCTGGGAGAGCCGCGGCCCCGGGTCGGCGGCCATGCCGGCGACACCGGCGACACCGGCGAGCATCGTCTCGAAATGGCCCAGCCAACGCTCGACCGTCGCGGCGTCGAACAGGTCGGTGTTGTATTCGGCGCCCAGGCGCAGATGCGGCCCGATGCGGCCGGCGAGCAGGGTGAGGTCGAACTTGGCCGTGCCGGTCGGGAGGTCCCGCGGGACGAGCGTCAGCTCGCCGCTGCGCCACTCGTCGAGAGAGACGTTCTGCTCGACCAGCAACACCGAGAACAGCGCCGAGCGCGACAGGTCGCGCTCCAGGCGCAGCTCCTCGACCAGGCGCTCGAACGGCAGGTCCTGATGGGCATAGGCGCCCAGGCTGGTGTCGCGCACGCGCGCCAGCAGCTCGGCCGCCGGCGGATCGCCGGCGAGGTCGCCGCGCAGCGCCAGGGTGTTGACGAAGAGCCCGATGAGCCCCTCGGTTTCCGGCCGCCGGCGGTTGGCGACCGGCGAGCCGACGAGCAGGTCCTCGTGCCCCGACAGCCGGCCGAGCAGGGCCTGGAGGCCGGCGAGGAGGAGCATGAAGGGGGTCACCCGGTGTCGGCGGGCCGCCGCCGGCAGCTGCCCTGACAGTGCCGGGGAGAGCCGTCGCTCCGCCCCCGCGCCGCGGAAGCTCTGCAGCGCGGGGCGGGGCCGGTCGGCCGGCAGGTCGAGGGCCGCCGGGGCGCCAGCCAGCCGCTGGCGCCAGTAGCGCAGCTGGACCTCGAGCGCCTCGCCGGCGAGCCAGGAGCGCTGCCAGACGGCGAAATCGGCGTACTGGACCGGCAGCGCGGGCAGCGGCGAAGGCTCTGCCGCGGCGCCGGCCGCGTAGAGAGCCGAAAGCTCGGCGAGGAGCAATCCCATCGACCAGCCGTCGCAGACGATATGGTGGAGGTTGACCAGGGCCGTGTGCTCGGCCGCGGGATCCAGGCGCAGCAGCGTGGCGCGGATCAGCGGTCCGCGCGGCAGATCGAAGGGGCGGCGGGCCTCGGCGGCGGCCAGGCGCTCCGTCTCGGCGCGGCGCGGGCCGAGCGCAAGCGCGGAGAGGTCCACCAGCGGCAGGGGGAAGGGAGCGGCAGGGCCGACGAGCTGGAGCGGGCCCGAGCCGGCATCGGCGAAGGTGGTGCGCAGCGCCTCGTGGCGGCGCACCACCGCGGTCAGCGCCGCGGCCAGGGCTGCCGGGTCGAGCCGGCCGCGCAGCTCCAGCCCCACCGGAACGTTGTAGAGCGGGCTCGCCGGCAGCAGCTGGTCGAGGAACCAGAGCCGCTCCTGCGCGAAGGCGAGAGGAAACACCAGCGGCAGCGTCTCGGGCGTCTTGGCCGTCTTGGCGGGGCGCCTCGTCCTGGTCGTGACTCGGGCCGCGATGGGGGGCGGTCCCGCCGGCACCGGCTGCGACGAGCGCTCGATCTCCGCGGCCATGGCGGCGAGGCTCGGGTGCTCGAACAGGGTACGCACCGGCAGCTCCACCGCGAAGGCGTCGCGCACCCGCGACAGCAACCGGGTGGCGAGCAGCGAATGCCCTCCCAGGGCGAAGAAATCGTCGTCGGCGGAGATGCCGTCGGCCCGCAGCAGCTCGCACCACATGCCGGCAAGGAGCTGCTCGGTGGGGGTGCGCGGCGCCCGCCCCTCGCTCTCGGCGCGGGCCGGGGCGATGCGCGCCAGGGCCCGCCGGTCCACCTTGCCGTTGGCGGTCAGCGGCAGGGCCGGGAGCACCACGTAGGCCGCCGGAAGCATGGGTTCCGGCAGGCGCTCGGCGAGGAAGCTCCTGAGCTCGGAGGGTGTGGGCACGCTCTTTCCGGCGCACGCCGCGGCCGCCAGATAGGCCACCAGGCGCTGGCTGTCCCTCCCCTCCTGCCGCAACAGCACGGCGGCGCCGGCGATCGCCGGATGCTCGGCGAGAGCCGCCTCGATCTCCCCGGGCTCGATGCGGAAGCCACGCAGCTTGATCTGCGCGTCACGACGGCCGAGGAACTCGATGGTGCCATCCGGCAGGTGGCGGGCGAGATCGCCGGTGCGGTAGAGGCGGCCGCCGGGCCCGCGGCGGTCGTCGAAAGCGTCGCCGAAGGGGTCGGGCACGAACCTTTCCGCCGTCAGGTCGGGGCGACCCAGATAGCCCCGGGCGAGGCCGTCGCCGCCCGCATAAAGCTCGCCGGCGACGCCGATCGGCACCGGCGCGAGCCGCGAATCCAGCAGGCAGGCCCTGGTGTTGCCGATCGGCCGGCCGATCGGTACGGGTCCCGAAAAGGTAGCCGGCCCGATCGGGAAGCAGCAGGTGAAGGTGGTGTTCTCGGTCGGGCCGTAGCCGTTGATCAGCCGGCACGACGGCAGCGCTT
This sequence comes from Thermoanaerobaculia bacterium, assembly GCA_035544895.1. Classification (GTDB taxonomy): domain Bacteria; phylum Acidobacteriota; class Thermoanaerobaculia; order Multivoradales; family UBA5704; genus JASLEW01. The sequence goes on from DASZZM010000035.1 coordinate 43,314, forward strand.
CCGCCAGCCGCCGGACGTGCGGCGGCGACAGCACCTCGCCGCCGGCCAGCAGCTGGCGGACGCCGGCGAGCGCGTCGAGCCGCTCCTCCACCACCTGGTGGAAGAGGCCGGCAGTCAGCCAGAGGGTGGTGACGCGGTGGCGCGCCAGCGCTGCGCCGAGGGCGGCAAGCGAGGGCGTCCCGGCCGGCATGATCGCCAGCGTGGCGCCGTGGGCGAGGGCGCCCCAGATCTCGAACGTCGCGGCGTCGAAGGCGATCGGCGCGAGCTGCAGGAAGACCTCGCCGGGGCCGAAGCGGGCGTAGCCGGAGCCCTCGACCAGCCGCACCACCGCGCGGTGGGGGACTCCCACGCCCTTCGGCCGCCCCGTCGAGCCGGAGGTGTAGATCACGTAGGCCAGGCTGTCGGGGCCGGCGCTGGAAAGGGCAGCCGGCTCCGCCCGCTCCGCCCGCTCCACCCGCTCCACTTGATCGAGGCGCGGCTCGTCGCACCCTTCCAGCGCCTCGCGCCCCTCGAGGAAAACGACGTGAGCTCCGCGCGGCAGCCGCGCCGCCAGGCGTTCCTGGGCCAGCACCACCCGCACACCGGTATCCGCCAGCATGAGCTCCAGTTGCCGGCGCGGATGCGCCGGATCGAGGGGGAGGTAGGCGCCGCCGGCCTTGAGCGTGGCAAGCATGCCGACCACCATGGCGAGCGAGCGCTCGACACACAGCCCCACCGGCACCTCCGGCCCCACTCCCAGACGGCGGAGATGGAGTGCCAGGCGATCGGCACGGCGATCGAGCTGGCGATAGGTGAGACTCTCCTCTCCCTGCACGATGGCCACGCGCTCGGGCCGCAGCCCCGCCTGGCGCGCGAAGAGCTGGTGGATGCAGAGCTCGCGCGGATAGGCGGTGCCGGTGTCGTTCCACTCGACAAGCTGCTGGCGCTCGGCCGGCGCCAGCAGCGGCAGCTGCGAGAGACGCCGGCCGGCATCCGCGACGATCGCCTCGAGCAGCCGCAGGTAGTGGCTGGCGAGGCGCTGGACCGTGGTGGCGTCGAAGAGGTCGGTCGCGTACTCGATCGCGCCGCGCAGCTCTCCGCCCTGCTCCTCGAGCGCCAGCGTGAGATCGAACTTTGCCGTGCCGCTGGTGACCGGCAGCAGCGAGAGGGCCAGGCCGTGCAGGGCCGGCACCGGCGGGGGAGCGTTGTGCAGCGCGAGCAGCGCCTGGACCAGAGGCGGGCGGGAGAGGTCCCGCTCGGGGCGCAGCTCTTCGACCAGACGCTCGAAGGGGACGTCCTGGTGGTCGTAGGCGGCGAGCGCCGCTTCCCGCGCCCGGCCGAGCAGCTCGCCGAAAGGCGGATCGGCGGAGAGATCGGCGCGCAGCACCAGGGTGTTGACGAACAGGCCCACCAGCTCCTCGAGCTCCGGCCGGCCCCGGTTGGCGACGGGTGAGCCGAGGAGGAGATCCTCTTGCCCGGTGACGCGCCGGAGCAGCGCCTGGAAAGCCGCGAGCAGGGTCATGAAGAGGGTCGACCCGTGGCGCCGGGAGAGCGCCGCGAGCTGGCGCGAGAGCGGCGCCGGCAAGGCGATCTCCCGCATCGCTCCGCGATGGCTTGGCACCGCCGGGCGCGGGCGGTCGGCGGGGAGGTCGAGGCTCGTCGGGGCGCCCTGCAGCCGTTCGCGCCAGTAGGCGAGCTGCCGCTCGGCGATCCCACCCGCCAGCCAGCGCCGCTGCCAGGCGGCGTAGTCGGCGTACTGCACGGCCAGCTCGGGCAGCGGCGACGGCCGGCCGCTCAGGGCCGCCTCGTAAAGGACGGCCAGGTCGCGCAGGAAGATTCCCATCGACCAGCCGTCGGCGACGATGTGGTGCAGGTTGAAGAGGGCGACGTGCTCGGCCTCGCCGGTGCGCAGGAGAACGCAGCGCAGCAACGGTCCTCGCGCCAGATCGAACGGCCGGCGCGCCGCGGCCCCGGCGAGGGACAGGGCCGCGGCCCGGCGCGCCGGCCCGGCCACCGTGGTGAGGTCGACGAGCGGCACGGGAAGCTCCGGCTCGGCGGCGATCACCTGGACCGGCTGCCCGGCGACTTCGCGGAAGGTGGTGCGCAGGGCCTCATGCCGCTGCCCCAGCGCCACCAGGGCGGCGGCGAACGGCGCCGGCTCGAGGCGCCCGGCGAGGAGCACGGCGGCCGGCATGTTGTAGACGGCGCTGCCGGGCTCCAGCCGGTCCAGGAACCAGAGCCGCTCCTGGGCGAAGGAGAGGAGCGGCTCCTGCTGCCGCGGCTCTCGGCCGACGCGCTCCACCGGTGCCGCCGAGGCGCGGACGCCTTCGATTCGCGCCGCGAGGGCGGACAGCGCCGGCGCCTCGAAGAGGCTGCGCACCGGCAGCTCCACTCCCAGCAGGTCGCGCACCCGCGAGATGACCCGCGCCGCCAGCAGCGAGTGTCCGCCGAGGGCGAAGAAGTCGTCGCCGGGGGCAACTCTCTCCACTCCCAGCAGCTCGCTCCAGATACCGGCGAGCAGCTCCTCGGTCGGGGTGAACGGCGCCGCCCGCCCGGCAGTGCTCGCAGCGGCGGCAGGGCCGGCCGGCGCGGCCGCGGCGAGGGTGGCCAAGGCGCGGCGGTCGAGCTTGCCGCCGGGGGTGCGGGGCAGGCGCGCCAGCGCCACCAGCTCGGAGGGGACCATGAACTCCGGCAGCCTGGCCCGCAGGTGCTGGCGCAAGGCGGCCACCTCGAGAAGACCGAGAGGGCCGCGAGGGCCGAGGGCCGCCGATTCCGGCGCCGGCACGAAGAAGCCGACCAGGAGCCGGGCCGGCTCGCGTACCACCACCGCCGCCTCGGCCACCGCCGGGTGCGCGGCGAGCGCCGCCTCGATCTCCCCCGGCTCGATGCGGAACCCTCGCACCTTGACTTGCTGGTCGATGCGTCCCAGGAAGTCGAGGTCCCCTCCCGGACGGCGGCGCGCCAGGTCGCCCGTGCGGTAGAGCCGGCCGCCGGGCCGCGGGCTCCAGGGATCCGGCAGGAACCGCTCGGCCGTGAGGTCCGGCCGGCCGAGGTAACCGCGGGCCAGGCCCGCCCCGCCGAGGTAGAGCTCCCCGGCGGCCCCGATCGGCAGCAGCCCGAGGTGGGCGTCGAGCACGTAGGCCGCCGTCCCGCTGACCGGCTGGCCGATCCCCGGCGCCTCGGTCGCGCCCGCCGTGATGCGCTCGCAAGTCGAGTAGGTCGTGTCCTCCGACGGACCGTAGAGGTTGAGCACCCGCCGCACCGTCCCAGTCGCGTAGAGGTCCTCGACCAGGGCCCGCGGCAGCGGCTCACCCGCCAGGTTGACCGTGCGCGCGCTGGCCGGCACGGCGCGCAGCCGCACCAGCTCCGCCATGGCCGACGGCACCGTGTTGAGCAGCGTCACCTGCTCGCGGCCGGGGAGGCCCGGCAGCTCCAGGGCGTTGGCGGCGAGCAGCACGCTGCCGCCCCAGGCGAGCGGCACGAACAGCTCGAAGACCGAGAGGTCGAAGCAGATCGAGGTCGAAGCCAGGACGCAGGCAAGGTCCGCCGGCGGGAACAGCTGCCGCGCCCAGCGCAGCAGTGTCCAGGCGCTGCCGTGGGTGATCCCCACCCCTTTTGGCCGGCCGGTCGAGCCCGAGGTGTAGATCACATAGGCCAGGTTGTCGGGGTCGAGGCGGACCCGCGCCGCGGGCGGGGGCTCTGCCGCCAGAGTCCGCACCGCTGGAGCAGGCCGCTCGAGGAGGCGATCGGCACGGTCGATGTCGTCGATCGGGTCGAGCTCGTCGATCGCGTCGATTTCGTCGATCGCGCCGATTTCGTCGATTTCGTTGATCTCGTCGATTTCAACGAGGCGGGCGTGGTGGGGCGGCAGGCTCGCGGCCAGCCGCTCCTGGGTAAGCAAGACGGAAGCGGCCGAGTCCGCGAGCAGGAACGCCAGCCGCTCGCGCGGGTAGGCAGGGTCGAGCGGCACGTAGGCCCCGCCGGCTTTGAGGATGGCGAGCAGTCCTGCCACCATTGCCGGCGAGCGCTCGGCGCAGATCCCCACCCGCACTTCCGGGCCCACTCCGAGCCGCCGCAGGCGGCTCGCCAGGCGGCCGGCGCGCCGGGCAAGCTCACCGTAGGTCAGGCTTCCCTCGGGCGCGACCAGAGCGATCGCCTCGGGGGTGCGCGCGGCCTGCGCCGCGAACAGCTCGTGGATCGGGCGCCACTCCTCCCCTGCCGCCTCCCCCGCGAGAAGACCCGGCTCCCCCGCGAGCGGACCGGCGGAGCTAGAGTCGACCCCGGTGACGTTCCACTCGACGAGCAGCTGCTGGGACTCGGCCGCGGTGAGGAGCGGCAGCTGGGAGAGCCGCAGGCCCGGATCGGCGGCGAGGCCGGCGAAACCGGCAAGCAGCGTCGCGAAATGCCCCAGCAAGCGCTCGGCCGTCGCGGAGTCGAACAGGTCCGGGTTGTACTGCAGGGCCATTCCCAGGGCGCCCGCGCGCTCGTCGAGTTGCGCCATCATCAGGGTGAGGTCGAACTGCGACCGCCGGGGTGTGAAACGACGAGACTCCAGGGCCGCCCCGCCGAGGTCTATGATGGCTCCCTCTTCGCCCAGGGCGAAAGCGCCCAGCGGGCTGCCCGCCGCCGGCGGCGCCCGCTGCAGCACGAACATCGCCTGGAAGAGCGGCGACCGGCTGGGGTCGCGGATCGGCTGCAGCCGCTCGACGAGCAGGGCCAGTGGAAGCTCCTGGTGATCGAGAGCGCCCAGCACCGCCGCCCGCGTCCTGGCGAGCACCTCCGCCGCGGAGGGGTCGCCCGCCAGGTCGACGCGCAAGGCGACCGGGTTGACGAAGTAGCCCACCACCTCCGCCCACTCCGCGCCAGCGCGACCGGCCATCGGTGTCCCTACCACCAGGTCCTGCTGCCCGGTCAGGCGATGGAGCAGCGCCTGAAAGCCGGCGAGAAGGACGGCATAGAGGGTTGCGCCGCGCGCTCTCCCCAGGGCGGCGAGCCCGGCGCTCAGGGCCGGTGAAAGGCGCGCCGTCCGCGCCGCGCCGCGATAGGTCTGGACCGCCGGCCGCGGGCGGTCGGCCAGCTCGAGGGCCGGCAACTCGCCGCCGAGCCGCGCCAGCCAGTAGGACCAGAGCCGCTCTCCACGCGCGCCGGCGAGACGCTGCCGCTGCGCCGCGACATGGTCCCGGTAGTCGCGTGCGAGCGGCGCCAGCGCCGGCGCCTTCCCTTCCATCCGCGCCCGGTAAAGCTCGCCGAGCTCGCGCGCCAGGACGGCGAGCGACCAGAAGTCGGCGACCAGGTGGTGAATGGCAAAAAGCAGGACCTGTTCGCCCCCGGGCCGCAGGAAGTGCCCCAGGCGGATGAGCGGCCCGCGCTCGAGATCGAACGGGCGGTACCCCTCGGCGGCCAGCTCCTCGTCAAGGCGTGCCTCGCTCCAGTCGCCGGCGTCCACGAGAAACCACTCCGGGGTGAGCCGCGCGTGGACTCGCTGCAGCGGCTCCCCGCCCGCCTCGGCGAACGTGGTGCGCAGCGCCGGATGGCGCTCGGCCAGGGCCGCCAGGGAGTGGGCGAGCGCATCCGCATCCAGACCGGCGCGGACCCGGGCGGCCGCCACGATCTGGTTGACCGCCTCCCCCGGCGCCAGGCGCTCCAGGAACCAGAGCGCCCGCTGCCCATGCGAGAGCGCGGTCGTGCCTTGCCGGTCGGTCCCGGCGGCTCCCGGTGCCGGCTCGGCCCCGTCGCTCGCATAGACCGCGCTGACCGCGCGGGGCTCCCCGGCGGCTGCAGACCGGGCCGCGAGCTGAGATAGCGCCGCCGCGGCAATCGCGGCGAGGCTGGCGCCGGCCAGCAGGTCGGCCAGCGGGAGATCGACCCCAAGGCCGGCCAGGCGGCCCGCGAGCTCGACCGCGGCCAGGGAGTCGAGGCCGAGCTCGGTGAGCGGCTGCTCCGGATCGAGCGCTTCCGCGCTCAGGCGCAGCGCGCGTCCGGCCTCAGCGCCTAGCCAGGAGACGAGGGCCGCCTCGCGTTGCCCGGGTGCCAGGGCGAGGAGCGACTGGGCGCTTGTCTCCGCGGCCGGCGGCTCCGTATCCGCGGCGCCGCCACTGGCGGGCGGGCGGGTGCTGCGGCCCAGGTCGTCGAGATCGCCGGCGAGGTAAGCGCGCCGGCAGGCCTGGCGCTGCACCTTGCCGCTCGACGTCTTGGGCAGGGTGGATGGCCGCAGGAATACGACGTCGTGCACCTGCACCTCGTGCTCCTCGGCGGCGGCCCGGCGCACCGCCCGGGCGATCTCCTCCCGGGCCTCCGCGCTCTTCCCCGCGCCGCGCTCCAGCTCGGCGGCGACCACCAGGGCCTCCTCGCTCCCCAGCTCGACGGAGAAAACCGCCGAGCAACCGGGCCGCAGAGCCGGATGGCTCGCCTCCACCGAGGCCTCGACGTCCTGTGGGTAGTGGTTGCGGCCGCGCAGGATCAGGAGGTCCTTCAGACGGCCGGTGACGAACAGCTCGCCGCCGGAGAGAAAGCCGAGGTCGCCGGTGCGCAGGAAGGGTCCGCCCCCACCCTCGGGACGGGCGCCGAAGGTGTGCGCGGTCTCCTCGGGTCGCCGCCAGTAGCCGCGCGCAACGCTCTCGCCCGCCACCCAGATCTCTCCCACCTGGTCGGGAGAGCAGGGCACCGCGGTCTCCGGGTCGACGATCCGCAGCTGCTGGTCGGGGAGGTTCGTGCCGCAGCCGACCAGGGTCCGCGCCGTCGGGTCGTGCGCGGCCGCCGGCACCACCCGGTGGCGCTCGAGAGCGGCGGCGGCGAAGGCTCGGATGATCGGCGGCGCCGCGGGCCTGCCGCCGCTGACGATCAAGGTCGCCTCGGCAAGGCCGTAGCAGGGGTAGAAAGATGCCGGCCGGAAGCCGCAGGGGGCGAAGGCGGCGGCGAAGCGCTCCAGCGTCTCCCGCCGCACCGGTTCCGCGCCGTCGAAGGCGACTTCCCAGCTTGCCAGGTCAAAGGCCTGGCGCTCCGCCGCGGGGATGCGGCGTACGCACAGGTCGTAGGCGAAGTTCGGTCCGCCGCTGATCGTCGCCCGGGTGCGCGAGATCGCCTCGAGCCAGCGTGCCGGACGCTGCAGGAAGGCGACCGGCGACATCAGGGTGACGGGCCAGCCGCCATAGAGCGGCTGCAGCAAGCCGCCGATCAGTCCCATGTCGTGGTACGGCGGCAGCCAGATCACGCCGCGGCTCTCCCGCGAGTAGCCGAAGCAGCGCTGGAGTTGCTCCGAATTGTGGAGCAGATTGCCGTGGGAGACCATGACCCCCTTGGGACTGCCGGTCGAGCCCGAGGTGTACTGGAGGAAGGCGAGGCTGTCGCGGTCGAGCCGCGGTGGCCGCCAGGCGGCCGCCCACTCCACCGCGAGCGGGTCGGTGCTCAGCCAGGGGAGGGCGCGGAGCTCCGGCGCCTGCTCCGCCCAGGCGGCGGCGCGGGCCGCCAGCTCGGCGGCGGCCAGCACCGCCGCCGGCCGCGCATCGGAGAGGATGGCGAGCAGGCGCGGCAGGCTGCGGTTGTGGCGCGGCGGATAGGCTGGGACGGCGACCGCCCCGGCATAGAGACAGCCGAAGAACGCGGCGAGATAGGAAAGGCCGGGCGGGTAGAGCAGGAGCACGCGCTCCCCCGCGGCGCCGTGATCCTGGAGGAGGGCCGCTATGGCGCGCGCCCGGCTGTCGAGCTCGCCGTAGGTGAAGTGGGCCTCTTCCGTGCCGCCGTCGATCAGAAAGGTATAGCCGCGGTCGCCGGGGCTCTCGCGGGCCCGGGTGCCGAGAAGTTCGATCAGGTTCGAGAAGCCGACCCTCGACCCGAGGAATCGAGTGGTCATTCGAGCGCTCGTTTGAATAGCAAGACGGAGTTACGCAAAGCGGACCTTTACGCTACGCTGTCGTCGAGCTCGACGTTTACGAGCTCGGCAGTCGAAAGCCGCGCGCAGGCGATCGAGGAGGGGCGCCCCTTCAACTGTCAATTATAGGCCAAGTGCGCGCTGCTGGTGAGCTCGGGACGGCCGGCCGGACGGAGTGCTCAGCCGAGATCGTCCGGGATGACTTCCGGCAGCTCCGCCTCCAGCCGGCGCAGGCGCGGGGAGCGGAAACCGGCGACGGCGGTGAGCACGGTGAAAAACCCGAGCACGACGAAGAGCAGTCCGATGCCGCGTCCCGTCCCCACCCCGATCAGGCGGCCGACGCTCCCCGCAAGCGCGCCGTTGGGGGCGAGCAGGGGATTGAAGACGCGATCGGCGAGGGGCCCCGCGACGAGGGCGGCGAGCGGCAGGGTCGAGCCGCCGATCAGGCGCCGCATGGCGAATACCCGGCCCTGCAGGTCAGGCTCGACGCGGGTCTGCCACAAGACCTCGCTGCAGGCGCGGACGACCGGCGTGCCGCAGAGCACGACGAAAGCCCCGGCGGTGACCAGCACCGCGCTCGGCCGCAAGCCGCCGGCAAGGAGAGCGAGCCCCTGCATCAGGGTGAAGCCGAGGATCGCGCGCACCCGCTGTCGCGGCACACCCCAGAGACTGATCGCCAATCCTCCGAGCAGCAGCGCGCTGGTCGCCAGCGACAGCACGGTGCCGAGCACCGCCGGCGTTGCGAAGCTCAGCACCAGCGGCGTCAGCAGCACCTGGACGATGCCGAGGCTGAAGTACGAGCCGGCGAAGAAGGCAAGCAGACCGAGCAGGCCGGGGCGCTTGCGGATGTACGACCAGCCGGAGAGCGCCTCGCGCCACAGCGATCCCCGCGCGGCCGATCCCGCGGCGCTCGCCGCCGGCCGCGGAATGGCAAACGGGAATACCGTCGAGGCGGCGACGATGAAGGTGGCAAAATCGATCGCCACGATCCCTTCGAGCCCGATCCAGACCAGCAACACGCCGGCGACGCCCGGCGCCACGATCTGGGCCACCGCCGGCCCGACCTGCGCCATGCCGCTCGCCCGCGGCAGCTGGGCCTTGGGAACGATCAACGTGGTCGAAGCCGACAGGGCCGGAACCTTCAAGGAATCAAAGATGCGATTGACGGCGACAATGAGGTAGATGTGCCAGACCTGCAGCCGGCCGCTCCACAGCAGCAGAGCCAGGCCGAGGGTGGCGAGTCCGGCCCCGCAATCGGCGAGCAGCATGATGGTCCGCCGGTCGAAGCGGTCGAGCAGGGCGCCGGCCAACGGTGCGAGCAGCAGCCCGGGCAGGCTGGCGAAGAGGGCGATCAAGGCGAACTGGGTTGCCGATCCGGTCCGCTGGTAAACCCATACCCCCACCGCGAAGCTCGACAAGGCCGAGCCGCAAAGCGACACCACCTGCCCGAGCCAGAAGATGGTGAAGGCCCGCATGCCCCGGGCCAGGGGGCGATTCCCCGGCATCTGCGGCCGAGTCTGACATCAAGTGAGAAGTCCTCGCAGCACCGTTTCATCTCTCGGGGTCGCAGGCGGTGAGGAGTAAGATCGAATGACTGGGGCGCCTGGCTTTGGCCTGAGCAGTCAAGCCTGCGATCGATCCCAGGGAAAGAAAGAGTCGATGCCTGGAACCATACTCGTCGTGGGTGGAACCGGCATGCTCGGCATGCCCGTGGCCCGCCAGCTACAGGCGGACGGTTTCGCCGTGCGCGTCTACACGCGGGACGCGGACAAGGTGCGGCGCCAGCTCGGCGGCGCCTTTGCGGCGGCGCCAGGGAACGTCGCGGATATTGCTGCGCTCGACCGCGCCGTCGCCGGCTGCTCCGGCGTCCACATCAACCTGCGCGGGCGGCCAGTGGGAGAGAACACTTTCGAACGCGCCGAGCGGCTGGGGGTCGACAACGTCCTTGCCGCCGCGGCGCGGGCGGGCGTCGAGCGCCTGACCTACCTCTCGGATCTGCATGCGCTCGCGGCGGAGAACCACGAGCTGCCGCAGATCGCGGTCAAAGTCGCCAGCGAGGCGGCGATTAGGGCCAGCGGCCTCTCGTATGCGATCTTCCGCGCCACCGTGTTCATGGATTCCCTGAGCCATTCCTCCCGCCAGGGACGCCTCGTGGCGCCGCTGGTGCACAGCCGCTATCACCTGCTCGCCGCCGGCGACTACGCGCGCCTGGTGTCGCGCTTCTACCAGTCTGCCAGCGCGCCCAACCGTGAGCTCGCGGTCTACGGCCCGCAAGCCGTCGATTTCCACGACGCGGTCCGCCGCTACTGCGCCGCCGCGCATCCGGGCAAGCGCGTGTACTCGCTGCCGGTGTGGGCGGCATCCCTGGCCGGCAGCCTGACGCGCAACGCCTTCACTCGCACCACGGCCAAGGTGCTGCGCATGTATCAGAGCGGCGAGCCGGGAGATCCGGCCCGGTCCGATAGCTCGCTGGGCACTCCCACGACGACGTTCGACGACTGGCTGCGCCAGCTGCGGCGGGAGGCGCCGAAGGCGGCCTGAAAACTCCTTCACACCCCCGCTTCCCCGTCCGCCAGCCGGTGCCCGGGCATTCCCTCCTGCGCGCGCTCCGCGTCCGCCGCGGCGGCACGGTCTTGACAGGTCATATCGAGATGACTAGATTGTCCCTATGAAAACGACCGGTGTCGCCCAGCTCAAAGCCTCGCTGTCCAAGTACCTCGCGCGGGTCAAGGACGGAGAAGAAGTCCTCATCACGGAGCGCGGGGTGCCGATTGCCCGCCTCATGCCGCTGCCGGGAAACGACTTCGACAAGGCGAAGATCATGCGGCTCCTCCGCCGGGGAGCCATACGCCTTCCCGAAAAGCGGATGGACGTCGAAAAATTCATGAGATTGCCCTGGCCCGAAGACCCGGAGGGGGCCCTCCTGAAAGCGCTTCTCGCCGATCGGGAGGAAGGGCTCTGAACTTCTGGGACAGCTCGGCGCTCGCCGCCCTGGCGGTGCGCGAGGAGGGGAGCTTGCGGGTGGCGTCGATCCTCCGCGACGATCCCGACATGGTCGTCTGGTGGAGCTCGCGGGTGGAGTGCGCCAGCGCGGTGGCGCGTCTGATCCGCGCCGGCAAGCTCGATCCGCACTCCCAGTACCATGCCCGCCGGCGGCTCGCCGAGCTCTGGCTCCGCGCCCTGGACGTGGAGCCGACCTCGGAGGTGCGCGAGCGCGCCATCCGACTCGTCAACCTGCACCCCTTGCGGGCGGCGGACGCCTTGCAGCTCGCCGCCGCCCTGGACTGGTTCGAGGAGCGCCCCGCGGGCGCCGGCTTCGTCTGCCTCGACGAGCGCCTGCGGGGGGCGGCGATGCTGGAAGGCTTCGACGTCCTCCCCCTCTCCGAAGAGATCCACGAGCCTTGACCGGGGCACCTGCCTCCGGCCCGGCGGGGCGGGCGAGCCGCCGCGCCGGGTACCCCCGCCGACGGTCCGCAGCAGCCTAGACGAGGGCGAGATCGAGGAGGTCGGCGACTTCCAGGGCTTCGGCCCAGCGCCGCAGGTAGAGGAGGTCGAGGCGCTCGGCCTGCGTCCGCACGATGCCCAGAACGTCTTCCCACTGCCTGTCGGAGGCTTCCCCACCGAGCCGGTACCAGGCGAGCTTGCGCAGCAGGGTATCCTCTGGCGACTTGACGTTGACCATTCGCGGTGAGTCTTCGGCCAGCCTGTAGGGCGCGGCCCGCGCAAGCTCGTTGCGGTCGAAGGCTCCGGAGCCCGGCAGGAAGATATCCACTTTGAAACCGGAGGACAGATCGATCAAATTGAAGTGGGTGCGGCGCTCGATCGCGCGCCGGATGGCCTCGTCGTCAAGATAAAACCGCTCTTCGAGCCGAGCGACAAGAGAAGGGACCGCCGACAGAGGCAGGTCGGCGACGAGGTCGAGGTCGCGGGTCTGCCGCGGAACTCCGTGGATCGAGCTCGCGAACGAGCCGCCGACATGGTAGAGGACGCCAAGCTCCTCCAAGACGTCGATGACGAGCAGCGCGACCATCCACACAGAGCTGGTCACGGTCTCTTGAAATCGCTGCCGATCGGCCCGTAGACCCGAGCGGCGACCTCCTCGCCCAGCTCCAGGTCGAAGAGGCGCCGGCGCAGCTCCTCCGATCCGGCCTTGGGATGCCGAGCGCGCAGGCCAGCAAGGGCGAGGTCTCTCGAAGCCAAGATGGCCTCCTCGATGAGCTCGGCTTTCCGCCAGGCCGGCAGGCTGCGGAGGATCTCGATCTGCACCCTTTCAGCCGCGGGGTCGGTGTCCCTCGAGAGGGTGGGGTGCGGGACCTCGTGAGGTCGGAGCTTGGCGCGGGGCGTTTCTGAAGTGGCGGTATCTCCCATTGCCCGGATGGTACCGCACAGCGCGGCGCCGGCGCGATGAGCCCCTGAGGCCGGGCTCGCCACGATCCCCGGTTCTGTCGTCCGGCAGGACCTTGGCGGCGCCACGGGCCATGTGAGGGTCCGCTCCCCCGTCCGATCCGGGCTACAATACGAGATTGGGGGGGCGACTGCCGCGGAAGGAGCGAGTGGAAATGAGCAAGTGGGAGTACAAGATCATCAACATCCGCAGCGAGAACTACCGGCTGGACCCGAATGCCGCCACGCAACTCAACCAGCTCGGAGAGGAGGGGTGGGAGCTCGTTTCCATCACCTCGGTCAACTTCAAGACCGGCGCGACCGACAACATCGCCATGGTCTTCAAGCGGCCGGTCGCGGCCTGAATCGGCCTCGCGCGCCCAACCACTGAACAGACGGCGTCAGCGCCGCTTCTGCTTGCGCGCCCGCGAGCGGCGGCGGGCGCGGAAAGCGAGCGCGAAGCCGCCGGCGCCGGCGGCAAGGACGAGCAGCAGGGAGGCGTTGCGCGGCACGCGGCCGACTTCGGTCTCGACCGCAGCCTTGACCTCGGCCAGCCGCTCTTCGGCCTGGCGGCGGCTCTCCTCCAGGCGCTTCTCCGCCTCGCGCCGCGTCTCTTCCAGCTTGTTCATGACGGTGGCACCTCTCTGTCCAGGGAGTGACTCGCAATCGGGCGCCCTGGCGCGGTGGATGCGGTGGGTGCGGCGGGCTCGGCCAGGAGCCGGTTCTGCCACCAGTCGAGATGGTCCGCCAGCCGCTTCTTGACGTCGGCGGCCGGGCTTTCCAACCGCCGCAGGTGGCGGACGGCGAGGAGGACGAGGAGTCCCGCCGCGAGCACGAAGACGGCGACCACGATCAACGCCGCGGCCCACAGCCGCAGCCAGATGTTGAGGATCGCGACCAGGGCGAAGAGCACGGCGCCCATGGTCCAGAACAGCAGCGCCGCCGCGCCGCCGAGCAGCGCCACCGCCACCCACAGGTGGTGGCCGGAGCGCCGGAAATCTTCGCCCAGAGCATGCAGCTCGGCGCGCACCACCTCGATCAACGACTGGCCCAGCGCGCGCATCAGCGCGATCAGGCCGCCGATCCCGTTCTCCCCATTTGTTGCCGGCATCCCGCCCTTTCCTAGCCGAAATTTCTGTCCCTACCGCCTTGGCCGAGCCCGCCTCCACCCCCTACTCACAAACCCGGTCTCCAGATCTTGTCCTAGCGCGCTTGCACCCTCAGGCCGCCGGTCACGAAAGACTCCTGGGCTGCCACGTCGTCACGCAGGCCGATCGCCACTTTCTGATCGCCGCTGCGCATCAGCAGGCTCACCGTGTACACGAAGCTCTTGCCGCCGATCTTGCCGGCGTCGGCCGCGGGGATCTTGATCGGCACCGGCGTCTGCTGCACCTCGGATTCGCCGCCGTCGGAATCCATGGCCGCGATGAACAGGCGCACGCGGGCGTCGTGCGTCTTCTCGCCCGGCACCAGGACCAGCTTGCCGAGCGGGATGCGGACGTTGACCGGCACCACGAAGTACCCGTCGTCGCGCGGCGTCGCGCGGCCGAACTCGAGCGAGATGCCGAGCGGGTTGGACTCGAACGGAAAGTGCAGGGCGGCGAGCGTGCTGTCGTTCATCCGCGACTCCGGGCTCTTGTCGCGGTAGCCCTCGCGGACGCGCACTTCCCAGCCCTTGTGCTTGACTTTGACCTGCAGGCGGTGGAGGCGGCCGTCGCCGCTGTGCGGCGGCGAGTAGCCCAGGGAGTAGAAACTGCTGAAATCCTGGGCGATGCGGTCGAGGCGCGGACCGACTTCGTTGGTGTTGAGGATGGCGACGCCGCCCGTCTTCTCCGCCAGCATCTGCAGCGGGCTCTGCAAGTTGGACATTTCGATCGAATCGACGTAGACGTCGGTGCCGGCGCCGGTGCCGCGGTTCTCGGCGGTGGTCGAGGAGAAGACCCGCAGACCCGCGGCATCGATGGTGTAGAAAGTCACCCGGTTGGCGTTGGCCGTCGCCGCCAGCTCCTCGAAGCGCCGCGAGCCGTCGAACTCCATGGTCTGGGTGAGGCTGGTGGACTGCTCCCGGTACTTGTTCTGGATGGCGTAATAGATGTCCTGGCCGGCGATCATGGGCAGGCCGTCGCTCACGTAGACCACCGCCTTGCGCCCCGGCATCCCGGCCAGCATGGTGACCACGTCCTTGAGGGCGTCGATGGTGAACTGGAGATCGTTGAACGCCGAGCCGGCATAGGCCCGGGCGTAAGCCTCGGCCTCGGCCGCGGACTTCGATTCGTCGATGTTGCGCAGGGTCTCCCGACGGTCGGAGTCCTGGTGCACGCCCTGCGCCGAGATCTTTTCGAGCGCCAGCATCTCGCTGTTGATCAGCGAGGAGTCGCTGGTGAAGCCATGGCGCACGTGCAGGCTGCGGTCGTAGGTGATCAGCATCGCCTGATCGTCACGGCGCAGCTTCTGGTCCAGGAACACGCGCAAGGCGCGCATGACCTTGTTGCGGTGGAACGGCCGCAGGTTGAAGTTGTCGATGTAGACCACCAGCCTCAGCTTCTGGTCTTCCGGCACCGGCAGGCGGTCGAGCTGCGGGCCCGGCGCCGCCCCCGCGGGCGCCACGGCCGGGGGCTCGCCGGAGACGGCGGCGAGCTTGCCCCCTTCCACCGCGTAGAAGTTGGTGATGGCCATCGGTTTGCCATCTTCGTAGAGCTCGAAGTCTTTCTTGCCGAGGCCGGTCACCCTGTTGCCGCTCTTCTTGTCGGTGACGAAGACGTCGACGTTGACGACGTTGACGGTGACCGACTCGCCGAAACCAGCGGCCTCCTCGGGCTTGCCCGCCGGCTTGCCGCCAGGCTTGCTTCCAGGCGACCTGCCGGGAGTGCCGCCAATGGCGGGAGCGGCGGCCTTCGTCTCCTGGCGCGCCCAGGCCACGCCGGCAACAAGGATCAGCAACAGACATGCCAGCCAAGGCCGACAGGTTCTCATCATGGTTGATCGTCCTTCCTCATCTCGAATCGATCTTGCCTTCAGGCGCGGAGGCAGCGGGCGACCGCGGATCGCCCCCTCCCCCTGCGCAGGACAGGGGACCGGGCGGCGGGCTCATTATATGGCGGGTATCGCGAGAGGAGGTTGGCGCCCTCGCGCACCAACGAGTTTCGTATCAGGGTTTCACGTCGGCTTCGGCGATAATGATCTTGTTGCTCAGGGTGTCGAAGACCGCAAACGTCAGGTGATGCGGTTCGCGCCGCAGCAGGAGACGGGTCTCGTACGGCACGTATTTCCCGCTGGCCGGCGGCTCCTTGAAGCTGAGCTGCAACGGGATGACCGGGATGTCGGAGCGTCCTCCTCTGTCGCCCACCGCGGCGACGCGCAGCTCCAGCTGCGCGGCGTACCTGCCGTTGAGCGGCACCGTGGTGATGGCGTCGGCGGGGATCGCCAGCTTGACGGTGACCGCCATCTCGCCTCGCCGGGTCTTCATCGGCTGGCCCACCTGGACCGCCATCCCCGCCGAGCCGGTAGGGTTGCCGAACAGCATGGCGCTCTCGACCATCATCGAGATCTCCGACTTGCGCGAGCGGTCGAGGAAGCTGTCGCGCGCGCGTGCCTTGAGCCCGGGACGGAGCACGTCGACCTCGATCTTGTGGCGCTTGTCGTTGCCCTGCCAGGTGGGGGTGAAACCCAGCCAGTAGTAGGAGCGCGTATCGGCTTCCACATGGTCGAGCGCGGCGATGCGCAGCGAGTTGAGCAGCGCCTTGCCGCCGGTGCGGTCGGCGATGAACTGCAGCGAGCCCTCGTGCTCCTGCTCGCGCAGGCCGAAGCTCTGCATCGGCGTGCGGGGCGCGTCGGCCGAGGCGTCCGCGGCCACGGTTTCGAGGCCGGGGACGTCCACCGGGTAGAGGGTGTAGCCGATCCGGTTGGCAGTCTCGACGAGCGGCTTGAGCAGGTCTTCGCCGCGCGGCACGTCGCGCCCGAGGATGGGGCGATTCAGGTCGTTGACTACGTATTCGGCGGGCGAGAAGGGCCAGCCGCCTGCCAGCAGCAGCATCACCTTGCGTCCGGGCGGCGAGGCGAAGCCGTGCAGGGCGCTGACCGCCCCGCTGACCACGCGCTCGACCTGCTGGCCGAGCTGTTCGGCGTAGGCGATCTCTTCGATGGAGAGCCGGGTCATGAAGGCGCCGCGCCCGGTCGGCGCAATACCTATCGATCTCCGCAGCTCGCCCGAGCTGTCGTAGCTGCGCAGCTCGGCCTGGCGGTTGAGCCCGAAGGCCGGGTTGCCCATCTCCTTGTCGATCGCCCGTGCGAGGTCGCGCTGCGAGCTCGACCAGCTCGACAGCATGCTGAGCCGCCTGCCGTCGAAGGCGACGATCGCCATGCGGTCCTCCGGCCCGAGCTTCGCCAGGTCGTCCTTGAGCGAGCGCAGGACCTCGTTGCGGCGCGCCTCGATCGAGAAGAAATCGTCGACGAACACCAAGTAGCTGGTGCCGACCGGGCTTCCCGGCGCGAGGTCCGGCAGGCCGCGCACCGCCTGCTGGGCGGCCGCGCCGGGCGTGGCGGCGATGGCCTGGCCGCCGCGCACCTCGGAGAAGTATTCGATCGGCAGCGTCTTGCCGTCGACGCGCAACCGGAAGTCGGAGGGCGCGAGATCCGGCACGCGGTGGCCGCTCTTGTCGGTGACCACCACCTCGAGGTTGACTACCCGCACCTCGATCTGCTCGCCGAAAATCGGCGTCGGTGGGGCTGCCGGCTTGGCACCCGCCGGCGCCTGTCCACCCCGCGGCGGCGTCTGGCGGGCGGCGGCGGGCAAGGCCAGCGCCACGCATGCGCCGGCAGTCAGAGCGAGGCGCAGCAAGGGTGAGGTCCGCATCGTCGTCTTCTCCTCTCGCGAAGGCTGCATCACAGCATATCAAGACGCCGATCAGGGGTTGACCTCCACCTCCTGCCAGACCTCATTGCCGGTCGCCGGGTCGGCGATGGTGAAGACCAGCCGCTGCGCCGTCCGGCGCAGTTTGACAGTGGTCTCGAGACGTGCGCTGCGGCCGGCCGCCTCACCGCGGGGAAAGACCAGCTGGAGCGGCATCGCCGCCAGGCTGGCGCGCCCGCCCGAGCGATCGACCGCGGCCATCGACAGCAGGGTCCGCGCCACGTACTCGCCAGTGGCCGCCGCGGGGACCAGGACCTCGGCCGCCACTTCCAGAGTCACCGGCACCTCCATCCTCCCCAGCCCGGCACGCCGCGGCTGGCCCAGCGTCACAATCAGGTGTCTGCCCTTGTCGTCGCCGAGCAGCAGAAGGCTCTCGGCCCGGAGAGCGCTCCGCGTGGCGGGCGAGAGATCGGAGAAGCCGCTGCGCGCCCGCACCTCGATGCCCCGCCTGCGCGGCTCGAGGCGAATGGCGTGGTGCCGGTCGTCGGCCTGCCAGGCCGGGGAGAAGCCCAGCCAGTAATACGAGCCGGTATCCTCGACGGCGCGCGCCAACGCGTAGAGACGGTTGCCGCGCAGCGCCGTGCCGCCGCCGGTCTCCTCGGCAAGGAAGCCGAGGGTCTGATGCGACTGCTGTTCCCAGTCCGAGCTGATCGTCCTGGAGGACTCATCGAGGCGTGGACCGGGCGCGGAGGCGTCCACCGCCGGCGACAACGGGTCGTGGCCGGGCACGTCCACCGCATACAGGGTGTAGCCGAGCAGGTTGGCGGCTTCGGTCAGGGGGGAATAGAGCCGCGGCTGACCGACGAAAGGCCAGCCGCCCGAGAGCACCAGCATGACCTTGCGACCCGGCGCCGGAGGCATGCCGCGCAGCGCGGCCGCCGCGGCCAGGGGAGCGGAAGTGCGCAGATCGGCGTAGGCCTCCGCCGACAACCCATGGGGAACTCTGAACGTGGCGGGAACGGCTGGCGGACCCGAGGGCGCAACGGGCAGCAGGGGCGACGCCGGGAAGGGCAATGCCACCTCCGACGGGTAGACCCGCGTGGCGCCGAGATCGCGCAGGCCAACCCGCCCACCCAAGCCCCACCACAGATCGCCCGTGCCGCGGGTCAAGACTGCGAGATCGACGTTGCTCTGCGCGGAGTTGCGCTCGGCCAGCACTTGGAGGCCGCCGGAGGGCAGGGCACGGGCGCGCTCCAGGGCCGCCGCGAGCCGGGCCCGGTCGCTCGTCCACCCGGTCAAAGCCTCGAGCCTCTGTCCGTTCCATGCCACGATCGCCATGCGGTCTCCGGGACCGAGCCTGTCCAGGTTGCGCTCGAGGCCGTTCAAGACCTGGGCGAGGTCTCTCGCCACCGAAAAGCCATGATCGACGAAGACGAGGAAGCTCCTGGCCACCGCTCCCGGCTCGACGGGAGACAAGGTGCCGGCGGGAGGCGAGGTGGCAGCGCAGGCGGTCTGGCCGTCCGCGACTTCGGTGAAGTATTCGATCGGCGTTTCCTTGCCGTCGACCAGCAAGCGGAAGTCGGAGGGCGCGAGGCCGCGCACGCGGTGCCCGCGCGAGTCGGTCACCACCGCTTCGACGTTGACGACGCGCACGTCGATCGTCTCGCCGACCGCCGCCAGCGGAGGCGCTGCCGCAGCGGCGGAACCAGCGGCGGCCGCCAGCCACATCGCCACCAGACCCAGCACGACGACGCGCTGAAATCTCATCTTCCACTCCTTTCGCGGCATCGCCGCGGTCCGCCTCTCCCAGCAGCGCGCCGACGAAATAGTCGCGCCGCTGCCATCCGCGCCTGCCCGTCCTCGCCGTCGAGCCCGGCTGCTCCTTGGCCGCCGAGGCGTTGTCGAGCATTCCGTGGTTTGCCGTTGCAAGAGGGATACCGGCCGGCCGCGGCAGTCTCGTCCCTTCCGTTGCTCCGGTCGGCTGCGGCCGGCTGCGGCCGTCGGCAACGGTTCCCCGTCTCCTGGAAAGGACGGCACCGTACAGGGACCGGATCGACGCGGCCCCACCCGGCGCCTGGCGGCGGGGCGGCCGCTTCAGCCGCGGTTGGGGCGGGAGGTTGCCAGCAGGGGCCCGGCGGCGGCGAGACGGGCCTGCAGGTGGCGCACGATCCTGGCCCCGTGGTCGCGCGAGTTCTCGATGAAGATGCGGTCGGTGTAGCGGCCGGCCTGCAGGGTGCCCGCGATATAGAGGCCCGGCACGTTGGACTCACAGGTCTCGGGATCGAAGGCCGGGATCAGGGTTGCCGGATCGACCTCGACGCCGCAGCTCCTCTCGAACTCGACGTCGGGCAGGTACCCGATCAGCACGAAAGCCGCCTGGGCCGGCAGCGACTCCGGCCCTCCGGCCGTCTCGATCTCCACGGCGCCCTCGTGAAAGGCGCGCACCACCGAGTTGAAGCGGGCGCGGATCGAGCCTTCCGCCAGGCGGTTTTCGATATCCGGCTTCAGCCAGTACTTGACACCCGGCCTGACGTGGGCGCCGCGGTGCACCAGGGTTACGCGGGCGCCGTTGCGCCACAGGTCGAGGGCCGCCTCCGCCGCGGTGTTGCCGGCGCCCACGATCACCACGTCCTGCGCGAAGTGGGGGTAGGGCTCGCGGTAACGGTGGCGTACCCAGGGAAGGTCCTCGCCGGCGACACCCAGCCGCTTGTTGCCGGCGAAATAGCCGGTGGCCAGAGCCACGGCCCGCGCCCGCCGCAGGCGGCCGTGCGGTCCGGCGCCCGCCGCGGCATCCCATCCGGCTGCCGGACGCGAGCGCACCAAGAAGTCTTCGCCGTCGCGCCTGACCTCGAGCGCCTCTTCGAACAGGGCCAGAGGGATGCCGTAGCGCTCGACCACGGAGCGGTAATAGACCAGAGCCTGGCGGCGCGTGGGCTTGTCCTCCGGAATGGCGAAGGGAATGTCGGCGATCTCGAGGCGCTCGCGGGTGGTGAAGAACTCCATGAAGGTCGGGTACTCCTGGATGGAGGCGGTGAGCGGGCCGCGATCGACGAGCAGGACAGAAAGCCCCGCGCGGCGCGCGTCGGCGCCGATCGCAATCCCGGTCGGGCCCGCCCCCACGACCAGCAGATCGAGCGGGTCGAGGGGGGCGAGCGGATTGACCGGATCGAGGGCCGCCGGGTCGCGCGCCGGCGCCAGCGCTTCTGCCGGCGCGGGGACCGAGTCGCTCATCCTGCCCGGCCCTTCATCTGGTAGAGATGATCGACCGGTCCGCAGCCGCCGCCCAGCGGAACGGCAGCCGCGATCGCGCCGTGCAGGTACGCGATGGCGCCGCCGACCGCCAAGGGCAGATCCTCTCCGGCGGCCAGGCGCACGGCGATCGCCGAGGAGAGAGTGCACCCGGTGCCGTGCGTCGAGCGGCTCGCCAGGCGCGGGTGGGCGAAGCGGTGGCAGAGCCCGCCGGCGACCAGCAGGTCGACGACCGGCTCGCCCGCCTGCGCGGCCGCATGGCCCCCCTTGGCGAGCACGGCAGGCCCGCGCGCGGCGAGCGCTTCGGCCGCCCGGCGGCGCTCTTCCTCGCCTGCCGCCGGCAGCCCGGTCAGCCGCTCCAGCTCGGGAATGTTGGGAGTGACCAGGGTGGCGAGCGGCAGCAGCTCGCCCGCCATCACCGCGACGGCGTCGCCGGCAAGCAGCGGCATGCCTCCCTTGGCGAGCATCACCGGGTCGAGCACGATCGGCAGAGGCGGCGCGCCCGCGGGGACGCCCGAGGCCAGGTAGGCGCGCAGCCGCCCCGCGACGACCCGCGCCGTCTCGGCGCCGGCCAGCATGCCGATCTTGACCGCGTCGGCGCCGATGTCGCGCAGTACGGCATCGATCTGGGCCGCCACCATCGCCGGCGGCACCTCGTGCACGCTCCATACCTCCTGGGTGTCCTGGGCGGTCAGGGCGGTGATCGCGGTCATGCCGTAGGCGCCGTGCGCCGCGAACGTTCTGAGATCAGCCTGGATGCCGGCGCCTCCGCCCGAGTCCGAGCCGGCGATGGTCAGCAGGCGCAGCCGCCGGCGCGGCATCGGCGCGCCACCGCGGCTGGCCGCGCGCTCGGCGAGGTCCGCGGCCGGCGCCGCGCCAAGGGTCCGCGCCGGCACCCTCAACCCGGGGCCGGAGACGCCGGGCGCGGGACGGGCCGGCGCAGGCGCCTCCAGGCGAGAAGCGCGGCGATGAGCAGCACCGCGAGGCTGATCGCCTGGGCCACCGTGAAGTCGCCCAGGAAGCGGTCGTCCTTGGCGCGCAGGAACTCGATCAGGAAGCGCTCGAGCGCCAGCAGGCCCAGGACGGTGAGCCCCAGCGCCCCCGCCGCCATCCGGCGCCTGAACAGCCACAGCGCAAAGGCCCAGATGCCCAGGCAGACCGCGGTCTCGTAGAGCTGGGTGGGGTGGACGCGCAGCAGGGTGTCGTCCGCGACGCTGGCCGGAATGGGCAGGTGGAAGACCTGGCGCAGCTCTCCAGCCGTGGTCCGCGGCAGGCCGACGGGGAAGGCGACTCCCCAGGGCAGCTTGGTCGGCACGCCGTAGTCGTCGCCCACCAGGAAGCAGCCGATGCGGCCCACCGCGTAGCCGAGCGCGAGCGCCGGCGCCGCCGCGTCGACCAGCGGCCAGGCCGGAAGCCGCCGCCGGCGCATCATCCACAGGACCGCCGCGGCGCCGGCGATGAACCCTCCGTACCAGACCAGGCCGGAGCGGTCGAACAGCAGGTGCCAATCCATGTTGAGGAGGGCGTAGTAGACCTTGGCGCCGACGATCCCGCCCAGGCCGGCGGCAAACACCAGGGCGCTCGCGTCTTCGTCGTCGCCGATGGCCAGGCGCCGCATCCCCCAGCGGAGCTGCAAGTAGCTGGCGAGAAATGCAAAGACGAGCATCACCCCGAAGGGGCTGATGGCGAACCTGCCGATGTGGAAGAGCTCCTGGATCATGGATGGCGGCCCCCGCCTGGAGCGGAGTCGGCAATCGTAGCACTGTTGGCGCAGGCCTCGCGGAGCCGGGGGAAAGAGGCGCGGAGTTTGCTTGCTAAGGAGGCAAGGTCTTGCCGCCACGGCGTCCAGCCGGAGGGCGGAGGCCGCGACAAGGAGACTCGCCATGACGATCAAGCGCAGCCTGGTCCTCGGCTCGGTGCTGGCCCTGCTTCTCATGCTTGGGGCCCCCCCCGCGACGGAGGCCGCCAAGGAAGGCAAGACGAAATGCGACCTGACGTTCTCCCTCTCCGAGTGGGCGGCCGTCGTCCAACGCGCCCACGGCACGGGCGAGATCACCTGCGACAACGGCCAGCACGCCAGCGTGAGGCTCACCTCCAAGGGGGGCGGGCTGACCGCCGGCAAGTTCAGGATCGAGGGTAAGGGCGAGTTCACCCCGGTGCGCAGCATCAACGACCTCTACGGGAGCTACGCGGCGGCCGAAGCCAACGCCGGAGCCCACAAGACCGGCGAGACCACCGTCTTGACCAAGGGCAAGGTCTCGCTCGCCATCGCCGGCAAGGGCGAGGGCTGGAACGTCGGCGTCAGCTTCGGGAAGTTCACCATCTCCAAGGTGAAGTAGCGGCGGCCACGGCGGGGTCGGGCGCGCTGGCGAGTCCGTCTTGCGGATCCCCGGGCGCCCTTGCGCCCTCCAGGGTCCCTGGGGGGCTTGGGGGTAGAATCCGGCCCGGATGATCACGGAGGCCACGCGCGACCGCTGCTCGAGCCTGGCGGAGCTGGTTCGGCAGCAGGGCAGGGGCGGGCGCTGGCTGGTCCTCACCCACGACAACCCGGACCCCGACGCCCTGGCCTCGGCCATCCTGCTGTCGCGCGTCCTGCGCGGCGCCTGGCAGCAGAGAGTCACGGTTGCCTACGGCGGCATGATCGGCCGCGCCGAGAACCGCGAGATGGTGCGCAGCCTGCACCTCGCCTTCAGCCACGTCCGGCATCTCAACTTCAAGAACTACGCGCGCTTCGCCCTCGTCGACACCCAGCCGCAGACCGGCAACAACCAGCTGCCGGCGGGCATCGTCCCGGACCTCGTGATCGATCACCACCCGCTGCGCAAGGCCACGCAGCTCGCCCGCCTCTTCGACGTCCGCCCGCGCTACGGCGCGACCGCGACCATCCTGGCCGAATACATGCTCGCCGCCGGAGTCAAGCCTTCCCACGGGCTGGCCACCGCCCTCATCTACGCCATCCGCGCCGAGACCCAGGACTTCGCGCGCGAGTTTGCCGGCCCCGACAAGGCGATCTTCGACCTGTTCTTCCCGCAGGCCGACCACCGCCTGCTGGCGCGCATCCAGAACCCGCGCCTGCCGCTGAGCTACTTCGGCGAGCTGCACGAGGCGCTCGAGCGGCTGGAGTCGGTCGACTCGCTGATCGCCAGCCACCTCGGCGTCGTCGAGCATCCCGACATCGTGCCGGAGATCGCCGACCTGCTCCTGCGCATGGAAGGCAAGACCTGGTCGCTGGTCACCGGCTACTTCGGCGACCGCCTCTACCTCTCCATCCGCACCACCAATCCGCGCGCCGACGCCGGCTCCCTGATGCGCCGCCTGCTGGGCCGCAAGGGCAAGGGCGGCGGCCACGGCCGCACCGCCGGGGGCTGGATCGACGCCGGCAAGCTCGACGACGCCGGGCGCCGCAAACTGCAGCGCGCCATCGGCGAGAAGCTCGCCCGCGAGCTCAAGAAGAACCCCGAGAAGATCGCCCCGCTGGTCTTGCGCGCCCCGCGCGCCGAGGCGCCGCCCGCGGTCCCAATCGAATCCAAAGGCGAGCCCGGAGGCGAGACCCGGCCCGCCGCGGCCGTCCCTGCCGCGGCAAGCGGCACGCCCGACGCCGCCGGCAGCGCCGCCGCGGTCCCACCGCCCGCCGAAGGAGGCACGGACCGCGCACCGCCCCGCACACCTTAACGAGGAGGAGAAGCATGAACGCTCATCGCCGCCGTATCGCGCACAGTCTCGCCGCACTCGCGCTGCTCGCCGCGGCTACGCTTCTCGGCGCGGCGCCGCTGCTTGCCAGCACTGTGGTCTCCTGCCCGTTCGGGACCGGGGGGGACCACGTGGACACTTTGCTTCCGTCAGGGCCGCGAGGTCTCTACGTGAAGCCCTTCGCAGGCACCAACCTGCGCACGGTGAAGCTCTCCTACAGCACCGACACGGCCGGGACCTACCGCATCACGCTCCTGGTCCGGCGCGGAACTTACGATGGCCCGATCATCGGCTCGCCGCACACGGAAGTCATCGACCTGCCCGGCCCCAGCACAGTCTTCGTCCCGGTGACCTTCGATTTCGCGGCGGCTCCCGTCAGCGCCGGGGACACCATCACCTTTACTCATGCCATCAGCGGTCCCGGCTCGGTCTTCATGAACAATTCAACCACGCCCTGCCCCAACGTGGTCGAAACCGATACCACGCATCCGCCTCTGGGGGGAGACGCCGTACCGAACTTTCCCGGCCTCATCATCGTGCAGGACGACCTCACCAGCGCCTGCATCCCGAGCGACACCCTCTTGTGCATCGACAACAACCTCGGGGACAAGCGTTTCGGCGTGACGATGACGTATTCCACCAGCCGGGGAGGCGGGCTCTCCGGCGCGGGTCAGGCGCTCCCCACCAAGCAGCTCGGCGTCGTCCACGGCGGGCTGATCTGGTTGTTCGGGCAAGACAACCCGGAGGTGCTGGTCAAGGTGCTCAATGCCTGTGTAATCAACGGCCTCTTTTGGGTCTTTATTACACCTGGCACCGACGTCGGCTTCAGCATTCAGGTCCACGACTTCGTGACCGGGCACGACAGGACCTACAACAACACCGACGGCCACCCTGCGACGCAGGTCCAGGATACTCTCGTGGGCTTGCCCTGCTCCTGACCCGCTTTACGGCTGCGTCTCGGCCTTGAGCTCGCGGGTCATCAGCTCGTCGAGCGCGCGCCGGGGGTCCTTGCCCTCGTACATGACCGCCACCATCTGCTGAATGATCGGCATCTCGACGCCGCGGGCGGCGGCCAGCCGGGCGATGGCGACCGAGTTGCGGATGCCTTCGGCCACCATCTGGGTGCCGCC
This sequence comes from Thermoanaerobaculia bacterium, assembly GCA_035544895.1. Taxonomy (GTDB): domain Bacteria; phylum Acidobacteriota; class Thermoanaerobaculia; order Multivoradales; family UBA5704; genus JASLEW01. Next base: position 68,461 of record DASZZM010000035.1, read on the forward strand.
GGTGATCTGGTCGAGCGAGTTGCCGGCGGCGAGCTGCAGGCCGGTGCGGCGGTTGCGCGACAGGTCGCCGGTGCAGGTGAGGACCAGGTCGCCGAGGCCGGCGAGGCCGGCGAAGGTGCGCGGCTGGCCGCCGCAGGCCACGCCCAGGCGGGTGATCTCGTGCAGGCCGCGCGTGATCAGCGCCGCCAGCGTGTTGTGGCCGAAGCCCAGGCCGACCACCGTGCCCGCGGCGATGGCGATGACGTTCTTGGTCGCGCCGCCGAGCTCGACGCCCGCCACGTCGGGCGACGAATAGAGGCGCAGCGTCGGAGTGGCGAAGGTGGCCCGGATCTCGGTTGCCAGCTCCGCGTCCTGCGAGGCGATCACCGCCGCCGTCGGTCCGTGGCGCGCCACCTCCGCGGCGAAGCTGGGGCCGGCGAGGACGGCCAGGCGCAGCTCGCATCCCGCCGCGGCCGCCTCCTCGGCGGCGACCTGGCTCATGCGCGCCAGGGTGTCGGTTTCGATCCCCTTGGTGGCCGAGACCAGCGCCAGCGGCGGACCGTCCCGCCGCACCGCCAGGAACTGCCGCAGCACGGTGCGGAAGCCGTGCGACGGCACGACCAGCAGGACCACGTCGCTGCCGGCCAGCGCCGCCAGGTCGGCCGTCGGCTCGACGCCCGGCGGGATGGCCACGCCCGGCAGGTAGTCGTGGTTGACGCGCTCGGCCGCCAGGCGCTCGGCCAGCTCGCGGTGGCGCGCCCACAGGCCGACGCGGTGGCCGCCGGCGCCGGCCAGGTGGACGGCCAGGGCCGTGCCCCACGAACCGGCGCCGAGGACGCCGATGGCTGGCCTCACGCCCGGGCCTTTCCGGCCCCCTCCTTGCCGTTCCCGTCCTTCCCCTGCCTGGCAGCGCCGCCGGCGGAGTCGCCGCCGGGGTCGCCCCGCCGCTCGCCCAATCGCAGCTCGGTTCCCTGGCGCAAGCGGCGGAGGTTGCCCGCATGCCGCACGACGATGATGGCCGCGATCGCCGCCGCGGCCAGCACCAGCCATCCCCCATCGCCCGCCTGCCACCCCATCCGCTGCACGGCGTAGGCGAGCAGGGGGAAGACCGCCGCCGTCACCACCGAGCCCAGCGAGACATAGCGCTTCCAGGCCACGACTGCGGCGAAAATCGCCAGCCCGGCGACCATGGCGGCAGGGGCGAGCGCGCCCAGCGCGCCCGCCGCCGTGGCCACACCCTTGCCGCCGCGGAATCCGAGGAAGACGGGAAAGACGTGCCCGAGCACCACCGCCACCGCCGCTCCTCCCACCACCTGCGGCGGCGCGCCGATGCCGCGCGCGATGGCCACCGCCGCGACCCCCTTGCCCAGGTCGAGGAGCAGCGCCGCCGCGGCCGGCGCCTTGCCGGCGGCGCGCAGGACGTTGGTGGCTCCGGCGTTGCCGCTGCCCACGGTGCGCACGTCGCGCCCCTGGATGAGCTTGACGATCAGGTAGCTCCAGGAGATGGAGCCGAGCAGGTAGGCGGCGGCAAGCACCGCGATGGAGGCTGCCGCGCTCAAGCCGGCGCCTCTGCCATCGGCAGCGATTCCACCTCGCGGTAGCGCGGCCCCCGCGGCGACAGCTTGCTCTCGATCAGCACACCGCGGGAGGCGACGAAGGGGGGGCCGATCTCGCCCGGGAAGGCGGCGGCGAACTTGTCGGCGGCCTCCCGCCGCCAGGGAGACGCGCAGCGCGCCAGGGTGACATGCGCCTGGTAGGGGCGCTCGTCGGGCTGGTGGCCAACCGCCTCGACCGCGGCGCGCACGGCGTCGGCGTGCAGGGAGTGAAGGGCGGCTGGGGCTTCCGGCGCCTCGACACCCACCCACGCCACGCGCGCCGGGCGCCCGGGGGGGAAGGTGCCGCCGCCGGCCAGCCGCAGCTCCAGCGGCGCGTGCGGCGCGAAGGCCGCGCGCAGCCGGGCGGTGAGCGCCGGCACGCGCTCCGGCTCGGTCTCGCCCAGGAACAACAGAGTCAAGTGCAAGACGTCGGGATCGACCCAGCGCGCTCCCGGCAGCCGCTGCCGCAGCCCCGCCATGCGGCGCCGCACTTCGCGGCGAACCGGCTCGGGAATCTCCAGGGCGACGAAGAGCCTCATCGGCTGGTGGCCTGTGCCTCGGTCCGCCGTCAACCGGCTCTGCCGCGCAGGCGTGGCGCGCCCCGCGGCCTCATCCCGCTTCGGCCTCGGCTTTCACCCGGGTGGGCAGGGCTTCCGGCGGACCTGCCTCGCCTGGGTCGGCGCTTCCCGCTGCCGCGGCAGCGGAGGCAAGCAGCCGCCGGCGCAGCAGCTCGAGGGCGAGCTGGCTCGCCTGCCAGCGGATCCGCTCGCGATCGCCGGGGAGGCGCACACGGCGGTGCTGTATACCGCCGCCGGCTTCCTCGGCCACGCCCCCGGCTCCGGTCCGCTCGCCCGTGCTGCCCGCCGCGCCTCCGCCTCGGGGCTCGGCGTCGCGCCTGCCTTCCGCCCGCTCGCTCGCGGCGCTCGCGGTGTCCGCGGCGCCGCGGCCGCCTGTCGCGGCATCGCGGCCAGCGAGAGGCGGGCCGGCGACGGCCAGATGCACTGTCCCCACCGGCTTGGCCGCGCTGCCGCCTCCAGGACCGGCGACGCCGGTGATCGCCACCGCGTAGTCGCTGCCGAAGGCCGCAAGCGCGCCTGCCGCCATGGCGCGGGCCACCGGCTCGGAGACCGCGCCGTGCTCGGCGAGCAGCGCCGCCGGGACGCCCAGGAGCTGACGCTTGAGGCGGTCGCTGTAAGTGATCGCACCGCCCACGAAGTAGTCGCTGCTGCCCGGAATGCGGCTCAGCCTTTCGCCCAGGAGCCCGCCGGTGCACGACTCGGCGACCGCCACGGTGGCCCCGGCGGCGCGCAACAGGTCTCCCACGACGCTCTCCAGGCTGTCTTCGGCGCGGGCGGCGTAGACCGCGTCGCCGACCAGCGCGGAGAGCCGCGCCGTCATCGCCGCCAGGCGGGCGCGACGCTCCTCCGTGGTGCCGGCCGCGGTGGCCTGCAACAGGATCTCCCCCGGCTTCGAGAGGATGGTGATCGATTCCCTGCCGAACTCGTCGTAGGCGGGTGCGATGCGCTCCTCGACCAGCGACTCTGGCAGGCCCGCCACCTTGAGCACCGCCGTCTCCCGGCTCGCCCCGCCCGACCGCGCGGCCAGCCAGGGCTCGAGATGGGTCTCGATCATGCCCTCCAGCTCGGCGGGGACCCCAGGGAAGAGAAAGAGCGTCGCCTTCCCGGCCTCGAGCCGCATGCCAGGCGCCGTGCCGCGGGCATTGGCCAGAACCTCCGCCCCCGAGATGACCTCCGCCTGGCGGCGGTTGACTTCGGGCATGCGCCAGCCGAGCCGGGCGAAGCGCCGCTCGATCCCCGCGAGCACCTCCGCGTCGAGGCTAAGGGAGCGGCCGAGCGCCGCCGCCACCGCCTGGCGGGTGACGTCGTCGGCGGTCGGGCCGAGCCCGCCCGTGACCACCACTACCTCGACCCTGGGCAGCGCCGAGCGCAGGTCGGCGGCGATCTCGTCCTCGGCGTCGCCCACCACCGCCTTGCGCCGCAGCTCGACGCCATGACGGTCGAACGCCGCGGTCAAGCGCAGCGAATTGGTGTCCAGCCGCTCGGTGCCAAGAAGCTCCGAGCCGACCGCAAGGATGGCCGCCCGCATCCCCGGCATGATAGCGCGACCCACCCCCAGCGCCGGGCAGGGACCCGGCGCATCCAATCAGATTGCCGGGCAGGGACCCGGCGCATCCAACCGGCAGGCATCGTCCTCGTCGAATCCCAGGGGAGTATCATCGCCTCATGGCAACCAAGCGCTCCATCCTCAAGCCCGCCAAGAAGGGGTCCGGCGCGCCCACAGCGTTTCGGTCGGCAGCAAAGAAGGCTTCCGCCGCCAGAAAGACGGCGGCGAAGAATTCGACCACCCCGGTAGGCGCGCTCGAGCGCAACGTTGCCCGCCTCATGCCGCTCGAGCAGCGCGCCAGCGACCTGCGCGAGGCGCGCCGCCCGCTAGCCCTGTCGGCACTCCCTCCAGCTCTCGGGAAGTCCGTCCGCCTGGCGGTTCGCGCCATCGAGATGGACCTCGTTCGCAGCCGCGGGCTCGACGTCGGCCGCTAGGCCCCTAGCGTCGTCCTTCGGGCGATCCGGAAGCCTTCGCGATCCTCCTGTCCACGTGGATGCTCCGTAGGAGCTCTGGGGCTGCCAAAGCGACGCGCAGCAGGGTGCGTGCTGGCGCATCGGGTGCGCGCCGCCCCTGCTCATAGCCCTGAATCGTGGCCACCGGGACATTGAGGAGCGCCGCAAACTCCACTTGCGTGAGGCCAAGCGAACGACGGATCGCGCGAGCGTCCGGCTCGGTTAGGGTGTAATCCCGCGCGGGCTTCCGCTTGCCGCGAGCGATCTCGACGGCCTCGTCCAGCGAGCCGAGCATCTCACCGAAGCGCTTCTTGTTCATGACAACTCCTTGATCAACGTGCGAACGCGCCTGCCCACGAGCTGCAAGGCACGAAACTCATCGGGCGAGAGCAGGTCATCGCAGACTCGACGGAAGGTCGGAGTCTCGATGAAGTGCACGCCGCTCACTTCACGATTATACGTCAACGACGTACCCGCGCAGACCGACGATCGTACCCGGGGCGCGCACCCTGCAGAGTGAACGCGATTGACTCCCTCCTTCGAGGCGCAATAGGATCTGGCGGCCGTGGCGGCGTCCGTGGCTTCCGCGGCCAGCCAGCCTACCGGGACGCTGTCATCTTCTCTTCTCGTTCTCGGCCTTTCCATGACATCGACGATCGCAACCACACGAGCGCAAGGCCCGGGCCGCCGCTCGCGGAGAGAACTTGTGCTGGCGATGACCGCGGCGGCCGCCCTGGTGCTGGTCGCGGCATTGCTCGTGGCAGGCCCGCCGTCTGCCGCCGCGGCGCCACCGGCTCAGGACGTTGAGGCAACGACCGGGGCAGTGCAGGCGGCGTCCCAGGGCGGAACGTGGCTCGAGCTGGCATCGGGCAGGCGGGTCGAGCTGGCGCTGCCGGCGGGGGCGTGGCTGGCGGCGGCCGGAACGGTGGGCGAATCGGGCGACGGATGGATCGCCGCGGCGGTCGCGCCGGCGGGGCGGGGCACCGAGATCGTGCTGCTGGCGGGACGCGCCGGCCGTGGCGCCGACCCTGATGCTGCACACGGGACGGACGGCGCCGCGGGCAGGGCCGCCGACGCGGCGGAGCCGGCCGCATCGCTGCCGCCGCCGCCCGGGCGCAGCGCGGCGTTGCGCCTCGAGCCGCTGCCTCTGATCGAGGCGGGCCGGCTCGCCGGCCTGGTATGGCTGGACGGAGCGGACCGGCGCTCGCTCGCGGTGCGCTACGCGCCGTGGAGCGGCATGGGATGGGGCGAGCCGCGTCTGATCTCGCCGCCCGGGCCGGGCAGCCAACTCGCGCTCAGCGCCGCGCGCCTCGACGACGGCTCGTGGCTGCTCGCCTGGAGCGCGTTCGACGGCCACGACGACGAGATCGTGTGGAGCCTTGGGCGGGAGGGGTCCTGGAGCGCGCCGCGCCGGGTGGCGGCCGACAACGACGTGCCCGACATCACTCCGGCGGTCGTCGCGGCCGACGGCGGCGCGCTACTCGCCTGGAGCCGGCTCGACGCGGCGGCCGGCGCCTACCGGGTCGTCACGGCGCGCTTTCGCAACGGCCGCTGGGGCGAGCCGCAGGTGGTCGGTCCCGCGGGCTCCGTCTTTCCGAGCTTCGAGCCTGCCTCTCCCGGCCTGCTGCCGGTCGTCTCGTCCAATCACTCGGTGGTCCGGCTGGACGCACAGGCGCCGCGGCCCGGACCCGCGCGGCTGCTCTACGTCACCTCTCGCCCGAACGGCTGGGAGGTCCTCGAGCTGGATGCCGCGGGCAGGCCCTCCCGGGTCGCCACCTTCGTCGCTGGCGGCGAGAGCGGCGAGGCCGGGCGCCCCGTCCTGGCGCCGGGCAGGGACCCGTCGGCCGCCCTTCGCTACCCGCTGACCGGAGGCGAGCGCGCGGCCTCCTGGCGACCCGCCCCGGCCACCTCCGGCGATCGGCGAGAGGCGCGGCCACAACCGTGAGCACGTCACGGCGCGCTCCCGTCCCCGCGGCTCGTCCCCGGCGCCCGTCCGGGACCATGGCGGTTGCCTGCCTCGCCCTCGGCGCGGCGGCCGCGGCCGTCCTGGTCCTGCCGCAGGCCGCGGCGGCCCAGCAGTTCTTCCTCGCCTTCGGCGACAGCATCACCTTCGGCGTCGGCGACGGCCTCAACGCGGGCGGCTATCCGGCGCGCCTGCAGACGCTCCTGGATCGGCGCGGCATCTCGTCGGTGGTGCAGAACGCCGGCCAGTCGGGCGAGACCACCGCCCAAGGCTTGACGCGCATCGATTTGGCGCTGCCCCCGCGAGCCGGCACCCTGCTGCTGATGGAAGGCACCAACGACATCAACGTGAAGATCTCGACCGAGACCATCGCCACCAATCTCGACCTGATCGCGAGGAAGGCCGAGAGCCAGGGATACAAGGTCGTCCACGCCACCGTCCCCCCGCGCCTCCCCGCCGCCAGCGTGGATGGCGAGAACCAGCAGACTGCCGGCCTGGCGGCCGCGATCCGCGAGCTCGCCTGGCGCCAGGGCCGCTCGCTGGCCGATCCCTTCGAGGTCTTCTTCTACTACACTCCGGACGCCTTCAGCCATGACTACCTGGGAGGCGCCGACAACTTGCATCCCAATGCCGCGGGATATGACATCCTGGCCGCGACGTTTGCCGACGTGCTGAGCGGCGCCGACAAGGTGCCTCCGGTCACCGGCCTGGTGTATCCCCCGCCGGCGCGAACCGACGTCCCGGCAAACACCGAGATCGACGTCGACCTCTACGACTTCGGCAAGGGAATCGACCTCAGGGCGACGACGCTGTCGATCAACGGCCAGGCGGTCAGCCCGTCGGTGACCGGCAATTCGAGCAAGCTGCAGATGGTCTTCCGCCCGCAGACGCCGCTCAAGGGGCTGGTCGCCGTCCACCTGACCAGCCAGGACCTCGCCAGCCCACCCAACGTGATCGATCGCGACGTCACCGATTTCCTCGTCGCCGGCACGGTCTTCCTGCCCGGCGACATCAACCGCGACGGGCGCGTCGACGGAGCGGACCTGATCCTGCTCGCCCTCGCCTTCGGCGCCCACCGCTTCGACGACCGCTACAACCTGGCCGCCGACCTCAACGGCGACGGCATCGTCGACGGCCTCGACCTCGCCATCCTCGCCAGCAATTTCGGTAAGAGTTCATTCTAGCCGCCACCAGCTGTACCGATCCCGAGGGATGAAACGCCACTGCGATGCGCGGTGGTGGACTACTCAAAGCATCTACTGGATCTCCCCCCGCAACCCCTCGCGGATCCCCTTCCCGGATCTCCCCAGCCGCCGGGTCCCAGCCCGGCGGCGCCGGGGGGGAAGGGGACGCCCCCTCCCCTGACGCACGAACGAGTTACGTCTAAACCTCCACCCGTTCGACGATCAGGGGCGGCGCTTCGCCGCGGTCGGCAACGGTGAAGCAGGCGGCGAGGCGCTCGACGAGGCGCGGCTCCTCGCGCCGCAGGTAGACACGCGCCAGCTCCTCGCCGGCGGCGACTGGCTGGCCGAGGCGCGCTCGACAGTGGAGCGCCACGCCGTGGTCGATTGCCGCCCCGGGGTGGGCGCGGCCGGCTCCGGCTTCGACCAGGAGAAGGCCGAGCTGGCGGCAGTCGACAGCGGCGAGCACGCCGCCGCGGGCGGCGGTGAGCGGCGACTCGACCGGCGCGAGGGCGAAGGTTGGCCGCGCCAGCCAGGCGCGGTCGGCGCCTTGCAGGGCGGCCCAGCGGTCGAACCGCTCGCGGGCGCGGCCGCTGGCCAGGGCCGCTTCGAGGTCGGCGCGGGCGAGCGGCCGGCCCACCAGGCGCGAGACCTCCTCGGCCAGGGTCAGGGTGACCTCCAGGAGATCGGGCGGCCCCTCGCCGCCGAGCAGGGCAAGCGACTCCCTGATCTCGGCGCTGTGGCCCACCCAGCGGCCGAGCGGCTGGCTCATGTCGGTCAGCAAGGCGCCGGCCCGCCTGCCCAGGGCGCGCGCCGTTCCGACCAGCGAGCGGGCGAGCTCCCGCGCCTGGGCGCGATCGGGGAAGAAAGCGCCGTTGCCGGTCTTGACGTCGAAGACCACCGCCGCCGCTCCGACCGCCAGCTTCTTCGACAAGATGCTGGCGGTGACCAGGGGAACCGAGTCGATGGTGGCAGTCACATCGCGCAGGGCATACAGGCGCCGGTCGGCAGGCGCGATGGCCTCCGTGGCAATGCCGCTCGCCACGCCGCAGCCGCGCAGCAGCTCGAGACAGCGGGCGCGGTCGAGCGCGAGGTCGAGGCCGGGAATGCTCTCCAGCTTGTCGGCGGTGCCGCCGGTGTGGCCGAGGCCGCGGCCGGTCAGCATCACCATGGGCAGGCCGCAGCTCGCCAGCAGCGGCGCCAGCGGGATCGAGACCTTGTCGCCCACGCCGCCGGTCGAGTGCTTGTCGCAGGCCAGCGGCACTTCCCGCGCCACTTCCCAGCGCTCGCCCGATTCCAGCATCGCCGTGGTCAGCGCCGAGGTCTCGGCCGGATCGAGGCCGCGGATCGCCGCCGCCATCAGGAAAGCGGCGAGCTGAGCGTCGCTCCACGAGCCGTCGGCGGCGCCGCGCGCCACCGCCCGGACCTCGTCATCGGAGAGCCGCATTCCGGCGCGCTTGCGCTCCAGGATGCGGTACGGCAGCGTCATCGGGAGCCGTCAGGCGGCCGCCGTGTCAGAAGCTCGGCAGCGATCCGAAGGAGGCGGCGCCGGCCGCCCGTGCCGGTTCCAGCTCGCTCAGCCGCTGCTGGGCCGGCTGCCGGTAGGCAGATTGCGGGAACTCGTCGACGATGCGCTGATAGCTCTGCGCCGCCTCGGGCCGGCGGCCGAGCTGCTCGAGGGTGGTCGCCAGCTGGTAGAGGATCACGTCCTGGGGCAGCGGCGGATCGGACTCGTCGAGCATCGTTTTCAGGTCCTGGACCACCTTCTGCCCCTTGCCCTGCTTGCGGTCGAGATCCATCAAGTTGACGCGGGCCTGCGCGCCAACCATCTGGCGGCCGTGCTTGCTCACCAGTTCGCTCCACAAGCGGCGCGCCTGGTCGGTCTTGCCCTCGGCGGCCTCGAGCTCGGCGAGGTAGATGGCGGCGACGTCCGCCGCGTCGGAGAAGTGGTAATCGCTGCGCACGGCGGCGAGAAGCTGCCGGGCGCGCGCGCGCCGCTGGACTTCGTTGGCGAAGCTCGGCTCCTTGGCATCGTTGGGCTTGGCGCCGGCAGGGTCGATGGGCGCCTGATACACCTTCACGGCGAAGGCCAGCGCTTCGTTGGCCCGGTCGGCCCGGTGGCTCAAGAACAAGAAGATGGCGACCCCGGCGACCAGCGCCAGCAGGGCCGCGCCGATGCCGAAGATCAGGCCTCGCGAATGGCTCTCGGCATATTCGACGCTGCGCCCCACCGCTTTGGCGAACTCGTCGCGCTTGATCTCCTTACGGGTAAGACGACTCATCAGGACGCTCTCCAGAAAAAGCCGCGGGTCTGGGCCGGCTGGCCGCCGGCCGATGCGAAGGCCCGCTGCGGGGGCCGATGGGCCGATGACGGGGCCCGCTGCGGTCTACGAGCACGGTAGGCTACCACAGTCCCCCTCCCCACCCCTCGCACACCAGCAGTTGATGGCCTCTTACGAGCACCGCGCGGGCACGCCGTTCCCCTGTCGTTTCAAGGGTTTCCCGGTCGCGAAAGAGAGCCTCGTTTCACGGCTCGTTTTCAGGCATGACCGGCACTATCAGGGAAGGACGCAGATGGCAGGCCGAAACAAGCAGCCGCGAAAGCTCACCGAGCTCTTGCACCGGCGGGCGGCGGAGCCCGGCGGGCAGCCTGCCTACGTCTTCCTTGCCGATGGCGAGGTCGAGGCCGAGCGGGCGAGCTTTGCCGATCTCGACAAGCGGGCGCGCCAGATCGCGGCCGCGCTGCGCCAGGCCGCCGCTCCCGGCGAGCGGGTTCTGCTGCTCTTCCCGGCGGGACTGGAGTTCATCGCCGCCTTCTTCGCTTGCCTCTACGCCGGCGCGGTCGCCGTTCCCGCCTACCCGCCGCGCGCCAACGACCGCTCGCAACGCCGGCTGCGCGCGATCACCCGCGACGCCAGCCCGGCCGCCGCCCTGACCACGACCGCGGTGCTAGCGGCGGCGGGCGGGGCGCAGGCGCTCGTCGCGGGAGTCCCCGAGCTCGCGGCGGTGCGCCTGCTGGCGAGCGACGAGATCGACCTCGCGCCGGCCGATCCTGACGGCCTGCCCGCGGCGGACCCCGAGGCGCTGGCCTTGCTGCAGTACACCTCGGGCTCGACCAGCCTGCCCAAGGGCGTCATGGTCACCCATGCCAACCTGCTGCACAACGAGCGCATGATCGCGGCCGCCTTCGGTCAGGACCGCGAGTCGGTCGTGGTGGGCTGGCTGCCGCTCTACCACGACATGGGACTGATCGGCAACGTCCTGCAGCCGCTCTATTCGGGAGCCCGCTGCATCCTGATGTCGCCGCTCGCCTTCCTGCAGCGGCCGCGGCGCTGGTTGGCGGCGATCAGCCGCTACCGCGCCAACACCAGCGGCGGCCCCAATTTCGCGTATGAGCTCGCCCTGCGTTCGGCGACGGCCGAGGAGCGCGCCGGCCTCGACCTCTCGAGCTGGCGCGTGGCCTTCTGCGGCGCCGAGCCGGTGCGCGCCAATACCTTGCGGCGCTTCGCCGCGGCCTTTGCGCCCTGCGGCTTCCGCCGCGCGGCGTTCTATCCCTGCTACGGCCTGGCCGAAGCGACCCTCTTCGTCGCCGGCGGCCGGCGCAACGCGGCGCCACGGGTGGTGCGGGTGGAGAGCGCGCCGCTCGAGCGCAACCAGGTGGTCCCGGCGGCGCCGCGCCGCGCCGCGGCCCGGGAGCTGGTCGGCTGCGGCCAAGCGTGGCTGGGGCAGCGGCTGGTCATCGCCGATCCGCAGTCCGGGGCCGAGTGCCCGCCCGGCCAGGTGGGCGAGATCTGGGTCGCGGGGCCCAGCGTGGCCCGCGGCTACTGGCAACGAGAAGAGGCGACGCGGCAGGATTTCGGCGCCCGCCTGGCCGGCGGTGGCGCGTTGGGAGTCGGCCCCTTCCTGCGCACCGGCGACCTGGGCTTCCTTCGCGACGGCGAGCTGTACGTCACCGGCCGCGCCAAGGACCTGGTCATCATCCGTGGCCGCAATCTCTATCCGCAGGACGTCGAGCTCACCGCCGAGCGCAGCCACCAGGCCCTGCGTCCGGGCTGCGGCGCCGCTTTCGCCGTCGAAGCGGGCGGCGAGGAGCGGCTGGTCGTGGTGCAAGAGGTGGAGCGCGCCTATCGCGGCGGCATGCAGGAGCTGATCGAGGCCATCCGGCTCGCCGTCGCCCAGGAACACGAGGTGCAGGTGTACGAGGTGGTCCTGGCGCGCACCGGCACCGTCCCGAAGACCTCGAGCGGCAAGATCCAGCGCCTCGCCTGCCGCGACGCCTACCTGGCCGGGAGCCTGGCCGCCCTGGCGCGCAGCCGCCTGGGCGAGCCGGGCGAGATCGACCTGCCGAGAAAGAAACTCGTCCGTGCGTCAGGGGCGGGGGCGTCCCCTTCCCCCCCTAAGACATCACCCGACACGACTGCCGGCGGCGGGAGCACCGCGGTTTCTGGCGGCGGCGGCGGCCAGGTCGGCTCGCCGCGGCGGGCAATCCGGCGACGCGCCCGCGGCGGCGCGGTGACGAGATCGCCTGCCGCCGCCACCGGGGTGCGGCCGGGCGGCTCGCCGCCGCCTTTCGATCCGGCCGGACTGGCGGCACTTGCCGCGGCCGATCGCGGGCCGGCGCTCGTTGCCTGGCTGCGGCGGCAGGCCGAGCTGGCGCTGAGCGTAGCCGGGCCGCTGCGCGCGGACCTGCCGCTCGCCGCCCAGGGTCTCGACTCGCTGAGCGCCGTGCAGCTCGGCCACCAGGTCGAGGCCGCCCTCGGCGTCGCGCTGCCGCTTGCCGACCTGCTGGGCGGCGCGAGCCTGGACGGCGTCGCCGAGCAAGTCGCGGCCATCCTGGCGCGCCAGGAGCCGGCCGCCTCGCCCATCGATTTGCCGTCCGGAGCGGTGGTCGCCGCGGCGGGCGGCGAGGGAGAGGTGGAAGCCGGCCTGTCGCATGGCCAGCGGGCGCTCTGGTTCCTCGACCGGCTGGCGCCGGGCAACCCGGCCTACATCCTCGCCGGGGCGGCGCGCATTCGCGGCGAGCTCGACGTGCCGGCGCTGCGCGCCGCCTGCGAACGGTTGGCTGCCCGTCATCCCGCGCTGCGCTCCACCTTCGACGACCAGGCCGGCGAGCCGCGGCAGCGCGTCGCGCCGGCGGCTTCGGAGATCGTTCGCGCGGCGATCGGCTTCGCCGAGGACGACGTCGCGGACCGCGGCGAGAAGGAAGTCGCTCGGCGCCTGGCGGAGTGCGCCTGGCGGCCCTTCGACCTGCGGCGCGGTCCGTTGCTGCGTGTCGCCGTGCTGCACCTGTCCGCGGGCGAGCATCTGGTGATCCTGGCCGTGCACCACATCGTGGCCGACTTCTGGTCGCTCGGGATCCTGCTGCAAGAGCTCGCCGTGCTCTATGGCTCGCCCGGGGCGCCGCTGCCCGCGCTGCCGCTCACCTTCGTCGAGCACGTCCGGCGCCAGGAGCGGCGCCTCGCCGGCGTCGAAGGCGAGAGGCTGTGGAGCTACTGGAGCCGCCAGCTCGGGGGCGACCTGCCGCAGCTCGACCTGCCGGCGGACAGAGTGCGGCCGCCGGTGCAAAGCTTCCGCGGCGCGACCTGTGCTTTGCCGGTGGCAGGGACGCTCGCCGCGGAGCTCAAGAGGCTGGGGCGAAGCGGCGGCGCGACCTTTTACATGACCTTGCTGGCCGGCTTCGCGGCGCTGCTGCACCGCCACGGCGGCATGGCGGAGGTCTGCGTGGGATCGCCGACCTCCGGGCGCGCCGGCAGCGGCAGCGCGGAGCTCGCCGGTCTGGTCGGCTACTTCGTCAATCCCGTGGCCCTGCGCCTGGACCTCGGGCGCGGGCCGGAAGGCGAGCCGAGCTTCGGCGACCTGCTGGCGCGGGCGCGCGCCACCTGCCTGGCGGCCCTGGCGCACCAGGAGCTGCCCTTCCCGCTGCTGGTCGAGCGCCTGCGGCCGGAGCGCGAGGCCGATCGCTCGCCGGTTTTCCAGGCGCTGTTCGTGCTGCAACAGGCGCAAGGCGCCACCGCGGAGGGACTGGCCGGCTTCGCGCTCGGCGAGGCGGGCGCACGCATGAAACTCGGCGGGCTGCGGCTCGAGTCGGTGGCGGTGCGGCGGCGCAGCGCGCAGTTCGACCTCTCGCTCGCCTGCGCCGAGACGGACGGCGCCCTGCTGGCCTCGCTGGAGTTCAGCACCGACCTCTTCGACGCCGCCACGGCGGCGCGGCTGCTTCAGCACTTCGCCTGCCTGCTGGCCGCGGCGGCCGCCGCTCCCGGGCGGCCGGTGGGCGAGCTGCCCCTGCTCTCCCCCGCCGAGCGCTGGCAGCTGCTCGCGGAGTGGAACGACACCAGGGGCGAGCGAGCCTGCGAGGCACGCGAGGCCGGCGATACCGGCGACATGGCCCTGCACGAGCTGTTCGCGGCGCAGGCGGCGCGCTCGCCGGAGGCGGTAGCGCTGATCGGCGGCCGGCATCGCGTGACCTATGGCGAGCTCGCGGCGCGGGCCGGCGCCCTGGCGCAAGGGCTGCGCCGGCTCGGGGTCGGGCCGGAGGTGCGGGTGGCGATCTGCGCCGGGCGCTCTCCGGAGATGGTCGCCGGCATGCTCGCCATCCTCGAGGCGGGGGGGGCCTACGTGCCGCTCGACCCGGCCTACCCTGCCGAGCGCCTGGACTTCATGCTCGCCGACAGCGGCGCCCGAGCGCTGGTGACCGAGCGGCGGCTGGCGGGGCGCCTGGCGCGCGGCGCGCGGCGCGCCGCGCCGGTCCTGCCGCGCCTGCTGCTCGACGATCCGCCGCCCACCGCCGCGAGCACCGCGAACGCCGCGCCGGAGATGAGCCCGCGGCGGGTCTCAGCGGCCCGCGCCGCGGAGCTCCGGGCGGCCGCGCCCGCCGGCCGCGCCACCGGCGGCGCGATCGGCTGCAATCTTGCCTACGTCATCTACACCTCGGGATCGACCGGCAGGCCGAAAGGCGTGGCCATCGAGCATCGCAGCGCGGCGGCGCTGGTGCGCTGGGCGGCCGGCGCCTTCTCGCCGGCCGAGCTGGCGCGGGTGCTCGCCTCGACGTCGATCTGCTTCGACCTGTCGGTGTTCGAGATCTTCGTTCCGCTCGCCCTGGGAGGCGCGGTGGTGCTGGCGGACAACGCCCTGGCCCTGTCGGAGCCGGCCGCCGACGGGGAGCCGACGCTGGTCAACACGGTCCCCTCGGCGATCGCCGAGCTGGTGGGCCGGGGCGCGCTGCCGCCGGCGCTGCGCACGGTCAACCTGGCCGGCGAGCCGCTCGCCCGCGAGCTCGCCGACGCGGTCTATCGCTCGCCGGGTGTCGAGCGGGTGCTCAACCTGTACGGTCCGTCCGAGGACACCACCTATTCGACCTGCCAGGTGGTGGCGCGCGACGACCGCGCCGCGCCGGCGATCGGCCGCCCCTTGCCGGGAACGCGGCTGCACGTCCTCGACGAGCGGCTCGAGCCGATGGCGGTGGGTGTGCCCGGGGAGATTTTCCTCGGCGGCGCCGGACTGGCTCGCGCCTACCTCGGCCGGCCGGAGCTGACCGCGGAGCGCTTCCTGCCCGACCCCTTCGCCAACCGCCCGGGCGAGCGGCTGTACCGCACCGGAGACCTCGCTCACTTCCTGCCCGACGGCCGGGTGCGTTTTCTCGGACGCCGCGACCACCAGGTCAAGGTCCGGGGCTTCCGCATCGAGCTGGGAGAGATCGAAGAGGCGTTGCGCGCGCAGCCCGGGGTCGGCGCCGCGGCGGTGCTGGTCTGGGCCGACCCGCGAGGCGACCGGCAACTGGTGGCCTACCTCGCGCCGGCGGCGGGGGTTGCGGGGGGAGATCCGATCGATTTCGATCGCCTGCGCCATCGCCTCGCCGCTCGGCTGCCGGCCTACATGGTGCCGGCGAGATGGGTGGCGCTCGCGGCGCTGCCGCTGACGCCCAATGGCAAGGTGGACCGCCGCGCCCTGCCGGCGCCGCGTTGGGACGATGCCCAGGGCAGCGGCGCGCCCTCGGCCGGCGGGCCGCCACGCACTCCGCTGCAAGAGCTGCTGGCCGGGATCTGGGCGGACCTGCTGGGGAGAGAAACGGTCGGCATCGACGAGAGCTTCTTCGTGCTTGGCGGCCACTCTCTGCTCGCCACGCGCCTGGCCTGGCGCCTCGGCGACGCCCTCGGCAGGGAGGTGCCGGTCGCCCTGATCCTCGCGGCTCCGACCGTGGCCGCGCTGGCGGCGGCGATCGAGGCCGCGCCCGGCAGCGGCGACTCGGCCCCCGCCGCGCCCAGGCGCGGCGACTCGTCCCCTGCCGCGCCCAGGCGCGGCGACTGGTCCGATACCGCGCACCCGCACAAGCCAGCCCGCGCCGCGCCGCCGATCTCCTCGGCGCCGATCCCCACGGCGCCACGCGCCGGCAGCGGCGCGCCGGCCGCCCCGGCGCCGGCGAGCTTCGCGCAGGAGAGGCTCTGGCTGCTCGACCAGCTCGCGCCAGGCACCGCCGCCTACAACATGCCGGCCGCCTTCCGTTTGCGCGGCACGCTCGACGCCGCCGCCCTGTCGCGGGCGCTGCGCGGGCTCGCCGGCCGCCACGCGGCGCTGCGCACCACCTTCGCCGCCGCGCCGGGCGGCGCGCCCATGCAGGTGATCGGCCCCGCCGCCGAGCCGGCGCTGGCGCTGGTGGACCTGGAGGGCCTGGCCCGGCCGCGGCTGCGCGCCGCGATGCGTCTCCTCGGCCGCGAGGCGGCGCGCCCCTTCGACCTCGCGCGCGGGCCGCTGCTGCGCGCCTTGCTGCTGCGGCTCGGCGGCGACGACCATCTGCTCTTCCTCAACCTGCACCATGCCGTGGCCGACGGCTGGTCGCTCGCGGTGCTTGGGCGCGAGCTGGGAGCGCTGTACGGCCTGCGCCTCTCGCCGCCCGGCGCGCCTGGCGCGCCCGGTGACATGGACCTCCCCGCCCTGCCCGTTCAATACGCCGACTATGCCCGCTGGCAGCGGCAGTGGCTGGACGGCGAGGCCTTGACAGAGGTGCTCTCCTACTGGCGCCGGCAGCTGGCCGGGGCGCCGGCCTCCCTCGACTTGCCGGCGGACCGGCCGCGCCCGCCGGTGCAGTCCCTGCGCGGCGCCGTCCTGCCGATCCAGGTGCCCGCGGAGGTCGCCTCCGCACTGCGCCGGCTGGCGGGCCGCGAGGGAGCGACTCGCTTCATGACCCTGCTCGCGGCGCTGCTGGCGCTGCTCCACCGCTGCACCGGACAGGAAGACCTGGTGGTCGGCACGCCGGTGGCCAACCGCGGCCGGCCTGAGCTCGCCGGCCTGATCGGCTGCTTCGTCAACACGCTGCCTCTGCGCGCCAGCCTCGCGGGCGACCCGCCGTGGCGGCAGCTTCTCGCGCGGGTGCGGGCGGCGGCGCTGGGCGCCTACGCCCACCAGGACGTGCCCTTCGAGCGGCTGGTCGAGGCGCTGCAACCCGAGCGCGACCTGTCGCGCAGCCCGCTGTTCCAGGTGATGCTGGCGCTGCAAGACGGGCCCGCCGCGGCCTTGCGGCTGCCGGGAGTGGACGCCACGCCCGTGTCCCTGCACAACGGCGCCGCGAAGTTCGACCTGACGCTCTCTCTCTGGGAGCACTTCGAAGAGAGCGGAGCGCTCGCCGGCGAGCTCGAGTACAGCACCGACCTCTTCGACCGGCCGACCGTCGCGCGTCTGGTGGGCCACCTGGCGGCGCTGCTGTCCGCGGCCGCCGCCGCGCCGGAGCTACGGCTCGGCGACCTGCCCTTGCTCGCTCCAGCCGAGAGCGCGCAGCTCCTCGCCGAGTGGAACGACACGGCGGCGCACTTCCCGCTCGACCGCGGCCTGCACGAGCTGTTCGAGGCCCGGGCGGCGCGGCAGCCGCACGCCACGGCGCTGGTGTGCGGCGGCGAGCGCCTGACCTACGGCGAGCTCGACTGCCGGGCCAATTTGCTTGCCCGGCGACTGCACCGGCTCGGAGTGGGCCCCGAGATGCCGGTCGGCGTGCTCGCCGACCGGCAGCCGGAGATGGTGGCCGGCCTGCTGGCGGTGCTCAAGGCCGGCGGCGCCTACCTGCCGCTCGATCCCTCTTACCCGCGCGAGCGCCTGGCCTTCATGCTCGACGACGCGGCGGCGGCGGTGTTGCTCACCCAGCGCGGCCTGCTTGCCGGCCTGCCCGCCTTCACGGGCCAGGTGGAGCTGCTCGACGGTTCCTCGGAGGGGGCGGAGAGGGCGGAGGGGCCGGAGGGGCCGGACTGGGAGGATGACCTTGCCGCGGGAGCCGCCGAGCCGCGCGGCTGGCGCCATGCCGAGCAGCTCGCCTATGTCATCTACACCTCCGGGTCGACCGGGACGCCCAAGGGCGTCGCCATCACCCACCGCGGCGCCGTGGCGATGGTGGCCTGGGCGCTCGCCGCCTTCCCGCGCGAGCGCCTCGACGGCGTGCTGGCCGCGACCTCGATCTGCTTCGACCTGTCGGTGTTCGAGCTGTTCGTGCCGCTGGCCGCGGGCGGCACGGTGCTGCTCGCCGCCAGCGCCCTGGCGCTGCCCGAGCTGCCCGCCGCCGGCGAGGTCACCCTGATCAACACCGTGCCCTCGGCCATGGCCGAGCTGGTGCGGGCCGGCGCCGTGCCCGCCTCGGTGCGCACGATCAACCTCGCCGGCGAGCCGCTGCCCGGCGAGCTGGCGGCGCGGCTCTACGAGCTGAACGGCATCGCCGAGGTGTACAACCTCTACGGCCCTTCGGAGGACACCACCTACTCGACCGGCGCCCTGGTGCCGCGCCCCCGGCCGGCGCTGCCCGGGCGGATTGGCAGCGACACGCCTATTCCCTCGGCGGGTCGCCGGGAGGCGCCGGCGCCGACCATCGGGCGGCCGCTGGCCAACGCCCGGGTCTATCTGCTCGACGCCCACGAGCGGCCGGTCCCCATCGGGGTGGTGGGGGAGATCTGGGTCGGCGGCTCCGGCCTGGCGCGCGGTTACCTGCGCCGCCCCGAGCTCACCGCCGAGCGCTTCCGCCCCGATGCGTTCGCTGGCCGGCCCGGAGGCCGCCTCTACCGCACCGGCGACCTGGCCCGCCTGCGGGCCGACGGCGAGATCGTCTTCCTCGGGCGGCTGGATCAGCAGGTCAAAGTGCGCGGCTTCCGCATCGAGCTGGGAGAGATCGAAGCCGCGCTGGCGCGCCATCCCGCGGTCGCCGCCGCGGCGGTCCTGGCACCGGCCGACGCCGCCGGGCAGCGCCGTCTGGCCGCCTTCCTGGCGGCCGCGCCCGCGGCGGCCCCCACCGCGATCGACGGCGGTGCCTCGCCACCTGCCTCGGCTCGTCCTGACGAGGCCGAGCTGCGCTCCTGGCTGGCGGCGACGCTGCCCGAGTTCATGCTCCCGTCGTCTTACACCTTCCTGGCCGTGCTGCCCTTGACCGCCAGCGGCAAGATCGACCGCCGCGCCCTGTCGCGCCTGGCGCCCGCGCCGGCCCCATCCCCGTCCGAAGGCGCGGCGGACCGGGCAGCCGGCTTCGCCCCGCCGCGCGCCGGCGTCGAAGAGATCCTCTCCGCCATCTGGACGGAGCTGCTGCGGCGCGAGCGGATCGGCCGCGACGACAACTTCTTCACGCTCGGCGGCCACTCCCTGCTCGCCGCCCGCCTGGTCTCGCGGGTGCGCGAGACCTTCGCCGTCGAGCTGCCGCTGCGCAGCCTGTTCGAGAGCCCGACGATCGCCGGCCTGACCCGCCGCCTCGTCACCGCCCGCGCGGCGCCGGCACCGCCGCTCCTGCCCCTGCCGCGGCCACTCTCCGCGGGCCACGCGGGCAGCGAGCTGCCCCTGGGGCTCGCGCAGGAGCGCTTCTGGTTCCTCGACCGGCTAGACCCGGGGAGCTCCGCCTACAACATTACCGCCGCCGAGCGCCTGCGCGGCCCGCTCCGCCCGGAACTGCTGCGCGCCTGCTTCGACGAGATCGTGCGCCGCCACGAAGTGCTGCGCACCACCTTCGCGAGCGTCGACGGCCGCCCGGTGCAGCGCATCGCGCCGTCGCTCGCCGTCGAGCTGCCGCTGATCGATCTCTCCGCTCTGCCGGCGGCCGGCATGGCAGGCGGGCTCGTTGCCGCGACGGCGCGCACGCTGGCCGCCGCCTTCTGCCTGACGCCCTTCGCGCTGGCGACCGGCCCGCTGCTGCGCGCCGGCCTGCTGCGCCTCGGCGGCGAGGACCACGTGGCGCTCCTGTCGCTGCACCACATCGTCGCCGACGGCTGGTCCATGGAGGTGCTGGCGCGCGAGCTCGCCACGCTCTACGGCAACGGCGGCGCAAGCCGTGCCGCGCCGCTGCCGGCGCTGCCCATCCAGTACGCCGACTTCGCGCAGTGGCAGCGGCAGTGGCTGCAGGGAGAGGCCTGGGAAACACAGCTCGCCTACTGGCGCCGGCAGCTCGCCGGCGCGGCGGTCGTCGAGCTGCCCAGCGACCGGCCGGCCCCGGCGCTGCGCAGCCAGCGCGGAGCGAGCCGCCCGGTGGCGCTCGCACCGGGCCTGATGCGCGAGCTGGCCGCGCTCGGCCGCCGCGAGCAGGCGACGCTGTTCATGGTCCTGCTGGGCGGTTTTGCCGCGCTGCTCGCCCGTTACACGGGACAGGACGACATCACGGTGGGCTCGCCCATCGCCAACCGCAATCGCCGCGAGGTCGAGGGGCTGATCGGCTGCTTCCTCAATACCCTGGTGCTGCGCACCAACCTCGCCGGCGACCCGTGCGGCAGCGAGCTGCTGGCGCGCGTCAGGCAGGTGGCGCTCGAGGCCTACGCCCACCAGGACCTGCCGTTCGAGAAGCTGGTCGAGGAGCTGCAGCCCGACCGCGATCTTGCGCTGCCGCCGCTGTTCCGCGTCCTGCTGGCCCTGCAGGACGAGCCGCGCACGGCGACGGGCCTGCCCGGCCTGACCCTGGAGCCGTGGTCCATCGCGAGCCGCAGCGCCAAGTTCGACCTCACCCTGAGCCTCTTCTCCCGGCCCGCGGCCGGCGACGACTCGGCACGGCATGGCTGGCTCGAATACGCGACCGACCTCTTCGATGCGGCAACCATCGCCCGCCTGCAAGGTCACTACGAAACGCTTTTGGCCGGCCTGGCGGCCGAGCCGGGGCGGCGCTTGGGCGAGCTGCCGCTGCTCGCCGCGGGGGAGCGCCATCAGATCCTGGCCGGCTGGAACGATACGGGCGTCGAGTGGCCCGCGGCGGCCGCGGAGGTCTGCCTGCACAGCCTGATCGAGGCGCAGGTCGAGCGCAGCCCGCACGCGGTGGCGGTCGCCAGCGCTGAAGAGCAGCTCACCTATCGCGAGCTCGACCGCAGAGCCGGGAGCCTGGCCCGCCGCCTGTGCCGCCTGGGGGTCGGTCCGGAGGTGCTGGTGGGCATCTGCGCCGAGCGCTCGCTCGACCTGGTCGTGGGCCTGCTCGGCATCCTCAAGGCAGGAGGCGCCTATGTGCCGCTCGACCCGGGCTATCCGCCCGAGCGGCTGGCCTACATGGTGAACGACTCGCGGGTGCCGGTGGTGCTGGTGCAGGACGGGCTGGCCGGGAGCTTTGCCAGGCTGGATCCCCAGGGCGGAGTCCGGCTGGTGCCCCTGGCGGCGGCCGCTCGACCCCCGGCTGAGAAGGTGGGGGACGCGGTGGAGGTGGAGGAGGCGGACGAAGCAGCCGCGGCCGGTCCGGCGCGGCGCGCCGCGGGCGCCCGCGCGGCGCTGCCCGACCATCCTGCCTACGCCATCTATACCTCGGGCTCGACGGGGCGGCCGAAGGGAGCGGTCAACAGCCACCGCGCCATCGTCAACCGGCTGCTCTGGATGCAAGAGGCCTACGCCCTGGCGCCGCACGACCGGGTGCTGCAGAAGACCCCCTTCAGCTTCGACGTCTCGGTCTGGGAGTTTTTCTGGCCCCTGCTGATCGGCGCGCGCCTGGTGATGGCGCGGCCGGGCGGCCACCAGGACGGCGCCTACCTGACCGACGCCATCGCGCGCGAAGGGATCACCACCCTGCACTTCGTCCCCTCGATGCTGCAAGCCTTCCTCGAGGAGAGGGAGGTCGGGCGCTGCTCCAGCCTGCGCCGGGTGATCGCCTCGGGCGAGGCGCTGCCGCCGGAGGTGGTGAGGCGTTTCTGGACGCGGCTGGGCGAGCCTTTGGGGGTCGAGCTGCACAACCTCTACGGGCCGACCGAGGCGGCGGTGGACGTGACCGCGTGGCGCTGCGGCGACGGGCAGCGGGGCGGGGTGCCGATCGGACGGCCGATCGCCAACACGCGGATCTACCTGCTGGACCCCGGCGGCGAGCCGGTGCCGGCGGGGGTCGCCGGCGAGCTGCACATCGGCGGGGTCGGGCTGGCGCGCGGGTACCTGTACCGGCCGGAGCTGACCGCCGAGAAGTTCGTGCCCGACCGCTTCGGGGGAGCGGGCTCGCGCCTCTACCGCACCGGCGACCTGGCGCGCTTCCTGCCCGGGGGCGAGATCGAGTTCCTGGGCCGCATCGACCACCAGGTCAAGATCCGCGGCTTCCGCATCGAGCTGGGCGAGATCGAGAGCGCCCTGACCCGCCATCCGGCGGTGAGCGCCGCGGTCGTCATGGCGGCCACATCGGCGATACCGGCGATGCCGGCCATGCAGGCGATGCCGCCAACCGCCGCGCCGGAAGCCTTAGCGGGCATCTCGCCGGCAGCCGGCGGCCAAGCCCCTGGAGCCTCCTCGGCCCGCCTCGTGGCCTACGTCGTGCCCGACTCCCGGCGCGCCGCGCCCGTGCTGCGGCGCAACCGGATCGAGGAGGCCGGCCTGCTCGCCGGGCGCACGCTCTACGAGCTGCCCAACGGCATGGCCGTGGCGCACCAGAACCGCGGCGAGACCGACTTCCTCTACCAGGAGATCTACGTCCGGCAGAGCTACTTCCGGCACGGAATCGCCCTGGCCGCGGGCGACTGCGTCTTTGACGTCGGCGCCAACATCGGCCTGTTCACGCTGCTCGCCGGCCGGCTCCTCGACGACGTCACGGTCTACGCCTTCGAGCCGATCCCGCCGGTGTTCGAGGCGCTGCGCATCAACGCCGCGCTCTACGGGCTGAACGCCCGTCTGTTCGACTGCGGCCTCGCCGGCGCCGCCGGGACTGCCGAATTCACCTTCTATCCGCAGGCCACCCTGCTGTCGGGCCGTTTCGCCGACAGCCGGTCGGAGCAGGAGGTCGTGCGCAGCTTCGTGGTCAACCAGCAGACGGCGGCGAGCGCGCTATCAGCGGCGGAGCTCGAGGAGCTGCTCGCCGAGCGGTTGCAGGCCCAGCGCGTCCGCGTGCCGCTGCGCACCCTCTCCGAGGTGATCGCGGAACACGCGGTCGAGCGCATCGACCTGCTCAAAATCGACGTCGAGAAGAGCGAGCTGGACGTGCTGGCCGGCGTCGCGGAGGGGGACTGGGCCAAGGTCCGCCAGGTAGTCGTGGAAGTCCATGACGAGGCCGGGCGGCTGGAGACCATCACCGGCCTGCTGCGGCGGCGCGGCTTCACGGTGGCGGTCGAGCAGGACACCACCCTTGCCGGCAGCGGCCTCTACAATCTCTACGCCCGCCGGCCGGGCGGCGGATCCGCGGCGCCGCTCCCATTGCCGGCGGCGGGAAGCGCGCTGGAACGCGTCTGGAGCACCGCCGGACAGCTGACCGAGGAGCTGCGCCAGGCGTTGCGCGACAGTCTTCCGGACTACATGGTGCCGGCCGCCTTCGTGGTGCTGCCGGCGCTGCCCCTGTCGCCCAACGGCAAGGTGGACCGCAAGGCGCTGCCGCCGCCGAGCGCCGGCCCGGCCGCGCTGCGGGCCGGCGAGGGCGGCGCGCTCGCCGGCCCCCCGCCGCCGGACGGCCTGCCGCGCAACCCGATCGAAGAGCTGACCGCGGCGGTCTGGTGCGAAGTGCTCGGGCTGGACCGGGTCGGCATCCACGACGACTTCTTCGACCTCGCCGGCCACTCGCTGCTCGCCATCCAGGTGATCTCCCGGCTGCACCTGGCTTTCGACCTCGAGCTGCGGGTGCGCGACCTGTTCACCTCGCCGACCGTTGCCGGCCTGGCGGCGCGCATCGAGGAGGAGCGCCGGGGACTGGCGGCGGCCGGCCAGGCGGTGATCGGCGCCATCGGTGCGGCAACCGGCGCGGCCCCTCCTCCGCCGCTCGCGGCCGCCTGGCGCGAAGGTGCGCCGCCGCTCAGCTTCGCGCAGGAACGTCTCTGGTTCCTCGAGCGGCTGGCGCCGGGAAGGCCGACCTACAACCTGCCCTGCTTTGCCCGCCTGCGCGGCAACTTGCGGCCCGCTGCCCTGGCGCGCTGCCTGGGCGAGATCGTCGCCCGCCACGAAGTGCTGCGCACCACCTTCCCGCTCGCCGGCGACCGCCCCGTCCAGCAGATCGCGCCTGCCGCCGGCTGTAGCCTGCCGCGGGTCGATCTCCGCCGGCTGCCGCCCGTGGCGGCCGAGCACGAAGCGGCGCGCCTTGCCGGCGCCGAGGCGCGGCGCCCCTTCGACCTGGCGCGCGGCCCCTTGCTGCGCGCCACGCTGCTCGCCCTCGCCGGCGATGAGCACCGGCTGCTTCTCACCCTGCACCACATCGTCGCCGACGCCTGGTCGCTGGGCGTGCTGCTGCGCGAGCTGGCCGCGCTTTACCCGCTGTGCGCGCCCCTGTGTGCGCCCCTGTGTGCGCCCGTGTATGCGGACGCCGCGCGGGCTCCGCGCGAAGCGCTGCCGCGGCCGGCCATCCAGTATGCCGACTTCGCCATCTGGCAGCGCCAGTGGCTCCACGGCGAGGCGCTCGCCGCGCAGCTCGCCTACTGGCGGCGGCATCTGGGAGACGACCCGCCGGTCCTGCAGCTTCCCGCCGACCGGCCGCGTCCGCCGCGGCCCACGCTGGCCGGAAAGTCGGCGCCGCTGCGCCTGCCCGGCGACCTCACCGGCCGGCTGCGCGGCCTGGCGCGACGCCAGCAGGTGACGCCGTTCATGCTGCTGCTCGCCGCTTTCGAAGCCCTGCTCCACCGCTGGTCGGGCCAGCCGGCGGTGCTGGTCGGCACCCCGATCGCCAACCGCCACCGGCGGGAGATCGAGGACCTCATCGGTTTCTTCGTCAACACCCTGGTCTTCCGCGCCGACTTCGCCGCCCGCCTGCCGTTTGCCGACCTGCTGGCGGCCACGCGCCGGACGGCGCTCGACGCCCACGACCACCAGGACCTGCCTTTCGAGAAGCTGGTCGAAGAGCTGCGGTGCGCGGCGCGCGCGCCGCGCACCCTGCGGACCGCGGCCCGGCACTCGCCGCTCTTCCAGGCGGCATTCATCTACCACAACGCCCCCCTGCCGCGCGGCGAGCTCGCGGGGCCGGGGGCGAAAGTGACGGTCGAGCCGTTCACCGTGCACAGCGGCACCTCCAAGTTCGACCTCACCCTGGCGGTCGCCGAGGCCGCTGGCGCCGGCGAGCGCTGGGACGGCGAGTGGGAGTACAGCACGGAGCTGTTCGACGGCGCGACGATCGCGCGCCTGGCCGGGGGCTTCGCGCGGCTGCTCGACGCCGCGCTCGAGCAGCCGCAGACGCCGGTCGCCGAGCTGCCGCTGTTGGCGCCGGGCGAGCGCCAGCAGCTCGTCTGGGAGTGGGCGTCGCCGCCGCACCCGGCGCGGGAGGAGACCACCGTCGCCGCGCTGTTCGCGGAGCATGCCGCGGCGGCGCCGGACGCCGTCGCCCTGGAGACCACGGAGCGCGGGCGCCTGGTGCATCTCACCTATCGCGCGCTCGCGGCGCGGGCCGACCGCCTGGCTCGCCGCCTGCGCGCGCTTGGCGTCGGGCCGGAGGTGCCGGTGGCGGTCGCCCTCGAACGCTCGCCCGAGCTGGTGACGGCGCTGCTCGCCATCGTCACGGCAGGGGGCGCCTACCTGCCGCTCGATCTCGGCCATCCGGCCGAGCGGCTGGCCTGGATGCTCGCCGATCTCCGCCCGCCGCTGCTGCTCGCCAGCGGAAAGACCCTGAGCACGGTCGCCGCGCTCTACCGGCCGCGACCCGAGCGCGAGCGCCGCGGCCCCCCTCTGGTGCTGGTGCTCGACGGCGAGGGCGAGCTTGACGTGCCAGGTCCGCAGGCCGGCGCCGCCGCCCCGGCCTCCGGCCTGTCGGCCGACAACCTCGCCTACGTGATGTACACCTCGGGCTCGACAGGGCGCCCGAAGGGCGTGGCGGTCCCGCACCGCGGCGTGGTGCGGCTGGTGCGCGACCCGAGCTACCTGCGGGTCGGCCGCCGCGAAGTCTTCCTGCAGCTCGCGCCCATCGCCTTTGACGCCTCGACCCTGGAGATCTGGGGAGCGCTCGCCAACGGCGCCCGGCTGGCGATCATGCCCGCCGGCACCCCCTCGCTGTCCGAGCTGGCACGGGCCCTGGAGCGCCACGCGGTGACGACCCTGTGGTTGACCGCCGGGCTGTTCCACCAGATGGTCGAAGCCGAGCCGGCGGCCCTCGCCGGTCTGGGCCAGCTGCTGGCGGGGGGCGACGTGCTGTCGCCGGCGCACGTGCGGCGGCTGCTCGACGGCGCGCCCGGCTGCACGCTGATCAACGGCTACGGGCCGACCGAGAACACCACCTTCACCTGCTGCCACGGCCTGCGCGACGCCGCCGGGCTGGGCCCCGCGGTGCCCATCGGGCGCCCCATCTCCGGCACCCGCGTCTACGTCCTCGACGGCGAGCTGCGCCCCGTCCCCGCGGGCGTGGCCGGCGAGCTCTGCGCCGGCGGCGAGGGGCTCGCCCGCGGCTATGCCGGCCAGCCGGCGCTGACCGCCGAACGCTTCGTGCCGGATCCCGCCGGCGACCCGCCGGGAGGCCGTCTCTATCGCACCGGCGACCGCGTCCGCCATCTGGCCGGCGGCACCCTCGAGTTCCTCGGACGGCTCGACCACCAGCTCAAGGTGCGCGGCTTCCGCATCGAGCCCGAAGAGATCGAGGCGTTGCTCGGCGCGCATCCGGACGTCGAACAGGCGGCGGTGGCGGCGGCCGCCGAGCCGGGAGGCGACAAGCGGCTCGTCGCGTTCGTCACCTGGCGTGCCGGCGCCGCGGGCGGCGTGGCCGCGCTCCGCGCCTTCCTGGCGGAGCGGCTGCCGGAGGTCATGGTCCCCGGCGCATGGGTCGAGCTCGCCGCCCTGCCCCTCAACGCCAACGGCAAGGTCGACCGCCGCGCCCTCGCCGAAGATGCCGCCGGTGCCGCCCATGACTCCCGACACTCCCGTGCCGCCCGCGACGGCCATGCCTTTCAAACCGCGCCGCCGGCCCCCGATGGCGCACGGGGCGATGGCGAGGGCGGCGCGGCGGCTGCGGGCGTCGAGCCGGCCGATGTCGAGCCGGCCGAGCTCGCGTCGGCCGATGTCGAGCCGGCCGGACTAGCGCCGGCCGGCGGGGGGCCGCGCGGCTGGATCGAGGAGCTGCTGACCGGGATCTGGGCCGACGTCCTGGGCCGCGACAAGGTCGGGCGCCTAGACGATTTCTTCGACCTCGGCGGCCACTCGCTGCTGGCGACCCGCATCATGGCGCGCCTCGAAGAGGCGCTCGCAATGAACCTGCCGCTGGCCAGCCTTTTCACCCACCCCACGGTGGCCGGCCTGGCGTCCGAGATCGAGAGCCTGCGCACCCAGGGGTCGGCCGGAGAGCGGGAGGCCGAGCTGGCGGCAGAGCCGCTGCCGCCGCCGCTGCTGCCGGCCCCGCCCGCGGCCCGCCAGGGCCCCCTGCCGCTCTCCTTCGCGCAAGAGCGCCTCTGGGTGCTCGACCGCCTGGAGCCGGGCAACCCCGCCTACAACGTCGTCGCCGGGCTGCGCCTGCACGGCGAGCTGCGGATCGCGGCCCTCGACTGCGCTCTCCAGCGGATGGTCGAGCGCCACGAGACCCTGCGCACCACCTTCGAGGGCACAGCCGCGGGGCCGCGCCAGCGCGTCGTTCCCGCCCCGGGGCCGCGCCCGGCGCTGCCGCTGATCGATCTCGCCGGGCTCGCGCCGGAGGCCCGCGCTTCGGCCCTGTCGGCGGCGTCCCGGAGTATTGCCGCGACCTCCTTCGACCTCGCCTCCGGGCCGCTCCTCCGCCTGTTGCTGCTGCGCGCGGCGGACCGCGAGCACATCCTGCTGCTCGCCGCGCACCACATCGCGACCGACGGCTGGTCGATGGGCATCCTGATCCGCGAGACGGCGGCCGCTTACGCCGCCGCGCTGCGCCATGGCGCGGCGGCCGGCCCGGCGCCGGTCCTGCCGAAGCTCGCCGTCCAGTACGCCGATTACTCCCTGTGGCAGCGCCGGTGGCTGCAGGGCGAGGCGCTCGCCCGCCAGGTCGCCTACTGGCGCGAGAGCCTTGCCGGAGCGCCGCCGGCGCTCGAGCTGCCGACCGACTGGGCGCGGCCCGCCGTCCGCACCTCGCGCGGCGGCCGCGAGCTCGCGGTGCTCGACGGCGGGCTGGCCGCCCGCCTGCACCGCCTCGCCCGCCGGCGCGGCGCGACGCTGTTCATGGTCCTCCTCGCCGGCTTCGACGTCTTGATGCAGCGGCTGAGCGGCCAGGACGACGTCCTGGTGGGCACGCCGATCGCGGGGCGGCGGCGTCACGGCCTCGAAGGGCTCATCGGGCTCTTCCTCAACACCCTGGTGCTGCGCGCCGATCTGGCCGGCGACCCGAGCTTCGCCGAGCTGCTCTCCCGGGTGCGCCGGTCCGCTCTCGGCGCCTACGCCCACCAGGACCTGCCGTTCGAAAAGCTCCTCGACGAGCTGCGGCCCGAGCGCGACCTGTCGCGTACTCCCCTGTTTCAGGTCTTCTTCAACATGCTGAACTTCCCGGCCGCGGAGCTCTCGGCGCCCGGTCTCGAGATCACCGTCTTCGACGTCCCCAGCCTGACCGCCAAGTTCGATCTCACCGTCTACGCCGCCGAGCGCGCGGGCCGGATCGAGCTCGAGCTGGTCTATGCCGCCGACCTGTTCGGCGCCGAGCGCATGGCCGAGCTGCTGCACCAGTACGCCGGGCTCCTCGAGCAAGCCGCGACCCATCCGGAGCTCGGCACCGGCCAGCTCTCGCTCGCCACCGCGGCCGCCGCGGCCTTGCTGCCGCAGCCCCGCCAGGCGCTCTCCGACGAGTGGATGGGCGCGGTCCACGACCGCTTTGCCGCGCAGGCGCGCCGCCGGCCCGAGCGCCTGGCGGTGGCCGACGACCACGAGAGCTGGACCTACGGCGAGCTCGAGAGGCGGTCCACCCGGCTGGCGCAGACGCTGCGCGCCGGCGGCCTGCGGCAAGGCGAGGTGGTGGCCATCTACGCCCACCGCAGCGCGCGCCTGGTGTGGGCGGTCATGGGGGTCATGGAGGCGGGAGGCGCCTTCATGGCGCTCGACCCGGCCCACCCGGCCGGGCGCCTGATCGACTGCCTGCGCCTGGCCGAACCGCGCGCCTGGATCGAGCTCGCGGCCGCCGGGCCGCCACCGCCGGCGCTGCGCCGCTTCATCGCCGCGCAGCGCTGGCGCTGCGAGCTGGTCCTGCCTGCCGCCGGCGCGACCGGCGATGTCTTGGTTGGCGCCGCCGGTGACGACGGCCCGGGAACCGCCTCCGTCGGGCCGGACGACCTCGCCTACCTGGCCTTCACCTCCGGCTCGACCGGCGTGCCGAAAGCGATCATGGGGCGGCACGGCCCGCTGTCGCACTTCATCCCCTGGCAGCGGCGCGTCTTCTCGCTCACCGGGGACGACCGCTTCAGCATGCTCTCCGGCCTGTCGCACGACCCGCTGCAACGCGACATCTTCACCCCTTTGCAGCTCGGCGCCGCGATCTGCGTCCCCGATCCGGCCGACATCGCCACTCCCGGCAGGCTGGCGCTGTGGGTGGAGCGCGCCGGGATCACGGTCGCCCACCTCACCCCGGCAATGGGCCAGCTGCTGGTCGAGACGGCCCCGGGAGAATCTCCGCCGCGGCTCGACGCACTGCGCTACACCTTCTTCGTCGGCGACGTCCTCACCCGGCGCGACGTCGCGCGGCTCCGCCGCCTGGCGCCCGGGGCGACCGTGATCAACTTCTACGGTTCGACCGAGACGCAGCGCGCCGTGGGCTTCTACGTCGCCGCGTCCGGCCCAGCATCCGATCAGTCGTCCGGCACTCCCGCCGCCGCCGCGGGCAACGGCCGGCCCGCGGGCGGCGGCGAGGTGTCGCGCGCCAAGGAGAGCCTCCCCCTCGGGCGCGGCATCGCGGACGTGCAGCTCCTCGTCCTCAACCGCGCGGGCGGCCTGGCGGGTATCGGCGAGCTGGGCGAGATCCACCTGCGCAGTCCCCACCTGGCGCGCGGCTACCTGCACGACCCGGCCGGCACCGCGGCGCGCTTCACGGTCCACCCGCAGGCCGCCTCACCCGGCGAGCGCCTCTACCGCACCGGCGACCTCGGCCGCTACCTGCCCGACGGCAATGCCGAATTCGCCGGCCGCGCCGACCTGCAGGTCAAGATCCGCGGCTTTCGCGTCGAACCTGGCGAGATCGAGGCACTGCTGGCGCGCCACCCGGCGGTGCGCGACTGCGCGGTGGCGGCGCGTGACGGCGCCGCGGGGCAGAAACGCCTGGTCGCCTACGTGGTGCTCGCCGATGCCACGCCTGGGACCGAACTGCGCACATTCCTCAAGGAGAGGTTGCCCGACGCCATGGTGCCGGCGGTCTTCATGACGCTCGACCGGCTGCCGGTGACGCCCAACGGAAAGCTGGACCGCCGTGCCTTGCCCGAGCCGTCCCCGGAGCAGCACGGTCCGTCCGGCCAGTACGTGGCGCCGCGCAGCGCGGCGGAACAGGTGATCGCCAGGGTCCTCGCCGAGGTGCTGGCCCTCGCCCGCGTGGGGCTGCACGACAACTTCTTCGAGCTCGGCGGCAATTCCCTGCAGCTGGTGACCGTGCACAGCCGGCTGACCGAAGTCTTCCAGCGCGAGATCCAAGTGGTGGAGCTGTTCACCCATCCAACGGTCGCGGCGCTGTCGGCTTTCCTCAGCCAGGGCGAGGCCCAGGCGGCGGGCCCGGGCCGGCCGGCTGGCCGCCAGGCGGAGCTGGCGAGCGGCAAGCAACGGCGGCGCCTGCGCTTCGCCAGGCTGCAACAGGCCGGAGAAAGAGAACCCTGACTTGCCGGTAGCCGCACGCCAGGCGGCGCGGCGGCCAGGGCACGAGGAGACGAGGATGAGCGACACCAGGAACGCGACAGGGCCGAGCGGCCTCGAGGTGGCGGTGATCGGCATGGCCTGCCGCTTTCCCGGGGCCGGCAACCTCGACGAGTTCTGGCGCAACCTGCTCGCCGGCGTCGAATCGATCACCCACTACACCGACGAGGAGCTGGCCGCCCACGCCGGAGATTCGCCGGAGCTCCTCGCCCAACCCAACTACATCAAGGTCGGCCGCATCATCGAAGGCGACACCCTTTTCGATTCCACGCTCTTCGGCTTCAGCCCGCGCGAGGCCGAGCTGCTCGACCCGCAGCAGCGCCTGTTCCTCGAGTGCGCCTGGGAAGCGCTCGAGCATGCCGGGCACGATGCCGAATCGTTTCCGGGCCTGGTCGGCGTCTACGCCGGCGTCAAGCTCAGCACCTATCTGTGGCACATCTATTCGCACCCCCAGCTCCTGGCCTCGGTGGGCGAGCTCAACGCCTCGATCGCCAACGACCGCGACTACCTGTCGACGCGGGTCTCCTACAAGCTCGGGCTCGGCGGGCCGAGCCTGACCGTGCAGACCGCGTGCTCGACCTCGCTGGTGGCAGTCCACCTGGCCTGCCAGGCGCTGCTCGGCGGCGAATGCCAGATGGCCCTGGCCGGCGGCGTCTCGGTCAAGACCCGCCAGAGGGCGGGCTACTTCTACCACCAGGGGGAGATCCTCTCCCCCGACGGGCGCATCCGCGCCTTCGACGCCAAGGCCAACGGCACCATCTTCGGCAATGGCCTGGGCATCGTGGTGCTGCGCCGCCTCGAGGATGCCCTGGCCGACGGCGACCGCATCTACGGAGTGATCCGCGGCACGGCGGTCAACAACGACAGCTCGCGGCGGGTGGGATTCACCGCCCCAGGCGCCGACGGCCAGGAGCGCGTCATCCTGGCGGCGCACGCCGCGGCCGACGTGCACCCCGATTCGATCAGCTACGTCGAGGCGCACGGCACGGGGACGCAGGTCGGCGATCCGATCGAGGTGGCGGCGCTGACCCGCGCCTTCCGCGCCCGGACGCAGAGAAAGGGCTTCTGCGGCATCGGCTCGGTCAAGACCAACATCGGCCACCTGGCCTCGGCGGCCGGTGTGGCCGGCCTGATCAAGACCTGCCTGGCACTGGACCACAAACAGATTCCTCCCTCCCTGCTGTTCGAGCAGCCCAACCCGCAGATCGATTTCCCCGGCAGTCCCTTCTACGTCGTCCAGCGCACCACGCCGTGGGAGGACGGCGGCAACGGCACGCCGCGGCGCGCCGGCGTCAGCGCTTTCGGCATCGGCGGCACCAACGCCCACGCGGTCATCGAGGAGGCGCCGCCGCGCGGTGCTTCGGGACCATCGCGCCCCTGGCAGCTCCTGCTCCTCTCCGCCAAGACCGACACGGCGCTGCACGCGGTCACCGCCAATGTCGCCCGTCACCTGCGCGACCACCCCGCCGCCAATGGCTCCGACATGGCCGACGTCGCCGATGTCGCCGACGTGGCCTTCACCCTGCAGGTGGGCCGGCGCGCCCTCGATCACCGGCGCATGCTGGTGTGCGCCAGCGGCGAGGAGGCGGCCGGCGCCCTGGAGGGCCTCGACCCGGCCCGCGTCTACACCCGCGCGGCCGAGTCGCGCCAGACTCCCGTCGTTTTCCTGTTTCCCGGCCAGGGAGCGCAGCACGCGCGCATGCTGGCCGGGGTCTACGCCGGCGAGGCAGTGTTCCGCGACGAGGTCGACCGCTGCGCCGAGCTGGCCGCGCCGCACCTCGGGCTCGACGTGCGCGAGCTCCTCTTTCCGCCCGGCGAGGACGGCGAGCAGGCAGAACGGCGCCTGGAGCAGACCGCGATCACCCAGCCGGCTCTGTTCATCGTCGAGTACGCGCTCGCCCGGCTGTGGATGAGCTGGGGGGTGCAGCCCGCCGCCATGCTCGGCCACAGCATCGGCGAGTACGTGGCCGCCTGCCTGGCCGGTGTGATGTCGCTGCCCGACGCGCTGGCGGTGGTTGCGGCGCGCGGGCGCCTGATGCAGGAACTGCCGCCCGGCGCCATGCTCAGCGTCCCGCTCGAGCCCGCCGAGGTCGAGCCGCTGCTCGGCTCCCAGCTCTCGCTGGCAGCCCACAACGCGCCGCGGCGCGTCGTCGTCTCGGGACCGCGGGAAGCAGTCAGCGCACTGGCCGAGCAGCTCGCCGGCCGCGGCGTCGAGTGCCGGCGTCTGCACACCTCGCACGCCTTCCATTCCCGCATGATGGAGCCGGCGCTGCCGGCTTTCGTCGCGGCGCTGTCGCGCGTCGAGCTCGCGCCGCCGCGCCTCCCCTACATCTCCAACCTCACCGGCACCTGGGCGACCGCCGCCGAGGCCACCGATCCAGGCTACTGGGCGCGCCACCTGCTCGGCACGGTCCGCTTCTCCGACGGCCTGCGCCTTGTGCTCGCCGAGCCGCAGCGGGTGCTCCTCGAGGTCGGACCGGGCCAGACGCTCTGCGCGCTGGCGCGCCAGCAGCCCGGCCGCGCCAGCGGGCAGGTGATCGTCGCCTCGGCGCGCCAGGTCAAAGACCAGCGCGACGACCACGCCTACCTGCTCGGCGCCCTCGGCCAGGCCTGGCTGGCCGGCGCTGTGGTGGACTGGCGAGGCTTCTATGCCGGCGAGGTCCGGCACAGGCTGGCGTTGCCCACCTATCCGTTCGAGCGCCAGGAGTACTGGGTTCCGTTCGCGCAAGCCAATCTTGGCTTGACGGGCTTGACGGCCGCGCCGCAGACCAAGGAGCTGGCCGGCTGGTTCTACCTGCCCTACTGGAAGCCCTCGTCCCCGCGGCCTCCGCGGCCGCAGGGGGAGCCCACTGAGGGTCGATCGGAAGGCGATCTATCGGAACGCGCCGGGGATCGCCCTGAACGCGCCGGGTCCCTGCCCGGCGCTGGGCCCGGCGCTAGGGGCGGGGGCTGGCTGGTGTTCGCCGACGACCTCGGCCTCGGCGTCGAGCTCGCCGAGCGGCTGCGCGAGCGCGGCGAGCCTGCCGCCATCGTGATGGCGGGCCAGAAGTTCGCCGCACATGCCGGCC
The DNA here is from genome assembly GCA_035544895.1 of Thermoanaerobaculia bacterium. GTDB lineage: Bacteria > Acidobacteriota > Thermoanaerobaculia > Multivoradales > UBA5704 > JASLEW01. The sequence goes on from DASZZM010000035.1 coordinate 101,944, forward strand.
GCGCCTTCGAGATCGCGCCGGCGCGGCCGGAAGACTACGACTCTCTGCTGGCCGCGCTGACCGGCGCCGGGGACCCCGATCAGGTCAGCCGCCTGCCCGAGCGCATCGTCCACCTGTGGACGGTGACCGGCGGCGATCAGCCGGCCTTCGCGCACGCCCCGGGCAGCGCCGAAGAGATGGGCTTCTACAGCCTGATCTTTCTCGCCCAGGCGCTGGGGCGGCAGACGGTCGAAGGGAGAATCGAGCTGACGGTGGTGTCGAACGGCGTGCACGAGCTCGGCCCCGGCGAGCGGCTCTGTCCGGAGAAGGCGCTGGTGCTCGGGCCCTGCAAGGTCATGCCCCAGGAGTATCCCTATCTCTCCTGCCGCAGCGTCGACGTGGTGCCGCCCGCCGCGGGGCCGGCGCGCGGCGACCTGGTCGAGCTGCTGCTCGACGAGATGGCAGTCGAGACTTCCGAGCAGGTCATCGCCTACCGCGACGGCCGGCGCTGGGTGCAGGCTTTCGAGCCGGTGCGGGTGGGTGAAGCGCCGCCCGAACGGCTGCCGCTGCGGCAGCGCGGCGTCTACCTGATCACCGGCGGCCTCGGCGGTATCGGCCTGGTCCTCGCCGAGCACCTGGCGAGCGCGGCCGGCGCCCGGCTGGTGCTCACCGGCCGCACCGCGCTGCCGCCGCGAGAGCGCTGGGCGGAGGAGCTGGCGCGCCACCCCGAGGGCGACCCGGCGGGCGACCGCATCCGGCAGGTGCGGCGCATCGAGGAGCTGGGCGCCGAGGTCATGGCCCTGGCGGCGGACGTGGCCGACGAGCGGCGGATGGGCGAGGTCGTCGCCGCCGCGCGCGAGCGCTTCGGCGCGCTTCATGGCGTCATCCACGCGGCCGGCGTCGCCGGCGGCGGCATCGCGCAGAACAAGGCCCGCGCTGTGGCCGCGGAGGTGCTCGCTCCCAAGGTCCGCGGCGCGCGCGCCCTGGAGGCGGCCCTCGCGGGCGCCGAGCTCGATTTCCTGGTGCTCTGCTCCTCGACCATCGCGGTGCTCGGCAGCTTCGGCCAGGTCGACTACTGCGCCGCCAACTGTTTCCTCGACGCCTTCGCCCGCGACTACGCCGCGCGCCACGGGGTTCGCACCGTCGCGATCAACTGGGGCGCCTGGGGCGAAGTCGGCATGGCGGTCAACACCGCGGCGCCGGAGAGCTTCCACGAGCTGCGCGAGCAGGCCGCGCGCGCCTCCTCGGCGGCGGCGGCGGAGCCGGCGGCTCCCGCGCGGCCCGCCGCCCCTCCCCTCCATCCGCTGCTCGAACGGCTGGAGATCGACGAGCCGGAGAGGAAGGTCTTCGCCACCACGTTCAGCGCCGCTCGCCACTGGGTGCTCGCGGAGCACTGGGTGGCCAACGTGCCCACCATGCCCGGCGTCACCTACCTGGAGATGGCGCGGGAGGCCTATCGGCTGGCGACCGGAGAGCCGCTGGCGGACCTGCGCGAGGTCTTCTTCCTCTCCCCGATGATGATGGCCGCGCAGGAGAGCCGCGAGACGCGCACGGTGCTCGAGCGGCAGGGAGCGGGCTACCGTTTCCGCATCCACAGCCGGCCGGCCGGCAACCCGGCCGCCGGCGGCGGCCGGGATGCCGGCGGCGGCGCTGACGGCGCGGGCTGGCAGGAGCATGCCTTCGGCGAGATCGCTCCCGCCGCCGCCGCCGCCAGGCGCATCGACCTCGACGCCATCCGGCGCCGCTGCACCGAGCACGTCGAGGTCCACCGCACTCTGCTCGGCGGCGAGAAGGACCTGGTCTACTGGGGCCCGCGCTGGCAGATCATCAGGACCGTGGAGTACGGCGTGAGAGAGGCGCTCGGGCTCATCGAGCTGCCGCCCGAGCTCGCCGGCGATCTCGACGGCTACGGCCTGCATCCGGCGCTGCTCGACGTCGCCACCTCGATGCTCGGGCTGTGGCCTTACCTCAACAGCGGGCAGAACATCGAGTACCTGCCGCTGTCGTATGGCCGGCTGTCGATGAGCGGACCCTTGCCGGCCCGCCTCTACTGTCACGTGCGCACCGAGGACCACGCCGGCACCCGGAACGAGACCATCTCGGCCGACCTCGACCTGGTCGACGAGAGCGGCGCGGTGGTGGTCGCGATCGAGGGGTTCGTGGAAAAGCGGATCGGGATGGCGGGCGGCCGCCTGCAGGCGACTGCCCGGTGGCTGGCCGGCCACCCCGCCGCGGCCGCGGCGGCCGGCGCCGAAGATGACGGCCCAGGAGATGCTGGAGTGAACGGCGGCGCTCGACCGGCGGGCGGCGACGGCGCATCGCCCCCCGGCGAGCCGGGCCTCCCGCCGCTGCCCGCGCCGCGCGGTCCGGAGAGCGGCGCGCGCGCTCCCGGCGCGGGCAAGCGTCCAGGCCGCTTTGCCGCCGGCGGCATGCTCAACAGCGAAGGGGTCGAGGTCTTCCGGCGCATCCTCTCCAGCCGCCTGGGCCCGCAGGTCGTGCAGTCGCCGCGCGACCTCCTGACGCTGCTCGAGCAGATGGCGCAGGCGCGCTCCCAGGACGTGGCGGAAGGGATGGCGCAGCTCGCGCCAAGCCGCACCGCGCACCCGCGTCCCAACGTGCAGACCGCCTTCGTGGCGCCGCGCAACGAGCTCGAGCAACGGCTGGCCCAGGTCTGGCAAGACGTGCTCGGCATCGATACGGTCGGGGTCCACGACAACTTCTACGAGCTGGGGGGCGACTCGATGCTGGGCGTCCAGGTCCTGGCGCGGGCGCGCCAGGCCGGCGTGGAGCTGACCAGCAATCAGCTCTTCCAGCACCAGACGATCGCCGAGCTCGCCGTGGCGGTGGGCGGCGCCACCGCGCCCGCGAGGGCGGCGGCAGAGGCCCCGGCAATGGACGCCCAGGGCGCGAGCGCTGCGGCCGGCTCGTTCTCCACCCTGGCGGACGAGGTCCTGGCGCGCATCGCCGTGGACGGCGAGGTCGAGGACGTCTATCCGCTCTCGCCGCTGCAGCACGGGCTGCTGTTCCATGGCCTGTCGGCTCCGAGCGCCGCCCTCTACCAGGAGCAGCTCCGTTTCCCCATGGCCGGCGACCTCGACGTCGAGCGGCTCGAGCACGCCTGGCAGCTCTCGATCGGCCACCATCCGGTCCTGCGCACCTCCTTCGTCTGGGAGGACCTCGACCAGCCGCTCCAGGCGGTCTGCCGGAGAGTGACGATGCCGATCCATGCCGAAGACATGCGCGGTCTGCCGCCGGACGCCCGGCAAGAGCGTCTGGAGGCCTGGCGCCGCGCCGACCGCGAGGAGCCCTTCCGGCTCGGCGAAGCGCCGCTCATGCGCTTCCGCGTGGCCCGGATTGCCGACGATCGGTGCGAGGTGCTGTGGAGCCATCACCACCTGCTGATGGACGGCTGGTCTTCGCCGCTGCTGCTGCGCGAGGTCTTCTCCAATTACATCGAGCTGGGCCGCGGCGGCGAGCCGCGCCTGCTACCCGTCCGCCCGTTCCGCGACTACATCGACTGGCTGCAGCGCCGCGACGTCTCGGCCGACGAGGAGTTCTGGCGCCGCACGCTGGCCGGATTCACCCGCCCCAACGGCATCGGCGCCGACCGGCCGGCGAGCGGGCGGCTGGCAGCCGTGTCCGACTTCGCCTCGATCGACGGCCAGCTTCCGGAAGCGATGACCGCGGCCTTGCACGCCCTGGCACGGCAGACTCACATGACGCTCAACAACTTGACGCAGGGCATGTGGGCGCTCGTGCTCGGCCATGTCGCCGGCGAATCCGACGTGATCTTCGGCATCTCGGCCTCGACCCGTCCCGCGGCGCTGGCCGGCATCGAGTCGGTGATCGGCCTGTTCATCAACACCCTGCCTCTGCGCGCCCGACTCTCCGCGCAGGCGCCGCTGCTGCCGTGGCTCGCGGACCTGCAGGGCTGGCAGCAAGAGATGCTCGATCACGTCCAGGCGCCGCCGGTCGAGGTGAAACGCTGGAGCGAGCTGCCGCCGGAGCTGCCGCTGTTCGAGAGCGTGTTCGACTTCTGGAACTTCCCGCTGGACGCGGCGGAGCTGCAGAGCTTCTCGATCGGCGAGGCGCGTTACGAGGTCGCCACCCACTATCCCCTGAGCATGCGCGTCATCCCCGGCCCCGGGCTGCGCCTCGAGATCACCTATGACCGGCGGCGCTTCGACGAAGCGACGGCCGCGCGGCTGCTGGGCTGCATGCAGGCGGCGCTGGAGGCTCTGGCAGAAGGCGCCGCGGCAACGGTGGGGGACGTCGACAGACTCCTCGCGGCGAGCGAGCGCCGCGCGCGGCGCCGGAGAGCCGGCGAGATCGCCGGCCTGGCGCAAGAGAAGCTGCGCCACGGCCTGCGCACCGGCCGGCGGCGCGGCACCCGGCCGGAGCCGGAGCCGGCGCCTTGAGCCGGCGGTCGACCTGAAAGGAGCCAAGGGAGATTCTCCAGATGCAGGGGGCTAGCACCGCGCATCGCCTGTCGCCGCAGCAGGAGCGGCTGTGGCCCTGGCTGGGCGGGCCGGCAGGCGCGGCGCCCTATGGCGCTCATACCTTGGTGGAGCTCGACGGCGAGCTCGACCGCGCCGCGCTCGGCGCGGCGCTGGCCGCCCTGGTGGGGCGCCATGAGCTGCTGCGCACTGCCTTCGCGCCGCGGCCCAGGGAGCCCGCGCCGCCGGCGCAAGTGGTGAGCGGCCATCCGGCGCCGGTAACGCTCGCGCTGCACGACCTGTCCGGGCTGGCTGCCGCGGACCAGCAGAGGGCCGTCGAGGCGCTGTTCAGCGCCGCGCTCGCCGCGCCTTGCGACCTGGCTCCTCCACCCCTGCTGCGCGCCACGCTGGCGACGCTCGCGCCGCCGCGCCGCCATCTGCTGCTGCTCGGGCTGCCGGCGCTGCTCGCCGACGCCGCCGGGCTCGACAACCTGGTGCGCGAGCTCGTCCGCGCCTATGGCGCGGCGGCAGCCAATGGCCGCGGCGGCGCGGCCGCTGCCGCGCCGGGCCGCCGCCATGCGGACGACGACGGCGAGGTCTTCCAGTACGTCGATCTCGCGGAATGGCAGCACGACCTGCTCACCGGGGAGGCGACCCAAGAGGGCCGCGACTACTGGAAGCGATGGCTGGCCGCCTCACCCGCCTGCACGCCGGCGAGCGCCGTCCTGCACGGCTGGGGGGCCGCGGCAATCCCATCCGGGCCCGACCCGGCGGTGCCCGGCGCGCCCGCTCAGGACGCCGCGCGCTTCGCTCCGGCCATGCTGCCGATCGCCCTCGAGCCGCGGGTGGCGGCCTCTGCCGCCGCTCTGGCCGCCACCCTCTCGGTGGCGCCGGCAACGGTGCTCCTCGCCGCCTGGTACGTCGTGCTCTGGCGCCTCACCGCCGGCGGATCGACGGCAGGCGCCGAGTCCCTGCCCGGTTCGATTGGAGGCGCCGGGTCCCTGCCCAGCGCCGAGAGGGGGGTGGAATTGGTGGTGGGCGTCACATTCGACGGCCGCCGGTTCGCGGAGGTCGAAGGGGCTCTCGGCCTGTTCGCGCGCGATCTGCCGGTGGCGGCCCGGCTCAACGAGGCGCTGCCCTTCGCGGCGGCGGTCGAGCGCCTGCACCAGGTGTGCGCCGACCACCACGACTGGCAGGAGTACTGGGCGCCGGGAGCCCTGGCCAGCGGCGGCGCGGCGCCGCCGGCCAGGCCGGTGCCGCCCTTCTATCCGCTGGCCTGCGAGCGGCGGGAGGTCCCGGCGCGCGCCAGTGCCGGCGGGCTGGCCTGGACCCCGCGCCGCAGCGGCGTCTGCCGCGGCCCCTTCGCCCTCAAGCTCGTGCACGGCTGGCCCGAGTCTCCGTCCCGGGCCGCGCCGGGGCCTCCGGACCTCGAGCTGCACTACGACGCGAGCCAGGTCTCGGCGTTCTATGCGCGGCTGCTGGCCGAGCGCTTCGCGACCCTGCTGGGGAGCGCCGCGGAGCGGCCGAGCTGCCCGCTCGGCGACCTCGAGATGCTCGGCCCCGGAGAGCGGAGGCAGCTCGAGGAGTGGAACGCGACCGACGCGGATCTTCCCGGCGCAAGGCTCGTTCATCGCCTCTTCGAGGAGCAGGCGGCGCGCACCCCGGGGCTCACCGCCTTGCGGTGGGAGGGCGGCGAGATGAGCTATGCCGAGCTCGACCGGCGCGCCCAGCGGCTGGCCGGCCGGCTGCGCCGCCTCGGGGTCGGCCCCGAGGCGCGCGTCGCGGTGTGCGTCGAGCGCTCGGCCGAGATGGTGGTCGGATTGCTGGCGGTGCTCAAGGCAGGCGGCGCCTACGTGCCGCTCGATCCCGCCTACCCGCCCGAGCGGCTGGCCTTCATCCTGGAAAGCGCGGCGCCGCTGGCGCTGCTCGCCGGAGCGGGTGCGCCGCCGGCCCTGACCGGGGTGCGCGAAGGTCTGCCGGTGCTCGAGCTGGCCGCGGCGCCGGCCTGCCAGGACGACCGGGAGACGGAGACCGGCGAGGCGGCGGCGCCGGCGCTGCTGCCCGACCATCCGGCCAGCGTCTTCTACACCTCCGGCTCGACCGGCCGGCCCAAGGGAGTGGTGGCGCCGCACCGGGCCATCGTCAACCGCCTGCTCTGGATGCAGGAGCGCTACCCCTTCGCCCCCGGCGACCGCGTGCTGCAGAAGACCCCCTACGGCTTCGACGCCTCGGTCTGGGAGATCTTCTCGCCGCTGATCGCCGGCGCCGAGCTGGTGATGGCGCGGCCGCAAGGGCACCGTGATACCGCTTACCTGGCCGAAGCCGTCGCCGCCCACCGCATCACCGTCTTGCAGCTCGTCCCCTCGGTGCTCGCCCCCTTCCTCGAGGAGCCCGGCATCACCGCCGCCTGTGCCAGCCTGAAGCGGCTGTTCTGCGGCGGCGAGGAGCTGACCACCGCGCTGGCCCGGCGCTGCCTCGCCCTGCTCGACGCCGAGCTGTGCAACGTCTACGGCCCCACCGAGGCGGTGATCGACTGCATCACCTGGCTCCTGCCGCACGACCCGCCGCCCGCCACCGTGCCCATCGGCCGCCCGCTGGCCAACGTCCGCGCCCACCTGCTGGACCGCGGCTGGCGCTCCCTGCCGCTGGGCGTGCCGGGCGAGCTCTGCCTCGGCGGGCAGGGGCTGGCGCGGGGCTACCTCGACCGCCCCGATCTCACCGCCGCGAAATTCGTTCCCGACCCCTGCAGCGGCCGGCCCGGCGCGCGCCTGTACCGCACCGGCGACCTCGCGCGCCACCGGCCCGACGGCGCCCTCGAGCATCTCGGCCGGATCGACGACCAGATCAAGCTGCGCGGCGTGCGCATCGAGCTGGGAGAGATCGAGAGCCGGCTGGCGCGCCACCCGGCGGTGCACGAGGCGGCGGTGGCCGCGGCGCGCGACCCCATTGCGGCCGGAGCGCCTGCTGCAGACGGTGCTGCTGCTGCGGAGGGGGCGAACGGCTCGCCCGGCTCCTACAGCCTCCGATTGATCGCCTGCCTGGTCCTTCGCCCCGGCGCGGCGCCGGCGGACGCAGAGCTGCGCGCCTGGGTGGCGGCGGCTCTGCCCGAAGCCATGGTGCCGTCCGTCTTCGTGGCGCGTCCGGCGCTGCCCCGCCTGGGCAGCGGCAAGGTGGACCGCCAGGCGATCGTCGATCTGGCGCCGCGCGCGGCAGCCTTCCCGGAGCGCGCCGGAGCCACCGCGCCGCGCACGCCCACCGAAGAGCTGCTCGCCTCCCGCCTGGCCGAGCTGCTCGAGGTCGAGCGCGTCGGCCCCGACGACAACCTCTTCGCGCTCGGCTGGCACTCGCTGCTGGCCACCCGCCTGGCCTCCCGGATGCGCAGCCTGGTCGGCGTCAGCCTCCCGCTGCACAGCCTCTTCGAGCAGCCGACCGTCGCTTCCCTGGCGGCGCGGGTCGACGCCGCGCTGCGCGGCGGCGCCGGCCGCGAGGCGCCGCCGATCGTGCCGTGCGAGCGGCCGCGCGATCGGCCGCTGCCCCTCTCTTTCGCGCAGCAGCGGCTGTGGTTCGTCGACCGCTGGCAGCCGGCGAGCCCCTTCTACAACGTGCCGCTGGCGCTGCTCTTCGACGGCCCGCTCGAGCCGCGGGCTCTCGCGGCCGCGCTGGCCGCGATCGTGCGCCGCCACGAGCCGCTGCGCAGCCGCTTCGTCGAGGTGGCGGGCGAGCCCGTCCAGGTCGTCGATCCCGCGCCGGACTCCCCAACCTGCCTCCTGCCGCTCGTAGACCTGGCAGGCCTGCCCGCGGAGGCGCGCCAGGCCGAATCGCGCCGGCTCCTGGCCAAGGTCTCCCTGCGCCCCTTCGACCTGGCGCGCGGACCGCTGCTGCGCGCCGCGCTGCTGCGCCTCGACGCCGGCGAGCACGTCGGCCTCCTCAGCTTGCATCACATCGTCTGCGACGGCTGGTCGACCGGGATCTTGACCCGCGAGCTGGGAACGCTCTACGCGGCGCGGGGCGACGGCCTGCCCGAGCTCGCGATCCAGTACGCCGATTTCGCCGCCTGGCAGCGCGCCTGGCTGCAAGGCGACGTCCTGCAGGCCCACGTCGATTACTGGCAGAGCCGGCTGGCCGGCGCGCCGCCGGTCCTCGCCTTGCCCACTGACCGGCCGCGGCCCGCGGTGCAGAGCTTCCGCGGCGACACCCGTCTGCGGGTGATCGCGCCCGAAGTCGTGAACGCGTTGCGCGAGCTGGCGCGCCGCGAGGCGGCCACGCTGTTCATGGTACTGATCGCCGGCGGACAGGCGCTGCTTGGCTGGTACAGCGGCCAGGACGACGTGGTCGTCGGCACCGACGTCGCCGGCCGCAACCGCGCCGAGATCGAAGACCTGATCGGCTTCTTCATCAACCAGCTGGCTCTGCGCACCCGGCTGGACGGCAATCCCAGCTTCCGCGAGCTGCTGGCCCGGGTGCGCGAGGTCACGGTGGGTGCCTATGCCCACCAGGACCTGCCGTTCGACAAGCTGGTCGAGGTTCTCAACCCCGAGCGCAGCCGCCAGCATGCGCCCCTGTTCCAGGTCAAGATCAATCTGCAGAACATACCGCCGCCCGCCCTCGAGCTGGCCGGGATCAGCCTGCAGTCGTTGCCGGTGCCGCGGCCCACGGCGCAGTTCGACTGGATCTTGAACCTCGCCGAGAGCGACCAGGGCATGCTCGCCTCGGTCGAGTACGCGACCGACTTGTTCGAGGCGGCGACGATCGACCGCATGCTCGGCAGCTTCGAGCTCCTGCTGCGCACGGTGTGCGAGCGGCCGGAGACGCGCCTGGGCGAGCTGGCCGAGGTGCTCGTCGCCGCCGAGGAGCGGCAGCGCGCGGAAGAGCTGGCCGGACACCGGCAGGCCCGCCACGAGATGCTGCGGCGCACCAGGCGTCAGCCGGCCGCCAGCGAGCTCGCGGGCGGCGGCGTCGCCGGAGGCGTCCCGGCATGAGCGCCAGCCTGCCGCAGCCGGTCGTCACGGGGTTCGCCCTATCACCGCAGCAGCAGCGTCTGTGGCTGCTCGGCGAGGCGGCGGGGCAAGGGGCCCCCTATGCCGCCTGCGGCGCCTTCCTGGTCACCGGTCCGCTCGACGGTTCGCGGCTGCGCGCCGCGGTCGAACGGGTGGCCGCGCGGCACGAGATCCTGCGCACCACCTTCGAGCGCCCGCCGGGGATGAGCCTGCCGCTGCAGCGCATCGCCGCCCCCGGCGAGCTGCCGCCGTCGTGGCTTCCGGCCGCGCTCCTGGCAGCGCCGCTGGACGCCGGCACCGCACCACCGGACGCCGGCACCGCGCTGCCGGCAGCCGCGGCGCGCCAGACTGGCGGCGCACCCTGCGCCGGCTGCGCTGCCGAGGCACCGGCGCTGCTGGCGCGCTTCCGCGAACGTCTAGGCGGCCGCACGGCCGCCACTCCGCCGCTGCGCCTGTGCCTGACGCCGCTCGCTCCCGCGGGGCCGCTGCCGCGCCACCTGCTCCTGGTGGACCTGCCGCCGCTGTGCGCCGACGCGGCGGCCCTCGCGCTGCTCGCCGCGGAGATCGGGCGCGCCTACGCCGCGGCGCCGGCCCCTGCGAATGCCGCTCAGCCCGCCGCCGCTCCCGATCACTCGGGCGCGGAGGCCGACTCCCCCATGCAGTACGCCGACTTCGCCGCCTGGCAGAACGAGCTGCTCGACTCGCCTCAGGCGCGGCTCGAGGCCGACCGCTGGCGGCAGCGCGAGGACCTGGCGGCCGTGCTCGCCGCGACCTTGCCCGGCGAGGCGGGCGAGCGCGGCAATAGCGGCGATGCCGGCCATGGCGGCCTTGGCGGCGATACCGGGCAGGGAGACGGCGGCGCCGCGCCCCGGCCGTTCGCTCTCGCCGTCCTGCCGATCGCCGCGACGGCCCACGAGACGGCGGAGCTGGCCGCCGCCACGGCGGAGCTGGCCCGGCGCCACGGCGCGCCGCCGGCGGCGGTGCTGCTCGCCTGCTGGCAGGTGCTGCTCTTCCGCCGCGGCGGGCAGGCGAGCTTTGCCGTGGGAGTGCTCTGCCCGGGCCGCGAGTTCGCCGAGCTCGCCGGGATGCTCGGTCCGGCCGCCTCCTATGTGCCGGTGGCCTGCGCCCTCGAGGAGACCCGGAGCTGGCGGCAGGCGCTACGCGACGCCGCGGCCGCTCTCGCCGAGGCCGGCGAGCGCAAGGACACCTTCAGCTGGGAAGTCCTGGCGCGCCACCTCGGCCGCCGCGAGGAGGCGCTCTACCCGGCGTGGGCTTTCGCCTGCGACGCCGCTCCCGGCGCGGCGCAGACCGCGGTCGCCGCGCCCGCTCCGGCCGCCGCGGCCGATCCCGGCGCTCCCGAGGCCCGCTTCACGCCCGCCGCCCGCTTCGTCTGCAGCGAGCGTTTCCACCTCGAGCTGGCATGCGGCGGCGACGCGGGGCTGGAGCTCGCCCTGCGCTACGACGCCGGCCGTTTCGAGGGCGCCGCGGCAGGCCGCCTGGCGGCGGGCTTTAGCACCTTGCTTGGCACGCTCGCCACGATCGCCGCGGCCACGCCGGCGCAAGCGGACCGCGCCATCGGAGAGCTTCCCGTGCTCGGCCCGCAGGAAGAGCGCGAGCTGCTAGGCGCGGCGCCGCCCGTCGAGCTGCCGGGGGCAGGGTCCTGCCTGCACGAGCTGGTCGCGGCGCAAGCGCGGCTCACCCCCGAGCGGGTGGCGGTGCGCGGCGCCGCCGCCAGCCTCAGCTACCGCGAGCTCGCTCACCGCGCCGGCCGGCTGGCGCGGCGCCTGGCGCTGCGCAACATCGGCGCCGACAGCCGGGTGGCGGTGTGCGTGGAGCGCTCGCCCGAGATGGTGGCCGCCCTGCTCGGCATCCTCGCGGCCGGGGCCGCCTACGTGCCACTCGATCCCGATCATCCCGCCGAGCGGCTGGCCGGCATCCTCGCCGACACCGCCCCGGCCCTGCTGGTCGCCCAGCGCAGCCTGCTCGCGCGGCTGCCGGCGGGCGGCCCGGCGGCGCCGCCGATCCTCTGCCTCGAAGAGGCATTAGCTGGCGCCACCGGTGGGCGACCCCGAGATAAGAAACGGCGCTCGCTAAGTGGCGATGGCGGCCTCCAATCTATCGGATCTCCCCCCGCAACCCCTCGATCCCCTTCCCTCCCCTCCGGGGGGGAAGGGGACGCCCCCACCCCTGACGCACGAACGAGTTTCTTTCTCGATCTGCCGGCGGCCGCGGCCGGGACGGCAGACCGGACCCTGCCCCCGGCGCGCCCGGACAGCCTGGCCTACGTTCTCTACACCTCCGGCTCGAGCGGCCGGCCCAAAGGGGTCATGGTGTCGCACCGGGCGATCGTCAACCGCCTGCTGTGGATGCAGCAGCGCTTTCCGCTCGCCGCGGACGACCGCGTGCTGCACAAGACTTCCTACGGCTTCGACGCCTCGATCTGGGAGATCTTCTCGCCCCTGATGGCCGGCGCCGCCCTGGTCCTCGCGCGCCCGCAGGAGCAGCACGACGCCGCCGCTCTCGTCGCCGCGGTGGCCATACACGGCGCGACCGTCCTGCAACTCGTTCCATCGCTGCTCGACCTCTTCCTGCGCGAGCCCGGAGTGGCCGCGGCAGGGGCCTGTCTGCGGCGGCTGTTCTGCGGCGGCGAAGAGCTCACTCCGGCGCTCGCCCGGCGCTGCAACGCCCTGCTCGCGGCCGAGCTGTGCAATCTCTACGGACCCACCGAGGCGGCGATCGACGCCACCTACTGGGCCTGCCCGCGCGCCCCGGCGCCCGCGGCGGTGCCCATCGGCCGGCCGCTGGCCAACGTCGAAGTGATCCTGGTCAACTCTCTTCTCGCCGCGGTCCCTCCGGGGGTGGCGGGCGAGCTGCTGATCGGCGGCGCCGGCCTGGCGCGCGGCTACCTGGGAAGGGCCGACCTGACCGCCGAGCGGTTCGTCCCCCATCCGTTCGGCGGCCACGCGGGCGCCCGGCTGTACCGCACCGGCGACCTTGCCCGCCGGCTGCCCGGCGGCGAGCTCGAGTATCTGGGCCGCATCGACCGCCAGGTCAAGGTGCGCGGCGTGCGCATCGAGCTGCGCGAGATCGAGGCGCTGCTCGCCGCCTGTCCCGGGGTGCGTCAGGCGGTGGTGGTGGCGCGCGGCGAGGGCAGCGACCGCCGCCTCGTGGCCTATGTGACCGGCACCCTCTCCGAGGACGCCGCGGCGCCCGACGCCGGCCCCGCACCGGCGCCGGCGGAGCTGCGCGCTGCCCTGGTGGCCCGCCTGCCCGCCGCCATGGTGCCCGGCGACGTGGTGGCGCTGCGCGCCCTGCCGCTGACCTCCAGCGGCAAACTCGACTGGCAGGCGCTCCCCGACCCTGCCGCCCTGCGTCCCGCCTCCGGCTCCGCGGCGCCGGACGCGGCACCGCGCACTCCGACCGAGCAGCTTCTCGCCGGTATCTGGGCCGAGGTGCTGGGGCGCGAGCGCGTGGAAGCCGGCGACAATTTCTTCGATCTCGGCGGGCACTCGCTCGCCGCCCTGCGCGTCATATCGCGCGTGCGCAACGATTTCGGCGTCGAGCTGCGCGTCCAGGATCTGTTCCAGGCGCCGACCATCGCCGGCCTGGGGCGCCAGATCGACGCCGCGGTGCGCGCCGGCCAAGGCCAGGCGGCGCCCCCCTTCGCGCACCTGCCGCGGCGCGACGGCGCGCCTCTGAGCTTCGCCCAGCAACGCCTGTGGTTCCTCGAGCAGCTCCGGCCCGGCACCGCCCTGTACAACATCCCGGACGCCCTGCGCTTTCACGGCGCTTTCGACCTTCCGGCCCTGGCCGCCGCCCTCGCCGAGATCGTGCGCCGCCACGAGGCGCTGCGTACCACCTTCCCCAGCGAGCGCGGCACGCCCCGGCAGCGCATCCACCCGCCGGCGCCCCTGCCGCTGCCGCTCGTCGACCTCGCCGCCCTGCCGCCGGCGCCACGCGCGGCGGTGGCCGCGCGGTGGATCGCGCGCCAGGCCCGCATGCCCTTCGATCTCACGCGCTGGCCGCTGCTGCGCATCACGGTCCTGCGGCTGCGGCACGACCAGCACCTGGTGGCCCTGGCCGTCCACCACATCGTCAGCGACGCCTGGTCGAGCGGCGTCCTGCTGCGCGAGGTCGCCCTCCTCTACCGTGCCGCCGCGACCGGCCGGCCCGCGGCCCTGCCCCCCCTCCCCTACCAGTATGGCGAGTTCGCCCACTGGCAGCGCGGCTGGCTGCAGGGCGAGGCGCTCGCCGCGGAGCTCGCCTACTGGCGCCGGCAGCTCGCCGGCGCGCCGCCGCTGCTGGCGCTTCCCGCCGACCGGCCGCGCCCGGCGCTGCCCTCTTTTGCCGGTGCCACGCGGCCGGTCCTGCTGCCTGCCGTGCAAGCCGACGCGCTGCGGGCGCTCAGCCGGCGCCACGGCGTGACCTTGTTCATGACCCTGATCGCCGCTTTCGCCGTGGTGCTGCGCCACCAGCTGCCGGCGGGCCAGGGAGACGACGTCGTGATCGGCACCGACTTCGCCAACCGCAACCGCGCCGAGACCGAGGGGCTGATCGGCTTTTTCATCAACCAGGCGGCGGTGCGCAGCGACCTCTCCGGCGACCCGGCCTGCGGCGAGCTGCTGGCCCGCGTCCGCGCCGTCCTGCTCGGCGCCTACGCGCATCAGGACGTTCCGTTCGACCTGGTCGTCGACGCCCTCGGAGTGGAGCGCAGCCTGCGCCACCATCCGCTGTTCCAGGTCAAGCTCTTCCTGGAGAACACGCCGGCCGCCGCCTTCCGGCTGCCCGGATTGGAGGTGACTCCCCTGGAGGTGCACGCACCGCTGGCCAAGCTCGATCTGACCCTGGCCCTGTGGGAGAAGCCGGAGGGACTGACCGGCTGGCTCAACTGGAGCACCGATCTTTTCGACGCACCGCGCATGGCGCGCCTGGTGCGGCAGCTCACAACCGTGGCCGCGGTGATGGCTGCCCGGCCGGAAGCCAAACTGAGCGAGCTCGACGAGATCCTCGCCGATCTCACGACTGAGGAGCGGGCGATGGAAAAAAGTCAACTGCGCGATATGAGTTTCAAGAAATGGAAGGCGGTTCGGCCGCAAGCGGTCACCCTGCCCGAGGTGGACGTGGTCGAGCGCGGCACACTGGCGCCGGGGGAGACACTGCCGCTGGTCATCCGGCCGCTGGTCGCCGACCTGGACCTGGCCGACTGGGCGGTGGCCAACGCGGCGCAGCTGGAGTCCGACCTGCTGCGCCACGGCGCCATCCTGTTCCGCGGCTTCGGCATCGACACCCCCGAGACCTTCGAGGGCTTCGCGCGCACCCTCTGCCCGGACCTGTTCAACGAGAACGGCGAGCACCCGCGCGAGTCGGTGAGCGGCAACGTCTACACGCCCGTCTTCTATCCGCCGGACCAGCGGCTGCTGTGGCACAACGAGAACTCCTTCAACTGGAGCTGGCCGCGCAAGATCTTCTTCTGCTGCGCCCAGCCCGCCGAGCAGGGGGGCGAGACCCCGATCGTCGACAGCCGCCGGGTGTACGCGGAGATGGATGACGAGGTGCGCGAACGCTTCGCCACCCGCGGCGTCCTCTATCAGCGCAACTACGCCGAGGGCCTGGGCCTGCCGTGGCAAACGGTGTTCCAGGCCGCAACCCGCGAAGAGGTCGAGCGTCAGTGCGTGGGCAGCCGGGTCAAGGTCGAGTGGCGAGAGGGTGGGAGCCTGCGCACCCGCGCCGTGCGGCCGGCGGTGGCCAAGCACCCGGAAAGCGGAGAGACGAGCTGGTTCAACCAGGCGCAGCACTGGCACGTCGCCTGCCTCGACGAGGCGACCCGGCGCTCGATGCGCGCGCTGTTCGCCGACGCGGAGCTGCCCCGCCACTGCTATTACGGCGACGGCGAGCCGATCGCCGACCAGCATATGCAGGCCGTGCTCGCCGCCTACGAGCGCCTGGAGGTGACCTTTCCCTGGCAGCGCGGCGACGTCCTCCTGCTCGACAACCTGCTCACCGCCCACGGCCGCAACCCGTTCAAGGGTCAGCGCAAGATCCTGGTGGCCATGGGGCAGATGACCAGCTACGAAGAGGTCTAGGAGCGGAGGCTTGAATGTCAGGACAGGTACAGGGATTCCCGCTCTCGCCGCAGCAGCGGCGCCTCTGGCGCCTGCAGTCGGACAGCCGCGCCTTTCGGGCGCAATGCGCCGTCGAGCTCGCCGGCCCGCTCGACGAGGAGCGTCTGCGCGCGGCCCTGGCGGCGGCCATGGGCAGGCACGAGATCCTGCGCACCACCTTCCGCCGCTCGCCGGGCATCCGCTTCCCAATCCAGGCGGTGAGCGCGGCGGCGGCACCGCTGTGGCAGAAAGTCGAGGCGAGCGGCGACACACCGGCGGCGCGGCAGGCCGCGGCCGACGACCTGCTGCGCCGGGCGGCGGCGCGGCCATTCGACCTCGAGCGCGGCCCGGTCGTGCACGCCTGGCTCGCCAGGCTGGCCGCCGATCGGCACCTGCTGGCGCTGGCCCTGCCGGCGCTGTGCGCCGACCGCGCCAGCCTGGTCCGCCTGGTGGACGAGATCGCCGCACACTACGCCGGCGCTCGGCCGGGCATGGCCGGCAACGGGACCGGTGTTGACGGGGGGGCCGCGGAGGCCGCGGAAGGCCCGGAGGCCCCGGAAAACGACAGCGAGGCGGACACCCCCGTGCAATACGTGCAGTTTGCGGCCTGGCAGCAGGAGCTGCTGGCCGGCGAGGAGAGCAGGGCCGGCCGCGAGTTCTGGCGCGCCCAGCTCCACCCGAGAATGGCCAGCCTCGAGCTGCCGTTCGAGGAGCGCGGCGGCGCCGGCGGCTTCGCTCCCGAGCGCGTCGCGGTGAGCCTGGCCGCCGGCACGCTGCCCCGCCTGCAAGCCGCGGCAGGCGAGCAAGGGGCGGCGCCCGCCGAGATCCTGCTCGCCGCCTGGCAGACACTGCTGTGGAAGCTGACCGGCGAGGCGGAAGCCGGAGCCGGCGTGCTCTTCGACGGCCGGGCGCACGGCGAGCTGGCCGAGGCGCTGGGCCCCTTCGCGCGTTTTCTACCCATACCGTGGCGGATGCGGGCCAACGCCTCCTTCGCCGAGCTGGTGGCCAGCGCGCGGCGCGCCTGCGAGGAGGCTGCCGACTGGCAGGACTGTCACGGCGCCGACGACGACGCGGCGGGCTCCGGGCCGGCCGCCTGCTTCGAGCTTGCCCCCGCGGCGCCCGCGCGCCGCGCCGGCGACGTCGAGCTCAGCCTGCTGCGCGCCACCGCCTATTGCGAGCGCTTCAAGGTCTGCCTGTCGGCCGTCCAGGACGGCGGCGAGCTCGCCGCCGAGATCCACTACGACAGCCGGCGGCTCGCCGCCGTCCAGGCGGGCGCCCTGGCGGAGCGCTTCAGCCTGTTGCTCGCCGCCCTGGCCGCCGGCGGCACCGCGAGCCGGCAGGCGGCAGCGCCGGCGCGCGCCCCCGCGATCGGCGCGATCGGCGCCATCGAGATCCTGACCGCGCGGGAGCGGCAGGAGCTGCTGGTCGAATTCAACGCCACGGCCGCCGGCAACGGCCGGGCCGCGCGGCCCGCGCACCGCCTGATCGAGGAGCAGGCGTCGCGCCGTCCCGGCGCCCTGGCGGTCGCGCAGGGCGAGTTGCGCCTCGACTTTGCCGAGCTCAACCGGAGGGCCAACCAGCTCGCCCGCTATCTGCAGGATCCCGGGGCCGGCGCGGGCGTCGGCCCGGATTGCGTAATCGGGCTGGCAGTCGGGCGCTCGCCGGAGATGGTCGTCGGCATGCTCGGCATCCTCAAGGCGGGGGCGGCCTATCTGCCGCTCGACGCCAACCATCCGCCGGAGCGCCTCGCCTTCATGCTCGCGGACGCGCGGGTCGCGGTGCTGCTCACCGAGCAGAGGCAGCTCGCGGCCCTGCCCGCCGAGGCGTTGCCCGGCATCCAGGTGCTCTGCCTCGACAGCCAATGGCACCGCCTGGAAGGCCTGCCCGGCGGCGACCTGGCGGTCGAGCCCTCGCCCGACAACCTGGCCTACGTCATCTACACCTCCGGCTCCACCGGCCAACCCAAGGGGGTCATGGTGCCGCACGGCGCACTGGCCAACTATCTGGCCTGGGCGATCGATGCCTATGAGCTCGCGCCCGACGCGGCGGGAGCGGACCGCGGCGCGCCCGTGCACTCGCCGCTCGGCTTCGACCTGACGGTGACCAGCCTGCTCGCGCCGCTCGCCGCCGGAGCGAGCGTCAGCCTGATCAGCGAGGAGCTGGGCATCGAGCCGCTCGCCGCGGCCTTGCGCGACGGCGGCGGCTTCCGTGTGCTCAAGATCACCCCGGCGCACCTGGCCCTGTTGCAGCCGGCGCTCGCCGGCAGCGCTCTCGACGGCCGCGTCGGTACCCTGGTGGCCGGCGGCGAGGCCCTGCCGGCCGACGCCGCGGCGAGCTGGCGGCGGCGCGCGCCGGCGACGCGCATCGTCAACGAGTATGGCCCGACCGAAGCCACGGTCGGCTGCTGCGTCTACGTCGTGGCTCCAAGCGAGCCAGGCGAGCCCGGCGAGCCGGGGGCGCCGCCGCCAGGCGAGGGGGGGCAGGCGCCGGCGGGTGCCACGGTGCCGATCGGCCGCCCGATCGCCAACACCCGCATCTACCTGCTCGACGACGAGCAGCGCCCGGTCCCCGCGGGCGTGCCGGCGGAGCTCTACCTCGGGGGCGCCGGGCTGGCCCGCGGCTACCTGGGCCGGCCCGCCCTGACGGCCGAGAGATTCGTGCCCGATCCGCTGGCCGGCGCGGCGGAGGGGGGAGACCCCGGCGCCCGTCTCTACCGCACCGGCGACCTGGCGCGCTTCCTCGCCGGCGGCGACCTCGAGTTCCTGGGCCGCAACGACCACCAGGTCAAGGTGCGCGGTTTTCGCATCGAGCTGGGCGAGATCGAGGCGGTGCTGGCGCTGCACCCGCGGGTGCGCGAGGCGGCGGTGGCGGCGCGCGAGGACACGCCTGGCGAGACGCGCCTGGTCGCCTACTGGGTAGCGGTGGCCGACGGCGAGGCGGCGCCCAGCGTCGACGAGCTGCGCCGATTCCTCGCCGCCAAGCTGCCCGATTACATGGTGCCCGCCCTCTTCCTGTCGCTGCCGGCGCTGCCGCTCACCGCCAACGGCAAAGTCGACCGCGCGGCCCTGCCGGCGCCGGGCTCGCAGCGGCCTGACCTCGAGAAAGAGTACGTGGCGCCGCGCGACGAGGTCGAGACGACCCTGGAGGAGATCTGGTCGGAGGTGCTCGGCCTCGACAGGATCGGCGTCCTCGACAGCTTCTTCGCGCTCGGCGGCGACTCGATTCGCAGCGTACGGGTGGCCGCCCTGGCCAAAGAGCGCGGCCTCGACATCTCGGTCGAGCAGCTCTTCCGCCGCCAGACCATCGCCGCCCTTGCCGCCGATCTCGCCGATCTCGCCGATCTCGCCGGGGGCGGCGCGGCGGAGGCGGGCGCGGCCGGTGGGCTGGCTGCCGGCAGCGCCGCAGGAGCCGCACCCGCCGGCACGTCGCCGCCGCCGGCGGCCGACGAAGCGGCGCTGTCGCGCCTGCTCGGCGAGCTCGAGAGGCTCTCGGACGACGAGGTGCAGGCGCGCCTGCACGAGCAGGCCGCCCGAGGTGGGGCCGAGCGGTGAGCAGCGATCTCGCAAGCCGCATCTCCGCGCTGTCCGCCGACCGCCGCAAGCTGCTCGAGCTGTGGCGGCAGCGGCGGCAGGGCGGCGCACCGCCGGAGCTCGTGCCGGGCCTGGCCGCGGAGCCGGAGGATGCCGGCCCCGGGGCCTCAGTGGGGGAGCGTTCCCCCACCACGCCCTTCTGCATGCTCTCGGAGCAAGACCGCGGGCGGCTGCCTGCCGACGTCGAGGACGCCTACCCGCTGACCCAGGTGCAGCTCGGGATGCTGTACCACATGGAGCTCACCCCCGACGCCCCGACGCCCGCCTATCACAACGTCAACAGCTTCCACGTGCGCGCGCCGTTCGACCCGCTGGCCTTCGAAGAGGCGGTGGCGCGCGTCGTCGCCCGCCATCCCATCCTGCGCACCTCCTTTGCCTTGACCGGCTATGCGGAGCCTCTGCAGCTCGTGCACCGCGCCGCCTATCTGCCGGTCGAGATCGAGGACCTGCGCCACCTCCCGGCGGCCGAGCAGGAGGCGGCGCTCGACGACTTCATCCGCGAGGAGAACCGCCGCCTGCTCGACCTGACGCGGCCGCCGCTGGTCCGCTTCCACGTGCACCGCCGGACCGATGACAGGTTCCAGTTCACCCTCACCGAGCCGCACGCGATCTCCGACGGCTGGAGCACGATGTTGACGCTGTCCGAGATCTTCGAGCTCTACACGGCGCTGCGGCGCGGCGGCGCGCCCCCGCCCGCGCCGGCCGTCGCTTCGGCCTACCGCGACTTCGTCTTCCTCGAGCGCCAGATCCTGCAAGCCGAGGATGCGCGCGCCTTCTGGCTCCGCCGGCTGGCCGACTTCAGCCTCGACCGGCTGCCGCGCTGGCCGCGCAACGGGCCGCCGCGGCGCGTGGCGGAGGGCGAGCCGCCGGAGGCGGAGCACAAGCCGACCGCGGCGGTGCCCGACGACGTCCTCGCCGGGCTGGAGCGCCTGGCAACGCTGGCCTCGACCCCCTTGAAGTCCGTGCTGCTCACCGCCCACGTCAAGGTCATGGCGCTGCTCGCCGGCCGGGACGAGGTGACCATCGGCCTGACCACCCACGGCAGGCCGGAGGAACTCGACGGCGAGCGGGTGCGCGGCCTGTTCCTCAATACCCTGCCGCTGCGCATCGCCCTGCCGGCGGGGAGCTGGGTCGACCTGGTGCGCCGCGTCTTCGCGGGCGAGCTCGAGCTGATGCCCTACCGCCGCTACCCGCTGGCGGCGCTGCAGCGCCTCGCCGGCCGCCAGGTCCTCTTCGAGTCGGTTTTCAGCTACCTGCATTTTCACGCCGCGGGCAGGATGGTGCGCCGGGGCGGGGGGCTCGAGCTCCAGGCCGCGGGTCATAGCGACCGCTCGGTCACCCACTTCCCCCTGGCCGCCACCTTCAACCGCAGCCCGCAGGCGGGCGGCGGGCTGTTCCTGACGCTGGAGAAAAACGACCCCGAGATGCCGCCGGCCCAGGTCCAGGCCATCTTCGCCTACTACCGGCGGGTGCTCGCCGCGATGGCCGCCGAGCCCGCCGGCCGCCACGACGCCGCGCCCCTGCTGTCGCCGGCAGAGCTCCACCAGGCGCTGGTGGAGTGGAGCGGAGAGCGCGCCGAGGTCGGCGGCGGGGCCTGCCTGCACGAGCTGTTCGCGGCCCGCGCGGCGGCGCGCCCGCGCGCGGTTGCGGTGCGCTACGCTGGCGCCACTCTCACCTACCGGCAGCTCGACCGGCGAACCGACCGCCTGGCGGCCCGGCTGCGCGCGCTCGGCGTCGGCCCCGAGGAGCGGGTGGCGCTCTGCTGCGACCGCTCTCCCGCCCTGGTGGTGGCGATCCTCGCCGTGCTCAAGGCAGGCGGCGCCTACGTGCCGCTCGACCCGTCCTATCCGTCGGCGCGCCTCGAATTCATGCTGCGCGACAGTGGCACGCGGCTGCTGCTCGCCGAGCGCGCGCTGGCCGGCCGCCTGCCCGAGACCGGGGCGCGGCTCCTCCTGCTCGAGGAGCTGGAGGACGACGCGACGCGCGGGCGCGGCAAGTCGGCGCGCGGCGCGGGCAGGGCGGGGGGGGCCGAGCCGGCGGCGATTTCACCGGCGAGGGTCTCGCCCGACCACGCGGCCTACGTCATCTACACCTCGGGCTCGACCGGCAACCCAAAAGGGGTGGTGGTCACTCACGCCAACGTGGCGCGCCTGTTCGCCGCCACCGCGCCGCTGTTCGGGTTCGGCCCGCGCGACGTCTGGACCCTGTTCCACTCCTACGCCTTCGACTTCTCAGTGTGGGAGATGTGGGGCGCCCTGCTGCATGGCGGCCGCCTGGTCATCGTGCCCTACCTGGTGAGCCGCTCGCCCGAGGCCTTCCTGGCGCTGCTGCGCGAGGCGCGGGTCACCGCGCTCAGCCAGACTCCCTCGGCTTTCCGCCAGCTCGTCCGCGCCCTGCCGGCGGACGGCGGCAAGCTGGCGCTGCGCCTGGTCGTCTTCGGCGGCGAGGCGCTCGAGGTGCAGGGCCTCGCGCCATGGTTCGCCCTGCACGGCGGCGGCGGGCCGCTGCTGGTCAACATGTACGGCATCACCGAGACCACGGTGCACGTGACCTGGCGGCCGGTGCGCGCCGCCGACCTGGCCGCGGCCGCGGGCAGCCCGATTGGCAGGCCTTTCGCCGACCTCGAGCTCTACGTGCTCGACGGGCACGGCCTGCCGGTGCCGCTGGCGGTGCCGGGAGAGCTCTACGTGGGCGGCGCCGGGCTGGCGCGCGGCTACCTGGGGCGGCCGGAGCTGACCGCCGAGCGTTTCGTCCCCGACCCCTGGAGCGGCCGTCCCGGCGCCCGCCTCTATCGCTCCGGCGACCTGGCGCGCCGCCTCGCCGGCGGCGACCTCGAATACCTGGGCCGCGCCGACGGCCAGCTCAAGATCCGCGGCTTCCGCATCGAACCGGGCGAGATCGAGGTCGCGCTGTCGGGCCATCCGCGGGTGCGCGAAGCGGTGGTGCTGGCGCGCCGGGACGAGGCGGGCGAGCCGCGCCTGGTGGCCTATGTCCTGCCGCGCGAGGGCGACGGCGGACCGCCGGCGGTGCCGGAGCTGCGCTCGTTCCTGCAGGCGCGCCTGCCCGAGCATGCGGTGCCCGCGGCGTATGTGCTGGTGGCGAGCTGGCCGTTGACGCCGCACGGCAAGCTCGACCGCCGCGCGCTGCCGGCGCCGGACCTGGCGCGGCCGGAGACCGGGCAGGACTACGTCGCGCCGCGCGACGCGCGCGAGCAGGCGCTGGCCGAGGTCTGGGCGCAGGCCTTGGGCGTCGAGCGGGTGGGCGCGCACGACAACTTTTTCGCCCTCGGGGGCGACTCGATCCGCAGCATCCAGCTCGTCGCCCTGGCGCGCGAGCGCGGCTTCCAGCTGTCGATCCAGCACCTCTTCCAGCATCCCACCGTGGCTGCCCTGGCCGCCGCGGCCGCCGCGACAGAAGGCGCCGGGGCCTTGCCCGGGGGGAACGGAGACGCCGGTGGCCTACCCGATCTGATCGGAACAGCCGGGTCCCTGCCCGGCTTTGTCGGAACAGCCGGGTCCCTTCCCGGCTGGGTCGGAGACGCCGGCGGCGGCGCGGCGGAGGGGCGGCGCAGCCTGCCCTTCGCGCTGGTCGCCGCGGCAGACCTCGCGCGGCTGCCCGCCGGGCTGGAGGACGCCTACCCGCTATCCCGCCTGCAGGCGGGCATGCTCTTCCACCGCGAGCTCTGGGCCGCGGCCTACCACAACGTGGAGAGCTTCCACCTGCGCGCGCCGTTCGTGCCGCAGGCGTTCGCCGAGGCCGTGCGGCGGGTGGTGGCGCGCCACCCGGTACTGCGCACCTCCTTCGACCTCTCGAGCTACGGCGAGCCGCTGCAGCTCGTGCACCGCGCGGCGGTCCTGCCGATCGCGGTCGTCGACCTGCGCGGCCTCGACGGTGCGCGGCAGGAGGCGGCGATCGATCGCCACATCGAGGGCGAGCGGCAGCGCCCCTTCGACCTCGCGGCGGCGCCGCAGCTCCGCTTCCACGTCCATCTGCGCGGCGAGCAAGACTTCCAGTTCACCTTCACCGAGAACCACGCCATCTTCGACGGCTGGAGCCTGTACTCGACGCTCGCCGAGATCTTCGCCCACTACTCCGCGCTGCTGCGCGGCGAGCCGCGCGCCGAGGAGCCGCCGCCGGCCATTCCCTTCCGCGACTTCGTCGCCGCCGAGCGCGCCGTCCTGCGCTCGCCGGCGGCGCGCGAGTTCTGGCGCGAGCGCCTGCGCGGCGCCGAGCCCCTCGAGCTGCCGCGCTGGCCGTCGACCGGACCGCCGGCCTCGGCGGGCGCGCCGGCGCGGCCCGGCGGTCGGACGGGCGAGCGGCGGAGCGAGGATCTCTCGCAAGTGGTCGCGCCCGAAGTTTTCGCCGGCCTCGAGCGCGCCGCGCTCGCCGCGGGCATTCCCTTGAAGAGCGTGCTCCTGGCCGCCCATCTCGAGGTGCTGTCGCTGCTCAGCGGCCACGACGACGTGGTCACCGGGCTGGTGATCCACGGCCGCTTGGAAGAGTCCGGAGGCGCGGAGACGCGCGGCCTGTTCCTCAACACCCTGCCCTTCCGCCTGCGCCTGCCCTCCGGGAGCTGGGCGGAGCTGGCGCGCGCCGCCTTCCGGGCCGAGCAGGAGCTGCTCCCCTACCGCCGCTTCCCGCTCAGCGAAATGCAGCAGGACGGCGGCGGCCCGCTCTTTGCCACCGCCTTCAACTTCACCCACTTCCACGTCGCCGCGGACATGGCGCACTCCGGCCTGGTCGGCCTGCTCGGCTACAAGAAGTCGATCGAGAACAACTTCACCCTGTCGGCGGGCTTCACCCGCGACCCCGGCGCCCGCCAGCTCCGACTCGACCTTGCCGGCGACAGCCGCGAGATCCCGCGGCCGCAGCTGCTGGCGATCAACGGCTACTATCTGCGGGCGCTGGCGCGGATCGCGGCCGACCCGGCCAGCCGCCGCGACCCCCTCGAGCTGCTGGCGCCGGCCGAGCGCCACCAGCTTCTCCACGAATGGAACGACGTCGCCGCGCCGCCGGGCGAGGCCCTCTGCCTGCACGATTGCCTGGCGGCACAGGCCGCGGCGCGCCCGCTGGCGGCCGCCGCGCGCCATGGCGGCGGCGAGCTCACCTTTGGCGAGCTCAACCGCCGCGCCAACCAGCTGGCCCACCGCCTGCGCTCGCTCAGCGCCGGGCCGGGGCAGGTGGTGGCCATCGCCATGGAGCGCTCGCTGGCGCTGGCGGCGGGGCTGTTCGGCATCCTCAAATCCGGAGCGGCCTTCCTGCCGCTCGACCCCGCCTATCCGCGCGAGCGGCTCGCCTTCATGCTCGCGGACTCCGGCGCGGCGGTGGTGCTCGCGGACGACCCCCCGGCCGAGCGGCTGCCGCTCGCCGGCCGCCAGGTGTTGCGCCTCGGGCCCGGTCCCGCTTTCCCCGAGCTGGCCGGAGAGAGCGTCGAGGAGCCGGCGGGCGGCGCCGGCCCGGACGACCCGGCATACCTGATCTACACCTCCGGCTCGACCGGCCTGCCCAAGGCGGTCCTGGTCCGCCACTCCGGTCTGGCCAACCTGGCGGCGGCGCAGGCGGCGGCATTCGCGGTCGCGCCGGGAGACCGCGTGCTGCAGTTCGCCTCGCTCTCCTTCGACGCCGCGGTCTCCGAGGTCGCCATGGCCGTGCGCGCGGGGGCGACCCTGTGCCTGCCCGGCCGCGACGAGCTGCTACCCGGCCCCGGCCTGCTCGAGATGCTGCGCCGGGAGCGCATCAGCCACGCCACCCTGCCGCCGTCGGTGCTGGCGGTGCTGGAGCCCGAACCGCTGCCGGACCTCGCCACCCTGATCGTCGCCGGCGAGGCCTGCCCCGGCGAGGTCGCCGCGCGCTGGGCGCCCGGCCGCCGCTTCCTCAACGCCTACGGGCCGACCGAGGCGACGGTGTGCGCCAGCTATGCCCCCATCGCCGCGCCGGAGGACGGCCGCCGCCTGTCCATCGGCCGGCCGCTCGCCGGCGCCCAGGTGCTGGTGCTCGGCCCGGGCCTCGCGCTCGTGCCGCCGGGCGTGGCGGCCGAGCTGTGCATCGGCGGCGCGGGGCTCGCCTACGGCTACCTCGGCCGCCCCGAGCTGACGGCCGAGCGCTTCGTGCCCCACCCCTGGGGCGGCCGCCCGGGCGCGCGCCTCTACCGCACCGGCGACCTGGCGCGCCTGCTGCCGGACGGCAGCCTCGACTTCCTCGGACGGCTCGACAGCCAGGTCAAGGTGCGCGGCTTCCGCATCGAGCTGGGCGAGATCGAGGCGGCCCTGCTGTGCCACCCGGCGGTGCGCGCCGCCGCGGCCAACGTGCTGCGCGACGGCGCGGGCGGCAGCCGCCTGGCCGCCTATGCGGTGGTGGCGGGGCCGGAGACCGGGAGTCAGGCGGCGGCGGGCGCGGCGTCTCCTCCGACGAGCCCGGAGCTGCGCGCCTTCCTCGCCGAGCGGCTGCCCGATCACATGCTGCCCGGGGCGGTGGTGATCCTGCCGGCCCTGCCGTTGACCGCCAGCGGCAAGGTGGACCGCAAGGCGCTGCCGCTTCCCGAGCAGAGCCGCCCCGAGCTCTCCCGCTCCTACCGGGCGCCGCGCCAGCCGGCCGAGGAGCTGCTCGCGGACATGATGGCGGAGCTCCTGGGGCTCGACCGCGTGGGGGCCGACGACGACTTCTTCGAGCTTGGCGGCCATTCGCTGCTCGCCACCCAGCTCGTCTCGCGCGTGCGCCAGGCCTTCCGGGTGGAGCTGCCGCTCGCCGGCCTGTTCGCAGCGCGCACCGCCGCCGGCCTGGCGGAGCAGGTGGCGGAGCGGCTGGCGGGGAGGGTCGTGGCCGCGGCGGCGGCGCCGCCCATCGTGGCGGTGCCGCGCGACGGCGAGCTGCCGCTCTCTTTCGGCCAGGAGCGGCTGTGGTTCCTCGACCAGCTGCAGCCGGGGACCGCCGCCTACAACATTCGCTCCGCCCTGCGCCTGGCAGGGCCCTTGGAGGTGGCGGTCCTGGCCTGGGCGCTGGGCGCGATCGCCGCCCGCCACGAGATCCTGCGCACCACCTTTCCGGTGGTCGGCGGGCGGCCCCGCCAGGCCATCCACCCGCCCGCTCCGTGCCCCCTGCCGCTGATCGACCTGTCGGCGCTTCCGGTGCCGCACCGCGAGGCCGCCGCGGCAGGGCTCGCCGGCGCGCAGGCGGTGGCGCCTTTCGATCTCGCCGCCGGCCCGTTGTTGCGCGCCGTCCTGCTGCGCCTGGCGGCAGCCGAGCACGTCGCCCTCTTCACGATGCACCACATCGTCTTCGACGGCTGGTCGCTGGGGCTCCTGGTCAAAGAACTGAGCGCGCTGTACGGCGCCGGCCTGGCCCACCTTTCTCTCACACGAGGGGCCGGCCGCCGCTCCCGCCATTGGCGGCACTCCTCGCAAGTCGCAAACGGGCCTAGATGCCAAGAGCCCGCGGGAGCGGGCTCGCCTGAATCGATCGCGCGGAGGGCAGCGACGACCGAGGCGTACTCGAAGTACGTCGAGGTCGGCCGACCGAGCGCAACGCCGCAGACAGGCTCGTTTCCGGCCTCTCGCCGCTTGCCGCCCCTGGCCCTGCAATACGCCGACTTCGCGGCGTGGCAGAGGAGCTGGCTGCAAGGCGAGGCGCTGGACACCCAGCTCGCCTACTGGACCGCGCAGCTGAGCGGCCTGCCGGCGGTCCTCGAGCTGCCGGCCGACCGGCCGCGGCCGCCGCTGCAGAGCTTCCGCGGCTCCGCCCGCGAGCTGGCCCTGCCGCGCGAGCTGTCGCTCGGGCTGCGGCGGCTCGGCCGCGGCGAGCGCGCCACCCTGTTCATGACCCTGCTCGCCGGCTTCCAGGCCCTCCTCTACCGCTACACGGGCAAGGACGACCTCAGCGTCGGCACGCCGATCGCCGGGCGCACCCGGATCGAGACCGAGCCGCTCATCGGCCTGTTCATCAACATGCTGGTGCTGCGCTCGCGGCCCTCCGCCGAGCTGGCCTTCGCCGAGCTGCTGGCGCAGGCGCGGGAGACGGCCCTGGGCGCTTACGCCCATCAGGAGCTGCCCTTCGAGCGCCTGGTCGACGCGGTGCAGCCCGAACGCTCGCTCAGCTTCAACCCGCTCTTCCAGGTAATGCTGCTGCTCGACGACTTCCGCCAGGAGGCGCCCGCGCTGCCCGGCCTGGCGCTCCAGCCGTTGCGCGTCCGCGAGACCGTGGTGCGCTACGCCCTCGAGCTCGCCCTGGTCGACGACGGGCAGGCCCTGGGCGGCGCCATGCGCTACCACTCCGACCTTTTCGACGCCGCCACCATCGACCGCATGCTGGCGCACCTGCGGGCGCTGCTCGCGGCGGCGGCCGAGGACCCGCGGCGGCGCCTGCTCGACTTGCCGCTGCTGAGCGCGGCGGAGCGCCACCAGATGCTGCGCGAATGGAACGACACGGCCGCCGCGGCGCCCGCCGGCGGCACCCTCCAGGAGCTCTTCGCCGCGCAGGCCGCGCGCGCGCCGGAGGCGACGGCGGCGGTCTTCACCGGCCGCCGCCTCGGCTACGGCGAGATCGAGCGCGAGGCGAACCGGCTGGCGCACCTGCTGCGCGCGCTGGGCGTCGGTCCGGGAGTGGTCGTGGCCATCCACATGTCGCGCGCCCTGGAGATGCTCCCCGCCCTGCTCGGCATCCTCAAGGCGGGCGGCGCCTACTTGCCGGTCGAGACCTCACTGCCCCGCGAGCGTGTGCGCTGGCTGCTCGGCGCCACCGGCGCGCCTTGCGTGGTGACCCAGGGCGCGCACCTCCCCCTGCTCGCCGGGCTGCAACCGCAGGTCCCTTCCCTGCGCCACCTGATCTGCCTCGACCCCCCGGGCGCCGGCGCCGCGTCTCCCACGCCCGGCGAACACACCGACCAGATCGGGGCGGGGCACGAGTCCCTCGTCGACGACGAGGCCGCGTCCCTCACGGGCGGCCCGCCCGGCGCCGCGGTCTGGGGCGCCGCCGACCTCGCGCGGCAGCCGGCCGTGGCCCCCTCTCCGCTGACCGGCCCCGACGATGCCGCCTACATCATCTTCACCTCGGGCTCGACCGGCACTCCCAAAGGGGTGGTGGTCCGCCACCGCCCGGTGCTCAACCTCATCCGCTGGGTGAACGGCCGTTTCGGGGTGCAGCCGGCCGACCGCGTCCTCTTCATCACCTCGCTGTCCTTCGACCTCTCGGTCTACGACATCTTCGGAGTCCTCGCCGCCGGCGGCTCGATCCACGTCGCCTCCGATGCGGACGTGCACGATCCCGAACGCCTGGTCGAGCTGCTGTGCCGCGAGCCGATCACCTTCTGGGACTCCGCACCGGCGGCGCTCGCCCAGCTCGTCCCCTTCCTCGGCCTCCAGCGCCGCCCTGAGGAAATAAGCGCACCGCTGCCCGGCGACTCCACGCGCGGGGGCCGGCTGCGGCTGGTCTTCCTCTCCGGCGACTGGATCCCGGTGGCGCTGCCCGACCAGCTCCGCGCCGCCTTTCCGGCGGCGCGGGTGATCGCCCTGGGCGGCGCCACCGAGGCCGCGGTGTGGTCCAACTTCTTCCCGGTGGGCGAGGTCGATCCGCAGTGGGCGAGCATCCCCTACGGGCGGCCGATCGCCAATGCCCGTTACCACGTGCTCGACCCGCGCCTGGAGCCCTGCCCGGTTGGCGTGCCCGGAGCGCTCTACATCGGCGGCGGCTGCCTCGCCACGGGTTACGCCCAGGAGCCGGCGCTGACCGCGGAGAAATTCATCCCCGATGCGCACGGCGGCGATCTCTCCCCCGGGGGAACGCGGCTCTACACCACCGGCGACCTGGCGCGCTACCGGCCGGACGGCAACATCGAGTTCCTCGGCCGCGCCGACTTCCAGGTCAAGATCCGCGGCTTCCGCATCGAGCTGGGAGAGATCGAAGCGGCGCTCGCCCAGCACCCGGCAGTGCGCGAGGCCGTGGCGGCGGCGCGCGAGGACCGCCCGGGCGAGCGAAGGCTGGTGGCCTACGTGGTCGCCCGCGAGGGGCAGCAGGCGCCGGCCGGCGAGCTGCGCGCCTTCCTTCAGGAGAGGCTGCCGGAGTACATGGTGCCGGCGGCTTTCGTGCCCCTGCCGGTCCTGCCGCTGACCGCCAACGGCAAGGTCGACCGCGGCCGGCTGCCCGCCCCCGGCGCGGCGCGCCCGGCGCTGCTCACCGCCTTTGCCGCGCCGCGCACGCCGCGCGAGAGGCTCCTGGCCGAGGTCTGGGGCCAGGTGCTGGGCAGCGAGCAGGTGGGCATCCACGACAACTTCTTCGAGCTCGGCGGCGACTCGATCCTCTCCATCCAGGTCATCGCGCGCTGCGCCCAGGCGGGCCTGCACCTGACCGCGCGGCAGATGTTCCAGCACCAGACCGTCGCCGAGCTGGCGTCGGCGGCGGAAGCGGCCCCCCAGGTCGCGGCCGAGCAGGGGCCAGTGACCGGCCCGCTGCCGCTCACCGCGGTGCAGCGCTGGTTCTTCGCGCAGGAGCTGGTGGATGCCCACCACTGGAACCAGTCGGCGCTGCTCGAGCTGCGCCAGCCGATCGACCCCGCGCTGCTCGACCGCGCCCTGGCGGCCCTGGTCGAGCACCACGACGCCCTGCGCCTGGGATTCACGCGCGCGGGCTCCGGCCCCGCCGCCTGGCGGCAGGCGATCGCCCAGCCCGACCGCCGCGGCCGCCTGGCGCGCATCGACTTTTCCGCCCTGCCGCCCGCGGCGCGGCCGGCGGAGGCCGAGCGGGCCGCCGCGGTGCTGCAGGCCAGCCTGGCGCTCGCGGCAGGAGGCCTGGCGCGCTTCGCCCTGCTCGAGCCCGGCGCCGGGGAGCCGGCGCGGCTGCTGCTCATCGTCCATCACCTGGCCATCGACGGCCTGTCGTGGCGCATCCTGCTCGAGGACCTCGCCACCGCCTGCCGGCAGCTCGAGCGCGGCGAGGCGGTCGCGCTGCCGGCCAAGACGACGTCCTTCAAGTTGTGGGCGGAGCGGGTGGAACGCCATGCCGCCGGTCCGGAAGTGGCGGCCGAGCTGCCCTTCTGGGCCGCGGCCCGGCGCAAGCGGGTGCCGCGCCTGCCGCTCGACTTGGAGGCGGCCTGCGATCCGGGCCACGATCCGGCCCACGATCCGGCCCTCAATCCGATCCATGCCGCGCGCCAGGTCGCCGTCCGCCTCGACGCCGCCGACACTCGCGCCGTGCTCCAGGAGGTGCCGCCGGTCTATCGCACGCAGATCAACGAGGTGCTGCTCGCCGCCCTGGTCGAAGCCTTCGCGCGCTCGACCGGCTCGCGCCTGCTGCAGGTCGACATGGAGGGGCACGGGCGCGAAGAGTTTGCCGACGACCTCGACGTGTCGCGCACCGTGGGCTGGTTCACTTCCATCTTCCCGGTGGTCCTCGACCTCGCGGAGGAGCACGGCTGGGGACCGAGCCTCAAGGCGGTCAAGGAGCAGGTGCGCGCCGTCCCCAACCGCGGCCTGGGCTACGGCCTGCTGCGCTACAGCGCCGGCGCGAGCGCCGCCGAGGAGCTGGGCTCGCTGCCCGCCTCGCAGGTGAGCTTCAACTACCTCGGCCAGCTCGACCAGGTGCTGCCGGCAGGCTCCCCGTTCGGGCTGGCGCGCGAGTCGGCCGGTCCCGCCATGTCGCCGCGCCAGCCGCGCCAGTACCTGCTCGAAGTGAGCGGCGGCGTCATCGGCGGCCGCCTGGAGCTCGCCATCACCTACGGCTCGCGGCTGCACCGGCACGAGACCGTCGAGCGCCTGGCGGAGGCCTGGCGCGGCGCTCTGCTGGCGATCGTCGAGCACTGCCGCGCGCCGGGTGCGGGCGGCTTCACGCCGGTGGATTTCCCGCTCGCCCGCCTCGACCAGCCGACCCTCGACCGGCTGGCCGCCGCCGAGCACGCGATCGAGGACCTCTATCCGCTGTCGCCGCTCCAGGAGGGCCTGCTCTTCCACGCCCTCGAAGCGCCCGAGTCGGGTATGTACGTGCAGCAGGTCGCCTGCGAGCTGCACGGCGAGCTCGACCTCGACGCCTTCGCGAAGGCCTGGGCGCGGGTGGTGGAACGCCACCCGGCGCTGCGCACCGCCTTCGTCTGGGAAGGGCTCGAGGCGCCCTTGCAGCTGGTGCGGCCGCGCGCCGTGCCGCCGATCGAATGCCTCGACTGGCGCGCCGCCCCGGCCGCCGAACTGCCGGCGCGCCTCGGCGAGTGGCTGGAGCAGGACCGGCGGCGCGGCCTGCCGCTCACCGTGGCGCCGCTCATGCGCCTGGCCCTGATGCGCTGCGGCGAGCGCCTGCACCGCTTCGTCTGGACCTATCACCACCTGGTGCTCGACGGCTGGTCGCTGCCCGCGGTGCTCGACGAGGTGCTCGCCTTCTTCCGCGCCTTCGTCAACGGCGAGGATCTCGACCTGCCGCGGCCCAGGAGCTTCCGCGACTACATCGCCTGGCTGTCCGGGCAGGACCTGGGCGCGGCGGAGAGTTTCTGGCGCGGGCGGCTGCGCGGCTTCAAGGTCCCCACCCCGGCGTCGCTCGGGCCGCAGCAACCCACGGCCGCTGGGCAATACGTGCGCGAGACCACCCTGCCGGAGGCGGCCACCGCGAGCCTCCGGGCGCTGGCGCGCCGCCAGCAGGTCACCATGTCGACGCTGCTGCAAGGCGCCGTGGCGCTGGTGCTGGCGCGCGGCAGCGGCGAGCAGGACGTTCTTTTCGGCGCCACCGTCGCCGGGCGTCCCGCCGGCCTGCCCGGCGCCGAATCGATGGTGGGGATGTTCATCAACACGCTGCCGGTGCGGATCGAAGTGCCGCCCCAGGCCGAGCTCGCCTCCTGGCTGCGCCGCCTGCAGGCCGAGCAGGCGGAGCTCTACGCCTACGAGTACAGCCCGCTGGTCGCCATCCAGGGCTGGAGCGAGGTGCCGCGCGGCCAGCAGATGTTCGAGCTCCTGGTGGTGTTCGAGAACTTCCCGGTGCGCGAGTCGCCGCCCGACCCGGCCGGCGGCCTCGGCATCTCCAACTACCGCGTCGTCGAGCAGGTCAACTATCCGCTGATGCTCGAAGCCGGCGACAGCCGGCAGCTAGTGCTGCGCGCCACGGTGGACGGCGGCCGCTACTCGCCGGCGGCGGTGGACCGCTGGACCTGGCACCTGTCCAACCTGCTCGGCGACATGGCGGCCTCGCCCGGACGGCGCCTCGACGAGCTCTCCCTGCTCTCGGCGGCGGAGCGCGCCCAGCTCCTGCTGGAGTGGTCCGACACGGCTTGCCCCCCGCCGCCGGAGGACCGGCTGGACCGGATGATCGACCGCGAGATCGAGCGCCGGCCGGACGCGCTCGCCGTCGAGCTCGGCGGCGAGTGCCTCACCTACCGGGGGCTGGGGGAGCGCGCCAACCGCCTGGCCGGCTACCTGCTGCGCCGCGGCGTCGGCCCCGACGCGGTCGTCGCGGTCTGCCTGTCGCGCTCGCTCGACTTGATGGTGGCGGTCCTCGCCATCCTGCGCGCCGGCGGCGCCTACCTGCCCCTCGATCCCGACTACCCCGAGGACCGGCTCGCCTTCATGCTGGCCGATGCCGGGGTGCGGCTGGTGCTCGCCGAGGAACCGCTCCTGGCGGTGCTGCCGCGCGGGCTGGGCGCGGGCGGAGTCGAGGTGGTCACCCTCGGCGGCCTGCTCCCGTCCCTGGCCGCCGCTCCCTCCATTGGCGGCACTCCCGGCAGATGGCCGGCGCTCCCGGCGACCTCCCACCGGCGGTCAACGCGGCCGGCGAGCGGCGCGGGGCGCGACAACCTCGTCTACCTCATCTATACCTCCGGCTCGACCGGCCGGCCCAAAGGCCTGGCCATGAGCCACGGCGCGCTGGTCAACCTGGTCGCCTGGCAGATCGCCGCCTCGCCGCCGCGGCTGCGCACGCTGCAGTTCTCGGCCCTCGGCTTCGACGTCTCCTGCCAGGAGATCTTCGCCACCTGGGGGAGCGGCGGCACGCTCGTCCTGGTCTCCTCGGAGGTGCGGCGCGAGCCCAGGGCGTTGCTCGAGCTGCTGGCCGCGAGCGCGGTCGAGCGCCTCTTCCTGCCCTTTGCCGCCCTGCAACAGCTCGCCGAGGTCGCGGCCGACGGCGGGGCGCTGCCGGCCGCCCTGCGCGAGGTCATCACGGCGGGCGAGCAGCTGCAGGCGACGGCCGCCCTGGCCGGGCTGTTTCGCCGCCTGCCGGCGGCCCGCCTGTACAACCAGTACGGCCCGACGGAGACCCACATCGTCAGCGAGCACAAGCTCGACCGCGACAGCGCGCGCTGGCCGGCCCTGCCCCCGATCGGCAGGCCGCTGGCCAACCTGCGCATGCACGTGCTCGACCCGCACGGCAACCCGGCGCCGGCGGGCGTCGCCGGCGAGGTCCTCATCGGCGGCGCGGCCCTTGCGCGCTGCTACCTCGACCGGCCCGAGCAGACCGCCGAGCGCTTCGTCCCCGACCCCTTTGCGGCGGCCTTCGCGGCGCCCGGCGGGCGGCTGTACCGGACCGGCGATCTCGGCCGCTTCGCCGAGGGCGGCGAGATCGAGTACCTGGGACGCTTCGACCAGCAGGTCAAGGTGCGCGGCTTCCGCATCGAGGCCGGGGAGATCGAAGTGGCGTTGACCTCCCATCCGGCGGTGCGCGAGGCGGCGGTGGTGGCGCGCGCCCCCCACGGCGGGTCGGGCAGCATGGACAAGCGCCTGGTTGCCTACCTGGTCCTCCACCCGGGAGAGGCGCCGGCGCCCGACGAGCTGGTCTCCTTCCTGCGCCGCAAGCTGCCGGAGCACATGGTGCCGGCGCTCTTCGTGCCCCTCTCCGAGCTGCCGCTGACGCCGAGCGGCAAGGTCGAGCGGCGGTCGCTGCCCTCGCCCGACGCCGCCGTCCTCGGGGGCGGCGGGTTCGTCGCGCCGCGCACTCCGGTCGAAGAGCTGGTGGCGGGGGTCTGGGGCGAGGTGCTCGGCCGCGACCGGGTCGGCATCCATGACAGCTTCTTCAGCGT
The DNA here is from genome assembly GCA_035544895.1 of Thermoanaerobaculia bacterium. Classification (GTDB taxonomy): domain Bacteria; phylum Acidobacteriota; class Thermoanaerobaculia; order Multivoradales; family UBA5704; genus JASLEW01. Next base: position 136,018 of record DASZZM010000035.1, read on the forward strand.
CGGCGGGCACTCGCTGCTCGCCACCCGCGTGGTGTCGCGGCTGCGCGGCGCGCTCGGCGTGGACCTGGCCTTGCGCGTGCTCTTCGAGGCACCCGACCTGGCCGCCGTCGCCGCCGCGGTCGAGAGCGCGCTGGCCGGCCAGGCGGGGCCTGCCGCGCCGCCGCTCGTGCCCGTGCCGCGCGCCGCGTGGGAAAGCGGATTTCCGCTCTCCTTCGCGCAGCAGCGGCTCTGGTTCCTCGAGCAGCTCGACCCGGGAAGCCCGGCCTACAACACCCCTGCGCCGGTGGCGATCGACGGCAAGCTCGACTACGCGCTGCTGCGCCGCAGCCTCGACGAGATCGCGCGGCGCCATGAGTCGCTGCGCACTGGCTTTGCCAGCGTGGACGGACGGCCGGTGCAGCAGATCTCGCCGCCGCGGCCGCTGCCTCTGCCGGTGGTCGATCTCGGCGGCCTGCCGCCGGCGGCGCGCGCGGCGGCCGCCCGCGAGGTGACGCGCCGGGAGGCCCGGCTTCCCTTCGATCTCGCCGCCCCGCCGCTGCTGCGCACCACCCTGCTGCGGCTCGACGACGAGCACCATCTCTTCCTGCTCACCATCCACCACCTCATCTCCGACGGCTGGTCGATCGCGGTCATCCTGGGCGAGCTGCTAGCGCTGTCCTCGGCTTTCGCGCAGGAGCGCCCGTCGCCTCTGCCGGAGCTCGCCATCCAGTACGCCGACTACGCGGTGTGGCAGAGGAGCTGGCTGCAGGGCGACGCGCTCGACCGCGAGCTCGGCTACTGGCGCGCGCGGCTCGACGGCGCGCCGCCGAGCTGCGAGCTGCCCGCCGACCGGCCGCGGCCGCCGATGCCGACCTATCGCGGCGCGCGCCGCGAGCAGACGCTTCCCGCCGAGATCAGCGACGCGGTCCGCGCGCTCTGCCGGCGCGAGGGAGCGACCCTGTTCATGGCGCTGGTCGCCGGCCTCGACCTGCTGCTGTACCGCCACGCGCAGCAGGACGATCTCCTGCTCGGCACCTCGGTCGCCGGCCGCACGCGCCTCGAGCTCGAACCGCTCATCGGGTTCTTCGTCAACACGCTGGTGCTGCGCACCGACCTGTCCGGCGCGCCCGACGGGCGCACCCTGCTCGCCCGTGTGCGCGAGGTGGCGCTCGGCGCCTACGGGCACCAGGAGCTGCCCTTCGAGCAGCTCGTCGACTTCGTCACGCCGCGGCGGGACCTCAGCCGCAACCCGCTGTTCCAGGTCTTCCTGGTGCTGCAGACCGTGCCCGCTCCGAGCGCCGAGCCGGGCGCCCCGCTCGCCATCCATTCGATTCCCGCCAACGAAGGGGTCGCCAAGTTCGACCTCACCCTGGCGGTCCAGGACGACGGGCCGGCGCTGTCGCTGGTCTGGGAGTACAGCACCGACCTCTTCGATGCCCCGACCGTCCTGCGCTGGCAGCAGCACTTCGCCCTGCTGCTCGGCGGCCTGGCGGCCAGGCCCGAGCGCCGCATCGGCGAGCTGCCGCTGCTGTCCGAGGGAGAGCGCGCGCAGCTTCTGACGCAGTGGAACGTCCCCGGCGACCTGCCTGCGATCGGCGCCATCGGCGCCGCCGGCGCCGCCGCGCCCGAGAGCCAGCTCCTGCATCGCCTGTTCGAGGCCCAGGCGGCGCGCCGCTCGCTGGCCACGGCCCTGATCTTCGAGGTCGAGGCGCTCAGCTACGAGGAGCTCAACCGCCGGGCCAACCGGCTGGCCCGCCGCCTGCGCGGCCGCGGCGTCTCGGCCGGCGCGCGGGTCGGCCTGTGCGTCGAGCGCTCGCCGGAGATGGTGGTCGGCCTGCTCGCCATCCTCAAGGCGGGCGGCGCCTACGTGCCTCTCGACCCCGCCTATCCGCCGGAGCGCCTGGCCTTCATGCTGCGCGACTCCGGGGCCGTGGCCGTGCTCACCCAGGAGCGGCTGCGCGACCGGCTGAGCGATCGGGCGAGCGGGGGGGTGAGCGCGATCCTGGTCGAGGCCGGCAACCTGGAGGATCACCTGGAGGATGGCGACGACCTGGATGATCTGGATGACGGGGGGGCCGGCCCGGCGGACGTCGCCTACGTGATCTACACCTCGGGCTCGACGGGGACGCCCAAGGGCGTCGAGGTCAGCCACGCCAACGTGGCGCGGCTGTTCGCGGCGACCCGCCAGTGGTTCGACTTCGGGCCGGACGACACCTGGACCCTGTTTCATTCCTGCGCCTTCGACTTCTCGGTGTGGGAGATCTGGGGCGCCCTGCTCGCCGGCGGCCAGCTCGTGGTGGTGCCCTACGAGGCCAGCCGCACGCCGCAAGCCTTCCTCGGACTGCTGGCGACCGAGCGGGTGACGGTGCTCAACCAGACTCCCTCGGCGTTCCGCCAGCTCTTGCAGGCGGCCGCCGCCGCGGACTTCGCCCACGATCTCGCGCTGCGCTGGGTGATCTTCGGCGGCGAGGCGCTGGACGCGCGCCTGCTCGCCCCTTGGATCGAGCGCTACGGCGACGCGGCGCCGCGCCTGGTCAACATGTACGGCATCACCGAGACGACGGTGCACGTCACCTATCGCCCGCTGCGCCGCGCCGACCTGCGGCGGGGCGGCAGCGCCATCGGGCAACCGATCCCGGACCTGCAGGCGCACCTGCTCGACCGCCGGCTCCAGCTGCTGCCGGTGGGCGCGCCCGGCGAGATCCACGTCGGCGGCGCGGGGGTGGCGCGCGGCTACCTGGGCCGTCCCGACCTGACCGCCGACCGCTTCGTGCCCGACCCGTTCGGCGCGCACCCCGGGGCCCGCCTCTACCGCACCGGCGATCTCGCGCGCCGCCTGCCCGGCGGCGAGCTGGAGTACCTCGGACGCATCGACCAGCAGGTGAAGATCCGCGGCTTCCGCATCGAGCTGGGCGAGATCGAGGCGGCGCTCGCCGTCCATCCGGCGGTCGGGGCGGCGCTGGCCGAGGCCCGCGAGGACCAGCCGGGAGACCGCCGGCTGGTGGCCTACGTGGTGGCGGCGCCCGGGCAGGGGGCCCCCACGGCCGGCGAGCTGCGCGGCCACCTGCAGGAGCGGCTGCCCGAGCACATGCTGCCGGCCGCCTTCGTCTTCCTGGCCGCCCTGCCGCTGACCCCGAGCGGCAAGGTCGACCGCCGCGCGCTGCCCGCCCCCGAGCAGGCGCGCCCCGAGCTGGAGTCGGCCTTCACGCCGCCGCGCACGCCGGCCGAGGAGCTGCTCGCCGCGCTGTGGCGCGAGATCCTGCGGCTCGACCAGGTCGGCGCCGACGACAACTTCTTCGCCCTCGGCGGCCACTCGCTGCTCGCCATCCAGATGCTCGACCGCCTGCGCGAGGTCGCCGCGGTCAGCCTGCCGTTGCGCAGCCTCTTCGAGGCGCCGACCGTGGCCGGGCTGGCGGCCGAGCTCGAGCGGCGCTGGGTGGACCCGGCCGCCGCCGGCGCGCTGCCCACCCTGCCGCGCATCGTGCCCGATCCGCTCCACCGCCACGACCCCTTCCCGCTCAGCGACCTGCAGCAGGCCTACTGGATCGGCTCGACCGGCGCCTACGAGCTGGGCGTCGACTCGCCCCATTCCTACATGGAGGTCGAGCTCGCCGAGCTCGACCCGGCGCGGCTCGAGCGCGCCTGGCGGCGCCTGGTCGAGCGCCACGACGCCCTGCGGCTGGAGATCCTGCCCGACGGGCGGCAGCGCATCCTGCCCGAGGTCCCCCCCTACCGCATCGGCGTCCTCGACCTGCGCGAGGTCTGCACCCGGAGAGCAGCGGGCGCGCGGGGCGCCGGGGACGCCAGAGGCGCCGGGGACGCCGGAGGCGCGGGAGTCCCCGCGGCGGCCGAGGCGGGCCTCGCGCGGCTGCGCCAGCGCATGGCGGAACAGGGGCCGGCTCTCGACCGCTGGCCGCTCTTCGAGATCCGCGTCTCGTTGCTCGCCGGCGCGGCCCGCCTGCACGTCAGCCTGAGCCTGCTGGCCTGCGACGCCCGCAGCACCTGGCTGCTCGGCGGCGAGCTGACGCGCCTGTACTCCACGCCCGAGAGCGCCTGGGACGACTCGCCCGCGCCCACGCTGTCTCCGCGCGACTACCTGCTGGCCCTCGCCGCGAGCGAAGAATCGGCGGCCTTCGCGCGCGCTCTCGCCTACTGGCGGGACCGCCTGCCCGACCTGCCGCCGGGCCCGGAGCTGCCGCTGGCCAAGGCGCCGGAGTCGGTCGGGCGCGCCCGCTTCACGCGGCGCGAGCAGCGTCTCGAGCCGCGGGCCTGGCAGCGCCTGCGCGAGCGGGCGGCGCGGGCGCGCTGCACTCCCACGGCGGTGCTGGCGGCAGCCTACGCCGAGGTCCTGGCCGCCTGGAGCCGCCACCCGCGCTTCACCATCGACCTGCTCTACTTCAACCGCCTGCCGCTGCATCCCGAGGTCCCCGGGCTGGTCGCCAATCTAAGCTCGACGCTGCTGCTCGAGGTCGACGCCGGGGGCGGGGCCTTCACGCCGCGAGCGCTGGCCTTGCAGGCGCAGCTCTGGCGCGACATGGACCACGCCCTGGTCTCCGGTGTGCGCGTCCTGCGCGAGCTCAATCGCCGCCAGGGAGGCGGCCAGCGCTTCGCCGCGCCCGTCGTTTTCGCCAGCACGCTCAACCTCGCTCCGCCGCGGCAAGACGATCCGCCGGAGGGGACGGAGCCGCCGGCGGCGGCCGTCCAGCGCCAGATCGGTAGCTTCTTGCAGACGCCGCAAGTGTGGCTGGACGGGCAGGTCTACGAGGCCGACGGCACCCTGGCCCTCTGCTGGTACGCGGTCGAGGAGCTGTTCCCCGAGGGCCTGATCGGCGACATGTTCGCCGCCTGGTGCCGGCTGGTCGAACGCCTGGCCTGGGACGATGCCGCCTGGGACGACCCGGCGCGCACGCTGGTGCCGCCGGACCAGCTGGCGCTCCGCGAGCGGATCAACGCCACCGCCGCCCCGCTCCCCGCCGGGCTGCTGCACACCGCTTTCTGGGAGCAGGCGGCGGCAAGGCCCGAGGCTGTGGCGGTGATCGCGGGAAGTCCCCCCGCGCCGGCCGCAGCGGGCGGAAGCGTGGAGGGGCGCGGGACAGACCCGAGCGGCGGGGCGGGCGGGGCAGACCCGAGCGACGGGGCTGACCGGCGCGGCGGGGCAGACCGAGCCGGCGGCGCCGGCGTCTGCATGACCTACGGCGAGCTGGCGGCCAGGGCGGGACGGCTGGCTCGGCGGCTGCGCCGCCTCGGCGCCGCGCCCGACACGCTGGTCGGCGTGGTCGCCGAGAAGGGCTGGGAACAGGTCGTGGCCGTTCTCGCGGTGCTGGCGGCGGACGCCGCCTACCTGCCCGCGGATCCGGGCCTGCCGCCCGAACGCCTCGCCTATGTCCTGGAGAACGGCGGCGTGCGGGTCGTCCTCACCCAGGCGGCGCTCGACCGTGGGCTCGAATGGCCCGCCGGCGTGCTCCGCATCGCGGTCGACGAGCCCGCGGCAGACGGTGAGGAAGAAAGGGCGGAGGCGGGCGACCAGGAGGAGCCGGGAACGGCGGCGGCGGCCGAGGCGTCTTTGGCACCGGCAGTCTCGCCCGCGGCGCCAGAACCCGCGGGCGCCGCACCGGGCACCGCGGCGCTACCGGCCGGTGCCCAGACCCCCGGGCTCCTCGAAAACCTGGCGCCTGCCCAGGCCCAGGGACTGCCGGCAGCCGGCTCCGAGAGCCTGGCGTACGTGATCTTCACCTCCGGCTCGACCGGCCAGCCCAAGGGCGTGATGATCGACCATCGCGGCGCGGCCAACACTGTCGCCGACGTCAACCGCCACTTCGCGGTGGGCCGGGACGACCGGGTGCTGGCGCTCTCGGCCCTCAGCTTCGACCTCTCGGTCTACGACGTTTTCGGGCTGCTCGCGGCGGGAGGCGCCGTCGTGCTGCCGGCGCCCGCCGCGCTGCGCGAGCCAGCCGCCTGGGTTGAGCTGATCGGCCGCCACCGCGTCACGGTGTGGAACTCCGTGCCGGCCCTGATGGAGATGCTGGTCGATCACCTCGAGGCGCGCGGCGAGAGGCTGCCCGGCAGCCTGCGCCTGGTCCTGCTCTCCGGCGACTGGATCCCGGTCACCTTGCCGGACCGCATCCGGGCGCTGGCGCCGGAGCGCGGCATGCGGACGCCCGGCGGAGATCGGCGGGAAGCAGGCGGTGAGCTCCAGATCGTCAGCCTCGGAGGCGCCACGGAGGCTTCGGTATGGTCGATCCTCCAGCCCATCGGCGCGGTCGATCCCGCCTGGACCAGCATCCCCTACGGCCTGCCGATGGCCAACCAGTCCTGGCAGGTGCTCGACGCGGCGCAGGCGCCGCGGCCGGCGTGGGTGCCGGGCGATCTCCACATCGGCGGGGTGGGCCTGGCCCGCGGCTACTGGCGCGACCCGGGCAAGACCGCCGCCGCGTTCATCCGCCACCCGGCCGCCGGCGAGCGCCTCTACCGCACCGGCGACCTCGGCCGCTACCTGCCCGACGGGACCCTGGAGCTCCTGGGCCGCGAGGACCTGCAGGTCAAGATCCAGGGCTACCGCATCGAGCTGGGCGAGATCGAGGCGGCCCTCGCCAGCCATCCCGCCGTGCGCTCCTGCGCGGTCGCGGCGCCGGGGCCGGCGCGCGGCAACAAGCGCCTGGTGGCCTACGTGGTCCCTGCCGGCGACGCGCCGGCAGAGACGGGCGGAGAGCTGGCCGGGCGACTCGCCGACCATCTGGCAGCGAAGCTGCCGCACTACATGGTGCCGGCGAGCTTTGTCGAGCTCGCCGAGCTGCCGCTGACCGCCAACGGCAAGGTCGACCGGCGCGCGCTGGCCGGCCTGGGCGGCGGCGGGACGGAGCCGGAAGCCGACTTCGTACCGCCGCGCGACGAGCTGGAGACACGGCTGGCGCGGCTTTGGGAAGAGCTGCTCGGCGCCGCTCCGGTCTCGGTGCGCGCCAACTTCTTCGAGTTGGGCGGCCATTCGCTGCTCGCGGTGCGCCTGCTCGCCCGCATCCGCGCCGCCTGGGGACGCGACCTGCCGCTGGCCACGATCTTTACGGCGCCGACGGTCGAGGAGCTGGCAGACCTGCTGCGCGGCGGCGTACCCGCAACCGCCGCCGCCCTCTCCGGCGCGCCGGCAGCGGCCGCCGCCCCCTCCGGCGAGCTGGCCGACGGCAGCGGCGCGCCAGCCACCGGCGTGCCAACACCGGCGGCGGTTCGGCGCCCGTCGCTCGCAACGCATCGCCGCCAGCCGGCGCCGCTCGCCCGGGGGCCGCTGGTGGCAATCCAGCCGCGCGGCGCGCGGCGGCCATTCTTCTGCGTCCATCCGGTGGGCGGCAACGTGCTGTGCTACGGCGGCCTGGCAAGGCAGCTCGGCGGCGAGCAGCCGTTCTACGGCCTGCAAGCCGCCGGCCCGACCGGCGATTCCGCGGACGGCCTGCTCGCCGGCATGGCGGCGGCCTATCTCGCCGCGGTCCGCGGCGTGCAGCCGCGAGGACCCTTCCTGCTGGGCGGCTGGTCGATGGGGGCGGTGGTGGCCTACGAGATGGCGCAACAGCTCCTCCGCCAAGGCCAGGACGTCGCTCTCCTCGCGATGATCGACGCCGGCCCCGCGAGCGCCGGCGCGCGCCTCGGCTCCGGCCCCGGGCGCCGCGCGGGCCAGGTTCCGGGAGACGCGATCGACGACGCGACCCTGGCCGCCTGGTTCGCCCGCGACCTCTCCGGCCAGGCCGGCAGGGAGCTCGTCATCGGGGACGAAGAGCTGCGGGCGCTCGCGCCGGCGGAGCGGCTCCCTCACCTGCTGCGGCGGCTGCGGGAGGCCGAGGTGCTGGCGCCCGATATTTGGCCCGATACGGGGCCCGATACCTGGCCCGACACCTGGGAGACGGGCGAGGCCGAGATGGACCGCCACTTCCAGACCTTCCGGCGCAACTGGAGGGCGCTGCTCGGCTACCGGCCGGAGCCTTACTCCGGGCGGTTGACGCTGCTGCCCGCCGGGGAGGCGGACGGCCGTGGCGGCGGCGAGTCCGCGACGGCGTGGAGCGCGCTGGCGGCGGGCGGGGCGGAAGTCCTGCCGTTGCCCGGAAACCACTACAGCATCCTGCGGCCGCCGCACCTCCAGGCGCTGGCCGCCGGCTTGAAAGCTTGCCTGGCGCGCGCCGGCGCCGCCACGGACGGCCCGCGCGATGGAGGTGGCGAATGATCCCATCCGGCGAGATCCCAGCCGGTCACGCCGTGCGCGAAGACCGTTTTTCCGGCGGCGGCGAGGCTTCGGCCGGCGCCGCGGAGGCGTCCTCGCCGCTGCCGCTCGCCGGCGCGCTCCGCGCCCGCCATGCCGCGCTGTCCCTAGCGCAGGTGAGCTTCCTCGACTTCGCGGCGCGCGTCCCCGAATGCCTGCGACCCGAAAGCTATCCCGCCCTGCTGGCGCGGGATGAGGTCATGGAGAGCCCCGTCCAGCCCTGGCCGCTGTTCCTCGCGCCGGGCAAGCGCGCCGAGATGGCGCGCGCCGGCGTCGGGGTCTGCGCCCTGCTCAGGGACGTTCCCCAGCGCGTTTTCGGCAACGATCCGCAGAGGCTCGCCGAATACTACGGTCTCGACCCGGCCGCCGCCCTGCTCATCTCGTCGGTCCTGCGCCAGACCGGCGGCATGTCGCACGCGGTGGCGCGCGGCGACTTCCTCGAGACCGCTTCGGGGTTCAAGTGCTGCGAGTTCAACATCGCCGGCAACCTCGGCGGCTGGCACATTGCGAGGGTGGCCGCGGAGCAGCAGTCCACTCCCGTGGTGCGGCGCTTCCTCGACGAGCACGGCCTGACGGTAACGTCGGACGACCCCTTGCGCGACTTGTTCTCGCACCTCGTCGACGACGCGCTGGGCCGCGGGCTGGCGAGCGAGGGGCGGCTCGACCTCGCCTTTACCTGCGAACCCGGCAAGGAGCCGGCCGAGATGCTACGCCGCTACATGGACGAGCAGTACCGCGCCGTGCTGGCCGAGAAGGCCCCCGAGGTCGCCGGCGCGGTCATCGCGTGCCTGGGCGACGCCCTGGCGGCCGGCGACGGTGTGCTGCGGCTCGGCGGGCGGCGCATCCACCTGGTCATCGACATGGACCCCATGACCACCTACAGGCCGGTCTTCGTCGCGCTGATGGCGAACACGGCGCGTGTCTTCAACGGGCCGGCGAGCGCCATCGTGAGCGACAAGCTGAACCTGGCGCTTCTCTCGGAGCTGCAGGACTCCGAGCTCTTCGACGCCGCCGAGAGGGAGACGATCCGCGCCCACGTCCCCTGGACGCGGCGGGTCGCCGACGATTTCGTCGACTACTCCGGAGAGCGGGCCTACCTGCCCGACCTGCTCGACGCCGAGCGCGCCAGGCTGGTCCTCAAGGCCGGCCTGGGCTGGCACGGCTCGGGCGTCCACTCCGGCCGTCTCACCGCGCCGGCGCGGTGGCAGGAGCTGGTGAGGACCGCCCTGGCCGAACGCGGCTGGGTGATCCAGGAACGCCTGGAGCCGCTCTCCTATGTCTTCCAGATGCCCGGGGGCGGCGCCGACCTGCATGACGTGGTGTGGGGACTTTTCGTCTTCGGCAGCCGCTTCGGCGGCGCCTGGCTGCGCGTCAATCCCAGCGGCCGCGACGACGTCGTCAACTGCGCGCGCGGCGCGCGGGTGTCCATCTGTTTCGGGGTGGAGCAATGAGCCCGGCAGGCACCTGGCGGCGGTCAGCGCGGATGGCGGCGGTCAGCGCGGATGGCGGCGGACAGCGGCGGCCGGTCCTGGCGGGCGCCGGCGATGTCTCCGTTTGGCGGACCGCCCGCACATTCGAGGTGAGACGAGTCCTTCATCCCGTCCAAGCCCGCCTCCAATCGCACCCGATCGGCAAGGAGATGGATCATGAAACCCAATGACAGAACCGCCGGGGCAGAGCCGGCTCGACCGTTTGATCCGGGATGCGGGCGCGGGATCAGCCGGCGCGGATTCCTCGGCGGCGTGGGCGGCGCGGCAGCGGCTCTGGCCGTGGGCCCAGGCGCGCTCGAGCCCCTCGCCTTCGCCGCCGGCGCCTCCCCCGCCGCGTCCGCGACGGCCGCGACGGCCGCATCGGGGGCGCCAGAGATCGGGCATGGCGCCGGCGGCCAGCGCCGCGAGGCGGCCTACCAGTACCGCCTCGCGGCGGCCCGGGCCGAGCGCGACGTCGAGGTGCCGCGGCAGGCCGGCAACGGCGACGAGGAGCGCTATCCCAGCCGCATCGGCTGCTTCAGCAAGGCGCTGCCCCACAATGCTTTCGGCGAGGCCGACCCGGCTGCCTACGACGCTCTCATCAAGGCCCTGAGGTCGGGTGATCCCGATCGCTTCGAGGAGGTCCCCCTGGGCGCGAAGATGCGGCTCGCCTCGCCGCTGTCGGGCCTGGCCTACGACCTGGAGGGGACCGATTCCTGCCAGCTCTCCATCCCCCCCGCGCCCGCGCTGGCCTGCGCCGAGGCCGCGGGCGAGCAGGTCGAGGTGTACTGGATGGCGCTGCTGCGCGACGTCGCCTTCGATGACTACGCAACCGACCCGGCCGCCCACGCGGCGGCGGCCAACCTCAATGCGCTCTCCGCGTTCAAGGGTCCCCGCCAGGGAGGCGCGGTCACCGCGCAGACCCTGTTCCGCGACGACCTGCCGGGCGCCTCGGCCGGCCCCTACCTGTCGCAGTTCATGGTCCGGAGCACCCAGTTCGGCGCCGAATACCTGGTGCGCCAGGTGCGCACCTTTCTGCCCGGCAGCGATTACCTGACCCGTTACGACGATTGGCTGGCGGCGCAGAACGGCGCCCCGCAATTCAAGGTGCAGTACGACCCGGTCCGCCGCTACATCCGCAACGGCAGGGACCTGGCGGCCTACGTGCGCCTGGACATGGTCTACCAGGCCTACCTGGCGGCCTTCCTGATTCTCGCCCAGGCCCCCGATCCCGGCGACGTCCTGACCGGCGGCGGCATCGCCTGCCCCAACAACTCAGGCAATCCCTATGCGCGCTCGAAGACCATGGGCGCGGCCTGCACCTTCGGCGCGCCTCACTGCATGACCCTGCTGGCCGAGGTGGCGAACCGCGCGCTCAAGGCCGTCTTCTACCAGAAGTGGTACGTGCACCGCCGGCTGCGCCCCGAGGCCTATGCCGGCCTGGTCCACCACCAGCTCACCGCCAAGCGCTACCCGGCCGTCCTGCACGACGACCTCCTCGGCTCCCTCGCCCTCGCCCGGGTGCGCGACAAGCACGGCAGCTACCTGCTGCCCCAGGCCTACCCCGAGGGCTCGCCCCCCCACCCTTCCTATGCCCAGGCCCACAGCTCCGTCGGCGGCGCCTGCGTCACCGTCCTCAAGGCGATGTTCGAAGAGAGATACCCGATGCCGGACCCGAAGGTGGTCAACCGCGACGGCAGCACCCTGCTGCCCTACACCGGCCCCACCCTCACCGTCGGCGGCGAGCTCAACAAGCTGGCCTCCAACGTCGCGACCGGCCGCAACATCGCCGGCATCCACTACCGCTCTGACGCGATCGAGGGCCTGAAGCTCGGCGAAGCGGTGGCCATCAGCATCCTGCGCGACCAGAAGGCGGGCTTCCCCGAGAAGTTCAGCGGCTTCACCTTCACCAAGTTCGACGGCACGAAGGTCACGGTCTAGGGACACGCGAATGAAGACCGCCCCGCCTGCGCTCGAGGGCGTGAAAGCGCCGAGCGGCCCGGCCTATACCCCGCGGCTCGAGGACTGGTATCAGCGCGCGACCGTGCGGGTGAAGCCGCGGCGAATCCTGCGCGAAGAAGAAGAGATGGGGAAAGTCTACTTTTCCCCGGACCTGCTCCCTTTCGTGCACCACCCCCTGCTGCGCGAGCGCGGTCCACGAATCGAGCGCGAGGTCCTCATCCGGCATCTCTACCACTACCTCGGCTTCACCTGCTACCTCGAGCACGAGCTGGTCAACATCGCCGCCCGCCGCATCGCCGGCCGCGACACCGACTTCGAGCTGCCGCCGCAGATGCTGTTCGACGCGCACAAGCTCTACACCGACGAGGGCTACCACGCCCTGTTCTCCGAGGACATGAAGCTGCAGATCGTGGCCGCCACCGGGGTCTTGCCCCTGCGCACCGGTCCGCCGCAGTTCCTGCGCTGGCTGCGCCGGCAGCAGGAGGGGCACCCGCCGGAGGCCGCCGCCATCCTCGAGACTTTCGCCGCGGTGGTGGCCGAGACGCTGATCTCGGCAACCCTCGTCCAGCTGCCGCGCGACGAGCGCGTGGTCACCGCGGTGCGCGAGCTGGTGACCGATCATGCCGAGGACGAAGCCATCCATCATCACTTCTTCGCCGCGCTCTTCCGCATCGCCTGGCCGCAGCTCTCGGCCCGGCAGCGCGAGATCGTCGCGCCGCTGCTCGCCTCGTTCATGCTGGAGTTCCTGCAACCCGACCTGCCCAGCATCCGCCACAATCTGGCCGCCGCCGGCCTGAATCCGCAGGAGACCGAGCTGGTGCTCGCCAGCTCCTATCCGCCGGACAAGGTCCTCGACGGCATCCGCCGCACCGCCCGCATGACCCTGCGCCTCTTCGCCACCTGCGGCCTCGACGCCGACCCCCGCGCCGCCGACGCCTTCACCGCCGCCGGCCTGTCGCTGTCCGCTATCCCCCCGCTCGAGAAGGGAGATCGGGTCGAGACAACGACCCGGTAGCGGCCTGTCTTGAGGTTCACGCCCAGCTCGAGGCCGTCCCGAGGTTCAGGGGTGAGGTCCGAGATCCTCCAGCAAAGCTTCCAGGTTGGCCTTCGCCGTCTGCGTGGTGGGGTGATCTTCGCCCAGGCTCGCCTGAAGGATGGTGAGGGCTCTGCGCAGCAGCGGCTCGGCCTCGGCCGGCCGGTTCGTGGCCTGGAGCAGCCGCGCCAGATTGTTGAGGTCAATGGCAACTTCGGGATGATCGGTCCCGTAGCTTGCTTCATCGATTTGGATGACCCTGCGCATCAGCGGCTCGGCCTCGGTCACTCGGTTCGTGGCCTGGAGCAGTTGCGCCAGATTGTTGAGTTCTGTGGCGACTCTGGGGTGATCGGTCCCGAGTCTCGCCTCATCGATCTGGAGGGCTCTGCGCAACAGCGGCTCGGCCTCGGCCAGCCGGTTCGTGGCCTGGAGCAGTGCAGCCAGGTTGTTGAGGCGGATGCCAACTATGGGGTGATCGATCCCGAAACTTGCCTCATCGATCTGGAGGGCTCTGCGCATCAGCGGTTCGGCCTCGGCGAGCCGGTTCGTGGCCCGAAGCAGCACCGCCAGGTTGTTGAGATCTCTGGCGACCTCGGGTTGATCGATCCCGAAGGTTGCCTCATCGATCTGGAGGGCTCTGCGCATCAGTGGCTCGGCTTCGGCCAGCCGGTTCGTGGCCTGGAGCAGCTGCGCCAGGTTGTTGAGGTCTCTGGCGACTGCGGGGTGATCGGTCCCGAAGTTTGCCTCATCGATCTGAAGAGCCTTGCGCATCAGCCGCTCGGCCTCGACCAGACGGTTCGTGGCCTTGAGCAGCGCAGCCAAGTTGTTGAGACCTGTGGCGACTTCCGGGTGATCGGTCCCGTACCTTGCCTCGTTGATCCGGAGAGCTCTGCGCATCAGGACCTCTGCCTCTGCCAGCCGGTTCGTGTCCTCGAGCAACTGCGCCAGGTTATTGAGGTGGACAGCAACTCTGGGGTGATCGGTCCCGAGTCTCGCCTCGTCGATCTGGAGGGCTCTTCGCTTCAGCGGCTCTGCCTCGCGATAGAGGGCCTTCGCGTGAAGAAGCGTCGCTAATCTGCTCATCAACGTGGTCGCCTCCTCCGGGCAACCGGCGTCTTTCGCGAACCCCAGGATCTCTGCCGCATGGGAACGGAGGAGGTCCCATGTCGGCCAGGTGCGGACGTCGCCCGAACCGGACGGCGCGTGCTCGTCGACCAGCCGCAGCGACAGCTCGATCCACTCCCGCCGCCGCTCCGCGGGGATCCTCCCCCGGACAACCTCCTGGACCATCCCGTGGACCGTGAAGGTCCCCTCCTGCCAAGAGATCAGGCTGTAGCCGGCAAGTGCCTCCATGGCCTCCGGGACGTCGGGCTCGCCGGGAGCTCCCTGCCCGGTCTCGCCGCACAGCAGGCCGCTGGCCTCCCCGAGGATCGCCCTCCCCTGCTCGAACATGCGGACCGGGATCGGGTCCCGGGCAAGAAAGGCGGAGAGGCGCAGCAGCGCGCTTGCGGCCGGCCCGAGGGCATCGAAGCTGCGCTGCCAGGTCACCGCCACCGGCTCCGGATAGGCCATGACCAGGGGATCGAACCAGGCCAGCACCTTCTGCCGCTCGCGCGACCAGGCCACCAGGTAATCGGCGAAACTCATCCGGCGCTGCGCGATGTAGGCCGCCGCCTGCTCGAGCGCCAGGGGGAGCCCGCCAAGGAGCGCGGCAAGGCGCTCGGCGTTCTCGGCGTCGTCTGCGCGCTCGCCGCGCGGTCCCGCGGTCCGTTCGAGAAGGAAGCGCACCGCCTCCTCGGCCGGGAGCTTCTCGAGCTCCTCGGCGCGCAGGGCCGGTCCCCAGCGGGTCCATCGCGAGGTCACCAGGACGTGCCCGGCCGCGAGACGCGGCAGCAGCTCCGAGACGGCCGCCGCCGCTTCCTGGGTATCGACGTTGTCGAGGATGAGCAACCACCCCTGACCCTCTTGCAACCAGCGCAGCACCGCCCCGACGGTCTCATCCTCCTGCGGCGCCTGCCGCTCCGGGAGGTTGAGCAAGTCAGCCGCGGCCAGCGCGGCAAGGCCTCGCCGCAGCCCCTCGCGCGAATCGGCGCGCACGAAGAGCGCCGCCTGGTACCGCCAGCCGTAGCGCCAGGCATACTCGACCGCGAGCCGGGTCTTGCCGATCCCGCCGAGACCGGAGAGCACCTGGTTCTGCGCGATCGCCGCGCTGCCCCGGCGGTCGAGGTCAGCCGCCAGGTGCAGCAGCTCCTCTTCCCGCCCCTTGAACAGCCCGCCGAGCGACAAGTACGGCAGGTTGTGCCGGGCTGGCCCATGCCCTGCCGCCCGGCCATGCCCCGCCGCCTCCTCGACCTTCTCTCCCTTGACCCCCCACACCAGCCGATCGATCCCCTCCCGCGTGACACCCCGGCGCAGGTCGACCCAGGTGAACTGGAGAAGGAAGAGAGGGAGCTTGGGCTTCTCCGGCGCCCCCGGCAGCAGCACCGGAATGACCGGCAGGTTGCGCTCCACGCTGCCATCGATCGAGGCGCGCATCTCCGGAGTCTGCCAGGGACCGAATCCGTCTTTCCCAACGAGCACCGCCGTCGTCCGCGCCGTCTCCAGGATCTCCTCGAGCGCCTCCTGCCAGCGCCGGCCCGGGATGAGCTCCCAGGCGTCGAGCCACGGCCGCAGCCCTCGCTCCTTCAGGGCCCGGGCGATCTCGAGCACCGCGTCCTTGTCCTGGCTGTTGTGGCTGAGGAAGACGTCGAACTGCGCCTCGGGCATCTGAACGATCCCTTCGGGCTCTCTCTCAGAGCCGGCCGCGTGGGGTGATACCCGAAGAGTATCAGCTCAAAGCCTCGACCCACGTTCGAATCCCGTCTCCCCCTGGCCGTTTCCGTTAGGCCTTGCGACTATAATAGTAAGTCGAAGTTGCCCTGATGTTCGACTTGTCCGCGCTTTGGTCAGTCCGTGCGCGTGGAGAGTTCACGAGATGGAAGCAGACTTGGATCTCGCGGCAAGATATCGGAGCTGGGAGACCGACGACCTGGTGCGGGCTGCCACGGTCGAGGCAGAAAGCTATACGCCGGAAGCTCTGGAGGCGATTGGCCGGGAGCTGGGGCGGCGCGGCCACTCGACCGATCCGGCCTCGTTGACGGTAGCTGGTCTGCGCCCTGCCACAGAAGAAGCTCCAAGAGGACTTGGGGGGCTTCTCCTCGTGCTGATCATCGTGCTTGCCTGCAACTCGGTTGTGGCGCTTGTCTATGGCGCCGACGTCTTCGACGCGTCGCATAGCCTGTTCGATCGTCTGACTGCTGCTGGTGCGGCGTGCATCGGGGCCTACGGGATACTCTGCTGCGTCCTGCTGCTGCGCAAAGATCGGCGCGCACCGAGTCGTGCCGCGGGATGGTTCGTCTCGTCGGCCGTCCTTGCAATCGTGGTCTCTCTCTACAAGTATTTCGTCGCAGGATCTCTGGACCCGATTATGTTTACGTTCATCAACACCGGGATCTGGCTGACCTACCTTTCGAAGTCGAAGAGAATCAAAGCCACATACGGCATCTCGGCAGAGTGGTAGCCCGGCTCGCGAGTAGTCGTCAAGGACGACGACCGCAGTTGAAGGCTGAAGGCTCTAGATCCCCATCGCCGCGCCGCCGTCGACTTCGAGGGTGCGGCCGGTGAAGAAGTCGCATTCGATCACGAAGCGCACCGCCTGCCAGACCTCCTCGGGCTTGCCGATGCGGCCCAGCGGGATGCCGGCGACCAGCCGGTCCAGGGCCTCGCCCGAGATGGCATCCAGGATCGGCGTGTCGATCACGCCGGGCGCCACGCCGCCTACGCGGATGCCGCGCGGCGCGAGCTCCAGCGCCCAGGTGCGGGTGCAGGCATCGAGACCCGCCTTCGCCGAGGAATAGCTCGACTGCCCGGCGTTGCCGGCGCGCGCCAGCGACGAGATGTTGACGATGACCGCGCCGTCGGAGCCGGCTGCGCCGCCGGCGAGCACCCGGGCGGCGAACTCGCGCGCCATCAAGAACTGGCCGGTCAGGTTGACCTCGAGGACCTGGCGCCATTGCACCGCGGGCAGCTTGTGAAACTCCTCGCCGCTGCCGGCGACCAGCAAGCCGTCGCGCAGGATGCCGGCGTTGTTGATCAGGACGTTGAGCCCCGGCATCTGCGCCGCGGCGGCCTCGACGAAGGAGACGACCGAGGCCTCGTCCGCCACGTCGAGGCCCGCCACCGCCAGGCTGCCCGGCAGCCCTTGCGCGGCTGTCCTCAGATCGCGCAGCCCCGCCCGGTTCACGTCCCCGGCGACCACCGCGCCGCCGGCCGCCGCGATGGCCAGGGCGAAATGGCGCCCCAGGCCCCGGGCCGCACCGGTCACGATGGCGCGGGCGGTGTCGAGGCGCATGGCGCGGCAGCCAGGGCGGCGGGGGCGATTTGTCGGAGGCTATTCGTAGCGCAAGGCGACCGTGGGATCGAGCCGCAGGGCGCGGCGGACCGGCAGGACGATGGCGGCCAGCGCCACGGCGACGAGCAGCAGCGGCACCGCGACGAACGTCGCGGCATCCCGGACCGTGACGTCGAAGAGCAGGTTGGAGAGCACGCGGGTGGCCCAGAACGCCACCAGCAGTCCGGCGCAAAGGCCGGCCAGGACCACCGCCATGCCTTGCCCCATCATCAGCCTGAAGACGTCGCCCCGGCTGGCGCCCAGCACCATGCGCACCCCGATCTCATGGGTGCGATGGGTGACCGAGTAGGCCACCACGCCGTAGATGCCGACGATCGCGAGCAGCGCCGCCACCGCGGCGAAGATGGCGAACAGCAGCATCGAGAAGCGCGGCTTGGAGCGCGCGCCGACGATGCGGTCCTCCATGCTCTTGACGTCGGCGACCGGCTGGTCGCGGTTCAAACTGAGGATGGCCGCGCGCACCGGCCCGGCCATGGTCAGGGGATCGGCGGACCTCGTGCGCAGCACCAGGTACTGCGCGCGCTGCGGCCGCTGCATCTGCGGGTAGTAGAGGACGCCGCGGGCCTCGGCCGTCAGGGAGAGCTGCTTGATCTCCGGCACTACCCCGACGACGGTCAGCCACGGGCTGGGGTTGCCGTTGTGCGGCGGACCGACCTTGACGCGCCTGCCGGCCGGGTCGCGGTCGGGAAACAGCCGCCGCGCCAGCACCCGATCGAGGATCACCACGCGCGGCGTGCTGCCGGTGTCGCTGGCGCTAAACTCCCGCCCGGCCAGGGGCTTGATGCCCAGGGTGCGGAAGTAGCGGTAGTCGATGAAGCGCGACTCGATCTCCGGCAGTGGCTGGCCCTCGGTGTAGACCTGTCCCTCGAAGCCGATCGTCTCGGTCGTGTTCTGGCCGCCCGAGAGCGGCAGGTACGAGACGGCGGCGGCGCCCTCGATGCCCGGCAGGGCGCCGAGGTGCTCGACGAGCTGCTCGTAGAAGTGCCCCACCTGCGGGTCGCCGGCGGCCTGGGCCCGCGTCACCGTGAGCTGCATGGTCAGCAGCCGGCCGGAGCGAAACCCGGGATCGACGCCGCGCAGGCGCTGGAAGCTCTTGATCATCAGCCCGGCGAAGATCAACAGCACGAGCGTGATCCCTACCTCTACCCCGACGAGGATGCGGCGGAACCGCTGCTGGCCTGCGCCCACCGTCGCCTTGCCCCCGCCCTCCTTGAGCGCCGATTGGAGGTCGGGCCGGGCGGCGCGCAGCACCGGCACCATGCCCAGCGCCAGACCGGTCGCCAGCGACAACCCGAGGGTCCAGGCGACCACCCGCCAATCGAGCCCGATCTCGGCGGCGCGCGGAATCGGATCCGGGCTGACGGCGAGAAGGGCGGCGAGGCCCAGGTGAGCGAGCAGCAGGCCGAGCGCTCCCCCCGCCAGGGCAAGGACCACGCCCTCGACCAGCGACTGGCGGACCAGGTCGGCGCGGCGGGCGCCGAGCGCCAGCCGGATGGAAAGCTCTTTCTCGCGGTCCTGGGCGCGGGCGAGAAGCAGGTTGGCGACGTTGGCGCAAGCGATCAGCAGCACCAGGCCCACGGCGGCGAGCAGGATCAGCAGGCGGGGACGGGTGTCCCCGACCACCTCGTCGAGCATCGGCACCAGCCGCACTCCCCACCCGCTTTCCGGCGCGTACAGCACCGGGTCCGACTCGCCGAACCGCGCGGCGACGGCGCCGATGTCCGCCTGCGCCTGCGCCAGGCTGACGCCGGGCTTGAGCCGCGCGATCAGCCCCAGGTAGTGCCGTTCGCGCGGCGTCAGGTCGTTGGGATCGACCTGCAGAGGCAGCCATAGCTCGGTCTTGCCCGGGAAGCTGAAGCCTTCCGGCATGACGCCTAGGACCACGGTGCCGCGGTTGTTGAGCACCAGCGGCCGGCCGACGATGCGCGGATCGCCGCCATACCGGCGCTGCCACAGGGCGTGGCTGATCACCACGACCGGGGGACCCTTGGGCTTGTCCTCGGCGGCGGTGAAGACGGTCCCCAGGGCCGGCTTGACTCCCAGCACCGGGAAGAGGCCGGCGCTGGTGAAGGTGACGGGAACCCGTTCGGGCTCGCCGTCACCGGTCAGGTTGGCGCCGGCGTCGATGAACACGGCGAGGTCCGCGAACGACCTGCAGAGCCGCTTGTAGTCGAGGTACTCGCCTTCGGCCGCCCCGCCGGCCGCCATGTCGCGCTTGGCGAAGATGCTCCATACCCGCACGATCCGCTCGGACCCGGGATAGGGCAGCGGGCGCAGCAGGACCGCGTTGACGACGCTGAAGATGGCGCTGTTGGCGCCGATCCCCACGGTCAGGGTGAGCAGCGCGATGGCGGTGAAGCCCGGGCTCTTGCGCAACGCCCGCAAGGCGAGCTGGAGATCCTGGAGCAAGGTCTGCATGCTATGACCTCTGGGGAAGGTGGCGGTCTCGCTGCGGCATGGCGCGCGCCGGCCCGGCGCTCCAGGCAGGGGTACGCCGCCGGCAGGGTCTCTCTCCACAGTCTATGTGCCACCCTGCCGCGGTTTCGGGACTCCTCGGCGAAAGCTCAAGCCCCCGCGGGTGCCTTTCGCGGCGCGGGCGCACTATAAGGTTGGGGCGGAGGCGCGTCCTCTCCCTGCCGGGACTCCTCCATGCGCGACCTGCTCAAGCTCATCTCCTTCCTGCTGCGCCTGACGCGCGGCATCCGCTTCTCCCGGCCCGCCATCGCCGTGATCGCGGCCGCCGGCGCCGCCGGAGGGCTGGCCAGCACCGCGCTGATCGCGATGATCACCTCGATCGTCAACAGCGCCCGGACCCCGCCTTGGGGGATCGTATGGGGCTTCGCGGCGCTCTGTGTCGCGCTGCCCGTGTTCCGCTTCCTCTCCCAAATCCTGCTCATCGACATCATGCAAGGCGCTCTCCTCGCCCTGCGGCTGCGGCTGACCCGGCATGTCCTCGCCGCGCCGCTGCGGCACCTGGAAAACCTCGGGGCCTCGCGCCTCCTGGCGACCCTGACCAACGACGTCAACGAGGTGGTCACCGCCCTCGCCATGCTGCCGACGCTGTTCATGCACACGGCCCTGGTGGTCAGCTGCCTGGCCTACCTGGGATGGCTCAACTGGCACCTGCTGCTGCAGATCTCCGCCTTCATCGTCTTCGGCATCGTCAGCTACCTGCTGCCGGTGCGCGCCGCCCTCAAGTACATCCGTCGCGCGCGCGCGCTCTACGACGGGCTCATGGGGCAGATCCGCTCGCTGGTCGAGGGCACCAAGGAGCTCAAGATGCACCGGGCGCGCCGCCGTGCCTTCGTGCGGGAGATCGAGTCGAGCATCGTAACCATGCAGCGCAACACCCGCTCCGCGGGTGTCATCTACTCCGCCGCCACGAGCTGGGGACAAGTCCTGTTTTTCGTCCTCATCGGCCTGCTTGTCCTGGTCATGCCCCGTTACGAGACGATCCCGACCAAGGCCCTCATCAGCTACGTCATCATTCTCTTCCAGCTCATGGCGCCGCTCGAGATGTTGCTCAACACCTTTCCCATCCTCTCCCGCGCCGCGGTCTCGGCACAGACGGTGGAAAACCTCGGGTTCTCCCTGGAAGCCGAGATCAGCGAGCGGCAGGAAGTCCCCGGCGAGGCCTTACCCGCCGGCGCCTGGGGCCGCCTGGAGCTCGTCGGCGTCAGCCACAGCTACCGGCGCGAGAACGCCGAGGACACCTTCCAGCTCGGGCCGATCGACCTCACCTTCAAGCCGGGCGAGCTGGTCTTCATCGTGGGCGGCAACGGCAGCGGCAAGACCACCCTGGCCAAGCTGCTGCTCGGCCTCTACAAGCCGGAGGCGGGCGAGATCCGCCTGGCCGGGCAGAGCGTCGACGACGACAACCGCGAGCGCTACCGCGAGCACTTCTCGGCGGTCTTTTCCGACTTTTTCGTCTTCGAGAAGCTCCTCGGCCTCGAGGACGACTCGCTCGACGCCGATGCCCGCCACTACCTGGCGCGCCTGCACCTCGAGCAGAAGGTGCGCGTCGAAGACGGGGGCTTCTCGACGGTCGATCTCTCCCAGGGTCAGCGCAAGCGTCTGGCGCTGCTCACCGCATATCTCGAGAACCGTCCCATCTACCTTTTCGACGAGTGGGCGGCCGACCAGGACCCGCTGTTCAAGGAGATCTTCTACCTGGAGCTCCTGCCCCAGTTGCAGGCGCGCGGCAAGACGGTCTTCGTGATCAGCCACGACGACCATTACTTCCACGTCGCCGACCGCATCCTGAAGCTCGACTACGGAAAGGTCGAGTCCGACCGCCCCGCCGGCGAGTTCCTGCGCACCTCAGCCGCCGGCGCCGCGCCCTCCCGCCGCCACGAAAGCCGTCTCTAGCCTGCTAAGGACTCAGAAGGCGCCGGTGTCGATGAAGTTCTGGTTGCGGCCCGCGGGATTGACATAGGTGCGGGTCGGACACTGGGGGAAGGGCGGGCTCGGCTCCAGCACGCAGGCTGTGCTGATGTCCGAGACCGCCGCGGTAAACCCCACGTCCGTGATGCTGGAGATGAACACCCAGTAGTGCCCGTTGATCGCCCGGCCGTCGAGAATCTTGACGAAGATCTCGGGCGTGCCGGAGGCGAAAAACCAGAAATAGCCCGACTCCTCGGCGAGAGGCTGCGCGAAGGCGGAGCCCCGCCCGACCCGCGCGTCCTCCCAGGTCACGCGCACCAGGAAACGAGACTGGTTGAGAACGAGGAACGGCCCGGGGGTCAGCACCTTGAGCTGCAGCGAGGTGTTGGGGCTGTGGTCGACCAAGACCGTGAGCGTGTAGGTGCCGGCGGCCAGGGGATCGAGGAGAAACTGGCGCGGAGGCGGATTCGGGGGCGGGAGCACACACGCACCCGACCTGCCTTCGATGCGGATCGTTTTGCCCGAGACCTGGGGCTGGTCGAAGATGTAGCACGGAACCGTGGGACCCGAGATGGAGATCTCGACGCGGTCGGCAGGGGACGGGAAAGCGGGGAGGAAGTCGAGGTTGAGGAGCGGCTGTTGCGCACCCGCCCGGGACGAGGCGAGGACGAGGACCGTGAAGCACACGGCGTAGAGACGACCGTTCATGGGGCTCTCCTTTCAATGTCAATATAGCATATCGGCCAGGCGTGCCAGAATGCCCGCCGGGAGGTGAGCAATGATCCGCACCCTGCTGAGCGCTGTCGCGGTCGTGGTCGTGGCGGCGTCCGCCGGGCCGCGCGGCGCCGGAGCTTCCGTCGGACAGGTTCCTTCGCCGGGCGCCGAGCTCGCCCTGGCGGCCAAGGGAGGGGTCGCCAAGACACAGCTGCCGGTCCGCCCGCCCGGCGCCAGTGCCTTGGATGCGCCTGACGCCGCCGCGGCCAAGGCCCCCGCGCCGGCCGGGCCGCCGGCTGCCGGGGCCCCCGTGCCGGTGCCCGAGCCCAGCGCCAAGGCGGTGCGCTATCACCGCACGGGCAACGTGCTGTGGGCGATCGGCACGCTGTGGGGGCTGGCCATCCCTGCCCTGTTGCTCCTGACCGGCTTCTCGGCCCAGCTCCGCGACTGGGCCTGGCGTCTGGGCAGGAAGTGGTTCTTCGTCATCGCGGTCTACTTCGCGGGCTTCTGCCTGATCGGCTACCTGCTCGATTTCCCGCTCGCCTACTACGCGGGCTTCGTCCACGGGCACGCCTACGGCATCTCCAACCAGAGCTTCGCCAAGTGGTTCACCGACTCGCTCAAGGGCCTGGCCGTCGAGGTCGTCGCGGGGAGCCTGGTGCTCTGGGTGCCCTACCTGCTGCTGCGCAAGAGCCCGCGCCGCTGGTGGCTGTACACCGGCCTCGCCTGCGTCCCATTCCTGTTCTTCGCCGACTTCGTCAGCCCGATCTGGATCGATCCGCTGTTCAACGAGTTCGGTCCGATGAAGGACAAGAGGCTCGAGGCGCAGGTCCTCCAGCTCGCCCGGCGGGCCGGCATCGAGGGTGGCCGCGTCTTCGAGGTCAACAAGAGCGTCGATACCAAGACGGTCAACGCCTATGTCAACGGCTTCGCCGGCACCAAGCGGATCGTCCTCTGGGACACCATCATCGCCAAGCTCGAGCGCCCGCAGCTCCTCTTCGTGATGGGTCACGAGATGGGTCACTACGTGCTCGACCACGTGGTCAAGGGGATCTTCTTCGCCGCCGCCCTGATCCTCGTGGCGCTGCTCGCGATCGACCGCATGGCCCGCGCGCTGCTGTCCAGGATGGGCGGCCGTTTCGGCTTCGGCGAGCTCTCCGACGTCGCCTCGCTGCCGCTCCTGGCCCTGCTCTTCGGCCTGTTCTTCCTGGTCTTCGCGCCCGTCGGGCTGGCCTACTCGCGCCACCTGGAGCACGAGGCGGACCGCTTCGGGCTCGAGCTGACCCGCGACAACCACGCGGCGGCTGCCGCCTTCGTCCGGCTGCAGGAAGAAAACCTCGGCTACCCGCGGCCCGGCCTGCTCTACAAGCTCTGGCGCTCGACCCATCCGCCCCTGGGCGAGCGCATCGACTTCTGCAACAGCTACCGCCCATGGGAGCGCGGCGAGCTCCTGCGCTACGGGCACCTCTTCCGCGATGAGAGCGGCCCGCCGAGGTAGGACGGGCCGCGGCATCCTTCGGCGCTGGCGGAGAGACGCCGCGCTCGCAGCTTCTTTCTTCAGGAGCCACTCGGCTGGAGCACCAAGTGGGCCGGCCCTTCGTGCCCGCAAACCGATCACGGCCCTGCGGGGATTGGTATCAGTGCCCCATTCTTTATGCAGATCTCGTTGAGTCAACCTCCGTCAAGGGTCTCGCCGGCGGCGGTAACGGATTTGCCCGCGCCGGGCGCAGGCTCTCGACCAGCCGCCAGCCGCCGCTCTCCGCGAGGGTCCACAGGCATTCGACCGTCGGCAACAGGTGGAGGTCGGTGGCCGGCTGAAACTCCGGGCGGGCGCGGCCGATCTTCTGCTCTTCGGCAGCGAAGAGGCCGAAGGAGCCTTCCGGCCGCTGCTGGAGGAGGAGGAAGTCCATGCCCTCGCGCCAGGCGCCGCCGCCGAGGCCGAGGTGGATCGCAGCGCGGAGGACGCGGGCCGCGTGAACGAGGTCGTACGCGCGCAGCAGGCGAATCGCGGTTGCCGACAGCAGCTCCTCGAGCCAAGGGCGGTCGGAGCCGAGATCGACCCGGCGCACGCCCCAGCCGGTGAGCGAGCCGGCGTGCGCGAGGAGCCGCTCCAGGGAGGCGGCGGACATCGCGGACGGCAGAGAACGCGCGCAGGAGACGAGCTCCGCCGCCGTTACACCGCACGGGGCGGGATGAAGATCCATGCCGTACAGCAGGGCGCGCTTGTCGGCGAGAGCCAGGTCCGCCGCCGGATCGGCCGCCGGGACGGCGGCCAGCAGCTCGGCGGCCCGGGCGGCCAAGCCGTCCGGTCCGTTGAGCGACGGCACGCGAAAGCCGGCCGCATCGAGGGCTCCCGCGGCCGCCAGTGCCAGCAACGGCGGCACGTCGTCGTACGAGTCGGGCGCCGGCGTCCGCCCGCCGCGCAGCCGGGCGGCAACCCGGAGCAGAGCCGGCCGTAGCGCGGCCGCCTCGTCCGGTGCAGCGCCGGCGGCCAAGTGGCAGCCGAGCACGAGCCGGCAGAGAGTGTCGCGGCGCGCCCCCGGGTAGCGGCAGACGGTCGCGGCGAGCCCGGCCAACCAGCGCGCCGCGCCGCGGGCGGCGGCAGCCGCGGCGGGTGCGGCCGCCGGAGCGGCAGCGGTGGCGGCGGCGTTCGGAGCGGGCGCGAGGTCAGCGGCCGAGGCGGCCGAGGCGCCAGCCGGAGCGGGTGCGTCGGAGAGAGCCCGACCCCGCGAGCGGCCGGCCGCCGCCCGCGGCGAAGCCGCGGCGAGCGCCGGCCGTCCCCGCAGCTCCGGCCGCAGGTTGCGGCGCTTCAGGCAGATGGCGATGATCGCTACGAGCGTCGTGTGGTAGTGGTGGGAGAAGTAGGCGGCTTCAGGTTTGATGGTCCCGAGCTTCTCGGCCGCGGCGTAGAGCGGCGCGGCCCACTGCGGTCCGGGGATCGCGCCCTCGGTGTCCTGGCGGGCGAGCAGGGTTTCCCAGGCGCGCTCCGAAGTGGTCGTGGGAGCGTAGCCGATGGCCTCCCAGCAGAGGAGCAGCTCGGCCAGGAGGTCCCAGTGGCTCTCTTGCGCGATGACGATCAGCAGCGTCGAGAGCAGCGCTCGCACGGCTGCGACCTGGTGCGGCGGGATGCTCGCCGGACGCGAACCGAAGCGATAGAAGAACATGATCACGTGGGTGACGGCGTAGAGGCCGTCCTCGTTGAGGAAAAGCGCCGATGGGACGCGGCCGAGGATCGAGGCGGCATAGAGCTCAGAGAGGCTCGGCCAGGGGTGATCGAAATTCCCTGCCTCCAGGCAGGAGGCCACGTCCATCATGCGGTGGGGCAGGCGCTCGTTGTGTTCGAGCAGACCGGCGGCGAGCGCGCGTTCGAGCTGCGCCCGGCGGCCGGCATCGTCGCGCCCGACGTCGCGGAGCGCGGTGTAGACCTCGGCGAAGAGAATGAACTCGGCGGGCGAGCGCAGCAGGCGCTCGCGGAACTGGCGATTCTCCGAAACCGCTTCGAGCAGCGCGCTGAAGCGGCGCGGTGCCGCGCCCTCGCGGTCGCCGGTCGCGGCGACGTAGGCCTGGAGGTGGGGGTCAGCTCCGCCAGTCTTCGATGTAGAGGCCCTCGAAGGGCTCGAAGTCCGGGCGGTTCGCGGTCACGAGAACCAGATCGTTGACTCTTGCGATCGCGGCAATCTGACCGTCGACGAAAGGCGGCGTCCGACCCTTCGCCAGCAACCTGGCGCGCTCCCGTGCGTGCCAGGCCGCGGCCTTCTCTTCATAGGCGAGAATCGGAAAGTCGGCTCGCACGACGGTGGCGAGATAGTCTTCGATCTGCTCCCTGCGGCGGGACTTCGGCATTCGCTCGCAACCGAAGCGCAACTCGTGCCAGGTCGGCGCGGCAATCCCCATGGTACCGCTGTGGCGGGCAAGGCGTTCCAGGAGCCGTCGGTTCGGAGCTGGACAGACCGGTTCCGACAAGACGTTGGTGTCGAGCAGGAAGCGGAGGCTCACCAGGCGAAATCCCGCCCGCGGGAAGCGTCGCGGACTTCGTGCAGCCAGTCCTCGGGCTCGACCGCATTGTCCGCGAAATCAGGATTCCGGCGTAGAAAGTCCCGGTAGGCTTCGCCGAAACCGCGCCGGCCGCCGGCAAGCCGCTCGTACTCCTCGAGCGCCACCAGCACCGCGATGGGCTTGCCGCGGCGAGTCAGCTCGACGGTTGCTCCCTCCTCGGCGGCGTGTACGAGGCTCGTGAAGTGGTTCCTGGCTTCGGCAATCGAGTATCTCTTCATCGCGGGGGAGCCCTCCTGGCCATCTAGATAGCCATTTTACCTCTGCCGCGACGACCACGCAAGCTCGGGCCGGAGACTCGGAGACCAGGGTTGCCGGTTCTCAGAGATCGAGGCTGCAGCGCGACAGGAGCTGGGCGAGGGCGCGCTCGGCGCGGCGGCGGATGTCGTCGAGGTCGAGGCGGGTGAGGCGGCCGTCCTCGACCAGCGGCTCGCCGCCGACCAGGACGTGGCGCACCGCCGTGCGCGAGGCGCCGAAGGCGATCAGGTCGTGCGGGTCGACCGCTCGGGCGGCGGTGAGCTCGGGCTGGCGCCGCGACAGGACCACGAGGTCGGCGGCCTTGCCCACCTCGACGGTTCCCACCAGGGAGTCGAGGCCGAGCGCCCGAGCCCCTTCGCTGGTCGCCAGACGCAGGGCATCGAGCCCCGAGAAAGCCTCGGGGCCGTGGCGCAGCTTCTGCAGGAGGGCCGCGAGGCGCAGCTCCGTGAAGGCGTCGAGGCGGTTGTTGCAGGGCGCCCCGTCGGCCCCGACGCCGACCGCCAGGCCGGCGCGCCGCAGGCCCACCAGGTCGGCGATGCCAGAGCCGAGCTTCAGATTAGAGCTCGGACAGTGGACCACGCTGGTCCGGCCGGCGCGCAGGCGCGGCAGGTGCTCGGCGGTGATCCACACCCCGTGGGCAAGGCGCAGGTCGGCCGCGAGCAGTCCCAGGTCGGCGAAGTACTCGATCTCGTCGCGCCCGCCCCGGGTGGCGCGCACCGCCGCCATCTCCTCGCGCTGCTCCA
Source organism: Thermoanaerobaculia bacterium (assembly GCA_035544895.1). GTDB lineage: Bacteria > Acidobacteriota > Thermoanaerobaculia > Multivoradales > UBA5704 > JASLEW01. The sequence continues at coordinate 163,301 of DASZZM010000035.1, forward strand.
GGGCGTGGGTGTGGACCGGCCAGCCGCGGCCGGCGGAGAGCTCGCGGATGCCCTGCCACAACGGGTCCGAGCAGGTGAGGATGAAGCGCGGGTTGAGCAGGTAGCGCAGGCGTCCGCCCGCGGCCCCGTCGTAGCGCTCGCCCAGGGCGGCGGTCGAGGCGAGCACCGCGTCGGTATCGCCGCCGAGCGCGGCGGGCAGCCCCTCGCCGCCGTCCATCAGGCACTGGCCGGCCAGGGCGCGCAGCCGCGAGTCGACCAGGGCGTCGAGCAGGCCGCGGGCCCCCGGCCCGAGGCCGATGTCCTGCACCGTGGTGGTACCGCCGAGCAGGCACTCCGCGGCGCCGAGCAGGGCGCACCAGTAGGCGCTCTCGTCGTCGTGGGCGGCCTCCAGCGGCCAGATGCGCTCGCGCAGCCAGGAGAGCAGGCGCCGCCCCTCGGCGAGGCCGCGGAAGAAGGTCTGCCCGAGGTGGAGGTGTCCCTGGATGAGGCCGGGCAGGACGTAGCTCTCCGCGGCGTCGAGCAGCCGGGCGTCCGGCGGCGCGGCGAGCGCCGGCCCCACCGCCGCGATGCGGCCGTCCGCCACCAGCACGTCGGCGTCGGCTACCGTCGCCGCGGCGTCGAGCGTGAGGACGGTGCCGCCGCGCAGCAGGAGGGGGGTGTTGTGGTGGTCCATCGCCATCCATCGCCATCCATCGCCACTGATCTCATCATGGCGTCGTGTAGTGTCTACCTGCCATGCCGCCGCCCGCGCTCGCGCTGCGCTCCCGCCGCATCGTCACTCCCGAGGGCATCCGCGCCGCCACCGTCTGCATCGAGGCCGGGGTCATCACCGCCCTCCTCCCGCACGGCCAGGCGCCCGCCGGAGCCGCCCTCGTCGACTACGGCGAGGCGGCGGTCCTGCCCGGCGTGGTCGATACCCACGTGCACGTCAACGACCCGGGGCGGGCGGACTGGGAGGGCTTCGCCACCGCCACCCGCGCCGCGGCGGCGGGCGGCGTCACCACCCTGGTCGACATGCCGCTCAACAGCATCCCGGCGACCACCACGGCCGAGGCCTTGCGCCGCAAGCGGGCCGCGGCCGCCGGGCGCTGCCGGGTGGACGTCGCCTTCTGGGGCGGCGTCGTGCCCGGCAATACGGCCGAGCTGCCGGGCCTCGCCGCGGCGGGCGTGCGCGGGTTCAAGGCCTTCCTCGTCCCCTCCGGGGTCGAGGAGTTCCCCTGCGTCGGCGAGCCCGAGCTGCGCGAAGCCCTGCCCGTCGTGGCCGGCCTCGGCCTGCCGCTGCTGGTCCATGCCGAGCTGCCGGCGCCGATCGCGGCCGCCAGCCGCGGCTGGCACGAGCCCGCGAGCTACCGCGGCTACCTGGCCTCACGCCCGGAGGCGGCCGAAGTCGATGCCGTGCGCCTGCTCCTCGACCTGGCCGCCGAGCTCGGCGGCCGCCTCCACGTCGTCCATCTCTCGGCGGCGGCGGCCTTGCCCTTGCTGGCCGCCGCGCGGGCGCGCGGCCTCCCGGTGACCGTCGAGACCTGCCCGCACTATCTCACCTTCGCCGCTGAGGATATCGCCGACGGCGCCACCGCGTTGAAATGTGCGCCGCCGATCCGCGAACGCGCCAACCGGGAGCGGTTGTGGGCCGCCCTCGCCGCCCGCGAGATCGACCTCGTGGCCTCGGACCACTCGCCGAGCCCGCCGGCCATGAAACACTGCGCCAGCGGCGACTTCGCCCGCGCCTGGGGAGGCGTCTCGTCGCTGCAGCTCAGCTTGTCCGCGACCTGGACCGAGGCGCGGCGGCGCGGCTTCGGGCTCGACGACCTGGCGCGCCTGCTCGCCCGCGCCCCGGCGGAGCTCGCCGGCTTCGGCGGCAGCAAGGGCGCGATCGCCCCCGGCCACGACGCCGACCTGGCGGTTTTCGCGCCCGAGGCGAGCTTCCGGGTCGAGCCGGAGGCCCTGGAGCACCGGCACAAGCTCACTCCCTATGCCGGCCGCGTGCTCGACGGCGTCGTCCTCGCCACCTTCCTGCGCGGCGAGCGGGTCTACGATAGGGGGCGATTTCCCGCTTCACCGACCGGGAGGGTGTGGTGACGCCGACCGACTGGAGCCAGTGGCTGGACCTGGCGAGCGAGCGCCTGGGCGGCGCCGTGCTGGCCGCCAACGACGAGTTCTTCGCTCCGAAGGAGAGCCTGCTCAAGCCGGGCAAGCCGGTCTTCAGGGAGGGCGCCTACACCGAGCGCGGCAAGTGGATGGACGGCTGGGAGACCCGCCGGCGGCGCGAGGCCGGTCACGACTGGTGCATCGTGCGGCTGGGGCTGCAGGGGGTGCCGCGGGGCGTGCTGGTCGACTGCACCCACTTCCGCGGCAACCACCCGGAAGCCTGCTCGCTCGAAGGCGCCTCACTGACCGGCCATCCGAGCGTCGCCGAGCTCGCCGCGGGAGCCGCGCGGTGGTGCGAGCTGCTCCCCCGTTCACCGCTGGCCAGCGACGCCGAGAACCGCTTCCCCATCCTCCAGGAGCTGCCGGAGGGCGAGGGGCCGTGCACGCACCTGCGCTTCAACATCTATCCGGACGGCGGCGTGGCGCGGCTGCGCGTGCACGGCGAGGTCGTCCCCGACCGCGAGCGGCTCCTCCACGCCGCCCGCGTCGGCTGGGAGGTCGATCTCGCCGCCGCCGAGCTGGGCGGGCTGGTGATCGACGCGAGCGATATGTTCTTCGGCTCCCGCCACCATCTGATCCTGCCCGGCCCGCCGCTCGGCATGCACGACGGCTGGGAGACGCGGCGGCGCCGCGGGCCCGGCCACGACTGGGCGCTGCTGCGGCTCGGCGCGCGCGGCAGGGTGGAGCGGGTGGAGGTCGACACCAGCCACTTCAAGGGCAATGCACCGGAGAGCTGCTCGCTCGAGGTCGCCGATGCCCCGGGGCTCGGCTCCGCCGGGCCCGCGGCGGCCGCCCAGCTCGAGGCAGCCCCCTGGCGCGAGCTCCTGCCGCGGACCCGGCTGCAACCGCACACTCGGCACCTGTTCGCCGCGGAGCTCGCGCCGGCCGGACCGGCCACCCACGCGCGCTTCCACCTCTACCCGGACGGCGGGGTCGGCCGGCTGCGGCTGTTCGGGAGGTTGGCGTGACGGCGCCGGCGCGGCTGGCGTGGCTCAATAGCCTGGCCGCGGAGGAGGCGGCGGCGGAGCTGCTTGCCTGCTGCGGCTCCTCTGCCTGGGCGCGCGCGCTCGCCGCCTGCCGCCCTTTCGCCGGCGAGGAGACGCTCTTCGCGGCGGCGGAGCGGATCTGGTGGGGCTTGCGGCCGGAGGACTGGCGCGAGGCCTTCGCCGCTCATCCGCGGATCGGCGAGAGCCCGGCGGCCGGGCGCTCCGCGGCGTGGTCGGAGGCCGAGCAAGCCGGAGCGCGCCGCGCCGGCGCGGCCATCCTCGACGAGCTTGCCGCCGCCAACCACGCTTACGAGGCCCGCTTCGGCCATGTGTTCCTGATCTGTGCCGCCGGCAAGAGCGCCGAGGAGATGCTCGCGGCCCTGCGCGACAGAATGGTCAACGAACCCCCCCAAGAGCTGCGCATCGCCGCCGCCGAGCAGGCGAAGATCACCCGCCTGCGCCTGGCGAGACTGCGTGCGCCAGGAGTAGCCGTAATCCCAGGAGGACCCGTCCCATGACCGGCATCACCACCCATGTCCTCGATACCTCCCGCGGCAGGCCGGCAAGCATAGTGCCGGTGACGCTCGAAGTGCGCAGCGGCAGGGACTGGCGGCGGCTGGCCATCGCCGCCACCGATTCCGACGGCCGCGCCCGCCTCGTCCCCGCCGGCGCGGCGCTGGCCGCCGGCATCTACCGCCTCACCTTCGACACCGGGGCCTACTTCCAGGCCCATGGGGCCGAAGCCTTTTTCCCGTCGGTGCCGGTGGTCTTCGAGGTGCGCGACCCCGACCAGAGTCATCACGTGCCGCTTCTCCTGTCCCCCTTCGGCTACTCGACCTACCGCGGGAGCTGATCCATGTCCATCGAGCTGGTTGAGAACCGCTACGGCAAGTCCTCCGTCCGCCTCCTCGAGGTGCGGCGCCGACCCGATCGCCACGACGTCCGCGAAGTGACGGTCGACGTCGCCTGTGCGGGAGACGAGCTCGCGGCCGCCTATGCCACGGGCGACAACCGCCACGTCCTGCCCACCGACACCATGAAGAACACGGTGTACGCCCTCGCACGGGAGCACTCCTGCAAGGAGATCGAGGACTTCGGCCTGCTGCTCGGCCGCCACTTCATGGCGCACCACCCGCAGCTACAGCAAGTCGAGGTCGCGCTCTCGGCCCGCCACTGGTCGCGCGTCGAAGTGGCGGGCCGGCCGCATCCCCACGCCTTCGTCGGCTCGCGGGCCGATCGGCGCACCGCGCTCGTCCGCGCCGACCGGCAAGGGATCGCGGTCAGCGCCGGCATCGCAGACCTCTTCGTCCTCAAGACCGCCGGCTCGTCGTTTGCGGGCTTCCCGCGCGACCGCTTCACTACCTTGCCGGAGGCGCGCGACCGCGTCCTGGCGACCCGCATCTGCGCCGAGTGGCGTTACCGCGGCGCCGACGTCGATTTCGGCTTCGCCTTTGCGGGAATCCAGCAGCGGCTCGTCGAGACCTTCGCCATGCACGACAGCCGCTCGCTCCAGCACACCATCTACGCCATGGGCGAGGCCGTGCTCGAAGGGTTCTCGGAAGTCGAGCAGATCCACCTCACCCTGCCCAACAAGCACTACCTCCTGGCCGACCTCTCGCCTTTCGGGCTCGACAACGACAACCAGGTCTTCATCGCCACCGACGAGCCCTACGGCCTGATCGAGGGAACGCTGCGCGCCTCCCGGCCGTGAACGTGGCGCGCGGACCGGCCGGAGGTCGCCGAGCCGTCATGGTAGAAGCCCTTTGCCGCGGCAGAGCTTCTGCAAGCCCAAGAAATCCCATTCTCTCTCCTGGAGCTTTCTGCACACCGGCCTGGCTTCGTCGAAGCGGCCCAGCGAGAGCAAGGGGCGGACGTACGTGTCCAGGAGGTCGGTATCGTTGCTGTTCAGAGCGAGAGGCCCCTTGATCTTGACCAGCGGCGAGATGATCTCGACCGCCTTGCCCCATTCCTCGCTCGCCGGCCCGCTGGCGCCGCGGCGCTCGTATGCGTTGCCGGTGCGGAAGTGGTTCCAGCTCAAGGCGGTGCGATGGCGCACCTGGTCGGGGGCGCGCTTCATCCCCTCGACCCAGATCGCGCGGGACGCGGCGTACCGGACGAGCGCAGCGGCCGCGTCGCCCTTGGCCAGGAGCGCATCCCCCGCGAGACCGTCGGCGTAGGCCAGCAGGTCGCTCCAGCTCGAGGCGAGGGCTTCGGAAGAGACATAGGGCCGCACGAGGCCGGCGACGGAGTCGGCCATGGCGAGGGCCTGCGCGTGCCTGCCTGCCATGAGCTCCGCCTCCGCGAGAACCAGCCGGGATTGGGCAAGGTCGGCCTTGAGGGTCACGTCTCCGGGGCTCTCCTGGACCAGCCGCTCGTGCAGCTCCAGGGCTTTCCGGTAGGACTGGAGGGCCGCCTGGACGTCCCCATGGTCGATGAAGAGCAGACCTTGCTGCCGGTATGCCCCGGCCAGACTGCTTTTGAGCTCTACGTTTGCAGCATCCTTTGCGGCGAAATCCTCGAGCAGACGGAGAGCAGTGCCGCAGAGGCTCAGCGGTTTGGATAGCGCTACTCGGTCGCTCATCAAGTCGGCGTACCCGAGGGCAGCACCGATCCAGACTCTCCGCCAATGACTTTGCGGGGGATCGTCCTTCTCGGAGCTCTGCTTCGCGAGCTCATTCCAGAGAGAAAGGGCTTGGAAGTAGCGCTCGTTGGCCGCGTCAAAGTCGCCGCGGTCCCGAAGCAAACCCGATGTCTTTTCGAGGTCTATTGCGAGGTCATTCTGCCAGTCGCGGTTCGCCGGGTCCTTGTCATGAAGGGCCCGGTGGATGGCGAGGGCTTCGGCGAGGCTTTTTTCGGCCTCGGCGGTGTCGCCTTCCCGCAGGCTGATGTCGCCAAGCGTCACGAGAGCTACACCGCGCATGCGCTCGGACTCGTCGGTCTTCTCCACTTTCGAAAGATAGTCGAGCGCCTTCCTGGCGGTTGCTCGAACGATGTCGAGTTTGCCCTTGGGCACGAGCTGGTCGCGCAGGTCGAAGAGCAGGTAGCTGACCATCTCCTCGGCCTTGGCGCGATACTCCTCGGACCTGGCGCGTTGCTGCTGCGCCTGGACGCGCTGCTCGTCGGCCAGACCCCGCTGCTCTTCCGCCCGGACGCGCTGCCGCTGGGCCTCGACACGCTGCTCGTCGGCCAGGACGCGCTGCCTCTGGGCCTGGCTGCGCTGCTCACGGGCCGTGGCCAGGTAGCCCTCGGCCTTGGCGCGCTGCCTGTCGGCCTCGGCGCGCTGCCTGTCGGCTTCGGTGCGTTGCCTGTCGGCCCGCACCCGTTGCGCGACGGCCTCCGCCTTGAGGCGGCTCTCGTGCAGCGAGAAGACGGCCAGGGCCAGGAGGGCGGCGATCGCCGCGCCGGCCGCCAGCGAGACCCGCGCCAGCAGGCGCCGGCGGCCCTCCCGCGCGCGCCGGCGGTCGCGGCTCTCCCGGATCACCGGGGTCATGACGTCGTGGATCAGCTCGACGTGAGGCCGGCCCAGGCGGTCCTCCAGCCGCAGCAGCCGCCGGTCGACCAGCTTGCCCAGGTCCTCGGCCGTCAGTCCCCGGCCCTGGAGCGCCTCTTCGAGAGGCACGCTCTGGCGGAACCCCGAGCCGGTGAGCAGCCGCTCCTCGATGAAGGTACGCACCGGGCGGGCCATGTCCGCCAGGCACTGGTCATAGAAACTGGAGAGGATCTCGCCGCGCGAACCTTGCACGAGCTCGGCGGTGATGGCCGGCAGGCCGCGCCTCTGCCGCCGGCTGTTGAGCTCGCGGCAGAACAGGCTGAGGAGCGCGGGCTCCACCTCCATCTCCGCGAGATCGTCGTCGGAAGGGGCCGGCGCGGCGCCCGCTTCGCCGGCGCGGTCTTCCCGGCTGGCCCCGGCGACGAAGCGCAGAATCTCCCGCGCCACGGCCTCGCCGACCAGACCGCCTCCCGGCTTCAGGATGGCGTCGAGGGCCTGGTGGCCATCCATCTGAAGCAAGCGGAAGCGGTTGCCGGCCAGGGATGGGATGCGGGGGCGCAGGCCTTCGAGCTGAGGCAGGAAGTCCTCGCGCAGGCTGACGACGACCCGCACTTTCTGCCGCTCGTACGAGAACGGCAGCTCCTCGAGAGTGCGGGCCATGCGGTCGCGCACCGCGGCGGGGATGTGGTTTTCGATCAAGTCGGCGAGCTCGCCCAAGAGAGGCTCGACCCGCGCATCCTTGCGGCCGAGGGTGAAGATCTCCTCGAACTGATCGAAGGCCAGGAGCGGGGTCAGGAGCTGGTTGCGCCGGCTCCAGAACGGCGTCTTGTGGAAGTACTCCCAGAGCGTCTCGCCGGGCGCCGGCGGCGGGGCGTCGACCTGCTGCCCGCGCAGCGCCTGCGCGACCGCCGCGCGCACCTGGCCCACGAGATCCCCCTTGCCCGCCGTGAAGTCCAAGCGGATCGGAACCGGCAGGATCTCGGCCTGGCGCAGGAGCGGGAAGAGGCCGGCGTTGAGCAGCGAGGTCTTGCCCAGGCCGGAGCGGCCGAAGACGACGGTCAAGGTCTCCCGCCGGACCAGGCGGAAGAGCTCCTCGCGCTCCCGGGTGCGGCCATGGAAGTAGGCTCGATCGGCTTCCCCGAAAGCCAGCAGGCCGGGGTAGGGATTGCTCGCATCGACGGCGGGCGCCGCCGCGGGAGCGGTCATGGATGGGCGGGCTCCCGCAGGCGCATGCTGCGGATCGCTTCTCTCGCCTGCTCGATGAACTCCGGGGTCGGGCGCGCCATCGGGAAACGGCGGCACTGGCGGTCCCAGAAAGCGTTGGGTATTCCGCTGGAGCTCGGCTGCAGATCGTCGATCACGATGGGCTGGATGAACGGCAGGCTCTCGTCCATGCCTTCGGCGCGGGCGATCGCCCACCGCCACTCGCGGCGGAAGTAGCCTTCCAGACGCCGCGCGGCGTGCTGGGACAGGAGCGGCAGGAACAGCGAGCAGCGGCGGACATTGGCCTGGATCTCCAGATCCCAGGAGGCGCCGGGAGGGATGCTCTTCTCGTCGAACCAGACGTCGAGGCCGGCGCTCTCGAGCATGTCCTTGAGGCTCCTCGCCGCATCCCGGTCCTCGCTGGCGAAGCTGAGGAAGATCGCGCCGAGCTTCATGCCCGCCGCCGCGGGGCGCCGGTCCTCTTCCGGCCCGGCGGCGGGGCGGCGCTCCTGCCAGCGCCGGTGGAGCTCGGAGACGAACGCCAGGGGATCACCCGCGGGATCGATCTCCGTCTTGCAGTGCCGCAGGAAGAGGGCGAGGCTGAGATCGCTGCGCACGCGGCGGTCGACGACGAACCTGACGCCTTCCGGAGGCAGCAGGCGCTTGTTGCCAAGGGTGCGGACGAAGAAGCGGGCAAGCCAGTCTGGGAAGCTGCAGCCGAGAAACAGCAAGGGATTGTTCTTGAGCTCGTCGAAGAGGATCTTGGGCTGGCGGGTCTCCGATTGGAGGGCGTGCAGGAACTCGAGGGTGTCCTCCTCGGTCACCGCGTAATCGGCGGAGGCGGAGAGCCTGCCGAAGACCTGGAAGACGTGCGGCGCTGCCAGGCCGGCGACCTCGCAGGGGAGGTCCTGGAGCGCAGAGTGAGTGGAGAAGGTAAGCGTCCTGGCCGCCGCGGCGCCCGCGCGGCGCTCGAGGTCGAGGGCCTCGGCCAGCAGCGAGTCGAAGGTGGTGCTGACGAAGAGCTTGAAATCGGTGATCGCCGCCAGCTTGCGGAGAGGCTCCGGCACCGCCAGCGGCCGTTCCTCCACGATGGCCTTGAGACGAGGGTAGATCTTGGCCGGCCGTCCTCCGCTTTCGACATAGGCGACGGCGACCTCGTTGAGATCGCACTGTGCGGAGAGCCGCTCCCGCGCGACCCCCAGCGCTTCCGCCAGCCGGACGGCGAGATGATGCTCGAGCAGGGTCTCCCGGCCGTCGATGGAAACGACGAGCAGCTCCTTGCCGACGATGGGGATCACCTTCTGCTCACCGACGAGCAGCAGGAGCTCGTCCCAGTCGAAGGGCTCCTCGGAGGAGGAGCCTGCCGGCGCCGCGCTTGCGGCACGGCCCTCCCCACTGGCCGGCATCATCTCGGATTCACTCATGAAGACGCTCTCCCGGAAGGCTTCAAGGATATCTCGAAGTTACCCGAGCCCCGGGGCTAGTGGCAGATCCATTGCCATTGACAGCTCTGGCGGGCTCTTGTAGCGTGAAAAAAAACGATCTCTCGATCTGCGGCCGGCTGGGGCGCTATCGTTCTGTCAGGAGGCACCTCGTGAATGGAACCAGCGCTCCCGCCGCCGATCGCCCGGGGATCTTCGTCCTGTCGCTGCCGCGCACCGGCTCCACCCTCTTGCGGGTGATGCTCGACACCCATCCCGACATCTTCTGCCCGGACGAGCTCAACCTCGGCCGCCTGCTCGCCGCCCTGTACGACACCAACGAGGGACTGGCCGAGCTCAGCCGCACCGGCCCCATGCTCGGCGCCGCCGACGTGGATCCCGCGAGTCCGCCGGCGCTGGCCACGCGGCGCATCGTCTCGCACTTGCTCGCCGCGGCGGCGCGGCGCAAGGGCAAGCCGCTGTGGTGTGACAAGTCGCCGAACAACCTCGAGCACAGGGACCTGATCGCCAAGCTCCTCCCCGACGCGCAATTCATCCTGCTGCACCGCCACTGCCTGGATTTCGCCATGTCGTGCCTGCGGGCCTGCATGTACGGGTTCTTCCTGGGCGCGATCGAGGACTACGTGCGCAAGGATCACAAAAACACCCTGCGCGCCGTCATTCGTGCCTGGGAGGAGACCACACGGGAGCTCCTGGCCTTCGAGACAGAGCACGGGGAGCGCTGCCTGCGCCTGCACTACGAGGACCTGGTCACCGCTCCCGCCGAGAGCCTGCGCCGCATCTGCGAGTTCCTCGGCGTCGAGTTCGATCCGCGGGTTCTCGAGCGGGTTTTCTCGTCGCCGCATCCCCAGCGGGCCTCCCACGGCGACCCGTCCGTGCTTTACGCGCGCACGATCGTGGACCGCAGCATCGGCACCGGTGCGGAGATCAATCCCGCGATGATGAAGACCCTGCCGGCAGACCTGTGGCGGCGCATGAACGAGGTGCTCGAGCGGCTCGGCTACCCGGCGGTCGAGCTGACCGCGGGCGGCTTCGACATGCACTTCGGCCGGGGCTCGGCCGCCGCATCCGTTGCGCCGGGAGCCGCGGCCGCGACGGCGCTCGGGACGCGCGGGGCGCTCGGCGCGCGTGCGGGCAGGACCCCCGCGGACGCTCCGCCGATCATCGCCGCGGACTTCTTCACCGCCATGGCGGAACGCCTGCGCGCCGAGCCGGCGCTGGCCGGCAAGGTCAACGGGTCCTTCAAGTTCGTGCTCACCGGCCGGGGCGGCGGCACCTGGGTGCTCGACCTGACGCGGCCTCCCGGCGACGTGATCCCAGACGGTGTTTCCGCGCAATGCGTGATCACTACGTCGAGCACCGAATTTGCCCAGATCGTGACCGGCAAGGTCAACGCCGCCTCGGCCTTTCGCGAAGGCCGGCTGGTCCTCCAGGGCCCGGCCGGCGAAGACGTCTTGCGCGAGCTGGTCGGCATCCTCGTCCAGGCTTGAGCCGCTGCCCGCGCCCCGTGCCCCGCGCCGTCAATCAGGGCGGAGAGCCGAGGCCCAGGACCAGCCGGCGCACCACGCGCTCGAGCACCCAGGCCCGGTAGGCGGCGGTCGAGCGCACGTCGTCGATCGGGGTCACCGCGGCGGCGGCGGCGCGGCCGGCGCGCTCGGCGGCCTGGCGATCCGGCGGCAGGCCGCGGGCGGCGGCTTCCGCGCCGGGGAGGCGGACCGGGATGGGGGCGACGCTGCCGGCCGCCAGGCGCAGCTCGGCGATGCGGCCGTCCGCCACCGTGCCGACCATCGCCACCATTACCTTGCTGATCGCCTGCGCGGCGCGCGGTCCGACCTTGCGGAAGGCCTGAACCGCGCCGGCGGGCGGCGCCGGCAGGCGGATCCAGGCGAGGATCTCGTCCGGCGCCAGCGCCGTCCGGCGGTAGCCGAGGTGGAACTCGCCGTAAGGGATCTCGCGCTGGCCGCGGGGGCCGGCCGCGACGACCGTCGCCTCGAGCGCCAGGAGGACCGGGAGCGAGTCTCCCGCCGGACTGGCGTTGGCGAGATTGCCTCCCAGGGTCGCCCGGTTCTGGATCTGCCAGCCGCCGATCTGGGCGGCGGCGTCCGCCAGGGCCGGGAAGCGGGCCCGCACGGCCGGCGAGCGCCGCAGCTCGCTGAAGGTGGTTGCCGCTCCCACCGTGAGGCCGCCAGCGGCCTCCTGGATGCCGCGGATCTCGGCGATGCCGGTGAGATCGAGCAGGCCCGCGGCCGGCGGCCTGCGGTCCTGCCCGGCAACCATCAGGTCGGTGCAGCCGGCCACCCGCACCAGGCCGGGCTCGGCCGCGAGGTAGCCGCATGCCTCGGCGAGCGAGCGTGGCGAGAAGGCGGGAGGAAGCGAAGGGCTCAACTCGTCTCGCCCGGACGCGACGGCGCGTGGCTGTCCTCGTCCTTCCTGGCCAGCGCCCGGAAGATGCCCTCGTATCCGGTGCAGCGGCAGAGGTTGCCGGCGAGCGCCTCCGCCACCTGCTCGCGGGTCGGCGAGGGATTGCGTTGCAACAGCGCCCAGGCGGTGACCACGATTCCCGGCGTGCAGGCGCCGCACTGCACGCCTCCGGCGGCCACGAAATCTTCGACGAAGCCGCGAGCGGGGCCGTGCGCGATCGCCTCGACGGTGTCGATCCGCCGGCCGCCGCATTGGAGCAGCGGCACCAGGCAGGAGAGCACCGGTTCGCCGTCGAGGAGCACCGCGCAGGCGCCGCACTCCCCTTCGCCGCAGCCTTCCTTGGTGCCGGGCAAGGAGAGCCGCTCGCGCAGCACGTCGAGCAGGCGCTCCATGGGGTGCCCGTCGAGCGCCACGGCCCGGCCGTTGACGGTCAGCTCGACTCTCACCGCGCGGCCTCCGGCTGCCCGGGCTGGCTCGCGCCGGGCTCCGCAGCCTGACCGGCGCGCGGCCGCTCGGTCTCCGCCACGGCTCCTTCGCCGGGGTCCTGCCCGTATGCCGCCTCGCGCCGCGCCGCACTTGCTTCGCCGGCGCGCTGCCACTCGTAGAGGCGCTCCGGCGTGGCCGGGATCTCGGCGACGGCGATGCCGGTGGCGTTCTCGATCGCCGCCGCCGCGGCCGGGGCGCCGCCGTCCATGGGGAGCTCGCCGACGCCTTTGGCGCCGAAGGGACCCCCTTCCCAGGGCCGTTCGAGCAGGTGCACGGCGATGCGCGGGCTGTCCTGGGCGGTGGGGATGATGTAAGTCGCCAGGCGGTCGTTGAGGTAACGGCCGGCGTTGACCTTGACCTCTTCCATCAGGGCGAAGCCGAGGGCCTGCAGGGTACCCCCCTCGATCTGGCCGGCGCAGAGGACGGGATGGATGGCCCGCCCCACCTCGCACACCGCGGTGACCGCGACCGGCCTGACCGCCAGGGTGTCGGGATCTACCTCGACCTCGACCACGTCGGCTCCCCAGGCATAGGTCGGGTAGGCGTCGCCCTGGTAGCGCGCCTCGTCGAAGCTGTGCTCGGCAGGCGGCTGATGGCGGACGGTGACCGCGAGCGGTCCCACCTCAGCCAGGTAGGCGCTCGCCGCCGCGCGGAAGGTCGCGAGGCCTTCCGAGGCGGGGGCGGCGTACAGCTCTCCGCCCTGGAGCCGCAGAGCGGCGCCGCCTGCCCGGGCCTTCGACCACCAGGCCACGACCTGGCCCGCGACCTCGGCGACCGCCTGGGCGATCGCGCCGCCGACGATCATGGTGGTGCGCGACGCCACCGTCGGTCCCGAGTCCGGGACGTCGCGGGTGTCGGGCTCGGCAAATATCAGGTCTTCGCCGGCGAGGCCGCCGGCGGCGGCCGCGATCTGCGGGAAGACCGCGGCGCACCCCTGTCCCATGTCGGTCATCGCGGTCAGCACCTCGATCCGGCCGCCATCGGCCAGCCGCGCGATGACCGGGGAGCGCATGGCGCGCTCGCCGTTGCCGGTGAATCCGGCGCCGTGGAAATAGAGCGAGAGGCCGATGCCGGCCAGCGGCTCGCCGTCACGCCGCCCCGGCCGCGCCGCCTCGCACTCCCGCCAGCGGGCGCGAAAGCGGGTGCGCGCCGCCGCCTCTTCGAGGCAGAGGCGGGCGGAGGCGGTGGCGTCGAGGACCTGTCCGGTCGGCAGCCGATCGCCGGGCCCGACGACGTTGCGCTCGCGGACCTCGAAGGGATCGAGGCCGAGGGCGCGCGCGATGCGATCCATCTGCCGTTCGGCGGCGAATTCGACCTGCGGCGCGCCGAAGCCGCGAAACGCGCCGTTGGGCGGCGTGTGGGTCTGCAGCACCCGGCCGCGGATGCGCACGTTGTCGCAGCGGTAGGGGCCGAAGGCATGGAGAAGGGCGCGCGACAGCACCACCGGCGACAGCGTGCGGTAGGCGCCGCCGTCGAGAACGATCTCGATGTCCATCGCCAGCAAGCGCCCGTCCGCGGACACCCCGGTGCGGTGGCGGACGACCGCCGGGTGGCGCTTGGTGGTGCCGATGATGTCCTCGCCGCGGTCGTAGGCCAGGCGCACCGGACGCCCGGCGGCACGCGCCAGCAGGGCCGCGTGAATGGCGAGAAGGCTCGGGAAGTCCTCTTTGCCGCCAAAGCCTCCCCCCACCGCCGAGGCGCGCACCCGCACCGCCTCGGCCGGCAGGCCGAAGGCGTGGACCAGCGCCTTGTGGACGTAGTAGGGGCACTGCATCGAGCCGACGGCAGCCAGGCCGCCGTCGGGCTCGAACCAGGCGGTCATCCCCTGGCACTCGATGTAGACGTGCTCCTGGTAGCCGGTGCGATAGGTCCCCTCGATCACCCGCTCCGCCCGCGCCAGGGCCGCCTCGACCGCCCCCGTTTCCATGGCGACGCTGGCGAGAAGAGGGAGGGACTCGGCCTCTTCGAGGGTGAGCACCGGCGGCAGCGGCTCGTAGAGGGCGGCCACACCCTCCCGCGCCGCGCGCGCCGCGTGGCGGCTCGGCGCGGCGACCAGCGCCACCGGCTCGCCGACGTGGTGGACCACGCCCGCGGCGAGGACCGGCCAGGAGTCGTCGATCAGCTGCACCCCGTTGGGACCGGGAAGGTCGCGGGCGGTCACGCAGACCGCTTCGCCGCCCGCCTTGAGCGGCTGCCAGCTCAGCTCGGCGAGGCGCGCGTGCGGGTGCGGGCTGCGTACCGTCGACCCGTACCACAGGCCCGGAACGGCCAGGTCGTCGGCATAGCGCGCTTCCCCGGCGGCCTTGGCAAAGCCGTCCGGCCGCGGTGGGCTGGTTCCGATTGCGCTCGTTTGCGGCGTCACCCGGCCGCAAGTCTCTCAACAAGCGCGGCCGCCGCGCAAGGAGGGACCGTGCGAGGGGGAGCAGCCCGCTCTACTGGGCTTCGCCGCCGGCCGCGGCCGTGGAGCCGGGCTCGACGTCGCCCAGCGGCTCGAGGCGGCCGGTGCCGCGCAGGGTGGCGAGGTCGATGGTGGCGTGGCAGCGCACCCGGGTGTAGTCGAGGATGAGCTCGCCCGCCAGCTTGGCCGAGCCGGTCTTGTGCTCGAAATCGGCGGCCGACAGGTCGAGGTACTTCGGGTCGATGCGCACGCCGAGCTCGGTGCCGCCGCGGGTCTCGGTGAACAGGACGTGCACGTAGCCGCGGTCGATGGCGGCTTTGAAGCCCTCCACGGTCGGTTCGGGCCGCAAGCTGGCAACCACGGGTTGATCGGTGGTCAGACGCTGCACCAGTTCGTTCATCGCGATCCTCCAGGCGTCCCGGCCGAATTCCGCCGGGAGCAGCCTATCTCATTGATTTCAAGAGTGCCGTGTGCCCGCAAACCCGAGCTTACCGCTCGCCCCCCATTCCTGCCCCAGCAGTATCAAGTATCGGCCGGCAGGCGAACCGGGACACTCCGGCGCCGCGGCGGACCCGTGAGGAATGGGGCTAGGGGAGCCCCAGCGTGCCGTTGCGGGCCGCGAAGTCGAGCTGCTGGGCGAGGAAGTCGTGGCGGTAGCCGACGGCGACGTCGGCGGGTTTGCCCGCCTGATCGTTGACCAGCCGCAACACCGGGTAGACGCCGGCCCAGTAGGTCGGCAGGGCGAGCCGCTTGTAGCGGGCGATCACGTCGTCGCGCACCGCGGGGTCGAAACGGGTGCCGTACTTGTCCACCAGCGCTTTGATCGCCGCGTAGTCGCCCTGCGCCTTGATGCGCATGATCTCGGCGAGCAGCTTGCCGGCCGCGGCATGCGCCTTGGCGAAATCCTTGACCTCGACGTACCAGTGGCCGTCGCGCTGGATGCGCGCAAACCCGCCCGCCTCGATCAGGTAGTTGGTGATCAGCAGGCGGTCGCGGTCGTGGTCCTCCTCCGCCTGGTCACCGGTTGGATAGTGGGTCAGCGTCGTCAGGTTCAGCCTGGCGAGCCCGCGGTACATCTCCAGGGCAACCTGGGGCACGTCCGCCACGCCCAGCTCGGCGAGCTTGGGATCGTTGGCGTTCCAGTAGGCGACCAGGTCCGCCCGCGCCTCTTCCAGCGTCGAGTAGTACTGCCGCAGGTAGGTCGAGGGATCGTTCGGCACCTCGACCTTGCCCGAACCGTGGCCGATCACCTCGTGCATGGCGGTCTGCAGGACCTGGGCGAGATCGCCGTAGCGGGCGAAGTGCTGCGCCTCGTCTGCCTCGGGCGTGAACTCGACCGCAACTTTGGCGCCGCGGACGGCGTTGATGGCGCTGATCGAAGAGGTCAGCAGCAGGCTCTTGGTGCCGTACTTCTCGCGCACCTCCTGCTCGTTGGGAAGGTTGTCGCCGGTGGTGGTGACGGAGTAGTCGCCGGTCTCGACCACGGTCTCGATCGCCTTGCCCACCGGCGGCTTGACGTCGAGCTTCTTGAAGCGGTCGTCCCAGGGCGCCCGTCTCTCGAAGTAGACGGCGTTGGCGGCGAGCTGGCGCATCAAGGGCTCCAGCCGCTGGTTGGTGATCGCCACGACCATCTGCGCCGAGCCCTTGATCCCGCGCGGGTCGCGGTACACCTCGATGAAGCCGGAGGCGAAGTCGACGGTGGGGTTGGAGCGCAGCCAGAGGATGTTGTAGGCGCGCCAGTCCGCGGGCTCGCCGGTCTGGTAGAAGCGGATGAGGGCGCGGATCACCGCCGCCTGCTCGCCCTCGGCGAGGCCGGCCGCCGCCGCCAGCTCGCGGTTGACGGCCGCGAGCTCCTTGGCATAGCGGCCGGGCGGCACCTTGCCGTCGGGGGTGCCGGCACGCCACACCTCTTCGATCAGCCGGCCGTCGCGCTTGATTAGCCGGGAATTGAGCGGATAGCGCTCGACGAACCCTTTGAGGTCGGCGAGAGTGACCCCCTGGTAATAGTTGTTGCTCGAGGCGGCCAGGATGTCGGCGCCGCCGGCCGGGCTCTTGTCGGTGATCGCCACCTGGTAGCTGGGATCGAACAACGGCGCCCGCAAGTCGCGCAGCAGGGCGGCGAGGCTGGCGGCGCTGCCCAGCCGGGCGCCGCGGGCGCGCGCCTGCTCGGCGGCGCCCGCCAGATCGTCGAACGAGAAGGTCGGCACGAACTTCCGGCCGGTCGTCTCGTTGTGGTTGCCCTTGTTGGCGAAGAAGAGCTTGGCATACTCGACGATCGCCGGCCGCGATGCCGGCGGCAGCCGCGCCGGGTCTTCGACCAGGGCCCCGAGCAGCCGTTTGGCCTGGAGGCCGTAGCTCGACATCTGGTCGTAGAACACCGGGTCGAGCTGGATCGCCGCTTCAGCCAGGTGATAGGCCAGCAGCTTCTGGCGCAGCGGCAGCGCCGCCAGGCTGGGTGCCTGCACTTCGATGAAGGCATGGGGCCCGATTCGCTCGAGCAGCGGCGAGGCAGCCGCCGCGGCGTCCGGCGCGGCCGCGGTGCCGGCCTGTCCCGGCGACGGGGGGGAGGCGGCGGGCACCGGCGCAGATCCTGCTCCGCCCGACCCCGGCGAGGAAGCCGCAGCGTCCGGCGCTTCATGGCGGCAGGAGACCGCAGCAGCCAGGACAACCAGGCAGCAGAAGGCGGAGATACCAGGTCTCTTCATCGCTCGACTCCTCCTCGCAAGCTCGAAATCTCAATGATGTGAATGCGCGGCGGCGAAGTCAACGCTCCAGGACCCGTGTCCGCCGCCTCACTCCGGCACCAGGGCGGTGGCTTCGATCTCGACCTTGGCGCGGGGCTCGAGGAGGGCGGCGACGACGACGACGGACATGGCCGGAAAGTGGCGGCCCATGACGGCACGGTAGGCGGCGCCGATGGCGCGGCGCGCGGCGAGGTACTCGTCGCGGTCGGTGACGTACCAGGTCAGGCGCGCCACGTGCCGGGGGGCAGCGCCGCCGGCGGCCAGGACGGCAACCAGGTTGGCGAGCGCTTGGCGCACTTGCTCGGCGAGGTCGTCGCTGGCAAAGGCGCAGGTGACAGGGTCCCAGCCCACCTGGCCGGCCACGAACACCGTCCGTCCCCTGCCGGCGATGCCGTGGGCGTAGCCGCTCGGGGCGGCCCAGCCGGCGGGGTGGAGGACGGCGAGCGGGCTCAAGCTCCGCCCTCGCGCAGGCGGAAGCGCTGCAGCTTGCCGGTCGCGGTACGCGGCAGGCTGGCAACGAACTCGACGAGGCGCGGGTACTTGTAGGGCGCGATCTCGCGTTTGACGAAGTCCTGCAGCTCCCTGGCCGTCTCGGGGCCCGGCGCGGCCCCGGGCGCGAGCACCACGAAGGCCTTGATGACCTGGCCGCGCTGCTCGTCCGGCACTCCCACGACGCCGCACTCCACGACCTTGGGGTGGTCGAGCAGGACGGCCTCGACCTCGGGGCCGGAGATGTTGTAGCCCGCGGAAACGATCATGTCGTCGGTGCGCGCCTGGTACCAGAAGTAGCCGTCCGCGTCCATGACGTAGGAGTCGCCCGTCAGGTTCCAGCCGCCTTGCACGTAGACCCGCTGCCGCTCGATGTTGTCGAGGTAGCGGCAACCGGTCGGCCCGCGCACCGCAAGCCTGCCGACCGTGCCGGGCGGCACCTCGTCGCCGTGTTCGTCCACCACCTTGGCTTCGTAGCCGGGCACCGGCTTGCCGGTGGCTCCTGGGCGGATGTCGTCGTCCGCGGCGCTGATGAACATGTGCAGCATCTCGGTCGAGCCGATGCCGTCGATGATGCGGATTCCGGTCGCCCGCCGCCAGGCTTCGAAAGTCGACAGCGGCAGGGCCTCCCCGGCCGACACGCACTTGCGCAGGCTGCCGGTGTCGAAGCGGTCGACCAGCGGGCACATCGTCCGGTAGCCGGTCGGGGCGGTGAAGCAGATCGTCGCCCGGAAGTCCTGGATGCCCTGCAGGAGCTGCGGCGGCGACGCCTGCTCGAGCAGCAGCGTCGAGGCGCCGCAGCGCATGGGAAAGAGCAGCAGCCCGCCCAGTCCATAGGTGAAGGCGAGCGGGGGCGAGCCGCAGAAAACGTCGTCGGGGTCCGGGCGCAGCACGTGACGGGGGAAGCAGTCGCTCGCCGCCAGGATGTCGCGGTGGAAGTGCATGGTGCCCTTGCCCTGGCCGGTTGTCCCCGAGGTGAAGGCGATGATGGCCACGTCGTCGGCGGCGGTGTCGCGGTTGGCGAACGTTGCCGGCTTGTCCCGCAGCAAGGTTTCGAGCGCGCCCGGCGCCTCGCTCTGGAAGTGGACGACCCGCCCGCCCGGGCGGGGTGAACCGTCGCCGCGCCGGCGAATCGCCTGCTCGCAGTCGGCGGCGAGGCGGACGTCGCACAAGGCGAGCTGGATCTGCGCCTTGTCGGCGATATAGACCAGCTCGCGCGGGCGCAGCAGCGGCATCGTGCCGACCACTACCCCTCCCGCCTTGAGCACGGCAAACCAGCAGGCAGCGAGCATGGGGGTGCTGGGCGCGCGCAGCAGCACCCGGTTGCCGGGCACGACACCGAGGTCGTCGACCAGGACGTGGGCGAGGCGATTTGCCGTCTCGAGGAGCTGGCCGTAAGTCCAGCTCCCGCCCGGAAAGCGGAAGACCGTGCGGCCGCCGTCGCCGGCGGCGACGCGTGCGTCGAGCAGCGCGGCGGCGCAGTTGAGGCGCGGCGGGTAGGCGAGCTCGGGCAGGGCCGCGTAGCTCATCTCGGGCCACAGCTCGCGCGGCGGCAGCGCGCCGGCGCAGAAGGTGTCGACGTGGCCGCTCGGCCCGCTGGGAGCGGACGGCTCAGCCATGGGACGCCTCCGTAACCGGAGCGGTCGCCGCCTCGGTCGGATCGGTTGCCGCCTCCGCGGCCGGGCCGGCGGCCGCGTCGGCGGCCAGCAGCTGGCCGGCGATGACCAGCCTCTGGATCTCGCTCGTCCCCTCGTAGATGCGCAGGGCGCGGACCTCGCGGTAGAGACGCTCGACGGGCTCCCCCGCGGTCACGCCGCGGCCGCCGAGCAGCTGCACGGCCTCGTCGACGATGCGCTGCGCCGCCTCGGTGGCGTAGAGCTTGGCCATCGCCGCCTCGCGGGTGACCCGCCCCGCCCCGCGGTCGCGCGCCCAGGCGGCGCGGTAGACCAGCAGCGCGCTCGCGTCGACCGCGGTCGCCATGTCGGCGAGCTTGGCGCGCGTGAGCTGGTGATCGGCGAGCGGCTGCCCGAAGACACGGCGCCGCCGGGCAAATCCAACCGCCTCGTCCAGGGCGCGCCGGGCAAATCCGAGCGCCGCCGCGCCCACCGTGGGGCGGAAGACGTCGAGGGTGGCGAGCGCCACCGCGAGGCCCTTGCCCGGCCGCCCGAGCAGCGCCGCCGCGGGCACGCGGCAGCCGGCAAGAGCGAGCGTGCCGAGCGGATGCGGCGCGATGACCTCGATACGAGCGGTGACGCGCAGGCCCGGATTGTCCGCGTCGACCACGAAGGCGGCGAAGCTCTTGTCTCCGTCCTCCGGCAAGCGGCAGAAGACCACGTAGTGGTCGGCGATGCCGGCATTGGAGATCCAGGTCTTCTCGCCGTCGATCACGTAGCCGCCGCCGTCGCGCCGCGCCGCGGTGCGCATGGCGGCGACGTCGGAGCCGGCCTCGGCCTCGGAGAGCGCGAAGGCGGCGACGGCGCGTCCGGCGCAGACTGCCGGCAGGTAGTTGCGCTTCTGTTCCTCGGAGCCGAAGAGCGAGATCGGGGCGCTGCCCAGACCCTGCAAGGCGAATGCGAAGTCGGCGAGCCCGCGGCGGGCGGCGAGGGCTTCGCGCACCAGGCAGATCGAGCGCACGTCGAGGTGATCGCAGGCGCCGCCGTGCGCGCCCGGCACCAGGTAGCGCAGCCAGCCTCCGTCGCCGAGCTGCCGGACCAGCGCGCGGCAGGCGGCGTCGAGGGGAGACTCGGCAGCGGGATCGATTGGGCGCGCTGGGTCCCTGCCCAGCGCTTCGGTAGGACGCGCCGGGTCCCTACCCGGCGATTCATTCAGGCGCGCCGGGTCGGAAAGGCTCTCGGCCCAGCGCCCCACCTCGCGCGCCAGGGAGCGGTGGGCGTCGTCGAAGAAGGGCCAGTCGAGGTAGGTGGAGTCGGGCATCAGTTGCCCTCGAAGAGCGGCTTCTCCTTGCCCACAAAAGCCCGGTAGGCGCGGCTGAAGTCCTCTGTCTGCATGCAGATGGCCTGGGCCTGCGCCTCCGCCTCGATGGCCTCGTCGAGGCCCATGCTCCATTCCAGGTGCAGCGCGCGCTTGGTCATGGCGTGGGCGAAGGTCGGCCCGTGCGCCAGGGCGCCGGCCAGCGCGGCGGCCTCGGCAAGGAGGTCTTCGGGGGCGACGAGCTTGTTGTAGAAGCCCCAGCGCTCCGCCTCCTGCCCCTCCATGGCGCGGCCCGTATAGAGCAGCTCGCTGGCGCGCCCCAGGCCGATCAAGCGCGGCAGGATCGCGCAGGCGCCCATGTCGGCGCCGGACAGGCCGACCCGCGCGAACAGAAAGGCCACCCGGCTGCGCGCGGTGCCGATGCGCAGGTCGGAGGCCATGGCCAGGATCGCGCCGGCGCCGGCGCAGGTGCCGTCGACCGCGGCGACGATCGGCTGCGGGCACTCGCGCATGGCCTTGACCAGCTCGCCGGTCAGGCGCGTGAAGGCGAGCAGCTCGTCCATGCGCCCGCTCTCTTTCATCGCGACCAGCGGTCCGATGATCCCATGCACGTCGCCGCCCGAGCAGAAGTGGCCGCCCGCGCCGGTCAGGACCACAGCCTTGACCTCGCCGACCCGGCCCAGGGAGCGGAAGGTGTCGGCGAGCTCGCGGTACGAGGCGAAGGTGAGCGGGTTGCGCCGCTCCGGACGCGCGAGGGTGATGGTGGCCACCCGCTCCGCGACGTTCCAGGCGAAGTGGCGCGGACGGATGGAGGACGGATCGATGCCGCTGCTCACGGTTCTTGCCTCCTGGCGGCCTGGCCCGCTCTCCCCCGCCGATGCTGCGCCGAGCCGCTCACACCGTGCTCGTGCCGAGCAGCTCGGCGCGCCGCTCGAGCAGGCGCTCGAGCTGCTGCTGGCCGGACAGATATTGCACCGGCCAGGGCTGGGGCGCAAACTTCAGCTCCGCCGCGGCGTGCAGGGTCCAGTGCGGGTCGGCCAGGTGGGGACGCGCCAGCGCGCACAGATCGGCGCGGCCGGCGGCGATGATCGAGTTGACCTGGTCGGCCTCGGTGATGTTGCCGACCGCGATGGTCGGGACGCCCGCCTCGTTGCGGATCTGGTCGCTGAACGGGGTCTGGAACATCCTGCCGTAGACCGGCCTGGCCTCCGCCGAGGTCTGGCCGGTCGAGACGTGGATGATGTCAGCCCCTGCCTGGCCGAAGGCGCGCGCGATGGCCACCGCCTCGGCCCCGCTCACGCCCCCCTCCACCCAGTCGGTGGCGGAGATGCGCACCGACATCGGCCGCTCCTGCGGCCACGCCGCGCGCATAGAAGCGAAGACCTCCAGCGGGAAGCGCAGCCGGTTGCACAGCGCCCCGCCGTACTCGTCGCCGCGCCGGTTGGCGAGCGGCGTGATGAAGCCCGAGAGCAGGTAGCCGTGGGCGCAGTGCAGCTCGAGCATGTCGAAGCCGGACTCGACGGCCAGCCGCACGGCGCGCACGAACTCGCCGCGCACCCGCTCCATGTCGGCGCGGGTCATCTCGCGCGGCACCTGCATGCCGGGGCGAAAGGGGACCGCGGAGGCGGCCATTAGCGGCCAGCCGCCTTCTGCCAGCGGCTCGTCCTGCCCCTCCCACATCAGCCTGGTCGCCCCCTTGGCGCCGGAGTGGCCGAGCTGCAGACAGATCTTGGCCCGGCTCCAGCGGTGAACGAAGTCGACGATGCGGCGCCAGGCGGCCGCGTGCTCGGCGCGGTACATCCCGGTACAACCCAGGGTGATGCGCCCTTCGGGCGAGACGCAGGTCATCTCGGTGAAGAGCAGGCCGGCGCCACCCAGGGCGCGGGCGCCCAGATGGACGAGGTGGAAGTCGTTCGGCGTGCCGTCCTCGGCACTGTACATGTCCATCGGCGACACCACTACCCGGTTGTCGAGTCTCAGGCCGCGCAAGCTGAACGGCGTGAACATGGGAGGAGGAGGAGCCGGCGCGGCATCCGAGAGGCCGCCCGTGCCAAGGCCGCCGGCGGCGCGGCCGGCGAACCAGCGCTCGACCCTCGAGAGATAGGCGCCGTCGCGCAGCCGCAGGTTCTCGTGGCTGACCCGCTGGCTGCGGGTGAGCAGGCTGTAGGCAAACTGCTGCGGCTCGAGGCGGATGTAGCGCTTGACGTTCTCGAACCACTCCATCGAGTTGCGCGCCGCGTTCTGCAGCCGCAAGGCCTCGGTCATGCGCTCGTCCTGGTAGGCCGCCAGGGCCGCCGGAAGATCCGCCGCCGGGCCGGAGCTGCCCCCTGGCCGGGAGTTGACCGCGCGCGCCAGCGCGATTGCGTCCTCCATCGCCAGCTTGGTCCCCGAGCCGATCGAGAAGTGCGCGGTATGCGCGGAGTCGCCGATGAGCACCACGTTGCCATGGTGCCAGGAGGCGTTGCGCACGCGGACGAAAGCCTGCCAGGGCGCCGCGGCGAGATGCGGCGGCACGTTGGCGAGCAGCGGGTGACCGCCCAGCCAGGGGGCGAACATCCGCGCGCAGAAATCGACGGTCGCGGCGGTATCCAGGCGGTCGAGGCCGGCCGCGCGCCAGGAGGCCTCGTCGCACTCGACGATGAAGGCCGAGTGGAGGGCGTCGAAGCGATAGGCGTGCGCCTGGAAGACGCCGTCCGCGTTGGCCACGAAGATGAAGGTGAAGGCGTCGAAGCGCCGAGTGGTTCCCAGCCAGACGTAGCGGGCGGTGCGCACGTCGAGGTCGGGCGCGAAGAAAGCGGCCAGCCGCCTGCGGGTCATGCTGTTGACGCCGTCGGCGCCGACGATCAGGTCGGCGTCGCCGAGCCCCAGGGCGGCGAGCTCGTCGAGGTCGCGCAGCTCGCGGCGGAAGCGCAGATCGACCCCCAGCTCGGCGGCGCGGTCGCGCAGGATGGCGAGCAGGGTGCGGCGCGCAATGCCGGCGAATCCGTGGCCGCCCGAGGTGATGGTCGCGCCGTGGACGTGGATGTCGATGTCGTCCCAGCGCGCGAAGGCGTCGCGGATGCGGCCGCAGGTCTCGGCATCGGCGGCGGCCAGGTTGCCGAGGGTCTGATCGGAGAAGACGACGCCCCAGCCGAAGGTGTCGTCGGGGCCGTTGCGCTCGAGAACGGCGACCTGGTGCGCCGGGTCGGCCTTCTTCATCAGCAGCGCGAAGTAGAGCCCGGCCGGGCCGCCGCCGATGACGACGATATTCATGATGAAACGGCGCTCCGATGTGGGAGTGGAGGACAACTCAAA
This sequence comes from Thermoanaerobaculia bacterium, assembly GCA_035544895.1. Lineage (GTDB taxonomy): Bacteria > Acidobacteriota > Thermoanaerobaculia > Multivoradales > UBA5704 > JASLEW01. The sequence continues at coordinate 187,333 of DASZZM010000035.1, forward strand.
GCGTCTATCGGATCTCCCCCCGCAACCCCTCGATCCCCTTCCCGGTTGTTCCTAGCCGCCGGGTCCCTGCCCGGCGGTCGCCGGGGGGGGAAGGGGACGCCCCCTCCCTCTCGGTGCAGGAGCTTCGCTCTAGGCCGTCAATGGTACTTGGCGAGACAGTCGCTGTAGAGCCCCGGCCTGTCCTGGTAGATCGCACAGTCCGCGAGGCCGTTGTCGTATTGGCTGCGGCCGGTCTTGGCCTGGGACGGCGCGGAGGAATTGTCGCCCGTGCGCGGCTGCTTGGGCGCGACGCCGCTGAGGGCAGCCCGGAGCTGCGCCTCGTTGAGCTGGCGCGCCTGCGCCGCCGCCTCGGCGCGCAACCGGGCGACATCCTGGAGCCGCTTGATGGTTTCGAGGTCGACCCCTCCCGGGTCTCCCGCCGTCGAGCCGGCGGTGCGGCGGCCGGGCGCGGCGCTGGACGGCATGCCGGCGCGGACATTGGCCTGCAAGGTGGCCGGGAAGTCGACGATCTCGAAGGTCAGCGCCTGCGTCCTGCCGCTGGCCTCGTGCACGACGATGAGGTCGTCGCGGACCTTCCACGGCCCCGCGGTCTCGATTTTCTTGCCGCCGCGCAGCACCATCCAGTCGGCGCCGGCGCCGGCGCACAGGACGATGGTCATCGCCAGCCAGAGTGTCGCAACGCGCTGAGACATGGAGGGAGCCTCCTCGGCTGCAGGAAGCGTAGCACTCTCCCCGGCCGCGAGTCCACGCCGCCGCCGCGACGCGCGCGCGATTGAAAGGAGGTGCGCGGCTGCTTCAACCCATGACGATCGAATATCCGATAATATTGCATAAAAGTGAATTTAATTTTATAATGCCGGTGTTTTCTGTGCCGGAACCGGAAAGAAATGTGCGGAAAAACGGATCTTTGGCCGTCCATATGGGTGGACCGAGAAGCGAGGTCAACCTTTACAGCCCCGCGCAGGGGCACGGAGGCCAACGTCATGTGGACAGCCAACGCCGGTGGCACGAGCAGACGTCTCGAACGCAAGAAAGCAACAAGACGAAACGATCCAATCAATCGCGCGGCGCTTGCCCTCGCGATGGCGCTGGTGGCCGCGGCGGCGAGCGGAGCGCTGCCGCCGCAGGAGGCGAGCGGAGTGGTCGCGACGGCGGGCGGAACGCCGGTTGTGCACGCCTTCTACCTGGTGCCGAGCGACCATCAGGCGAAAGCCATCTACGCGGTGAAGGTCCGCAACGCGCTCCTGGACTTGCAGGCGTGGTACCAGCGGGCGATGGGGGGCGGGGTGACGTTTCGCCTCGCCGATCCCGTGGTGCAGACGGTCGCCTTGCCGCACACGGCGGCCTTCTACTCGTCCAACCCGAACGACGTTTTCGGGTTCTTCAACAGCGTGCTGCACGACGCGTTCCCGCTGACCGGCGGGAAGTTCTTCGATCAGCAGAACATCTGGCTCTACTACGTCGATGCGGACCTCGCGTGCTCACAGGTCACGGGCGCGACGTCGAGCGTAGCGCTGCTGCCGGCCAACGACCTGCGGGGGTTGAACGGCGAGACGACGATCAACCCGTGCGGCGGAACCTACGATCAGTTCCCGCCCAACCGCTGGATCGGCGGGCTGGGCCACGAGATCGGAATCGCCATCGGCCTGTCCCATCCGCCGGGTTGCGACCAGGGACAGCCGTCGTGCGACTCGGGCGCGCTGATGTGGCTGGGTTTCTATAACTACCCCGACTGCCACTTGACGCACGACGACGTCGCCAAGCTCGGCCAGTCTCCCTTCTTCCTGCCCGGGGCCTGCGTGGCCAACGGCAGCACGCTGTGCTCCAACCTCTCCCGTTTCGAGGTGAGCGGCGCATGGGCGACTCCCGACGGTCAAGCGGGCACCGCCCAGGCCGTCCAGCTCACCCCCGACACCGGCTACTTCTACTTCTTCAGCCCTTCCAACGTCGAGGCGGTGATCAAGGTCCTCAACGGCTGCGGCATCGATCAGGCCTACTGGGTCTTTGCCGGCGGCCTGACCAACGTCAATACCCAGATCAGGGTGCGCGACGTCAAGACGGGCCAGGCGACGATCTACGTCAACCCCCAGGGCCAGGCGTTTCAGCCCGTCCAGGACACCGCGGCCTTCCACACCTGCTCGGTGGCGAGCGGCAACACAGCGAGCGATACGGCGAGCGATGCGGTGCCCGAAGCGGCGGCCTCGGCGGGGGACCTCTCCCTGGCTTCCGTGCTCGCCCCGCCGGTTTCGAGCCAGTCCGTCCTGCTCAACAACGGCCGCTTCCAGATCGACGTCACCTTCGTTACCAGGGACGGCAACAGCGGCGTCGGAACGCCCGTCCAGCTCACCAGCGACACGGCCTATTTCTGGTTCTTCAACAGCGCCAACGTGGAGATGGTCGTCAAGGTGCTCAACGGCTGCGGACTCGGCGGCAACTACTGGGTCTTCGCCGGCGGCCTCACCAACGTTCGGGTGGTGATGACCGTCACCGACACTCATACGGGCAAGAGCAACCGGTACGTCAACCTGCAAGACACCCCCTTCCAGCCCTTGCAAGACACGTCGGCCTTCCCCAGCTGCCCCTGAACGGCTGACGATCCATCACCGCGCCGCCGGTCCCGGCCGGCGGTCATCGCGAGCGCGCCGGCCCCGCCGTCAGGGCCGGCGCGCCGTCGTGTCGGGGCTAGTGGACGGCTGGCGCGGGCGGCGCCTGAACCGGAGCGTCCTGCAAGAGGATCTGGAAGATTTCGGGGCGGTCGGCGAGGACCACGGCCGAGGTCTCGGGGTCGATGGCGAGGAAGCGCCCGGAGCCGGCATCGAAGCGGACCATGTCGCCCGATTGGATCTCGCGGCCGCTGCCGAGCTTGCGGATCACGAACCTCTGAGCCTCGCGGGGCGAGGGAGCGCGGGCCGCCAGCCGGCTGCCACTGCTGCCACTGCTGCCATTACCGCCGGCGGCGGCCAGGTAGAGGCCGTTGTGGCCCTGGATGAAGACCTCGTCGCGCCGGAGCAGCGAGCCGCCGTTGAAATCACGGATAGTGAAGGTCTCCCACGGGCCGGTGGCGGCGGCATCGGCGGCGAGGGCGCCGTCGCTCTGCCTGGTGCGCAGGTAGTGGCCGTCGCCGCCGAGCAGCGAGCCGTGCTCGACGGCGGACGGAAGCTGTCCCGCGAAGTAGCGCCACATCGGGGTCTTCACGCCGTCGGGCGGGATCAGCCAGAAAGGACGCAGGTCGTCGTTGCCGGGCCGGCCCTGGTAGGCGCGTGCCTTCTCGTTGCTGTAGAGCTGCCAGTAGACGGCGTAGCGCACTCCCCAGCCCAGCGCGGCCTCGGTGAGATCGCGGATCACCTGCGCCTGGTCGGCGCCCGCGCCGAGCTGGTCGGTCGCCGCCCCGTACTCGCCGAGGTAGACGTTCTGCGCGCCGTAGAGCACGCTGGGCGGAGCGTGGGCGGCAAGGTAGTCGAGCGCCTTGACCAGCTTGTGAGGGTCGAAGTTCAGGTCCCAGCTCGAGTAGGAGTAGAGATCGGCATGGGTGTGCGGCACGACGTCGTTGGTCGCCGTCACCTTCCCTTCCATGGCGCCGGCGAGGAAATTGACCTCCGCCGCGTGGACGACCGTCACACCGGACGCGCCGGCATCCTGGCGCGCGCGGTCGACGCCCTCCTGACGCGCGTTCCACCAGTCGATCATGCCCTGGACGCGCACCGGGTCGGGGCTTTCTTGCTGCGCCAGGCCGCTGTGCAGCAGGTGGTCCCCTTCCCAGTTCTGCAGGATGAAGGTCTTGCCGGTGCCGGCGTAGGTGATCAGCAGGTAGAGCGCCAGGCTGTACAGGCGGTTGCGCTCGGCGACGATCTTCTTGTGCGTCATGCCGTCGAGAAAGGAGACGCTCGGTATGACCACCAGGACGTAGGTGGTGAACGGCTTGGCGAACAGGGCCTGGTAGTACGGGTGGCTCACCAGCTCGACGAGGTCGCGCGGAGCCGGCCCCCAGTCGGAGTGGAAGGGATACGAGGTGGCGGGCGAGAGCGTCAGCCAGACCTTGATGACCCGGGTGCCGAGCGCGAGGAGCTGGTCGGCGCCCTCGTTGAGGAAGTCCTCGCCGCTGAAGCTGTACTTGCCGCTGACGTGGGAGGCGCCGAGGACGTCGCGGACCTCCGCCGCGAGGCACCGGGTCCCGCCTCCCTGACCCAGCGCGAGGCAGAGCACGACCGCGAACCAGCAACCGCGGCGTGCGACGGACAGCCTGCCACGAGCTCGCATTGGCTTTTATTCTACGCTCCCTACTGGCTCTTCTGGGCGCCGGGCAGGGGCGACTTCTCCTGGTAGCCGGCGGGGATCTCGAAGCGCGAGTCCGGCACGGCGGTGGTGGTGAGCTCGGTGACTTCCATGGTGTGCCTGGAGACGGCCTGCTTGCCGGCCTTGTCGGTCCGGGTCGAGACGGTCGCGATCTTCAACGGGAACCCGGTGGGCTTGGCCCAGTTCGCGGCCATCAATCCGTCGAAGTCGGGGTTGCCGGTGCGCGGCGGCTCGGCCCGCAGCCACAAGCCCAGAGCGGGGTCGCTCAGCCCCGTCGCGACCCACATGTCCTCGTCGGAGACGACCGCGGAGGGCCGGCCCATCCCCAGGACCTTGACGCTCATCGTGTAGCTGGTGCGGTAGCGGTAGTGCCGCGTCGGCTGGCCGGCAACCGTCCCGCCGTCCTCTTCGAGCAGCTTCTCGACCTTGGGGTCCGAGAATTGGATGCGGACGAGCGGACCGAGGCTGTTCATCAAGCTGCCGACCATGCCCACCATGCCGTCGATGCTCCACTGCGCGTAGCTCTTGTCCTGCGGATCGACCAGGTAGATGGTGTGGCCGCCGTCCCGGGTGAGGATGTACGTGCCCGGCTTGGCGATCGGGTTGCCGCTCTGCACGAACTCGACCCTCCCCTTGCCGCTCGACACCCAGCCTTCCACCTGGACGTGGTCGGCGCGGCCGGCACCGTTGTCGGTATCGGTCGCGGCCTTGTAGTGGACGCCGCCGAGGGCCGGCGTAGCGGCGCCCATGAAGAGGACGGCGAGGACGGCGAGGGCGGCGGGCGTGGCGGCGACTGGCTTCGGCTTTCTCATAGGAACCTCCCTCACGTAGGAAGCCCGATCATGCCGGAAACCGCCGCCGCCGGTCCACCGGTTGCCGGGGCCCGCGCTGGGCAGGGACCCAGCGCGTTCCGATCGATCTCAGCGCTTCGCCGCTTGCGAAGCCTCTCCGATCTCGCGCTCGAGCGTCTCGAGCATCCGCGGAAAGAGGCCCTGGTGGAACTTGAAGATCGTGCCGTCCGGCGCGATGACCACCATGCTCGGCAGGCCGGGCGTTCCGAAAGCCTTGAACACCTCGTTGTCGAGGTCGAGCAGACCCGGCATGGTGAAGCCCTGAGAGCGGAAGAACGCGGCCGCCCGCGTCCGCTTCTCGGCGGCGCTGGGAAACTCCTCCAGAGTGTCGACCGCGAGGACCGCGACCGGTTTGCCGCTTGCCGCCGCCCAGTCGGCGAGGCGTTGCGTCTCGCGCAGGGTGCTCCAGCAAGGAGCGCACCAGGTGGCCCAGAAGTCGAGCACCACGACCGAGCCGCGCAGCGCGGCGAGGGCGATCTTTCCGCCACCCACCCGTTCGAGCTCGAAGGCGGGAGCGGGCTTGCCGGTGGGGAGGCTGGCGGAGTCCAGGGCCGTCAGGCCGGGCACCGCGGTGCGCCCGGCACGATCGAAGGCGATGAGGCCCCGCGCGCTGGCAAGCACCCGCGGCGACAGCACGCCCGAGATCTCGACGAAGACGTCCGGGGGCGCCCCGGCCGGCCGTATGCGCAGCTGGACGTGCGACAGGAGGTGCGTTGCGGCGTCGAAGTCCGCCTCCAGGTTGCCGTTGTCGGCGGTGCAGTGCACGGCCTCGACCGTCCGCCCACGATCGTCCTTTTTCTTTTCGTAACTCGACAGCGTGAGCGGTGCCAGCTGATTGAAACGCAGCGCGCGCAGCCAGCCCGCGAGATCCTTTCCCGAGCGCATCGCCACCTGCACGGGCTCGAAGAAGCCCGCCTGGTCGCCGACCACGGCGTCGAGCGCCTGGGCGAAATCGCCGGAATAGGGATGGGCGACGTACTTGCCAGGGGCGTCGCTCTTGGTGACGTACAGAGTATCGTCCAGCGCGATGGCCTCGAAGAGGGCGTCCTTGACCGCGACCTGGCGGCCGGCGCCCAGCTTGATCTCGATGGTCTTCGGCGGCAGGACGGCGCTCGGCGTCTTGACCGTATAGGTCAGAGTATCCTCGAGGGCCGCCACCCGCTGGTAGGCCCGAGCCGCCGCAGCGAGCGCCTGGCGCGCCTGCTCGACAGAGTCAGGTCCCGCGGCCGCCGCGGCCAAGACGGCCGGTATGAATGCCAGGATGACGGCCGCCGCCGCAGGGAGTCTGCTTTTCGACTCGAATGGAATCATCGATGCCATTATTGCATCGAAATGGAGCATTGGGATTCATCCGGATCTTCGGAATCTATCGGAATTGGGGGGCGGCGGAATGGAAATTGCTTGATCTTGAGGTGAACGATGCGGTGTGGTGAGGGGGAGTTTCGCTTGCCTGGTGTACGGGCGGCGGGCCCCACCCGAAAACGCCGCAAGGAGGACACACATGACTAAACGAGGCTTTGCCTTCTGTTCGGTCTTGGCCTTGTTGCTCCTTCTCGGCGCTCCGGCAACCACGGCGAGCGCCCAGAACCTGACCACCTGCCGGATGGATTACGACCTCAGAGGGTGGTCGGCGGTCGTCAAGTCGGCGCACGGCGTCGGCACGATCACCTGTGACAACGGCCAGCAGGCGAACGTGACTCTCCGGGTCAAGGGCGCGGGGCTTGCCGCCGGCAGGTACGCGATCCGCAACGGCCACGGCAAGTTCTCCCAGGTGAGCGACATCAAGGAGCTGTTCGGCAGCTACGCCGCGCTCAACGCGAGCGCGGGCCTGGGCAAGGCCGGCGAAGCGCTGGCGATGACCAAGGGCGAGGTCTCCCTCGCTCTCTCGGGTGAGGGCACCGGCTTCGACCTCGGGGCCGCGGTCGAGAAGTTCTCCATCACACCCAAGGGCATGCGCCCGCACGACGACTGAGCAATGAGCTGACAAAACCCGGGGCGGGCTCGGCTCGCCCCGGTGATGGCTTGGCGCCCGCCTCGGCCGCACAGAGCCGGGGCGGGCTTACCTCTTACCGCGCTGCCGGGTGGCGTTGTCGAATCCCGGAACGATGGCCTTGAAGAAGGCGTTGCGGATGAGGCCGGAGAGGATCTGGCCGGTGTTCGTGCGCGGCGAGCCCACGGTTCCCGTCAGCTCGGTGCGGGTGGCCAGCGCGTCGGTCCTCTTGTTCTCCAGCAGGTGCGCCAGACCGCCGAGCACCTTCTCCTTCAATCTGGTGCCCAGGGGCTTGCCGCGGTCCTTCCGCGGGTCGTAGACCTTGACGTCGTCGAACATCGTCTTGATGTAGCCCTGGAGCTGCCCGTTCTTGACCGTGACCTGCATGTAGATCGAGACGGTGCCGGCCGCCACGTCGATCTTCTTGTAGGCGAGCAGGAAGTCGTTGAGCGCCGGCAGGCTCGTCTTCTCGACCGCCAGCTCGCCGCGGAGCTCCGTGTTCGGCTCCCCGGGCCTGAAGGTGGCCGAGGCCCGGGCGCTGCCGCCGCCCATGAAACGTCCGCGCAGGCGGGCGACCGCCGGCTGCCCCCGCAGCTGCGCGGCGCGGTTGGAGATGTGCTCCATGTCGAGGTCGGCATGCTCCACGTACAGGCGGTAGGGGGGCTGCGTTTCCCGGTTTACGAAGCCGACACTGCCGCCGGTGAGGCGCAGCCGGTCGAGCCGCATGACGACCGGGGACTCCTCGGCCTGCTTCGCCGCCGCTGCCAGGGCCTTGCCGCGCTGGCGCTCCGCCTCGGCTGTCGCCGCTGCATGCACGTAATCGAGGCGCACCCCCTCGAGCAGCAAGTCGGCGACGTCGACCACCTTGACGCGCGGCGCGTACTCCACTGCGCCCATGGACGACAGCAAGCCCTGGCGCAGCTCGACGCTCGAGCGGTCCTTGAACTGCTGCAGGCGGTCGAGCGGAACCTTCACGACCCGGTAGCGGGCACGGATACCCGGGAAGGGTTCGGACAGGAAGTTGGCGTTGCCTTCGATCACGCCGCGGCCGGTGCCGAAGATGGCGCCGTCGGCATGGAAGGGCGACGGGTAGACACGGTCCGGGTAGTGGAGGTTGCGGACGTTGGTGGCGCGGAGCGTCCAGTGGCTGATCTCGAGCGGCCGCTGCGGATCCCCATCGACATAGACGATCGAGCCCTCGTTGACCCGGAAGGAGTTGAATTTGAGCGGATAGACCGATTCGAGGGCCTTTTGCCAGCCGCGCTGCCCGAGGCGGATGCGTTTCTGCTCTTCGACGTGGAGCTGCGGCACGTTCAGATGGAGGCTCGGACGGTCGAAGACCGCGTCGCCCACCAGATGACGGCTGAGCAGCTCCGGCCACTCCACGCTGAGGTGCAGCCTCGGGATCTTCGCCACCGGCGGCTCGGGGTTGGCCTGCTGCCGCATCACCACGTCGCGCAAGGTCAAGCTGAGCCCGAGCAGGCTGGCGTGCGCGTGGCCGAGCGACAGCGTGTAGCCCTGCAGGTTCTGGTTCATCCTGGCTTGCAGCTTGGCGCGCAACTGCTCGTCGAAGGGGTACGAGCCGAACGCCAGCAGCAAGACGAGGGCCGCGACCAGCGCCGCCACGGTCCACAACCACCGGGGCCGCCAGGGCCGCTGGCCGTGCCGGGATCCTCGGCGGCGCCAGGTCCACCGGCGTGGCCATGCCCATTGGCGCGGCCACGCCCATCGGCTGGCTTTCTTCGCCGATGAATCGCTCGCCGGCCTCCGGCCGTGCGCCGATCGGGTTCTTCGCTGTGCCAATTCAGTCCCCTCACGCGGGGACTGCCCGCTCCTCGGCGGACCGGTCCCCTGGCGAGGATCACAGCAATTGGCCTGCCACCTCCTCGGGCAGGTCGTCGTCTCCTGCCACGTGGTGGCACTCCTGGACCTCCGGCAGGTCCCCGCGCTCAGTTGATCTCTTTGCCCTGCTCGAGCTGGTCGATGAGCTGCTCGAGGTTCTTACGGCTTGCCTCGTTGGGCGCCTGCGGCAGGCCCAGCCGCGCCTCGGCGATCGCCTCCTTGCGGTGGCCGAGGGCGGCATGGCCGCGCGCCAGGCCCACGTGGACGGGCCAGGTTTCGGGATGGAGCTTGGCGTTGGCCTCGAAAACCTGCATCGCTTCGGCGGTCTTCTTCATGCCGATGAGCTGGCGGCCGTAAGTGTGCAGACCGAAGGGGGTGGCGGTAGCGTGATGAATCGCCCGCTCGCGGTCTTGCTTGGCCTCCTCGGCGTGACCGTTGGCATCCTCGGCTTCGGCGAGGACGGCAAGGGTGTCGAAGTTCTCCTGGCCGGAGCTCGGATCGACTGCCTTCTTGGCCCACTGCAGCGCGAGGTCGGGGTGGGTCTTGTTCTGCAAACAGTACTGGACCGCGGCGCTCCAGCCCTGCCAGGTGAAGCCCGCGGTCGAGCGCAGCTCTCGGGCCATGTTCTCCACGTAGAGGTCGGTCGAGTTGGGAACGGTGATGGCGATGGGCAGCTCGAGGTCCTCCCAGCGCAACACCGCGGTCGCATGATCGAGCTTGCGGTCGCGGAATTCGTAGGTCAGATCCTCGTGATATTCGCTCTTGGCCGGTTTCGCCTTGACGCGCAGCGCATCTTCCTTCGCATCGTAGAAGAAGCTTCCCCACGAGGTGTAGTTCTTGGAGAAAATGACCGTCCATTCCTGGGGGTCGGCAATGAAATGCAGGCCATACGAGCCGGCTGGAAGCGGCTGGCCCTGTACCCTGATGTCATGGGTCGTGGTGAAGACGGTGTTCTCGTTGGCGCCGCCTCGCCAGGGGCACTGATCGCCGCAGGTGCCGAAGCCCAGGTTGGTCAGGCCGTAAGGAATCAGGTTGTCCTTGCCATGCTCGTCCTTGCCCCAGATCTTGCCGCGGCGGTCCACGCCGGAGGGGCTATGGACGTGCGGGCTGCTGTAGTCGATCGACACCCGCACGAGGCCGATCCCCTGGGCGATGGACTGCCGCTGGTTGCCGCCCGACGGCGGCAGGGTCACGCCGCCCGGCTGGGCGGCGGCGCGCGCGGCAATGCCCGCAGAGGCCAGGGTGGCGGCCGCGAGGGCCGCGAAGATCCGGCAGTTCTTTGCCATGGGTTTTTCCTCCATCTCCTTGAAGGTTCCGGCCCGGGCGCGTGCCCGGAGACCCGGTGCTGGCTTGATTACGGGCGGAAAAGGAAAAAGTTGGGGAACACCGGCCTCAACCTCGGACTGGCCTCAACCTTGCTTGATCATCCTGGCGAAGGGTTTCGTCGAGGCAGTGTGCCTCCGCAGGGAACGCAAGCCGATGGCGCCAACCAGCCGATCCCGCGAACCACAGCTTCCAAGCCCGGCGTGGCAGGTCCCTGCCGGCCGGCGCCTGGGAGTGTCCCTGGCGCGCGCCCTCGACCTCGCTCGCGACCAGCGCGGCGCCTGCCGCACTCGCCAGCGGACCAGGCCGTTGCGCCCTTTCATCGTGCTCGCGCTGGCAAGCGCCGGCCTCTGGCCGGAGCCAACGGCCGCCGCGGCATCCGGTGCCGCCGGTGGCGATCGTACGGAGAACGATCCCGAGCTCCTCTTCACCGCGCTCTCGTCGCTGATCGAGACCGTCAAGAGCCTCACCCCTCCGGAGGGCCAGGTGTTCGCCCAGTTGGGCCGAGAAGCCAGCCCCTCGCGAGTTGGCAGCCGCGAGGAGCGGGCGGACCTGTCTCCATTCCCGCCCTCCGACGTGGTGCTCGAGCTGGTGAGCCAAATGGGCGCCCCCAGCCAGGAAACGGCGTCACGACCGGTCTTCCATCCCTCCGGCGACCCTGCTCTCGAGCTGGCCCTGGTGGCCGGCATCGTCGAGCGGAAAGGGGGCCGGCTCACGATCGGTCCGCGCGGAAGGTCGCAGAGCTTCACGGTCCGCCTGCCCGTCCGCTTCACCCCCCCAGGGCCGAGGCGGCTGCTCTCCCTCCCCGGCTTCCCGAAGGCGGATTCCGCCGCCTGATCCGGGCCCACGGCGATTTAGTTCCAGCCTCCACCGGCTTTGCCGAGTCCCCTCCCACTTCGAGAACCGGGTTCTCTGCGGGAAAAGGTTAGACTACCCGCTCAGCCCATGTGGCAGCACATCCATCCCTGGCAGATCGTCGCTCTGATCATCCTCGGCGCATACCTGGTCTACGCCCGGCGCAAGCGCATCCCTGAGGCCGGGGCCCGCGGTCCGGGCGCCGCCGCAAGGGCGAAGACCGGGCAGGCGCCGCGGGCCGAGGCCCGCGCCACCGCGGCCGCGGCCAGGCAGGCTGCCAGGCCGGTGCAGACCCCCGAAGAGACCTACATGGACCTCCGCCGGCAGGCCCTCGACGCGGACCCCGCCAGGCTCGGCCTGGCCGGCGATGAGGCGCCCGGGGAGCCCTACGGAGTCCTGATGGAGATGGGGATGTCGAACTCGGTCGTCACGCTGGCCTGTTTTGCCGACGGCGACGCCCGGCTCTTCTACAAGACGGGCGGCGGAATGATTGGCGGCATCAGCCACGACAGCGTGCGCAAGGTCTCCAAGGATCTCGTCGCCCTGGCGCGCAAGGCCGCACCGCGAATGATCCGCACCACCAACCATCCCCTTCCCGGCCCCGACCGGGTCCGTTTCTATGTCTTGACCGTGGGCGGAGTGTTGACGACCGAGACCAGCCGCCAGGCTCTCGGGGAGCGCCAGTCCGAGCTCTCCGAGCTGTTTCAGGGCGGCCAGGAGGTCGTCGCCCGCATGCGCCAGGTCGGCGAGCAGAAGGCGCAGAACGCCGGTGTTGGTTAGGAGCTAGAGCGAATTGACTGCGGCGCGGCCGGCCCGCGAGCTCACTCGACGAGCCCGGTCGGGGCCCGCAGCGACACGACCCCGATGACTCCGCCGAGCGTCAGGAGACAGCCGAGGACCTGGAGGGGCGCCAGGCGCTCCCCCAGGAAGACCGCGCCAAGCAGCAGCGAGAGGACGACCGTGAGCTGGGACATGACGCCGGCCTGGAGGTTGGTGACCCAGCGATAGGCATAGGTCATCAGGAGCTGAGCGATGACCGAGCCCAGACCGACCGCCAGGAGCAGGAGCCACTCCCGCGGCGTTGGCGCCGCGAAACCCGCCAGGCAGAAGGGCGCCGTGGCAAACAGCCCGAACAGAGAGAAGCTGGCGTAGACCGCCCACGAGCCCTCGGTGCGGCGGGCGGCGCGGATGGCTGCCAGCGCCGCTCCGGAAAGGACGGCGGAAGCCACCCCCACCCCTTCCCACGGGCCGAAGCGCAGCAAGGACCCAGGGCCGCCGGCTCCCCCGGCGGCGAGCGCCATGCCGGCGAGCGCGGCCGCCAGCGGCACCAGCAGCCGGCGGTCGACGCGCTCGCCGAGGAAGAGCGCGGCGAACGCGACGCTGAACACCGGGGAGGTGTAGTTGAGCAGCGTGGCCCCCAGATGCGCGACCCGCGCGACCCGCCTGCGCCGCGCCAGCTCGGCCTAGTCGATGTCCCTGGGGGTCAAGAGCAGGTCGAGCCCGGCGAGAATCTGCTCGACCCGTTCCGGCGCGAGGCTCCCGATCTTTTCGACCAGCTCCTCCTTGTCGACCGTGAAGACCTGGGAGACGTTGACCACGCTCTGCTTGGGCAGCACTTGTCATCTGATCTCGCCGACACGGTGCACCTGCACCTACCCCTAGGAGCTGGGCGGCGGCGAAGGGAGCTGTGAAGCCCGATCGGAGCGCGCCTTGCCCACCGGTCACGGTGGCAGGATCCGGTTCGGGCGCGACCGCGCCGGGGTCAGCGGCCGGGGAGAGGGAATGGCTTGGTGGGATGGTAGCCCATCTCGGCCAGTCGCCTGAGCGCGGGCGCCGCGTCGTCGCTGCGCCCGAGGTGAAGGAGGGCCCTGACCCAGAGATCGAGCGCCATCGCGCTGCGGGAGCCGCGCGCGATCGGTCCGAGGAGAGCGGCGGCGCGGGTCCAGGCTTCCTGCGCTTCGCCCCTCCGCCCCTGGGCCGCGAGGGCCTCCCCCAGCAGGAGGTAGCTTTCTGCCAGGTTGCCGGGAAACTGCCTGCCGTCCGGCTCGAAAACCGCGACCGCCTGCTGCAGGTCACGCAGCGCTCCGCGAGCATCGCCGCTGGCGAGCAGCAGCCCTCCGGAGTCTCGATAGAGCCGGCCGAGGACGGGCCGCCATTCTCTCCTCGTCGGATCCTTCCGCAGCAGGTTCCTGATAATGCCGGTGCCGGATCGAGCGTGCAGCAGAGCCGCCCGGGAATCTCCGTTGCGCGCCAGCAGATGGGCGAGCGCTTCATGAGCATTGGCGACGTCGCGGGCGACATCAGTGTCGCTGGGGTCCTGGGCCGCGAGCCCGGAAAAGGTGTGCAGCGCCGCCCGATAGTGCTCCGCCGCTTCCTGGAGCCTCTCGCCCGTTTCCGCCACGACTCCGAGATACCTGTGCGAGCTTGCGACCAGGTTCTGCGAGGCGGCGTCGGCCGGGTTCTTCGCGACCAGGCGCTGCGAGACGTCGAGGCTGGACTGGAACGCCTGCCGCGCCCCGGCGAGATCCCCCTGGGCCTGCAAGACGGATCCGATCCCGAGGTATTCGCTGGCGACATTGTTCTGCCACCGGCCGCGTCCCGGGTCCGCGGCGGCAAGACCGCGGTAGATCGCCAGGGCGCGCCGATACTCGACGAGCGCTTGGGTGAGGTCCCGCTTCGCCAGCAGCACGGGGGCCAGGTTGCCATGGGCGGCAGCGGCCAGCACCTGCCACTTTGTTCTCCGCGGGTCCTTCGCGATCAGACCCTCGAGGGCCGCCGTGGAGGCCTGGTAGTGCTTCAGGGCGGCATCGAGGTCTCCTCTGTTTGAGTCTAGCTGTCCAAGGACGTTGTGGCTGTCGGCCAGCTCCTGCCGCGCCTCGGCGTCGGCGGGATCGCGCTGCGCCATCTTCTCTGACAGGGCAAGGGCTTGCCGCGCGGCTGCCACGGCCTCCTTGCTCTTTCCCTCTCCCTGCCGCACCGTCGAGACGTTGTTCAGCGCCGCGACTTGCTGCAACAGGTCCGCGCGGTCCATCTTGGCCTCGAACGCGCGGAAGTAGGAGAGCACCTTGTCGCAGGCGCTGCCGAGGATATCGAGGCGGCCGAGCGGCTCGAGCTTCTCGGTCAGCTCGCCGAGCATGAAAGCGATCAGATCCTGGGCTTGCACCCGCCGGCGGTCGGCGTCGCGGCGCGCCGATGTGGCGAGCACGGCCGACACGGAAGCGAGCAGCGCGAGGACGGCCAGCGAGGCCATGACCAGATGCCGCCGCCGCCGGCGGCTGCGCTCGCGGGCGAGCGAGGCCGCGATGAGCCTGCGCTCGACGTCCACCAGCGCGGAGCCGCGCTTGGCGAGCAGATCCGCGGCCTCGGCCAGTGGCTTGCCAGGGGCCAGCAGGTAGTCCGCCGAGCGGCCCTTCTGATCCCAGAGCGCGGCCTGTGCGGCCACTCGCGCCTGCACCCGCAAGTTCTCGCGATCTTCCTCTAGCCAGCGCGACAGCCGCGGCCAGTGCCTGAGAAGCGCTTCGTGAGCCACCTCGACCACCGCGCTGCCGTCGGCCGCCAGCTCGGCGACGAACAGCCGGGCGCTGACGAAGGCGTCGACCAGGGCCGAGGCTTCCGGCGAGGACGCGAGCGCCTCGAGCTGCGCCCGCTTCCTGCCGACCGTCTCCTCCCCCGCGGAAGTCAGGGTCACCAGCGAGCGCAGCACCGCGGGCAGCGCCGCCTCGACTGCCTCCGGAAGGCCCTGGAAGACCTGCTCGGCCCGCCGTGCAAGCGCCCCCTCGACGCCACCCAGCCGCCGGTAGGCCTCGAAGGTCAGCGCTCCGTACTCGGTGCGCTCCTGGTACAGCTCCTCCAGCGTGAACTCGAGCAGCGGCAGCGAGGCGGGGTCCTGCGCCGCCGTGTCACGGAGCACATCGTCGAGCCGCTCCTCGGTTGCCGGGTCGACCCCGAAGCCTAGCCCGGCGGCGAGCGCCGGCTGTCGGATCATCTGGCCGATCTCGGCCGGAGTCGCCGGCAGGAGATCGTACTGGCCCGCGCCCTCCTTGAGTGCGGCGAGCGCGGGGAGCTCGGCCGTGCGTGGATAGAAATCGCTGCGCAGCGTCGCGACGACCCACACCCGGCCGCTCCTCGCCAGGGCGTCGAGAGCGGCCACGAAGGCGGCCCGCTCGACGGCGGTGACCCGCTCGAGCGTGAAGATCTCCTCGAGCTGGTCGACGACGAGGGCGAGCATGGCCATCGGCGGCCGTGCGAGCCCTTGCTCTGCGGCGACCCGCGCGGCCGCCTGGCCCAGGCCGGTCTTGAGCAGGGCCGCCGCAGCTTTGGGCGCCTCGCGCAGCACTTGCGCCAGCTCGGCCGCCTCCGTGCCGGCCGCGGCGAGCTCGGGCAGCCCGCCGTCCCGCAGCATCGTCGCCGCCAACCCGACGAACAGGTCGCCGCCGGCGTCCGAGGGGCGCAGGATCGCCCGCCGCCACAGGCCCACACCCTCGATGACTCCCGTCTGCATGAGCATCGGCAGCACCCCCGCCCGCACCAGGGACGACTTGCCGCAGCCGCTCATGCCCAGGACCAGGACGAATGCCCTCCCTTCCGCCGCCTGCCGGCGCAGGCTGGCGAGCACCTCCGCGATCGCGCGTGTGCGGCCGAAGAAGATCCCGGCGTGCTCGGGCTCGAAGACTGCGAGCCCACGGAAGGGCGAGCCCCCTTGCCAGCGCACCTGCGGTGGCGCGTCTCCCGCGGCGCAGCGCGCGGGAAGCAGCCGATCGAGCAGCTTGCGCAGATGGATCTCGACCAGGGTCTCGAACTCCGCGAGGTTGGCGAAAACGTGAAAGGCCGCCGTGAGGGTCGCCCCGCCCTCACCGTGAAACCAATGCTCGATGAACCCGTCGAGCGCCTTTTTCTGCGCCAGCCGCTCGAGCAGCGCCCGCTCGTCGCGCAGGCTCACCTGCGGCTCGGCTGTCTTGCGGTAGACCAGAAGATTGGGCCTGCCCCTGACCCGGAAGGACTCTGCGGCGTCCTCGAACTCGAACTCGGTGCCCGAGGCATAAGGGCTTCCGTCGGGCCGTTTGATGGAAGCTGGCAGGCGCGTGCCGAGGCGAGCCCACAGGATCGAGATCGCGACGTCACACTCCGCGGGTCGTTGGATCTGCTCTTGAAAGCTCGCGGTCGCGAGCAGCGGCTCGTGCTCCCAGTACACCGGCTCGACAACACCGCGGCCTGCAAGCTCCCCCTGCAGCCGCCGCAGCACCTGGCGGAGCAGGGCCCGCTCTTCGGCCACGTCGCCCGGGGATGAAACGAAAATGCGGATCGGGCTCGGCATGCTCCGCGGTTGGGGAGCTTCTCTGAGGGCTTGGACCATGCAGCCTCCGGCTCGATAGAAACCGCAGCCGGATTCAGTGATACCATACCATTATTGCTGAATTTCGCCAACTCGCAACAATAGTATAATTGGCATTCCAGAATGTGGAACTACAGGCCAGACAAGAAAAAGGGGCGTCGCAAAAAGGGGCGTCGCAAGAAAAGGGGATCAACATGAAGCCGTCAAGGGCAGCGCAGCTCCTGTGCTTACTGACCGTGAGTGCCCCCATCGGCGCCGCGATGCAGGCTCAACCGGTCGCGCCGGTCCCGCTGGTGCGTGCGCCCGATTTCTTCGCGGGTAAGGCCTCGGCACCGCCTCCCTCGAGGCTGGCTCGATCGCTGGCCGAGCCGCTTGCGACCCTGCCTGCCGCATCGGAAGGAGCCAGGGACCAGCTCGCAGCCCTGCGCGCCTGGAACGACGCTGGCCGGGAGCCCACGAAAAACGGCTTCTCGCGGCCCTTGCCGGTTCCTTTGACGGTGCGCCTCGCGCGCGCTTCTTCGCCGCGCGCCGGCGCCAAGCAAGCGGTCTCGGTCGCGGAGTCCCCACAGCCAGATGGAAGCCTGGTCTGGGGCACGAAAGTCAAGGTGTCCGGGGCATACAGACTCCGCCTGCATCTCGAGGACGTCGAGCTCCCGCCCGGCACGCGAGCATGGGTTTACTCCGGGGATGAAAGCGTGGGGCCATTCGGGCTGGAGCTCCTGGGACCGGCGCAGGATCTTTGGACGCCGAGCGTAGCAGGCGAGACGGCGTCGCTCGAGGTTGAAGTTCCAGCGAGCGGCATCGAGAAGGGGCGAAGCATCGGCTTCAGGTTGACCGAGGTCGCCGAAATCTTTGCGCTGGACGATGCCGGCGGAGCCCCGATGCCGCAGACTGTCACCAGTTGTTTCGTCGACGGTCGGTGTGTCGGCGCGGGCACGCTTGGAGTCATCGACAGCTATCGCAAGGCTGTAGCCGCCTTCCAATTCATGGATGGCTCCTCGAGCTTCGCATGCTCGGGAGGTCTGCTAAACGATCGAGCGGGCGATCTCACTGCGTACTTCTTGACGGCGAACCACTGCATCTCGAACCAAGCCGCGGCCCACACATTCGACGCGTTCTGGGACTACTACGGTTCATCCTGTAACGGGTCCGTTCCGAACATGTCTTCTCTCCCCAGAAGCCACGGGGCGGCCCTGCTCGCGACGAGCGTGCAGAGCGATTTCACGTTGCTTCTGCTGGATGCGATTCCCTCGGGACGCGTTTTCATGGGTTGGGACCCGCGCCCGTCGAGCGTCACCGGGGGGACCGTCCTGTATCGTCTTTCGCATCCGGTTGCCAATGGGGCCTGGTACCCGCAGGTTTTTTCCAAATCCACGGCGACCTACGCGCCCGCGGTGATCTGCCAACCGGGTTCCGATGGCCGTCCGGTCAATGACCTTAGCCACTTCATCTACTCCACTCCCCAGGTCGGAAACACCTTCCATGGCAGTTCGGGCGCCCCGATGATTCTGGACGGGGGCAATGTCGTCGGGCAGCTGCTGGGCTCCTGCCCCGGCGTCGCAGAACCGTGCCAGGAGTCATTCAGCCAGGTCGACGGCTCCTTCGCCATCACCTATCCGGCAATCAGGCAATGGATCGATCCGGTGCCCGGTAGCGGCCTGTGCATACCCGGTTCGACAACTCTCTGCATCGACGACCGCGCCGGAGATCGGCGCTTCGAGGTTCGCGTCCACTACTCGAGCCCGGCGAGAGGCCTGGCCGGAGATGCGAGCGCGATTCCCCTGGCCAGCCTCGGGATCGGCAATGGCGGCGCCTTCTCGTTCTTCTCCACCAGCAATCCCGAGATGCTGATCAAGATCCTCAATGCCTGTTCGGCGCCGCTGGGCAACCGTCACTGGGTCTTCTTCGCGGCGGTGACCGACGTGGGTTTTACGGTCACGGTGCGCGACACGGTAAGCGGGACCGTCAAGACCTACTCCAACGCCGATGGACAGGCTGCTCTCCCCGTGCAAGACACCTCGGCGCTAGCCTGCCCCTAGCCCGCTGGCAGGCTGCATTCTCCTCCCGCGTCACCGCGCCCCGGGATTCGCTGGTGGCCAGCCGCGCCGGGCCTGGTGCCCCGTGTGGAGTCCAAGGGTACGCTCGCGATACGATGAGGCGAGGCGGCGGGGATGGCGGAACAGACCGAGCGGCAATTGCAGGACGCGCTGGGCGACGCCTATCGGGTCGAGCGCGAGCTGGGAGCCGGCGGAATGGGGACGGTGTACCTCGCCGAGGATCTGCGGCATAGCCGCAGAGTTGCCGTCAAGGTCCTGCGGCCAGACGTCGCCGCGTCGATGGGCACCGAGCGCTTTCACCGCGAGATTCGGATCGCGGCGCGCCTGCAACATCCCAACATCCTGAGCCTGATCGACTCCGGCGCCGCCGGCGACACCGGCCAGCTTCTCTACTACGTCATGCCGTACGTCGAGGGAAGCACGCTGCGCGTCCGGCTCGTGCGCGACGGCGAGCTGCCCATCGACGAGGCGCTGCGGATCCTGCGCGAGATCGCCGATGCGCTCGGTCACGCGCACGGCCGCGGCGTCGTGCATCGCGACCTCAAGCCGGAAAACGTGCTCTTCATGGCGGGCCACGCGCAGCTCGCCGACTTCGGCATCGCCAAGGCGCTGGGCGATCTCGACGCCGGCCAGGAAGTCACCGGAGGCGGCATTGCCGTGGGGAGCCCGGCTTACATGGCGCCGGAAACGGTCTCCGGCGCCGCCGCCGATCACCGGGCCGACCTCTACGCCTTCGGAGTCCTGGCTTACGAGACCCTCGCCGGCCAGCATCCGTTCCCCGGCATCCGGTCCAGGCAGATGATCCTCGCGCACCTCGCCCACGAACCGCAGCCGTTGGGGCGGCTGCGGCCGAGCGTTTCGGCGGAGTTGAGTCACCTGGTCATGCGCTGCCTGGAGAAGAGACCGGCCGATCGATGGCAGTCGGCCGACGAGATCGCGCGCCGCCTCGATGCGATGCTGGCGAGCCTCGGCGGGACCGCCGCCGCGGCACGCACGCACGACCTGACGATCGGGCGCTTCCGGCTGACCGAGGCCACCTGCCGGAAGTTGCGCCGTTCGTCCTTCAGCCCCCGGATGATCGGCGACGAGCTGGAGTATCTCGACAACGGCGCGAGGTCCGACGTCCTCGTGTGCTTCGTGCACGCCATCGGACTGGACGGAGCGGATTTCGAGCCTCACCTCCGGTCGCTGCCGTACCGAGGCATCGCCCCGACGTTCTACGGCTACGAGCCCGCGCGCCGCCGGCGCTTCACGCTGCCGCTCGCCGACCACATCGTCCTGCTGCGCGAGCTGCTCGCCGACGTGGCCAGCCGGTTCGCCCCGTCCACCACCCTGGTCGTCGGGTTCTCGTCCGGAGGCGACGTCGCGCTGCGGCTGGCGGCCGAAGCCCCGTCAGCGCCGGCAGGCCACATCGACGGCGTGCTCTCGCTCGGCTGCAATCTCGCGCTCGAGACCTGCTTCGTCACCCGGATCCTGGCCCGCCTCGAGGCCGGGAACGGGGCCGAGATCCTCGAGGACCTGCGCGCCCTCGGCGACGCGATCCACGGTCTCGACGAATGGCTCAGCGTGCATGCCTATCTGGTTCGCATGCTGCGGAAGTTTCAGCTTCAAGTCGAGCCGCTGCGCGATTTCGCCCGCGACGTCGTCCGTCCCTTCGAGGAGGACGCGGAAAGCCCCTTCGTTCGCATGTACCGCGACGCGAGCGCCGGTGGGCGGCCGCTCTGTTGCCTCTTCGAAGACAGCGAGACCTGTAATCGCCTGGTGGGAGAGGTTCAGCTCCAGAATCTCGATTCAGGACTCCTCGGCCCCCACTACCGCGAAGGCTCGCTGCTCATCGAGCCGGACACCAACCACTTCGATCTCCTGCGGCCCGATCTCGTCCTGCGGCACCTCGACTCCC
Organism: Thermoanaerobaculia bacterium; assembly: GCA_035544895.1. Taxonomy (GTDB): domain Bacteria; phylum Acidobacteriota; class Thermoanaerobaculia; order Multivoradales; family UBA5704; genus JASLEW01. Next base: position 207,776 of record DASZZM010000035.1, read on the forward strand.
TCCTCGAAGGCCTCGGCGCCCCGGCAAGCCGGAGGACCGCCACCCTGCCGGGAATCCTGGTGAGTCAACCCCCTGAGGAGCCTTAAGTACTAGGCTCCGCCGCGCGGCTCCTCGAAGACATACTCGTGCTGCCCGTCGCGTAGCACGAGCGTGCGCTTCGCGCTTGCACCGACGACGAACTCGAAGCCTTCCACCCCCGGCGCCGTGGTGACGAACGAGGTGCTTCCGTCGGGGTTCTTGCGCGAGGCCACCTCGCTCTTCCACTCCCCGAAGTCGAAGACCGTGGCGCCGCCCGGCCGGCTCACCGCGATCTTGCCGAGCGCCGCGTTTTCGTACCGCGGGGCAAGCTTGAGGCTCGTCGCGGGATCGGCGGGGACGGTGAGCAGCTTGCGCTCGGCGGCGAGCTGGGCGTAGAAGGTGGCAGCGCCGGCGGCGACCTGTGCGTCGCCCTCGGGATGGCCATCGAACAGCACCTCCAGGAGCTCGCGGCTGAGTTGAGTGCGCAGGATCCAGCCGGGGTCGCCATTGGTGAGAATGACGGCACCGACGTTGTTCTCCGGCAACCAGATCATGTCGCTGTGGAAACCGATCATGTCGCCCCCGTGGTGGACGACCGGCACGCCATACCTGCTATCCACCATGAGGCCCATGCCGTAGGTCTGGTCCTTACCGATCGCGACCTGCGGGGCACGGCGCGCTAGGAGCGACTCCTTCGGGATGTACGTCGTGCCGTCCGGCAGGCGTCCCGCGGCGAGCTCCATCGCAACGTAGCGCAGCATGTCGCGCACATTGCTCCAGGCGGCGCCGGCCGGGCGCAGGGGGATGACCGCGTAGTTGACCTCCATGACCGCGCGTGCCGGTTTGCCGTCGATGTCGGGCGAGTGGGCGGCGGCGTGGTCTCCGGCCAGGGCGCGAGAGAAGTCGAAAGTGGTCGCCGTCATCCCCAGCGGGTCGAAAACGTACGTCTGCATGGCGCGGTCGTACGCTGCACCGAGCTCGAGCGCGGGGAAGAGGACGTGCCCGGCGGTGAAGCCGCCGGCGGCGGCCATCGGGTTGGAGTACTGGAACATCTCGCCGAACTTGCTCGTCGGCTGCATGGTGCCGAGCGTGGCGAGGGCGCCCTCCGGTGTCAGGCCGCCGAACTCGAAGATCCACTCCAGGTCCTGTCGCGGAAGACCGGTACAGGCACAGATCAGATGCTTGACGAGCACCCGGCGCGTGGTGTCGGCGTCTCCCAGGCGGAAGCTGGGAAGGAGGCTGGTGACGGGCGTCTCCCAGGTGAGCCGCCCTTGGGCGACGAGCTTGGCGAGCAGCAAGGTGGTGAGCGCTTTGGTGTTGGAGGCGATCATGAACAGCGTGTCGGCGTCGACCGCCTCCACGCGGCCAAGCTCGCGCACGCCGAAACCGCCCGCGAAGACGACCTTGCCGTCCTGCACGAGGCCTAGCGCCACGCCTGGCACGCCGAGCTTCGTGCGCCCGGTCTCGACGAAGCGCTGGATCTCGGCGAGCCGCGCCGCGTCGAGGCGATGCGCGGTTTTACCGGCGAACGACTCGCGCGTGTACCCCTTGGGGAACAACCGGTCGAAAACGAGAGCCACCTGAGCAGCGCGCTTCTCCCCCACCGGTTGCGAGAAGTCGTAGATCACTACCGTCCATCCGCCGCCGGAGTAGCGCGTTGAAACATCCACGTCGCGGCGCTCGTTGGGCGACGTCTGGTACTCGTAGAGCCGCTGCTTCGTCCAGCCGAAGCGGTCCGGCCTGTCGTGGACCACCTTGAGAGGCCAGTTCGCTTCCGGCTTGTAGGCGGCCCATGCAGCCGCTACCGCCGCGTCGGCGTCCTTGGCCTCGAGGTCGACAAAGGCTATCCACGAATCGTGCTCCGGCGCCTCCAGGATGGTCGCCGGCCCTCGCGTGCTCGCCGACCACCCCATGGGGGCGAGGAAGGTGTTGCCGGTGACCGTCGTCATCGGGGTGTCGGCGGCGAGGAGCCGCGCCGTGGTGGCGGTGGAGAGCGCCGCGGGTGGCGGCGCAGCGGGCGTGCCCGCGGGCGGCGGCGCGGCGGCGACGGCAGTGGCCGCAGTGAGCGCCTGCCCGGCGAGCAGCAGCAGGAGTGCGATTTTTCTCATAGTGGAAGCACGATACACGGGACTGCCGTTCTGCGCCAAGTCCGGTCGGTGCCGTTGGCACACAGGCCCCTGAAACATTTCCCTCCGCAGCGGCGTATGGCAGACAGCACCTAACGATATTGCCGACAGGCGCTCCGCTCGGAGAGGTCAACATGTCCATAGCACAGACCGACGCCCCGACTCCTCGGAAACCGCTCCGCCTGTGGCCCGGCGTCGCCGCTGCGGTGCTGCTGTGCTTGGTGAGGTTCGTCGTCCCCCTTTTTTTTCCCAGGGCCCTTGCCTTCGGGTTTCTCGGCGCACTCGTCTGCGCGTTGGCTATCGTGGTGTGGTGGGTCTTCTTCAGCCGGGCGCCCTGGTCCGAACGCCTGGGCGCCGTCGCCGTGATGATCGTCGCGGTCATCGCGACGAGACGCATCATCCACGTGTCGATTGCGACGGGGATGATGGGGCTGATGTTCTACATCTACGCCGTCCCGATCACCCTGAGCCTCGCCCTCGTCGCTTGGGCGGTGGCCAGCCGCCGCCTCTCCGACGGACCCCGGCGCGTCTCGCTGGTCGCGACCATCCTGCTCGCGTGCGGAGTGTGGGCGCTCCTGCGGACCGACGGCATCACCGGCGGCGCCGGTGCGCAGCTCGCCTGGCGTTGGACGAAAACGCCCGAGCAGCGGCTCCTGGCCCAGGCCGGCGACGAGCCAGTGGCACTCGTCTCAACGCCCACAACCGCGGTGAACCGCGCGGAATGGCCCGGCTTTCGCGGACCCGATCGCGACGGCGTCGCCCGCGGCGCGCGGATCGCGACCGACTGGTCTCGGACACCGCCCGTTCAGCTGTGGCGTCGACCGATCGGACCGGGCTGGTCGTCCTTCGCGGTCCGCGGCGACCTCCTCTACACCCAGGAGCAGCGAGGCGATGACGAAGTTGTCTCTTGCTACAAGGTGACGACCGGCCAACCGGTCTGGCGACAAGGCTACGCGGTGCGATTCTGGGAGTCGAATGGCGGTGCCGGTCCGCGCGCGACGCCGACCCTTAGCAACGGCCGCGTCTACACATTCGGTGCGACCGGAATCCTGCACGCTCTCGACGCCGGCAATGGCGCCGTCGTGTGGTCGCGCAACGTCGCGTCCGACACCGGCACGAAGATCCCGATGTGGGGCTTCGCGAGCTCGCCGTTGGTGGTCGACGACCTCGTCATCGTTGCCGCCGCCGGCAAGCTCGCCGCCTACGACCTCTCCACCGGCAATCCCCGCTGGTCCGGCCCCCCCCGCAGCATGAGCTACAGCTCGCCACATCGAGCCACGATCGACGGCGTTGCGCAGGTCCTGCTGGAGAACGGAGACGGCGTGACGAGCGTCGCACCGGCCAGCGGCAGGCTGCTCTGGGAACACAAGTGGGACGGCTTTACCGTCGTGCAGCCGGCACTGGTCGCCGACCGCGACATCCTGATCAGCACGAGCGGCTCCAGCGGAGGACTCGGCATTCGCCGCATCGGTGTCGCGCACGGACCCGGTGGATGGACGGTCAAACAGCTCTGGACGTCGGACGGGTTGAGTCCCTACTTCAACGACTTCGTCGTGCACCGGGGCCATGCCTTCGGTTTCGATGGCAGCACCCTCGCGTGCATCGACCTCAAGGCCGGCAAGCGCAAGTGGGAGGGCGGACACTACGGCAACGGCCAGCTCATCCTGGTGCCCGATCAGGACTTGCTGCTGGTGGTGTCGGAGGAGGGTGAGCTGGCGCTGGTCAAGGCGACCCCCGACCGCTTCACGGAGGTGGCGCGATTCCGGGCACTCGAGGGCAAGACCTGGAACCATCCGGTGCTGGTCGGCGACGTCCTGCTGGTTCGCAACGGCCAGGAGATGGCCGCCTTCCGGCTGTCTCCCACGCGCCGCTGACGGGGCCGGCCTTCGCGGCGGCCGCCCCAAAGTATCTCCCTCCGGTTGGTCCGCGGTAGATTATCAGCCGGTACATGTCGCTCCTCGTCTTCCTGCTCGGCGGCGGGCTGATCGCCGCCCTGGTGCGCTGGTGGCGGCCCGACCCGCCCTGGCCCTGGGTGGCCGCCTACCTGGTCGCGGCGGGCGCCTTTTTCGCCCTGCCGCTCGCGACCCCGGCGGTGGGGGTGCCGGCGGACATCGTCTATCAATGGCGGCCCTGGAGCGAGGTGGCGCCACTCGCCGGCCGGCCGCAAAACGAGCTCCTCTCCGATGTGCCGCTCCAGTTCCTGCCCTTTCACGCCCTGGTTCGCGAGCGCCTGCTCGCCGGCGCCGCGCCGCTCTGGGCGCACGAGCTGGGCACCGGCCAGCCGCTCGCCGGCAACGGCCAGTCCGCCCCCTGGGCTCCGCTCCACCTGCTCGCGCTGCCACTCGCACCGCTGCGCGCCCTGACCGTCTCCGCCGCCTTGCAGACCCTGCTCGCGCTGCTGCTCATGCACGCCCTTCTCGCTGCTCTCGGCGCCGGACGCGCCGGCTCGACCTTCGGCGCGCTGGCCTTCGCCTTCTCGGCCTACATGGTCTGCTGGGCCTACCATCCCCTCGGCGTAGCGGCGGCCTGGGTTCCGGGCGTCCTCCTGGGCCTGGTCGCCCTGCGCCGGGGCGAGCGCGGTGCTCTTGCCGGCCTCGCGGCCTGCGGCTGCGGCCTGGCGGCGAGCGGCCACCCCGAAACCATGGCCTTCGCCGCCCTCGCCGCTGTGGCGGTCACCCTGGCGCTGCTCGCCCCATGTCCGGGACCGCCAGCGACCAGGCTAGCCTCCCGCGGCGTGGCAACGAGCGTGGATGCCGAGCCGGGCGCGGGCGGGCCTGGGCGCGGGCGTTTCGTCCTGCTCCTGGCGGTGGCCGCGGCACTCACCGCCTCCCTCTCGGCGCCGGTCCTGCTGCCCGTCCTGGCGGCGATCCCCGAGAGCGCCCGCGCCGCCGTGGTCGCGGCCGATCCGACAGCGGTCGAGCCGCCGCCATTCACCTGCGCCGCCCTCCCGCCCCTCGTCTCGCCGCTCGTATACGGCAGCCCGCGCGACGGCAACTGGAGCGGCCCGCACAACTTCAACGAGCTGTCCAGCGGTTATGCCGGCCTCCTGGCGCTCGCCCTCGCCCTCGCCGCCGCGGTCGCGCTGCGCGGCCGCTGGCTGGCGATCCTCGCCGCCGGCGGGGCGGCGCTCGCCGCGGCGCTCCGCCTGCCGCCCTTCGTCGAGCTCGCCGACGCCCTCCCCGGCCTGGCCGCGGCCGCTCATGGCCGCATGCGTCTGCTCTGGGTCCTCGCCCTCGCAGTCGCCGGCGGTCTCGGCCTCGACGAGCTGGCGCGCCGGCGCTCCGGCCGCCGGGCGGCCGCCGTCTCGATCGCCGCCGCCGCCCTCGCTCTCGCCCTCAGCCCGCCGCCTCCCGAGCCCTGGCAGCGCGCCTGGTGGGTCGCGACCCTCGCCGGGGCAGCCCTCGTCGGCGTGTCTTTCCTGTCGCCGCTCGCGCGGCTCCGCGACCTCGCCCCCTGGCTCGCCGTCGCCGCCCTGGTCCTGGACCTTGCCCTGCTCAACGGCCGCTATTTGCCTGTCCTTCCGCCGCGCTTCGACCTCTCCCCACCGCCCGCTGCGGCCTGGCTGATGGCGCGGACCCGCGAAGCCGGCGCGCCTTTTCGCGTCCTGGCCGAGGGCTTCGACCTGATGCCCAACCTTGGCTCGTATTACGGGCTCTGGGACCCACGGTCGGACGACCCGATGCAGCCCGCCGCCGCCGCCCTGATCGTCGGACGCGGCCTTGCGCCGCGCTTTGAGCTCGGGCGCCTCGTCCTCCTTGCTCCCAATCTCTATCCCCAGCCGCTGCTCGACTACCTCGGCGTGCGCTTCCTTCTCGAGCGCCACCGCCACGCCCTGCCGCCCCCCTGGCGTCCCGTCTGGGACGGACCTGGCGGGCGCATCTGGAGCAACCCGCGGGCCCTGCCGCTCTTCTTCTTCCCGGCGCGCGCCGTCGCCGTGCCCGCCGCATCCCCGGACGACGTCCTCGCCATCCCGGACTTCGCGGCCACCGCCCTCGTCGACTCCGGCGCGGGCGCCGGTCGGCAGACCCAGGGAAAGGCTGGAGAGGGGGCCGCCCCCGCCCGCGGCCAGGTCCGCGTCGAGCGCGTCACTCCCAACAGCTTCGAGCTCGCGCTCGACACCCCCACCGGCGGCCTCGTCGTCTCGAGCGTCAGCTACGCCCGGGGTTGGAACCTCGCCCTCGACGGCCAGCCGCCGGCCGCCTCTCCGTCGTCCCTCGTGCGCGTCAACGCCGCCTTTCTCGGTTTTCGCGTTCCCCCCGGGAGCCATCGCGCCGTCCTCGCGTACCGCCCCGACGGATGGATCTGGGGTCTGCGCCTCTTCACCCTCGGCTGCGCCGCCGCCGTGGGCGGAATCCTGGCCTGCTACAGCTCCAGGATCTTGTCGAGAGTGGGCGGCAGATTTCAACCAAGCTCCCCGGGACATCCTCGCCCTCGAAAGCGAGGTGGCCGTTGCCATCGCGCGTGAGATCCAGCTACGCTTGAATCCCCAACAGCTCGCTAGCCTGGACCGCACCGGTCGGGTCGATCCGGAGGCGTTCGATGACTACTTGCAGGGATGGAGGCTCGACCATGAACGTGAAGAGATTGACCAGCTGTTTCGCTGGCGCAGCAGTGCTTCTCTCCCTCTCGACCCGCAGCCCGGCCGAAAGTCCACGCACGACCTCGGCCGCCGAGCTCGCGGCCAACAAGCAGCTCATGACGCGCTTCATCGAGGACGTTTGGAACAGCGGTCACCTCGAGCTGTGCGACGAGCTCTTTGCGAAGGATTGCGTCGGTCACCTTCGCGGGCACCAGCTGCCGGCTGGGCCGGCAGAGGCCAAACAAGTCGTTTCGAAGTGGCGTGACAGCCTCGAGAACTTTCACTTCACCGTCCACTCCCTGATGGCAGACGGCGATCTCGCGGTGGCCTACCTCACTTTCACGGGTACGCACGTGAAACCGCTGCTGGGCGTCGCGCCGTCGGGAAAAAGCGTCAAGGTCGAAGAGATGCTCCTCTGCCGGATCGCCAACGGTAAGATTGTTGAGCTCTGGGAGATTTTCGACGAATATGCATTCCGGCGGGAGACCGGCGACATCGCAGCGCCTCAGGCGCCAGCGAAGCCCCGCCGACCGCCAGCGCCCTAACAGGCCCCTGCGGACGGCCGGCGTCAGCACGATCTCGCGCGCGCCCGTGGCGATGGCGCGCTCCAGCGCCCAGGCGATCCGCCGCAGCCCGATCTCCACTTCGGCATAGGCAACCTCGAGCGCGGCCATCAGGTCGCCGCAGCCGATGGCGGCGAAGCGGCACCTGCGCTCCTGCCCGAGAGCGAACCAGCGGTCGTGGATGGCGAGGTCCGCCTCCGGGTTGGTCCACGCCCGCTCGACCGGCGTGATCTGCTCGGCCGGAAGCCGCAGCGCGTCGAGCTCGACGGCGCGCGCCACGACGTGCACGCTCGCCGGGTCGACCGCGCCGTTAGTGATGCAGGTGAGCAGCTGCGCGACGGTCATCGGGCGCCGATTCTAGGCGAGCGAGCGGCGATCGACGCCCCGATGTCGAAATCCCGACCCTACCCCGGCTCTGACCACATCCCTGCGGGCTTTCGGCTTCAGCCGTAATCCTCACTTGGCCTGGGAGGGCACCGCCACGAGCGGAGTCCTCGAGTACAAGCCAACAGCGTGGCCGGCTGGATCAACGACCACGGCGATGGCTCCGATGCCGTCCTGTAGGTTGAAGGGGAACCCAGCCGGGATCATTCCCCCCAGCTCCTTCGCTTTCTTGCAGCTGGCCTGGATGTCGGTCACCTGGACATAGACCACTCCGTTGAACGCGGAGATCTTGCCCTCCGCAACGCGTAGCGTCCCGATGGCCGTGCCACCCGCGACTATCTCTGCCGCCTGATCAGTGCCCTGGACAGGAGTAAATTGCCAATCGAAGAGCTTCCCGTAGAATTCCTTGGACCTCGGCAAGCTAGTCGTAGTGATGTCGAACCAGGCGATGTGACCCGGTCCGACATCCGCCGGTGGAGCCTTGGGGGGCGCTGCATCGAGCACTCCGGTCACGAGAGTCGAGGCCAGGACCATCGCCAAAATCGCGGTTCGCATCGGGGTTCTCCAGAGTTAGGTTGTCGGGGTAGGTCGCATGCTAACACGGGGCTCCAGACCGGGCCAGTGGATACCAGGTGACAAGCCACCCGGGCCGGCTCCAGAACCCTGGCGAGTTCCAGGTGCTGGGCAGCCAATGCCGAGCTCACCCTGTTAAACAGGGTCCCAGATCATCCTCGTCTCGAATTTCTCATCGAAACCTGGCCTATCGTTTGAATTATCAGGGCTGGCGGCTCGCGTTTCCGCCGGCAGACAGTCAGTTCGGCCGCCGAATCACGATCGAGATCTTGCCGTCAAGTTCGAGATAGGCCTTCCACACGTCGCTCACGTCGTCGAGTCCGTGGTGCTCCCGCGCGGCGTGAAGAATGTCGTTGATATCCAAACGTTCGCGACGCATTGCCTCGCTCCTGGGCTTGCCGTTCTCCCAAAGCAGAACTGGTTCGCCGTCCAAGGTCTTCGACAAAGCGGGCCACCGCATCTTCGACCATGCCAGTGCCAAGTGGGTAGCCACCAGCGTCGTGGTTAGCACTATCCCGCTAAGGATGTCCGCATCCCTCCGGAGCATGAGGGGCCGCGCCGCAGCGCCGATCAGAAACACAACGATCAGGTCGAATGTCGACAACCGGGCAGCCGTTCGTTTTCCGGCCAGCCGAAAGAGGAGGAGCAGAAATAAGTAGGCCCCAATGCCGCGGGCGATGTCTTCGAGAAGAAGAGCCGGGGACCACTGTAACCCAGTCATGCGGCAGATTCCGAGAGAAAGAACACGGGCGCCCGGCGACAGCTCTTCCCCTTGCCGGCCTTTCCGCTGGTGTCCTCGAGACCATCCATGGACTTCTTCTTCGATCCGGACGAGTTGCCGCTCTTGGTTGCCATGGCGTCGCTTATCGCCGGGCTGGCCCGCGGCCCGAATGCGGGAAATCCCTCTCGGGCAGCACCTGACCAGGGGAGCCTGACTGCGCACCGGCGAGAACGATTCTCTTGTCCCCAAAGGCGGCGACAAGCTCCAACTGTCCACCCAGCGTGGCAACATAGCGCTCAAGTGTCGAAACTTGGCAGTCGGCGAAATTCTCGCGGCTCTCCAAGCGGGAGATGTCTGCCTGATCGATTTTAGATGCCTTCGCCACCTCTGCTTGAGTTTTCCCGGCTGCTTCGCGCAGGGTTCGCATCGTGAGATGGACTCCCCGCTGCGCTCGCAGCCCACGACCGAGAAGCCGCACCGGTTCCGCCTCACGTTCGACTCGCGGTTTCGTTGCGTGACTCATCTGCCTTAGTTGAATCCCACTCGAACTCCCCATCAACTACCGTAGGCATAGTCAAGTATGGGTCATAACCCATGCCTCCGTCAATACCAACGTCGCTACTAGAAGGACTCTTGAGAGGCCAACACGCCCGAGGCGACACGCACGACCGCGGCGGGGCTAACCGCCGCCGGGAGCAACCAGCGGCGAGCCGAGGGGATTCGCGTCGCGATCCGGCGTCGGCCGGGAGGGCCTTTACCGGTAGGTGTCCTCGCGACGCAGGCTGACGTCGAGCAGCACGACCTCGCGTCCCACGATGTCGTAGCGAAGGCGGAAGCGCCGGAGGCGCAACCGGTACTGACCTTCTCCGGACGGCACACCGCGCAGCTTCTTGATAGCATGCGTGCGGCTGACGTCGTACGGATCTTCCCTGAGCAGCGAGAGAGCTTGAGAGAAGAGCTCGACGAGCTCGGGATGGCGCTTGGCCAGAGACTCGAGCGTGCGAGCGAAGCTGGGCGGAGCCGAGACTTTGAAGCCGGTCGTCACTTTCTGGGGGTCGCGGTCTTTTTGCGCCGCCGGTTCACTGCGACTCGCGGCAGGCGGGGAAGGAGGTCCTCGGCCGGGGAGGACTCTCCAGCGCGGTGCTCACGGCTGGCCTGAGCGATGCGCTCTCGCGAGGCCGGATCGCGCAGGTCGAGGTAATCCTCGAACTCGTCGACATCCATGATGACGGCGACGGGCAACCCACCGCGCTCTACAACGACATACTTGCTGGTGCGGTTCACTTCATTGACAATCGTACCCAAGGAGGCGCGCGCCTCGGTCAGTGGGACATGGCGGATTCGGGGTCTGAGTTGCTTGGCCATAGCAATTACCCTCCGGGAGTCCGACTGTACACTCATTTACACTAGTGTACAAGCAGTCGGCCCCAAGGCCAGGAAGTCGCCAGCTGCACCCGACCGCGGCCTATTCGAAATAGCCGGCGACGTCCAGGATCACCTGCACCCTGGGGGACTGGCCCGAGACGTTGGCGTATACCCGCATCGTGCCGTCGCCGGCAAGCGACAGGGCGCCGACTGCGTAGTTGGCCCGCGTCTGGCCGGCCTGGAAGCTGATGGTCGAGGTCCTGGGCGGCGTGGTGCCGTCGGCGTGCAGCGTGAGGAAGCCCGCCCCCGTCGTCTGGGTGACCGTGACGGTGAGCGGCACGCCGCACCTGCCGGCGACCGTGACCACGCGGTCCTCGTTGCCGAAGGCCGGCCCCTGGTCCGCATTGCGCGTGTCGAGCACGCGGCACGGCGGCACGGCAAAGAAGCAGAGCCCCCCTTGCAGCGAGCAGGGTTGTTGAGGGACTGGGTCAAGACGGATCGCGAAGTACTGCCCATTCAAGATCTCCGTCCCGTCGATTTGTCCGTTGTTGTTGATCGCCGCCGCGTCGTAAATCGTCCAGCCGCTCGTGGTGATGAGGTTGTTGAGATCGTACACGGCGGCGTTGTGGTAAAGAAATGCCCGTTGCGTGGTGTCGCCGTAAAACAGAGGGGACCGGTTGCCGTGGCAACGGCTTGACGATCGGCCAACAACATCGCCATGATCGTTAATGCCCATTGTTATGTTACAGTTAGCACCGATGGAACCCAACGGGGTGACGGTGCCGTTGCTGTAGAGAACGGCTCTATCCTGGTGATGATTCTCGGGAAGGGTCTCATGCTGACGGTCACGGGGCGTGGCGACCGCCACCTATCCGGTGGGGCCTTAGTAGCCGTCATGCGGTGCGCGCGCTCCACGGAGCTCGAGCCGGTCGAGCCGACCGCGCCGCTGCCCTGGGAGAGGGCCGACTTGGCCTTCTTGGGACCGGGCTTCGCGCCCGCGCTTGCAGCACTGCGCTCGTTTGCCGCCCGGGTCGATCGGTTCGCGGCGCGCACAGGGCCTGCGCCGCGGCGCGCCGTGCAGGCAAGGCAAACCCCTGCGCAAGTCGGCGGCGGGAGTGAACGGAACGGCCGTCAGCTCATTCGAGCCGGGCCTCGGCAGGGGTGTCCAGATCTCGGCGGCGCTGCAAGGCAACCCTGGAGGGGAGGTGATCGCTTTCAAGAAGCCGTAGCACCAAGGGGGAGGACCGTTCCTCCCCACAAAAGACAAGCGCCCCTCGCGACCGCCGGAGCCTGACTGCGCCTAGGAGCCACCCTATGGCCAACTCCGCACTCCTTGAGCTTCTTAGACGACATCCTGAACTCCGCCCGTGCCCTCAGTATGCCACCGTCAAGGTCCTCTCTCCGGCACCGTCCGCGCAGTCCAGCGAGCCGCCTGACCGCTGGCCGGCCCATCGCGCGAAGCCTGGCTCGCGGTTTGGTTTTGGCCCCGACTACGGCCTCGGTAGGTAAGACACGGGATGGTAGACTGTCGGTGACACCTGCACCACGGCCCGTCCGAGGTTTCTTTGGCAGGCGGTCCTCATGAAGATTCCGCCCGACGCGCTGATTGCTGCCGAGAAGATCACTCACTACCTGTTGGTACAACGTCCCTGGGATGACAAGTCGAGATTCTTGGCACAAGCCGGCTTTCATAAGGAGAATCCGGAGGCCCTGATCGGCGCTCTCCGAGAGCTGGCCGCCGGGGTCGATGCCGTCGACGACGGCACCAATGAGTACGGGGAGTTCCTCCGCACCGACGGCGAGATCCTGGGGCCGAATGGCCGTCGGTTGGTGGTAACCGCGATCTGGTTTCGCCAGCACCTCGACAGACGAGTGCGGTTCGTGACGCTCAAACCCAGAAAAGAGAAACCAGCATGAAAATGCCCCTCTACGAGCGTGTGGCGCTATCACGGGACCTTGATGAGCACGGGCTGAAAAAGGGGGACGTAGCCGTGCTCGTAGACCACGTTCCCCATCCAGAAAGAGGCGAGGAAGGCTGCCTGCTCGAGGTCTTCAACGCCCTCGGCGAGTCGATAGTCGTGATCGCCGTGCGCGCCTCCGACGTCGAGCCGATCAACGCGGACGAGGTGCTGGCGGTGCGCCACTTCGCCCAAGCAGGCTGAGTCCAGCCGTCGCGACCCGTCTGCCCAGCCCGACGACCAGGCCGTAGTCGGTTTGATCGCCGCCACACGAAGAGGCATACCGCTAAGAACTACCCTTGGCCGGCTCTGCGGTCAAAGTATATGCGCAGATTGCGGCCCTGTCGCAGGTGATCGCGATACCGCTACCTGGCTGCACATCAGCAGCGAAGATGGAATTCCCGCCTAAGGGAACGCCGCCGATGGGATTGCCGGTGGCAGCGCCCACGTTGACCTGCCCGTTTTGTACGACAAGGTTGATTGCCACTCTCCACACCAGAGGTGACACGCTCGGAGGAGGTGGCACGCTCGGGCTCGGAGGCGGCCCGATGGTGTCATTGCGGAAAACTTCCCGCGTCTCACCTGACCCGATCACTCCAACTGTAGTTGTCATTGCCTCTTCCTTCCTCGAAGGCGCCGAAAGTTTGCCGCCGCACCGCCCCTGCGAGCACGACGCAGAGCAGCCACCGCGTCCGCTTGATCATAGACTCTCGCTTTTGGACGATCCTAGCAGCGCTCTAACGATATTGGCAAGCCTATAGCCTCATTGCTATCATTCGATTGCACTTTCGCTGCGGCATGGTTCGCCACAGGCGCTACTCGAGCACCGTGCAGCACTCCCGCCTCGAGGGCTTCAGCACGGCGCGCGTGCGGTCGCGCACACCGAACTTGGCGAGGATACTCTTAGATGAAATGAGAGAAGAAAGAGAGAGAACTTCCGCGCCCGGCCCACCTCGGCTACGCTCCTCCCTTCCTGCGTGGCCTGTCCGTGATCCTACCGACTCGCTCGTCCCTACCCGCGCGGCGGCCCACACCCCCGGGCGCTTCGCTCGCCCCGCCCTCCTCTTTCCTCGCCGGTTCTTCTCGCTCCGCTGTAACGGCCGACACTCGGCGGAACGCCTCATAAACGAGGGCGATGTGGCTGTCGCTGAGCTTGAGATCCTCCTTGCCTGTACCCAACGGCAGAAGGCCGCCAGAACGGATGAGGAGCGGCGTGTGATCTTCCTTGGGGGGCAGCGAGAGTTGAGACGGCGCGGCTTCAACGCGCTGTTGGAGCCAGAGATCCAAGAGATCATGTCAGACAAGCGCGGCGGGCTTTTCGGGATCGGCTGCAAGCGTCCACGGTAGAGAAAATGCGTCATCCAACACTAGGCATGACGATAGCCAGGGTCGTTGCGTCAGCGCAGAGGCTCTCTCCGGTCGGACGTAGAGCACCGAACGCACTTCGCCACGTACTCTTCGAGATCTGTGAGACGGTATTGGACGCGCCGCCCTATCTTTACAAAGGAAGGACCGCGACCAGACACGCGCCAGTTTTGCAACGTCTTCACAGAAAGGTTCAGGAATAGAGCTGCGTCCTTTTCACCGAGCAGGGGCGAACTTATGTGGCTTTGATTTGTGGGCATCACATCTCCTCCGCGGCGTGCGGCTGCTGGCGCTCATCTGGCTCCGTCAAACTCTTAGGCTGATGGGCGCCGAATAAACAAAGTGGAACCCGGCTCCCTGGTGGCCTATGGAAGCTGACGAGTTGTGGAAGGCGCGGAAATCGGCTCACGCTCCGTTGCGCTACGCTGCCCCACACCCCCTCGCCGATTTTCGCACCTCCCACAACTCTTGGACAGGGACTCCCGCTTCGCTTCGCTCCGCTCCCGCCCTGCCACCCTCGGCCCCGACCACAGCTCCCACAGGCCCGACGACGAGTTCTTGGTTTGCATGGCGGAAGAAGAAGAAACAGCAGCCCGCGGACGAAGACTAAGCCTCTACACTCACCGGCGTTCACTCTGTCCATGGTCCAAATCTAAGCACAAGGTGCCTGTCCAATGGCAAGAATCGCGGGTAGACTATGTCTCTTAATCTGCCTTCCGATCACCGGGCGATTGTAGGCCAAGCAGCTCACGCCGGAGAGAGCGGATGTTGGCGAGAAGTTCCTCGAGAAGCGCCTGAAGGCCCAGCGGAGCCCTTCCCTGGTGGAGCAGCTTCACAAGCTGATTCAAGTTATTGCCGATCGCGTTGAGCTCGCCGACCGCCGCCAGGTTGACGGCGGGCGCGACCGAGCGGCGGGGTCGGTAGCGGAGCACCATTCGGCGCAGCAGCGTTGCACGGCCGACGCCGGCGAGCTGCGCGTGGCTGTCGAGAATCTGCAACTCGGTTTCGGTTATCCGAATGGAGATCTTTCTAGTCAGCCGCGCCGACTCGGAAAGCCTCGGTCGGCCGCCGCGCCACCCACACCGCATCTCCGACGGGGGCTCGCGTGTCGTCATGCGAAGAGTGGAGCACAAGCGGTGCGGATGGCGCCAAAAGCGGGCGAGTTTCACATGCGAAACTCGGAACGGCGAGCGCCAGCGTCGCCTATCCAGACTGAGTGATGCGCGATTTACCCTGCTAAACCGGACGTAGCGGCAGCTCTCCGAGGAGCCTTGCTCCGAGCCCTCCGAGCCGCCCGCGGCGGCGAGCGCGTTCCAGCAGCCCGTGGTGAAAGTGGTTTAAACATCTTGAGTTAGCGGTCGAGGGCCGGTAAACTTGGAGGCAGCTTCTGGAGGACTCCAAGCATGGCGATGGGCAAGCGCAAGCGGCACCGGCAGCCTCCACTGTGGGTCGAGA